>NZ_JCAFVO010000001.1:0-1181929 GCF_059372445.1 Stenotrophomonas sp. YJH_SMC_127 | reverse complement strand
GTTCAGGGAGAATCCGGCGTGGGGACCCAAGCTACTTCTCGGTCGCAAGACCTGGATCCACACGGTCGCCCACGCCGGGCTCTCGGCCCCCAAGGTGCCAGATCGGCAAGAGATAAGATCCACGCCATGCGTGGATGGCGCTCCATGTTTGTTGACGGGGTCAGAGCCCTTTCCCGCGGAAAGGGATCCGACCCCTGTTGCGTGCGGCCTTACCGCCTCGGCCGCCGGTCGTCCTGGTCATCACCGAAGATGATGCGCGCGCTGCGCTGGTAGCTCCAGTACGCGACCGCCCAGTTCAGCAACACCACGATGCGGTTGCGGAAGCCGATCAGGAAGAACACGTGCGCGGCCAGCCAGAACCACCAGGCCAGCACGCCGGAGAGCTGCAGCCGGCCCAGGTGCACGATCGCGGCCATGCGGCCAATGGTGGCCAGGTTGCCGTAGTCGGCGTACTTGAACGGACCGGGCTCGGGCTTGCCGTGCAGGCGTGCACGGACCACCTCGGCCACGTACTTGCCCATCTGCTTGGCCGCGGGCGCCACGCCGGGAACCGGCTTGCCGTCGGCCTGGCTCAGTGCGGCAAGGTCGCCGGCCACGAACAGCTCCGGGTGATCAGGCAGGGTCAGGTCCGGCTGCACCTGCACGCGGCCGGCGCGGTCCAGCGGCACGTCCAGCGTGCGCGCCAGTGGTGAAGCGGCCACGCCGGCGGCCCAGACCACGGTGCGGGCCGGCACGAACTGCTCACCGAGCTTGAAGCCCTGGCTGTCGATGTCGCTCACCGGGGTACCGGTCAGCACTTCCACGCCCAGCTTTTCCAGCTGGCGGCGCGCCTTCAGCGAAAGCACTTCCGGGAACGAGGACAGCACGCGCGGCCCAGCCTCGACCAGCCGCACCTTGGCGCTGGCCGGATCGATGTGGCGGAATTCGTTGCGCAGCGTGTGGCGCGCGATCTCGGCCAGCGTGCCGGCCAGTTCGACGCCGGTGGGACCACCACCGACGATGGCGAAACTCAGCCACGCCGCCTTCTTCGCCGGGTCCGGTTCGGCCTCGGCGCGTTCGAACGCCAGCAGCAGCTTGCGGCGCAGTGCAATGGCATCGTCCAGCGTTTTCAGGCCAGGGGCATCATCGGCCCACTGGTCGTTGCCGAAGTAGGCGTGGGTAGCGCCGGTGGCCAGCAGCAGGCTGTCGTAGTCCAGCGTGCTGCCATCGGCCATGCCGATCTGCCGTGCCTGCTTGTCGATGGCGACCACTTCGCCGAGGCGGACTTCCACGTTGCGCTGGTGGCCGAGGATGTGGCGCAGCGGTGCGGCGATATCCGGCGCGGACAGGCCGGCGGTGGCCACCTGGTACAGCAGCGGCTGGAACAGGTGATGGTTGCGGCGGTCGACCAGGGTGATGCGTATGCGCTCGCGAGCCAGGGCACGGGTGGCCCAGAGACCGGCAAAACCGCCGCCGACAACGACCAGGTGGGGAACGCGCTCGCGACTCATCGACTCACTCCAGTGGGGGCATTGGGGGAAGCGCCTGGCATCTTCGCACGGCGGCCACCTGTCACGTCAGCGCCCGCGTGGATCGGCGATACTCGGGTTCAGGCAACCGCCCGCGAGGAATCCATGAGCGAACCGGAAAAGCGCATCGCCCTGTTGATCGACGCCGACAATGCGCCGGCCTCGAAGATCGACGAGGTCCTGGCCGAAGTCGCCCGCTATGGCGTGGCCAACGTGCGCCGTGCCTACGGCAACTGGAAGAGCCCGCGGTTGAAGGGCTGGGAAGCGGTGCTGCACGAGTATGCGATCCGCCCGATCCAGCAGTTCGCCTACAGCAAGGGCAAGAATGCGTCGGACATGGCGATGGTGATCGATGCCATGGACCTGCTGTACGCGCGCAACCTTGATGGCTTCGCCATCGTGTCGAGCGATGCCGATTTCACCCCGATGGTGATGCGCCTGCTGACCGACGGCGTGAAGGTGTATGGCTTCGGCGAAAAGAAGACGCCGGAACCGTTCGTCAACGCGTGCTCGAAGTTCACCTATCTGGAAGCGCTGGGCCAGACCCACGCCAGCGTGCCGGATGCCGAGCAGGCATCGAGCGAACAGGCGTCGAACGAGCCCGTCGCCAATGATGATGCACGCCCGCGCAAGAGCGGGGCGGAGATGCGCAGCGACACCCGGCTGGTGAAGATGCTGCGCCGCGCGGTGTCCTCGGCCGAGGGCGAGGATGGCTGGTCGCACCTGGGGCCGGTCGGCAGCCAGATCGGCAACCAGGCCTCGTTCGATCCGCGCAACTATGGCTACGGCAAACTCAGCGATCTGCTGGCGGCGATCGGCCTGTTCGAGCTGAAGAAGGACGGCAAGTCGTCCTACGTGCGCGCGCTGCCAAAAAAGAACCGGTAGTGCCGGAAAAAGAACCGGTAGTGCCGGCCGCTGGCCGGCATGCTGTAGATGCCCGATCCCGCATCCGGCACGCACATCTCCACTCCAATCAGGCGTATCGTTGCCGCTCGCATTGCCAGCAAGGAAAACCCGCATGTTGAAGATCTGGGGCCGCCGCAATTCCAGCAACGTCCGCAAGGTGCTGTGGTGTGCCGAGGAGATCGGCCTGCCGTACGAATCCATCGAAGTCGGCGGCAGCCATGGCGGCACGCAGACGCCAGAGTACCAGGCGATGAATCCCAACGGCCTGGTGCCGGTGATCGAGGACCACGGCCTGCCGCTGTGGGAATCGAACACCATCGTGCGTTACCTGAGCGCGCGCTATGCGCTGGGCACGCTGTACGCCGAGGACCCGATGGAGCGCGCGCAGGCCGAGAAGTGGATGGACTGGAGCACCTCGCGGATGGCGCCGCTGTACAGCGACCTGGTCTGGGGCATCATGCGCACCGCGCCGGCCGACCGTGACGAAGCGCGCATCAGCGCGGCCATCGTCCGTGCCGGTGACTACCTGGCGATGGCCGATGCCACCCTGGCCACGCAGCCATGGCTGTCGGGCGGGACGTTCGCCATGGGCGACATTCCGCTCGGCTCGCTGGTGTACGCCTGGTATGAACTGCCGATCCAGCGCCCGGACCTGCCGCACCTGGCCGAGTGGTATGCGCGCCTGCGTGAGCGACCGGCCTACCAGCGCGGCGTGATGTCGCCGCTGACGTAAGCGAAGGCGTCCGGGGTCAGAACCCTTTTCTGCGAAAAGGGATCCGACCCCAGGGCATCGGGGTCGGATCCCACTCGACGGGTGGGCTCTGACCCTTCAATAAAGATCCGTTGGATCCACATCCAGCGACCAGCGCACCTTGCGTGCTTCCGGCAGCGCGTACAGCTGCGGAACCAGTTGCGAAAGCACGCCATGCAGAGGCGGCCGCTGCACCGCAGACAGCAGCAGCTGCGTGCGCTGGTAACCGGCCCGCCGTGGCATCGGCGCCGGCATCGGCCCGTAGGCCTCGACCACGTTCTGTTCGCCCAGCAGGTGCCGGGCCGCCAGCAGGAATGCATTGGCATGCTCCACCTGCTGCGCTTCGGCGCGCATCAGCGCCAGATGCGCGAAGGGCGGGAATCCGGCCGCCTGGCGCTGGTTCAACTCGGCTTGCGCGAACGGATGGTAGCCACCGCTCACCAGGGTTTCCAGCAGCGGGTGCCCGGGGTGATGGGTCTGCAGCCAGACCTCGCCCGGGTCGCGTGCACGTCCCGCGCGGCCGGCCACCTGGATCAGCTGCTGCGCCAGTTTTTCGCTGGCGCGGAAGTCGGCCGAGAACAGGCCCTCATCGATACCCACCACCACCACCAGGGTCAGCTTGGGCAGGTCGTGGCCCTTGGCCAGGATCTGCGTGCCGACCAGGATGCCGGGCTGGTCGCCCAGTTTCGCCAGCTGCTGTTCCAGCGCGTCGCGCCGTGAGGTGGTGCCGCGGTCGATGCGCACCACCGGGAAGTCGGCGAAGGCCGCAGTGAGATGTTCTTCCAGGCGTTCGGTACCGATGCCCTGCGGTTGCAGTGCCAGGCTGCCGCAGGCCGGACATGCCAGCGGCGCCGGTTGCCGCGCGCCGCAGTGGTGGCACTGCAGGCGACGACCGCCACCATGCACGGTCATCGGCGCATCGCAGCGCTGGCATGGCGCGGTCCAGCCGCAGTCGTGGCACAGCAGCACCGGTGCGTAGCCGCGGCGGTTCTTGAACACCAGCACCTGCTGGCCACGCTGCAGATGCTCCCCGATGCCGGCCAGCACATCGGCCGAGAGGCCGTCATGCAGCGGGCGCTTGCGTACATCGAGGATGCGCACGCGCGGTGGCCGCGCATCGCCGGCGCGCTGTTTCAGGCGCAGGTGGGTGTAACGCCCGGCATAGGCGTTGTGCAGGGTTTCCAGCGAGGGCGTGGCACTGCCCAGCAACACCGGAACGCCCAGCGACTTGGCCCGGACCAGGGCGAAATCGCGTGCGTGGTAACGGATGCCGTCCTGCTGCTTGTAGCTGCCGTCGTGTTCCTCGTCGACGATCAGCAGGCCGGCCTGGGGCAGCGGCGTGAACACCGCTGAGCGGGTGCCGACGATGACGCGCGCTTCGCCGCGTGAGGCCGCTGCCCAGACGCGCGCGCGCTCGTTGTCGTTCAACCCCGAGTGCAGCGCATGCACGGCGATGCCGAGGCGGCCACGGAAGCGTGCCAGGGTCTGCGGGGTCAGGCCGATTTCCGGCACCAGCACCAGCGCCTGCCTGCCCTGCGCCAGGCAATGGATGATCGCCTGCAGGTAGACCTCGGTCTTGCCGCTGCCGGTCACGCCATCCAGCAGGAACGGCTGGAAGCCGTCGGCGGCATTGATCGCGGCCACCGCCTCGGCCTGGTCCGGGTTGAGCGTGGGACCGGGCAGTGGCTGCGCGTGTTGGGGGGCCACGCTCAGCGCAACCCGCTCGGCCAGCCCGCGCTTGGCCAGGCTGCGCGCGGCGGTGCGCCAGTCCTGCATGCGTTCGCCCAGCACGTCCTCATCCACGATGGCTTCGGCCAGCAGCTCGGCCAGTTGCCGTGGACGGCTGCCGGCGCGCAGCTTTTCACGCTGGGCGTGGCCTTCGGTGGTCAGCTGCCAACCCCAGTGGTGTGTGTCGGGCAGGACCTCGCCATGGCGCAGCGGGCCGGGCAGGGCGGTGCTCAGCACCTCGCCCAGTGGCGCATGGGTGTAGCGCGCCAGCCATTGCAGGCTCTGCCACAGCTCCCCCTGCAGCAGCGGCTGCGGGTCGCACCAGGCCAGGGCCTGGCGCAGTCCCTGGCCGTCGTCGGTCTGGCCGTGCCCTGCCACCACACCGACCAGCTCCCGGTTGCCGAACGGCACCTTCAGGCGGCAGCCGACCGCGAGCGCCGGGGCATCTCCCTCCGGCGACAGGTAGTCGAACAGGCGGGGCAGGGGGACAGGCAGGGCGACCTGCAGGGTCGGAATCGGTGAAAGCATCGGGCCAGTGTAACGGGCCATGCGCGCGCGAACGGCAGCAGCGGGAGCGGCGGGGCGGCGCCCGTTGAATCATAAATGTCACCTAAATATCGGTGTCCATTGGAGATTCAGTCTTATCCACATGTTCTGTGGATAACGTTGTGCGTTAACGGCCATCGGAAACGTAGAAGGCCGATGGCGACGGCCTCAGGCTTGGGTTGGTCAAAAAATCGCCACACAACAAAAGACAATAAAATCAATATCTTAAGTGTGAAACAATGCTGAAACAGAGTGAATTCAGCCCGAAGCCACAGTTTTCGCCGGAGGGGGCGTGGTGCTGTGCACAACCTGCAGCACGAAGTGCCTGTGGGCGCAAGTCCTACGGGCGTCGATGGCCTGCCGCTATCATGCCGGCAGACCTTTGGAGTGACCGATGACGGCTGTGCCCGCCCCTGTTTCCTCGACCGCGGCCGGCGCGCTGTCGGCGTTCCTGCGTGGCGTCGAGCGCCGTGCCCTGGTGGTCGCTGAACTGCAGTGCGGCGATGCCGCGCGCGCCGAGCAGACCCTGGTGGCGGTGATGCGCGCCTTTGCCGCAGTGGCCAGCGACCTGCCGATGGCGCAGTGGCCGACCCGCTTCTGGACCCTTCTGGGCCAGCGCCAGGCGCTGCGCGAGCCGGTGGGCGGGCAGTGGCTGCCGCCGTTGGCCGTGCTGGGCGCGATGCCGCCGCTGCCGCGCCTTGCGCTGCTGCTGCGGGTGGGGGGCAGCCTGGACGAGGGCATCGCCATGCGCGTGCTCGACCAGGACGAGGCCGGCTACCAGCACCTGCTGGCCGACGCCTGCCCGCGTGATGCCCACGGCCAGCCGGATGCCTCGGCCTGGCGCCAGTTGGCCGAACAGGTGCAGGCGCGTATCCGTGAGTTGCCGGCCGCGCGCCTGCAGCAGCTGCAGCAACCCGCCGCCGCGACCGCCCACAATGAAGCCCCGACCCCGAGCTGGCGCGCACCGCAGCGCGATGAGCGGGCGGCCGCCAATGGCAAGCGCCGTCGCACGAACGCCAAGCCACGTTGGCGCGGTCCGCTGATCCTGCTGGCGACCGTGGCGATACTGTTGGCCGCAGCGCTGGGCTGGCGCCACTGGCAGGGGCATTCCTTCGGCGGTGATGCACCGCTGCCGGAGGGGGTGGTGGGCGAAGCCGGTCCGGTGACGGTGGAAGCCCTGCCACCCAGCAAGGTCAACGCCACGCCGGATGCGACCACGGCCCAGGCCACGGACGACGCAGCGATGCTGGCCGATCGTGACTACCCGCTGGTTGCCGATGCCGACCTGTACGCGTGGACTGCCGCGGGCGGCCCGCTGCCGGTGGATGAATCGCAATCCAGGCCGAGCCGGCCCGAGCCGGCCAGTGCCACGCTGGAAACCGCTGCTGCCGATGAATAAGTCCGTGTTCGCCAGCCTGCTGCTGGCCCTGCCGTTGTCGCTGTCTGCCGCGCCGCAATCGTTGAACGTGCCGTTGCCGCCACCGACGTCGCCGGCCACGCCGGTGGCTTCGCCAGCACCGTCGGCGGCAGCACCCTCTGGCTTCGCCCAGCTCGATGCGCAGCAGCAGCGCCAGCGCCGCGCCGACTACGCCGCCTGGCGCGCGCTGCCGGAAGGAGAGCGCGAGCGCATCCGCCAGGCGGCTGCGCGATTCAATGCGCTGCCTGCGGACCAGCAGCAGCGCCTGCGCCAACAGTTCCGCGACCAGGACCAGGCGTTCCGCGACGGGTGGCGGCTGGGCCCGCAACTGGGCCTGGAATTCCCCAAGCTGCATGGCTTGTTCGGCTTCGTGCCGCCGGAACAGCGCGAGACCGCGCTGGCCGTACTGCGCCAGCTCAGCCCGGCGCAGCTGGCCCAGCTCACTCTGGTCGCGCAGCGAACGCCACCGCAGGAACGCGACGCAGTGCGCAGCGCTTTCCTCGCCGTGCCCGCCGCCGAGCGCGACAGCTGGCTCAAGCGCCAGGCCGGCCAGTAAAAAAGGGGACGGAGGGGATTAAGTCGCATCCGGCACTAGCGGGCCTGAAACGACTTAATCCCCTCCGTCCCCTTTTTGTGTGGGGCGGCTGAAACCCAGCATTCACGCCATGTCATGGGAATGCTGGCGTCGCCCGCGTAAGATGGGCGCCCGCAACCCGGTGCCTGTGCCCTTCGCGCGCAACCGCAGTTCGCGTCAAGCACCTTATGTCTACTGCAACCTCCACGCCGCGCTTCAGCAAGGAAGTCGGCGCCACCGGTCTGCTCGCCCTGCCGCTTGTGCTGGGCCATGTGTCCACCGGTTTGATCTCCTTCGTCGACAACGTGATTGCCGGCCACCACGCCACGGCCACACTGGCCGCCGTCACCATCGGTACGGCGCTGCTGTGGCTGCCGATGCTGATTCCGATCGGCACCCTGATCTCGCTCACCGCCTCGGTGTCGCAGCTGCATGGCGCCGGCCGCGAGCGCGAGATCGGCCCGCTGTTCCGCCAGGCACTGTGGCTGGCCTTGGGGCTGGGCCTGATCATGTTCACCTTCCTCACCGTGGTGCCGCCGCTGCTGCCGTCGTTCGGCATCGCGCCGGACATCGTGCCGGGGGCGACCGCGTTCCTGCATGCGGTGCGCTGGGGCGGACCTGCGCTGACCCTGTACTTCTGCATGCGCTATCTCAGTGAAGGCATGCACTGGACGCTGCCGACCATGCTGCTCGGCTTCGGTGGCCTGCTGGTGCTGGCACCGATGGGCTATGTGCTGGCCAACGGCAAGCTCGGCTTCCCGGAAATGGGCGCCGAAGGCCTGGGCGTCGCCTCGGCGGTGATGATGTGGCTGCAGGCGATCGCCTTCGCCACCTACCTGTGGTTCACCAGGCGCTTCGCCCATCTGCAGCTGTTCTCGCATTTCGAAGGGCCGCGCTGGAAGGCGATCTGGGACTTGCTGCGCACCGGCCTGCCGATCGGCATCACCGTGCTGATGGAGGGCGGCCTGTTCATCGTCACCGCGCTGCTGATCGGCCGCCTTGGTGCCAACGAAGCCGCTGCGCACCAGATCGCGATCAATGTCGCGCAGCTGTGCTTCATGATCCCGATGGGCGTGGCCGAGGCCACCACCGTGCGCGTCGGCCATGCGGTCGGCCGTGGTGACGGCTTCGGCGTGCGGCGTGCGGCCTGGGCCGGTTACGCGATCATCATGGGCACGCAGACGTTGTCGGCGGCGGTGCTGCTGTTCGGCCACGATGCCATCGTCGGTGTGTACACCAACGACCTGGCAGTGGCCGGCCTGGCCTCGACCCTGCTGCTGTACGCGGCCACCTTCCAGTTCCCGGACGGCATCCAGGTGCTGTCGGCCGGCGCGCTGCGCGGCCTGAAGGACACCCGCGTGCCGATGTTCATCGCCATGTTCGCGTACTGGGGCCTGGGCATGCCGCTCGGCGCCGGGCTCGGCCTGGGGCTGGGCATGGGCCCGCAGGGCATGTGGATCGGCCTGATCGTCGGCTTGACCGCCGCTGCCATCCTGATGGGCTGGCGCCTGCGCCGCAGCAGCCAGCGCATCGGGCAATCCGCGCTGTCCTGATCTTCCCGCCCGCCACGTTCACCCGTGACGGGCGATCCCCTGACTTGTGTCCGATGCTGCATCACGCGGCACCGGCTATGCTGGTACCACGGCAAGAAGCCATCCGGAGCGTTCCATGAATCAACCCGTGCCCCCGCTGCCCCCGGCGCGTCGCAACCCCGTCGCCAGTTTCTTCATCGGGCTGTGGGACGTCATGAACTTCACCCGCCGGTTGATCCTCAACCTGGTGTTCTTCGGCCTGCTGTTCCTGCTGCTGGTGATGTTCGTCATCGCCGCCGGCATGGGTGCCGGTGCCAGCAAGTCGCTGCAGGACCGCACGACGCTGGTGATCGCGCCGGAAGGCCGCCTGGTCGAGCAGTTCAGCGCCGACCCGGTCAGCCGCGCGCTGGCCAAGGCGGTGGGTGACAACGGCGCCGAGGAGATCCAGCTGCGCGATCTGCTGCGGGTGATCGAGTCGGCCAAGGAAGACAAGAAGATCGAACGCGTGGTGCTGGAGCTGGACAAGCTGCAGCCGTCCGGTTTCGCCTCGCTGCGTGAGGTGGCCGCCGCGCTGCAGGACCTGCGCGCCTCCGGCAAGCAGCTGGTGGCCTACAGCGAGAGCATGGGCCAGTCGCAGTACCTGCTGGCCGCGCAGGCCGACGAGGTCTACCTGGACCCGATGGGTTCGGTCGTGCTCGAAGGCCTCGGCCGCTACCGCCAGTACTTCCGCACCGGCCTGCAGGACAAGCTGGGCGTGGACGTGCACCTGTTCAAGGTGGGCGAGTACAAGTCCGCGGCCGAGCCGTACGTGCTCGACGCGGCGTCGCCGGCCTCCAAGGAAGCCGACCTGTTCTGGATGAACGACGTGTGGCAGCGCTACCTGGGCGACATCGCCAAGGCCCGCCGCCTGGATCCGGCACAGCTGGCCGCCGGCATCGACACCCTGCCGGAAGGCATCGCTGCCGCCGGTGGTGACCTGGCCAAGTTCGCGCTGCAGCAGAAGCTGGTGACCGCGCTGAAGACCCGCGAGGAATTCGAGGATCTGATGATCGAGCGCGGCGTGGCCGACGAGGATGCCGACGGTGGTTTCCGCAACGTCGACTTCGGCCGCTACCTGGCCCTGCTCGACGCGCGCCGCAACCCGGTGGACTCGCGTCCGCAGGTGGCCGTGGTGGTGGCCGCCGGCGAAATCAGTGGCGGTGACCTGCCGGCCGGCCGCATCGGTGGCGAGTCGACCTCGGCGCTGCTGCGTGCCGCGCGCGACGACGACAACGTGAAGTCGGTGGTGCTGCGGGTGGATTCGCCGGGCGGTGAAGTGTTCGCCTCCGAGCAGATCCGTCGTGAAGTGGTAGCCCTGCAGGCCGCTGGCAAGCCGGTCGTGGTGTCGATGGGTGATCTGGCCGCTTCCGGTGGCTACTGGATCAGCATGAACGCCGATCGCATCTATGCCGATCCGTCGACCATCACCGGTTCGATCGGCATCTTCGGCATGGTGCCGAACTTCAGCCGCGCGCTGGACAAGATCGGCGTGCACACCGACGGTGTCGGCACCACCCGCTTCGCCGGCGCCTTCGATGTCACCCGCCCGATGGACCCCGCCGTGGGCCAGGTCATCCAGACGGTGATCAACAAGGGCTACGCGGACTTCACCGGCCGTGTCGCCGACGCCCGCAAGAAGCCGGTCGAGGCCGTGGACGAGGTCGCCCGTGGCCGCGTGTGGAGCGGTGCACAGGCCAAGGAACGCGGCCTGGTCGACGCCTTCGGTGGCCTGAAGGACGCGGTGGCCGATGCGGCCAGCCGCGCCAAGCTGGGCAAGGCCGATGCCTATCGCGTGCGCTACATCGAGAAGGCAGCCACGCCGTTCGCGCAGTTCGTCAGCGGTTTCGCCGGCAGCCGCGCCGGTGCCTGGATGCTGTCCGATTCGGGGATGGCGCGGATGATGCTGGCACGCACGATGCCGGAAGTGGACACTCAGTTGCGCTTCGTCGAGAACGCGGCCCGCGAGAAGGGCAATGGCGCTCCGGTGAAGGCGCTGGCGTACTGCTTCTGCGGATTCTGATCGGCAACGGTACCGAATGAAAACGCCCGGCTCTGGCCGGGCGTTTTCGTTCATGGGGTCGGATTCCTTGGCAGCACAAAGGTCTCTGACCCCACAGGTCATTGCGTCGCGTCGGCTTCGGCCTTGCGCTCACGCGCGGCGGCATCATCGACGGTTTTCTGCACGACCTTGGCGCGGTCCAGCGGGTCGTTGATCGCACGCGACATCGCTCGTGGCACCGGTGGCTTCTCCGGGTTGGGCGTGGGCGGCCGCTGGCAGGCCGCCAGCAGCAGGCTGGCCAGCAGCGACGTGGACAGGATCAGGATGCGCATGGCGGCTCTCCGCGGTGGGCGTATGGGCAAGTGTCGCATCCCCGGCCGAGCGCTGCCGTGAGCGCGTATCCTTGCGGCATCGAAACACAGCGGGCGCGGCCCCGGAGGACTCATGACCCAGCAACGGTGGCGCCTGGACGGCCAGACGGCCCTGATCACGGGTGCCAGCGCCGGTATTGGCCTGGCCATTGCGCACGAACTGGCTGGCCTCGGCGCCGATCTGATGATCGTCGGCCGCGACATCGACATGCTGGAAACGGCGCGCGACGAACTGCTGGATGTCTATCCGCAGCACCAGGTGCACGCGCTGGCGGCCGATGTCTCCGATGACGAGGACCGTCGGCAGATCCTGGACTGGGTGGAAGATCACAGCGATGGCCTGCACATCCTGGTCAACAATGCCGGTGGCAACGTCACCAAGGCGGCCACGGAATATTCCGAGGACGAATGGCGCAAGATCTTCGAGACCAACCTGTTCTCGGCCTTCGAGCTGTCGCGCTACGCGCATCCGCTGCTGGCCCGGCACGCGTCGTCGTCGATCGTCAATGTCGGCAGCGTGTCCGGGCTGACCCATGTGCGCAGTGGCGTGGTCTATGGCATGACCAAGGCGGCGATGCACCAGATGACCCGCAACCTGGCCGTCGAGTGGGCCGAGGATGGCATCCGGGTCAACGCGGTGGCGCCCTGGTACATCCGCACGCGGCGCACGTCCGGTCCGTTGTCGGACCCGGACTACTACGAGGAAGTGATCAACCGCACGCCGATGCGCCGCATCGGCGAGCCGGAGGAAGTGGCCGCAGCCGTCGGCTTCCTGTGCCTGCCGGCGGCCAGCTATGTCACCGGCGAATGCATCGCGGTGGATGGCGGCTTCCTGCGCTACGGGTTCTGATCTTCCAAAAGGTAGTGCCGGCCGCTGGCCGGCAACTGGAATCATTTGAAGATCCTGCGATTGCCGGCCAGCGGCCGGCACTACCGGGTGGCTGTCACCCCGGTACCGGGCAGTTGCTGGCCTCCAGCACGCCCTGCAGCCGTTCGCGTTCCCCACGGGCGTTGTCGCGGTTTTCCGGCGAGGCGAACCGCTCACGGCCACGTGCGTCGCGGAAGCGTTGCTGCCAGCTGCTGCAGCGCTGCGCGTCCGGCAGTTCCTCGCAGCGGTCGCGCACCACTTCGCAGCCGGCGGCATTGACCGGCGTGGCGCCGCCCAGTCCCTGCACGGTCATCAGTTCGCAGCGCCCGGGGGCGGCTTCGTATTCGTGCAGGTAGCCACCGCCCTGGCTGTCGGTGCACTGGAAGATCGGTGGCAGCGGCGGCTTCGGCGGCGCATTGCTGTCCGGCGCGGCATCGGCCTGGCGCGGCAGCGATGCACTGTCGAGTATCAGATCGCCGCCTTCGCGTTCGACCATGCCAGCTTCCATGATCGTGCGTCCTTCGCCGGGGCGACGAGGCGCGGGTGCGGGAACGGACGGCGCAGTGGCCGCGGCCGGTCCGGGCGCGGCCGGCACGGGTGCCGCTGAGGCCGGCGCCGGCGGAGCACTGGCCGGCACCCTCACCACCTGCTGCTTGCTGCCGGCAGGGCAGGGCGTGCGTTGCAGGGTAGGCACATCGCTGCTGCTGGAGGTACAACGGTAGATCACCCCGTCGTCGGCCAACGCGTTGCCGGCGAACAGGCCCAGGGCCAGCCAGATCAGGTTTTTCATGCGCACAGCGTACATGCCCAGGCAGGCATCGCGCTCAGCGTTCGCAGTCCCGCGACAGGCGCGCGTCGATGCCACGCTGTTCATTGCTGATGGCGGTGCGCTCACTCTGCAGCGCGCTGTTGTAACGGCGGTCCAGTTCCCAGCGGCGGTCACGCAGGCGCGCACAGACGTCCTGCGGCGGCAGCGCATGGCAGCTGTCACGGACCAGCACGCTGCCGGCCGGCACCTGCACGCCGACGCCCACCGCAGGCGGCCGGTAGCCTGTGCCTTCACCGATCGGCGCACCGACCGGCGTGCCGAAGCCCGGGCGTGGACCGGGATGGACCGCGCCGTGGTGCCCGTGCGGGAGCCACACGCTGGTCCACAACGGGACCCAGCGCGGATTGCCCTCGTTGCTGTCGCTGGTGTAGCGGCGACCGTCGTCGCTCACGCACTCGTACAACGGTTGTGGCGGCTGGATGTAGACGTGGCGGACTTCGCGATCGCGCATCACCGGAACCTCGCTGGGCGCCGCGGGAGGGGCGTCACTGCGCACCACCCGGGGTGCCGGATCGCGCGGGCGCTGCAGGTCACGCACCTCCTGCCGGCCGCTGCTGCAGGGCCTGTCCTGCAGGGCCACGGCGCCATTGCTGGCGACGCAGCGGTAGACGCGCACGTCCTCGGCGGCCGGTGCGGTCCATGGCAGCAGCAGGCACAGGCCCAGGGCGGTGCGCAGCAGGTTCATGGCGGCAGGGTGCGTGATTGTGCGTGGCAGTGCAATCGTCCGCTCAGGAGCGCAGCACGTTGCCGCTGAGCGCGTCGCGGATCGGGGTGGGCTGGGCCAGGCCGCCGGTTTCGCCATCGAGGATGCCATCGAGCAGGCGCAGCAGGCGTGGATCCAGCTCGGCACGGCTGCGTGCCGGTGGTTCACCGGCCAGGTTGGCGCTGGTGGAGACGAGGGGCCCCCCCCAGGCGCGGCACAGTGCGGCGACCAGCGGGTGCGCGCTGATGCGCACGGCGATGCCGCTGTGCTCGCCGGTAATCCAGGGCTGGGCGCGCGGACCGGCCGGCAGGATCCAGGTGTTGGCACCCGGCCAGCTGGCCAGCACCGCGCGCTGGCGGGCATCGGGCAACGCCTGCAGGCGCACCCAGCCCTCCAGCTGCGACAATTCGGCGGCGACCAGGATCATGCCCTTCTCGATCGGCCGCTGCTTCAGCCGCAGCACCATGTGCACCGCCGCCTCATGCGAGGGATCACAGCCCAGGCCCCAGACCGCTTCGGTCGGATAGGCGATCACGCCGCCGGCGCGGAGCGTGGCGACAGCAGAGTCCAGGGTGAGTTCTTTCATGGCGGCGACCGGCCCGACGTGGGCCCCCATTATCCCCCTGCGGCGTGCAGAAGGGGTGGACCCTGGCCCGGTAGTGCCGGCCGCTGGCCGGCATCGGGTGCTTCTGGATGTTGCCGGCCAGCGGCCGGCACTACCCCTTATCCACGCATGGCGTGAATCTACTTCGCGGCTTTCTTGACGGCCTTCTTCGCCGGTGCCTTCTTTGCAGCGGCCTTCTTTACCACGGCCTTCTTCGCCGCCTTCTTGGCAGGCGCTTTCTTGGCTGCGGCCTTCTTCGGCGCCGCTTCCTTCTTCACCGCCGCCTTCTTGGCCGGTGCCTTCTTCGCGGCAGCCTTCTTGGCGCCGAAGCCCTTGCGCACGGGCTTGCCGGTTTCTTCCATCAGCTGCTGCACTTCGGCCAGGGTCAGCGATGCCGGCTCGCGATCCTTGGGGATCTTGCCGTTCATCCTGCCGTCGCTGATGTACGGGCCGAAGCGGCCGTTCAGCACCTGGATGTCGCTGCCCTCGAACTCCTTGATGATCCGGTTGCGCGCGATCTCTTCCTTCTCTTCGATCAGGAACACGGCGCGGGCCAGGTCGATGGTGTACGGGTCGTCTTCCTTCTTCAGCGAGGCATAGGTGCTGCCGCGCTTGGCGAACGGGCCGAAGCGGCCGATGCCGACGCTGACCGGCTCGCCGTTGTCCTCGCCCAGCGCGCGTGGCATCAGGAACAGTTCCAGCGCGTCTTCCAGCGAAATGGTGTGCATCGACTGGCCGGGGCGCAGCGAGGCGAATTTCGGCTTCTCCTCGGCGTCCTCGGCGGTGCTGCCGATGGCGGCGTAAGGCCCGAAGCGGCCGAGGCGCACGCTGACCGGCTTGCCGGTCTTCGGGTCGGTGCCGAGCTCGCGCGCGCCACTGGCCTCGGCGCGGTCCACCGATTCCTTCTTGTCTTCCACCAGCTCCTTGAACGGCTCCCAGAAGCGGGCCATCAGCGGGATCCACTCTTCTTCGCCACGCGAGACGGCGTCGAGCTCGTCTTCGAGCTTGGCGGTGAAGTCGTAGTCCACGTACTGGGTGAAGTGGCTGGACAGGAACTTGGACACCGCGCGGCCGACGTCGGACGGGCGGAAGCTGCGGCCTTCCATTTCCACGTACTTGCGGAACAGCAGGGTCTGGATGATCGAGGCGTAGGTCGACGGACGGCCGATGCCGTACTCTTCCAGCGCCTTCACCAGCGCCGCTTCGGTGTAGCGCGGCGGCGGCTGGGTGAAATGCTGCTCGGCCTGGATGCGTTCCAGCGGCACGCGGTCGCCCGGCTTCATCGCCGGCAGCTTGCGGCCTTCGTCCTCGTCTTCGGCGCTCTTGTTGTCCTTGCCTTCCTCGTACACGGCCAGGAAGCCGGGCACCACCACGGTGGTACCGCTGGCACGGAACACGTGCTCGCTGCCAGCCGACAGGTCGACGCTGACCGTATTGAGCGTGGCCGGGATCATCTGGCAGGCGACGGCGCGCTTCCAGATCAGTTCGTACAGGCGGCGCTCGTCGTCGGTCAGGAAGCGGGCGACCTGCGACGGAGTGCGCAGGGCCGAGGTCGGGCGCACCGCCTCGTGCGCTTCCTGGGCGTTCTTGGACTTGGTCTGGTAGGTGTTCGGCTGGTCGGGCAGCGAGGCGATGCCGTAATCACGGGCGATCACGTCGCGGATTTCGGCCAGCGCGTCCTGCGACAGGTTCACCGAGTCGGTACGCATGTACGAGATGAGGCCGACGGTGCCTTCGTCACCGATCGCCACGCCTTCATACAGCTTCTGCGCCACCTGCATGGTCTTGCGGGTGGTGAAACCGAGCTTGCGCGAGGCTTCCTGCTGCAGGGTGGAGGTGGTGAACGGCGGCGCCGGGCGGCGCTTGCGCTCCTTGCTGGCCACGTCGGTGACATGCAGCGAGCCCTGCGCGGCCTGCTGGATGCGCAGGCGGGCGGCTTCGGCGGTGTCGCCGTCGGTGATGGTGAACTGCTCGAATTTCTGCCCGTCCAGCTTGATCAGCTTGGCGTTGAAGTGCTGCGACGGGTGTGCGCACTCGGCGGCGATCGACCAGTACTCGCGGGCGATGAAGGCTTCGATCTCTTCCTCGCGCTCGACGATCATGCGCAGCGCCGGGCTCTGCACGCGGCCGGCGGACAGGCCGCGCTGGACCTTGCGCCACAGCACCGGCGACAGGTTGAAGCCGACCAGGTAGTCCAGCGCGCGGCGCGCCTGCTGGGCATCGACCAGGTCGCTGGCGATCGCGCGTGGCTGGCTGATCGCTTCCTTGATGGCGCGCGGGGTGATCTCGGTGAACACCACGCGCTGCATCGGCTTGTCCTTGACCAGCCCGCGTTCCTTCAGGATCTCGGCGATATGCCAGCTGATCGCTTCACCTTCGCGATCCGGGTCGGTCGCCAGCAGGATGTCGTCGGCGCCCTTGGCGGCCTTGGCGATCGCGTCGACATGTTTTTCGTTCTTGTCGATCACGTCGTAGTGCATGGCGAACCCGTTGTCCGGGTCGACCGCGCCTTCCTTCGGAATCAGGTCACGCACATGCCCATACGAGGCCAGGACGGTGTAGTCCTTGCCGAGGTATTTGTTGATCGTCTTGGCCTTGGCCGGCGATTCGACGATGAGCAGGTGCTTGGGCATGGCAGCAGTGTCTGTGGGGCGAGCCGCAGGGGAGGGGCCGCTAGGGTGGAGCAAACGGCCGCATTAGTGAAGCGGCCACGGACAAATCAATACGCTGAACGCCCGGTAGTGTGCCGGGCGTTCAGGTTTCACCTTATTAGAGGAATCACGCCCGGCCAGCCCCTGTCAAGCAGCCAGACGTGAGGATGGCCGTTCATGAGGCCATCTTGGCGATGAAGCCGACCGCGGCCACCAGCACCACCAGGCCCGCCAGCACCAGCAGGCCGGTGAGCACCAGGATCACGATGGTGACCGTGCCCAGCTCATGGCGCTGCAGGTGCGGCTGGTCGGTGTAGGCCCAGCGGTCGACCACCAGGGTGTCGCAGATCATGTCGTGCAGGCCCTGCTTGCGCTCGGTGAAGGCGGCCATCAGGAAGCCGATGCCGAGGGTGAAGCTGCTCAGCAGCATGGCCCAGTAGCGGCCGAAGGCGCGGCCCTTGGTCAGGCGATCGCCGTTGCTGCGCACGACCTTGATGCCGACCGCCATCTTGCCCAGCGTGGCGCCACCCTGCGAGGAATGGAACCAGGTGTAGTAGGCAACGCCGATGGCCATGTTGATCAGCGCGCTCGCCACCTGCGCGACGATTTCGATGGAGGTCTCGCCGCTGCCCACCGCGCCCATGCTGGCGCCAAGCACCACGCCGATGATGGCGCCGATGATGCCGCCCGGAATGGCCAGCACGAAGTAGTCGATCATGTACGCCGCTACGCGCTTCCAGAAGCCTGCGTAGACCACCTCGCCGCCGATCACCGGCTGCGGGCCACCGGCACCGGAAGCGGCCGGGGCGCTGTAGGGCGAGCTGCTGAGCGCACCCGTGCCAGGCAGCGGTGCAGTGCCGTTGTCGATGGCGGCGTAGTCGCCGCGCAGGTCGAAGCCGCCGCTGGCGGTGGCCGTGCTGGCATCGGCCAGCGTCTGCAGGCCGAGCTCATCGACCACCTGGCGCAGTGCAGCCCACTGGGCCATGCCTTCGCGCCAGACCAGGGTGTCCAGGTTCAGTTGGCCGCGCTGGAAGCGCTGGCGGATCTCCTGGACCGGCAGCGGGCCCTGGCGTTGCTGTCCTTCGGCGTAGTACCACTCGGTCATTGCATGTTCCCTGTTGGATCGTCCTTGGAGGTGCTGCCGTGCGCGTGGCTCAGCCGCGGCACGACGGCGGCAGGTACTTGTCGTCGCTTTCACCGCTGCATTCCCAGCGGCCGCTGTCGCGATCATATTCCAGCCACAGCAGGTCGCCATCGAGGCTCTTGCCGGGCACGGCCAGCGTTGCTTCGATGCCGCAGTGGCCGTTGTTGAAGCGGCCGATGTTCACCGCCGACAGGCCGGCCTGGGTGAAATCACCCGGCGCCGGGAAGCCGGCATCGTTGGCACCGGGGCAGCGGCCTTCGTCGTCGGCGAAGTGCTGCACCTGCTGTTTCAGCGGCTGCAGGGCATTGACCGCGGTGGCAACCTTGGCACGCACGGTGTAGTCGTTGTAGGCAGGCAGGGCGATCGCCGCGAGGATGGCCATGACCGGCACCAGCACCAGCAGCAGGCCGCCGCCGATGATCGCGGTCAGGGCGCAGCCGGAGAGCTTCTTTTTCGGCGGCGGCAGCACCCCGGCCGGGGTCTGCGTGGCATAGGGCGTGGACGGTGGCAGCACCGGTGGTTGCGGCGGCGGCGGCGCAACCGGTTCCGGTTCGGGCTCCGGCTCGGGTTCCACGGCCGGCGCGGCGACGTCCAGCGCCGGCACGATCAGGCCCAGCTCATCGACCACGCTGCGCAACGGCTGCCATTGCGGCAGGCCGTCGCGCCAGACCAGGGTGTCCAGGGAGATCTGGTTGTTGCGGAACAACTCGACCAACTGTTCCGCCGGCAGCGGGCCTTGCTGCCGGTTGCCTTCTGCGTGGAACCACTCGCTCACGGGGACGCTCCTGAATGCGCTATGCCCCCAAGTGTACGGTCAGTGCAGGGGTTCTGGCTCGTCCATGAACATCTGCGTCTCCATCCAGGCGTAGGCCGCTTCGGAGCCGGGCTGGTTGAACAGCACCATCAGCACGACCCACTTCAGGTCGTCCAGGTCCAGTTCGTCCTGGTCCAGGGCCATCGCCCGGTCCAGCACCAGCTCGCGCTGGTCGGCGTCGAGGATGCCGTGCTGTTCCAGGTACAGCAGGAAGCCGCGGCATTCCACGTCCAGCTTGTCCAGCTCGGGGCCGTGGTAGATGCGCACGGGGCCATCGACCCGCGCCTGGGCCACGCTCGGCCGCTGCGCGGCCAGGGCATCGAGCCAGTCGAACGCCTTGTTGATCTCGGTGGGGCTGAAACCGGCCTGGATCAGGCCGTTCTGGAGCGAATCGCGGTCACGGATCAGGTCCGCATCTTCGCTGAAATAGTGTTCAAACAGGTACAGCAGTACATCCAGGATGCTCTCTTTCATTGCCCCTCGGCCTGCGTCGCGCGACGCTGTGGAGGTGAAGAAACTAGGGAGTTCGACAGTAGCGGCCGTGTACGCACACCACGATTCCCGCCAGTTCCATGGCCAGCAGCATGGAGGACACCTGTGACGCCGTCAATCCACAACGCGTGATCAGTGAATCCATACCGCTTGGGTTGTGGTCCAGCGCCCGCCACAAGCACTGGTAGTCAGGGTCGCCGGCCCAGCGCGCCGGCAGGAGCGCCGGCGGTGCCTGTTCAGTGGGGGTGGCCAACCGCGATTGCAAGCCCGGCAGCTGCTGGCGAAGGGCGGGGGCGAGCAGTTCCAGGACCTCCTCGGGGCGCTCGACCAGCGCCGCGCCCTCGCGGATCAGGCGATGGCAGCCGGCCGCGCGCGGGTTGAGCACCGACCCGGGCAGGGCACAGACCTCGCGGCCCGCCTCGGCGGCCAGGCGCGCGGTGATCAGCGCGCCCGAGCGCTGTGCGGCCTCGACCACCACGGTGGCCAGCGCCAGTCCGGCCACCAGCCGGTTGCGCGCAGGGAAGTGGCTGGGGCGGGCAGCCGTGCCCGGCAGGTACTCGCTGAGCACCACGCCTTCGGCGGCGATCCGCGCCTGCAGCCGGGCGTGGCTGTCCGGATAGGCCCGGTCAGGGCCGGTGCCGATCACTGCCATGGTGCAGCCGCCGGCCTCCAGCGCAGCCTGGTGCGCGGCCGCATCGATGCCTGCGGCCAGGCCGCTGGTCACCGCCAGGCCGGCCTCGACGAAGCAGCCGGCAAAACGCGCGGCCAGTGCACGCCCGCCCGGGGTGGGCGAGCGGCTGCCGACCAGCGCCACCGAAGGGCGCCAGGCCAGGCAGGGATCACCGGCCACGAACAGCGCCAGCGGCGGGTTGGGTACCTCCAGCAGTGATGGCGGAAAGGCCGGATCGGTACACGGCAGCAGGTGATGGTTGTCCTGTTCCAGCCAGCGCCGGGCGGATGTCCAGGCCCGGGTATCGGGGCGTTCCAGGGCGGCGCACTGCTCCGGCGTGCAACCGTGCGCACGCCAGGTCGCAGTGCCTTGCGCGATGGCGGTTTCCGCATCGCCCGCGGCCTGCAGCAGGGCCCGTCGGGACGCCAGTGCGCCTCCCGCCATCAACAGGCGCAGCAGCGCCTCGTATGCATGTGTGGTCATCCCCCACTATCGGCCGCACACAACAAAGGCGCCCTAGGGCGCCTTCGCATGTGGCTGTCAGGTTTTGCCGGAGGTGCCTGCCGGCCCGCGGCCGGCACTCCAGTGGTGGCCGGGGCAGTCCGGCAACCGTTACTTCGCGTCCGGGTGCAGCGCGTTGTAACCCACCTGCACCGGCTTCACGCCCTGCATCACCAGCGCGTAGCTGACGTTGTCGAAGGTGCGGAACACCATCGCATGCGCGGCATATTCATCCGGCAGCGAGACCCGGCCTGCGCCGGTGCTGAGCGAGTCGTCCATGCGCGAGGAGGTCGGGTACTTCATGCGGTGCGCTACATGCCGGCCCGGGCGCCACAGCGAGAACACGGTGCCGTTGTCCACGCCCTGGGCACGGCCGGCCGAAATCGCGATCACGTCGCGTGGGCCACCGGCGGTGAACATGTCGGTGACCGCCAGCACGCGCACGTCCACGCCCTCGACACCCGCAGCGGGTACGTGGGGCACGAACTGCAGGTCGTACGGCCGGGCTTCGACCGGCACCAGGCGGTCGCCGGCGCGCACTTCGCGGCCGCCGACGTTCTTGTCCAGCACCAGCGTGGAGGCCTCGACCTTGCCGCCGGCGATCTGGGTGATGGTGCCGGTGGCGACCTGGGCCAGTTCGTAGCCGAGCACGCCACGACGTGCGTTGGGTGCGTTGTAGGCCTTCCACAGGTTGCCGCTGCCCGGGGTGACGTCGCCGTTGGCGGTCAGGTCCTCGGTCGGCTTGGGCTGGGCGTAACGCACGGTCGGGCGTACCACGGCCCAGCGCTGGCCCACCTGGGCATCCGCCAGGCGCACGTAGACGGTGTCGCCACCGGACACGCGCAGGCGGCTGTCCTCCAGGCCGACGACGTAGGGCAGCTGCTTGACGCTGTCGACAACGCTCAGCTGCTTCAGGAACGGCTCGACCTGGGCCAGCGGAATGGCGTCGATCGGGGCCTCCTGGCGCGGACCGGCCTGGGACACGGTCACCCGGTCCAGGTAGGCCAGGCTCAGCACGTCACCTGGATAGATCAGGTGCGGGTTGGCGATCTGCGGATTGGCTTGCCAGATCTCCGGCCACAGCCAAGGCTTCTGCAGGAAACGTGCGGCGATATCCCACAACGTATCCCCTTTTCGGACCACATAGGTGTCCGGGTGCCCGCCATTCACTTCCACGGCGGTAGCATAGGCAGCCACGGTCAGCATCGCCGCGGCGACGACCGTACGAAAACGAAGCAACATAGGTGTGAAGCCCTGATTCCCCAACAGGTCCACGCACTATAGTCCAGAAACCGGGGCGCAAGGCAAGCGTTGGAGCTAGAATCTGCGACGTATGCCGGCGTGCCGGCCCCCTATCCGGAAACAGCCATGGCCCTTCTCCCCATTCTCGAGTTCCCCGATCCGCGCCTGCGTACCAAGGCTGCGTTGATCGACGCCGCCGAAGTCACCACGCCGGCCTTCCAGGAACTGATCGACAACATGTTCCTGACCATGTACGACGCCCCGGGCATCGGCCTGGCCGCCACCCAGGTGGACGTGCACAAGCGCTTCATGGTCATCGATGTCAGCGAAGAGAAGAATGAACCGCATGTGTTCATCAACCCGGAAATCGTCGCCAAGGACGGGGGCCGGGTGTACCAGGAGGGCTGCCTGTCGGTCCCGGGCATCTTCGCCGACGTGACCCGCGCTGACACCATCACCGTGAAGTACCTGGACCGCAACGGCCAGGAGCAGCAGCTGGAGGCCGGTGAAGTGCTGGCCACCTGCATCCAGCACGAGATGGACCACCTGGACGGCAAGCTGTTCATCGACTATCTGTCGCCGCTCAAGCGCGAGATGGTCCGCAAGAAGCTGGCCAAGCAGCGCAAGCACGTGGCGTGATCGCCAATCCGGGCCGCCCTCCGGGTGGCCCGTGCCTGCGCGACGCGCGCGGGCTGTACGGCGCCGGCCGACGGCGCCGTTTTCTTTCCTGCACGAATCCATCCTGCAAGTGGGGTAGCCATGAGGATTGTCTTTGCCGGTACGCCGGAATTCGCGGTGTCGTCGCTGCGCGCCGCGGCGCGCCACCACGAGGTCGTGGCCGTCTATACCCAGCCTGATCGCCCGGCCGGGCGCGGCCGTGGCCTGGCACCGTCGCCGGTCAAGCTCGAAGCCGTGGCCCGTGGCATTCCGGTCTACCAGCCCGAATCGCTGAAGGATGAAGCTGCCCAGCGGCAGCTGCGCGACCTGCAGCCGGACCTGATGGTGGTGGTCGCCTACGGCCTGATCCTGCCCAGGGCGGTACTGGCGATCCCGGCCCACGGCTGCTGGAACGTGCATGCCTCGCTGCTGCCACGCTGGCGCGGTGCCGCGCCGATCCAGCGCGCGATCCAGGCCGGTGACGCAAAGACCGGCGTGTGCCTGATGCAGATGGAAGCCGGCCTGGATACCGGCCCGGTGCTGCTGCACCAGGAGCTGCCGATCGCGGCCACCGATACCGGCGGCCAGCTGCATGACAAGCTGGCCGAACTGGGCGCACAGGTGCTGTCCGACGGCCTGGGCCTGCTGCGTGCCGGCATCAAGCCGATCGCGCGGCCGCAGCCCGAGCAGGGCGTGACCTACGCGCACAAGCTGGACAAGGCCGAAGCCCGCCTGGACTGGGCGCAGGACGCCGATGCACTGGCGCGCACCGTGCGCGCCTTCAATCCGTGGCCGATCGCCGAGGCCACGCTGGCCGGCGAGCGCGTGCGCATCCACGGCGCGGTCGCTCTTGACCTGGCCCACGGCCAGGCGCCGGGGGCGGTGCTGGCGGCCAGCCGCGATGGTATCGACATCGCCTGCGGCCAGGGCGCGCTGCGCCTGCGCACGCTGCAGCGCGAAGGCGGCAAGGCGATCACCGCCGCCGACTACCTCAATGCCCGCCGCGACCTGCACGTGGGGGCATAGGCGGTGTCGAAGCAGAATGATTTCTCCGTCGCCAAGGCGGCGCCGGGCGCGGCCACCCGCATGCTGGCCGCACGCGTACTGGCGCAGGTGTTCACCCGTGGCCGCTCGCTGAAGGCGGAACTGGCCTGGGCACTGCCCAAGCTGGCCGACAGTCGTGATCGGGCCTTGCTGGAAGCGCTGTGCTTTGCAGTCCTGCGCCGCCGCAGTACCTACGACGCTGCCTTGCAGTCGTGGATGCAGAAGCCGCTGTCGGCGCGTGATGCCGACCTGCGCACGTTGCTGATGGTGGGCTTCGCGCAGCTGGACGTGCTGGAACTGCCGGCGCATGCGGCCCTGTCGGCCACGGTCGACGCCGCCCGCGCGCTGGGCCGTGAGCGCCAGGCCGGGCTGGTCAACGCGATCCTGCGCCGCGCGCAGCGCGAGGGGTTCCCGGAGCAGCCTGCGCGTGACGCCTTTCCGGCGTGGCTGGCCGATGCCGTCGAGCGCGACTGGCCGTCCCAGGCCCAGGCGATCTTTGCTGCCAGCCTGCAGCCGGCGCCGCTGTGGCTGCGTGCCAACCGCCAGCAGGGGGGGCGTGACAAGGCGCTGGCCACGCTGGCCGAGGCCGGCATTGCTGCCGAAGCCAGCCCGCTCAGCGCCGACGCGCTGCGCCTGGTGGCGCCCATCGCGGTGAACCAGTTGCCGGGGTTCGCCGACGGTGCGCTGTCGGTGCAGGACCTGTCGGCGCAATGTGCGGCGGACGCGCTGGCACCGGCGTCCGGCGCCCGCGTTCTGGACGCCTGCGCGGCACCGGGTGGCAAGTCGGCGCACCTGCTGGAGCGTGACCCGAGCCTGCGCCTGCTGGCGCTGGATATCGATGCGCGTCGCCTGGCGCGTGCCCGCGATACCTACACCCGCACCGGTGTAGGTGAGGGCGCGCAGACCCGGGTGGCCGATGCCAGCGACCCCGGTGCGTGGTGGGATGGCACCCCGTTCGACGCCATCCTGCTGGATGCGCCGTGTTCGGCCACCGGCGTGATCCGCCGCCAGCCGGACGTGATGTTCCACCGCCGCGCCGAGGATATCGATGCGCTGGTCGGCGTGCAGGCCCGCCTGCTGGAGGCCTGCTGGTCGATGCTGCGCCCGGGCGGCGTGCTGCTGTACGCCACCTGTTCGATCCTGCGCGCCGAGAACATCGATCAGGTGCGGGCCTTCCTGAAGTGGCATCCGGACGCGGTGGCACAGCCGCTGGATGACAGATTCGGCCTGGACTGCGAGGGGATCGCGCGCCAGCGACTGCCGGGTGACAGCGATGCTGACGGTTTCTTTTACGCGCGTCTGCTAAAAACGGCCTGACCCCCCGCTGACGTTGCGAGTCCCATGCTGAAATCCCGCGCGTCGCGCGAGACGTGGTTGTTCGTGGTGATGGCCCTGCTGGTGCTGGGGGCCGGGCTGGGCCTTCGTGATCCGTGGCCGTCGGACGAGCCGCGCTTCGCGCTGGTGGCCAAGCAGATGTTCGACAGCGGCCACTGGCTGTTCCCGCACCGCGGGACCGAGCTGTACTCGGACAAGCCGCCGATGCTGATGTGGTGGCAGGCCACGCTGTACAGCCTGGTCGGGCAGTGGCGCGTGGCCTTCCTGCTGCCGTCGCTGCTGGCGGCACTGGGCACGCTGTGGTGCGTGGTCGACCTGGGCCGGCGGCTGTGGACGCGGCGGGTGGGGCTGTATGCCGGCTGGGCGCTGCTGTTCGCGCTGCAGTTCACCTTCCAGGCGAAGAAGGCGCAGATCGATCCCCTGCTGCTGCTGTTCATCACCCTGGCCAACTACGGCCTGCTGCGCCACCTGCTGCTGGGGCCTGCCTGGCGCTGGTGGTGGCTGGGCTGGTTCTTCGCCGGCATCGGCGTGATCACCAAGGGCGTGGGCATGCTGGCGCTGCTGATGATCGTGCCCGCGGCAATCGCCACGGCGCTGCGGTGGCCACGGGTGGGCCTGCACGCGCGCGACGCGCGCTTCTGGCTGGCGCCGCTGGCCTTCCTGCTGGCGGTGTCGTTGTGGCTGGCGCCGATGCTGCTGGCCGGCTTTGCCACCGGCTCGGACGAATATCGCGCCTACATGGACGATATCCTGTTCCAGCAGACGGCGCGGCGCTACACCCATTCCTGGGATCACCACCAGCCCGCCTGGTACTTCCTGGCGACGATGCCGCTGATGTGGATCCCGGCATTCCTGGCCATGCCCTGGGCGATTCCGGCCTGGCGCCGCCGGCTGCAACGCCGCGACGCGCGCTATCTGCTGCCGCTGGCCTGGTGGCTGATGGTGGTGCTGTTCTTCTCGATTCCCGCCGGCAAGCGCGACGTCTACATCCTGCCGGCGCTGCCGATGTTCTGCCTGGTGCTGGCACCGCTGTTGCCGGGGTTGCTGAAGCGACGCGATGTGCAGGCCGTGGTCGGGCTGTTCACCGGCCTGCTGTCATTGGGCCTGGCCGTGGCTGGCGCGATGGCGGTGCTGGGTGACCCGGCCTTCGAGCTGCGCCTGACCCATAGCCGCGGGCTCGCCCCCGGGGCCGTCGACGCGCTGGCGTGGACGATCCTGGCGATGGGCCTGTGGGGCGGATTGAGCCTGCTGGCCTGTGGCCGTCGCCGGCAGCTTGCGCTGGTGTCGACCCTGGCGGTGGTCTGGGTGCTGTACAGCCTGGTCGGCTACCCGCTGCTGAACGATTCCAGTTCGGCCCGTGGCCTGATGCGCACGGTCGGTACCCGCCTGGGCCCCGATGCCGAGCTGGGGTTGGTGGCCTGGAAGGAACAGCACCTGCTGCTGGCCGACCGTCCCGCCGCGACCTTCGGTTTCGAGACTGACTGGGACGAGCAGCTGGTGGCGGCCACGCGCTGGCAGCGGCTGGCGCCCGGACGCCGTTGGCTGCTGGTCCACGAGTACGCGATGCTGTCGTGCGTCGACCGCAACCGCTCCGAACTGGCCGGCGTGGCCAACCGGCGGCGCTGGTGGCTGGTGCCGGCGGCGGCGGTGACGGTGCCGTGCGTGGTCACTGCCGAGGAGCGGGAACGTGAACGGCGTTTGCAGGAACATGACTAGCCAGCACGATTTCCGCTTGTCCAGTCTGCCCAAGCGGGTCCAAAGGCAGTAAAACAGCAGGCTGGGACGGCCCGCGTTGGCCCGTCCCATTCTTCCAGCAGATTGCAGCGATACTTCCCGACGTGCCAGCTTCACCGGACAACCTGAACCTCATGGCCGGCGACCCGCTGGGCGTTCCCGTCGGTGGGCGTCACGGGGTTGCACACGGGCTGGCCCAGCTGGGGCTGTTCTGCCTGCCGGCACTGGTGCTGACCGTGCCGATCAACCTGTTGCCGTATGGTCTCCTGCTGCTGCTCAGCACCCTGCTGGCGCCGGAGCTGCTGTGGCGCGCGCGGGGCATGGCCGGCCAGCCGGTGAAAGTGCTGGTCTGGCTGATGCTGGCGGTGCTGGCGCTCGGCGTACTGTCGGTGGTGCTGTTCGAACAGGGCCTGCGTGACGTGGACAACCGTTCGCGGTTCGTGGTCATCCCATGGATCGCGCTGTGGATCTGCGCGCTGCGTCCCAGCCTGCGGTGGCTCTGGTACGGCTCGTTGGCCGGCCTGCTCGCCACCTTCGTGATGTCGCTGTGGCAGGTGCTGGGCGGCGCCCCGCGCGCGGAGCTGTTCACCAACGCCATCGTGCTGGCCGACATCGTGATGGTGTTGATGGTGCTGCTGGTGTTCTGCCGGCCGTCGCGGCGCTGGTCGCTGGTGATCCTCGGCATGGCCGCCGGTTGCGGCACCATCGTGCTGACCGGCAGCCGCGGTGTGTTCGCCGCCTTGCTGGCGCTGCTGGTGGTGCTGGCGCTGAGCCTGCGCTGGCGTACCGGTGCGGCGCGCCTGTCGGTGCTGGCAGGGATGCTGGCGATCGGTGCGACGCTGCTGCTGTCGGTGCCGGAGCTGCGCCACCAGGTCCGCCTGAGCGAGCTGCACAGCGACGTGCAGCGGATGGAGCTGGGCGACAGTGATTCTTCCGCCGGTGCCCGCGTCGAGCGCCTGCAGGTAGCCTGGCAGACCTTCCTCGATCATCCGCTGGTGGGTGTTGGCATCGGTCATTTCGACAGCGCGATGCAGCGCGTGCCGGTCTGCCGGGAGAACCCGGAAGAGTTGCGCTGCCACCTGGGGCATGCCCACAACGACGTGGCCGAATGGGCGGCGACCCAGGGTGTACCGGGCCTGCTGCTGTTGCTGGCGGTGTATGGCATCCCGCTGTGGTTGTTCGTGCGCCTGCATCGCCGCAGCGGACGGGCGACCTTCCGCGGGCCGGCCGCTGCCGGCGTCATGCTGGTGATCACCTACGCGTTGTGCGGGCTGACCCAGTCGATGTTCGCGCACCAGATGACGGCCAGTTTCTACGTGACCCTGGTCGGGCTGCTGACCGGCCTGTCGATCGTCGAAGGCGCGCGCCACCGGGCGATCACCGGCTCGTGATGCGTCGGCGCGCCGGGCGGGCCCCGGCGATCAGGGGTTCGGCGGGTCGGCCACGGGCTGGCCGTTGCCCAGCATCCACAGCATGATGGTCTTCTGCCGCACGTAGTTGGCGCGCACGTAGGCGTAGACCAGGCCGTGCCAGCCGTCGCGGAAGCCGCCACGGAACACGAAGCCGCGCCAGAACCGCCAGGCCGGCGCCAGTACCAGCTTGCCCAGCGTGGCCCGCTTGCCGCGTGCGAACTCGTGCTCGGCCATCATCCGCGCGTACTTCTCGGTCTTGGCCAGCTGCTGCTGCAGGGAGCGGTACGGGTAATGGACCAGGTCGCCGCGCAGGGTGCCGACGCTGCCGTCGACGCTGGCCGCCTCGTGGATCTCGCGCTTGCCGCGCCAGCCGCCGCGGCGGCGGTCGAACAGGCGCATCACCCGGTCCGGGTAGGCGTTGCCATGGCGCAGGAACCTGCCGAAGTACTCCGACAGGCGCGCGAAGCGATAGCCGGCATGGCCGGCGAAGCCACCGTCGCGGGCCCGTTCGATGGCTGCGCGCAGTTCCGGGCTGATCCGCTCATCGGCGTCCAGGCACAGCACCCAGTCGTGGCTTGCCTGCTCGACGCAGTAGGCCTTCTGGCTACGGAAGCCATCGAACGCGCGCTGCAGCACGCGGGCGCCTGCGGCCTCGGCGATGGCCAGGGTGGCATCGGTGGAGTACGAGTCCACGACGATGATCTCATCGCAGAAGGCCAGCGAGGCCAGGCAGTCGCCGATGCGGCCGGCCTCGTTGAACGCGATAATGCAGGCCGAGATGCGAGGCCGTTCGATGGGAGCGGTCGTGGAGGACATGATGGCCGGGTACCTGTTGTTTGCGACGGAGCGCTATGCGCTGCCTATTCTCGCCCCGTTGGCGCAGGCCTTGCACGCCTCCGGGCAGGAGGTGGCGGCCTGGTTCGAGGACGGCGCTGCCGCCAGCAGCCTGCCGGACGTGCCCAACATCGGACTGAAACAGGCCCTGGCGATGCGGCCGCGTGCCGTGTTCAGCGCCGCCAACTGGGTGCCGACCTTCCTGTCCGGCGCCAAGGTACAGCTGTTCCATGGCTTCAACGTAGAGAAGCGCGACAGTGCGCGCGGCCACTTCCGGGTGCGCGGCATGTTCGACCTGTACTGCACGCAGGGGCCGGCCACCACCGCGCCGTTCCGTGAGATCGCCGCCCTGCAGGGCCACTTCGCCGTAGCCGAGACCGGCTGGCCGAAGCTCGACCCGCTGTTCCGCGACGACGGTGGCGAGAGCGCCGCGCTGCGCGCAGCGGCGGGCGGGCGCCCGGTGATCCTGTTCGGTTCGACCTTCACCGAGCGCCTGAGCGCAGCGCCCCACCTGCATGCGCAGATCGCCGCCGATATCGCTGGCGGTGAGCGCTACTGGCTGCTGACCCTGCACCCGAAGTGCCCACCGGAACTGTTCGAGCGCTACCGCGCGCTGGCCGGTGCCCATGCCCGCTTCATCGAGCCGGAGCAGGTGATGGCCGCGCAGCGCGCCGCCGATGTGCTGGTGTCGGACACCTCGTCGATCGTTTCGGAGTTCATCGTCCAGCACAAGCCGGTGGTGACCTTCCGCAACCGCGTGCCCAAGCCGCACATGATCGACTTCGACGACCCGGCGCAGCTGCCGGCGATGCTGCAGCGCGCGCTGCATCCCGACGCCGCGCTGCAGGCGGAGATCGTGCGCTACGCCGACGCCATCCATCCGTACCGCGATGGCCTGTCCAGCGAGCGGGTGATCGCCGCCACCGAGGATTTCCTGTCCGGTGAAATGGGCGTGCTGCGGCGCAAGCCCTTCGGCAGCTGGGTGCGCGACCTGCAGATCCGCAAGGACCTGGGATATTGGGGGCCGTCGCAGCGCTGATGCCTCGCCGACCCCGCTCGCGGTAGTGCCGGGCGCTGGCCGGCAACCTCGGGAATGTCTGCGGTTGCCGGCCAGCGGCCGGCACTACCGGTATTGCTTACCAGCGCAACTTGCGCCGCGCCAGCGCCGCGGCCAGCTGCTCCATCACGTGTTGCGCCTGCGCCTGCGGCAGGTAGCGCAGGGTCAACGCCACATCACCGTGCGCACCGGCCGTATCCAGCTGCAGGCTGCTGGTGCCGAGCAGCTTGTCCAGCGGTGAACGCTGCAGGCGCAGGCCCTGCACCTTGTCCAGCTCGGCCCAGCGCCACCAGCGCTTCCACCAGCCGCCGCGCACGGCCACGTAATGGGCATCCAGATACCAGCCCATGCGCGCCATCTGCCGATGTGCCACCAGCAGCGCCACCGGCAGCCAGGCCAGCACGATCAGGCCCCATGATCCCCAGCGCCAGTACGCGGCCGCTGCCAGCAACGGCACCAGCAGCAGCGCGCCCAGGCACAGTCGCCACCAGCCACGCTGCTGAATGGACTGCCATTGCGCTGGCGGCCATTGCAGTTGAGGCAACAGGTGCTGCACCAGCTGCTCGCAGCGCATTGCCGGTGCCAGCGGTGCCAGCTCGCGCAGGGCGCGGTCCTCGTCGCGCGAGGGGCCGCCGGCGGCGCTGTCGATGCGCAGCTGGCGCAGGCCGAACCAGCGATGCAGGGTGGTTTCGCGCAGCGTCCAGGCCTGGATGCGGCGACGCGCGACACTGCTGCGGGTACGGCTGAGCAGGCCGGCCGAGACGGTCAGGCGGCGATCCTGCTCGCTGAGGGTGAAGCCGTGATAGCGCAGCAGGGTCAGCACCACCGACAGCGCACGCAGCGCCAGCCAGCCCAGCAGCAAGGCTGCGGCCAGCAGCAGGAAGGCGCCGGCCACGCCGGGATGCAGGTGGCTTGCGTAGCCGAAGGCTTCCCGGCCGCCACGCTGGATGGCCGCGTCCATCACCGGCCGCGGCACGGTCTGGAACAGCACGCCGAAGGCGGCGATCGCCAATGCCCAGCCGCGGTTGGACAGCAGGCCCATGCGCACCACATCCCAGCTCGACAGGCGCAGCAGCACCTGTTCGGTGTCGGAGTCGGTGATCGAGGGGGCGGCCACAACGTCGGCGGCCTGCGGTGCCTGCCCACGCTGGCGCACCAGTCGTTCCAGCGCCAGCGCCTGGTCCAGCTTCAGCACGCGCATTTCGGCTTCCGGACGCACGCCGCCGGCCGATTCAAGGCGCAGCTCGGCCACGCCGAACAGGCGGTGCAGCGGGTTCTGCCGCACTTCCACGTTGTGGATGCGGGCGAACGGGATCTCGCGGCGGTTGCGCGCCAGCAGTCCGCTGCGCACGGTGATCGCGTCGCTGCCGATGCGGTAGCGGTAGCTGAGGTACTGCAGCACCGAGACCAGCACCAGCGCGGCAATCGCCGACAGCGGAATCAGCTGCGCCCACATCGGGTCGCGGTCACCGCGCTGGCCGAACACCAGCAGCGCCACCAGCGGCAGGAAGTAGTGGCGCAGCTGCATCAGCAGCACGAACAGCCACGACCATGGGTGCAGGCGATGGTCCTCGCCACCGGCAGGCAGCGATGCGGGCAGGGGCGGCGGCAGGCTCACAGGGCGTCGGCGTCCTGGTCGAGCTGATGCGACAGGGTGTCACGCAGGCGCTCGGCGTCGGCCTCGTCCAGGCCGCTCACGGTCACTGCGCTCATGCGGGTCCCGGCGGTGTGCACGATCAGCGTGGCCAGGCCGGCACGGCGTTCCAGCGGGCCGCGGCGCAGGTCCAGGTGCTGCACGCGCGAAATGGGGATGCGCGTTTCCAGCTGCCACATCAGGTCGCGGCGCAGGCCCAGCCCTTGGGTATCCAGCCGCCAGCGGGTGCGGGTCAAGCGCCGGTGGCCAAGCCACGCGCCGAAGACGATGCCGATCAGCAGCCCAAGGGCGGCCGTCCACAGGCCGCCGGGCAGCTGGAAGAACCACGCGGCCGCGGCCAGCGGCAGGCCCGGCACGAACAGTCCGCCGAAGGCGCCTTCCAGTGCGGCCAGGCGGGCGGCGCGCTGCGGCAGCGACTGCCAGGCATCGGCAGGCGGGGAGGTCAGGGGAACGTCGATCACGCAGGCTCCGTCAGGTGGCAGGGCGGGCGGTGGCGGCAGGGCCGCACCGCGCAGACGGTAGCAGGTCGACCGCGCTACTGGGCAGCCTGGATCAGCGCGTCCACATCCAGCATGTGGCCGGCACGATCGGCCTTGGTGCGCAGGTAGTGTTCGTTCTCGGCAGTGATCTCGCCGGTGACCGGAATGCAGTCCAGCACCTCGATGCCGGCGTTGCGCAGACGCTGTGCCTTGGTCGGGTTGTTGCTGAGCAGGGCCACGCGCGAAATGCCCAGGCCATGCAGCATCGCCACCGCACTGCCGTAGCGGCGCTCGTCGGCACCGAAGCCCAGCTGTGCATCGGCATCGATGGTGTCCAGGCCGTCGTGCTGGTAGCCGTAGGCGCGCATCTTGGCGGCGATACCGGTGCCGCGGCCTTCCTGGTCCAGGTACAGCAGCACGCCGCCGCCCAATTCCTTCAGCTTGCGCAGGCCGCGCCGCAGCTGGTCGCCGCAGTCGCACTTGAGTGAGCCGAACAGGTCACCGGTCAGGCACGAGGAGTGCACGCGTACCGGCACCACCGCCGACAGGTCCGGTTCGCCGACGATGATCGCGACCTGGTCGCGCTGGGCCACGCCGCCGCGGAACACCGCGAAGGTGGTCATGCCGACGTCGCGCAGCGGTACCGGCGAACGGGCGACCAGTTCGTAATCGTGGGCGGCGTGTGCCGCGCCCTCGGCCAGGTCGCACAACGCCACTTCGGCCGCACCCGCAAAGGTCGTGTCCTCTGCATCCAGGCGCACCGCCACCATGGCCGGCAGCAGCAGGCCCAGGCGGGCCAGCTCCACCGCGCCGGCATCGAAGGCGTCGCCGGCCGTCCAGTCGTCCGGCATCGGCCCGGGCTCGCGCAGGTAGCCCAGCGAGGGCAGGGCATCGAAGGCAACCCCTGCCAGCGGCAGGCGCGCGCCTGCCGGTGCCTCCACGCCGAGCACGCGGGCGCGGGTGGCGGTCAGGAACAGGTAATGGCGCTCGCGTGCGGCAGCGGCGAAGGCAGCGAAGCTGCTGGCAGTGGCGCTGTCCAGTGCAATCACCGCCAGGCGCTGGCCCTGCCCATCGTGGAGCAGTACCGGGCGACCGGCACGCAGTTCGGCCACCGCGCGTTCGCAGCGGATCGCGGCGGGGTCGCCGAACAGGGAAGAGGCAGCAGGCATGGCGGGACCGGGGGAGGCGGACATCGCAGTCTCTATGGGGGCGCCGGCGTCGTATTCAACGTGGTGCGGCCGCCGGTCGCAGGGGCCGGATGGGCATGGGCGTGGGGGCCGTCAGTGCGGATGCTCTTCGGTCGCATACGGATCTTCCTCGCCGCTGCCCGGTGGCCGCAGCGTATAGCGCTTGTAGGTCCACTGGTACTGCGTCGGGTCGCGGCGGGCGATGCGCTCGATGCCGGCATTGAGCGCGGTGGCGGCCACCTGCGGGTCCGGATCGGCCACGGCCGGGTCGGTCGGCTCGATGTGCAGGGCGAATTCCATGTCCGGCCCGATGCGCTCGCACCAGCCATACAGCACGGTGGCGCCGGTGCGCTCGGCCAGCCGGTTGACCAGGGTCATGGTCAGCGCCTGCACGCCGAAGAACGGCACGAACACGCCATCGCCGGCCTTGGGCTGCTGGTCGGGCAGGATGCCGGTGGCGCCGCCGTCCTTGAGCACCTTGAACAGCTGGCGCACGGCCGGGCCCTCGGCGCGTACCTGCTGCACGTTCTGGCCGCCGCGCACCAGCTGCAGGAAGGCGTCGCTGGCCTCGTCTTCCGGCGGCTTGTAGACGATGGCGATCTGCCCGCGCGAGGCCAGCCACTGGTTCAGCAGCTCCCAGTTGCCGAAGTGCGGTGCGGCCACGATCACGCCCTTGCCGCTGGCCAAGGCCGCGTCGTACAGGGCTTCGCCGTGGCGCTGCTTCAGGTGCAGCCGCAGGTTGTCGGCCGGCTGCCGGCTCCACAAACGCAGGGTCTCGATGGCCTGCAGCGCAGTGGAGCGCAGCAGTTCGCGGTGCAGGCGGTCGCGTGCAGGACCGTCCAGCTCCGGGTAGGCCAGTTCCAGGTTGCGCCGGGTGACGCGGCTCTCACGGGCATTGACACGAACCCACGTCCACGCCAGGGCGTGTGCGACCCCCCGCAGCAGCGGCCAGGGCAGGCGGGCGAACAGGGTGGTGGCGCGGTAGACCAGCCGGGCTTTGCGTTGCGGATTCATCGGCGCCAGTTTAGCCAAGGGCGCTGCTATCGTGGCCGGCCCCGTTCATTGGAAGCCCACGATGCTCGTCCTGATCCAGCGTGTCAGCCAGGCCGCCGTCCATGTCGACGAGGAGGTGGTGGGGCAGATCGGCCCCGGCTTGCTGGCCCTGGTCGGCATGGAACCGGGGGATAGCGAGGCCCAGCTGCGGCGGATGGCCGAACGCCTGCTGGGTTACCGGGTGTTCGCCGACGAGGCCGGGAAGATGAACCGGTCGCTGCGCGACACCGGTGGCGGCCTGCTGCTGGTCAGCCAGTTCACCCTGGCGGCCGATACCCGTTCGGGCATGCGGCCGAGTTTTACCAGCGCCGCACCGCCGGACGAGGCTGAACGCGGGTTCAATCGATTTGTCGACATCTGCCGTGAAAATCATGCGCCAGGGGTGGAAACGGGCCGGTTTGGCGCCCATATGGTCGTCAGCCTGGTCAATGACGGTCCCGTGACCTTCCTTCTCAGGCCCTAGGCCGCCGGGACCACCGCCCGGCAGGCAGGGCCCCGGGCTGGTATAATGCTACGTTCCCTATTTCTCCCTAGCCGGTGGCGCGAGCACTACATGGCCAACGAACGTCCTGCCCAATCCGAAATCAAGCAACTGATCAGCAAGGGCCTGGAACAGGGCTACCTGACCTACGCCGAAGTCAATGACCATCTGCCGGACGACATGGTCGACCCGGAACAGATCGAAGACATCATCGGCATGATCAACGGCATGGGCATCGATGTCCATGAAGTTGCGCCGGATGTGGAAACCCTGCTTCTCAACGACGGCAACACCGGTAACCGCGAAGTCGATGACACCGCGGCCGAAGAAGCTGCCGCCGCGCTGAGCGCGCTCGACACCGAAGGTGGCCGTACCACCGACCCGGTGCGCATGTACATGCGCGAAATGGGCACGGTCGAGCTGCTGACCCGCGAAGGCGAAATCGCCATCGCCAAGCGCATCGAGGAAGGCCTTTCGCAGGTCCAGGCCGCCCTGGGCCAGTTCCCGGTTTCGGTCGAATCGCTGCTGACCGACTACGAGGCCCACAAGGAAGGCAAGAAGCGCCTAGCCGAAGTGATCGTCGGCTTCAACGACCTGGCCGACGAAGAGCCGGCGCCGCCGGCGGTCGCTGCCGATGACAGCAGCGATGCCGACGCAGAAGGCGACGAGGACGAGGACGATGACGTCGAGGGTGGCGAGGAAGAAGCCGCACCGACCGGTCCGGATCCGGAGGAAGTCGCTGCGCGCATGCAGGCGCTGAGCGATGCCTTCAATGCCTTCAAGAAGGCGGCGACCAAGGGCGACAAGAAGAACCTGCCGCGCCTGCGCGAAGAGATGTCGGCGGTGTTCGTCACCCTGAAGCTGCCGCTGCCGCTGACCGACGTGCTGACCAAGCAGCTGCGCGACACCATGGCGTCGATCAAGGCCCATGAGCGACGCGTGCTGAACCTGGCCACCGTCACCGCGCGCATGCCGCGCAAGGACTTCATCCGCTCCTGGGAAGGCAACCAGACCAACCTGGAGTGGGTGGAAGACGCACTGAAGCGCAAGCAGAAGTGGTCGTCGGCCCTGCGCGAAGTGAAGGACCAGATCATCGCCGAACAGCAGGCGACGATCGACATCGAGAAGCTGACCCAGCTGGACCTGGAAGAGCTGAAGGAAATCAGCCGTGCCATGGCCTACGGTGAAGCCAAGGCGCGCAAGGCCAAGAAGGAAATGGTCGAGGCCAACCTGCGCCTGGTGATCTCGATCGCCAAGAAGTACACCAACCGTGGCCTGCAGTTCCTCGACCTGATCCAGGAAGGCAACATCGGCCTGATGAAGGCCGTGGACAAGTTCGAGTACCGCCGCGGTTACAAGTTCTCGACCTACGCCACCTGGTGGATCCGCCAGGCGATCACCCGCTCGATTGCCGACCAGGCGCGCACCATCCGTATTCCGGTGCACATGATCGAGACGATCAACAAGTTGAACCGCATTTCCCGCCAGATGCTCCAGCAGTACGGTCGCGAGGCCACGCCGGAGGAGCTGGCCAAGGAAATGGACATGCCGGAAGACAAGATCCGCAAGGTGATGAAGATCGCCAAGGAGCCGATCTCGATGGAAACCCCGATCGGCGACGACGAGGATTCCCATCTGGGCGACTTCATCGAGGACACCAACGTGGAGTCCCCGATCGAGAACACCACCAACATCAACCTGTCTGAAACCGTGCGCGACGTGCTGGCCGGCCTCACCCCGAGGGAAGCCAAGGTGCTGCGCATGCGCTTCGGCATCGACATGAACACCGACCACACGCTGGAAGAAGTCGGCAAGCAGTTCGACGTGACCCGCGAGCGCATCCGCCAGATCGAAGCGAAGGCGCTGCGCAAGCTGCGTCACCCGAGCCGCTCGGAGCAGCTGCGCAGCTTCCTGGATATCGATTGATTTCCAGCGGCTGTTGAAGCGTTGAGAGAAACCCCGCTTGGTGCGGGGTTTCTCTTTTTGGGTGCCTGGACATGCCCGACGGGGCTTGCCGATGTCGCATCTACCGTTTGAATTTTTCCTGCGACGGTCGCACGCTGATCGCGCAGATGCTCAACACATCCCGTAGGCGGGCCGGTCATCACCGGCGCCGATGCAAGCGCGCGGCAGGTCACGTGCAACTCGTACGGCCTGCGGCATTGATTCGTCATGCATCTGGAGTCACGCCATGAATGATGTGGAGCACGATGTTCCCGAGCCCGTGCAAACCGATTTCCCGCCGCTGCTGGACTGGGATAAGGTGATGCGGGATGAGTGCGAGGATCGATTGGGATTTGCACGCCGTACGACGTATGCGCTGCTGACGCTGTCGGAGGCCGGATTGCTTGCCGGCTTCAGCGGCGACAACCAACAGGGACTGGAGCAGATCAGAAGGATGGTTGCGTTGTTCCAGGCATGCCTGAGGCGGCAGGTATGGCTCGCGGAAGCGGCGGAGAGGCGGCTGGGGCGTATTTCGGAGGCGTTTGCCGCTGCCGGGTAGCCGATCGAGCGCGGCCTCCACTACACTGTGACGCTGCGCCGGGCCTATAGCTCAACGGTTAGAGCAGGGGACTCATAATCCCTTGGTTCCAGGTTCGAATCCTGGTGGGCCCACCATAAGAAGCAGGTGCTTGGGCGTCGGGCCCGATGCCTCTACCGCGTCGGCGGAAAAAGCATCGGAAATAATTCTCGGGCGCCGATAGGGTTCCACCGGATTTACTGCGCATCGACAGGCAATGGACACTTGTTGCCATGACAAGGAAGGCAGCAAGAAACGAATGGTTGGTCCTCGCCGGCAGGTGCGCGGAGAGTACACGGAGGCGGCCACGCCGGCTAACTCTATCGCCAGGACCATATCTCCATGGTGACGCTCGAAAGCGGCAAGATAATGGCCTACAGGAAGTACTGGGATCCTTACGTTGCATTGAGACTTCGGGCTGGCCAGGCCCGGTGTTGCCGCTCGGTAGCCCTGAACAGCACACGGCGTCGTGGCGTGATGCGTGCAGCGTGCCTTGGCAGCACCTGGATCAGCTTTCTGGAAGCTCGATCAGGAATCCCCTCCTTATGTAGTGCGGGATCTTCACGTACTCGGCCCTGACGCGTTCGGCGAACTCCGGATCCAGGTGCCAGTCACTCTTGTCCACCGCGAAATAGTTGACCCACTGCGCGGTAACGATTGGCCCTGGCCAATGACGGGCCATTGTCATCAGATATCGACGCGCGGAACAGATTTTTCCGATGGCAATGACGCTCCGTCTCTCTTCGAGAGGCAGCATGCGCTCGGCAAGCTCGCGCGAGCGCCATACGTTCTCACCAGTGTTCATGGCGAGCGGCTCGATGATGAGCACATGCTCTGGAATTCCCAACTCCATGAGGCGGGTAGCCATGGTTTCGGCTTCTGAATCGTGAAGACCTGCGGTCATGCCACCGGAAACGACTGCCTTCCGGAACATTCTCTTGTGCCACAGGGTGACTACTGCCTGGCAGAAATCCTCCACTCCGTGCCGAGTTCCGAAGATCAGTGCGAGATCTGAGCGTACTGCAGGGCGCTCCGGCATGACGTAGTCGCCTATGCGCTCGATGTCTTCCAGTTGCATGGCTGCTTCCCTCATGGTCAATTTGGCTGGCTTCTAAGTTGACCACTGGAGTATTACGGCCTGTGGGTTCTCGAGTTGGTACGAAGACCCTCTTCGACGCGCAGGTCAGGGGGGGCAGCCTACGATCTGGTGGTGCATCTCCTGGATACCCCGCATGACATTCGTCGTGATCGCGTCCGCCAGCGCAGTCGCGAGAAAGGCGCAACGTTCCCCATGGAGGCACCCGCTGCCTTCTGCGAGCTGGCGAGCGAGCATTGAGAACCGATGGTCCCAACCGAATGCGAGATCTACGACGTCAGGTAATCACCTGGAATCCAAGGCCCCCTTCTGACTGACAGGGATACCAAGGCCCCAACGCCGCTGCACGCTCCTGATACATGAGGTAGCGCGTCACCCGCCCCGCAGCCGCGATGCTGATTCATGGGAGGAGACGGCGGCAGCCGCGATGCGGCTGCCGCGCATGTGCTCGTCCTGCTGCTTGCAACTACTTCGGCATCAACACGGTGTCGATCACGTGGATCACGCCATTGGACTGGCCGACGTCGGCAATGCTGATCCCCGCCTTGCCGCCCTTCGCATCGATGACCCACAGCTTGCCGTCATGCAGTGCGACGGTGAGGGATTCACCTTCAACGGTCTTCAGCGTGGCCTTGCCGCCGTGCTTCCTGGCATCGGCCATCAGCTGCGCTGAACTGTAATTGCCTGGCACCACGTGGTAGGTCAGGATCTTGGTCAGTTGTGCCTTGTTTTCAGGCTTCACCAGCGTATCGACCGTACCTGCGGGCAGCTTGCTGAAGGCTGCATTGGTGGGCGCGAAGACAGTGAAGGGGCCGGCGCCATTGAGGGTATCGACCAGGCCCGCTGCCTTGACCGCAGCGACCAGGGTCGTGTGGTCCTTGGAGTTGATGGCGTTCTGGACGATGGTCCTGGTGGGATACATCTCCGCTCCGCCGACCATCACGGTACTGGCGGCGAAGCTCATTGAAGTGGCTGAGACGAGTACGGCGAAGCTGACTGTGGCGGCTATCCGCTGAAGGGCTTTCACGGCGCGTTCCTCTATGGGATGCCCGCAAGGCGCGGGCATCCTACATACGCGCTGGCGCGGCCCTTGGATGCAGGCAGATGCATCAGTGCGCGTTGTCGCTTGAAACGTCGCAGCGTTGTAAAAGCCGAGTGAACGACTGCCCCTGCCGGCGGCTACGCAGTACGAACTGCGCGCCGCTCAGCGGCGCGGATGGCGGATGTCGGAAGCGCAGCCAGAAAGGCGCGCGTTGCTGATGGCCTGGCGGACACCACAGCCACGGCATGACAGCACGGTTCCACCGGCAACGTGTTCCATCTCATGCTCGTCCCACACGCTCGTCGATCCGCAGGCGGTGCAGGTGGCGACGATCTGCAGTGCGCGGGCCAGGTCGCCCTGCTCCCCAGCCTTGTAGGTGAGATCGGTGATCTGAAAAATGCCGGTATGACTCATGGGAATGCCGGGGGGTGCTTGTTGGCGAACGATAGGGCCCACCGGGTATCGGTCGTGTCGGTGCTGTGTTGATGGATGGTTGAAGTGCAGGCTATTCGTCGCTGCGTCGATTGAGCTCTTCAAGCCGTGCGCGGCTGACTGACTGGTGATTGCCGCAGGTTGGGCAACTGAGGGCAGCCGCACCGTCGAGATCGACAAGGCCATGGTTGGGAATGGCCCTGAACTGCCAGGAACACTTGATGCAGGAGCAATCGATTCGGGTGACCTGCAGCAGGGTGCCGTCTGCCCGCGTCACTCCCTCGACGCTGATTACGTAGAACTGTCCGATGTCACGCATGAAGATGAACGAAATCCCTGAATCCGTAGGGCGCCATCATGCTGTTTTGTGGGCCATCTGGGACAAAGGTGGCTTGGTCGAATTCTGAAGAGTTAAGAATTCGAGTGACGGTGCGGACTCGCAGCGGGACAAGTAATCCAACGCCGCGCGAGTGAGAGTTGGATACGACGACGTGAGCGCCTTCCGCAAGGTGTTCCAGGGCATTGTCGGCATGTCCCCGTCCGCATGCCGGGATCATTTCCGTGTCCGGCGGCGTGCACAGGGGGAAGGCCGACGTCGGGGGGCGTGGTTGACGGGATGGTGTCGACCCATCGCCAGCATGCCGGTGTCACCGCGCGGGGTCGTCGACCACAGGCATGCTTGGCGTGCGGATGCTGATTCCGATCCCGACAGGAGATCGCATGATGCGCAGTGCTTGTACGTCCTTCGTTCTGGCTGCATCGCAATGCGTTCCGGCATTCGCGTCCGACGCTGGCGAATCACCCAGGTCAAGACGCCGGCGCCGATCATCGATGGCCTGCAGTACAAGCGCGCCTTCAACGTGGCCGGACCCTCATGGCCGAGGGTTACGGTGCCATCGAGTTCCTGGATGCACAGGGCAAGGTGATCCACACGCTGGCGCCAGAGGCCGAACTTCGCCGCTAGCGCGTGCACACCTCGAATCGAGGCTTACCCGCGCCGACCGCGCCCGTCGATGCTGTAGCGCCCGGCCCCGGTGCAGGCCAGCAGCAGGAACCCACCGGCCAGCCCCAGGTTCTTCAGGAACATGATCTGCTGGGTTTGGTCGGCGAAGTTGTGGTGGAAGATGAAAGCGGTGACCAGGCTGAAGCCCGCCAGCACGATCGACACCAGCCGGGTCTGGAAGCCGAGCAGGATGCACAGGCCACTGCCGATCTCGAAGGCGACCGTTGGCCACAGCAGGATGCCGGGCACGCCCATGGCTTCCATATAGGCCTGGGTGCCGCTGAGATCGCCGAGCTTGCCCAGCCCGGAGACCAGGAACAGCGCCATCAGCAGGATGCGCGCAAGCAGGTAGGCAAGCGAATGCGATGAGGTGCTCACAGGGATGTCCTCGGGGATGGCCGACGAAGGCGATCGGAGCCCACCCGCAGTGAAGCCCGTGTCTACGCGGGGGCAAGCCGCCTTGACAGGCGCCGCGCGGCAGTAGACCTTTCCAGCATGACGATCGATATTGAATCGCTCAGCCTGCGGGAGCTGGGCGCCTTGGTGGTTGCCGCTGAACAGCGGAAGCAGCTGATTTCCAACCGCCGTCCTGCCAGCGCGGTGCGGCGTATGCTGAAAGCCGCCGCGGCGGAAGCGGGATATACCCTCGAAGAACTCTTTGGCGATGAAGCCATCGAAGCGGGCGCACCCAGCCGGAAACCGGCACGGCGCAGAACCGGCAAAGTGGCCGCCAAATACCGAGACCCGGAATACAAGCGGCTGACCTGGTCCGGCCGCGGGCGCATGCCGCGTTGGCTCGCTTCCAGGATCCAGAAGGGCCACAAGGTCACCGACTTCCTGATTCCCGGGTTGGCGCGACCGACGGCGCGCAAGGGCAGCCCGATCGGCAAGCGCACAGTCTTCAAGAAGGATTGAGCCTGCCACGCTGCTACCCTGCCGGGGGTCTTTGAACGAAGGAGCGCGGGATGGCACACGATGCAGGCAGGACGATCACGCCCACGATGCTGTATGCCGCCGCGGCCGCGGCCGTGCTGGTCAGCCTGCTGGCCTGGGCGGTGGAATGGAGCGGGATGGCCTATGTCTGCCCATATTGCCGCGTGCAGCGCACGGTCATCGGCGTGCTGGGCCTGCTGACGCTGTTCGCGCACCCGGGCGGCATCGTGGTGCCCTGGCTGTCGTACAGCGCGGGCGCCTTCGCGTTCGTGGTGGCGGCGATGCAGCACTTCAACGGTTGGAAGCGCATTTCCGCCGGCGACTTCAGTTTCAACGAACAGTGGTACATCGATCCGTGGCTGCTGTCGGGCTGCGCGATGCTGGTCCTGGTGGCGCAGCTGATGCTGGTGCAGGCCGCCTGCCGGCGCAGGTTGCACTGACAGTGTCGTCGCTGCGGGAGAAGTGCCGGGTATGGCAAGCGCTCTCAATCCTTCAAAGCGGTAGTGACATCGCGTGTGGCGCGCGATGCTCATGAAGTATGCCGTCGCACAGGATCCTCTACATACTGAATCCATCGGGCAACATGGCACGAAAGTTCAGCGTCATGCGTGATCGTGAAGGCGGCATCCGTTGCGACAAAATGGAACCCGGCGCGATGGATTGCGAACCCTTCGTCATCATCGACGAGCTCCCGGTCGAGCAACCGGCGATCAACTATCTTCAGTTCAAGCGCATAGTCGCTCAATCGGTGATCAGCCTGTCTGAGCCCGGCTACCCGACCAATGTGTACGATGACATCCAGAATCCGCAGAGAAGGGATGCGGTCAGCCAGCATCTGGGGCAGCGTTTCGAGACTTACATCTACCTGGCTTCCGGCGCGTACTCGCTTGGCATCGATGTCTGGGCGCCGCAGAAGATCCGCTATGCTGACGGGTCTACCGCTTCCTACAACTACAGCATGATCAACCGTCGCTGGGAGCCCAACGCCCTCCTTTACAAGGACAGGTTCGGTAACTCCATTCCGCTTAGCGTTACACAGTTGAGCGAGGGGCGAGGCGGCGTTACGCATCGCTTCGAATTCCCGAATGGGAATGCCACCGATATGGGAAGCTTCGTCAATGCGCTCAACAACATCGGTGTCCCGGTGACGGGGGCGGGCAATCAGTCTGTCACCTGCACCAGCACGATCAGGCTGACCGAGGTCAAGGTGACCTGCAACCGGAACTGATGAGGAATAGATCGATGCGAGTTTCACCAGGCCTGGGTTCCACGGTCATATTCGGTACTTCCTTTGTGGGAGCACTGCTATGCGGGTTCGTGTTTCCATCCATGTCGGCAGGTTCCCCGGAGCTGACCCCTTGGATGTTCAACGGCCTGCTGGCGTGCGGTGCGGTTGCGCTTTTTAGTGCTCCCTTTGGCTGGCGGGGTTACCTGAACTGGAGATCGCGTCGATTGAAGTAACGCATGGGGCCTGCGTGACTGCTGGCCCCTTGTTGCCTGGGAGGAGGCGCAGCGCTAGGCGTCCTGGAAAACCGCCAGCTGCGCAGCAAACGCACGCTGGTAGGCGGGCCGCTGCGTGGCCCGGGCCACATAGGTGGCGACCTGTGGGTACTCGTCGAGCAGGCCGCTGCTCTTCAGGCGCAGCAGCACCGAGACCATCATCAGGTCGCCCACGCTGAATTCGCCGTCCAGCCACGTTGTCCTGGCCAACCACGTCGATAGTTGGGCCAGCCGCGTCCGGACCCGCTCATCGAGCATTGGCAGCCGTTGCGCGTACCAGGGTTGCTCGCGCTCAAGCACCCAGGCCATGGAGCGCTCGACGATGGGGGGCTCCACCGTGTTCAGCGCAGCGAACACCCACATGATCGCGCGCATGCGGGCGTCCGGATCGCGCGGCAGCAGGCCGGGGTGCTGTTCGGCCAGGTGCAGGGCGATGGCGCCGGATTCGAACAGGGTCCGGTCGCCCTCCTGCCACGTGGGAATCTGCCCGAACGGATTCCGTGCCAGGTGCGCGGGCTGCTTCAGCTCGGCGAAGCTGAGCAGTTGTACGTCATAGGCCACGGCCAGTTCCTCCAGCGCCCAGCGCACGCGCATGTCACGGGCCAGGCCCTGGCCCCGGTCGGGGGAGGCGGCGAAGGCGGTGAGGATCGGTGGCATTGGAGCGCTCCTGCAGGCCGATGGGCCTGCCTTTCCTGTTCCGACGAGCGACGGGGCGGGAAATCGACAGCCCTCGATGCGGGCCTTCACCCGGCCCGATGCTGCTCCCGATACTGATCGGGCGTGCACTGCGCGTGCCGCTTGAACATTTCGGCAAACGCGCTGACGCCTGAATAGCCCAGCTCCCCGGCGATGCGGCTGATCGGCTTGCGTGTGCACAGCGCCTCGGTGGCGCGCACGAACTTCACACGCCCACGCCGGCCGCCGAGTGACATGCCCAGTTCACTGCGCGCCATGCGCTCCAGCGTGCGCACGCTCATGTGAGGCCGCTGCGCGATCTCGGCCACGGATTCGGCCGTGCATTTGCCGCCTGCATCGTGCTGATGCAGCGCCGGAAGATTCCGCTGACGGTGCTGGAGTCACTGTTCCTGCAGGCCACGGCGGCATCGCTGATCCTGCTGCCGGTGCAGCTGCCGGAGTGAACAACCTGACCGCGGTGGGCTGTTTCGGTTTCGCTGCGGTGTGTGCATCGATCCTTGCGCCCCTCAGCTGGATGACCGGTCTTTCGCGGTTGGGCGCGGCGCGCGTTTCGGGATTCTTCAGCCTGGTGCCGATCGTGACCACCGCACTGGCGGTGCTGCTGCTGGGTGAGTCACTCAGCGGATGGGGTGCTGGGTGGCAGCCTGCTGGCGGTGTCGGGTGTGGTACTTGCTGAATATGCCGCCAGGCACGGGTGCGGAAGGCCGATGCGGCCCGATATTCCAGCAAGGTCTGCACGAAACGTGCACCTCACGTCGACGTTGTGCGATGCCGTTGCGCTTCAGTCTGGCAACCCCATTCCCCGCCTGCGCAGGAGCCCATCGATGAATACGCCTGGAAAGCCGAGACCCACCTGGAAGCAATGGCACGTGCTGCTGGTGATCCTGGCAATCGCGCTGCTGGTCACCCTGATCATCGTCACCGCACCGTGGTAACGCGTGCAACGCGCTCAGATTCCGTGAAAGCCGACGATGCTTGAAATGACGAAGTCAGCAGGTGTTTCGCATGGTGATGCGTGCATCAATTCGTGCTCACCTGGTTGGCACACGCGATTGCACACAGTGGGGTCGAAGGCAATGCAGATGCACTGCCATTCTCCACTGACTTTCGAGCACACAGGAGCGACGCCATGAGCACCCAGTCCACCATCGAACATCGCCTCAACGACCTGATCGAAATCGCCCGCGATGGCAAGTCGTTCTATGAAGAAGCGGCCACCAAGGTCAAGGATGCCGAGCTGTCGGCACTGTTCACCCGCATCGCTGGCGTCAAGGGCCGCATCGTGGCGGCGTTGAGCGGCTCAGTGGCCGCCAGCGGTGGCAAGCCGGCCGAACATGGCACCGTGGTCGGTTCGATGCAGCAGTTCTACGGCAAGGTTCGAGCCGCTTTCGGTGACACCAACTATGGCTACGTGGCTGAACTTGAAGAATCCGAGGACCGCCTGCTGGGCGCGTTCAAGGATGTGCTGCAGGACAACGAGCTGCCGCCGGCCGTGCGCCAGGAAGTGACCCAGCTGCTTCCGGAAGTGCAGGAGTGCCACAACGTCATGCGTGCGCGAAAGCACGCAATGAAGGCCGCCTGACCGCAGCGGTCGGCCCAATCAGCGGGACTGGCAGCCGGGGCGGTTTACCGCCCCGGCTGTTGCATTTGCGGCCCGCGCCGATGGCCTTTGATCAGGCCGCGTCGTCGTTCAGCATGTAGCCCAGCCCACGCTTGGACTCGATGCTGACACTGGCCGAGCGCAGGGCACGGCGCAGGCGTGATACGTGCGGATCCAACACGGTGGTACCGCCGTCGGCGCCGGCCAGGTGCACGGCAGCACTCAGCACTTCATGGCGGACGATCCGGCCCTGGCGGGCGCAAAGCGCTTCCAGCAGCAGCAGCTGGCTACGCGGCAGGCTCAGGGGCGCACCGCCTACCAATGCCATGCGGTTGGAAAAATCGAACGTGAAATTGCCGATTCTCAGAATGTGGCCGGCATCAGCGTCGAGGCGCCGGGTAATCGCGCGCAGCCGCGCGGCCAGTTCGTCGAACTCGAACGGCGTGGGCAGGTAGTCATCGGCACCGGCATCCAGGCAAGCGATGCAGTCGGCAGCGTGGTTGTGGCGCCCCAACAGCAGAATGGGCAGCCAGGTACGCAAGCCGCGCACGATCTGCACCAGCTTCAGTGAATCGCCTTCGGGCAGCCAGCGGTCGAGAATGAGGGCGCGGTACTCCACGGCCTGTACCGCGGCCTTGGCCAGTGACCAGGTTGCCACGAGGTCCACCAGCATGTTGCGGCTCTGCAATACGTTGCGAAGCGCCTGTGCAAGTTCGGCGTCGTCCATGGCCACGAGGATGCGCATGCTGCGTCTTTTCCTGATTGCTGGATCCGGCGGGCGTGCAGGCGCACTGCGTAGCGTCCGTCATGGTGGTGAGGTCGCAGCGGGGCCGAGCAATGGTCACGGCTGCAGCACGTGCTGCAGCTGGCTGATCATCCCCCCCCCCGGGATGCCTGTCCTGGCATTGGCAGATGCAGGACGCGCAGCGCGGGCAGCGGACGGCTGCCTGCCAAGCGATCTCTACGTCGTATGGAGACCTGCCACGTGGCGGTGCATCACGCTGTGGCAGATGTCGAGGTGGTGGGCGCGCACCACCACCTCAGGCAAGCCGGAGAGGCTTAGCCGTTGCAGCAGTTGCTGTCGGAGCTGCTGCAGCTGTTGCCCAGGTTTTCCTGCTGGTTTTCGATCATCAGGCGCTGCAGATTCAGGACGCGATTCATATCAACTCTCCTTAGTCGTACATGGGATCGGGAGGCATGCGTGCCTCCCACGCGTTACGCAATGAAATGATTCACTGCGCGATTGCACCACGCAATCTCAAAGCCCTGTTGCAGTTGCTGAAGAACCCCGGTCTATACGTGGCGGATGGAAAATGGCATTGCCGATTGGAATGAGTCAAGTCAATTGTGGAATGAGAATCGCCTGCGCAATGTAGCGGCAAGGTACGGTGGCAATCATCGATCTGCAGGGACATTCCGGGCGGCTGCATTGCAGCGATAGCCGGCGGATTTCACGCCGTGCTTACGAATGAAGCAGGCAGGGAATCCGCATTCCGCATTTTGCGATGCCTGCAGGCTGGAGCGCCCGCAATGCATCCATCGCGCATGTGCGAGGCGTTCGGGGATGTGTGCACCGGGCAAATGAGCCGTGGAACCGACCAGGGAGAGACGATGTCAGCGCGTCAACGATCACTGCGTGAAGCACGCCACATGGACAAGGCCGCCTATGTGGGGGGCGACGAGCGGTTCTACGAATTGAGCTACAACCAGTACCGGCCCAGCGAAGATTTCCGCAGTATCGTTGAAGCGGAGATCGAGGCGGCCGGCATGGCGTGGACGATCCATCGCATCGGTGTCTGGTCGCACCTGGCGACGCATGGCGACCCGGTCGCCGGCAACCTGCCGCCGCAAGGCTGGAAGATCCACGTTTCAGCCACGCAGGAGAACTGCCAGCGGTTGCTGCGCACCGTCACCCGGATGGCCCTGGCCGAGCGCGTGAAGTTCAAGTTCGCCAATGACATGAACACGCTGCGCATGATGAGCTCCAAGCGTTGGCCACGCGGTGGCTCGGGCAAGTTCATCACGCTCTATCCGCTGGACCTTGCGGTCTTCACGCGCTTCATCGAGCAGCTGCATGGGGCGCTGAAGGACGAAGATGGCTCGTACATCCTGTCCGATCGACGCTACAAGGACTGCCGCTGCCTGTATTACCGCTATGGCGGCATGCGCCAGGTGTACCGGCTTGATTTCATCGGCCAGAAGGTGCCGATGCTGGTCGCGCCCGACGGCAGCCATGTTCCCGACCTGCGCAATCCCTATTTCGAGGTGCCTGCCTGGGAAACCGACCCGTTCCCCAGCGAGGATGATCCCGGCGAGATGACGTTGAAGGAGGGCCGCTATCAGGTGCAGGCCGCGCTTGGGTTCTCCAACACGGGCGGGGTCTACCTGGCGTTGGACCAGGTCACCGGGGAGGAAGTGGTCATCAAGGAGGCGCGGCCCCATGTGGAAATGCACGGGGAAGGGCTCGACGCCACCAGCCGCCTGGCACGCGAACGACGCAATCTGGAGTTGCTGGGCCCGGTGGGCGCCTCGCCGCGCTGCCTGGATGCATTCACCGATTGGGAAAACAGCTATCTGGTGGAAGAGCGCCTGGATGCATTCGATCTTCGCGAGCTGATGCTCAAGCATTCGCCGCTGATGAAGGCCCGTCCCAGCGCACGCGATGGTAGTGACTACTACGGGATGTGCGTGACCATCTTCACCGGTCTGCTTCGCGCGGTCGACCGCGCACACAAGGTGGGAGTGGTGATCGGTGACATCTCGCCGTCCAACATCATGGTCGACCGCAGCGACATGCGTGTGCGCCTGATCGACCTGGAGGCCGCGTTCCTGGACGGCAGCGATGAGTGGGATGACATCCACACGCCCGGATTCCGCCGGATCATGAAGGGTCGCAAGCGCGCCAGCTGTTTCAGGGATGACCGCTATGCGACCGCGGTGGTGATGTTCTACTGCCTGTTCCCGCTGATGGCCATGGCCTACATCCGCACCGACCTGTTCCAGAAGGTGCTGCCGGTGATGATGGAGGACATCGGCTGGCAGCACACGCCAGTGGCCGAGGTCATCCAGGCGCTGGTGGACGACCGTATCGACCTGGAAGAGGCCGCACAGCTGCTGCAGCAGCCGGCGACCCTGCAGGCGCCGTTCTCGTCGCCGCAGCGCCCGTTGCCGGCGCCGCGCCAGTGTATCCGGCGGCTGCTCGCGTTCATGGATGCACACAGCCGGCTGCAGCCGGAGCGGACGCTGTTCCCACTTGATCCGTTCGCGCACTCCACCAACACGATGAGCCTTGGTCTGGGGGCGACCGGTGTGATCCACGCCTTCCATGGGGTGGGTCATCAGCCGTCGCCGGCGGTGATGGAGCGCTATGCGCAGGAGCTGCAGGCCCTGGATCGCAGATCGCTACCGCCGGGGTTCCTCACCGGCCTTGCCGGCATCGCCTGGTCGGCGCTGCTGCGTGGCGAGGTGGAACTCGCCCGCAGCCTGCTCGACAGCGCTGACGGCAGTGACCTGTTGCATGCGCATCACTCGCTCTATCACGGCATGGCGGGTATCGGAATGGCGCACCTGGCCATGCATCACGCGACCGGCCTGCCCGGGCATCTCGACAGGGCGCTGTCGCTGGCGCGGCGGCTTGCAGACACCGTCCACCACGGAGAGCGGGGTGCCTACTGGCAGGACGAAGGTGGCGTCCGCATCGGCATGGGTTACGGCCAGGCCGGCGTGGCGCTGTTCCTGCTGAGGCTGTCGCAGCTCAGTGGTGATCCGGCATGGCGCGTGCTTGGCGAGCAGGCACTGCGACACGATCTCTCCTACGGCTTCGAGCTGGAGACCGGAGTGACCACCTTCCCCAGCTCACCGGAAGAGGTCAACACCTATGAACCCTATCTGGAGCAGGGGACTGCGGGCATCGCCAAGGTCGCGATCCGTTACGGCCTGTGGCAGGACGTGAATCGGCTGGTGGATGACTTCCATCGCAAGTATTCCGGCTTCTGCGGCCTGTTGTATGGCCTGTCGGGCATGCTGGATGTGTTTGTCGACGCCCATCTCTACTCCGGTGACCCTAGGTACCTGCAGATGGCGGAGCGACCGTACCAGGGCATCGTCGATCTGTATCTGTTCGAGGAGGAGGAGGGAATGGCGGCGGTGCCGGGCGAGAATCTGTTCCGCATTTCCTTCGACCACGGTACCGGCATCGCCGGAGTGATCCGCGCCCTGCATCGGTACGACACGCTGGCGCCGGATGAGTTCTTCCTGGATGCACTCGATGTGCATGGCGCGGTGGTACGGGAAGTGGACGGAGTCGGGGTGGGGCAGGCGGCGGTTGCATGAATGCGCGCCCGCACCCGGCCGGACAGCCACTTCAGCGCGAGCAGACCGCGCAGCGGCACAGCGTGCGCGCCATCCTCGCCAGCTTCGCGATCCTGCTCGGCCCCCTCCGCGGGCGCTACCTTGCGGTGGCCGCCACCACCGCGATGTTCGGCGGACTGGGCGGGCTGCTGCATCCGCTGCTGATCCGCGCGATCTTCGACGAGGCCGCCAGCCGGCAGGATTTCAATCGCTTCCTGCTGCTTACCGGTGCATATCTGCTGCTGTGCCTGGTGACCAACCTGGGCAACTACAGCTGCGCGCTGTGGCAGCAGCGCGTGGATAACCGCATCGTGGAGCGGATCGGGACCTCGTTGCTGACCGCCTACTATGGCCGCAGTTATGACGAGGTGGTGCAGAAGGGGGCTGGCTACTATGTGGCGCGGATCCGCTCGGACGTGAAGGATGGCGTGGTGCCGATGCTGTCGGTCGCACGCACCACCCTGACCCAGGCGGTGACATTCGTCGCCTTGATCGCAGCCCTGCTGATCATCTCCTGGCGTGCGTTCCTGGTGCTGATGGCCATCATTCCCATCGCCACCACTGTCAGCGTGCTGGTCGGCCGACGCATCCGCGAGCTGACCGTGGTGGAGCGTGACCGCGAGGCCGAACTGGTTTCTTTGCTGACCCGGGCCGTGTCTGCCTTCAAGATGGTCTGTACGTTCGGCCTGGGCCCCAGGACGGTGCAGGCCCATGACCGCAGCCTGCGCGAGGTGCTGGATTCGACCTACCAGCGCTTCAGGGTGGTGAGGACCCTGCAGGGTGCGAGCGACCTGACGATGGTGATCTCGGATGTCTGCTCGATCTTCGTCGGCGCACTGTTCGTGTTCCGCCAACAGATGACACTGGGTTCGTTCATCGCCTTCATGAACGCCTTCTGGCGCTCAGCCACGACGCTCATCGGCATCTTCAAGAACATTGCCGAGATGCACAGCCACGGTGTGGTGGTGGTGCGGGTGGCGGAGTTCATGACCGCGCCGGCAGCCGCGGCGTCGGCCACGCACGTTGATGGCGGTCTGCTGGCGACGTCGATCGGCTACGGGTACGGCGCCACTCCCGTGTTTTCGGATTTCACCCTGGCCCTTTCACCCGGTGAACGTGCACTGGTGATTGGCGACAATGGCAGCGGCAAGACGACCCTGGCCAACGTCCTGGCCGGGTACTTCCAGCCCGTCGCCGGCCAGCTGCTGCGACCGGCGCGTATCCGCGCCATCACGCTTCCTCTGCAGTTCCCTCCGCTGAAGGTGCGCGACCTCGGCGCCGATCCGGTGCTGCTGGCGCGACTGGGGATGGACGGCGACGGGATCGCCGACAGCCTGCCGGAAACCCTGTCGGCAGGGCAGCAGCAGAAGATCGCCTTGGCGATGGTGCTGGGCGAGGACGCCGACCTCTACATTCTTGATGAGCCGGTCGCCAACCTCGATACGGCCAGCCGCGAGATTGCGATGGACGCGATCTTCGCACGCAGCCATGGCCGCATGCTGGTGATGATCATGCACGGCGCCGAGGCCTACCGCGCCCGATTCGATCACGTACACGAACTTGGCAGGTCCATGTGGCAACCGGCACGGGTCACGCCCGTGCACGTCCGGGGAGAGGCATGACATGAAGTCGATACAGGGTGCAGAAAAGGGTGCGGGCATGCGCAGGCTGGTCTACTGCGCGCAGGTGGCGCTGCACAATACACTGCGGAGCAAGGCCATCACCGCCCTGATGGTGCTGGCCATCGCGGTGGGCATTGGGGCCAGCATGACCACCTTGACCGTGGTCTACCTGCTGTCCGGCGATCCCTTGCCCGGGCGCAGCGGTGACCTCTACTACCCCCAGCTGGATGCCAACCCGAACTCGAAGGGCCGCGAGCCGTACGACGTGCTGGACTATCGTTCGGCCTACGACCTGTGGTCGTCCGGGCGCGCGGACCAGCAGACACTGCTGGTCACCAATCCGGTCAAGCTGCGGCCCGATCAGGGCAGCGCGCCACCGGTCATCCGCTCATCGATCTCCACCACCACCGACTTCGCGACGATGTTCGCGGTGCCGCTGGCGCATGGACGCTGGTGGTCGCGCGAGGAGGATGACGCGCGCGCACGTGTGGTGGTGATCTCGTCGGAGCTCAACGAGCAGATGTTCGGTGGGGGCGACAGTGTGGGGCAGACACTGCGGGTCAAGGACACCGCGATGCGCATCGTGGGCGTGCTCGCGCCCTGGCGGCCCTCGCCGCTGTTCTACAAGGTGCGGGGCGGCCGCTTCAGCGGCGGCAACACGTCGGGCTTCTTCGCCTCGGCCGATGATCTGTTCATGCCGCTGACCTCCAGCCTGGAGATCAATGACGGCGACTTCGTGCCGTTCACCTGCTGGTCCACGCCGGAGGAGCGCGGCCGGCTGCAGACCGCGCCGTGTGTCTGGGTACACCTGTGGGTCAAGCTGGACAGCGCCGCCAAGGTGGCCGCCTATCAGCGGTTCCTGCAGAACTATGCCGCTGAGCAGAAGGCCCTGGGCCGGATCAGCCACGCCGACAACACGCGGCTGCGCTCATTGATGCAGTGGCTCGACTTCAACCAGGTGGTACCCAGCGACGTGAAGCTGCAGGCCATCCTGGCCTTCGCCTTCCTCGGGATCTGCATTGCCAATGTGGTCGGTCTGCTGCTGGCGAAGTTCCTGCGCTACAGCGGCGAGATCGGCTTGCGTCGCGCACTGGGCGCAAGCCGCGCGGCGATCTTCCTGCAGTGCGTGGTCGAGGCCGCGCTGGTGGGGGCACTGGGTGGCACGCTGGGCCTGTTGCTGACCTGGCTCGGCCTGAGCGCGGTGCGCAGCCAGCCGGTGGCCTATGCGGACCTGGCGCGGCTTGATACCACCATGCTGCTGTTCACCCTGGCGCTGTCGGTGCTGGCCAGCCTGCTGGCGAGCCTGATTCCCGCGATCCGTGCCAGTGCGGTCCAGCCCATCGCCCAACTGAAGCTTCTGTAGAGGAACCACCATGCAGATCGGCATCGTACTTTCGGCCCTGCGCCGGCACCGCCTGGCGACCTTCCTCATCGCGATGGAGATCGCATTGGCCTGCGCCGTGCTGTGCAACGCGATCTTCCTGATGATCGAGCGGAACGCTGCAATGCAGCTGGTCAGTGGCCTGGACGAGTCACGGCTGGGGGTGATCCAGCTCGACGGCATCGATGCCGAGCGCGCCAACGATGTCAACGCGCGGGTCGTTGGTGCATTGCGGGGGCTGAGCGGCGTGACGGCGGCCGGGCTGGTCAGTGCCATGCCGTTCGGCAGCCCGGGCATACGCGCCGGCGTCAACCTGGACGAGGACCAGCAGGTGCCCGGCGGTGTTCTGGATTTCTACCTGGCCGATGCCGTGGCCCTGGACGCGCTGCAGTTGCACCTGGTGGGGGGGCGCATGCCCGGTGCGGACGAGTTCGCACCGACCGATGAACTGGTGCCGGCCAATCCCCCGGCGCTGGTCACCCAGGAGCTGGCCCAACGCTACTGGCCCGGCGAAAACGCCGTGGGCAAGAGCCTGTGGGCGATGGACACCCGGCTGCGGGTGATCGGCGTGGTCGAGCACATGGCCGTATCCCGCCCCGGCCGCGGTGAAGCCAAGGGCTCGGACTGGTCGGTGATCGTGCCCGCATCGCAGGGGCCGCGCCTGACCGGCCGCTATCTGGTGCGCGCCGAGGCCGGCGACATGAACCGCGTAATGCGCGATGCGCAGCAGGCAATCCGCCGTGTCGCGCCGGACGTGGTGTTCGATGTCGAGGGCAGCCGGCGGATCTCCGAACTGCGCGAGCGGCATTTCGAAGGTGACCGGGTCATGATGGGGCTGCTGGGCGGTGTCATCATCGCACTGCTCGCTGCCACTGCCCTGGGCATTGTCGGACTGGCCAGTTACTGGGTGGAGCAACGTCGCAAGCAGATCGGCATCCGCCGCGCGCTGGGGGCCACGCGCACCGATGTGATGCGCTATTTCCAGATCGAGAACCTGCTGATTGTCTCCATCGGCATCGCGGCCGGGGCTCTGCTGGCCTACGCGATGAACCTGACCCTGATGCGCTTCTACGAACTGCCGCGCCTGCCACTGCTGTACCTGCCGGTGAGTGCGGTGATCCTGCTGCTGCTGGGCCAGGCGGCGGTACTGCTGCCGGCGCTGCGTGCCGCGGCCATCGCGCCGGTGTCGGCCATCCGTTCGTTGTGAGTCCCGCAGCGGCCTTGGCCGGTCGCTGCTTCCATCTGCAAGCGAGAATTTCCATGCTCAGGATGCAAGGCGTCAGCAAAGTGTTCCAGGTGGGTGAAGTCATGACCCATGCATTGCGCTCCATCGACCTGTCGGTGCAGGAGGGCGATTTCCTGTCGATTACCGGCCCTTCCGGCTCCGGCAAGTCCACACTGCTGAACATCCTCGGTCTGCTCGAGGGCTTTTCCGGCGGCCACTACGCGATCGGCGGCGTGGATGTTGGCGGCATGCGCGACGCGGCGCTCAGCGCGCTGCGCAACGAGAAGATCGGCTTCGTGTTCCAGGCGTTCAACCTGATCCCGGATCTGACCATCCAGGCCAATGTGGAGGTGCCGCTGCGCTACCGTGGCATGGCGGCAGCCGAATGCAGGCAGCGTGTGGTCTCGGCACTGGCCCAGGTCGGACTGGGCAGCCGCATGTCGCACTATCCCGGCGAACTGTCGGGCGGGCAGCAGCAGCGCGTGGCGATCGCCCGCGCCATCGCGGGTACGCCGGCCCTGCTGCTGGCTGACGAGCCGACCGGAAACCTGGACTCGCAGATGTCGCAGGGGGTCATGGAGATTCTGCGTGAGCTCAACCAGGGCGGCATGACCATCATCATGGTGACGCATGACAAGGAGCTGGCGGCATGCGCGGGTCGCAGCGTCCACATCGTGGATGGGCAGATCGTCGAGGTCACAGCACAGGCCATGCAGGCGCTGTGCGCCTGAGCTGAAAGAGCGTCACCTGCAAGCAGAAGGGGCGGCCGATCGGCCGCCCCTCCTGTTTTCATCGCATTGCAGGCACAGATCAGAAACGCACGGACCAGCGTGCATTCGCACCATGGTCACGGCTCTCGCTGCCGAACTGGCCGCTGTAGCCCAGCTCCAGCTGCTGGCGCGAGGTCAGCCACGCCGACAGGCCCAGTTCGGCCACCACCGCGTTGTCGGCGATCGGCGCGCCGTTGACCGCGAACGTGGAGCTGCCATTGGCAAACGCAAGGTTGGCGACCTGGCTGCGATCCCCCGAGGCACGACGATAGCCGACACCCCCGCGCAGGTGCAGCCAGCTGTCCTGCTGGAACGAAGCCTTCAGCCCCTTGTCGAAGCGCACGCCGGCGGTGGCGATCGTGGTTCCGGTGTCGTCCACCTTGCCCTGCAGCGCCGCTGCTCCACCGCGTTCGCTGATGCGCTTGAGGTCCACTTCCACGCGCGCCACCTGCAGGTACGGCTCCAGCCCGGCTTCGGGGCCACCGAAGCGATAACCAGCTTCGATGAAGGCCTGGCGGGTGCGGGCGTCGTAACGCGCGCTCAGGCTGTCACTGAAACCTGCGAAGGCGACTTCACGCGTGCTCTTCACCTCGTGCTTGCTCCACGCCACACCACCGCGCAGGCCGAAGCCGCCCCAGGTGTGGCTGGCGTAGGCACCGAAGTGCGTGTTGTCGATCTTCGACTTGGCGCGGCGGTCCTGCTGCTTGACGTCGGTACGGCCGGTACCGGCCAGCACGCCAACCTGCCAGCCGGAGAACTCGCGGTCGATGCCGACCAGCAGGCCGTTGCTGTTGGCCTCGGTGCGGGCGGTGTTGAAGTCACCGTCCAGCCTGCTGTTGCCACCGATGGCCTGCACCCATGCACCCGTCGCATCACCCACGTCGCTGCCGGGCGCGCTGGCGCCGGCACGGCGTGACAACGCGGCATCGCGCACGTAGCGGCTGCCCTCGACCAGGGCGATGGCCGTGGCAGGATGCAGCTCGCCGCTGAGGCCATCGAGCACGCCACCGACCTGCTGCGGGAACAGCTGGGTCAGCGGCTTGGGCAGGCCCTGGGCGATCGGCAGCAGGTCGGCGGCGGCCGCCACCGCACGCTGGTTGGGCGTGTTGGCAGCCGTGGCCAGCGAAGCGCCACGGGCAACGTCGATGCGCGTGCCATTGGCGCCGTAGGCCAGGCTGAACTGCAGGAAGGGCGAGAACGCACTGAAGTCGGTCTTGGCGAACTGGCCGCTGATGCCACCGTCGGCACGCAGGACGTTGAACTGTTCGCCGAGGTAATACACGCCCGGTTCCGGCAGGGCGACCAGGGTGCCGCCGAGGGTGGCGGTGCCGGTCACGTGCAGCTGGTCACTGCGACTACCCGGTGCCAGCTCCGCCGCATACACGCCGGTGGCGCCCTGCACGTAGTTGCCGTTGATGGTCAGCGTGCCGATCGAGTTGCCCGGCGCGATGATGCCGTCCACGCGGGTGTTGCCGAGCGTGCCGACGCCCTTCAACAGGCCATTGGCGCCGACCGTGGTGGTGCCACCGGCCTGCGTGCCGTTGAAGGACACCACGCCGCCGTTGACTACCAGGTTGCTGTTATCCAGCACGCCGCTGGTGCTGACCGTGCTGACGCCGCCGGTGGTGGTCAGGGCGGTGGAGACCAGGCTGCCGTTGAGCAGCAGCCGGCCACCCTGGACCTCGACCGCCGAGGTGAGCGTGTTGGCGCCGTTCAACTCCAGCATGCCGTCCTGCACCACGGCGCCGTTGAAGCTGTTGTTGCCGCTCAGGCGCAGCCAACCGATACCGGATTTGGTCAGCTTGCCGGGGCCGCCGATGTCGTTGGTCCAGTTGTCCCACGCATCGCCTTCCCAGACCTTCAGGCCGCCGGCCCTCTGGTTCATCACCACGTTGGTGTCCACGCGCAGCGAACCATAGCCTTCGATGGCCTTGCGCAGGTCGACCATGCCCCAGCCGTAGATTGCATCGATGCCTGGCGCGCCGAGATCGCGTGCGGTGGTCAACAGCACGTCGCGGACCTGGGCGTTGTCCAGGTACGGGAAGCGCTCCATCAGCAGGCCGAGGGCGCCGGTGATATGGGGTGCGGCCATCGACGTGCCGGTCTTGGTGCCGTAGACGTAGCTGGTGTTCTCGCTGTCGATGATCAGCCGCACGTAGGCGGAGGTGTTCTCGATGCGGCCCTGGATATCGCCGGAGACGATGGTGCTGACGATATCGGTACCGGGGGCCGAGATGCACCAGTTGGCGGCAACCCCGCAGATGCTGGAACTGCCATCGATCACGTAGTCGGTTTCACCTGCGGCGGTGTCGGGCCGGCGGACATTGGCGACCGCCAGCCAGTACGGTTCCAGTTCGGGCTTCCAGCGCGGCATCGAGGCGGTGATGCCGGCAACCGCACCGCTGCCGTTGCCAGCCGACCACACCTGGATGAGAGTGGAGCCCGGGGCATCGCCGTTGTTGGCGTAGATGCTGCCGTACACGCCGTAGTCGGCACCGATGCTGGCGTACTGCTGGTCCAGCGCGGCGGCGGTCATGTTGCGCGTGGAAATGCCCCAGCTGTGATTGATGGCGCGTACACCCTGCGCCTGGATCTGCGCATACATGTCCAGCGTGGCGGCATCATCCGGATCGGTGCGGTACACCGCGCGCGGACGATAGAACCTGTCCGGGTCCAGGCGCCACTCGTAGTAGGTGTCACCGAACACGCGGGCGGCAGTGAGATCCGCACCAAAGGCCACGCCATGCATGCCGGTGCCATTGCGGTTGGCGCCGATGGTGCCAAGCACATGCGTGCCGTGATCGGCGTAGCTGAAGCCATAGGGCTGGCCGGCGGCGATCAGGCGTGCCGCCAGTGAGGCCGGAACGCCGGCGCCCAGTCCGTAGTAGTTGTAGCCGGGCTGTTCGCCGCGGGTCTGCCCGCAGGCGCCGGCCCCTGCGACCACGCCCGGCGTCGCACAGTCGGCACCGATGGTGATGCTGGAGGTATTGCGTCCTGCGAACTCCGGATGCGCCAGTGCGGAGCCCGAGTCGAACAGCGCCAGGCGTACGCCCTTGCCGGTCAGGCCGCGCGCATAGGCGTAGTCCGCGCCCATCGCGCCCAGGCCCCAATCGGCGTTGAATTCGTCGCTGCGCCAGCTGGCCGGATCGCCGGGATTGCCAAGAACGGCGGTGCTGCTGGTGGCAGCTGCCGTGGCCGTGGTTGCAGGTGCGGTGCTGGCAGCGGGCTGCGCCCACGCGGCCTGCAGCTGGCGCTGCTGCTGCCAGGTCTCGAGTGATTCGCTGGCCATGGCTGGCAGTGCGGTGGCCAGCAGCAGTGAGCTGGCGACGGCAAGCGCCAGCGGGCGATGCGACAGGGAGCGGGACGAACGGCCGTACAGCGGGTGATTCATCGGACAACTTCCTTGGTTGACGGACAACAAGGCCGTTAACGCCAACGCATGGCGATATCCCCCAGTAATGTGAAGGGAATTTTATGAACGTGTTAATGTTTTGTGATCGGTGCATGGTGTGGCTCCAGCGGGCAGGGCACCGTGACCCGTCCTTCCGAGGCTTCGGAAGCGTCCATGCGTACCGCATTCCGTAAACCACCGTTGGCGATATTGGGTGGTGCCGATCCTGGCAGCGACGCGTTCGAGCGCGCAGCTGGTGGCCAGGTGCCCAGCGTCATCCCGGAAGGCAGCATGCCGCAGGCCGACTGGCCGGCCACGGTGGTGGTGCCCTGTGGCATGGGGGATGCGCGCAACCTGATCATGGCCCTTGCCGGTGATGCCTGCATCGTCAGCGGTGGGCGCGCCTGCACGATCTCGGAGGTTTGGCTGCACAAGCGGCCGCTGGTGTCGCTTGCAGGGGCAGGTGGCGGGTCCGACGCGCTGCCGGACACCCGCCGGACGAGCGCGGCAATTCGCCGATCCTGCCGTGGCGCAACAGTGATGAGCTGGCCGGGCAACTGCGTGTCCTGGGAATGCTGCAACACTGAGTCCAGCCGCATCCGCCTTCACCCAACGTCCCGTGTGCAGCGCTAAGGTGGCCCGGCCTGGGCTCCCCAGGCTTATCAAGGAGTGATGTCGATGCGTACTTTCAGGAAAGTGATCGCCGGTGCTGTGTTCGCGTTGGCCTGCAGCGGCTCGGTGGCCGTGGCCGGACCGATTCCGCCCTGCGATCTGCCCTGCTGGAAGGCCTACCAGGCGTGCGTAGCCGGTGGGGGTGATGCCATGGAATGCCAGTACGAATACGATCGATGCGTCATGGAGCGCTGCGGCGCGGTGTAAGCCCAGCCATGATCGGCTGATGACGGGCCCCGTCCATGACGGGGCTCTTCTGTTTGTGCGCAGGGTGGGGCACTCTCGGCGTATTCTTCCTGGTGGAGTGGAACATGGCCGTCATGCGTGTCGTCGCCAACATCGCCACGTCTGATCCCGCCCGCGCCGCTGCATTCTATGGCGAGCTGCTCGGCATGCCGGTGGTGATGGACCATGGCTGGATCGTCACCCATGGCGGGCAGGGCAGTGCGCTGGCGCAGGTCAGCTTCGCCAGCGAAGGGGGTTCCGGCGCACCGGTGCCGGACCTGTCTATCGAAGTGGACAACCTGCAGGAGGTGCTGGAACGCATGCACGCGGCTGGCATCGCGCTGGACTATGGGCCGGCCGACGAGCCCTGGGGCGTGCGGCGCTTCTTCGTCCGCGACCCGTTCGGCCGGCTGTTGAACATCCTCGCCCACGCCTGAGCGACGGCGGGCGCTTCAGCGACGGGTGCCGCCACGCTTCGGCGCCGGCGACACGCCGACCATGCGCAGGCAATCGGCCACCACCGCCGCAATGAAGGTGTCGGCGTCCTGCGTGGGCGCAGCGATCAGGTCATCGGTGGCGCCATGTACGCCGGCATAGATCAGCGAGGCCGTGATCTGCGGTGCCGGCAGCTGCCACAGGCCTGCACGGGTGCCCGCCTCGAGGATGTCGAGCAGCTGCTGCTGGATGGCGTTGCGCTCGGCATTGCCGCGCTGGTGGTGGTGGTGGTTGGCGTAGACGACGTCGTGCAGTGCGTGCGTGCGCACATAGGTCTCGATGTTGGCGCGGATCCAGGCGCACAGTCGCGCCACGCCATCGTGGGCAGGCTGCTGCTGAACGGCGTGGTCGACCTCGGCCATGAACTGCAGCGTGTAGCGCTGCGCCAGCGCCTGCAGGATCTCGGTGCGCGAGGCGAAGTAGGTATAGAACGTGCCCTTGGCCACGTCGGCGGCGGCCACGATGTCACTGATGGTGGTCGCTTCCACGCCCTGTGACAGGAACAGCGCCTGCGCGGCGTCCATCAGCTCTTCCTGGCGGGTTTCAGCGGGTTTGGTGCGGGGCCTGGCGACTGCGGGAATCTGCATGGGGCGGGGTCCGGGTGCGACGGTCGCCATTCTAGCTTCCTCCGGCAATGACTGACCGCCGGTCATTGACTGACGGTCAGTCATCAAACTACGATGCGCGCACGCCCCCTCCCGGCATCCGCACATGCAACGCTTCCGACGGCCGGCCCTGGTGCTGGCGGCCTACCTGGGCACCTTCCTCGCCTCGCTGGACATCAGCATCGTCAACGTCGCGCTGCCGACGCTGCAGCAGGCACTGCACACCGACATAGCCGGGCTGCAGTGGGTGATCAACGCCTATGCCATCGCCCTGTCCGCAGTGATGCTGTCGGCGGGGCCGCTGGGTGACCGCTATGGCCACCGCCGCATGTGGCTGCTCAGCGTGGCGACCTTCACCGTGGGCTCGCTGCTGTGTGCCCGCGCAGGCAGTCTTTCCGCACTGGTGGCGGGGCGGGCGGTGCAGGGGGTGGCCGGCGCCCTGCTGATCCCGAGTGCGATGCCGATCCTCAGCCATGCATTCCCTGATCCGCGCCAGCGTGCACGCGCGATCGGGGGCTGGTCGGCGTTCAGCGCGCTGGCGCTGGTGCTGGGGCCGCTGCTGGGAGGCGAACTGGTGCAGCGCGCAGGTTGGCCCAGCATCTTCCTGATCAACCTGCCGCTGGGCCTGCTTGCACTCGCGCTGGGGGCCTGGGGCATTCCTGAGCGACGGCATCCGCAGCACGCCGCGCTGGACCCGGCCGGGCAGCTGCTCAGCATCGTCGCGCTGGGTGCACTCAGTTACGGCCTGATCGCGATCGGCGAGCACGGCCTGCTGGCACCTTCGACCCTGCTGGCGCTCGGCATCGCAGCATCCGGCCTGGCGCTGTTTGCGTGGGTCGAGCGCCGCGTGGCGCGGCCGCTGCTGCCGCTGGACCTGTTGGCGAAGCCGGGTTTCGGCATGCTCAACCTGGCCTCGTTCGTTCTTGGATTCACCGCTTATGCGAGCCTGTTCTTCCTATCGCTGTTCTTCCAGCAGGCGCAGGGACATGGGGCTGCGCAGGCCGGTGCGCAGCTGGTACCGCAGTTCGTGCTGATGGCGGTGGTGTCGCTGCTGTTCGGCCGTCTGGCGGCGTGGTTCGGGCTGCATGCCGCGCTGGTGACGGGCTATGCAATGACAGGCATGGCGCTGTGTGCGATTGCCACGTTCGAGCCGACTACAGCGCACGGCCAGGCCAGCGCACTGCTGATGCTGCTCGGCACTGGCATGGGACTGGCGGTACCTGCGACCGGCATGGCGGTGATGTCATGCGTACCGGCCGAGCGTGCCGGCATTGCGTCGGCCACGATGAACGCGCTGCGCCAGGCGGGCATGAGCCTGGGCATCGCGCTGCTGGGCAGCCTGATGGGCCTGCGCGCGGTACGCCAGTTCACTGCGACCGCGCAGGCGGCAGGGCAGCCCGCAGTGGCCGCACAGGCGCGCACGCTGATCCTGCAGCCGTCGTCACTGCTGCCGGGGACACAGATACTGGCCTGGTACCGCGGCGCGATGGCCAGCGGTTTCGGCTGGGCGATGGCTGTCGCGGGCGTGCTGGCCCTGTTGGCGGCGCTCGCCCTGTACCGCCAGTGCAGGCGCGCCTGAGCACGCTGCGGTCAGCCCTGCTGGCGTTGCGGCCCTTCCTTCGTCGGCGCGGGTTCGGCCGCGTGCTGCCGCTGTTGCCGTGCATTGGCGTGGCGCGCGTGCCCGCCTTCGCGGCCGATCGCTGCCATGTGCTGGCGATTGCGGCTGATCGCCTCGCCGCCCTTGCGGCCCGCCACGCGTGCCTCGGCCGGGCTGAACTCATGTGCATTGCCGGACGCATGCGCGGCGCGTCCACCCTTTGCGGCAATCGCGCGCTGCTTGTCCCGGTCCATCGAAGCGAAGCCGCGATGGGAGGTGCCGTGATGCTGGTCAGCCATGTGAAGGCTCCCGGTGCATGGAAGGGGAGCTCATCCTTGCGTGTACCCGGCTAAGGCAGTGTCCGCACCGGCGGTGCTGCCCTCACGCCACGCCGCACCGGCTTTCACGGCGCAACTACGCCGCTGCGCGATGAGCGCCGCTTGGCTAGGATGGACCGGCATGGCGGATGACCGCCCAGACAGGAAAGGACGCCGTGAACAGATTCGGATGGCTTGTACTGCTGGCCTGCGCTGCACCGGCCCATGCGGACACTGCGCTGCTGAGCGGCAGTTTCGTTCACTTCGGTTACTCGTCCACCGATGAGCAGCTGCCAGCGGCGCAGCTGCCGCTGTTCCTCGACGAACTGCGGGACCTGGGCAACGACACGCTCATCATCGGCCAGACCCGCGCCACCCGTGCCGGCGTGGGCTGCGCCAGCAGCGCGCAGGATTTCGAATGGATCGCCGGCTTCCCGGCCAAGCTGGGCACGGTGCTGGACGCGGCCGCAGCGCGTGGGATGAAGGTCGTGGTCGGCACCACCTACAGTTCGGGCCAGTGTGCGGCATTCTGGCAGGGCTCGAACGCTGCAGCGGTGGCGCAGGACGCAGCGCAGTCGATGGCGCAGCTGGCCCAGCAGTACGCGATGCATCCGGCATTCGCCGGCTGGTACATCACCGATGAGCCCGCGCAGGTACCGGCCGAGCGTGCGTCGTTCTATCGTTCAATCGTTTCCACACTGAAAGCGGCGACGCCGTCCAGGCCGGTGATGGTGGCGCCCTATCTGGCATCCTCCAGCGTCGACCCGGCCAGCGTGGCCAGTGCTGCGCTACGGTTTCGCTCTGCCACGGGGGTCGACGTGCAGATCTGGCAGGACGGCATCGGCGCGGCGTCGCACGCGAAACTGTTCCAGTGGGATCGACCGGGCTATTCCACCGAGCAGTACTACCAGGCGTTGTCGGCGCAGCTGGGCGCCAGCGCTGTGTGGGCCGACATCGAGCTGTTCAACCATGGCAGCCCGCTGTTCCTTGATACCGGTAACGGCCTGTCCGGTGCATACCGGTCGGCGTCGGTGCAGCGCATCAACCAGCAGTTGTGGAGCGCGCGTTCGGCTGGCAAGCGCGTTGCCTGGCTCAACCAGTACCACCTGTCCGAAGTGGTCGGCCCCGGCCAGGGCTACGGCGAGGCGCCGCGGATGATGAACACCTATCGCGGGTTGTACGGGTTGGGTGCCTCGTACCTCGTCGATCCGGTGCAGACCACCTATCACTACAGCGTGGCGCCGGCGACCAGCTATCCCGACGGCAGCGGCCATGAGCTGTTCGACCGCCGGGTAGGCGACCCGCGCAATCCGATGGACGCGGGCTGGGTAGGCGTGCACGGCAACGTCAGCATCACCATCGACCTGGGCCAGCGCCGACGGGTGGACTGGATCGGCCTGCACACGATGACCCGCCCGGCCTGGGGCATCGTCACGCCGACGTCGGTGGAGGTGATGTGCGCCGAGCCCGGAACTGCCGCCGTAACGATCGGCACGCTGTCGGCACCCTTCACCCAGTCCGGCGTGATGGGCTCGACCGAAGAGGAGTACGTGCTCGGCAATGCAGCCCCCTTGGCTGCGCAATGCCGCACGCTGGAGCTGCGCGTGGCCAACGGCAGCTGGACCTTCCTCAGCGAGGTCGAGATGGTCGCAGAGCAGTAGCGCTTCAGCGCCGGCGGGCGTCCTGCAGGCGCTGTGCGAAGGGCCGTTGTTCGAGCGCCACCAGTGCTTTGCGCAGCACCTGCTCCAACGACTGCCCCAGATCGGCATCGAGGCTGCGTGCCGCCACTGCGGTGGCCTGCCATTGCGCCTGCAGCACAGGCATCGCGCGCTGCGCGCGCGGGCTCAACTGCAGGATGCGTTCGCGCCCGTCGTCACCATTGGCAGTGTGCAGCCAACCATCGCGCACCATCGCCGCCACGGTCTGGCTGAGCGCCGAATGGCTGAGCCCGCAGGCCAGCGCGAGGTCCTTGATCCGGCAGGGGCCCTGCGCCATCAGCGTGCGCAGCACCGGCGTGTAGCGCGGCCGGTAGTCCAGTTGCAGGTGCCGGTAGGCCTGCTCGACGGCCGGGTCCAGCTGGTCCAGCAGTGCGCGCAGCAGGGTACCCAGCGTGGCGTGTTGGAGATCCATGAGTGGGATGATATATAAGCGCTTATATATCCTCAATGCGGGGTGGATGATGGCGGTCTCCTGGATGCTCGGCGCGCTGCTGGCGACGGCCTGCCCGGCGCAGGATGCGGTGCTGCAGGCGGCCGCCAGCGCCGTGCAGGCGCAGTACCTGGACGAGGCGGAGGCCGCCCGCATCGCCGATGCCCTGCGCAGCTGGTCGGCGCAGCAGCGCTATGCGGACAGTTGTTCGGATCCTGCTGCGTTCAGCGCACGCCTGAACCAGGACCTGGACATGTTCGATGGCCACTTCCACGTTGAGCGCGTGGACGCAGCTGCCGGCCAGGACGACTGGTTGATGGCCTGGCGTGCCGATGCCCGCAGCAATGGTGCCGGTGTGCGCGAGGTGCGGGTGCTGGAAGGCAACGTTGGCTACCTGCGGCTGAGTACCTTCTATCCGCTGGATCTGGCGCGCCCGAAGTTCGCTGCGGCCTTCACGCTGCTGGCCGACACCGATGGCCTGGTGCTGGATCTGCGCCAGAATGGGGGAGGCGACGATGCAAGTGCCGACCTGCTGGTGCGCACGCTGCTGGACGCGAAGATCGGCGCGGTGCAGCAGCTGGACCAGCGTGGCCGGCGCACGCCGGTACCGCTGCCGCCTGCCAGCCTGCCTGTGTACCTGAAGCCGCTGGTGGTGCTGATCGACCGGCGTACCGGTTCGGCGGCCGAGTTCGTCGCCTATTCGCTGCAGGCCCTGGGCCGCGCGCGCATTGTCGGCACGCGCAGTGGCGGTGCCGCGCATATGTTTGGTGATCCTGTGTTGCTGCCCGATGGCTATCAGATCAGCATTCCCGACCGGCAACCAATCAATCTGCGCACCGGCGGCAACTGGGAAGGCACCGGCGTGAGGCCTGATGTGGCCGGCGGCGACGATCCGCTGTTCATCGCGCGGCAACTGCTGGCGCCTGCGAAGTCGTCAAGATGAACGCACGATTGCATGGCTGTCCTATCGCAGATGCGCGAATGCATGCCTAGAATCGAAGCATCCCGGTAGTTCCCGGGCGCTTCGAGTGAATGGACTCAATGAAGATTCTGTTGACCGGCAGTTCCGGGCGCATCGGGCGCGCGATCTTCGGTGCGTTGGCGGCCGCCCACGAAGTGGTGGGGCTGGACCGCAGCCCGTTCGCCACCACGCGCATCATTGCCGATGTCACCGATCGCCAGGCGGTCACGCGTGCGGTGCAGGGCGTGGACGCGGTCATCCATACCGCGGCCCTGCATGCTCCGCATGTCGGCCTGGTGCCGGACGCGGTATTCCAGCAGATCAACGTGGAGGCAACCGCGCACCTGCTGCAGGCCGCACGCGAAGCCGGCGCACGGCGTTTCGTGCTGACCAGCACCACCGCGCTGTACGGCCATGCCGTGGTAGCCGGTGGCTGCCGTTGGATCGATGAAGACACCGAGCCGCTGCCGCGCACGATCTACCACCGCACCAAGCTGCAGGCCGAGACCCTGGCTGAAGCTGCCGCCACGCCGGGCTTCAGCGTTCGCGTGCTGCGCATGGGCCGGTGCTTCCCGGAACCGCCCGAGCGCATGGCGATGTTCCGCCTGCATCGCGGCATCGACGCCCGCGATGTGGCCAGCGCACACGCTGCACTGCTGCTCGACGAAGGCGCCCGATTCGCCCGCTATCTCGCCTGCGCACCGACGCCGTTCCGGCGCGAGGACTGCCTGGAACTGGCCACCCACCCGCGCAGCGTGCTGGCCCGTCGCGCGCCGCAGCTGCTGGCCGAGTTCGAACGCCGTGGCTGGCCGCTGCCATTGAGCATCGACCGTGTCTACGACAGTGCCCGCCTGCGCAGTGAGCTGGGCTGGCAACCGTGCTTCGGGCCGGACGACGTGCTGCAGCAGTATGCCGTCGGCAGCATCGAGGTACTGCCGCGCGCGCAGTGGATCAAGGACCGCGTGGCCGAGTGAGGCCATCGCGACGGACGGGTGGCTGACCCGACCCTGAGCAGATTCAGGAATGTGCAGGCCGGTCGCCTCAACCTCGTTGGCGGGCGGCCGCTAACCCGGTGCGCTTCCAGCGCCGGGCCCGCCCGGCGGCCGGTGGCCTGCGCGACGGATCGCGCGCCTGCGCGGTGCCTTCGTGGTGCCGGTCGTCCTGAACTGCCTTGCGGACCCTCCCATGCCTTCTTCCCGTTCCGCCGCTGCCCGCCGCCCGGGCAGCATCGCCCACAAGCTGATGCTGGGCACCGCCGCGATCGCGCTGCTGTGCTTCGGCCTGACCGCGTTCCTGATCTACCGACAGGCCAGCGCCAGCCTTATCAGCGCCTCGCGCCAGACCATGACCAGCGAGGCGACCGCTGAGGCGCGCCAGGTGGCGGCCGATCTGGGCACCGCCTTTGCCAGCAACGATGCCATGGTTGAAAGCGTGCTGGCCCAGCGCGCCCGTGGTGACGTGCCCGACCGCGCCAGCCTGGCGGCGGTGCTGGGCGAGCAGCTGCGCGCCCATCCCGAATGGCTGGGCAAGAGCACCATGTGGGAGCCCGATGCCTTCGACGGCAAGGATGCCGAGTTCGTCAACACCGAGGCGCACGATGCCACCGGCCGCTACATGAGCTACTGGGCCTGGCAGGAGGGCAAGCCGCAGCAGTCGGTGATGACCGATTACACCGAGACCGCCAGCGGTTCCGGTGACTGGTACATGGTGCCCAGCCGCGACAAGCTGCCGAAAGTGAGCGAACCGTATGCCTATGACATCGCCGGGCAGCAGGTGCTGATGAGTACGCTGAGCACGCCGATCATCGAGAACGACAGGTTCCTCGGTGTCTTCACCGTCGACTTCTCGCTGGCAGCGTTGCAGAAGCACCTGGCCACGCTGAAGCCGATGGGGGCCGGCCGCGTCGAACTGCTGTCGCCGAAGGGCGTGGTGCTGGCCTCGGCCAATGCCGCCGAAATCGGCAAGCCTCGCAACGACGCACTGACCCGCAGCATGCTGGCCGAGATCGCCGCCGACCGCCCCTTCGAGGCCTTCAGCCCCGATGCGGCCGGCAACGTGCGCGTGTATGTGCCGCTGCGCGTGGGCGATGCCCCGCAGCGCTTCGCGCTGGGCGTGGTGATGCCGCATGCGGTGATCGTGGCCGAAGCGCGCCAGCTGCTGTGGCTGACCCTGCTGGTCGGCGTGATCGCCGCGCTGACCCTCAGCGCCGGTGTCTACATACTGCTGCGCCGCCTGGCGATCCGCCCGCTGGCCGAAGCGGTGCGCGTGGCCGGTGACGTCGCCGCCGGCAAGCTGGACAGCATCCTGCCTGCGCGCAGCAACGACGAAGTGGGGCGCCTGCTGGACGCGATGCAGGGCATGCGCGGCCAGCTGCAGGCGGTGATGGCTGCGCAGGCCGAAATGGCGCGCCGCCACGATGCCGGTGAACTCAGCTACCGCATGGATGCCGCGGCGTTCCCGGGCGAGTACGGCCGCATGGTGGCCGACAGCAACCAGCTGGTGGCCTCCAGCAACGCGATCACCCAGCGCCTGGTTGAAGTGATGCAGCGCTATGCCGTCGGCGACCTCAGCGTGGACATGGAAGCACTGCCGGGCGAGAAGGCGGTGTTCACCGCTGCGATGGCGACCACCAAGCGCAACCTGGCCGCGATCAACGAGCAGATCCAGCAGCTTGCCGCTGCGGCCGCCGCCGGTGACTTCGCCGTGCGCGGTGATGCACTGCGCTTCGACCACGACTTCCGCCGCATGGTGGAGACCCTCAACACCATGATGGAAGTCAGCGACCACAACCTGGCCGCACTGTCGACGCTGCTGCGCGCGATCGCCGGCGGTGACCTCAGTACCCGCATGCAGGGTGACTTCCATGGGGTGTTTGCGGTGATGCGCGACGATGCCAACAGCACCGTGCAGCACCTGACCCAGATCGTCGGCCAGATCCAGCAGTCGGCAGCCAGCATCCGCCTGGCCGCCGGCGAGATCGCCGCCGGCAACAGCGACCTGTCGCGCCGTACCGAACAGCAGGCTGCCAACCTGGAAGAAGCCGCCGCGTCGATGGAAGAACTGACCTCCACCGTGCGCCAGAACGCCGACCACGCGCTGCAGGCCAACGCGCTGGCCGGTTCCGCGGCGGGCGTGGCCAGCGAAGGCGGCCAGGTGGTCAGCCAGGTGGTGCACACCATGGAGCAGATCGAGGCGTCTTCGCAGCGCATCGCCGAGATCATCTCGGTGATCGATGGCATTGCGTTCCAGACCAACATCCTGGCGTTGAACGCGGCAGTGGAAGCGGCGCGCGCCGGTGAGCAGGGCCGTGGCTTCGCCGTGGTTGCCAGTGAAGTGCGCGCGTTGGCGCAGCGTTCGGCGGGTGCTGCGAAGGAGATCAAGGAGCTGATCGACGCCTCGGTGGCCCAGGTCGGTGCCGGTGCGCAGCTGGTGCACGGCGCGGGGCGCACCATGCAGGACATCGTCGGTCAGGTCGGTCGGGTCAACGAGATCATGGCCGAGATCTCGGCCGCGTCGCGCGAACAATCGGCCGGCATCGAGCAGGTCAACCAGACTGTGGTGCAGATGGACGAAACCACCCAGCAGAACGCCGCGCTGGTGGAGGAAGCCAGTGCCGCCGCGCGTGCGATGGAGGAGCAGGCCGAGCAGCTGGCGGTGGCGGTGTCGCGCTTCCGCCTGCAGGCCGAGCCGGCGGCCGTGGCACGCCGCGCGGCCTGATCGCGCAAATGAAGACGCCCGGCGGGGGCCGGGCGTCGGTTGCATCCTTGCCGCGCATCCCTGCGCCGGTCTGATGGCTTAGAACATTCCTTCAAACGGGTTCCAGCTGGCGCGACCTTCCACCTTCTCCAGGTAGTAGCTGTAGTTGGTGCTGGAGGCGACCAGCAGATTCATCGCGATGAACAGCATGCGCCCGACGACGTCGGGAAGGAACATGCTGACGATGGCCAGCGCGATGTTGATGCCGATGACCACCAGCGCCTTGCGCCACATGCCCAGGATCAACAGGTAGATCGCACCGAAGAACAACGCGAAGAAGTTCAGGTTGATCTTCAGGCGGTCACCGAACGACAGCGCCTTCCAGGCCTGCTTGAAACCGGGATTCTTGGGCGCGCCATGCTGACGGAAGAAGTTGAAGCGGAACTGCCACTTCGGGCTGAACTGGGACAGGTCGGTGGTATTCATTTTGGGGAAACATCCCTGTGAGAAAACGTTTTCATGATAAGGCAAGTCCTATTCAGGATCCAAGGGCTGCCGTCAAAAATGTGACGCGTGCCGTGTTCCACGTGCTGCGGCCGGGTGCCGCACCGTCACCCGCCCGCCTTGTTTTTAGGATAGGGTGCGCAGTTCCGCTGCCGCCCCGGTTGGACCCGTGCGGCGGCGGGATGTCCATGGAGGTTGCATGACCACACCTGCTACACCGGAAAACGCACCGGGACCGGTGCTCCTGCCGACACCTGAAGTGGTGCAGGCACAACAACTGCTCGCACGCCAGCAACTGGCGGTGGCGATGGACCGTGCGCGCACGGCCGCCACGCGGGACGCGGCACCGGCCGCGCTGGAAAGCGAGTAACCCGCAATACCGTCGATCGCGCTGGCATGTCGCCAGCGCGATCACGGCGCGTGCCGCCGGTCAGAAGCGCGCGGTCATGCTGAGGAAGTAGCTGCGCCCGGCGACGAAGTAGTCGGTGGAGCCTTCCGCATACAGCTTCTTGTCGGCCAGGTTGCTGACGCCACCGCGCAGGGTCAGCACCTCGTTGACGTTCCATGCCACGGTCAGGTCATACAGGGTGTAGGCCTTGAGGAAGGTCGTGGCGGTGCCGGTCTGCTTGCCGGTGTACTGCGCCGACAGGCTGCCGGAGAACACCATATTCGGCGACCAGTCCAGCGACGAGTAGCCGGAGAATTCCGGCGTATCGATCAGGTTGCGGCCGGTGGTCAGGTTCCTGGCTTCCTTCATCCAGGTTGCCGAGGTGCGCCAGCGCCACTGCTCGCCGAAGCGGACGTTGAAGTTGCCTTCCATGCCGCTGGTGCGCGCGCGCTGCACGTTGCTCATGCGCGTCCACCAGATGCCGTTGAAGCGGCCCAGCGGTGCGTATTCGATCTTGTTCCGGAAGTCGGTGTGGAAGTAGGTCACGCCAACATCGATCAGGTCATTGTCGAAGCTGATGCCGATCTCGCGGTTGGTGCTGGTTTCCGGATCCAGGTCCGGGTTGCCGGCCATGTAGCACCCGCCGCGGGTATACCCCAGCGGGATCAGCGAGGTGCAGCCACGGCCGCCGGACTGGGTGGCAGCGGTGGCCGAGTTCTCGGTCAGGCTGGGCGCACGGAACCCCTTGGAGACGCCACCGCGGATGGTCCACTGTTCGGCCGGATGCCAGACCAGGTACGCACGCGGGCTGACGTGGCCGCCGAACTTCTCATGGTGGTCCAGGCGCGCGCCCACGGTCAGGGCCAGGGTGCGGTGCAGCTTCAGTTCGTCTTCGACAAACAGCGCCCAGGTATCCACTTCCAGGCTGGAGCCGCTGACGGCGTTGCCGGCGTAGTCGATCGGCGCGCGGCCGATGGTATCGGTGTTGGTCAGTTCCTGGCGCTTCCACTGCCCACCCACGGCAAACTGGTGTTCAACGCCCAGGGTGAACGGCGTGGTCAGGCTGCCTTCGATGATCGTGTCGGTGGCCTCTGAGCGGCCGGTGGCGCCGATGTCGTTCTTGTATTCGGTCCAGTACGCGCTGAGCCTGGAGGTGCCGAAGCTCCACGTGCCATCGTGGTTGAGCGCCAGCGAGCTGCGCTTGAGCTCACTGGCTCCCCAGGCGCCTTCGTCCTGCTTTTCCAGCGACGCATCGATGAAGGCCTGCTGCACGCCATGGCCGGCTTCCAGCGACAGTTCCTGTGCGTCGCTCAGCTTCCACTGCAGCAGCGCATCGACAGTGCGGTCCTTCTCGCCGGCGTAGGCATTGCCGTAGACACCGTGGTTGGACTGGTCCGAATCACGGCGCATGCTGTTGGCACCGATGCGCAGGCCGAAGCGTTCGCCCAGTGGGCCGGAGAAGGTCGCGCCGATCTGCTGGGTATCGCCGCGCTTGCCATCACCGGGACGGGTGTAGCTGTGGGTGGCGCTGCCGTTCCATTCGTCGCCGATGCGCCGGGTGATGATGTTGATCACCCCGCCCATGGCGTCGGAGCCGTACAGCGAGGACATCGGCCCACGCACCACTTCGATGCGTTCGATCTGGTCGGGCGAGATCCAGTTCAGGTCCTGGCGGCCGAGGTCGGGGCGGTAGTTGGTCGCGGCCGAGCTGCCCATGCGCTTGCCGTCCACCAGCACCAGCGTGTAGTTGGACGGCATGCCGCGCAGCTTGATCTTGGACTGTTCGCCGACGGCGCTGAGGCCGCCGGTCACGCCCGGCACGCGGCTGAGCAGGGTGGCCAGGTCGGGAACCGGCTGGCGCTCGATGTCCTCACGGCTGATCACGCTGATGCTGGCCGGGGCATCCTTGATCCATTGCTGGCTGCCCGAGGCGGTGACCACCACGGTATCCAGATCCTTGGTGGAGGCATCGGCGCCGGCCTCTGCAGCGGCCAGGCCGGGCAGGGCCAGCAGGCAGGCGGAGGCCAGGGCAGGGGCCAGGCGGGTGCGCGGCAGGCGCGCGGAACGGGAACGGGACGATGGGGACATGGCGGCTTCCATGGGAGGTGGGGTGACCCGGTGGAAGCAGCAGGCGCAGGCAGACAGCAGGCAGCCACCCTTCCGTGGGTCGTCGGTGCGCGCGGTGTGGACCGGCGCAGCTGGGTGGGTCGCGGCCGTGCGGAAGACGGTGACCTGCCTGGTTAATGAAATGATAACCGTTCGCGTTTGATACGATCCAGTACCCGGGGCGATGCAGTGACATCTGGCCATCCCCCGACGTGATCGCCTGCTATTTGCTGAATGGGGATAAATCCCGGCGTAGGCCTTCGCACCCGGCTTACATCCAGCGCCCTAGACTGGGCCGCATTTTCGATTCCGCCCCGTTGGAGATCGTGTGGGTTCCGGTAGTGACAGACATCGACTGTGCGGCCTGAAGCCGACGCAGTCTGGACAAGTGCGGGCGCCGGGAAAGCGCGCCGGGAACCTTGGTGCATGCAGCCCGGCCGGGATGGCCGGCCGTGCCGACGGCGCGGAGTAGGCGGCGATGGGGGTGCAGACCATCCATGCGGAAGCAGAAACGCCCCGGCTCGACGCCGGCTGGGCGCTGCTGCCCGCTGAATCTCCGTTGCAGATGCCCGAACAGACCCTGCGCGATGGTGCACTGAAGGTCCGGCGGCATCGCACGTCGCCGCGCCTGATCGGCCTGCGCCGGCTGTACATCTTCGGTGGCACGCTCGGCATGACCGCCGTGGCCACGCGGATGATGTGGCGGGTGCTGTCGGCCAATGGCATCAGCGTGCTCGAAGCCTGCCTGCTGGTGCTGTTCGTTGGCCTGTTTGCCTGGATCGCGCTGTCTTTCGCCAGCGCCCTCGCCGGCTTCCTGACCGCCGTGTTCGACCGTGGCTATCGCCTCGGCATCGACCCGGACAAGCCGCTGCCGACCGTGCACAGCCGCACCGCGCTGCTGATGCCGACCTACAACGAAGACCCGCGCCGCCTGCTGGCGGGCCTGCAGGCGATCTACGAGTCGGTGGCGGCCACCGGCCAGCTCGGCCGATTCGATTTCTTCGTGCTCAGCGATACCCGTCGCGAGGACATCGCCGCTGCCGAGGAGCGGGTGTTCGGCGAGCTGCGCGAGCGGGTGCAGGACGGGCAGACCCGCCTGTTCTACCGTCGCCGTGGTGACAACAGCGGGCGCAAGGCCGGCAACATCGCCGACTGGGTCCGTCGCTTCGGCGGTGCCTACCCGCAGATGCTGATCCTCGACGCCGACAGCCTGATGACCGGCGACAGCATCGTGCGCCTGGTGGCCGGCATGGAGCACAACGCCGACGTCGGCCTGATCCAGACCCTGCCGTCGGTGATCGGCGGCCGCACCCTGTTCGCACGCATGCAGCAGTTCGGTGGCCGCGTGTACGGGCCGGTGATCGCCCGTGGCGTGGCCTGGTGGCATGGCGCCGAGAGCAACTACTGGGGCCACAACGCCATCATCCGTACCCGCGCCTTCGCCGACCACGCCGGCCTGCCGGCGCTGCCGGGGCGCAAGCCGTTCGGCGGCCACGTGCTCAGCCATGACTTCGTCGAAGCAGCGTTGATGCGTCGTGGCGGCTGGGCCGCGCACATGGTGCCCTACCTCGGTGGCAGCTATGAAGAGGGCCCGCCGACGCTGACCGATCTGCTGGTACGCGACCGCCGCTGGTGCCAGGGCAACCTGCAGCACGGCAAGGTCGTGGGCAGCCGCGGCCTGCACTGGATCAGCCGCACGCACATGCTGATCGGCATCGGCCACTATTTCACCGCACCGATGTGGGCAATGCTGATGCTGATCGGCATCGCCATCCCGCTGTTCCAGGAGGGCATCGACTTCAATGCCCTGCTGCACCTGTCGCCCAGCGTGTACTGGCGCGCACAGGACGAAGAGCAGGTGGTGCGCCTGTTCGCCGCCACGATGGCGGTACTGCTGCTGCCCAAGGTGCTCGGTTACCTGGCGATGCTGCTGGACCCGGTCGACCGCCGCGGCTGCGGCGGTGCGATCCGTGCCTTCGTGTCGATGCTGGTGGAAACCGTGCTGGCCGCACTGATGGCGCCGGTGGTGATGTACGTGCAGTCGCGGGGCGTGGCCGAAGTGTTGTCCGGCCGCGATTCCGGCTGGGATGCGCAGCAGCGTGACGACGGCGGCATCTCGTGGCTGGCACTGATCCGCGGCTACGGTGGCCTGGGTGTGTTCGGCGCCTTCATGGGCGTGCTGGCCTGGGCCGTGTCGCCGTCGCTGGCGGCGTGGATGGCGCCGGTGGTGATCGGCATGGTATTGGCCATTCCGGTGGTAGCGCTGACCTCCTCGCGTGGTCCGGGCGCCTTCCTGCATCGCCTGGGCCTGCTGGACATTCCCGAAGAGAACATCCCGCCACCGGTACTGGTCCGCGCCGCGCAGCTGCGGCGCGAAGCGGCCGAGCAACCGCCGCTGTACTGATTGCCCCACGCCAGCGGCATAATGCGGCTCGAACTTGAAGGAGCCGCATCATGCTGCAAACGGTGGAACAGGAAACCGGCGCCTCGCCGCAGTGGTCGGTGATCTGGCTGCACGGCCTCGGCGCCGATGGCCATGATTTCGCGCCGATCGTGCCGGAGCTGGTGCGGCCGCACTGGCCGGCGCTGCGCTTCGTGTTCCCGCACGCACCGGTGCGGCCGATCACGATCAACAACGGCGTGCCCATGCGCGGCTGGTACGACATCGTCGGCATGGACTTCCGGTCGCGTGCCGACATGGCCGGCGTGCAGGAATCGGTGGTGCAGCTGGACGCGCTGATCGCGCGCGAGATCGAGCGTGGCGTCGCGGCGGAGAAGATCTTCCTGGCCGGCTTCTCGCAGGGTGGTGCGATCATCCTGACTGCTGCGCTGTCGCGCACCGCGCCACTGGCCGGCCTGATCGCCATGTCCACCTATCTGCCCGAAGCCGACAGTGCCACGCGCGTTGAAGGCGCGGTGCAGGTGCCGGTGTTCATGGCCCATGGCAGTGGCGACCCGGTGATTCCGCAGGCCGTGGCGGCCCACAGCGCACAGGCGCTGCGTACGCTGGGCCTGGACGTGGCGTGGCACAGCTACCCGATGGCCCACCAGGTCTGTGCCGAGGAAATCCGGGCGCTGGGCGACTGGCTCCAGGAACGGCTGGGCGCGGCCTGAGCCATGTCCCCGGCCAGCCCATCGCCGTGGATGCCGGAACTGTGCCGCCTGCCGCGGCTGGCGGCGATGCTGGGCCTGGCCGAGCTGGTGGTGGTGGTGCTGGCGCTTGCGCCGGATGGCAGCCGCCACTGGACCGTTGGCGAGCTGCTGTCGGCCAGCGGCTTCGCGCTGTGGCTGGCGCTGGCCGTGACCGCCAGCCTGTGCCTGCTGCGGCAGGCGCTGTCCAGGCTGCCGCAGGTGATGGGGGCGGTCGCTGCCATCGCACTGGCGGCCCTGATCGCGGTCGTCTGCGCCGGCATCGTGCACGCGCTGTACGCGGTGCTGGGTGACAGCTTCGCCAACGGCATCAGCTTCTGGCGCTTCACCCTCGGCAGCGCCGCCACCACCGCGCTGATCACCGCGCTGGCGCTGCGCTACTTCTATGTCAGCGACCGCTGGGCCGCGCAGGTGCAGGCCAATGCACGCGCCCAGGCCGATGCGCTGCAGGCGCGCATCCGCCCGCATTTCCTGTTCAACAGCATGAACCTCATCGCCAGCCTGCTGCATCGGGACCCGGCGGTGGCCGAGCGTGCCGTGCTCGACCTGTCCGATCTGTTCCGTGCTGCGCTCGGTGCAGGCGAGGGCGATTCCACCCTGCGCGACGAATGCGAACTGGCCGAGCGCTACCTGTCGATCGAATCGCTGCGCCTAGGCGAACGCCTGCAGGTGCGCTGGCAGCGTGACGAGCCGCTGCCGTGGGACCTGCCATTGCCAAGGCTGGTACTGCAGCCGCTGGTGGAAAACGCCGTGCTGCATGGCATTTCGCGCCTGCCCGAGGGCGGCACCATCGAGCTGCAGCTGCTGCGCGAGGGCAACGATCTGCAGATCCGCGTGCGCAATCCCGCGCCTGATCCGCAGGCGCCCGGGCTGGCCCTGGCGCGGGGGGCTGGCCATGCCCAGCACAGCATCGGCCATCGGCTGGCCTGGCGCTTTGGCAGTGCCGCGCGGATGACGGCTGGCTGGAGCGAGGGCTACTATGCCTGCCAGGTGACAGTGCCGATCCAGTGAGGGGACGATCGTGAGGGTAGTCATCGCCGATGACGAACCACTGGCGCGTGAGCGCCTGCGCAGCCTGTTGGCCGCACAGGACGGCGTGGACGTGGTGGCCGAGGCCGGCAACGGCGAGCAGGCCCTGCACGCGTGCGCGGAGCTGCAGCCGGACCTGGTCCTGCTGGACATCGCAATGCCTGGGCTGGACGGCCTGGAAGCAGCCCGCCACCTGGCCAGCTTCGAACCGCGGCCGGCGGTGGTGTTCTGCACTGCCTACGATGCGCATGCGCTGTCGGCCTTCGAAGCGGCAGCCATCGATTACCTGATGAAGCCGGTGCGCGCCGAACGCCTGGCAGCGGCGATTGCACGGGCACGCACGTTCCTGGCCGGTCGCGATGGCCAGCCGCAGGCGCACAGCGGGCAGCAGGCACGCAGCGTACTGTGCGCACGCCTGCGCGGCAGCCTGCGCCTGATTCCGCTGGACGACATCCACTACCTGCAGGCCGAAGAGAAGTACGTGGTGGTGCACCACGCGCGCGGCGAGGACCTGATCGAGGAATCGCTGAAGTCGCTGGAGGAAGAGTTCGCCAGCCGCTTCATCCGCATCCATCGCAACTGCCTGGTGGCGCGGCACGAGCTGGTGGAGCTGCGCCGCGGCTCCGGCGGGCAGGTGCAGGCGGTGCTGCGGCATGGCAGGCAGCCGCTGGAAGTCAGCCGCCGCTGTGTGGCGACGCTGAAGCAGGAACTGCGGCATCTGTGAGTGGTCCCGCGCGGCCTGCGGCCGCGACTGCTATGAAATCAACAGCAACAGCAACAGCAACAGCGGGTCATGGCTCGTTGTTTCTACGTGCTGGGCCGGGCCGGGGTGGGGCGGCGGGACACGCTGCAAGTACATCCATGTAAGCTCGATGGCGCCATCCATGGCGCCAACGGTCCCGCCACCCCACCCCGGCCCAACCCTCTCGTTTTTCCCGCGTCGGACGGCAAAGGCATTGTTGTTATCGGGTGGGGGAAGAGGGGTCAGATCCCTTTTCCTGCGGAAAAGGGATCTGACCCCGGAAGCCGTCGGCTGTTGCCTTTGCTTCTGCACTCTTTTTTTTGATCTTCCGTGGCTGGCGCACACGGAAACTGTCAGGGGCCGGGGCGGTGGGGTCATGCGGGGTGTCCGCGGCATGGGCCCGAGGCATGCCTCGGGCGGGTTGGGCAGGACGCCCAACCCCGGTCTTGCCGTGTGCGCAGGACAGCGCACACGAGCAAGCCGCGGCCGAGCCCCCAGGGATGGGTTCACGGCGTCCCCGCATGACCCCACCGCCCCGGCCAAGCGCGGCTGTTGCTTTCACGACCCCGCCGCCAGCCACGAGGGGCTCCGCCGTTGGCCGTATCCGCGCCGAAGGCGCGATAATGACCGGATGGAAACCGTCCGCATCGCCACCCGCAAGAGCCCGCTCGCCCTCTGGCAAAGCGAACACGTCGCCAACCGCCTGCGCCAGGCCCATCCCGGGCTGCATGTGGAACTGGTGCCGATGAGCACCCGCGGTGACGAGGTGCTCGACCGCTCGCTGGCCGCCATCGGTGGCAAGGGCCTGTTCCTGAAGGAGCTGGAGCTGGCCATGCTGCGCGGTGAGGCCGACTGCGCCGTGCACTCGCTGAAGGATGTGCCGATGGAACTGGACGACCCCTTCGCGCTGCCGGCGATGCTGACCCGCCACGATCCAGCCGATGGTTTCGTCTCCAACCTGTACGCCTCGCTGGACGCGCTGCCGATCGGTGCGCGGGTCGGCACCTCATCGCTGCGCCGCCAGGCCCAGCTGCGCGCGCTGCGCCCGGATCTGGAATTGCTGGACCTGCGCGGCAACGTCAACACCCGCCTGGCCAAGCTCGACAATGGTGGCTACGACGCCATCGTGCTGGCCGTGGCCGGCCTGGAGCGCCTGGGCCTGGGCGGGCGCATCGTCGCGCGCCTGCAGCCGCCGCAGTGGCTGCCGGCACCGGCGCAGGGCGCGGTGGCGGTGGAGTGCGACGGTGGCAATACGCGCCTGATGGCGCTGTTCGCCACGCTTGATGACGCCGCTACGCGCGCCTGCGTGGAAGCCGAGCGGGCGATGAACCGCGCGCTGCATGGCAGCTGCCACGTGCCGGTGGCGGCCATCGCGCAGTGGCAGGGCGACGACCTGCACCTGCAGGGCCTGGTCGGCAGTGCCAGCGATGGTCGTGCGGTGCGCGCCGAGGCGGTGGGCCCGGCCCGGGATCCGGAGGCGCTGGGCCAGCGCGTGGCGAAGATGCTGCTGGAAGCCGGTGCCGGCGAACTGCTGAACGTCTGAGCTACCGCCGGTAGTGCCGGCCGCTGGCCGGCAACCGCGTGCCACCACTTGAACGCAGTTGCCGGCCAGCGGCCGGCACTACCGGAAGAAGAACGGGCGCCCTGGCGCCCGTTCTGCTTATTTGAACTTGTAGACCACGTTCATCGTGGTCAGCGTATCGGTCTTGCGCTTGTCCTCGGCCACGTCACTGTTGTAGCGCGCCTGCCAGCCGGCCTTCAGTGCCAGGTGCTCGTTCATGCTCACCGAGACACCGAAGTCGTTCTGGCCGAAGGTGTTGTACGAACCGGATTCGACCAGCAGCGTGTTGACCAGGTCGGTGTTGTCAGTCAGCGAATACTTCATGTCGAACAGGCCACGGCCGATCAGGCCGGTGCGGGTGCGGTCGTCCTCGGTGCTGTGGGTGCGGCGCACACCGGGGCCGATCTGCGCGTCGAACGAGAAGCGCTCGGTGTTCCACAGGCGGGTGCCGTAACCCAGACCGAACGAGCTCTGGCGGTCGTAGGTGGCGAAGTCGTCGCGTTCCGTACGCACCGTCGCGGTCAGCTGGCGGTGTTCGCCCAGCTGCAGCGCGCTGCCGGCACTGCCGGTGTAGCGGTTGGCGGTGGTGTTGTTGCGGCGGGTGGTGGTGCCGTCGTCGTTGGTTTCGGTCACCTTGGAGCTGGAGCGGAGGCCGAATAGGTCCATGCTATGCACCCAGTCACCGTCGGTGTAGCGCAGGCGCAGGCGGCCGTTGAAGCTCTCGGTGCTGCTGTTGCCGCGTGCCGAGGCAAACCCGAGCTCGCCACCACTGCCGCTCCACGGCGAGGACATCGCCGCCAGTTCGGAGGCATCCTGTGCGTATGCGAGCGGCGCACACAGCAGCAGGGGGATCAGCAGGGACACGCGCAGGGACATCGAGGCTTCTCCGGAACGGTTGACAGCCGGTGATGATACTGGAAGCGTGATGGCGGTCCGAATCGATCCAATGCGCGCTTCAGCGAACGTTGGCGCGGTCGCCTATTCAGGGCAGATCGACGCGCACCTCAGGGTCGTTGAAGCGCGAATAGCGCAGGCGCAGCTGGAAGCTGCGGCCATTGCTGCTGCCGCTGCGTACGATCTGGCGTGGCAGGCCCTGGGCATCCACCCAGTACTCCAGGCGTTCCCCGGGCTGGGCACCGCGCAGCCGGTAGTGCCGGGTCTGCACCCCGTCCAGCGACTCGCTGCCGAGATCTTCGGCCTTCAGTTCGGCGGGCAGGGCATCGGCGGGCAGCGGGTTGCGCCATTGCTCGAGCAGGCCGGGCGGGGTCGGCACTTGGCGGATCGCGCCGTCGGCCTGCAGGAACATGGTGTCGCCGATGATGGTCTGCGGCCCCGCCGGCGTCTCCACCCGGAAACGATCAGGCGCGACGAAGTCCATGGCGCTGCGCACCGGCTGTGGTGCGCCCAGCACCTCCAGTTCGGCGTGGAAGCTGCGCAGGGCCGCGAAACGCTGGCTGGCGCCCAGCACCGCCTGCGTCGGATCGGCGACGGGTACCGGGGGCTCGGCGCCGGCCGGCGCCGGCGCGCGATCACAGGCGGCCAGCAGCAGGCAGGCCAGCAGGGACAGGGCAGGCAACCGGCGCATCGGGCATTCCATGGGGGTGGGGGCGACCACGATAGCCCAAACGTCCCACACAAGACCCGCGACTCGGACATAATCGGGGGTATGGACCGATACGAACGCATCACCGCCCTGCATCGTCTGCTCAAGTCCGCGCGCTATCCGGTGACGGTGGCGACCCTGCAGGACAAGCTCGGTTGTTCCCGCGCCACCGTCTACCGCGACCTGGCCTTCCTGCGCGATGCGCTGATGGCACCGATCGAGGGCGACGGCGAGGCGGGCTTCCGCTACCAGGCTGACGAGAGCGACCGTTTCGAGCTGCCCGGCCTGTGGCTCAGCTCGGAGGAGCTGCATGCCCTGCTGGCCTCGCAGCACCTGCTGGCGCGGACCGGCGGTGGTGTGCTGTCGTCGGTGCTGGCACCGCTGCAGCAACGCATCGAGAGCCTGCTGGCGGCCCAGGCCGGCGTGTCCAGCTGGCCGGTCGACCGCGTGCGGGTGATTCCGCACCGTGGCCGCAAGTTTGACGAAGGCAGCTTCCGCAGCGTCGCATCGGCCGTGCTGGAGCGCCGCCAGCTGGCGTTCGAGTACCGTGCCCGTTCCACCGACGAGCCGACCAAGCGCACCGTCTCGCCGCAGCGCCTGACCCACTATCGCGACAACTGGTACCTGGATGCCTGGGACCATGACCGCGACGCCCTGCGCAGTTTCGCGGTCGACCGCATCCACAAGGCGCGGGTGGTCGACAGCACCGCGCGCGACGTCGCCGACAGCGAGCTGGACGAGCAGCTCGGCGCCAGCTACGGCATCTTCTCTGGCGCGCCGAAGGGCTGGGCGACCATCCTGTTCAGCGCCAAGGCCGCGCGCTGGGTGGCCGACGAGCACTGGCATTCCAAGCAGCAGGGCCGCTTCCTGGCCGACGGCCGCTATGAGCTGAAGGTGCCGTACAGCGTCTCGCGCGAGCTGCTGATGGATGTGCTGCATTACGGCTCGGATGCCGAGATCGTCGAGCCCATGATGCTGCGCGAGCAGGCCAAGGCGTTGCTTGAGCTGGCCCTGAGCAACTACGAAAACTCCTGACACTCCCCCGAGAATTCAATCCCCCATGAAAAAGACCCTGTTGCTGCCCCTGCTCGCCGCTGCGCTGGCCCTGACCGCCTGCGGCAAGTCCGGCGAGCCCTCGCAGAAGCTGGTGGTGGCCGCCACGGCCGTGCCGCATGCCGAGATCCTCGAGGTGGTCAAGCCGATCCTCAAGCAGGAAGGCGTGGACCTGGACGTGCGGGTGTTCAATGACTACGTGCAGCCCAACGACCAGCTGGTGCAGAAGCAGGTGGATGCGAACTACTTCCAGACCGAGCCCTACCTGGATGCCTACAACCGCGACCGCAAGACCGACCTGGTGAAGGTGATCGGCGTGCACATCGAGCCGTTCGGTGCGTACTCGCGCAAGGTCAAGTCGCTGGCCGAGCTGCGCGAAGGCGCCGACGTGGTGATCCCGAACGACCCGAGCAACAACAGCCGCGCGCTGATCCTGCTGCACAAGGCCGGCGTGATCGAGCTGAAGGACCCGACCAACGCACTGGCGACCCAGCGCGACATCATCGCCAATCCGAAGAACCTGAAGTTCCGCGAGCTGGACTCGGCGATGCTGCCGCGCGTGCTGGACCAGGTCGACCTGGCCCTGATCAATACCAACTACGCGCTGGACGCAGGCCTCAACCCGACCCAGGATGCGCTGGCGATCGAGAGCAAGGACTCGCCGTACGTGAATTTCCTGGTCGCGCGCCCGGACAACAAGGACGACGCCCGCGTGCAGAAGCTGGCCAAGGCCCTGACCAGCCCGCAGGTGAAGGCGTTCATCGAGACCAAGTACAAGGGCGCGGTGCTGCCGGCGTTCTGACGCCAGCGCCCATTCGCCTGTAGAGCCGAGCCTATGCTCGGCTCTGCTTTTTGCGGTATCCCGCCAGCAGCAGCCGAGCATGGCTCGGCTCTACAGTGTCACTCCACGTGCCGCAGCAGGGCAGGGCATTGCCGTTTCAATCGACGTGGAAGGCGAGGGTCGCGGCCACCGCCTGCTGCCATCCCGCATACAGTTTCTCGCGCCGGGCCACCTCCATCCGTGGCTCGAAGCGCCGGTCCAGGCCCCATTGCGCGGCGATCTGTTCGCGGCTGTTCCAGAACCCCACTGCCAGGCCGGCCAGGTAGGCCGCACCCAGCGCGGTGGTCTCGGTCAGTCGCGGCCGCAGCAGCGGCACACCGAGAATGTCGGCCTGGAAACCGGCCAGGAAGTCGTTGCCGATCGCACCGCCATCAGCGCGCAGCTCGGTCAGCGCGATACCCGCATCGGACTGCATCGCATCGAGTACATCGCGGGTCTGGTAGGCCATCGCTTCCAGCGCGGCGCGCACGAAGTGCGCCTTGCGGGTGCCACGGGTCAGGCCGAACATCGCACCGCGCACATCACTGCGCCAATAGGGCGCGCCGAGGCCGACGAACGCCGGCACCAGGTAGGCGCCGCCACTGTCGGGCACCTGCGCAGCCAGCGCCTGGCTGTCGCTGGCGCGTTCGATCATGCGTAGTCCATCGCGCAGCCACTGCACCACCGAGCCGGCGATGAAGATCGAACCCTCCAGCGCGTACTCCACGCGCCCGTCCAGGCCCCAGGCAATGGTGGTCAGCAGGCCGTTGCGCGACCGCACCGCCTGCGCGCCGGTGTGCATCAACATGAAGCAACCGGTGCCATAGGTGTTCTTGACCATGCCCGGCTGGAAACAAGCCTGGCCGAACAGCGCCGCCTGCTGGTCACCGGCGATGCCGGCGATGGGGATCGGATGGTCGAAGAAGAACTGCGGCCGGGTGTGTGCGTACACCGCGCTGGAGTCGCGCACCTGCGGCAGCATCGCGCGCGGAATGTCGAGCAGGGCCAGCAGGTCGTCATCCCAGTCCAGCGTGTGGATGTTGAACAGCAGCGTGCGCGCCGCATTGCTGTAGTCAGTCACATGTGCCTGGCCACCGCTGAGGTTCCACACCAGCCAGCTGTCGATGGTGCCGAACAGCAGCTCACCACGTTCGGCGCGCTGCTGCGCACCATCCACGTGGTCGAGGATCCAGCGCACCTTGGTCGCGGAGAAATAGGCGTCGATCAGCAGCCCGGTCCGCTCGCGGATCAGTGCATCATGCCCGTCGGACTTCAGCCGCTCGCAGATGGCGTGGCTCTGCCGCGATTGCCAGACGATGGCGTTGTGGATCGGCTGGCCGGTGGCACGGTCCCAGACCACGGTGGTTTCGCGCTGGTTGGTGATGCCCAGCGCGGCGATATGGCGTGGGTCGATCTGCCCGCGGCTGAGCAGTTCGGTCAATGTGGCATAGACGCTGGTAAGGATCTCGCGGGGGTCATGCTCGACCCAGCCGGGCTGCGGGAAGATCTGCGCGAACTCGCGCTGCGCGCTGCCGACGATGTCGCCGGCGCGGTCGAACAGGATCGCGCGCGAACTGGTGGTGCCCTGGTCGATGGCCAGCACGTAGCGGGGCGTCATGCAGCGTCTCCAATGGCGATGGGGAAATCCTAATGCATCGATCGCGTCGCGCGCGGCTGCCCTGGTAGCTGCCAACCTGGGTTGGCACACGTGGCAACACGGGGGTCAGAGCCCTTTCCGTGGAAAAGGGATCCGACCCTCCATCCACGCCTGCAGCCGTGCCACCTGCGCAGCATCCAGGCGCAACCCCAGCTTGCTCCGGCGCCACAGGATATCGTCGGTGTCACACGCCCACTCGCGTTCGCGCAGGAAGTCCACTTCGCGTGCATGCAGGCCACCGCCGAAGTCCTCGCCCAGATCGTGCAGGCCGTATACACCCTGCAGCAGTTCCGCGCTGCGACTGCCATAGGCCCCGGCCCAGCGTCGCGCGATACCTGCGGGCAACCACGGTGCCAGCGCCAGCAGGCGCGAGCACGCCTGTGCGGCGTCGCCCCAGTCGCTGCCCGGCAACGGGTCTCCGCGCGCCGTCCAGGCCGGTCCCATCTGTGGCAGGGCAGGGCGCAGCAGGTCCAGTGCCTCCTCGGCCAGCACCCGGTAGGTGGTCAGCTTGCCGCCCAGTACATGCAGCGCCGGTGCCGGGTCCACCTGCACCTGCAGGCGGTAGTCGCGGCTCAGCTGCGCTGCGCGCGGATCCGGGTCGGCCAGCAATGGACGGACACCGGCGAACGCCCAGACCACCTCGTCCGGGGCGATGGGGTCACGCAGGTAGCGATTGGCCGCTTCGCACAGGTAGGTCACCTCGGAAGGCAGCACGCTGCAGCGCGCCGGGTCACCGCGATAGTCGGTATCGGTGGTGCCCACCAGCAGGTGGTCGTGGGCGAAAGGCAGCAGGAACACCACCCGCCCGTCGGGCTGCTGCAGCAGGCAGGCGCTGTCATCGGGCCACGGCCTGCGCAGCACGATGTGGCTGCCCTGCACCAGGCGCAGCGCAGGGCCGCCGCTGCGCGCCTGCATCCGTTCCAGCAGGCCCCCGGCCCACGGGCCCGCCGCATTGACCACGGCGCGGGCATTCACGGGGTGCCGCTGGCCATCGGCGGATTCCAGCACGGCCCGCCACCGGCCCTGCACGGGGTGCAGGTCGATGCAGCGGCTGCGGACCTGCACCTGTGCGCCCCGCTGCGCGGCATCCAGGGCGTTGAGCAGTACCAGCCGCGCGTCATCGACCTGCGCATCGGCGTAGCTGAAGGCCTGCCGCAGCGCCGGGGAGAGCCACTGGCCGAGCGGATCGTGCTGCAGTTCCAGTGCTCGTGACGCGGGGAAGGCGGGGCTGCGCCGGCCCAGATGGTCGTACAGCCACAGCCCCGCGCGCAGCATCCAGCGCGGGCGCAGGTGCGGTTCCCACGGCAGGACGAAGCGCAGCGGATGGACCAGATGGGGCGCCTGCCGGCGCACCACCTCGCGTTCGCCCAGCGCCTTGCGCACCAGCCCGAACTCGCCCTGCTCCAGGTAGCGCAGGCCGCCGTGGATCAGCTTGCTGCTGGCACTGGAGGTATGCGCGGCCAGGTCATGCTGTTCGCACAGCAGCACGCGCAGGCCGCGACCGCTGGCGTCACGGGCGATGCCGGCGCCATTGATGCCGCCACCGATCACCAGCAGGTCGACGTCGTCCATCGTGTCTCCGCGTCCTGTGTCTGTAGAGCCGAGCCGCGCCACCCTTGACCGTGGGCGCCATTGAACGTAACGCATCGCAATGCGCGCGGAGCCCGCCGCTCGACTCGGGATAGGGGGCTTGGCTCGACTCTACAAAAAAGCAGCCGAGCATGGGCTCGGCTCTACACGCGGAACGCGGGTGACGGAAACGACGACGGGCCCCGAAGGGCCCGTCGCGTTGCATCAGTGAAGCAGGTGCTGCCTGGATCAGAAGCGGGCGCCGATGCCGAAGCCGACGGTCCACGGATCCATCTTGGCTTCGCCGATCTTCTCGCCGCCGACCTTGATGTCCGGGCGGGCGCGCATGTAGCGGGCGTCAGCGCGGGCGAACCAGGTGGAGTTGATGTTCATGTCGACGCCGACGGTGCCGATCACGCCCTTGGCATCCTTGAAGCGGATGTCGGTGTCAGCGCCGTTGCCCAGCTTCTCGTTGCTGAAGCTCGACTGGTAGTAGCCCACGCCCACGAACGGGCGGAACACGTTGTCAGCCTGGCCGAAGTGGTACTGGCCGCTCAGCGCGACCGGCTGCTGCTCGACCGAACCCAGGCGGGCGTTGTTCGGGCCCTTGAACTTGTTGTCGAACTTGTCGGCAGCGCCCCACAGCTCAACGGCCCAGTTGTCGTTGATGTAGTAGCTGAAGCTGACGGTCGGCGCCGGGCCACCGTCGGTCTTCTTCACGCCGGTGATCGGGTCGTTCTTCGGCTCCAGCAGCGAGATGCCGCCAACAACGGCAAAATGCTTGCCCGAAGCGGTATCGGTGGTGCTGCTGTCCTGGGCGAAAGCGGCCGGCGCAAAGGCGGCGGAGGTCAGCAGGGCGAGACTCAGGATACGGATGGAGCGCATGGGGGTATCTCCTAATGTTTCTTGTTTTGGGCCCCCGGTTGCGGGGCGAGCACACCGTAGTCGCCCCAACATGAATCGAATCCGACGCACGTTAAAAAATAGTTTTCCTTGTTCAGCGACGGGTGCGGAATGCCTTTATTCATGGCGTTTTCTGCTCTCGCCGACATTCATGCAGTTGGAGAAGATGTGAGCACGGCAACGTTGTGCATTGGCCTGCCAGCGCAGGTGAACGTCGATTGCAGGGTGCTGCTGCTGGGCTCGATGCCAGGCGTGGCATCCCTGCAGGAGCAGCGCTACTACGCGCATCCTCGCAACCGCTTCTGGCCGCTGATGGCCGATATCTGCGGTTTCGACGCGGATCTGCCCTATGCGCAACGGCTGCAGGCGTTGAACGCCGCAGGCATCGGCCTGTGGGATGTGATCGGGCGCTGCGAGCGGCGCGGCAGCCTGGATGCGGACATCGTGCGTGGCACGCAAGTGGCCAATGCACTGCCGGAACTGATCGCCACGTTGCCTGAGCTGACGCTGATCGGCTGCAATGGCGGCGCGTCATTGCAGGCATTCCATCGCTGGGTGTTGCCGCGGCTGGAGGCCCCGCCGAAGGTGGTCGCGCTGCCGTCGACCAGCCCTGCCAATGCGGCGTGGTCGTTGCCGCGCCTGCGCCAGGCCTGGCAGCCAGTGGCCGACGCGCGGGCGACATGAAGCGGACATCGCCTGGACAATACGCTACCGACTGGTCGCGCACCCGACCCATGGGCAACAGCCTGTCCCGGCTGCGTGCGTACTGAAAACACCTGTAACGGTTGGCGCTGGACCCCGCTGGCCGCACAATAGACGTTTCCCTACACCAGATTGCCGGAGTTATCCCCATGGCCGAAATCAAGGAAGCACTTGTCCCCGATATCGGTGACTACAGCGATATCCCGGTAATCGAGGTGCTTGTCGCCGTCGGCGACACGGTCAAGAAGGACCAGGGCCTGGTGACGCTGGAAAGCGACAAGGCGACCATGGAAGTGCCGTCCTCGGTGGCGGGCGTGGTCAAGGAGCTCAAGGTCAAAGTGGGCGACAGCCTGTCCGAAGGCAAGGTCGTGGCCCTGATCGAAGTGGCCGAAGGCGAAGCCGAAGCCGCCAAGCCGGCCGCTGCCGCACCGGCACCGGCACCGGCACCGGCCAAGGCCGCTGCCCCGGCTGCCGCCACCCAGAGCGCGCCGGCTGCAGCTGCGCCGGCCGCTCCGGCTGCCAGCGGTGGTGCGGTTGAAGCCCTGGTGCCGGACATCGGCGACTACGCCGGCATTCCGGTCATCGAAGTGCTGGTCGCCGTGGGCGATACGGTCAAGAAGGACCAGGGCCTGGTCACGCTGGAAAGCGACAAGGCCACCATGGAAGTGCCGTCGTCTGTGGCCGGCGTGGTCAAGGAGATCAAGGTCAAGGTGGGCGACAATCTGTCGCAAGGCGACGTGGTTGCCATCATCGAAGCCGAGGGCGCTGCCGCGCCGGCGCCGACCAAGGCCGCTGCTGCTGCCGCTCCGGCTGCCGCAGAGACCGCCACCAAGGTCGAGCCGGTCGCTGTGCCGGCGCAGCCGGACAAGCTGGCGGCCCGCGAGATCGCCTCGGCCGGTACCCCGTCCAGCCCGCCGGTGCAGTTCAATGCCGATGGCGTGTTGCCGGCCAAGGTGCCGTACGCCACCCCGGCGGTGCGCGTGTTCGCCCGCGAGCTGGGCGTGGACCTGCTGCAGATCAACGGCACCGAGAAGGGTGGCCGCATCACCAAGGGTGACGTACAGAAGTTCGTCAAGGCCGCGCTCAGCGGTGGCGTGCCGGCAGCTGCCGGTGGCGCCGTCGCCGCTGGTGGTGGCCTGAACCTGCTGCCGTGGCCGAAGGTCGACTTCAGCAAGTTCGGCGAGACCGAAGTCCAGCCGCTGTCGCGCATCAAGAAGATCTCCGGTGCGAACCTGGCCCGCAACTGGGCCATGATCCCGCACGTCACCCAGTTCGAGCAGGCCGACATCACCGACCTGGAAGGCCTGCGCGTGGCGTTGAACAAGGAGAACGAGAAGGCCGGCATCAAGCTGACCATGCTCGCCTTCCTGATCAAGGCCAGCGCCGCAGCGCTGAAGAAGTTCCCGGAATTCAACGCCTCGCTCGATGCCAGCGGTGAAAACCTGACCCTGAAGAAGTACTTCCACATCGGTTTCGCCGCCGACACGCCGAACGGCCTGGTCGTGCCGGTCATCCGCGACGTGGACAAGAAGGGTGTGGTGCAGATCGCGCAGGAAACCGGCGAACTGGCCAAGAAGGCACGCGACGGCAAGCTGGGCCCGGCGGACATGAGCGGCGGCTGCTTCTCGATCAGCTCGTTGGGCGGCATCGGCGGCACCGCGTTCACCCCGATCGTCAACGCACCGGAAGCGGCCATCCTCGGCGTCTCCAAGTCGTCCATCCAGCCGGTCTGGAACGGCAAGGAATTCGCACCGAAGCTGATGCTGCCGCTGTCGCTGAGCTACGACCACCGCGTCATCGACGGCGCACTGGCCGCACGCTTCACCACGTACCTGTCGCAGGTACTGGCCGACATGCGCCGCGTGCTGCTGTAAGGCACCGCTTCGCCCCCACCGTGCGGCCGCAGCCCCTGGCGCGGCCGCGTGAACAGATGCAGTGACAGCCCGCCGGCGCCGCCGGGCGGGCACGAGGAAAACCCACCATGGCCACGATTGAAGTCAAGGTTCCCGACATCGGCGATTACAGCGATGTGCCGGTGATCGAAGTGTTGGTCGCCGTCGGCGACACGGTGAAGAAGGACCAGGGTCTGGTAACCCTGGAGTCGGACAAGGCCACCCTGGAAGTGCCGTCCTCGGCCGCTGGTGTGGTCAAGGAAATCAAGGTCAAGCTTGGCGATACCCTGTCCGAAGGCGCCGTGGTCGTGGTGCTGGACACTGAAGGCGCCGCCGAAGCCCCGGCCAAGGCCGCCGCGCTGGCTCCGGCCGCCCCGGCCAGCAAGCCGCCGGTGACTCCGTCGCACCGCGCCCCGGCTGAACCGGCTGCGCCGAAGCCGGCGCTGTCCAGCGGCAAGCCGGCCGACATCGAATGCGAGATGGTCGTGCTGGGCTCCGGCCCGGGCGGCTACACCGCGGCCTTCCGCGCCGCCGACGTCGGCCTGGATACGGTGCTTGTCGAACGTTACGCCAGCCTCGGCGGCGTCTGCCTCAATGTCGGCTGCATCCCGTCCAAGGCGCTGCTGCATGCTGCTGCGGTGATCGACGAAGTGGCCCACGCCGGTGATTTCGGCGTCGAGTTCGGCAAGCCGACCATCACCCTGGACAAGCTGCGCGCGTACAAGGAAAAGGTCGTCAACCAGCTGACCAAGGGCCTGGCCGGGATGGCCAAGCAGCGCAAGGTGCGCAGCGTGCAGGGCGTTGGCAGGTTTGTTTCGGCCAACGAGCTGGAAATCACCGCGGCTGACGGCAGTACCCAGCTGCTGCGCTTCCAGAAATGCATCATCGCCGCCGGTTCGCAGGCGGTGAAGCTGCCGAACTTCCCGTGGGACGACAAGCGCGTGATGGATTCCACCGATGCGCTGGAGCTGGCCGAAGTGCCGGGCTCGCTGCTGGTCGTCGGCGGCGGCATCATCGGCCTGGAAATGGCCACCGTGTACAGCGCGCTGGGCAGCAAGGTCACCGTGGTCGAGTTCATGGACCAGCTGATGCCGGGCGCCGACAAGGACCTGGTCAAGCCGCTGGCCGACCGCCTGAAGAAGCAGGGCATCGACGTGCACCTGAAGACCAAGGCCTCGGGCGTCACCGCCGATGCCAAGGGCATCACCGTGACCTTCGAAGCCGCCGAGGAAGGCCAGGCGCCTGCGCTGGCGCAAGGCACCTTCGACCGCGTGCTGGTGGCCGTGGGCCGCTCGCCGAACGGCAAGAAGATCGATGCCGAGAAGGCCGGCGTGCAGGTCACCGACCGCGGCTTCATCCCGGTCGATCGGCAGATGCGTACCAACGTGCCGCACATCTTTGCCATCGGCGACATCGTCGGCAACCCGATGCTGGCCCACAAGGCCACGCACGAGGGCAAGCTGGCCGCTGAAGTGGCAGCCGGCCACAAGAAGGAGTGGGTCGCCCGCGTGATTCCGTCGGTGGCCTACACCAACCCGGAAATCGCCTGGGTCGGCGTGACCGAGACCGAAGCCAAGGCCAAGGGCCTGAAGGTCGGCGTGGCCAAGTTCCCGTGGGCCGCCAGTGGCCGCGCGATCGGCATCGGTCGCACCGAGGGCTTCACCAAGCTGATCTTCGACGAAGAGACCCACCGCATCATCGGTGGCGCGATCGTCGGCGTGCATGCCGGCGACCTGCTGGCCGAGATCGGCCTGGCCATCGAGATGGGTGCGGAAGCGGAAGACATCGGCCACACCATCCATGCGCATCCGACGCTGAGCGAGTCGGTGGCGATGGCCTCGGAAATCTACGACGGCACGATCACCGATCTGTACATGCCGAAGAAGAAGTAAGGCGTCCGCGCCGTTCCGAACGAAAAGCCCCGGTTTCTGCCGGGGTTTTTTGTTGGCTGCAGGAATGTCTTCGGCGTTGTCATCGCGAGGGTCCGGGCCACTGCACGGGTGGCAGGCATTTCGACAAATGTCCCCCGTCGTCCGCCTGCGGCGGTCGCCTCCTCCTTTACTTTGTCGAAATGCCCGCCACCCGCGCAGTAGCTCGGCTTGCGGATAGTCGAGAGCCACAGCCTGGCCCGCCTGGATGCCTGACACGCGAGGGAAGAGGGGCTTGTGTGCGAAGTAAAGGAGGAGGTGACGGCCGTAGGCCGGCGCCGGGGGACATTCGCACGCAAGCCCCTCTTCCCCCAGCGCTCGACCACGCATGCGTCTACGGCAATTGCCACCCGTGCAGCGGCTCGGCTTGCAGATAGTCGAGAGCCAGTGCCTGGGCCGCCGGGATGCCTGACACGCGGAGGGAGCGGGGGTTGTGTGCGAAGTAAAGGAGGAGGTGACGGCCGTAGGCCGGCGCCGGGGGACATTCGCACGCAAGCCCCTCTTCCCCCAGCGCTCGACCAGCCTGCTTTTCTGCTCGACGATGCAAAGAAAAAACGCGGCCCCGATGTTCCGGAGGCCGCGCCAGGAGAGAAGATGCCGTGGAAGGGGCAGGGGATCAGAACACGAAGCTGATACCGGCCACCGGGCCCTTGAATTCCTGCTTCAGGCCGACCGTGCCGTCGCTGCCCTTCTTGTCCACGTCCAGCTTGAACCAGTCGTAGCCGGCGAACACACCGAAGTTCTTGGTGAAGCGGTAATCGACGATCGCATTGGCGCGGCTCAGGTCGCCCTTGTAGTCATCGAAACTGCCCCAGCGCGTGTTCAGGTACTGGCCCTGCAGCGTGATCATCCAGCGCTCGGACGGAGTGAAGGTCATGCGCGCACCCACCACCGGTGCCACGCCATCGGCCTTCTCGTTGAGGAACTGGCCTTCATACACCGTGCCCAGGTCCGCGTAGCCCTTGGTGCTGACCTTGGCGTACTCGCCACCGATCTGCAGGCCCAGGTCGAAAGTGTCGGTATCGACGACCGAGTAGTCATAGACCAGGCTGGCCACCTGGTACTTCAGCTCGCCCTTCACGAAGCTGCCGGCCGGCACGCTCTCACCGCCGAAGGAAATGCCCTGGTCAAGCGTCTCGCGACGGTCCTTGTCGTACTTGAAGTAGTTGAACAGCAGGCGCTGACGGTTGCTGATGCGGAACATGCCGTCGATGCGCGGCTCCCATTCCTTGCCACCCAGCTTGAAGTCCTGGTTCAGGGAGATGTCCTGGCCGGCCACGGTGGTGCTGCCACGCAGCGTGTTGTCCGAATCGATGTTCATCGCACCCAGACGGATGGCGAAGCGGTCGTCGCCTTCGGCGGCGTGGGCGGCATTGGCGAACGAGGCGCCGGCAGCGAGCAGGGAAAGGGCGAGCAGGGTGGGTACGGGGCGCATCGAAGAGTCCTTGCAGTGGTTCATCAGAATGAAGACCACTGTGCCGGACGCCGCCGTCCACCATCCGTGAACGTATGGTCCACGGAGTGTGCACGGTTCAGCCCTGTCGCGACGACGCAAAAAGATGGCCCCGGAGCCGGGCTTCGGGGCCATCGCGGGACCTGCGGGGCGAAGCGTCGACGAGGTTGCTGCAGGCAGGTCGAAAGATCGGACCGGCGCATCCGGCGAAAGTTCCGCGCCTGCGACCAAAGTTCAATACTGCGGTGCAGCATCACGCGGACGTCATTGTCCCCCGGGTGGCACGCAAAAATGTAACCGTTACCGCAACTTGCGGCTTCCAGGGATGAACAGGCAGCGGTTGTCTCGCAAATTGTCCCATTGCTATAATTTGGCGGCTCGATGAGGCCCCCCTGCTGTAGCCGCCTCAGCCCTCCACTTGCAACCACGCGGGACGTCCTGTGCTGAACTCCGTTGATGCGGGTCGGCGACTGATGCTGCGCGCCGCGGTCTACCCGCTGGCCGCGGTGGCTGTCCTGGCCCTGGCCTTCCTGCTGGTAGGTCCGAAGTATGCCCTCGGCGCGCTGGCGTCCGGTGTGGCCATTTCGGCCGGCGGCTGGGTTGCGGCACGGATGGCTCTGGGCGGTGGTGCGGTGGCCGCAGGATCGGCGATGGCTCGCCTGATCATTGCGATCGTGGCCAAGTGGGTCGTGGTTTTCGGCGTCCTGCTGGTGGGGTTCCTGGTCTTCAAGCTGCCTGCATTGGCGCTGTTGGCCGGTATCGCCGTCGGCTTGATGTTCCAGGTCCTGGCCATGGCCAGGCGTTGACAGAATTCAATTAACTGAAGGTTCCGGACACATGGCGGGCGAGGCTCTAACCCCTACCAGCTACATCCAGCATCACCTGCACAACCTGACCGCACCGGTCGGCAAGGGTGAGGGTATGTTCTGGCATATCCACGTCGATACCTTCCTCACCGCCGTCCTGATGGGCCTGGTGATCGTTGTCGCGTTCTGGCTGGGAACCCGCAAGGCCACCGCCGGCGTGCCGGGCAAGTGGCAGGCCTTCGTCGAGATCTGCCTGGAGTTCGTCGACCGCCAGGCCAAGGACACCTACCACGGCAAGAGCAAGCTGGTCACGCCGATCGCCATCACGATCTTCTTCTGGATCCTGTTGATGAATCTGCTGAAGATGATCCCGGCCGATTTCATCGCCAAGCCGCTGGAATGGGTGGGCGTGCACTACTGGAAGCCGGTGCCGACCGCTGACGTCAATGCCACCCTCGGCATGGCCATCAGCGTGTTCTTCCTGATGCTGTTCTTCGCGCTCAAGTCCAAGGGCCTGGTCGGCTTCGTCAAGGAATTCCTGACGGCGCCGTTCGGCAAGTGGATGATGCCGTTCAACCTGATCCTCAACATCGTCGAGTGGCTGAGCAAGCCGATCTCGCTGGCGATGCGACTGTTCGGCAACATGTTCGGCGGCGAAATCGTGTTCCTGCTGATCTGGGTGCTGGGTGGTGCCGGTTTCTTCGGTGCCATCGCGGGTGGTGTGTTCGGCCTCGGCTGGATGCTGTTCCACCTGCTGGTGATCCCGCTGCAGGCCTTCATCTTCATGATGCTGTCGATCGTGTACCTGAGCCTGTCGGAAGACGCTCACTGAGTTTCAAGCTTCAACGCGTTTCAACCTTCATCCGTTTCATCACCCTTAGCAACTTAAGTTCCTGGAGATAACCATGTACTTCGCCGTCCTGACCAACTTCGCGCAGATTCAGAGCTCCACCGCCCTTGCCGTCGGCATCATGATCGGCCTGGCCGCGCTGGGCGCCGGTCTGGGTCTGGCCATCATGGCTGGTAAGTTCCTGGAGTCGGCCGCGCGCCAGCCGGAACTGATCCCGGTCCTGCAGGTCCGCATGTTCATCACCGCCGGCCTGATCGACGCCGCGTTCATCATCTCGGTCGCCGTTGGCCTGCTGCTGGCCTTCGCCAACCCGCTGTCGGCTGCCTTTGCTGGCGCCGTCACCAAGGCTCTGGCCGGCTGATACAGCGGTTTGAGACGACCGGGTGCTGATGCACCCGGTTTCGGATGAAGGCCGGATGTGCCGCTTCGGCGGCACGTCCACCCCGAAACCAGCGATCGAGCTAACCATGAATATCAATTTCACCCTTCTTGCGCAGGCGCTGGCCTTCGCTGGTCTGATCTGGATCATCGCGACCAAGATCTGGCCGCCGCTGATGAACGCGATCGAAGAGCGCCAGCAGAAGATTGCTGAAGGCCTCGCTGCTGCCGACCGCAGCCAGAAAGATCTGGCCCAGGCGCAGGAGAAGGTCAACGAAGCGCTGAAGGAAGCCCGCACCAAGGCCAACGAGATCATCGATCAGGCCCACGCGCGTGCCAACCAGATCGTTGATGCAGCCCGTAACGAAGCGATCACCGAAGCCACCCGTCAGAAGGAACTGGCCCAGGCTGAAATCGACGCCGCCGCCAACCGTGCCCGTGAAGATCTGCGCAAGCAGGTGTCCGCGCTGGCCGTGACCGGTGCCGAAAAGCTGCTCAAGCGCGAAATCGACGCCAACGCCCACAAGGCGCTGCTCGACGAGCTGGCCTCGGAGATCTAAGGATGAGCCAGGCCCTCACGCTTGCCCGCCCGTACGCCCGCGCCGCGTTCGCGACCGCGCGCGACGAAGGTGCGTTCGCGCCGTGGTCGGACGCCCTGGCGTTCTCCGCCCACGTCGCCGCCGACCCGCGCGTGGCGGCCCTGCTCGCCAACCCGGAGCTGGGTCGTGACGACGCCGTCGCCCTGCTGGCGCCGGTGTCGCACGGCGAGACCTACTCGCGCTTCCTGGCCATCCTGGCCGAATCGCATCGTCTGCCGCTGCTGCCGGAAATCTCCGGCATGTTCGACGCCCTGCGCGCCGAAGCCGAGCACGTGGTCAAGGCCACGGTGACCTCGGCTTCCGAGCTGTCGGCCGGCGAGCTGGACGCGATCAAGGTCGCGCTGCGCAAGCGCTTCAACCGCGAGGTCGACGTGACCACCGCGGTCGATGCTTCGCTGATCGGCGGCGCCGTGATCGACGCCGGCGACGTGGTCATCGATGGTTCGCTGAAGGGCAAGCTGGCCCGTCTGCAGACCGCGCTCGCTAACTGAATTCATTTAACGTCCGGCCCCGCTGCCGGCACTAGGACTTGACGATGGCAACCACGCTCAACCCCTCCGAAATCAGCGAACTGATCAAGAACCGCATCGAGAAGGTCAAGCTGGCCGCGGAATCGCGCAACGAAGGCACCGTGACCAGCGTGTCCGACGGCATCGTGCGCATCTTCGGTCTGGCCGACGTGATGCAGGGCGAAATGATCGAACTGCCGAACAACACCTTCGCCCTGGCCCTGAACCTGGAGCGCGACTCGGTCGGCGCCGTGGTCCTGGGTGACTACGAGCACCTGCGCGAAGGCGACGTCGCCAAGACCACCGGCCGCATCCTGGAAGTGCCGGTCGGCCCGGAACTGCTGGGCCGCGTCGTGAACGCGCTGGGCGAGCCGATCGACGGCAAGGGCCCGCTGGGCACCGACCTGACCGCTCCGGTGGAACGCGTTGCTCCGGGCGTGATCTGGCGCAAGTCGGTCGACCAGCCGGTGCAGACCGGTTACAAGTCGGTCGACTCGATGATCCCGATCGGCCGTGGCCAGCGCGAGCTGATCATCGGTGACCGCCAGACCGGCAAGACCGCCATGGCGATCGATGCGGTGATCAACCAGAAGGGCACCGGCATCAAGTGCGTGTACGTTGCGATCGGCCAGAAGGCGTCGACCATCGCCAACATCGTGCGCAAGCTGGAAGAGAACGGCGCGCTGGCCCACACCATCGTGGTGGCCGCGACCGCTTCCGAATCGGCTGCCATGCAGTACATCAGCGCCTACTCGGGCTGCACCATGGGTGAGTACTTCATGGACCGCGGCGAAGACGCGCTGATCGTGTACGACGATCTGTCCAAGCAGGCCGTTGCCTACCGCCAGATCTCGCTGCTGCTGAAGCGTCCGCCGGGCCGTGAAGCCTACCCGGGTGACGTGTTCTACCTGCACTCCCGTCTGCTCGAGCGCGCTGCCCGCGTGTCCGAGGAATACGTCGAGAAGTTCACCGAAGGCAAGGTCACCGGCAAGACCGGTTCGCTGACCGCGCTGCCGATCATCGAGACCCAGGCCGGCGACGTGTCCGCTTTCGTTCCGACCAACGTGATCTCGATCACCGACGGCCAGATCTTCCTGGAAACCGACCTGTTCAACGCCGGCATCCGTCCGGCCGTGAACGCCGGTATCTCGGTGTCGCGCGTCGGTGGCTCGGCCCAGACCAAGATCATCAAGAAGCTGTCGGGCGGCATCCGTATCTCGCTGGCCCAGTACCGCGAGCTGGCTGCGTTCGCGCAGTTCGCCTCGGACCTGGACGAAGCGACCCGCAAGCAGCTGGAGCGTGGCCAGCGCGTCACCGAGCTGATGAAGCAGAAGCAGTACGCGCCGATGTCGATCGCCAACCAGGCGCTGTCGATCTACGCCGTCAACGAGGGTTACCTCGACGACGTGCCGGTCAACAAGCTGCTGGCGTTCGAAGAAGGCCTGCACGCCCACTTCGCCAACACCCAGGGCGAGCTGATCAGCAAGGTCAACGCCACCGGCGGTTGGGACAACGACATCGAAGGTGCCTTCAAGAAGGGCATCGCCGAGTTCAAGACCACCGGCAGCTGGTAATCGCGGTCCTGTAGAGCGGAGCCGCTGGCTCCGCTGGACCAGATGACAAACGGTTGAACAACGCGGGGCATCAGCCCCGCGCCACGGGAAACAAGAGATGGCAAGCGGACGCGAAATCAAAACCAAGATCAAGAGCGTGCAGAACACCCGCAAGGTGACGCGCGCCCTGGAAATGGTCTCGGCCTCCAAGATCCGCAAGGCGCAGGATCGGATGAAGACCTCGCGTCCGTACGCGCAGGCGATGAAGCAGGTGATCGGTCATCTGGCCCAGGCCAGCACCGACTACCAGCATCCGTTCCTGGTCGAGCGCGAGCAGGTCAAGCGGGTCGGTTTCATCGTGATCTCCTCCGATCGCGGTCTGGCCGGCGGCCTGAACAACAACCTGTTCCGCAAGATGCTGGGCGAAGCCAAGGCATGGCAGGACAAGGGTGCCGAAGTGGACCTGGTGACCATCGGCCAGAAGGCTTCGACCTTCTTCCGCCGCGTGAAGGTCAACATGGTCGGCAGCGTGACCCACATCGGCGACGTGCCGAAGCTGGAATCGCTGATCGGTGTGATCAAGGTCATGCTCGACGCCTTCACCGAAGGCAGGATCGACCGCGTGTACCTGGTCTACAACCGCTTCGTGAACACCATGGTGCAGAAGGCCAGCTTCGATCAGCTGCTGCCGCTGCCGCCGGCTGAGAAGCAGGTCGCTCACCACGACTGGGATTACCTGTACGAACCCGATGCCGCGACCGTGCTCGAGCACGTGATGACGCGTTACATCGAGTCGCTGGTGTACCAGGCACTGCTGGAAAACGTCGCCTCCGAGCATGCGGCACGCATGGTTGCGATGAAGGCGGCGAGCGACAACGCCAACAAGCTGATCGGCACCCTGCAGCTCGTCTACAACAAGGCGCGCCAGGCAGCGATCACCCAGGAAATCTCCGAAATCGTCGGCGGCGCGGCAGCAGTCTGACCGCGTTCGTTCAAAGCACACATTAGAGGATGCAGCAATGAGTCAGGGCAAGATCGTTCAGATCATCGGCGCGGTCGTCGACGTCGAATTCCCGCGTGAATCGGTGCCGAAGGTGTACGACGCACTGAAGGTGGAAAACACCGAGATCACCCTCGAAGTCCAGCAGCAGCTGGGCGACGGCGTGGTGCGTACCATCGCCCTCGGTTCCACCGACGGCCTGAAGCGCAACCTGGTTGCCGTCAACACCGGCCGTGGCATCTCGGTGCCGGTCGGCGCCGGCACCCTGGGCCGCATCATGGACGTGCTTGGCCGTCCGATCGACGAAGCCGGCCCGGTCGCTGCCAGCGACAACTGGGAAATCCACCGCGCTGCGCCGTCGTATGAAGACCAGTCCCCGGCCACCGAGCTGCTGGAAACCGGCATCAAGGTCATCGACCTGATGTGCCCGTTCGCCAAGGGCGGCAAGGTCGGCCTGTTCGGCGGCGCCGGCGTCGGCAAGACCGTCAACATGATGGAACTGATCAACAACATCGCCAAGGCGCACAGCGGTCTGTCCGTGTTCGCCGGCGTGGGTGAGCGTACCCGTGAGGGCAACGACTTCTACCACGAAATGAAGGACTCCAACGTCCTGGACAAGGTGGCGATGGTGTACGGCCAGATGAACGAGCCGCCGGGCAACCGTCTGCGCGTCGCCCTGACCGGCCTGACCATGGCCGAGTACTTCCGCGACGAGAAGGACGAAAACGGCAAGGGTAAGGACGTCCTGCTGTTCGTCGACAACATCTACCGTTACACCCTGGCCGGTACCGAAGTGTCGGCACTGCTGGGCCGCATGCCGTCCGCCGTGGGTTACCAGCCGACCCTGGCCGAGGAAATGGGCGTCCTGCAGGAGCGCATCACCTCGACCAAGAACGGTTCGATCACCTCGATCCAGGCCGTCTACGTTCCCGCGGACGACCTGACCGACCCGTCGCCGGCGACCACCTTCGCCCACCTGGACTCGACCGTGACCCTGTCGCGTTCGATCGCCTCGCTGGGTATCTACCCGGCCGTCGATCCGCTGGACTCCACCAGCCGCCAGATGGATCCGCTGGTCATCGGCCACGAGCACTACGACACCGCCCAGCGCGTCCAGCAGACCCTGCAGAAGTACAAGGAACTGAAGGACATCATCGCCATCCTGGGCATGGACGAACTGTCCGAAGAAGACAAGCAGGCCGTGTCGCGCGCCCGCAAGATCGAGCGCTTCTTCAGCCAGCCGTTCCACGTGGCCGAAGTGTTCACCGGTTCGCCGGGCAAGTACGTGCCGCTGAAGGACACCATCCGTGGCTTCAAGGCCATCGTCGATGGCGAGTACGACCACCTGCCGGAGCAGGCGTTCTACATGGTCGGCGGCATCGAAGAAGCGGTCGAGAAGGCCAAGAAGATGGCCGAGAAGGCCTGATCCGGGACGGGCGGGAGCGATCCTGCCCGACCTGACGCCGGCGCCGGGCAACCGCCCGCGCCGGTGGACCCCCACGGCGGCATTGCGCCGCCGCGAACAGCGAAGAGATTTGCATGAGCACGATCCGTTGCGACATCGTCAGCGCCGAGCAGGAAATCTTCCGTGGCGAAGCGACCCTGGTCGTGGCCACCGGTGAGCTGGGCGAACTGGGCATCGCGCCCAAGCACGCGCCGCTGATCACCCGCCTGAAGCCGGGCAAGGTGGTGGTGACCACGCCGAACGGCGAGCAGCTGGATTTCGCCATTTCCGGCGGCATCCTGGAAGTGCAGCCGCAGGTGGTGACCGTGCTGGCCGACACCGCGATCCGCGCGCAGGACATCGACGAAGCCTCGGTCCGCAAGGCCAAGGAAGAAGCCGAGCGCATCCTGGCCAACCGCGGCGAAGCGATGGAAGTGGCTGAAGCCCAGCAGAAGCTGGCCGAAGCCGTCGTCCAGCTGCAGGCGCTGGAGCGCCTGCGCAAGAATCTCAAGCACTGAGGTTCGCGCGTCATCAAGCACAAGCGCCGGCTAGCTGCCGGCGTTTTTGTTTGTTCGCCACAGGAGCAGGGAATGCAGCACCACTCGACAGCGATTGAAGGCAGCAGCTGGCAGCGGCCGTGGCGCACACCGGCAGGCGTGTTCCTGATTGCGTGGATCGTTCTGTGCCTGCCATGGCTCAGTGGCATCAAGACCATTCCCTTTGATGCCGTGCAGCAGTTCTTCCCGGCGGTCAGTTTCAGCGCCGAGCAGTTGCGTCACCTGCAGGCCCCCTGGTGGAATCCGTATCTCTACGGTGGCTACCCGCAGGTGGCCGATCCGCAGATGATGACGCTGCAGCCGACGATGCTGCTGCCGATGCTGCTGGCGCCGGGCTCCCTGCACCTGTTCACGGTGGTGGTGCTGCTGCATGTGCTGGCAGGCGGCCTGGGTGCACTGCGGTTGAGCCGCGTGCAGGGCATGCCGCCGCCGGCGCAGCTGCTGTTCGCACTCACGCTGATGTTTGGTGGCGTGGCCGCGTCGCGCCTGCAGCACACGCCGATGGTCATCAGCTACTGCCTGCTGCCCTGGCTGTGGCTGGGCCTGGAGCAGGTCCGCCGGCGGGGACGGATGCGCGACATCCTGCTGGCCGGTGTGGCCGGCGGGATGTGTGCGCTTCAACTGACCCAGGTCACCTATTTCATCATCCTCGCGTGCGTGATCTACGCCGTGGCTGCTGTCGTGCTGGCACAGGGGCAGCGCATGCGCCTGCTGTGGCAGCTGGGCGTGGTGGCCATTCTCGCCGGTGGTGTCAGTGCGCCGCAGTGGCTGTCCACGCTGGCCTGGCTGGACCAGACCAATCGCAATGGCCTGACGCTGGAAGCCGCGCTGCCGGGTGCCATCCACTGGCAGACACTGGTGACACTGCTGTCGGGCAACGTGTTCTCGCAGGGGCGCGGCGACAGCTGGGCCTTCGGTGATATCAGCGCCGATTACCTCTATGTGGGGGCAGTGCCGCTGGCGCTGTGGCTGCTCTGGGGCGGTGAGGTGCTGCGGCGCAAGCCGGCGGCGACGCGCGTCGCGCTGTGTGCGCTGACGCTGGCGATCATGGTCGCGGTGGGTGGCGCCACGCCGCTGTTCCCCTGGTTGTTCGGCTGGCTTCCGGGGCTGGACCTGTTCCGGCGCCCGTCCGATGCGCTGTTCCTTACCGTGCCTGCGGCGGCGTGGCTGGGTGCCAGTGCCCTGCAGGTTGCCCTGCAGCGGCAGCCATTGCGATTGCATCGGGTGTCCGTGGCGGTCGTCGCAGTGCTGGGCGCGTGCGCTGCGTGGCTGGCGATCGATCATGGTCATCCGCTCGCTTTCGCCTGGCTTGCGGTCAGCGCCGCGCTGGGCGTAGCCGCGGTGTGGGTGCTGCGCCGCCACCAGTCACCTGCGCGCTGGGTGCTGGCGCTGGTGCTGTTGGACCTGCTGCTGTTCAACGTCGGCACCAGGTTCAACGCGGGCAGCGGCACAAAGTCGGTGCTCACCGCCGATCGTGCGGGTCCTGCGCAGCGCGCCTATGCGCTGCTGGCGGCAGAGCGGCATATCGGCATACCCGAGCGCGCGGTGGTCTTCGGCATCGGCGGACTCACCAACGGCGCGGCGGTGCATGCCATTGCGCTGGCAAACGGCTACAACCCGCTGCTGGCAAGCGACTATCTGCAGATGACCGGGATGCCGGGCGAGCCGGTGGATACCTTCCAGCAGAAGGTCCCCACTGCCTGGATGCCAGACACCGCTGCTCCCCTGTACGACCTGCTGGGCGTGCGTTGGCTGCTGGCCCAGGAGCCGTTCCCGGGCTCCAGCGCGCAGGGCGACCAGGTGGAACTTGCGCGGCGTGACAGCGTGCTGCCACGGGTGCTGAATCCGCGGCAGGTGCGCCGCCATGAGGAGCGTCTACCGCCTGCGCCGCTGTTCAACCAGACCGATTTCAACCGGCAGCTATGGCTGCCGGCAGCCGCCAGCAGCCACTGTGCCGAACAGGATGCCGGCGAGGCCACGGTACAGGTGCTGCACTACCAGCCGGGACGCATCGAGCTGACGGTGGTGGCCGACGATGCAGCATGGGTGGTGATCAACGAAACCACCGGTCGTGGCTGGCAGGCGCAGCTCGAGGATGGCCAGGTACTGCCGCTGCTGCGCGGCAATGGCCTCTTCCATGCGTTGTGCGTGCCGGCCGGGCAGCATCAGGTGCGGTTGCGCTACAGCGCGCTGCAGCTGTGGCGTGAGGGACTGGGAGCGCGCCTGCGCCGTGACGGTGATCGCTGACCGCTGACCGCTGACCGCGATCAGCGGTACACCACATAGCGCATCAACAGGAACGACACGCACGCCAGCCCGCCTTCCACCAGTGGCTTGGCCAGCCAGGTGTACTGCAGGCCCAGCGCGTGGTCGACCAGGCTCACCAGCAACGTGCTTGCCGCGGTCAGCAGCAGCCACAGCCCGAAGAAGCGTACAAAGCGCCTCCAGCCCAGCTTGTGGGTGCCGGCCTCGGCAAAGGTGTAGCGGCCGTTGAGCCAGAAGCCCAGCAGCATGCCGGCCAGGCGTCCGGCGACGTTGGCCGGTGCGACCGGTATGCCAAGCGCGGTGGCGACCACGAACACCAGCCAATCGACCAGCAGCTGCACGAGCCCGATCACGAGGTAGGCGCTTCCCTGGCGGACAAGGCTCATCGGCATGGTGAAGGAGGAGGGATGCCCATGTTAACGGCGTACGCTCTAGAATCGTCGGCAACGAACCACGGACTGCCGTTCCCATGACCCAAGCCCTGCACGTCATCATCCTCGCCGCCGGCGCCGGCAAGCGCATGAGGTCGGTGCTGCCGAAGGTGCTGCAGCCGGTCGCCGGCCAACCGATGCTGGCGCACGTGATCGATGCGGCCCGCGAACTGCAACCGGCGGCCATCCATGTGGTCTACGGCCATGGCGGTGAGGCGGTGCGGCAACAGTTTGCCGACCAGCCCGACCTGCAGTGGGCTGAACAGGCGCAGCAGCTGGGTACGGGCCACGCGGTGGCGCAGGCGATGCCGCAGGTGCCGGATGCCGTGCAGGTGCTGGTGCTGTACGGCGATGTACCGCTGATCCGCGCGCAGACCCTGCGCGATCTGCTGGCGCAGCCAGGGCGGTTGGCGGTACTGGTCGCCGAGGTTGATGACCCGACCGGTTACGGCCGCGTGCTGCGCGATGCCGAAGGCAAGGTGGGAGCGATCGTCGAGCAGAAGGACGCGACCGACGACCAGCTGCGCGTGCGCACGATCAACACCGGCATCATCGCCGCGGAGTCGACCGCGCTGCGCCGCTGGCTGTCGCAGCTGTCCAACCGCAATGCACAGGGCGAGTACTACCTGACCGACGTGTTCGCGTTTGCCGCGCATGAGTACACCCCGGCCGAAATGGCGCTGGTGGCCGACGCGCAGGAAGCCGAGGGGGCAAACGATCCCTGGCAGCTGTCGCAGCTGGAGCGTGCCTGGCAGCATCGCGCCGTGCGTGCGCTGTGCGCACAGGGTGCACGCGTGCGCGACCCGGCACGACTCGACATCCGTGGCACCGTCACCGTGGGCAGTGACGTGCTGATCGATGTCGATGTCGTTCTCGAAGGCAACATCGTGCTCGGCGACGGCGTTACCATCGGTCCGTTCAACCGCCTGAAGGACGTTACTCTCGGCCCCGGTACCGAAGTACGCGCGCACTGTGATCTGGAGGGTGTGGTCACCGAAGGCGCGGCGCTGGTCGGTCCGTTCGCGCGCCTCCGCCCAGGTACCGTGCTGGCCGATGGCGTGCACGTCGGCAACTTCGTCGAAACCAAGAAGGTCACCCTCGGCGTCGGCAGCAAGGCCAACCACCTCACCTATCTGGGTGATGCGGTGATCGGCAGCAAGGTGAACATCGGTGCCGGCACCATCACCTGCAACTACGACGGCGTGAACAAGTCGACCACCACCATCGGCGACAACGCGTTCATCGGTTCCAACAGTTCGCTGGTGGCGCCGCTGACGATCGGCGAGGGCGCGACCATCGCTGCCGGTTCGGTCATCACCCGCACCGCCCCGGACGGCAAGCTGACACTGGCCCGCGCACGACAGGAAACCATCGATGGCTGGAAGCGCCCGGTCAAGAAGTCCTGAGCCACGTATTCCGCATGCCGACGAGCTCGGCGTGCTGCCGGCAATTGAACAGCGTGCCGGCGAACTGCTGAAGGATCACGAAGCCCATCCGGTATTTGCCGGCCACGGCCTGGATCTGCCGACGCTGCAGGACGGCCTTCAGCGGGGCCAGCTGTGGGTTGTGGATGGCCCCGGCGGCGACATTGCCGGCTACCTGCTGGGCGGCGAGCTGTGTGGCGAGTTCCATGTCCTGCAGATGGATGTGGACCCCGCGCACGCGCGTCGTGGCCATGGCCGCGCATTGCTGCGGCACGCCTTGGCGCAGGCCAGGGCCACCGGCTTTGCTGCAGCGGTGCTGACCACCTTGAGCGATGTGCCATGGAATGCAGCCTTCTATGCCAGCGAAGGGTTCGACGTAGTGCCTGAGGCTGAGTGGAACGACGGCCTGCGCGCCGTCATGGCCGAAGAGGCTGCGCTCGGGTTTCCGATGCACCTGCGGGTGGCGATGCGGCGGGCCTGGTAGGTGCCGGCCCTGGTCGGCACATCCGCGCATGGCGTGGAGCTACCCGATCGGCCCGCTCAACCCACCGGCAACAGGATCGACACGCACAACCCGCCATCGCCGCGGTTCTGCAGCGACACGCGGCCACCGTGCGCTTCCACGATCTCGCGCGTCAGTGCCAACCCCAGGCCGGTGCCGTTGCGCTTGGTCGAATAGAACGGCATCAAGGCGTTCTGCAGCACCTGCTCGTTCATGCCCTTGCCGCGATCCAGTACGTCCAGGCGCAGCCATTGCGGCAGCCGCGTGAGTTGCACCTGTACGTCATCGTTGGGCGGATCGGCCTCGGCGCAGGCTTCATGCGCGTTCTTCAGAAGATTCAGCAATGCCTGCCCGAACTGCGCGATGTCGATGCGGCTGCTCAGGTCCTCGTCCGGCTCGCGTTCCATGGTGAACGGGATCTGCTGGCGCAGGCTGGACAGGAACGGCGCCCAGTGCACGGTCTGCAGTTGCGGCTGCGGCAGCTTTGCGAAGCGTGCATAGCCACGGATGAAGCCTTCCAGGTGGCGTGCGCGGTCCTCGATGGTGGTGAAGATCTCCGGCAACCGGTCGAAGCGTTCGCGCTGCACCAGCACGCCACCGGAGTGGGCCAGCGAGGCGATCGGTGCCAGTGAGTTGTTGAGCTCGTGGCTGATCACCCGGATCACCTTCTTCCACGTCTGCACTTCCTGGCGGCGCAGTTCGGCGGTGAGCAGGCGTACCAGCAGCAGGTCGTGCGGACGGCCGTTGAGCTGGAAGGCGCGGCGCGACAGGTGGTAGACCTGCTCGTCATCCTCGTCGCCGTCCTCGCCCTCGGCATGCACCGCGAACAGGCTGTCGCCGCCACGGGCGATGGCATCGCGCAGCTCTACCGGCACCTGTTCCAGCACCTCTTCCAGACGCTGGCCTTCCAGTTTCCAGCCGCCATGCAGCAGCTTGCGCGCAGCCAGGTTGGAGAACACCACGCGGGCGATGCCATCGCCGCCGGAGGCAATCAGCAGCATGGCCACCGGCGTGTTCTGCACCATGGTGTCCAGCAGCAGTTCGCGCTGCACCAGGCCCTGCCGCTGTTCGCGCAGCACATCGCCCAGCTCGCGGTGCGCCTGCACCAGGTCGCCCAGTTCGTCGTTGCCCGGCCAGTACACGCCGAAGTTGTACTCGCCGTCGCGGTAGCTGCTGGTGGTGCCGGACAGTGCGCGCATCAGCGAGCGCACCGGTGCGGTGGCGCGGCGCAGGGTCCACCACATCAACGCCAGCAGGATCACGGCCGACGCCGTGGTCACCACCCAGCCATGGTTCATCCAGTACGCCAGCAGCCACGGCAGCGCAGCGGCCAGCGCCAGCACCGGCAGCAGGCGCAGGAACAGGCGGAAGGTGAACGAGCGCCGCTTCATTCGCGTGGGATGCCGTGGCGGTCCATGCGCCGGTACAGGGCCTGGCGGCTCAGGCCGAGTTCGGCAGCCGCCTGGGCGATGACGCCGTGGTTGCGTGCCAGCACGTCCTCGATGCGCTCGCGGTCGGGATCGTTGCCAGCGCTCGGTGCGGGGCGTGGCGCCGGTGCGGTGCGCGGCAGGTTCAGGTCGGCCACCTCGATGCGGTTGCCGGTCGCCAGCAGTTCGGCACGCTGGATCACGTTGCGCAGTTCGCGCACGTTGCCCGGCCACGGGTGCCGTTGCAGGGCGGCACTGGCGGCACTGGACAGCGGCTTGCCGGCCGTCAGGAAACGCTCGGCCAGTGGCACGATGTCGCCCGCGCGCTCGGCCAACGGCGGTAGTACCAGTTCCACTGTATTGAGGCGGTAGTAGAGATCTTCGCGGAACGTGCCGTCGCGGATCATCGCCGGCAGGTCGGCATTGGTCGCGCTGACCACGCGGACTTTGACCTGGCGTTCGCGATTGGAACCCAGGCGCTCGAAGCGGCCGGTTTCCAGCACGCGCAACAGCTTCATCTGCCCGCCCAGCGACAGGTTGCCGATCTCATCCAGGAACAGCGTGCCTCCGTCGGCGGCTTCGAACTTGCCCTCGCGTGCCTTGTTGGCGCCGGTGTAGGCGCCGGCCTCGGCACCGAACAGTTCGGCCTCGATCAGCTCCGACGGCAACGCGCCGCAGTTGACCGTGATGAACGGGCCCTTGGCCACCAGTGAATTGGCCTGGATGATCTGCGCGATCTTCTCCTTGCCGGCACCATTGGGACCGGTGATCAACACCGGCAGCTCGGAGCGCGCGACCTGGCAGGCCAGGGCGATGACGCGCTCGCTGGCCGGATCGGCGAAGACCGCACCGCACAGGTCGTACTTTTCTTCCAGCGCATTGCGCTGGCGCAGCTCACGGCTGCGGCGGCGGTCCAGTTCGCGCCGCGCCTCGGACAGCTCCAGCAGGTTGTTGACCGTGGTCAGCAGCTTGCGGTCGTCCCAGGGCTTGGCCAGGTAGTCGGCGGCGCCGGCCTTGACCAGGTCCACCGCGCTGCTCAGGTGGGTCCAGGCGGTCAGCAGGATCACCGGCAGGTCCGGGTGGCGTGCGCGGATCTGTGCGAACAGCGCTTCGCCCTCCTCGCCGGAGGTGGTGTCCTCGCTGAAGTTCATGTCCTGGATCACCAGGTCGACCGGCTGCGACTCGAGCAGGGCCAGCCCCTCGGCCGGGCTCTGCGCCTGCAGGGTGTCGATGTCGTGCAGGGAGAACAGCACGTCCAGTGCAGTGCCCACACTGGCGTTGTCGTCGATGATCAGGATCGAAGGCATCAAGCGGTTCTGCAGAAAGGGATGGGCGGCGCCGATGGAGCCGTGTTCGTGTCCATACGCCGGGAGAGCCCGGCGCCACCCATCAAGCATAGCCAAACCCGTAGCCGTCGGGGCGGCGGGCTCAGCGTCGGGGCGGCGGCGGTGGCGGTGCTGGCGGAGGCGGAGCGACCAGCGCCCTGCGCCAGGCAGCGGCGTCCACCGCGACCGTCAGTTCCTGCCTGTCGCGCTGCAGCAGGAGATAGGCCCTGGCGGCGCTTGAACGCCGCAGGGCCTCGGCAAGATGCTCGATCCTGCGTACGGTGGTGTCATCCACCCGCAGGATGCGATCGCCGCTGCGCACGCCGAAGCGGGCTTCCGGGCCGGCGGCTTCCACGCGCACCTGGCCTTCGCTCGAACGCAATGCCAGGCGCGCATCGTCCTGGCGCCACTCCAGTGTCTGCGAGCTGCCACCGCCGGCCAGTGCCGGCAGTGGCAGGAGCATCATCATCAGCATCCAGCGGATACGCATCTCATGCGCCCCGCGTGGCAACCGCAGGCGGTACCGCTGCCGCGCGCCGGGCCGGCCCGAACACCGCGATCTGGCCAAGCACCCACAGCAGCAGCGCGCCCAGCGGCAGGTAGTGCAGCGGCATGCGCGGCAGCTCGTACATGTTCATCAGTGCCAGGTTGATCGCATAGGCGGCCAGCATGCCCAGCACGATGCCCAGCGTGGCCAGCAGGAAGTTCTCGGTCTGGAAGTAGCGCAGGATCTGCCCACGCGTCGCGCCGAGCGCGCGACGGATACCAATCTGCTTGCTGCGCTGCTGCACCCAGAAGCTGGCCAGGCCGATGATGCCCAGTGCGGTGACCACCAGCAGCGAGATGCACACCGTGATCAGCAGCCCGACCATGGCCCTGTCGTTCTTGAAGTAGTCATTGCGCTGCGCCTCATAGGTCAGCTTCTCGCGCACCAGCCGGTTGGGGTCGTTGCGTTCAAGCGCGGCGATCGCGCCCTTGAGTACTTCCTCGCGCCGTTCCGGAGCGGTGCGCAGGACGTACGGGCCCTGGGTGAAATCGGTCCGCACAGGCAGCACCATCGACAGCGTGGTGTTGTTGTTGTAATCGGTGGGCGTGGCCAATGACGCGACAATACCCACCACGTGCAGTGGCTGCTTGCCCATGTAGAACGTCTTGCCCAGTGCGTTCTCGCCGGGGTACAGCCTGTCGGCGAGCGTGCGGCTGATGATCACCGAGGAGGCGGTATTGGTGGAGGCGCTCTTCTGTGCATCCTCGACGTTGCTGTATTCACTGGGCTGGAAGTCGCGGCCGGCGGTCAGCTGCAGTCCAAGCGTGGACAGTCCACCTTCGCCGAACATGTACATGGTGACGAAGGCGGTCGGACGTTCCTGTTCCTGCTTCAGCGAAACGCTGGTATTGGAGGAGTTCGGGCGGAACGGCAGCTGGTTGACCTTCGCGGCGGCGGTGACCCCGGGAACGGCGCGCAGGGCGGACAGGTCCTCCTGGGTGCGGGCCTGGCCATTGGTCTGCTTGCCGATGCCGCTGACCCGGACGAACACCAGCTCGTTCTCGGCCAGGCCGCTGGTCTGGCTGATCCGTTCAACGCGCTGGGTGACCAGGAACAGGGCATTGCAGACGATGGCGCAGGTCAGGGCGACTTCCAGCACGATCAGGGCGGCGGCTGTCTTGTGCCGGCGCAGGGTGCTGAGGATGGGGCGGATATCCATGGGAGGTCCTCGTACTCGTGCTTACTGCGACTTGAGCTGGATGGCCGGGGTAACCTGCATCGCGCGCCAGGCGGGCAGGAAACCAGCGGCGAGGCTGGCGAACAGGGTCAGGCCAATGGCCAGCAGCAGCATGCTGCCGTCCAGGTGGGCCAGGCTCGCGTAGTCCACGGGTTGCTGGCGCACCGCATACAGGCCGAGCAGGGCCAGGCCGATGCCGAGCACGCCGCCGGCAACGCCGATCGCACCGGCTTCAACCAGGCATTGCAGGAAGATCTGCCCACGGCTGGCACCGAGGGCGCGGCGCACGCCGATCTCGCCGCTGCGGCGCAGGAACTTCGCCAGCAGCAGGCCCACCGTGTTGACCAGGCAGACGCCGAGAAAGCCCAGTGCCAGCCACATCTGCAGGCGCACGTCGCTGGGCACGGCATTCTTGAACGTCAACCACTCCATCACCGGGCGCAGGCGCACGTTGGTGGGGCGCTCGAAACGGCCCGCTGCGCGCTGCTGGTCCGAGTAGTTGGCCAGGTAGCTGCGGTAGTCCTCGACCTTGGCCGGATCCAGCTCCACCCAGTACTGGATCCAGCTGCAGGGCGCGCTGATCGAGTTGCTGCTGCCATCCGGATTCTCGCCGAAGCAGTTCATGTTGCCGTTGCTGCCGAACTCCAGGTCCATCGCAGTGGAAAACGGCACCAGCAGGTCTTCATCCTTGCCGTAGTTGCCGGTGGTCAGATCGAAGAAGTGGGGTTCGGGATTCCACTTCTTCATCACGCCGATCACCCGCAGTGAATGGCCACTCAGGCGGATCTCGCGACCGGTGCTGTCGGCACCCTGGAACAGCTTGTCGTTGATCGCTTTCGACAGCACCACCACCCGGCTGCGATTGTCATCATCGCTGCTGTTCCAGGCACGCCCGTACTGCATCGGCACGTCGAACATCGGGAAGAAATCGGCCGACGTCCAGCGCGTATCCACCGAGAACGGCTTGAGCGTGCTGAGCTCCGGTTCCACCGTGCCGCCGCCCGCGCTCATCATCGCCTGGCGGATGCCGCGCTTCTCGCGCAGCAGGGTCTCGGCGTCGCGCCGTGTCATCTGTTCCTCAGGCTCCTCACCCGGGGTATAGCCGCCGCGCGGGCGCGGATCGACCTGCACGTAGAACAGCTGGTCGCTCTTGCCGGGAATCGGGTCGCCGGACAGCACGTGGAACACCGTCAGCGTGGTCATCGAGGCACCGATGCCGAGCGCGATGGCGACCACCATCAGTGCGGTCAGGATCTTGTTGCGGCGGAAGCTGCGTACCGCCAATCGGGTGTAGTAGGCGAACATGGGAGTGCCCTCACTCGTTGACGGCAACGATGTGGCGCGGCGGGGTAGCCAGCACCGGTTCGCGCACCAGGTCGGTCACCTGGCCATCGACGATGTGCACGTTGCGCTGCGCGCGCGCGGCCAGTTCCGGGTCGTGGGTGACCATCACGATGGTGGTGCCGGCGGCATTGATCTCCTCCAGCAGTTCCATCACGCCGCGGGCCATCTGCGTATCCAGGTTGCCGGTCGGTTCGTCGGCCAGCAGCAGGCGCGGGCTGCCGGCCAGCGCACGCGCGATCGCCGCACGCTGCTGCTGGCCGCCGGACAGTTCGTTCGGGTAATGCTTCATGCGTGAGCCCAGGCCGACCTGGGTGAGCGCCTTTTCGATGCGTTCGCGGCGCTCGTTGGCACTCATCTTCCGGTAGCGCAGCGGCACGTCGACGTTGTCGAACAGGTTCAGGTCGGGAATCAGGTTGAAGCCTTGGAAGATGAAGCCGATCTTCTGGTTGCGCAGGCGGCTGCGGGCGTCATCGCCCAGCGTGCTCACGTCCTGGCCGTCAAGCAGGTAGGTGCCGCTGGTGAAGGTTTCCAGCAGGCCGGCGATGTTGAGGAAGGTGGTCTTGCCGGAGCCGGACGGGCCGGTGACCGCGACGAACTCGCCTTCCTTGACCTGCAGTTCCAGCGAGCGCAACGCGTGGGTTTCCACCTGTTCGGTGCGGAAGACCTTGGCGACCGAACGCATTTCGAGCATGTACATGGGGTGTCCTCTCTCCAGGATTCAGGTATCGGGTATCAGTTGACGGAGACGCGTTCGGCGTCCTTGAACAGGTCGCTGCCGGAGACCACGATGCGGTCGCCCGGCTGCACACCCGACTTGATTTCCACTTCGCCCAGGCTGCTGACGCCCAGTTCCACCGGACGCCGCACCGCGGTGCGGCCATCCATCACGTAGGCCACGCCATTGCCCTGTTCGACGAACGGGCCGCGCTCGACCTTCAGCACGTCCTTGCGGGTATCGAGCAGCACGCGCACCGACATCCGCTGGCTCTGGCGCAGGCCTTCCGGCTGCGCGCTGGCGAAGCGCACGCGGGCGTTGACCTCGCCGTTGACCACTTCCGGCGACACCGCGCTGATCTCGCCCGGGAACGGCTTGCCATTGCCGCCGGTCAGCTGCGCCGGCATGCCGATCGCCAGGTCGCGGGCGAAGCTCTCCGGCACCTTGATCTCGACCTCGAACTTGGACAGGTCGACCACGCCCAGCACCGGCGCGTTGGCAGCCAGGTTGGTGGACTGGACCGCCTGCACCTGGCCGACCTGGCCGTCAAACGGTGCGCGCAGGGTCAGTGCGTCGACCTGGCGCTGCACTTCGGCCACCACGGCCTTCTGGCGGTCGGCCAGCAGGCGCTTGTTGCGGGCATCCAGGTCGGCGCCCTGGCTCTGCAGGCGCGCATCGGTGGTGGCGTTGGCCAGGGTGATGTCGGCCTTCTTCAGCGAGTCCTTGGCCTTGGCCAGGTCGATCTGTGGCACCGCACCGCCGTCGTAGCCGCGCTGGAAGCGCTGCAGGTCGCGGTCGGCGGCCTGGCGCTCGATGGTGGCCTGGTCGGTTTCCTTGCGCGACTTGGCGCGGGCCAGGGTGGCGTCCAGCGCGGCACGGCTGGCCTCGGCTTCCAGGCCGGCCAGGGTGGCCTGTTCCTGGGCCAGCTTGCTGCGCAGTTCCGGGCTGTCGATGACCGCCAGTTCCTGGCCCTTCTTGACCACGTCACCGGCGACCACTTTCAGGTCCACGGTGCCGGCCGAGATGGCGTACAGGATCGGGCTGTTGGCGGCGATCACCCGGCCGTCGGCGGCGATGTCGCGGACCAGGTCGCCGCGCTTCACTTCGGCGATGCGCACCCGGCTGCTGTCGAAGGAGCGGCTGGCATTGGACCAGGCATGCACGGCCCAGCCGATGCCGGCCAGCAGCACGATGGCGCCCAGCGCCGGCCAGCGGTAGCGCTGCCAGTTGACGCGGGTGGCGCCGGCGGGGGCGGAGGAAACGATCTGGTCCTGTGCGGAAGTGTCGCGGATCATCGGGTGCGTGCCTGACGGTGGTAGCCAGTACCAAGCACGTAGCGTGCCAACTTTATTTCCTTTCAGTTCAACAGGTTGGGCGGGCCGCTGGAGTGTCCGGGTGTCCGCGGACACCTTTCCGGACACTTTCATTAAGCGGACAGGAGGGGGAAGCCGGACACGCGGGCTAGAATGCGCCGATCGTCTTCAAGGAAACGCGTGACATGTGTGGAATCGTGGGTGCAATCGCCGATCGCGACGTGGTGCCGGTGCTGATCGAAGGCCTGAAGCGGCTTGAGTACCGTGGTTACGACTCCTCGGGCATCGCGGTGATCGATCATGCCGAGCGCCCCGAAGTACGTCGTGTCCGCCGCACCGGTCGCGTGTCGGAAATGGCCACGGCGGCCGAGGCCGAAGGGTTCAATGCGGTGCTGGGTATCGGCCACACCCGCTGGGCCACCCACGGCGGCGTCACCGAGGCCAACGCGCATCCGCACATCAGCCACGGCGTGGCGCTGGTGCACAACGGCATCATCGAGAACCACGAAGAGCAGCGCGAGAAGCTGCGGGCGCTGGGCTACACCTTCGAGTCGCAGACCGACACCGAAGTCATCGCGCACCTGATCCATCATCACCTGAAGGGCGGCGATGACCTGCTGGTGGCGCTGCAGCACACGGTGAAGGAGCTGACCGGCGCCTACGCGCTGGCCGTGGTCAGCCGCGCCGAGCCGGAGCGCTTCGTCTGCGCGCGCATGGGCTGCCCGCTGCTGGTGGGCCTGGGCGAGGGCGAGAACTTCGTCGCCTCCGACGTCTCGGCGGTGATCTCGGCCACCCGCAAGGTGATCTTCCTGGAAGAGGGCGACACCGCCGAGATCCGTCGCGATGGCGTGCGCATCTTCGATGAGCATGACCGGCCGGTCGATCGCGATGTGCACCTGTCCGACGTGTCGCTGGCATCGCTGGAGCTTGGCCCGTACCGCCACTTCATGCAGAAGGAAATCCACGAGCAGCCGCGTGCGCTGGGCGACACCATCGAGGCGGCGATCGACGCCGGTGGTTTCCCGGCCGAGCTGTTCGGCAAGAACGCCGAAGCGGTGCTGTCGGGCATCGAGGGCGTGCAGATCATTGCCTGCGGCACCAGCTACTACGCCGGCCTGACCGCGCGCTACTGGATCGAAGCCATCGCCGGCCTGCCGTGCAGCGTGGAGATTGCCAGCGAGTACCGCTACCGCGCCGCGTATGCCAACCCGAAGCACCTGATCGTCACCATCTCCCAGTCCGGCGAAACGCTGGATACGATGGAGGCGCTGAAGTACGCCAAGGCGCTTGGCCACAAGCACACGCTGTCGATCTGCAACGTGCCGGAAAGCGCGATTCCGCGCGCCAGCGAGCTGGTCTGCTACACCCGCGCGGGCGCCGAGATCGGCGTGGCTTCGACCAAGGCCTTCACCACCCAGCTGGCCGCGCTGTTCCAGTTGACCGTGGTGCTGGGCAAGCTGCATGGCCGCATCGACGCGGCGCAGGAAGCGGATTACCTGGAGCAGCTGCGCTTCCTGCCGGGCAGCGTGCAGCACGCGCTGAACCTGGAACCGCAGATCGCGGCGTGGGCCGAACGCTTCGCGCGCAAGTCCAATGCGCTGTTCCTGGGCCGTGGCCTGCATTACCCGATTGCGCTGGAAGGCTCGCTCAAGCTCAAGGAGATTTCCTACATCCACGCCGAGGCCTACCCGGCGGGCGAGCTGAAGCACGGCCCGCTGGCGCTGGTGGACGAGGACATGCCGGTGGTGGTGATCGCCCCCAATGACAGCCTGCTGGAGAAGGTGAAGTCGAACATGCAGGAAGTGCGCGCCCGTGGTGGCGAGCTGTTCGTGTTCGCCGACCAGGACAGCAACTTCAATGAGTCCGAAGGCGTGCACGTGATCCGCACGCCGCGCCATGCCGGCGTGCTCAGCCCGATCGTGCACACCATTCCGGTGCAGCTGCTGGCCTACCACACCGCGCTGGCACGCGGCACCGACGTGGACAAGCCGCGCAACCTGGCCAAGAGCGTGACGGTGGAGTAACACTCCCGGATCCGTTGAATGCTGCATGCGAAAAGGGGCCCGCGTGGCCCCTTTCGTTTGCGTGGTCGGCCATGCCAAGTGGGACAGCCACCGGGTGTTCTGTCCGCCGTCGGCAGCAGGCAATCATTCTTTAATGCGCGGCATCGGCTGTATTCAGCGGCGGTTTCAGCCGCGGTGCCATTCTCTGGATCGTCGGTTGGTTCCCACGACGAACTGTCCTATCGATGCCGGTAGTGACCGATGGTCGCAGTCGTAGAATCGATTTGACCGAGGTCCGGGTTGAGCGGTTGAGCCCACCTCGTTCGCGTTGCAGCACATCGCCTGCCGATCCATTCCACGCGGCGGGCGGGTGCGCCAGACGTGCGCTGAAAGGTCTGTTCCCGGGGAGGGGGCGTATCGGAAGAGCACACTTTTTTGACTTCAGTGACCTGCACCAGGAAACAAGAATGAACGTCCGCGAACTTCTGCAATCCAAGAAAGAAGCTGTCATCACCATCGACGCCGAGGACACCATCGGTGCCGCCGCCCACAAGATGAGCGCGAACAGGATCGCTGCGCTGGTGGTGATGAAGGACGATGCCCCGGTCGGCATCATTTCCGAGAAGGACATCGTGCGTACCCTGGCCGACGACGGCCCGCAGGCCGGCCGCCGGGTGATCTCCAGCCTGCCGTCCACCGGCCTGGAAGGCATTGCGCCGGACGCGACGCTGAAGCAGGCCATGTCGTTGATGACGTACTCGCGGCGCCGTCATCTGATGGTGACCGACGGCAACCAGCTGGTCGGCATCCTCAGCCTGGGCGATATCGTGAAGAACCTGCTGGGCGAGCTGGAACTGGAAAAGGCCGTGCTTCAGGACATCTACATGGCCGCCCACTGAGGGCTGCAGCGCTGGAAGCAGGGAAGCCGGGCATTGCCCGGCTTCTTCGTTCACGGCTTCGGTGATATCAGAACGTGACCTTCACCGAGTCGGCGCTGTAGTTCGCCGGACCGTGATAGACCACTTCGATGTTGTTGCCGTCCGGGTCGAGCACGAAGGCGCCGTAGTAGCCCGGGTGGTAGGGGCGTTCGCCCGGCGCGCCGTTGTCGGTGCCGCCGGCGGCGATCGCGGCGGTATGGAAGGCATCGACGGTGGCGCTGTCGCGGGCCTGGAAGGCCAGATGGTGCCGGCCGGTCAGCTGGCCGGCGGCGGCCTCGCTGCTGGCGCTGGAAATGAACAGCTCATCGGCCCAGAAGTAATCATCGCCTTCGCCGGCGATCGGGATGCCGATGGTGTCGAACACCGCCTGGTAGAAGCGGCGGCTGGCCGCCAGGTCACGCACCACCAGCTGGATGTGGTCGATCAGGCGGCCGCGGTGCAGTTCCATCGTTTCCATACGAACCTCGCAAAAAAGGGGACGGAGGGGATTAAGTCGCTTCCGGCCAATAGTGCCAGAAATGACTTAATCCCCTCCGTCCCCTTTTTGTCAGTTGGCGATGATTTCGACCCAGTAGCCGTCCGGGTCCTTGATGAAGGCCAGGTTCTTCATGCGGCCGTCGGTCAGGCGCTTCTGGAAGGTCACGCCGAGGTCCTCGAAGCGCTGGCAGGCGGCCTCGATGTCCGGCACCGACACGCAGATGTGGCCGAAGCCGCGCGGGTCGCTGTTGCCGTCGTGGTACACCGCACCGGCCTGGGTTTCGGTACCGTGGTTGTGGGTCAGTTCCAGCACGCCCGGCAGGCCGGCCATCCACAGGCGGCGCTGGCTGTCGTCTTCCGGCACCACTGCGCCGGCCGGCACGTAGGCCAGGAAGTACAGGCTGAACCGGGCGTCCGGGAAGTCGCGCTTGTCGATCAGCTGGTAACCCAGTACGCGGGTGTAGAAGTCCAGCGAGGCGGTGATGTCCTTCACCCGCAGCATGGTGTGGTTAAACACGAAGCCGCTGGTTTCGGCCGGGGCCTGGGCGGCGACGCCGGGGACATCGCGCAGGGCGGGAATGGTCATGGGGGAGGTCCTTCAGACGGGGCCGTTGCCGGCCGGATGGCGCCATTCTACCGGCCCGCACCTGACGGCACCGCGACGTACAATGGCCGGATCGCACCGTTCCGTCCTGATAACGATTGCCCGCCATGTCGCAGCGTGAATGGGTGGCCGCCGCCATCCGCAAGATCGAAGCCGATTTCAACCGTTCCGCCGATACCCATCTGATCCCGCTGGCGCTGCCCGGGTTCGAGGGCATCGACCTGTACCTGAAGGACGAGTCGAGCCATCCCACCGGCAGCCTCAAGCACCGGCTGGCGCGCTCGCTGTTCCTGTACGCGCTGGCCAACGGTTGGTTGCGCGAGGGCCGGCCAGTGATCGAGGCCTCCAGTGGCTCGACCGCCGTGTCCGAAGCCTATTTCGCGCGCCTGCTGGGCCTGCCGTTCATTGCGGTGATCCCGGCCACCACCTCGCCGGAAAAGATCGCGGCGATCGAGTTCCATGGGGGCCGCTGCCACCTGGTCGAGCGCGCCTGCGACCTCAACTGTGATTCGGAAAAGCTGGCCCGCGAAACCGGCGGCCACTTCATGGACCAGTTCACCTATGCCGAGCGGGCGACCGACTGGCGTGCCAACAACAACATCGCCGAATCCATCTTCAAGCAGATGGCCGAAGAGCCCAGCCCGGTTCCGGAATGGATCGTGTGCAGCCCGGGTACCGGCGGTACCGCCGCCACGCTGGGCCGTTATGTCAGCTACCGCCGGCATGACACCCGCATCCTGTGCGCGGACCCGGAAGTGTCGGTGTTCTTCGACGGCTACAAGGCTGCCGTGGCCGGTGAACAGGACTGGCGTGGACTGACCTGTAGCGGTGGCTCGCGCGTGGAAGGCATCGGCCGGCCACGGGTGGAGCCGAGTTTCATCCCGACCAGTGTCGATGCGATGGTGAAGGTGCCCGATGCGCTGAGCCTGGCCGCGATGCGCCATGTCAGCCGCCAGCTCGGCCGCCGTGTCGGTGGCTCCACCGGCACCAACTTCATCGGCGTGCTGCAGGCCGCGCAATGGATGCGTGAGGCGGGCCACCAGGGCAGCATCGTCAGCATCCTGTGCGACAGTGGCGAGCGCTATGCGCAGAGCTATTACGACCCGGCGTGGTATGGGCGACAAGGAATCGATGTCGACGGCGTCGATGCGCAGCTGGCGGCGGCGGTGGCCGGGCAGGGGTTGCCCGAACTGCCGTGGTGCAGCCTGGAAGCGTTGTAACGCGGCAACGCACGGCCGGCTGTGCATCGGCTGGGTAGCGTCTACTGTTGGTCGACCGCTCCACGTTCAGGTCGCCAGAATCCCGCGCTGCGCGCGAAAGTCGACCCACAGTCGACTCCACCCGGTCGCCGGGGCGTCTCAATACCCCGCTGCGGTGAACGCATCCAGCACCGCATCGCGCAGCGCATCAGGCAACGCCTCGATGTCCATCGCGCGGTCATCCAGGTGCAGGCTGGGGTCCAGGATGCTGGCGCGTCCCTGGGCCAATGCCTGCAGCCACAGCAGCACGCAGATCACGAACTCGCGCTCGTGGCCCAGCTGCAACTGGCTGGCGCCGCGCTCGATCACCTCGAACGGGTACCACTCCTGGGCATCGTTGAACGTGCCGCCCTGCTGCAATACCGCCTGCAGCTGCTCCAAATGGCGGGGAGCGTCGTCGCCGGCATCGCACAGCGCGGCGATCCAGGCCAGTTCTGCCGGGCTGGCGGACAGCGCCAGCGAGCGCGCCGGTGAGATGGATGCCACTGCAGCCAGACCTTCCATGTAGGGCCTCGTTCGGTAAGTACCGCTGCGGACTCCCCCGCAGCCAGAGCTTCGGTGCGCGGCCGTCAGGCCGACGTGAACGCCGGCGCATGCCCCCTTGTCAGCCGCGCCTGTCAGCGCCATATCTGAGAAGCTGCCCGCCCGCCGGGCCCGTTCCCTGGAGATCTGCCGTGACCGTTGCCAACCCCCTGCTCGACTTTTCCGGACTGCCGCGCTTTGACGCGATCCGCCCCGAGCACGTCGCGCCGGCGCTGGATGTGCTGCTGGCCGAGGCCGAAGCTGCCGTCAGCGCAGCCGAGCGGGTGCAGCCGGTGCGTTGGGACACCTTCGTCACCCCGCTGGATGACGCCACCGAGCGCCTGTGGCGTGCCTGGGGCCTGGTCGGCCACCTGCAGGGGGTGGTCAACACCCCGGAACTGCGTGAGGCCTACAACGGCAACCTGCCGCGGGTGACCCGTTTCGCCAGCGCGCTGGGCCAGAACCTGGCGCTGTATCGCCAGTACCAGGCACTGGCCGCCAGCCCGGAGGCGGCGCATTTCAATGAAGCCCAGCGCAAGGTGCTGGACAACACGCTGCGTGACTTCCGCCTGGGCGGTGCCGAGCTGGCACCTGAGGCGCAGCAGCGCTTTGCGGCGATCAAGGAGGAACTGTCGGCGCTGTCGGCGAAGTTCTCGCAGAACGTGCTCGACGCCACCGATGCATGGTCGCTGTACATCGAGGACGAAGCGCGACTGCTGGGCCTGCCGGAAGACGTGAAGGCTGCCGCGCGCGCTGCGGCAGAGAAGGACGGCAGGACCGGCTGGAAACTGACCCTGCAGATGCCGTGCTACCTGCCGGTGCAGACCTGGGCTGAAGACCGCGACCTGCGCGAGATCCTGTACCGTGCCAGCGCGCAGCGTGCATCGGAGTTCGGCGATGACGCGCTGGACAACAGTGGCAACATCGACCGTATCCTTGCCCTGCGCGCCGAACTGGCCGCGTTGCTCGGCTTCGATTCGTACGGCCATTACTCGGTGGCGACCAAGATGGCGCAGGATCCGGCCGAAGTGCTGGGTTTCCTGCGTGACCTTGCCGCGCGAGCCAAGCCGTTCGCGGCCAAGGACCGCGCCGAGCTGGAGCAGTTCGCACGCGAGCAGCTGGGCATCGATGACCTGCAGGCCTGGGACCTGGCGTTCGCCGCCGACCGTCTGAAGCAGGCGCGTTACAGCTATTCCGAGCAGGAAGTGAAGCAGTATTTCACCGAACCGAAGGTACTGGGCGGCCTGTTCTCGGTGATCGAGCAGCTGTATGGCCTGCATGTGCAGGAAGACAGCGCACCGGTGTGGCACGAAGACGTGCGCTTCTTCCGCCTGGTCGATGCGCAGGGCGCGCTGGTCGGCCAGTTCTACCTGGACCTGTACGCACGCGAGGGCAAGCGCGGCGGTGCGTGGATGGACGATTGCCGCAACCGTCGCGTGCGTGGCGACGGCAGCGTGCAGACGCCACTGGTCTACCTGGTGTGCAACTTTGGCCGGGGCGCCAACGGCGGGCCGGCGACCTTCAGCCACAATGAAGTGACCACGCTGTTCCATGAGATGGGCCACGGGCTGCACCAGCTGCTGACCCGCATCGGCGAACTGGGCGTGGCCGGCATCAACGGCGTGGAATGGGACGCGGTGGAGCTGCCCAGCCAGTTCATGGAGAACTTCTGCTGGGAATGGGACCATCTGCAGGGCATGACCGCGCACGTGGACAGTGGCGAGCCGCTGCCGCGCGCGCTGTACGAGCGCATGCTGGCGGCGCGCAATTTCCATAGCGGCATGGCCACGGTGCGCCAGCTGGAGTTCGGCCTGTTCGACATGCTGCTGCACAGCCAGTTCGAACCGGCGCAGGACAGCGTGCTGGCACTGCTGGACCGAGTGCGCGCGGAAGTGGCCGTGAACCACCCGCCGGTCTGGAACCGCTTCCCGCACCAGTTCAGCCACATCTTCGCTGGTGGTTACGCCGCGGGTTACTACAGCTACAAGTGGGCCGAAGTGCTCAGCGCCGATGCCTACGCCGCGTTCGAGGAAGCGCCGCAGGCACTGGCTGAAACCGGTGCACGCTTCCGCGATGAGATCCTGTCGCGTGGTGGCAGCCGCCCGGCGGCGGAGAACTTCAAGGCCTTCCGCGGCCGCGCGCCGCAGATCGACGCGCTGCTGCGGCACTCGGGCATGGCGTAAGCGAAAAAAAGGGGACGGAGGGGATTAAGTCGTTTGTGCACAAACGACTTAATCCCCTCCGTCCCCTTTTTCTATTCGGCGTAGATCATCTTCCGGGTCATGCCGCCGTCGACGATGAAGTCCTGGCCGGTGCTGAAGCCGGACAGCGACGACAGCAGGTACACCGCCAGCGCGCCGATGTCCTCGGGGCGGCCGACCCGGCCGACCGGGTGCTGTGCCTGGTCGATGGCGGAGTACTCCGGTGCGTGTCGCCGCGAGGGGGCCTGCCAGGCCGTGGTGCCGATCCAGCCCGGACTGATGCTGTTGACCCGCACCGTTGGGCCGGCACTGATCGCCAGCGCATGGGTGAACGCCACCAGCCCGCCTTTGGCCGCAGCATAGGCCTCGCTGTGCGCTTCGGATTGCCAGGCGCGGGTCGAGGCGATGTTGATGATTGCGCCGGCGGCGCTGGCCGTCAGCGCCGGTAGTGCGTGCTTGCTGCACAGGAAGGCACCGTGCAGCGAGGACAGGCGGCGCTGCCACTCATCCCAGTCCATGTCCTGCAGCTGCGTGCCATGCGGTCCGGCAATGCCCGCGTTGTTGACCAGCCCGTCGATACGGCTGAAACGCCGCAGGGCCACGGCGATGAAGTCGCGCACGCTGGCTTCGTCGGTGATGTCCAGGCGCTGGAATGCGGCCTCGCCGCTACGCTGCCATTCCGCCAGGCACGCCTCGCCGGCCTCCACGTCCAGGTCGCCGATCAGCACGCGTCCGCCGGCACCGAGCACGGCCTGGGCGATGCCACGGCCGATGCCGTTGGCGCCGCCGGTGACCAGCACCACCTTGCCCGACAGCGGCGCGGCCGGCCATGCGGCAATCGGCGGCACCGTGCTCACGTCAGGTCTTCGCCACGCAGGCGGCGATGCCAGCCGTCCACGCCGATGCGGTCCAGGGTCTGGATGTTGCGCTCGACGATCACGTCCGGGTCCGGATAGACATCCACTGCGCGCGCCACGCTGTCTTCGCGCAGCAGGTGCAGGGTGGGGAAGGGCGCGCGATTGGTGTAGTTGCTGGCGTCGTCCGCTGCCACGCCGTCGAACTGGTAGTCCGGGTGGAAGCTGGCCACCTGCAGGATGCCCTGCAGGTCCAGTGCCTCGATCGCGGCGTCGGCGTTGTCGAGGAAATCGTTGTAGTCGAGGAAGTCGGTCAGCACCTGCGGATGCACGATCAGCGTGGTATCGATCTGCTCGGCCGGCGTATCGCGCAACAGCACCAGTTCCTCGGCCAGCTGTTCAACCAGCGCTTCCGGCGTGGTCGCATCACTGAGCACGATGCGGACCTGGTCCTTCACATACACCGCCTTGGCGAACGGGCACAGGTTCAGGCCGATGACGATGCGCTCCAGCCACAGGCGGGTGGCAGCGATCGGGTCATCGGTGGGCAGGGGGGAATCGGTCATGGCGGGCACGTCGGCTGGCGGGGCCGCCATTGTAGGCGCGTCGCTGGCAACGCGCCGTCGTGCGGATGCCTCAGTCGCGGAAGTTGTTGAACTGCAGCGGCAGCTCGAACTTGCCGGCCTTGAGCACGGCGATGGCGTCCTGCAGGTCGTCGCGCTTCTTGCCCTGCACGCGCAGCTTGTCGCCGTTGATCTGGCTTTCCACCTTCAGCTTGGCATCCTTCAGCGCCGCCGCGATCTTCTTGGCGATCTTCTGCTCGATGCCCTGCTTGACGGTGATCTTCTGCCGGGCCTGGGCCAGGTTGGTCTCGATGTCGCCGAACTCCAGGCTGAGCACGTCGATGCCGCGTGCGGCCAGGCGAGCACGCAGGATGTCGTTCATCTGCTTGAGCTGGAATTCGGTCGGCGCGGTCTGGTTGATGACATCGCCGTCGCGCTCGAATTTTGCGTCCACGCCCTTGAAGTCGAAGCGGGTGGCCAGTTCGCGGTTGGCCTGGTCGATGGCGTTGGTCAGCTCGTGGGTGTCGACTTCGGACACGACGTCGAAGGAAGGCATGGGCGGTGCTCCGCAGGTTTCAGTGGCGATCATTCTATCGCGAGGGCCCGCATGCCCGCCCTTTGTAGAGCCGAGCCTACGCTCGGCGGCTTTGTGAAGGGCAGCCGAGCGTGGGCTCGGCTCTACAGAAAGCGACGACCGGGCGATAATGGGCCATGAACGTGCAACGCTCCCCTTCGCGTGCGGTGGCCTGGATGGTCGCTGCGGTCGCCTGTTTCTCGCTGATGGACGCTGGCATGAAGCAGCTGTCGGCCAGCTATCCGACCCTGGAAGTGACCTTCCTGCGCGGCGCGGCCTCGTTGCCGTTCGTGCTGGTCTGGGTGTTGGCCAGCGCCGGCCCACGCTCGCTGGTGCCGCGTCGCTGGGGCCTGCACCTGCTGCGTGGCGCGCTGGGCATGGCGATGATCGGCTGCTTCGTGTTCGCCCTGCGCGACCTGCCGCTGTCCACCGCCTACACGATCTATTTCGTCGCCCCGCTGCTGATCGCCGCCTTGTCGGTACCGCTGCTGGGCGAGCGGGTCGGGCCACGGCGCTGGGTCGCCATCGGCATCGGCCTGGTCGGCGTGCTGGTGGTGCTGCGGCCGGGCGTGGACGGTTTCATCTCGGTGCCCGGCCTGATGGTGCTGGCTGCGGCCACCGCCTATGCCGTGGCGGCGATCACGGTCAGCCTGCTGACCCGCACCGATACCTCGCAGTCGATGGTGGTCTGGTTCCTGGTAATCATGGCCATCGGTGCCGGCCTGCTGTCCCTTCCCGGCTGGGTGCCGCTGCAGCTGGCGCATGCGCCGCTGATCGCCGGCATGGGCCTGGCCGGGGCGCTGGGCCAGATCGCCCTGACCAAGGCGTTCCAGCTGGGAGAGGCCTCGATGATCGCGCCCTTGGAATACAGTGGCCTGGTCTGGGTGATCGGTTGGGATCTGGCCTTCTGGGGCCAGCTGCCTGATGGCTATACCTGGGTGGGCGCCGCGATCATCGTGGCTTCGGGGCTGTACCTGCTGCATCGTGAGCGCCTGAACCGGGTGCAGCCACCGAAGCCGCTGGACCATCCCTGAGCCGGTTGGGCCTGGGAATGGGGTCAGAGCCCCTGCGGGGATCCGACCCCGGGGTCGGATCCCCGCAGGGGCTCTGACCCCAGCCAACACGTCGGCGCGGGCGGCTTAGAACCAAAAGGAATAACATTCTGGCCCATGGCGCGGGCGCGCGACCGCCTGCGCTGGTAGGCTGCACGCCCCCTTCCGTCACCCAGCCGGTGAGCCACGCCCGTGATCGAGTTCCAGCGCCTGCACAAATCCTATGCCGTTGCCGGCCGCGAAGTCAGCGCGCTGCAACCGCTGGACCTGACCATCGAGGCCGGTGAGGTATTCGGCATCATCGGCCATTCCGGCGCGGGCAAGTCGACCCTGATCCGCATGATCAACCGCCTGGAAGAACCCAGCGGTGGCCGGCTGCTGATCGGTGGCGAGGATGTCACCGCACTGGACGCGGACGGCCTGCGCACGCTGCGCCGGCGCATCGGCATGATCTTCCAGCACTTCAACCTGCTGTCGTCGCGCACGGTGGCTGGCAATGTCGCCTTCCCGCTGGAGCTGGCCGACACGCCGCAAGCGGAGATCGACGCGCGCGTGGCCGAGCTGCTGCAGACCGTGGGCCTGGAAGCGCATGCGCAGAAGTATCCGGCGCAGCTGTCCGGCGGCCAGAAGCAGCGTGTCGGCATCGCCCGTGCGCTGGCGACCCGCCCGCAGATCCTGCTGTGCGACGAGGCCACCAGCGCGCTGGATCCGCAGACCACCGCCTCTGTGCTGTCGCTGTTGTCGAAGATCAACCGCGAGCTGGGCCTGACCATCGTGCTGATCACCCACGAGATGGACGTGATCCGCCGTGTCTGCGACCGCGTGGCCGTGCTCGATGCTGGCCAGATGGTCGAGACCGGCCCGGTTACCCGGGTGTTCCTGCATCCGCAGCACCCGACCACGCGTCGGTTCGTCAGCGAATCGGAGCACGTGGACGAAGGGGCGTTGCACCGCGATTTCGACGTGGTGGGCGGGCGCATCGTGCGCCTGACCTTCCTCGGCGGTGACACCTACGAACCCCTGCTGGGCAGCGTCGCGCGCCAGACCGGGGTCGACTACAACATCCTGTCCGGCCGTATCGACCGGATCAAGGACACCCCCTATGGCCAGCTGGTGGTCGCCCTGGTGGGCGGTGACCAGTCCGCCGCGCAGGCGGCCTTCGTGGCTGCCGGCGTGCATGTCGAGGAGCTGCGTCGATGATCATCGCCACTGCCGGCGGTTTCTTCCGTCACCTGGATGCGGGCAAGTGGGCCGACATCGGCCAGGCCACCATCGACACCCTGCTGATGCTGCTCGGTTCGCTGCCGCTGACCCTGGCCATCGGCCTGCCGCTGGGCGTGCTGCTGTACCTGTTCGGGGCGCCGCAGATGAAGCGCCGGCCGTTTGCCTATGGCGTGCTGGCTCTGGTGGTGAACCTGCTGCGCTCGGTGCCTTTCATCATCCTGATGATCGTGCTGATCCCGGTCACGCTGTTCCTAATGGGTACCTCGCTGGGCGTGCGCGGCGCGATCGTGCCGCTGGTGATCGGCGCGGCGCCGTTCTACGCGCGCCTTGTCGAGACCGCGCTGCGCGAAGTGGATCGTGGCGTGATCGAGGCGACCCAGGCGATGGGCGCCACCACCTGGCAGCTGGTCACCCGGGTGCTGCTGCCGGAAGCACGACCGGGGCTGATCGCCGGGGCGACGGTCACCACCGTGGCCCTGATCGGCTTCACCGCGATGGGCGGTGCGATCGGTTCCGGTGGCCTCGGCGACCTGGCGTTCCGCGATGGTTACCAGCGTTCGCACACCGACGTGGCGCTGGTCACCGTGGTCCTGTTGCTGGTCCTGGTGCAACTGCTGCAGATGCTCGGCGACCGCTTGGTCGCGCATTACAGCCGCAAGTAACAGAATGCCGGGCGGCAGCCGGCCAGCGGCCGGCTCTACCCGATTGCCGGGAAAAAAACGGTAGTGCCGGCCGCTGGCCGGCAACTCCACGTGCGGTCAACGCGCGTTCGGTACTTCGTAGCCCAGCTTGCCGACCTGTTCCGGATGCTGAGGCACGCGCTTGAGCTTGTCGGTGTTCACGCCGTACTCGTCGCGCAGGCGCTCGGCCAGCTCCTTGTACAGGGCTTTGTCCATGTCCGGCCTGCGCGCGAAGATCCAGGCCATTTCGCGGCCCGGATAACCGATCAGTGCCCATGAATAGTCCGGGGCCACTTCCAGTACCCGCGAATGGGTCGGCACCACGCGATAGAACCAGGTTCGCCAGCCATGGTTGCCGCTGTCCGGATCGACGCTGGCACGTGCGCGAATTTCCTGCAGTGGTTCGCCGAAGCCATCACGGTAGCGGTAGGTGATGGCGACCTTGTGCTCGTCGCGCAGCTCGTACTCGTTGACGCTGGCGACATGCCCGCGTTCGATGAAGTTCGGCACGCGGCCGATCACATACCAGGTGCCCATGAAGCGCTTCAGGTCGATCGGCGCCCCCGGGTCGGCCGCGTCGGTGGCGCTGGCGCGGGGCGACGGCGGCTCACTGGCGGCCATGGCAGGACCTGCCAGGGACAGAGCCAGCAGCACGGCGCAGAACGGGCGGATCGAAGTCATGCGGGAGCGGGCTCCAGTGGGCTTGCACGCGCATGGTCGACTGTGTGCACGCGATCCGTCAATGGTGTCGCATCCTGTGAGAAGGGGCTTGCCCAAGCTGTGTTGCATTGTCTACCGGAGAAGCCCCCATGAACGCTCGTTCCGTCCGTCGCCCTGCAACTGAACGCGTCATCGAACGCGCCGACCCACGCCTGCTGCGCGGCGTGCGGCAACTGGCGCTGGCCGGGCTGGCGCTGATCCTGGTCTGGCCGGCGGCACGCGGCAGCAGCGCGTGGCTGGGCTGGCTGCCGATGTGGCTGGTGGGCATGCCGCTCGCCGCCTGGTGGGCGCTGCTGCGCTTTCCGCTGCCGCACCCGTCATGGCGATGGCGGGCGCGGCGTACCGGTGGACAGGCGCGCCGTCGGCCGGCTTCCGCCGCACGCGGCCGGCGCGGTCCGGCGGCCACGGCCTGACCTTCGACACGGGGGAGGCCGCGACATTCCGTGCTAGCGTTCCCCGGCTTATGACTGCCTGGAGCTGCAATGTCACGACTCGCTTCCGCCTGCCTGCTGGCCGGCATGATGACCGCTGCCTCGGTGGGGACCGCCGTGGCCGCTGAAGACACCGATCGCTACGCCTGGCTGGAGGACGTCACCGGCGACAAGCCACTGTCCTGGGTCAAGGAACAGAATGCCAGGTCCGAGGCGCGCCTGGCGCAGACCCCGGCCTTCAAGCAGATGGAGACCCGCATCCGCGAGGTGCTCGACTCCGACGCCAAGATTCCCGGCGTGCAGAAGATCGGTGACTACTACTACAACTTCTGGAAGGACCAGCAGCACGAGCGCGGCCTGTGGCGCCGCACCACCCTGGCCGAGTACCGCAAGGCCTCGCCGCAGTGGGAGACCGTGCTCGACCTGGATGCACTGAACAAGGCCGAGGGCGAGAACTGGGTCTGGCACGGCGCCGACTGCCTGCGCCCGGATTACAGCCGCTGCCTGATCGCGCTGTCGCGCGGCGGCGCCGACGCCGACGTCACCCGTGAGTTCGACCTGGCCAACAAGACCTGGATCAAGGACGGCTTCTTCCGTCCGGAGTCGAAGGGCGGCCTCAACTGGGTCGATCGCGACACCGTGTTCGTCTACACCGACTTCGGTGCCGGCTCGATGACCACCTCCGGCTACCCGCGCGTGGCCAAGCTGTGGAAGCGCGGCACGCCGATGGCCTCGGCCACCGTGGTGTACGAAGGCAAGCCGGAGGACATGTACATCGCGGCGATGCACGATGACACCCCGGGCTTCGAACGCAACCTGGTCAGCCGCACCCTGGCGTTCTACAACAACGAGCTCTACCTGCGTGGCGATGACGGCACGCTGACCAAGATCGACGCGCCGAACTCGGCCGAGAAGGGGTTGCACAAGCAGTGGCTGACCCTGGAACTGCGCGATCCGTGGACCGTGGGCGGCAAGACCTACGCGTCCGGTTCGCTGCTGGCGACGAAGCTGGACGACTTCCTGGCCGGCAAGCGCGACTTCGACGTGCTGTTCACCCCGACCGCGACCACCTCGCTGGCCAGTGCCAGCTGGACCAAGAGCCACCTGGTGCTGAATGTGCTGGACGACGTCAAGAACCGCCTGTCGGTGCTGACCCCGGGCGCCGACGGCTGGCAGACCAGCCGCTTCGTCGGCGCCCCGGCCTTCGGCACGCTGGGCGTGGCTGCGGTGGACAGCAATGACAGCGACGCGGTGTGGCTGACCGCCACCGATTACCTGACGCCGACCACGCTGGCCCTGGCCGAGATCGGCCAGGCACCGGAAACGCTGAAGACCATGCCGGCCTTCTTCGATGCCAAGGGCAAGGTGATCGAGCAGCACTTCGCCACCAGCAAGGACGGCACCCGCGTGCCGTATTTCGTGGTGCACGACAGGGCGATGAAGCTCGATGGCTCCAACCCGACCCTGCTGTATGGCTACGGTGGTTTCGAGATCTCGCTGACCCCGAGCTATTCCGGTGGCATGGGCCGCGCCTGGCTGGAGAAGGGCGGCGTGTACGTGGTCGCCAACATCCGCGGCGGCGGCGAGTACGGCCCGCGCTGGCACCAGGCGGCGCTGAAGCAGAACCGTCACAAGGCCTATGAAGACATGGCCGCGGTGGCGCGGGACCTGGTCAAGCGCAAGATCACCAGCGCCAAGCACCTGGGCGTGCAGGGCGGCAGCAACGGTGGCCTGCTGACCGGCAACATGCTGACCCAGTACCCGGAGCTGTTCGGTGCGGTGGTGGTGCAGGTGCCGCTGCTGGACATGAAGCGCTACAGCCACCTGTTGGCCGGCGCCTCGTGGATGGCCGAGTACGGCAACCCGGACACCAGCGACTGGGAATTCATCAAGACCTTCTCGCCGTATCACCTGTTCAACGCGAAGAAGAACTACCCGCCGGTGCTGTTCACGACCTCCACCCGCGATGACCGCGTGCACCCGGGCCACGCCCGCAAGATGGCGGCGAAGATGATCGACGCCGGCAAGGACGTGACCTACTACGAGAACATCGAAGGGGGCCACGGCGGCGCAGCCAACAACGCACAGGCCGCGCATATGTCCGCGCTGGCCTACAGCTTCCTGTGGGAGCGGTTGGGCGGCAAGTAAGCAGAACGGAAAACGCCGCCCCAGGGCGGCGTTTTTCTTTACCGGTAGTGCCGGCCGCTGGCCGGCAACCGCATCATTCAGGTATTCCCGGCTTGCCGGCCAGCGGCCGGCACTACCCTCAACGTGATCCCTGCCAACGCTTCAACCCGCGCGCGATCCGCGCCACCGCCTCCTGCAACCGCGGTACTTGCTGGGTATACGCCAGCCGCACATGCTGGTTGGCGCGATGGAAGCCGAAATCCAGGCCCGGGGTGAACGCCACGTGCTCGGTTTCCAGGAAGTGCGCGCAGAACGCCTGCGCGTCGTCGGTGAACGCGCTGACATCGGCGTACAGGTAGAACGCGCCCTGCGGCTCGACTTCAATGCGGAAGCCGAGCTCACGCAACGCGGGCAGCAGGAAGTCGCGGCGTTGGCGGAACGCTTCACGGCGCTGTTCGAAGATCGCCATTGATTCCTCGCTGAAGCAGGCGAGCGCGGCGTGCTGGGCGATGCTGGAGGCGCTGATGTACAGGTTCTGCGCCAGCTTTTCCAGGTCCGGTACCGCTGCAGGCGGTGCCACCAGCCAGCCCAGCCGCCAGCCGGTCATGCCGAAGTACTTGGAAAAACTGTTCAGCACGAACGCGCTGTCGTCCACCTGCAGCACGCTGGGCGCATCCAGGCCGTAGGTCAGGCCGTGGTAGATCTCGTCCACCACCAGGTGGCCGCCCCGCGCGTGCAGGGCCTGCGACAGTGCCGCCAGTTCGTCGGCGGACAGCACGGTGCCGGTCGGATTGGCCGGTGAGGCGACCAGCGCGCCGACGCTGTCGTCATTCCAGTGCTGTTCCACCAGCGAAGGGGTCAGCTGGTAGGCGGTGTCCGGGCCGACTGGCACCAGCTGCGCGCCGCCCTCGACGAGGCGCAGGAAGTGGCGGTTGCAGGGGTAGCCGGGGTCGGCCAGCAGCCAGTGGCGGCCGGGATCGACCAGCAGGCTGCTGGCCAGCAGCAGCGCACCGGACCCACCCGGGGTGACCAGGATGCGTTCGGGATCGACATCCAGCCCATAGTGGCTGCGGTAGAAACCGCTGATAGCCTGGCGCAGCGCCGGCAGGCCGCGCGCGGCGGTGTAGCGGGTGTGGCCGGCGGCCAGTGCGGCCTGGCCGGCACGCACGACGGGCTCGGCGGTAGTGAAGTCCGGTTCGCCGATTTCCAGGTGGATCACATCGTGGCCTGCCTGTTCCAGCGCCTGCGCGCGGGCCAGCAGGGACATCACGTGGAACGGAGCGATTTCATGGCTGCGCCGGCTGTAGCCCGGCGTGTGGGGCGGGGTGCTCATGTGCCCATGGTACGCCGGCCGGCGCAACCCATGACGTTCCGCAGGGTTGCCGCATTGCCGAGATTGGGGTCAGATCCCTTTTCGGGAAAAGGAATCTGACCCCGTCGAAGACCATTGCATTGATGCGCCAGGAGCCTTATCTCATGAAGTCCACCCTCTGCCTGTTGCTCGCCAGCCTGATGACCACGACTGCTACCGCCGCCACGCCGCCCGTTCCGCCGGATGCCGCCAAGCATCCGCATGTGGTCAAGGCGCCGTTCGGCGCGACCCGCAACGATGACTATTACTGGCTGCGCGACGACAAGCGCGAGAACAAGGACATGCTGGCCTACCTGCAGGCAGAGAATGCCTACGCCGACCAGCTGCTGGCACCGCTGAAGCCACTGGAAGACACCCTGTACAAGGAGATCGTCGGCCGCATCAAGCAGGACGATTCCAGCGTGCCGGCGCGCGAGCGCGGCTACTGGTACTACAGCCGCTTCGAGACCGGCCAGGATTACCCCATCCACGCGCGCCGCAAGGGCAGCATGGAGGCGGCCGAGGAAATCCTGCTGGACGTCAACGCAATGGCCGCCGGCAAGGGCTACTTCAGCGTCGGCTCGATGGAAGTCAGCCAGGACAACCAGCTGCTGGCCTGGGCCGACGATGACGTCGGCCGCCGCCAGTACACGATCCGCTTCAAGGACCTGGCCACCGGCACGGTGCTGCCCGATGTGATCACCGGCAGCTCCGGCGACCTGGTCTGGGCCGACGACAACCGTACCGTGCTGTATGTCGAGAACGATCCGGAAACGCTGCTGACCGTGCGCGTGAAGAAGCACGTGCTGGGCACCCCGGCCAGCGCCGACACCGTCGTCTACGAAGAGAAGGACGACAGCTTCTACATGGGCATCGGCCGCACCCGCGACGATCGCTTCATCACCATCGGCGTGCACAGCACCGTGTCCTCGGAAGAGCGCTACGCGCCGGCCAGCGACCCGACCACCTTCACCGTGCTGGCGCCGCGCCAGCGCGATGTCGAGTACGACGCCGACCACCATGACGGCCGCTGGGTGATCCGCACCAACGACGGTGCGAAGAACTTCAAGCTGGTCACCGCGCCGACCGATGCCACCTCGCGCGCGCAATGGAAGGATTGGATCGCGCACGACGATGCGGTGTTCATCGAAGGCTTCGAACTGTTCGACACGTACACCGCCATCGCCGAACGTTCCGAGGGCCTGGAGCGCATCCGCCTGCTGTTCAAGGACGGGCGCAGCGACTACGTGAAGGCCGACGAGCCGGCCTATTCGATGGGCCTGGGCGACAACACCGAGGCCGATACGCCGTGGCTGCGCTACGTCTACACCTCGATGACCACCCCGACCACCGTGTTCGAGCTGAACACCGCCACCGGCGAGCGTCGCCAGCTGAAGGTGCAGCCGGTGATCGGCTATGACGCCTCGAAGTACGAGACCGACCGCGTCTGGATCACGGCGCGCGATGGCGTGAAGGTGCCGGTGTCGCTGGTCTACCGCAAGGGCTACCAGAAGGACGGCAAGGGCGCGCTGTTCCAGTACGCCTACGGCAGCTACGGCATGTCGATGGATCCGTACTTCAACCAGACCGCGGTCAGCCTGCTTGATCGTGGCGTGGTGTATGCCATCGCCCACATCCGTGGCGGCCAGGAGATGGGGCGCGACTGGTACGAGAACGGCAAGCTGCTGCACAAGCAGAACACCTTCAACGACTTCATCGACGTCACCCGTGGCCTGGTCGCACAGGGCTGGGCGGCGAAGGATCGCGTGGCCGCGTCCGGTGGCAGCGCCGGCGGCCTGCTGATGGGCGCGGTGGCCAACCAGGCGCCGCAGGATTACCGGGTGATGGTGGCGCAGGTGCCGTTCGTCGACGTGGTCACCACCATGCTCGACCCGACCATTCCGTTGACCACCAACGAATACGACGAGTGGGGCAACCCGGAGCAGAAGCCGTATTACGACTACATGCTGTCCTACTCGCCCTATGACAACGTGAAGCAGCAGGCGTACCCGGCGCTGTACGTGGGTACCGGCCTGTGGGATTCGCAGGTGCAGTACTGGGAGCCGGCCAAGTGGGTGGCCAGGCTGCGTGATGACAACACCGGCCACTACCCGATCCTGTTCCGCACCAACATGGAAGCTGGCCACGGCGGCAAGTCGGGGCGCTTCCAGCGCTACCGCGAACTGTCCGAGTCGTACGCGTTCGTGCTGCAGCAGCTGGGCATCGCCCAGCCGTAACGGCGAAGGGGCGCCGGGCGCTGCCTGGCACCCCGAACCGGTATCCTTGCGGCCATGAGCCAGCCCGAGCCATCTGCACCCCGCGATAGCGCCACGCCGCCGCGCGTGGTGCGTTTCCGCTGGGCATGGTGGCTGCTGGCGTACGTCAGCCTGGGCACCGGCATCGTCGGCATCTTCGTTCCGGGGCTGCCGACCACCGTATTCATCCTGATCTCGGCCTGGGCCGCCTCGCGCGGTTCGGAGCGCCTGCATACCTGGCTGCTGCAGCATCCGCGTTTCGGCCCGGCCATCGTCAACTGGCAGGCACACGGGGCGGTCAGCCGCTACGGCAAGTGGATGGCCACGATCACCATGGCGGTATGCGCCGGCATCATGCTGTGGTGCGTGCCGATCGCCTGGGTGAAGTGGTTCTCGATCGGCAGCATGACCGTGGTCGCAATCTGGCTGTGGACGCGGCCGCTGCCACCGCCGCCCGCGGATTGAGCGCCGGCGGTAGTGCCGGCCGCTGGCCGGCAACCCGATTCCCTGCACCAACCGCTCAGCCGCCAATGGCTATACTCGGGGCATGAAGATCCCCCATCGAAACGCCATCCTGATTCCGCTGGCAGCGGCCTCGCTGCTGCTCCTCGCCGCCTGCGGCAACAAGGGCCCGCTGGTACTGCCGCAGAAGCCGGTGCCGGTGGAAGAAACTGTCGAACCCGCTGCCGAGCCCGCCACCGAGGCGACTGCGCCGCAGACCCAGGGCAGCGGCACCCCGGCCACGACCGTGGAGCCGGCCGCACCGGCCACCCAGCCGGCGCCCACGCCCGCGAAGAAGGCGGGCAGCGGGAATGAGTAAGGCCGGTTCCAGGGCCCTGCGTTTCAGCAAGATGCATGGCGCGGGCAATGATTTCGTAGTGATCGACCTGCGTGACGGCACCGCGCCGCCCACGCCCGAGCTGGCCGCGCGCCTGGCCGACCGCCACACCGGCGTTGGCTGCGACCAGATCCTGACCATCGAGGCACCGCGTGCGGACGGTTCGGTGGCCTCGTACCGCATCTGGAATGCCGACGGCTCCAATTCCGAGCAGTGCGGCAACGGCGCGCGCTGCATCGCCGCTTGGCTGGTGCGCGAGGGCAGTGCGCAGGGCGATGCATTCGTCATCGACAGCCCGCTGGCCAGCCATGAAGTGAAGGTGCTGGGCGAAGGGCAGTTTGCGGTGACGATGGGCGTGCCCGCCTTCGAGCCGGCCAACGTGCCGCTGATGGGCTTTGCGCACGCGCGCGAGGAATACCTGCTGCCGCTGCAGGGCGAGAGCGTACGCTTCGCCGCGGTGTCGATGGGCAACCCGCATGCGGTGATCGAAGTGGGCCTGGTCGATGCTGCACCGGTCGAGCGCGTCGGTGCGCTGCTGCAGCAGCATGCGTCGTTCCCGCGCTCGGTGAACGTGGGCTTCGCCCAGGTGATGAGCCCGGCCCACGCCCGCCTGCGCGTGTTCGAGCGCGGTGTCGGCGAGACCCTGGCCTGCGGCAGTGGTGCCTGTGCCGCCGCGGTGACCCTGATGCAGCGCGGTCGCCTGCAGCGCGATGCCCGCATCAGCCTGCCCGGTGGCGACCTGCGCATCCAGTGGCCGGGCGATGGCCAGCCGGTGGTGATGGCGGGCCCGACCGCATTCGTCTTCGAAGGGGAGTGGATCGCATGACCGAAACCGTCGACAAGCTCGGGGCCCATGAAGTCGCTGCCTGGTTGCGGCGTCATCCCGGCTTCCTCAAGCAGTTCCCGGACCTGGCCCTGACCCTGGTGGTGCCGCGTGACGACGGCCCGACCGCGTCGCTGGCCAGCTACCAGCTGGAAGTGCTGCGCGAGAAGAACCGCGAGCTGGCACGACGGTTGGCCGATCTGGGCGCGACCGCCCAGGTCAATGAGCGGCTGGCGGTGCGCACGCACCAGCTGACCCTGGCGCTGATGAAGCAGGACAACGCGGCTGACACCCTGCGCGCGATGGCCGCCTCGTTGCAGGAAGACTTCGCCGGCGACCTGGTGCGGCTGGTGGTGCACACGCCAGTGGCCGGGCTGGAACAGGCCGACTGGCTGCAGGTGATTGCCGCGGATGATCCGCAGCTGGGCCCGTTCCGCGATTGCCTGAACGATGGCGAGCCGATCTGCGGCCGCCTGCAGCCGGAAAAGAATGCCGTGCTGTACGGCGTGCGCAGCGAGGAAGTGCAGACCACCGCGCTGCTGCCGCTACCGGGCGTGGGCCTGATCGCGGTCGGCAGCCACGACCCGAACCGCTTCTACCCGGGCATGGGGACGTTGTTCCTGCGCATGATGGGTGACGCGCTGGTCACTGGCCTGAAGCGCTTCCCGGGCTGAGCAGGTTGCGACGACGATGAGCGCGGTACAGGCCTTCCTGCAGCACCTGCAGGTGGAGCGGCGGATGTCGGCGCATACGCTCGACGCCTACCGCCGCGACCTGGACGCGCTGTCGGCCTGGGCCGAGCCGCGTGGCGTGGCGGTGGAGGCACTGGATGCCGAGGCCGTGCGCCAGTTTGTTGCCGACGAGCACCGCCGCGGCCTGTCGGCCAAGAGCCTGCAGCGCCGCCTGTCGGCCTGCCGAAGCTTCTATGCCTGGCTGCTCAAGCACGGGCGTATCGAGGTCAGCCCGGCAGCGACGCTGAAGGCACCGCGCGCACCGCGCCGGTTGCCACAGGTCCTCGACGCCGATGAGGCGGTGCAGCTGGTCGAGCTGGAGCCGGAGGGTGAGCTCGGCCGCCGTGACCGCGCGCTGCTGGAACTGTTCTATTCCTCTGGCCTGCGCCTGAGCGAAGTCTGCGCGCTGACCTGGCGCGATCTGGATTTCGACAGCGGGTTGGTGAACGTGCTGGGCAAGGGCAACCGCCAGCGCCGTGTGCCGTTCGGCCGGCCGGCGCGTGAAGCGCTGCAGGCGTGGCGCGCGGAAAGTGGCGGCGACCCGGCCTCGCCGGTGTTCCCCGGCCGCAACGGGCCGATCAGCCAGCGCGCGGTGCAGATCCGCATCCGCCAGCTGGCGCAGCGCCAGGGCCTGTTCAAGCACGTGCACCCGCACATGCTGCGGCACAGTTTCGCCAGCCACATCCTGGAATCGTCCGGCGACCTGCGCGGTGTGCAGGAGCTGCTGGGCCACGCCGACATCGCCACCACGCAGATCTATACCCACCTCGATTTCCAGCACCTGGCCAAGGTTTACGATGCCGCGCATCCGCGCGCGAAGCGCCGACGCAGCAACGACGGCAGCGGAGAAAGCTGAACGTTGCCCCTGCGGCAGCCGGTCGCGGGTGGCTTGAAGGGCGCAGGGCAGTCCCCACCTCTGGTTCTGTCACCCCGGAGGCATCATGGACCCCAGTCAGAACCCCAACGTTTTCCACGCCACCACCATCGTCTGCGTCCGTCGCGGCGAGCACGTGGCCATTGCCGGCGACGGCCAGGTCACGCTGGGCCACACCGTGATGAAGGGCAACGCGCGCAAGGTGCGCCGCCTCGGCCGTGATGGCCAGGTGCTGGCCGGCTTCGCCGGTGCCGCCGCCGATGCCTTCACCCTGTTCGAGCTGTTCGAGGCCAAGCTGGAAAAGCATGGCCAGCTGCAGCGTGCTGCGGTCGAACTGGCCAAGGATTGGCGCACCGAGCGCCGCCTCGGCAAGCTGGAAGCCCTGTTGGCGGTGGCCGACAAGGAAACCTCGCTGATCATCAGCGGCACCGGCGATGTGATCGAGCCGGAGGACGGCATCATCGCCATCGGCTCGGGTGGCTCGTATGCACTGTCGGCCGCACGCGCCTTGATGGCGCACACCGAACTGGATGCGCGCACCATCGCCAGCGAAGCGATCGGCATCGCCGGCGACATCTGCATCTACACCAACCGCAACGTGGTGGTCGAGGAGCTGTGAGGGTAGCGTCGGGCGCTGGCCGGCAACCTCATGATCCCCCGCACGCGTGCCTGGTTGCCGGCCAGCGGCCGGCACTACCGACAAAGAATCCGTGAGCACATCCATGTCGAAGATCGAAGTTTCCTCCGCCACCATGACCCCGCGCGAGATCGTGCAGGAACTGGACCGGCACATCGTCGGCCAGCACGACGCCAAGCGCGCCGTGGCCATCGCCCTGCGCAACCGCTGGCGCCGCATGCAGCTGGTGCCCGAGCTGCGCAATGAAGTGATGCCGAAGAACATCCTGATGATCGGCCCGACCGGCGTCGGCAAGACCGAGATCGCGCGTCGCCTGGCCACGCTGGCCAACGCGCCGTTCGTGAAGGTCGAAGCCACCCGCTTCACCGAAGTCGGCTACGTCGGCAAGGACGTCGAGCAGATCATCCGCGACCTGGCCGATACCGCGGTCAAGCTCTATCGCGAACAGGCCAAGGTGCGCGTACGCACCCAGGCCGAAGAGCGTGCCGAAGACCGCATCCTGGATGCGCTGCTGCCGCGCCGCAGCGGTGGCATCGGCTTCGATCCGGAAGTCGCCCGCAACGAGCCGTCGGCGCAGGACAACGAGACCCGCATCAAGTTCCGCAAGATGCTGCGCAACGGTGAGCTGGACGAGCGCGAGATCGAACTCGACCTGGCCGCCAACGTCAGCATGGACATCATGACCCCGCCGGGCATGGAGGAAATGGGCCAGCAGCTGAAGTCGATGTTCGCCAACCTCGGCGGCGGCGCCAAGGCGCACAAGCGCACGCTGACCATCAAGGCCGCGCGCCCGCTGCTGATCGAGGAAGAAGCGGGCAAGCTGGTCAACGAGGACGACATCCGCACCGCCGCGATCGAGGCCTGCGAGCAGCACGGCATCGTCTTCATCGACGAGATCGACAAGGTCGCCAAGCGTGGCGACAACGTGGGAGGTGGTGACGTGTCGCGCGAAGGCGTGCAGCGCGACCTGCTGCCGCTGGTGGAAGGCTCCAACGTGTCCACCAAGTACGGCACGATCAAGACCGACCACATCCTGTTCATCGCGTCGGGCGCGTTCCACCTGGCCAAGCCCAGCGACCTGATTCCGGAGTTGCAGGGCCGCTTCCCGATCCGCGTGGAGCTGGGTGCGCTGAGCAAGAACGATTTCGTGCGCATCCTGACCGAACCGAAGGCCGCGCTGACCAAGCAGTACGAAGCACTGCTGGCCACCGAAGGCGTCAAGGTCAGCTTCACTGCCGATGCCATTGATCGTCTGGCCGAGATCGCTTTCCAGGTGAACGAGCGCCAGGAAAACATCGGCGCGCGTCGCCTGCATACGGTGCTGGAGCGCCTGCTGGATTCGCTCAGCTACGAGGCACCGGACCGCGACGGCGAAACCCTGGCCATCGACAGCGCCTACGTTGACAAGCACCTGGGTGAGCTGGTGCAGGACCCGGACCTGAGCCGCTACATCCTGTAATGCCCGGCGGGGTCGGATCCCTCGCCGTGGCGAGGGCGCTGACCCCGCCCACTGCAACAGAAAAGGCCGCCGCAAGGCGGCCTTTTTCCTGTGCGGTCAGTGCGATTGCCGGGTGCGGTAGTCCCGCAGCACCTGGTCGATCACTGCACTGGTGCGGGCGGCGCTGATGCCGTTCGAGGGCGAGTGCCCGTTGCCGCGCAGTTCGTCCACGAGGGAGGCGATCAACGGCTGCTGGATCGACGACGGGTTCGGGATGTCGAAGGCCTGCACGCCCGCTTCGGTTTCCAGCTCCACCGGAACGTCCTCGAAGGTGGCAAAGCGCAGCTGCCCACGGTCGCCGGTGATCTCGATCTGATCCTGGCGGCGGAACGCGCAGAAGCTCCATTGCGCGATGCCGTGCGTCCCCGTCCCGGTGCGGAAGCACATCGAGACGCTGTCCTCGGCGGCGTAGGCGCCGGTCAACGAGCTGGCCAGGCCACGCACATCGCTCAGCGGCCCCAGCAGATGGTCGAGCAGGTCCAGGGTATGCGAGCCCAGGTCGACGAACAGCCCGCCGCCGGCGATCGCGGGGTTGGTCCGCCAGAAGTCAGGCGATGCGGCATCCACTGAATGCGGCCGGTGCAGGGTGGCGCGCACGGCGCGCACTGTGCCGATCGCGCTGTCGTCCAGCAGCTGCTTCACCTGTGCGAAGCGGGGCAGGGCACGGCGGTAGTAGGCCACGAACACGGGCACGCCGCTGCGGGCGCTGGCCGCGATGATGCGCTGGCACTCGTCGTGGTCCATGGCCATCGGCTTTTCGATGTAGACCGGCTTGCCCGCAGCAATCGCCTGCAATGCGTAGTGCATGTGCGTGGAGGGCGGTGTTGCAACGTAGACCGCGTTCACCTCCGGATCGGCGATGAGTGCATCGGCGTCCGCGTACCAGCGCGGAATCGCGTGGCGGCGTGCATAGTCTTCGGCCAATGCGGCATTGCGGCGCATGACCGCCACTACCCGTGAGCCCGGCGTGTTGGCCAGGGCTGGCCCGCTCTTCTTCTCGGTGACGCTGCCACAGCCGATGAAGCCCCACGTCACGTTGTCCAGGATCATCGATCTGCCCTTGCAGGGGGTGCCGCAGTGATGGGAGCAGCCTCGTTCACGCCTCGGGCAGCGGCTCGGGGACGGTGCCGGGAACGAACACGCCATCCTTCACGTAGGCGGCCAGGGTCATGTCCAGCGCGAGCATGCCGTCGCGCTTGAGGTCCATCAGTTCCGGTTCGACCATCGCGCCGTGCAGCACGCCCAGCACGGTGGCGTGCAGCATGCGCGCGGCGATTTTCGGGTCGGCGCCTTCGCGCAGCTGGCCCAGATCGCGGGCGCGGCGCAGGGCACGCTCCATCCGGTCCAGCGCATCGCGGAATCCGGCCTGCTGCATTTCGGTCAGCACCCTGGTGTCCGCCGACGCATCGCTGCGCAGCATGATCTCCATGGTCTTACGCAGGCGCTCGTCCTCGGACAGCTCGATGAACGAGTGGATCATCACCGCGCGCAGGTCGTGCACCGGGGTGTCGCGCTGGTCGGTGGAGGTGCGCTCCAGTTCCTGCATGAAGGGCAGGTGCACGCGCTCGACGATGGCGGCCAGCACCTCGCTCTTGTTCTTGAAGTGCCAGTAGACCGCGCCACGGGTGTAGCCGGCGCGGGCACCGATCATCTCCAGCGTGGTACGGGCCACGCCGTGTTCATGGAAGCAGGCTTCGGCGGCGTCAAGGATGCCTTCCCGGGTTGCCTGGGTGTCCTCTTTGGTCTTGCGGGCCATGGGTGTGGGTACGAGTGCGGGTGAAACGTGGCTGAATTGTACCGGTTTACAAACAAACAAGCATGTATGTATATTTCGCACCCATCATTCCCGTCGTGTGCGTGGCAGGCCGGTCCGGCTCCCACTCCACCCGGGTGGGCGCGATCTGCGGGCTTTCACCGGAAGGGGAATGTCCATCGATATCAGCTCCCTCTGAGATTCCTTCCTCCAAGAGCCTTTCCGTCATGTTGCTGAGCCGAATCCGACCCTTTGCACTGTCGCTGGCAATCGCCGCGACCGTGGCTGCCTGCGGCGGCCAACCCCAGGCCCCCGAGCAGGGCCCGGGTGACGTCACCGTGGTCACGCTGAAGTCCGAGACCGTGGGCCTGACCCGCGAACTGCCGGGCCGTACCAATGCCTTCCTGGTCGCCGAAGTGCGCCCGCAGGTCAATGGCATCGTGGCCAAGCGCCTGTTTACCGAGGGCGGCATGGTCAAGGCCGGCGAGCCGCTGTACCAGCTCGACGATGCCAGCTACCGGGCCCAGGCCAACAACGCCCGCGCCCAGCTGGCCCGCGCCGAAGCCACCGCCAATGCCGCGCGCCTGAGTGCCAAGCGCATCACCGAGCTGGCCAAGGTCGATGCGGTCAGCCAGCAGGACCTGGAAAACGCCGTCGCCGCGCAGAAGCAGGCCGAGGCCGACGTCGGTGCCGCCAAGGCCTCGCTGGATGCGGCCAACGTCACCCTGGGCTACGCCCGCATCACCGCGCCGATCAGCGGCCGCATCGGCAAGTCCAGCGTCACCCAGGGTGCGCTGGTCAGCGCCGGCCAGGCCAACGCACTGGCTACCGTGCAGCAGCTGGACCCGATCTATGTCGACCTGACCCAGTCCTCGGCCGAGCTGCTGCAGTTGCGCCGCGAACTGGCCGCCGGCCGCCTGCAGGACAACCAGACCCTGCCGGTCAGCATCCTGATGGAAGACGGCAGCACCTTCGAGCACAAGGGCACGCTGGAGTTCTCCGAAGTCAGCGTCGATCCGACCACCGGCAGCTTCGGCCTGCGCGTGAAGGTGGACAACCCGGACGGCCTGCTGATGCCGGGCATGTACGTGCGTGCGGTGATCGGCGGTGGCGTGCGCAGCGATGCGGTGCTGGTGCCGATGCAGGGCATCGCCCGCGACCCGAAGGGCGACACCACCGCGATGGTGGTCGGCAAGGACAACAAGGTCGAAGTGCGCCCGGTCAAGGTCAGCCGCACGGTCGGCGACAAGTGGCTGGTCGAGGACGGCCTGAAGGCCGGTGACAAGGTCATCGTCGAAGGCCTGCAGAAGATCGGCCCCGGCATGCCGGTCAAGGCCACCGAGAAGGGCGACGCACCGGCCAGGCCGGCGGCAGCCGCCCAGCCTGCCGCCCCGGCCGGCGACGCGAAGTAAGCGGAGAACCCCATGGCACGCTTTTTCATCGATCGACCCATCTTTGCGTGGGTGATCGCCATCATCATCATGCTCGCCGGCGGCCTGGCCCTGTTCAAGCTGCCGGTCTCGATGTACCCCAACGTCGCACCGCCGGCGGTGGAAATCAGCGCCACCTACCCGGGTGCATCGGCCAAGGTGGTCGAGGACTCGGTGACGCAGATCATCGAGCAGAACATGAAGGGCCTTGATGGCCTGATCTACTTCTCCTCCAACAGCTCGTCCAACGGCCAGGCCACCATCACCCTGACCTTCGAGAGCGGCACCAACCCGGATATCGCCCAGGTGCAGGTGCAGAACAAGCTGCAGCTGGCCATGCCGCTGCTGCCGCAGGAAGTGCAGCGGCAGGGCATCAACGTGGCCAAGTCCAGTTCGGGCTTCCTGAACGTCATCGCGTTCGTGTCCGAGAACGGCAGCATGGACGCCAACGACATCGCCGACTACGTCGGTTCCAATGTCGTCGACCGCCTGAGCCGCGTGCCGGGCGTGGGCAACATCCAGGTGTTCGGTGGCAAGTACGCCATGCGCATCTGGCTGGACCCGAACAAGCTGCATACCTATGGCCTGTCGGTGCCGGAAGTGACCGCTGCGATCAAGGCGCAGAACGCCCAGGTGGCGATCGGCCAGCTCGGCGGTGCGCCGTCGGTGAAGGGCCAGCAGCTCAACGCCACCATCAACGCGCAGTCGCGCCTGCAGACCCCGGAACAGTTCCGAAACATCATCGTGCGCGGTGCGCAGGACGGTGCCGAGCTGCGCCTGGGTGATGTCGCCCGCGTCGAGCTGGGTGCCGAGTCGTACGACTTCGTCACCCGCTACAACGGCCAGCCGGCCAGTGGCCTGGCGGTCACCCTGGCCACCGGCGCCAACGCGCTGGATACCGCGGCCGGTGTGGATGCCGCGCTGGAAGACATGAAGGGCTTCTTCCCGGCCGGCCTGAAGGCCGAGATCCCGTACGACACCACCCCGTTCGTGCGCGTGTCGATCAAGGGCGTGGTGCAGACCCTGATCGAAGCGATCGTGCTGGTGTTCGTGGTGATGTACCTGTTCCTGCAGAACTTCCGCGCCACCCTGATCCCGACCATCGCCGTGCCGGTGGTGCTGCTGGGTACCTTCGGCGTGCTGGCGATGCTGGGCTTCTCGGTGAACATGCTGACCATGTTCGCGATGGTGCTGGCGATCGGCCTGCTGGTGGACGATGCCATCGTGGTGGTGGAGAACGTCGAGCGCATCATGTCCGAGGAAGGGCTGTCGCCGCTCGAAGCGACCCGCAAGTCGATGGGCCAGATCACCGGTGCGCTGGTGGGTATCGGCCTGGTGCTGTCGGCGGTGTTCGTGCCGATGGCCTTCATGAGCGGCTCCACCGGCGTGATCTATCGGCAGTTCTCGGCCACGATTGTCTCTGCGATGGCGTTGTCGGTGCTGGTGGCGATCGTGCTGACCCCGGCACTGTGCGCGACCATGCTCAAGCCGCTGAAGAAGGGTGAGCACCACGTCGCCCACCGTGGCCTGGCCGGTCGCTTCTTCAATGGCTTCAACCGTGGCTTCGACCGCACCAGCGAAAGCTACCAGCGCGGCGTGCGCGGCATCATCCACCGTCCGTGGCGCTTCATGGGCATCGTGGCGGCGCTGTTCGTGCTGATGGGCGTGCTGTTCGTGCGCCTGCCCAGCTCGTTCCTGCCCAATGAAGACCAGGGCGTGCTGATGGCGCTGGTGCAGGCGCCGGTCGGTGCCACCCAGGAACGCACGCTGGAATCGATCGCGGCACTGGAAAACCATTTCCTGCAGAACGAGAAGGATGCGGTGGACTCGGTGTTCTCCGTGCAGGGCTTCAGCTTCGCCGGCATGGGCCAGAACGCGGGCATGGCGTTCGTCAAGCTGAAGGACTGGAGCGAGCGTGACGCCGACAATGGCGTGATGCCGATCACCGGCCGTGCGATGGCGGCCCTGGGTCAGATCAAGGATGCCTTCATCTTCGCCTTCCCGCCGCCGGCCATTCCGGAGCTGGGGACCGCCTCGGGCTACACCTTCTTCCTGAAGGACAACAGCGGCCAGGGCCACGAGGCACTGGTGGCCGCGCGCAACCAGCTGCTCGGCCTGGCCGCAGGCAGCAAGAAGCTGGCCAACGTACGCCCGAACGGCCAGGAAGATACGCCGCAGTTCCGCATCGACATCGACGCGGCCAAGGCGACCTCGCTGGGGCTGTCGATCGATCAGATCAACGGCACGCTGGCCGCGGCGTGGGGCAGCTCGTACATCGATGACTTCGTCGATCGTGGTCGCGTCAAGCGTGTGTTCGTGCAGGCCGACGAGGCGTTCCGCATGGTGCCGGAGGACTTCGATCTCTGGTCCGTGAAGAACGACAAGGGTGAGATGGTGCCGTTCAGCGCCTTCGCTACCAAGCACTGGGATTACGGTTCGCCGCGCCTGGAACGCTACAACGGTGTGTCGGCAATGGAAATCCAGGGCGAACCGGCCCCGGGTGTCGCCTCCGGTGATGCCATGGCCGAGATCGAACAGCTGGCCAAGCAGCTGCCGGCGGGTTTCGGCATCGAATGGACGGCGATGTCCTACCAGGAACGCCAGGCCGGCTCGCAGACGCCGCTGCTGTATACGCTGTCGCTGATGATCGTGTTCCTGTGCCTGGCCGCGATGTATGAAAGCTGGAGCGTGCCGACCGCGGTGCTGCTGGCGGCCCCGCTGGGTATCCTCGGCGCGGTGCTGGCCAACACCTTCAAGGGCCTGGAGCGCGACATCTACTTCCAGGTGGCGATGCTGACCACGGTGGGCCTGACCAGCAAGAACGCGATCCTGATCGTCGAGTTCGCCAAGGAAAACCTGGAAAAGGGCGCCAGCCTGATCGAGTCGATCATGCACGCCGTGCGCGACCGCCTGCGCCCGATCGTGATGACCTCGCTGGCCTTCGGCATGGGCGTGGTACCGCTGGCGATCTCCACCGGTGCCGGCTCCGGCGCCAAGCAGGCGATCGGCACCGGCGTGCTCGGCGGCATGATCGTCGGCACCGTGCTCGGCGTGTTCTTCGTGCCGCTGTTCTTCGTGGTGGTGCAGCGCGTGTTCAAGCGCAGATCCACGACGTGACCTGAAACGGTCATGCCGGCCTCAGGCTGGCGTTATCGAAACGGTAGTGCCGGCCGCTGGCCGGCACTGCCTCCTGCCATCCGGCAGTACCGATGGAAGTGATCCCCATGAAAAGTGCATCCCTGTTCCTCTCCATTGCCGCCACGCTCGCGCTGGCCGGCTGCTCCACCCTGGCGCCGAAGAACACCGCCGTCGCTCCGGCGATTCCTGCGCAGTGGCCGGCCGAGGCCGCGCAGGGCGAGGTGGCCGATGTCGCCGCCGTCGGCTGGCGCGATTTCTTCACCGATGCGCGCCTGCAGCAGGTGATCGAGCAGTCGCTGCAGAACAACCGCGACCTGCGCGTGGCCGTGCTCAATGTCGAGCGCGCGCGTGGCCAGTACCGCGTGCAGCGCGCCGATCGCGTGCCCGGCGTGGCCGTGACCGGCCAGATGGACCGCCGTGGTACCGATGCCGGTGTCACCGAGCAGTTCAGCGCGGGCTTGGGTGTGGCCGAGTTCGAGCTGGACCTGTTCGGTCGCGTGCGCAACCTCAGCGAGGCGGCGCTGCAGCAGTACTTCGCCGTGGCTGCCAACCGCCGCAACGCGCAGCTGAGCCTGGTGGCCGAGACCGCCACCGCGTGGCTGACCTATGGGGCTGATGCGCAGCGGCTGAAGATCGCCGATGCCACGCTGAAGACCTACGAGGATTCGCTGCGCCTGGCCGAGGCCCGCCACGAACGCGGCGGCAGTTCGGCGCTGGAGCTGACCCAGACCCGTACCCTGGTCGAGACCGCACGCACCGATGCCGCGCGCCTGCGCGGCCAGCTGGCCCAGGACCGCAACGCACTGGCGCTGCTGGCCGGTGGCCAGCTCGATCCGGCACTGCTGCCGGACAGCATCGAACCGCAGCTGCTGGCGCTGGCCCCGCCGCCGGCCGGCCTGCCCAGCGACGTGCTGCTGCAGCGCCCGGACATCATGGCCGCCGAACACCAGCTGCTGGCCGCCAATGCCAACATCGGTGCGGCACGCGCAGCGTTCTTCCCGAGCATCTCGCTGACCGGCAGCATCGGCAGCGGCTCCAGCGAACTGTCCAACCTGTTCGACAGCGGCACCCGTGTGTGGAGCTTCCTGCCGAAGATCACCCTGCCGATCTTCCAGGGCGGCAGGCTGCGCGCCAACCTGGCCATCGCCAACGCGGATCGTGATATCGCACTGGCGCAGTACGAGAAGTCGATCCAGGTGGGATTCCGCGAAACGGCCGATGCGCTGGCGTTGAATGTCAGCCTGGATGAGCAGGTGAGTTCACAGCAGCGCCTGGTGGAAGCGGCCGAACAGGCCAATCGCCTGTCGCAGGCACGCTACGACGCGGGGCTGGACAGCTTTGTCACCCTGCTTGACGCGCGGCGTACCGCCTACAACGCGCAGCAGACCCAGCTGCAGGCGCAGCTGGCGCAGCAGGCCAACCGCATCACCCTGTACAAGGTGCTGGGCGGCGGCTGGCACGAGCGCGGGTAAGCAGTGCTTCTGGTAGGTGCCAACCTTGGTTGGCACGGATGCGTCAGCGCAGGCGGCTGGCCCTGTGCCAACCAAGGTTCGCACCTACCTGGAGATCGAGGGTAGTGCCGGCCGTTGGCCGGCATTGTCATTCGGGGGCCTGCTACACCGCTTCATCGTCGCGCCGCGCCGCATGGCAGGCGCGAACGCGCGCCAGCGCATCGCCGGCTTCGCGCGCCATCTGCTCGTACTCGGCGCGGATCTCTTCCAGGCGCGCTTCGTCCAGTTCTTCCAGATCCAACAGTTCGTTGTTGGCTTCGGCCGTCGCCCGGATCAGCTCGTCCAGCTTGATCTGCATCGCGGCAGTATCCGCGTTCTGCGTGTGCTGGATCAGGAACACCATCAGGAAGGTGATGATGGTGGTGCCGGTGTTGATCACCAGCTGCCAGGTGTCGTTGAAACCGAACACCGGGCCACTGATGCCCCAGATCACCACGATCGCTACTGCAGCCAAGAAGGTCCACGGCGAGCCGGTGGCGGCCGCGGCCTTCTTGGCGATCGTATTGAACAGGTTGCGTGCTTTCATCGTCGTCGTCCCACTCAGGTGACGAGGATGATCGGCAGTGGCCCGTGCAGGGGTTGTGCAGCGGCGGTCAGGCGCGCATGCGCTGCAGTCGTGGCGCCTGCAGGCTGCGCACCGGGCTGCTCTGGTAGACGTGCTGCCAGCAACGGTCGACGAACTCACGGGCCTGGGCTTCGCTCAGCCGCGGCATGATCTGCAGGGCGTATTGGGTCTGGAACATCTCGTCACGTTCGGCCTCGCTGGCGCGCGGCTGGGTGATCAGCGAATCACAGGCGAACTTGATCCACGGCACGTACGAGCCGAACGAGTTGTGCGGCAGTGCGCCTTCGGCATGTTGGCGGCGCCAGTGGTCAAGCTCGGCGTCAACGTTGATGACCGGAGGAATGGTGGGGACTTCAGCGTGCATGACAATCCAGTTCGGTTGAGTGGAAAGGGAGTGGGGGTTCATCCGAGTGTGGCGTATATGGCGGTGCATGCCGCGTCAGCGGGATGTGGAGCCTGCGTTGGCATGGCCGATCAACTGCGCATGTTCGACCGCACCGAGCTCTTCGGCCAGAGTGGCCATCGCATTGCACAGGCGTTCGTGGTCGAGCGGGTGGCGGCGGACCAGCTCCAGTTGCATGTGCTGATAGGCAGTCCAGAACGGCGCGCCGCGCCGGTGCAGCGCATATTGCTGCTGCAAGCGTTCGCGGATCGGATCGAGGATCGGGTCTGTCGTAGGGCGTACGGCGTGCGCGCACATGGCTGGCTCCGCCGGGGAAAGGGTGCCCCGGTGAACCCACCGTAGGCGTGTCAGCCGCGTGGGGTGTTACCGCAATGTGTGCGCGTGGCCTGGCTGACTGTGCGCGCGGTCACGCCGATGCCCGCAAAGGCCGCCGGCACAAGGGCGCACCGGCGCTGAAGCGTTCATTAAATGTGTTGCAGAGACGAGCGCGCGTGGCTCATTCGCCGATGTCCTCGTTCCAGATGTCGGGATGACGGCTGATGAAATCGCCCAGCAGGTCCACGCATTCCTGGTTGTCCAGGTCGATCACGTTGACGCCGTTTTCGCGCAGCCAGTCGATGCCGCCCTGGAAGGTGCGCGATTCGCCCACCACCACGGTGCCGATGTTGAACTGGCGCACCAGCCCCGAGCAGTACCAGCACGGGGCCAGGGTGGTGACCATGATGGTGTCCTGGTAACGGCGCTGGCGGCCGGCCTTGCGGAAGGCGTCGGTTTCCCCATGCACCGACGGGTCGCCTTCCTGCACGCGGCGGTTGTGGCCGCAGCCGAGCAGGCGGCCGTCGTTGTGGTACAGCGCCGCGCCGATCGGCACGCCGCCCTCGGCCAGGCCTTGGCGGGCTTCGGCGATGGCGGTCTGCAGCAGGGCCTGGTAGTCGGGCGTGGTGATCATGCGGGGCTCCGGTAAGTCGTGGCCCGCCATCATACGGGCAGGGGGTGCCGCTGGCCCCCGGCGGTGCGATAATCGGGGCCATGAGCGAATCCCCCTACAAAGCCGGTACCACCCATTTCGGGTTCCGCGACGTCGCCGCCAAGGACAAGCAGAAGCTGGTCGGCCAGGTGTTCACCTCGGTCGCGCGCAACTACGACCTGATGAACGACCTGATGAGCCTGGGCGTGCACCGGGCGTGGAAGCGCTACTACGTGGCCACCGCGCAGGTGAAGCCGGGCGACCGCGTGCTCGACCTGGCCGGCGGCACCGGCGACATCGCCGCCCTGTTGAAGGAGCGCGTCGGCGCCGAGGGCTCGGTGGTGCTGGGCGACATCAACGCCGGCATGCTGTCGGTCGGCCGTGACCGCCTGACCAACCGCGGCCTCGTGCTCGGCCTGGACTACGTGCAGTGCAACGCCGAAGCCCTCCCGTTCCCGGACAACAGCTTCGATCTGGTCACCATTGCCTTCGGCCTGCGCAACGTGACCGACAAGGACGCTGGCCTGCGCGAGATGTACCGCGTGCTGAAGGTGGGCGGCCAGGCCCGCGTGCTGGAATTCTCCGAAGTCACCGCGGACTGGTTCAAGCCGATCTACGACTTCCACTCGTTCAAGATCCTGCCCAAGCTGGGCAAGCTGTTCGCCAACGATTCGGACAGCTACCAGTACCTGGCCGAGAGCATCCGCAAGCACCCGCCGCAGGACGAACTGAAGGCGATGATGGGGCAGGCCGGCTTCGAGCGCTGCCACTACAAGAACCTGACCGGCGGCATCGTCTCGATCCACTCCGGCTACAAGCTGTAAGCCCTGCTCTGGTGGGTGCCAACTTGGTTGGTACTCGCCCGCTGCGGTCATCCGCTCTGGTAGGTGCCGACCTTGGTCGGCACGGGCCTGCCGCGTGCGTTGATGGATCCGTGCCAACCAAGGTGGGCACCTGCCTGTAGATGCCAACCAAGGTTGGCACCTACCGGTAGATGCCAACCTTGGTTGGCATGCGCCGGAGGTGCAGGAACGGCCCCGGCCTGCATTACCCCGCACCGCGCAACGCCTGCGCGGCCGGAGGGAGGTACCATTGGGGTTTGATCCCCGTAACGGTCCCGATTCATGCGTAATCCGCTGATGCTCCTTCCGCTGGCCGTGGCCCTGGCCGCCGGCTGCTCCCAGGAGGCGGCCGCGCCCGCCGCCGCCCCGACTGCCGCAAAGGCCCCCGCCGCCCCCGTGAACGCCGAGAACCGCAGCCACGACGAAAGCTCGTATGCCGAGCCGGACAAGGTCGTCATCAAGGACATCGCGCTGGATCTGAAGCTGGACTTCGACCAGAAGCAGATCGGCGGCACCGCCACCTACACCCTGGAATGGAAGCAGAAGGACGCCAGGCAGCTGGTGCTCGACACCCGCGAGCTGACCGTGTCCAAGGTCGAGGCCGTCGCCGCCGATGGCGCGCGCAGCCCGCTGCAGTTCGCGCTGGCCCCGGTCGACAAGGTGTTCGGCAGCAAGCTGACCATCGAGACCCCGGAACAGCCGGCCAAGGTGGAAGTGAGCTACCACACCGCACCGACCGCCTCGGGCCTGCAGTGGCTGGCGCCGTCGATGACCGAAGGCAAGAAGCTGCCCTTCATGTTCAGCCAGTCGCAGGCCATCCACGCCCGCTCCTGGGTGCCGCTGCAGGACACCCCGAGCGTGCGTTTCACCTACAGCGCGCACGTGGTCTCGCGCCCGGACGTGATGGTGCTGATGAGCGCCGACAACGATCCGAAGGCCGCGCGTGACGGTGACTACACCTTCAAGATGCCGCAGCCGATTCCGTCCTACCTGCTGGCCATCGCCGCCGGCGACCTGGTGTTCGAGCCGATCTCCGGCCGCTCCGGCGTCTGGGCCGAGCCGACCATGGTCAACAAGGCCGCCAAGGAATTCGAAGACACCGAGAAGATGATCGGTGCCGCCGAGAAGCTGTACGGCGAATACCGCTGGGGCCGCTACGACATGCTGGTGCTGCCGCCGTCGTTCCCGTTCGGCGGCATGGAGAATCCGCGCCTGACCTTCGCCACCCCGACCGTGATCGTCGGTGACAAGTCGCTGGTCTCGCTGGTCGCCCATGAACTGGCGCACAGCTGGTCGGGCAACCTGGTGACCAACGCCAGCTGGAAGGACATCTGGCTCAATGAAGGCTTCACCACCTACGTCCAGGGCCGCATCACCGAAGCCCTGTACGGCAAGGAGATGGCCGAGATGGAGAAGCAGATCGACCAGACCGACCTGCTGGCCGAAGTGAAGGACATGAGCCCGGCCGACCAGGCGCTGGCGCTGCCGCCGCTGAACGAGCGTGACCCCGACGAAGCCCTCAGCCAGGTCGCCTACGTAAAGGGTTCGTGGTTCCTGGAATTCCTGGAGCAGCGCTTCGGCCGCGAGACCTTCGATCCGTTCCTGCGCGGCTGGTTCGATGACCATGCCTTCCAGAGCGCGAACACCGACCAGTTCGTCGCGTACATGAAGAAGAACCTGCTGCCGAAGAATCCGTCGGCCGTGACCGAGGCCGAACTGAAGGCGTGGCTGGACGAGCCGGGCATTCCGGCGTTCGCGGCCAAGGCGCAGTCGCGCAACTTCAGCAGCGTCGATACCGCGCGCATTGCCTTCGCCAGCGCCGGCACCGTGCCGAGCAGCCAGGTCATCGCCGACTGGAGCACGCAGGAATGGGTGCGCTTCATCGACGGCCTGGGTGCGACCCAGCCGCTGGACAAGCTGGCCACGCTGGACAAGGCGTTCCACTTCACCGGCACCCCGAATGGCGAGATCGCCATGCGCTGGTACCCGCTGGCGATCCGCAGCGGCTACGAGCAGGCCAATGAAGGTGCTGCCGCGTTCATCGAGCGCGTCGGCCGTCGCAAGCTGATCCTGCCGATCTACGCCGAACTGGTGAAGACCCCGAAGGGGCTGGAGCTGGCCAAGCAGGCCTTTGAAAAGGCCAAGCCGGGCTACCACCCGATCACCACGGCCTCGGTCCAGGACATGCTGGCCAAGGCTGAAGCCAAGTAACCGGTGGTGCCGGCCGCTGGCCGGCAACCGGTCACTGCTTCACCAGCTACGGCGGGGAAACCCGCCGTTGCTGTATCCGCTTTTCGCTGCCGATAGAATCGGGATGCACTCGCATAGGACCTCCGCCATGAAACGACTGATCCTGCTCACCGCCTGCACCCTGGCCCTGGCCGCCTGCAGCAACCCCGAGGAAGAGCGCAAGGCGCAGGAAGCCGCCGCGGCCGCCGTGCAGGCGCAGAAGGAAGCCAAGGCCGAGGACGTGGCCAAGCAGTACGACATGGCCGTGGCCGCGCAGGACTGGGAACGCGCGCGCCTGCATGGCGCCTCGCTGCTGGACCAGTACAAGGACACCGCCGCCGCCGAGCGCATCGCCGCGGGCTTCGACGAGGTCAAGGCCAAGGGCGATGCCGCGCGCGACCTGCGCCGCATGCAGGCGCTGTGGCAGTACAACCAGATCCCGGTGGGCAACAAGGGCAACCAGGTTTCGGCGCAGATCTACAGCAAGGAACGGGTGGACGTGGATGGCAGCGGCGCCAAGCCGGTGCAGCTGGTGTTCCGCGATCACCCGGAGTGGAAGCGGCACGCTTACCTGGTGCTGCAGGCCGGCGATTTCCGCTGCCCGCAGTGCACGGTGAAGGTGACCGTGGACGATGGCAAGCCGGTGTCGATGGCGGCCTGGCGCCCGAAGACCGATGAAGCCATCGCCCTGTTCATCACCGACCAGAAGGCGTTGTGGAAGCTGGCGCGCAAGGGCAAGTCGATCAGCATCGAGTTCCCGGTCAAGGCTGGCGGCACGCGTACGGCCGTGTTCGAGACCGGCGGTGTCGACGCCAGTCGCATGCCGCAGTGGTGGCAGTGATGATCGCGACGGGCAGCGCAGTGCACGCGTTGTCCGCGATCCGGCACTGGGTCTTCGACATGGATGGCACGCTGACCGTCGCCGTGCATGATTTCGCCGCGATCCGCCGTGCGCTGCAGATCGCGGCCGAGGAGGACATCCTGGACCATATCGCAGCGTTGCCGGATGCGCCGGCGCAGGCCAAGCGTGAGTGGCTGCTGGATCACGAACGTGTGCTGGCCGAGGAGGCGCTGCCGGCGCCGGGTGCGGTGACGCTGCTGCGTGCGCTGGCAGCCGACGGTTGCCGGCTGGGCATCCTGACCCGCAACGATCATGCGCTGGCGAAGCTGACGCTCGACGCGATCGGGGTCGGGGAACTGTTCGATGATGCCGACATCGTCGGCCGTGATGAAGCGGTGCCCAAGCCCTCGCCGGATGGCCTGCAGCAGCACCTGCGGCGCTGGGGCATTGCAGCGAGGGAGGCGGTGATGGTCGGCGACCACGCCTACGACCTGGAGTGCGGCCGCGCCGCGGGCGCCCATACCGTGCTGGTCAACCTGCCGGAAAACCCGTGGCCCGGCCGTGCCGACTGGCATTTCGCCGATTGCCGCGCGCTGTTGGCGGCCTGGCAGGCCGCATGACCGTGTAGAGCCGAGCCCACGCTCGGCTGCTCTGCGGTCAGATCGCGCAGGCGCGCGCAAGCCGAGCATGGGCTCGGCTCTACAGAGCAGGCAACGTGTCGGTCGGAAGTTCCGGTAGTGCCGGCCGCCGGCCGGCAGTGTCGACCCAGGTCGACACCCACCGAGCGATGCGCGGGCAGTTCGGTTTACGCGCCCAGCGCGTAACCGAACTGCTGCTTGAACTGCTCGTTGAACTCGTCGAAGGTGAAGCGCTGGTTCTGCGTGCCTGGGTGCTCGACCTTCAGTGCGCCCATCAGGTTGCCCATGCGGCCGATGGTCAGCCAGTCGTAGCCCTTCTGGATGCCGTAGATCAGGCCGGCGCGGAAGGCGTCGCCACAGCCGGTCGGGTCGACCACGCGGCGCTCGTGCGCCGGCGGGATGTCGTAGCTCTTTTCCGGGGTGTGGATGACCGCGCCCTTCGGGCCGCGGGTGGTGATGTAGGCCTTGACCCGGCTGACGATCTCCTTTTCGTCCCAGCCGGTGCGCTCCTGCAGCAGGTTCGACTCGTAGTCGTTGACCACCACGTAGTCGGCCTGGTCGATGAAGGCGCGCAGTTCCGGGCCGTTGAACAGCGGCATGGCCTGGCCCGGGTCGAAGATGAACGGGATGCCGTCCTCGTGGAATTCCTGCGCGTTCTGGATCATGCCTTCGCGGCCGTCCGGGCCGACCAGGCCCAGGGTCACGCCCGGCACGCCGCGCACATGGTTCTCGTAGGAACGCATCATCGCGCCCGGGTGGAAGGCGGTGATCTGGTTGTTGTCGTGGTCGGTGGTGATGAACGCCTGCGGGGTGAACAGCTCATCGATCACGCGCACGCGCGACAGGTCGATGCCCAGGCCTTCGAAATACTCGCGGTACGGGCCGAAGTCCGAACCCACGGTGCCCATCGGGATCGGCTGGCCGCCCAGCAGGTGCAGGTTGTAGGCGATGTTGCCGGCGCAGCCGCCGAACTCGCGGCGCATGCGCGGCACCAGGAAGGACACGTTCAGGATGTGCACCTTGTCCGGCAGGATGTGATTCTTGAACTGGTCCGGAAACACCATGATGGTGTCGAAGGCAAGAGAACCACAGATCAGAGCGGACATCGATGTAAGCCTATGCGGTGAATTTTGGGGTGGGCCAGCCCGGTTCAGCGGGCAAGCAAACGGCGCCCTTGGGCGCCCGACGGCGCAAAGGTTACCCGCTGGTGCCGCTCAGGGCCAGAACCGGGTGATGCCCGATCAGGCCGAAAGCCTGTGAAGACGCGGGTTCAGCTAGTTTTTTCCTTGCTCGGCGGCAGGCGGGTTGCTAGGCTTGTCGGCCTCGATTTCTGCCCATTTTTTCGCCATCCCGCGGCGGGCACGACACCCCTCAGGACTCCTTCCTCAGATGTTCAAGAAACTCCGTGGCATGTTCTCCAACGACCTGTCCATCGACCTGGGCACGGCCAACACCCTCATCTACGTGCGCGGGCAGGGGATCGTGCTGAACGAGCCGTCGGTCGTGGCCGTGCGCCAGGACCGTGCCATCGGTGGCACCCGCTCGGTGGCAGCCGTGGGCGCCGAAGCCAAGCAGATGCTGGGCCGTACCCCGGGTCACATCACCACCATCCGCCCGATGAAGGACGGCGTCATCGCCGACTTCACCTACACCGAGGCGATGCTCAAGCACTTCATCAAGAAGGTGCACAAATCGCGCGTGCTGCGCCCGAGCCCGCGCGTGCTGGTCTGCGTGCCGGCCGGCTCGACCCAGGTCGAGCGCCGCGCGATCAAGGAATCGGCCGAGGAAGCCGGTGCCCGTGACGTGTTCCTGATCGAAGAACCGATGGCGGCCGCGATCGGCGCCGGCATGCCGGTCACCGAGGCCCGTGGCTCGATGGTCATCGACATCGGCGGCGGCACCACCGAAGTGGCGGTGATCTCGCTCAACGGCATCGTCTATTCGGCCTCGGTCCGCATCGGCGGCGACCGCTTCGACGAGTCGATCACCAACTACGTGCGCCGCAACCACGGCATGCTGATCGGTGAAGCCACCGCCGAGCGCATCAAGGTCGAGCTGGGCTGCGCCTACCCGCAGGCGGAAGTGATCGAGATGGAAATCTCCGGCCGCAACCTCGCCGAGGGCGTGCCGAAGATGATCAAGATCAGCTCCAACGAGGTGCTCGAGGCCCTGCACGAGCCGCTGTCGGGCATCGTCAGCGCGGTCAAGCTGGCGCTGGAGCAGACCCCGCCGGAACTGTGCGCCGACGTCGCTGAGCGCGGCATCGTGCTGACCGGTGGTGGCGCCCTGCTGCGCGACCTGGACCGCCTGATCTCCGAGGAAACCGGCCTGCACGTGCAGGTGGCCGACGATCCGCTGACCTGCGTGGCCCGCGGTGGCGGCCGTGCGCTGGAGCTGGTGGACATGCACGGCAACGAGTTCTTTGCGCCGGAATAAGCCGTCCCGGCCGTTCCTGCCCGCCGCGCCCTTCCGGGGTGCGGCCCGCCGTGATGGCGGGCCGGCACCGGCGGGGCGCCCGCGTGTTTCCCTTTCGCCTTCTGCCAGTTGAATCGTTGCCGTGCCGCCCTACGCCGGTCCTCCCGTTGCCTCCCGATCCGGTGATGCCGCCAGCCCCTTGCGGTTGCTGGCCTATCTCGCATTGGCCATCACCCTGATCGTGCTCGACGACCAGGCCGGCTGGCTGGCGCGCCTGCGCGAGCAGGCCAACAGCCTGGTGCAGCCGGTGTGGGCGCTGGCCGGCCTGCCCGGCAAGCTCGGCAACCAGGTCAAGGATTCCGCCGCCAGCCATACCCAGCTGGTGACCGAGAATCGCGAACTGCGCAACCAGCTGCTGCTGGCCAACGCGCGCCTGACCCGCCTGCAGACCGCCGCGCTGGACAATGCCCAGCTGCGCGAACTGCTGAACGTGGCCGAGCGCAGCGGCCTGGACGTGCAGCTGGCGCCGATCCTGGACATCGACCTGGACCCGGTGAAGCAGCGCTTGGTGCTCGACGCCGGCACCCGGGAAGGCGTGCACGTCGGCCAGGCGGTGATCGATGCCGGCGGCTTGATGGGGCAGGTGATCAGTGTCACCGGCGGCACTTCCACCGTGCTGCTGCTGACCGACCCCGACCACGCGGTGCCCGTTACCGTGGCCCGCAACGGCGTGCGCCTGATCGTCTACGGCCGCGGCGATACGCTGGAGCTGCGCGACATTCCGCTCAGCGCGGGCGTGGAAGTGGGCGATGAGATCGTTACCTCCGGCCTCGGCGGGCGTTTCCCGGCCGGCTTCCCGGTCGGCACCATCACCGGCCTGCGCCCGGACGACACCCACGCCTTCCTGGTCGGCGAACTGAAGCCGGCGGCCCAGCTCGACCGCGGCCGCGACGTGCTGCTGCTGCGCCCGGGCGCGGCGATCCGCATTCCGCCGGAACTGCGCCTGCAGCTGGAAGAAACCGCCCCGGGGGGGCCGGCCACCGGCGCCAGCGTGCCTGCGGGAGCCGCGCCAGCGGCAACGACGCCGGCTCCGGCCAGCTCCCCGGTAGTGCCGGCCGCTGGCCGGCAACAGCCCTCGTCGCAAACGAGGACTGTTGCCCCCGCATCCTCCCTTACCCCCGCGCCTTCGGCGCGCCCCCCTCAACAAGAGGGGGGCTCCACCCCAGCCGGGTCCACGGTAGTGCCGGCCGCTGGCCGGCAACCGACCACGCCGGAGGCCCAGCGATGAGCCGCCTGCGCGACAACCCGTGGGTGCTGCCGGCCAGCCTGGTGGTGGCGCTGCTGCTGGGCCTGCTGCCGTTGCCGGCGCTGCTGCAGCCGCTGCGCCCGTACTGGCTGGCGCTGGTGCTGGCGTACTGGGTCATCGAAGCCCCCGAACGCGTCGGCCTGGGCATCGCCTTCGCCAGCGGCGTGGTTGCCGACCTGCTGTACGGCGGCGTGCTGGGCGAACAGGCGCTGCGGCTGGTGATGCTGGCCTTCATCCTGCAGCGCTTCCGCGCCCGCATCCGCTTCTTCCCGATGTCCCAGCAGATGCTGGCCATCGGCGGCCTGCTGTTCAACGACCGCATCGTCAGCGCGCTGGTCCACATCGTGGTGGATGAGCCGACCCTGCCGTGGTCGTACTGGTGGGCACCGCTGCTGGGCATGGGCCTGTGGCCGCTGGTGTTCGTGCTGCTGGACGCGGTGCGCTTCGGCAAGCGCGGGCGCTGAGCCATGATCCCGCGCCGCCAGGTCAAGAACCCGCACGCCGAAGCCGAACAGTTCCGCCGCCGCGCGGCGCTGGGCTTCCTGGGCGTGCTGGTCTGCCTGCTGGGCCTGGGCGGCTGGTACTTCAAGCTGCAGGTGCTGGACCACGACGTCTATGCCACGCGCTCGGAAGCCAACCGCATCAAGCCGCGGCCGGTGGTGCCCGGGCGCGGCATGATCTACGACCGCAATGGCCGCCTGCTGGCCGAGAACGTGCCGGCGTTCCGCCTGGACGTGACCCCGGACAAGGTCAAGGACATGGACGCCACCCTGGAAGGGCTGGCGAAGATCATCAACATCAGCCCGGAAGAGCTGGAAGCGTTCAACAAGTCGCGCAAGGCGCGCCGCAAGTTCCTGCCGGTCACGCTGAAGCTGCGCATGAGCGACGAGGAGATGGCGCGCTTCGCGGTCGACCGCTGGCGCTTCCCCGGCGTCGAGCTGGAGCCCTACCTGACCCGCCGCTATCCCTACGGCGATCTGTTCGCGCACATCATCGGCTACGTCGGCCGCGTTGATGACAAGGATCTGGAGATCCTCGGCGAAGGCAATGCCGCGCTGACCCACATCGGCAAGTCCGGCCTGGAGCGTTACTACGAGCAGCAGCTGCGCGGCAAGGTCGGCTACGAGCAGGTCGAGACCAACGTGCAGGGGCGCGCGATCCGCACCATCGGCCGCGTCGCCGCGCAGTCCGGCGCCGACCTGCGGCTGTCGATCGACGCCGACCTGCAGCGCGCCATGGTGGCCGCCTTCGGCGACCAGGAAGGCTCGGCGGTGGCGATGGACCCGCGCACCGGCGAAGTGCTGGCGATGGTCAGCCTGCCGTCCTACGACCCCAACCTGTTCGTCAACGGCATCTCGCATGCCGACTTCAAGGCGCTGAACGAAAACCCGTCGCGGCCGCAGTTCAACCGCCTGGTGCTCGGTGGCGTCGCCCCCGGTTCCACGTTGAAGCCGCTGATCGGCCTGGCCGGCCTGGATTCGGGCGTTCGACGCCCGGAAGACAAGGTGCTGTCCACCGGCATGTTCTATCTGCCGGGCACCTCGCGCGGCTGGGGTGACGCCCACCGTGGCGGCCATGGCTGGACCGACCTGCGCAAGTCCATCGCCGAATCGGTCAACACCTACTACTACAAGCTGGCGCTGGACCTGGGCATCGAGCGCTTCGACCATTACATGGAGTACTACGGCTTCGGCCAGCCGACCGGTATCGACCTCACCGGCGAAATCGGCGGCATCCTGCCGTCGCCGGCCTACAAGCGGAAGACCCGCAAGGAAGCCTGGTACCCCGGCGATACGGTCAACATCAGCATCGGCCAGGGCGACTGGAAGGTCACCCCGCTGCAGTTGGCGCGCGGCGTCAGCGCGCTGGCCGACGGGCAGCTGCGCACCCCGCACCTGGTGATCCAGCAGCGCGACGGCTTCGACAGCGACTGGACCGCGACGCCGCCCGGCGAGAGCAAGCCGGTCAGCCCCAACCCCAACAACGTGCAGGCGGTGCGCGAGGGCATGATGGCGACCATGCGGCCGGGCGGCAGCGGCTGGCGCGTGGCGGTCGGTGCGCCGTACGTGATGGCCGGCAAGACCGGTACCGCGCAGGTCATCAGCCGCAAGGGCACCGCAGCGGTGAACCCGAAGAGCCTGCCGATGCACCTGCGCCACCGCGCGCTGTTCGTCGGCTTCGCGCCGGTCGAAAACCCGGTGATCGCGATCGCGGTGGCAGTGGAAGGCGGTGGCTATGGTGGTTCGGCTGCTGCGCCGATCGCCCGCAAGGTGTTCGATGCCTACCTGCTGGGCAAGATGCCCGAGGGCATGCAGCCGCTGGACAGCGAGCGCGGCACCACCGCCATCGGCGCCACCGCGTTCGACAACGAAGATGCCGGCGCGCGCCAGGCTGGCGACCTCGCCGCGGCGCAGCTGGGTGAACATCCGGTGCTGGTCGGCGTGCCGGCGCCGGAACCTGTACCCGCACCGCAGCCGGGTACGCCGGCCGCCGCCGTGTTGCCCGCCACGCCACGCCCGACCGTCGCGGAGCCCGTACGATGAGAGTGTTCCTGCGCTGGGCCGGCGACATGCTGCGCCGCTTCTTCAGCACGCTTGACTGGGTGCTGTGCCTGGCCCTGGGGACGCTGATGGTGATCGGCCTGGCCACCCTGAAGAGCGCCGGTGGCGACAGCCTGGTGATGGCCCAGGGCGCGCGCTTCGCCGTGGGCATGGCCGCGCTGTGGGGCATCTCGCGGGTGCCGATCCTGCGCATCCGCTCGGCTACGCCGATGATCTACGCGATCTCGATGATCCCGTTGCTGGCGGTGTTCGTGCTGGGCACCGGCAAGTACGGCCGGCAGTGGCTGGACCTGAAGTTCTTCTACCTGCAGCCGGCCGAGCTGCTGAAGGTCAGCCTGCCGATGATGGTGGCCTGGTACCTGCACAAGATGCCGCTGCCGCCGCGCTTCAACACCGTGCTCGTGGCCCTGGTCATCATCGGCGTGCCCACTGGCCTGGTGATGCTGCAGCCGGACTTCGGTACTGGTGTGCTGATCGCCGCCAGTGGCGTGTTCGTGCTGTTGTTGGCCGGCCTGCCGTGGTGGTGGGTTGGCCTGGGTGTGGGTGGCGTGGCCGCGGTCGCGCCGGTGGCCTGGTTCTGGTTGCTGCGGCCGTACCAGAAGGACCGCATCATGATGTTCCTGGACCCGGAGATGGATGCGCTGGGGGCCGGGTGGAACATCATCCAGTCGAAGATCGCGATCGGTTCCGGCGGCTTCGATGGCAAGGGCTGGGGCGAGGGCTCGCAGTCGCACCTGAACTTCATTCCCGAACAGACCACCGACTTCGCGTTCTCGGTGCTGAGCGAGGAGTTCGGCTGGATCGGCGTGGCCACCGTGCTGGCGCTGTACCTGGTGGTGATCGGGCGCTGCCTGTGGATCGCCAGCCAGTCGCGCGATTCGTATTCGCGCCTGCTGGCCGGCGCCACCGGCCTGGCGTTCTTCGTCTATGTGCTGGTGAACGGCGGGATGATTTCCGGCCTGCTGCCGGTGGTGGGCGTGCCGATGCCGCTGATCAGCTACGGCGGCACCTCGGCGGTGTCACTGCTGGCCGGCTTCGGATTGGTGATGGCGGTGCGCAGTCACAACCCGGTGCACGGCGGCTACGGCTGAGTACGGCGTCGGGGTCAGATCCCTTTTTCCACAGGGAAAAGGGATCTGACCCCACAGCCCGGCTACGGAGATCAGAAGCACCCTGACAGCTTCACGCAAGCGCCCGTTGCTAGCGTGCTGTGCGTGGAATGGAAACGACTGTTTGGCGGCTGCCGTGAGGCAGTGCGCACGATCGATCTGCCGTTGCTGGTCGCATTGCTGATCCTGATGGGCGCGGGCCTGGCGGTGCTGCACAGTGTGTCCGGGCCGGTGGCCGGGCAGGCGGCGCGCTTTGCGGGTGGACTGCTGGCGATGTGGCTGCTGTCACGTGTTTCGCTGCTGCGCCTGCGCGCGTGGACACCAGCGTTGTACGCGCTGTCGATGCTGCCGCTGATGGCGGTGTATGTGATCGGCACCGGCAAATATGGGCAGCGCTGGCTCAACCTCGGCGTGTTCTACCTGCAACCGTCGGAGCTGCTCAAGCTCAGCCTGCCGTTGATGATGGCCTGGTACCTGCACCGGCAACCGCTGCCGCCGTCGCCGCGCACGGTACTGACCGCCGCGGTGCTGATCGGCGCGCCGGCGGTGTTGATCCTGATGCAGCCCAACCTCGGCACCGCCACGCTGGTCACCGCCAGCGGCGTGTTCGCGTTGTTGCTGGCGGGCCTGCACTGGGGCTGGGTGGCGACCGGCGCGGCGGGGCTGGCAGTGGCCGCGCCGCTGGCGTGGTTCGGTCTGCTGCGTCAGTACCAGAAGGATCGTGTGTTGACCTTCCTCGACCCGGCGGCCGACCCCCTGGGCACCGGCTGGAACATCCTGCAGTCACGCATCGCGATCGGCTCCGGGGGATGGCAGGGACGCGGCTGGGGGCAGGGCACCCAGGCCACGCTGGATTTCCTCCCCGAATACACCACCGACTTCGCGTTTTCGGTGCTGGCCGAAGAGTTCGGCTGGATCGGCGTGGCGACGCTGTTCGCGCTGTACCTGTTCGTGGTCGGGCGTTGCCTGTGGATTGCCGTGCACGCGCGCGACACGCATGCACGGTTGCTGGCCGGCAGCCTGGGGCTGGCGTTCTTCGTCTACGTGCTGGTGAACGGCGGAATGATTTCCGGCCTGCTGCCGGTGGTGGGCATTCCGATGCCGCTGATCAGCTACGGCGGGACATCGGCGGATTCGCTGTTGGCCGGCATCGGGTTGGTGATGGCGGTACGCGGGCACCGGCCCGTGCACGGGGGATAGGGTTTCCAGCCAACGGCGCAGCCCCTCGTGGGTGGTGTCTGGGTGGCTGCGGAAAGCAGAAGCCGCGGGTGGGCCGGTCGGGTTGGGTACGCGGGGGACGCCGTGAATCCGTCCCTGGAGGCTTGGCAGCCGCATCCATGCGGCTGACACCCCCGCGTACCCAACCCGACCGGCTTCTGACAGATTTCGGAGGTCTGCCACCCACGGAGAAGAAAAAGAAGATCAAAAGCGGATCGCGACGCTGCGCTTGCTCGTGAGCCGAGCATGGCTCGGCTCTACACACGGCAATGAAGCGACCCGCCAGGCCGCCTTTGCTTTTGATCTTCTCTTTACTTCGCCGTGGGTAGACGCGCACGGAACCTGTCCGTGGCCGGGTAGAGGGGCTGCGCAGGGGCGTGAGCCGCATGGATGCGGCGACCGAGCTTGCATGGACGTACTTGCAGCGGCCCCTGCGCAGCCCGTCTACCCGGCCCCACCCATGAACTGCTTTTCGCGGCCACCCACGAGGGGCTGCGCCGTTGGCTGGAAACTTCCTGACTGCGCAACGCCCGTTGTGTAAGCGTTCTCACACCGATGCACGACAGCACGCCCGCTGACGAAAGTCCGCAAAAAACGTTAGCTGGTTCACACTTTTACACCGCGTTGATCTTGATCAATGGACTTGTCGTAATCGGCCTGCACAATGGCGGCCCGTTCGGCACGGCGCGCCGTCAATCGTTGCAGCGCGAGGGGGCGTCGGGCGGGAAGCAGTACTGATCCAACGGGTACAGGGAGCGCGGGGTACTGCCACTGGGGAGCGGCAGCCGCGCAGGTACCGACCGGATCCGGTCGCCGGTTGCGTCTGCGGGGATGGGGACGCAACCGGCAACCTCTATCTGAATGGGGAAGGGCGATCACGATGTCTTCACATTTCCCGCTGGTCGCAGGCAAATCGTTGTGATTCATGGTGTTAGGGGTTTTAATTCATCCATGACCTGCTAACCTGCGACGATGATTCGACGCACTCTGGCCTGCATGCTCACCCTCGGCCTGGTCGCCTGCGCGACCCAGCCGAAGTCCCCACCGTCTTCGCCCCAGGCCAGCAGTACGCCGCGCCAGCCCGCCGCCAAGGCCCATGGCCCGGCCGAGGCCGCGCCTGAAGCCACCGCCGCCACCGCGGCGCCTGTCGATCTCACCCCGGTGCCGTTCGAGGTCGCACGGGCCCGCTTCATTGCCGATACCGCCAAGCGCTATGGCCTGAAGCCGGAGCAGATCAGCAGCGTGCTCGACCAGGCGCAGGTGCGCCAGCCGATCATCGCCGCGATGTCGCGCCCGGCCGAACGGGTCAAGCCGTGGAATGAGTACCGGCCGATGTTCATCAGCAAGGCGCGCATCGATGGCGGCCGCGCGTTCCTGGCCGAACACCGCGCCGAACTGGATCGCGTGCAGCAGCGCACCGGCGTGCCGGCCGAAGTGATCGTCGCGATCATCGGCGTGGAAACCAGCTACGGCAGGAATGCCGGCAGCCATCGCGTGCTCGATGCGCTGTACACGCTGGCGTTCTATTACCCGCGCAGCGGCGACCCGGCCAAGCTGGAACGCGAAGTGCGCCGCGAGCTGTTCTTCCGCGATGAGCTGGCCAAGCTGTTCGAGCTGGGCCACGAAGAGAAACTGGATATCACCACGCTCAAGGGCAGTTATGCCGGTGCGATGGGCATGGGCCAGTTCATGCCGTCCAGCTATCTCGACTACGCCGTGGACGGAAACGGTGATGGCCGCCGCGACCTGTTCACCAGCTACGACGACGTGTTCTCGTCCATCGCCAACTACTTCGTGAAGAAGGGCGGCTGGGTGCGTGGCGGGCAGGTGGCCGTGCCGGCCACGCTGGCGCCGGGCCGCGAGGAGTTCAATCCGACCGAATGGATGCCGACCTGGACGATGGCCGACCTGGCGCAGCGCGGCTACCAGCCGGGCGCGCCGGTGCAGCCGGGCGCCACCGCCACGCCGATCACGCTTGAAGGCAGCACCGGCAAGCAGTACTGGCTGGGCTTCCAGAACTACTACGCGATCACCCGCTACAACCTCTCGAAGATGTACGCGATGGCCGTGTTCCAGTTGTCCCAGGCCATCGCCGGACAGGAGCTGCCCCCGGCATGAACATCAGATGGCTGGTCCCAGGCTTGATCGTCCTCGCGCTGGCTGCCTGCAGCAGCGCGCCGAAGAAGCCGGCCACGGCCGGCCATGGTGGCAAGTCCGGCGGCACGCTGGTGCAGGGGCGTGGCTCGCGCCCGGCACACTGCCCGGAAGGGTCACCGTACGCGGCGGCCAAGGAAGACCTGAGCACCCGCGGCAACTACACTGCCGGTGGCCTGTACAAGCCGGGCGTGCGTGACAGCACGCCGGATTACATTCCCAACGTGGCCTGCATTCCCGAGCCGGAAGTGACCGCCGAGGAGCGCTCGGCGATCGGCAACAAGTCGCCGTACGTGGTGCTGGGGAAGTCGTACAAGGTGCTCGACGATACCCACGACTATGTCGAGCGCGGTACCGCGTCGTACTACGGCGCCAAGTTCCATGGCCGCCTGACCTCCAACCGCGAGGTCTACGACATGTACCAGTTCACCGCCGCGCACAAGACGCTGCCGCTGCCCAGCTTCGCCCGCGTGACCAACCTCGACAATGGCGAGTCGGTGATCGTGCGCGTCAACGACCGCGGCCCGTTCCACGATGGTCGCGTGGTCGATCTCAGTTATGCCGCCGCCGTGCGCCTGGGCATCACCCAGCGCGGTACCGGCAACGTGGAAGTGCGCGCGCTGCAGCCGGGCGAGAGCAACCTGCTGGCGCAGAAGCCGTCCCGCCGCGAGCGTCGTGCCGCCGAAGCGGCAGCTGCGGTGGCCAGTGCACGCCCGGCAGCGACCGCGCGCGCCACTGCCGACAGCGATATCGATCGCCTGGTCAAGCGCCTGCCGGCCGATGGCATGCCGGCACGCGGCCAGCCGGCCACCACCCAGGGCGTGGCCAGCACCGTGCCGGACGTGGCGGTCAGCAGCCTGCCGCCGAGTGCACCGCCGCGCAGCACCGCACCGGCGCCGGTTGCAGTCGCCAGCGCCGCGCCGCGCGCCGTCGCGCCGGCTCCCGTGCGCACCGTCGCCGCCACGCCGGCGGCACCCAGCCTGTCGCAGCAGGTGGTGGGCGCGGTGATGGTGCAGGTCGCCAGCTTCTCCAGTCGCGACAACGCCAACCGTGCGATGGGCCAGCTCAACGCTGCCGGCATCGTCGGCGCGACCATCAGCGACATCGCCGCCGGTGGCCGCACCCTGTTCCGTCTGCGCGTTCCTGCCACCGACCATGCCAGTGCCGCGGAACTTGCCGGCCGCATCGCCGGTCTGGGCCTGGGTTCGCCGCAGATCGTCAAGGATTGATCCGCCCGGGCCGGTGCTGCCGGCCCAGGCTCCCCCGGCCTTACAATGGCCGTTACGTTCCACCCTCCATTCCCGGCCGTCCCCTGGAGCCTGCTGTCCAATGAATTTCCGTTCCGCCGCCACCGCCCTGGCCGCCACCCTGGTGGTGGGCCTGGCTTCCGCCCAGACGCCGCTGCCGACCCCGGCCACGCCGGCGCCTGCCGCCGCCGCTGCCGCCCCGGCCACCGTCGCGACCCCGCCGGCCCCGGCCCCGAGCGTGTCCAAGGCCTGGGTCCTGATGGACTACGCCACCGGCCAGGTGCTGGCCGGCGAGAACATCCACGAGCAGCTGGCCCCGGCCAGCATCACCAAGGTGATGACGTCGTACGTGGTTGCCGCCGAGGTCAAGAACGGCAAGGTCCGTGCAGATGACCAGGTGATGATGAGCGAGCGCGCCTGGCGCGAAGGTGGCGCCGGTACCGACGGCAGCTACAGCGGCTTCCCGGTCAACCAGACCGCACGCCTGGAAGACATGGAAAAGGGCATGGCGATCCAGTCCGGCAATGACGCCGCGATCGCCCTGGCCGAGCATGTGGCCGGCAGCGAAGAAGCTTTTGCGTCGCTGATGAACAGCTACGCCGCCAAGATCGGCATGAAGGACTCGCACTTCGTCAACGCCCACGGCCTGACCGCACAGGGCCACCACAGCACCGCCTACGACCTGGCGCTGCTGGGCCGCGCGATGGTGCGTGATTACCCGGAAACCTACGCGTACAACAAGATCAAGGAATTCCAGGTCGGCAACATCAAGCAGCCGAACCGCAACCTGCTGCTGTGGCGCGATGGCAGCGTGGATGGCATCAAGACCGGCCACACGTCCGAAGCCGGCTACTGCCTGATGAGCTCGGCCCAGCGTGGCGACCAGCGCCTGATCGCCGTAGTGCTGGGTGGTGCTTCGGAGAAGCAGCGTGCCGACGACAGCCTGGCCCTGCTGAACTGGGGCTTCCGCTTCTTCGAGACCCACCGCCTGTACGAACCGGGCAAGGCCGTGGCCGAGCACAAGGTCTGGAAGGGCACCACCGACAAGGTACAGCTGGGCGTGGCCCAGCCGATGCTGGTGAGCGTGCCGCGCGGCCGCTACAACGACCTGAAGCCGAGCATCGACGTGCCCAAGACCCTGGAAGCACCGTTCACTGCCGGCCAGCAGATCGGCACCGTGAAGGTCACGCTGGATGGCAAGGTCATCGCCGAGGCACCGCTGGTGGCCGTGGCCGCCGTCGAGCAGGCCGGCTTCTTCAAGCGCCTGTGGGACAGCTTCTGGATGTGGTGGGAATCGGAATGATCCACGCCTTTGCGTGGTGAACGAAAAGGCCGGCAAATGCCGGCCTTTTCTGTTTCGGAAGGCCGCTTCCCCCCGCACGCGGGGGGTAGAGCCGGCCGCTGGCCGGCTCCGCGTGAGCCCATCCGGATGCGGGTCGTGCCGGCCGCTGGCCGGCTCCCCATGACCCCACCCGGATGCGGGTAGAGCCGGCCGCTGGCCGGCTCCCCAGCAACTCATCCGGAACTGCCGGCAGCCGGCCAGCGGCCGGCACCACCTGCAGCGCCTGACTTGCAGCGAGCGATGCGGTAACCGGTGTGCCGACCAACGGTCGGCACCTACCCGCTTCACCCTCAGCCCCTCGCCTACAGCGAGCGGCTGATGGTGAAACTGCCGAACACCGGCGATTGGCGCTGGCCGTTGAACTCCCGCGTGCTGTGGTAACGCGCAGCGGCGAACTTCCAGCGTCCGTACATCACGGCCACGCCATAGCCGCCGTAGGCCACCACATGGCGCTTGTCCACGCTGTGACTGTTGCGGAACGTGTTGCCATCCAGCGTGATGTCGCGGATCACCCAGGCCGCGTCCGAGGTCGCGAACAGGTGCCAGGACCAGCCATTGGGACGGCCGCTGCGGGTCGGTGCCGTGTTCTCACCGGCCGGGCGCAACGGCGTGCTGCCGAAGTCGTCCGGCAGCTTCCAGCCGAAGCGCACTTCACCGCCGAGGTTGGCCTTGGTTTCCAGGTTGCCGATCGAGCCGCCGTAGTGGCTGATCGCGTCCCAACCCCAGCCGTCGGCATTGATGCTGGCATCACCCGGCCAGCGGCGCATGCGCTCATGGGTCAGCATGAACAGCGGCTCGTTGTGCAGCTGGTTGTCCCAGCCCTTGAATTTCTCGTCGCCCAGCACTTCGTGCACGGCATTCTGCACCTGCTTGCCCTGTGCCCACGGGCCAACTACGCCCAACGTCAGCTGGGTGGTCTGCAGGCGGTCGCCGCTGCGCGCATTGAAACCGAAATTTGCGATCAGTACGCCCGCGTAAGGGCGGTCGTCCTCGATCAGGTCCCTGCGGCTGAAATCGGTCGGGGTGAAGATGCCCTGGCCGATGCTGAAGATCATGTTCTGCTGTTCGAACCTGCCCGGATGCAGGCCTTCCAGGTACTGGTTCACCCAGCGCGCCATGCGTGGAAGGCACGGGTCGTCGGTGTAATCGACCAGATTGGGCGAGACCAGGGTCAACAGCGCACCGTTGGTATAGCCCTGGTCCTGGTGGCGGCCGCCGAACAGGTCGTTGTCGACGCGGAAATTGACCTGCGGCGGGTGATCGCGCATCGCGTCCGGGCCACATTGTTCGGCCGCCTGGGCGGCAAAGGGGAGGGCAGAGGCCAGCAGGCCGGCCAGCCCGAGGGCTGCGACACTACGCATGGATGGAATGCTCATGGGGAAGGAGGCGGTTTTCTGTCGTTTTCTGCAACGCTACGGTACTCGTGCCCGCGCGCCGGAACGAGCACGTTGGGATCACTTGTCTGTTCCGAAAACAACATTGTCCGGCGGACACAATTCGTTACCCGCGCACGCGCCGCAGGCTTGGCGTGAAGGCGACTGCAGGCCGCGCGCACGATGCCCCGGTCAGTGAGGGGCCGAAAGAACCAGTCAGCTGCCGTTGGGCTCTCCGCCCCCGCTTTTGGGCCAGCTGCAACGCAGCAGGCCGCCAGTGCTGTCTTTGACGTTGATGAATACTCTTGGGTTTGTTGCCCTGCGGCCCGATAATGGGGCCATGGAAATCAAGTCCGACAACCCCGACCACGGCTTCCAGTTCCCCGGCCAGTTCGAGCTCAGCGCCATGGGCCCGGCCAACCGCGGCCTGGAGCATGAGCTTCCCCGTCTGCTGCTGGCTGCCGGCATCGATGTGGTGAACGAACGCATCAGCTGGAAGCATTCGTCCAACGGCAAGTACGTGTCCGTCCGCATCGTGTTCAAGGCCGAGAGCCGCGAGCAGTACGACCTGGCGCACCAGGCGCTGCGCGACCACCCGGAAGTGAAGTGGACGCTGTAGCCGACAGCTGCCCGGCCGAAGCCGCCCCGGAAGACCGCGCGCCGCGTCCGGCGGTGGTCCGCGACCTCGGCCGCCAGGCGTACGAGCCGGTGTGGCGCGCCATGCAGCGCTTCACCGACCAGCGCAGCGACGCCGACGCCGACGAACTGTGGGTAGTCGAGCACGATCCGGTGTTCACCCTGGGCCAGGCCGGCAAGGATGAGCACGTGCTGGCGCCGGGTGACATCCCCGTGCTGCACGTGGACCGTGGCGGCCAGGTGACCTATCACGGGCCCGGCCAGATCGTGGTCTACCCGCTGTTGCGCCTGCCGCGGCTGGGCATCGGTGTGCGCGACTACGTGTGCCGCATCGAGCAGGCCCTCATCGATACCCTGGCCGAGTGGAACATCGGCGCCGAACGCCGCGAGGGCGCCCCGGGCGTCTACGTCGGTGGCGCCAAGATCGCTGCGCTTGGCATCCGCGTGCGCCGCGGCTGCACTTTCCATGGCCTGGCCTTCAACGTGGCCATGGACCTGGAACCCTTCCACCGCATCAACCCCTGTGGCTATCAGGGGTTGCAGGTGACCTCGGTGGTAGACTTGGGCGGCCCCTCCGGGCTGGATGCCGTCAAGCCGGTGCTGCTGGACCACCTGGCCCGCCAGTTCGGCCTGCTGCTGCAGCACACGCCGGAACTGCCCGATCTTTCTGCGGCCGCCTGACCGCCCCCCGGAACTGCCATGACTGAAACCACCGCCCGTTCCATTCCCCTGCAGATCGTGCAGGGCGACTCTCCGTCCGCCGCGCCGTTGCAGGCCGGGGTCAAGCAGCTGGGCGGTGACAAGATCAACCGTTCGCCGGTGCAGTTCGCCGACGCGCCGGTGCTGCGCAAGCCGTCCTGGATCCGCGTGCGCATTCCCTCGGGCAACGCCGTGCAGAACCTCAAGGCCAAGCTGCGCGAGAACCGCCTGGTGACGGTGTGCGAGGAAGCCAGCTGCCCGAACATCCACGAATGCTTCGGCCATGGCACCGCCACCTTCATGATCCTCGGCGAGGTCTGCACCCGCCGCTGCTCGTTCTGCGACGTGGCCCATGGCCGCCCGAAGCCGCCGGATGCCAACGAACCGGCCAGCCTCGGCCAGACCGTGGCCGACATGGGCCTGAAGTACGTGGTGGTGACCAGCGTCGACCGCGATGACCTGCGTGACGGCGGTGCCCAGCACTTCGTCGACTGCATCACCGCCATCCGCGAAAAGTCGCCGGGTACCCGCATCGAGGTGCTGACCCCGGACTTCCGTGGCAAGGGCCGCATGGAGCGCGCGCTGGAGATCCTGGCGCAGAACCCGCCGGATGTGTTCAACCACAACATCGAGACCGTGCCGGACCTGTACCGCAACGTGCGCCCGGGTGCGGACTACCAGTGGTCGCTGAACCTGCTGAAGAACTTCAAGGCGCAGCACCCGGACGTGCCGACCAAGAGCGGCATCATGCTGGGCCTGGGCGAAGACTTCGAACAGATCAAGGCCACGATGCGCGACCTGCGCGCGCACGATGTGGACATGATCACCATCGGCCAGTACCTGCAGCCGACCGCGCATCACCACCCGGTACTGAAGTACTGGACCCCCGAGGACTACAAGGCGCTGGAAGACTACGGCTACGCGCTGGGCTTCAGCCACGTGGCGTCCGGCCCGATGGTGCGCTCGTCGTACCACGCTGACGTGCAGGCCAAGGGCGCCGGCGTCTCCTGAGGTGGGTGCGGACCGTTGGTCCGCATACCTCTGCCTGCCGTAGAGCCGAGCCCATGCTCGGCTGCCTGCTGCCGGCCAGCCGAGCATGGGCTCGGCTCTACCTGCATTCACAATTTGCTACACCGGCCCGGCTAGGCTGGTTTTCCACCGAGCGCGGCCGGATGACAAACCCGGCAACTTTCGGCACTGTCGTGGTGTCTGAACACCCTGCAGTCTCCCCCTTGGCAAGGCGCCTTCGAGCACGTCAATGAAATTCAAAGCCCCCGCATTCCTGATGGCCCTGGCGCTGGTCGCGCCGCTGGCGCTGGCGGCCAAGGCCGACTCGCCCGCATTGCCCGCGGCGGCCACCGCCGATCAGGTGACCACCTCCAAGCTGGTGTACGGCCTGCTGTCCGACAGCCGCTACGCCTACCGCCCGCGCGCGCTGGACGAGGCCACCTCCAAGGACGTGTTCAAGCGCTACCTGGAGACCCTGGACGGCGGCAAGCAGTACTTCACCCAGGCCGACGTGGCGCGCTTCGCGCCGTTCGAAGCCAACATCTCTTCGGCCATCCGTGGCGGCGAGCTGGAGCCGGCGTTCCAGGTGTTCGCGGTCTACAAGCAGCGCGTCGGCGAGCGCGTGGCCTATGCGCGCAAGCTGCTCAAGCAGGAGCCGGACTTCACCACCGACGAGCGCTTCGAATACGACCGCAAGAAGGTTCCGTGGGCGGCCAGCAGTGCCGAACTGGATGAGCTGTGGCGCAAGTCGGTGAAGAACGACTGGCTGCGCCTGAAGCTGGCCGGCAAGAAGCCGGACGACATCCGCAAGACGCTGGACAAGCGCTACGCGACGCTGGAGAAGTCGGTCAACGAGCTGAAGGGCGAAGACGTCTTCCAGTTCTTCATGAACGCCTACACCAGCGCTGTCGATCCGCACACCGACTACTTCACCCCGCGCACCGCCGAGAACTTCAACCAGGCGATGTCGCTGTCGCTGGAAGGCATCGGTGCGCAGCTGCAGCGGCAGGACGACATGGTGGTGATCCGCGAGATCATCGCCGGTGGTCCGGCCGCAGTGGACGGCACCCTGAAGCCGGGGGACCGCATCGTTGGCGTTGGCCAGGGCAAGTCCGGCCTGGTCGAGGATGTGATCGGCTGGCGCATCGACGACGTCGTGGCCAAGATCCGCGGTGCCAAGGATACCCAGGTCAAGCTGGAATTCATCCCGGCCGCCGAGGGCGTGGACGGCAAGCACCACACGCTGGTCCTGACCCGCCAGAAGGTGCGCCTGGCCGAACAGGCCGCCAAGGGCGAGACCATGAGCATCCCGGCCGCCAACGGCGAACCGGCGCGCAGGATCGGCGTGATCAAGCTGCCGACCTTCTACCAGGACTTCGAAGGCCGTCGCCGCAACGCCGCTGACTACGCCTCGGCCACCCGCGACGTCGCCAAGCTGCTGGCCGGCTTCAAGAGCGACAAGCTGGATGGCGTGGTGCTGGACCTGCGCAACAACGGGGGGGGCTCGCTGGATGAAGCGATCGAACTGACCGGCCTGTTCATTGAACAGGGGCCGGTGGTGCAGGTGCGCGAGTCCGGTGGCCGCGTTACCGTCAACAGCGACCGCAACCAGGGCGTGGCGTGGGACGGCCCGCTGGCGGTGCTGATCAACCGCGGTTCGGCCTCGGCCTCGGAGATCTTCGCCGGTGCCATCCAGGACTACGGCCGTGGCCTGGTGATCGGTGAAACCAGCTTCGGCAAGGGCACCGTGCAGAACATCGTCGACCTCGATCGCTGGCCGAGCGGCGAAACCCAGCGCTTCGGCCAGGTCAAGCTGACCATCGCCCAGTTCTTCCGCATCAGCGGCAGCAGCACCCAGCACAAGGGTGTGGTGCCGGACCTGGCCTTCCCGGCCAGCGTCGATGCCACCGAATTCGGCGAAAGCACCTACGACAACGCCCTGCCGTGGACCCGCATCGCCGCCGTGCCGCACACCCAGTACGGCAACTTCGCGCCGCTGCTGCCGAAGCTGGAGACCCGCCACGACGCGCGCATCGCCACTGACAAGGAATTCCAGTGGTGGAACGAGGACGTGGAGCAGTTCCGCACCGAGGCCGCGAAGAAGTACATCTCGCTCAACGAGGCGACCCGTCGTGCCGAGCGCGAGCGGCAGGACGCCCAGCGCAAGGAGCGCCAGGTGCAGCGCAAGGAACTGGGCCTGGCCCTGGACCCGCTGGCCGACGACAGCAGCGACGATGGCCTGACCGGCAACGAGCGCGACATCGTCAAGGATGCCGCCCGTGAGAAGGCCGCTGAAAAGCGTCCGGACCCGCTGCTGCGCGAGTCGGCCTCGATCCTCGCTGACGCGGTCAATCTGCTGGCCAATGACCGCCCGCTGTCGGCCCAGGTGCTGCCGCAGTCCACCGGCGCGGGGCGCTGGGCGGACTGAGCCGGAGACGGCATGCAATACCCGAGGGGCCGGCATTGCCGGCCCCTTGTCGTAAAAGGGGACGGAGGGAATTAAGTCGTTTGTGGCACAAACGACTTAATTCCCTCCGTCCCCTTTTTCGTGCATGAACCGGGAGCAACATGGGAGGGTATGTCGACCTGCCGCACACGGGGGTGGGACTACCCTTGGTGCTTCCGTTCTCGCAGGAGTACCCATGCGGGCCTCCCGTCTTTCCAGCGCCGCCGCGGCGCTCACCAGTGCCCTGATCCTCTCGGCCTGCGGTGGCCGTGCCGCCGAGAGCACCGTGTTGCGCGAGTCCTTCGACTCCGGCGATACCTTCTCGCGCACGGTCGATGGGCGCCCGGGCGAAGCCTGCGAAGCGGCGCGCCGCACGCTGCTCAGCCAGGGCTATGCCATCGCCCGTTCCGACGATGCACAGGTGGAAGGCAACAAGAACTTCCAGCCGCGCGAGGATGACCATGAGCAGCTGGTGCTGCGCATCTCCTGCGCCCCGCGTGGCGGCCAGACGCTGGTGTTCGTCAGCGCAGTGCAGGATCGCTATGCGCTGAAGAAGAGCCCGACCTCGGCCAGTGTCGGTGTGGGAGCGCTGGGTTCGGTATCGCTGCCCTTCGGCAGCAACGACGACTCGCTGGTGAAGGTGGCCAGCAGCACGGTCACCGATGCCGAGTTCTATCGTCGCTTCTTCCAGCGCCTGCAGCAGTACCTGCCGGCCGCGGCGGGCAAGCCGTCGCCATCGCCGGCCGCGGCACCGGAGCCCGCACCCGCACCGGCGGTCACGGACCAGGGCTGAGCGTGCGCGGCAGGTGGCTGATTGCAGCCCTGCTGCTGGCGCCCGCGTGGGTCGTCGCAGCGCCATCCCCGGACTGTACGCAGGGCCTGTTGCAGCGGTTGGGGTGGCGCTTCGAGGATGCCGAGCTGCGCACACCGCAGGTACACAAGGGCCCGGTGTGTACGCGTTCCTCGCTCGCCGCGGCACAGGCAGCGGGTGACCTGCGCGTACGCTGGCCGGCGGATCTGCCTGCAGGCGAACGACAGGCACTGCTGCAGCAGCTGCTGGAAGACCCTGCTACGGTCTGCGCCTATGCCTTCGAGCTGGGGGCGGCCACGCGGCGCGCGACCTCGGCATTGCAGGGCAATGCCACGTTCCGCTTCTCCGGCCCGCAACTGGGCTGGATCGGCTTTGGTCTGCGCGGCGCGCCCGCACAGGGCTGGCAGCGTACGCGCAGTTTCGGCCGTGGCTTCGTGCCCAGTGCGGGCAACAGCCATGCGCTGCAGGCGTTCTACAGCGGTGCCGTGCGCGCCGAGTGCGGTGTCGGCCGCCAGGTCGCGCAGCTGGCCACCCAGCGCGAGCTGTATGGCGATGCTGCGTTCGATACAGAGTTCGCAGCGGATGAACTGTCGATCGGCACCTTCCTCGCGCTGCGCGCCACCGACAGCATCCTGCTTGGCGCGCACGCGGGCGAGTTCTTCGCCGATGGCAAGGCGGTGCGCACCTCGGCGATGGGGCGGCAGGCGTTCGTGGGTGTGCCCGGCTTCATCGAACATGTGTACGACAACGGTACGCTGGATGACCTGAGCAACCAGGCCGAGAACTTCGTGGTCGTCACTGTGGGCGAGGGCGCTGCGCAGGCCCTGGCGCAGCACGGCGGCCTGGCCTGGTACGACCAGCGCAATGCCGAACTCTGGAAACTGGCGCAGGACATCCCGCGCATCGGCCAGCGCTACTTCGAGCGCCTGCTGTTCGAGCGCGATCCGCAGTTGCGCGCACGGCTGGCGCCGCGCTACCACGACACGCTCGCGCGCATGGACCAGCTGCTGGACGATCCGTTCTACCAGCAGTTCGTGATCTATGTGCATCCACGCGGTATACGTCCCATCGGCTACCACGTCGCCCGCCTGCTCGATCGCAACCCGCGAACCCCGTTTTCGATCGACCTGGCGGTGCACAATCTGCATACCACGCTCTACCGGCGTTGGCGCGAGGCGCAGCTGCGCCACTGCGCGGCTACCGGCAGGCCAGGCAGCCTGACCCTAGACCCCAACTGAAGGTGAAACAATGGATATTGCAATGATCGGCCTCGGCCGCATGGGCGCCAACATGGCCCAGCGCCTGCATCGCGGCGGCCACCGCGTGGTCGGCTACGACCCGGGCGAAGGCGCCCGCCAGCGCGCCGCCGAGGCCGGCCTGGAGGTGGTTGATTCGCTGGCCGCCGCCGTGGCCGCGCTGCCGGTGCCGCGCGTGGTGTGGCTGATGGTACCGGCCGGTGAAACCGTCGATCAGACGCTGGGCCAGCTGACCCCGCACCTGGCCGAGGGTGACATCGTCATCGACGGCGGCAACTCCAACTACCAGGACTCGATCCGCCGCGCCAAGGCGCTGGCCGAGGATGATCTGGGCTACGTCGACTGCGGCACCAGCGGTGGCGTGTGGGGCCTGCAGGAAGGCTACAGCCTGATGGTCGGTGGCGAAGCGTCGGTGGTGGAGCAGATCGCACCGTTGCTGCGCACGCTGGCCCCGGCCGAAGATCGTGGGTGGGGGCGCGTCGGCCCGTCCGGTGCCGGCCACTTCACCAAGATGGTCCACAACGGCATCGAGTACGGGATGATGCAGGCCTATGCCGAAGGCTTCGCGTTGATGGAGCGCAAGCAGGAGATGGAGCTGGACCTGGCGCAGGTGGCCGAGGTGTGGCGCCACGGCAGCGTGGTGCGTTCGTGGCTGCTGGACCTGAGCACCGAAGCCCTCAAGCGCAATCCTTCGCTGGATGGCATTGCCCCGTACGTGGAGGATTCCGGCGAAGGCCGCTGGACCGTGGCCGAAGCCATCGCGCTGGATGTGCCAGCACCGGTGATCACGCTGTCGCTGCTGGAACGCCTGCGCTCGCGCGAATCGAATTCGTTCACCGACCGCCTGCTGTCGGCGATGCGCAATGAATTCGGCGGCCACGCCATCAAGAAGTCGTAAGCACTGCGGTGGCGTCAGAGCCCTTCGGCGTTGCCGAAGGGATCCGGCCCCAGGCAGATCGGGGTCGGATCCCTTTCCGCGGGAACAGGCTCTGACCCCATGCAGCCAATCGAGCATGGCTCGACTCTACAAAAGCCTTCTTCGGTCATTGCCACGTCATCCACGCATGGCGTGGATGTGTCGACCAAGGTCGACACCTACCGTCGGGCGCGGATAACTGTCGAAGGCGGGGGGGGCCGCCATCTCACGGGTAGCCGTTTTTTGCAGTTGCTGTTGAGGTTGCCGGCCAGCGGCCGGCACTACCGCTTGTGCGGGTGCAGGGCGAAGCCCTGCCGATCACCCCAACGCGATCCGCCGCCCTTCGCGCGCGCTGTCCATGCCGGCCTGCAGCAACCGCATCAGCTGCAGCGCCTGCACCGGGCTGACCGTGGCTTCGCCCTCGCCGTGCATCGCCGCCGCGAACTGCGCATACAACCGGCGATAGTCGCCGGGCAGGTTGTCGACGGTGCTGCGTTGCACGTTGTCTTCGGTATCGCAGCGCACCAGCTCGCCATGCTGCGGATCGATGCCCCAGCCTGGTGCGCCCGGCGCCACGCCGCGGCGCAGCTGCGCCTCCTGCACGTCCACGCCGTGCTTGATCCAGCTGGCGGCGCTGCCATGCACACTGAAGTGCGGCGTCTGCGCTGCCACCAGGGAACCGGCATGGACGATCGCCCGATGCCGTGGGTAGTGCAGTATCGCGTGGAAGTAATCGATGCCGCCGCCACCTTCGCGCTGCACGGCCAGGTCGGCATCGATTGCCTCGGGCCAGCCGAACAGCACCAGCATCTGGTCCAGCAGGTGCGGACCGAGGTCGTACCACAGGCCACTGCCGGGCCCGTCCTGTTCGCGCCAGCGGTCGCGCACCTGCGGACGGTAACGGTCGAAGTGCGCGTGGCACTCGGCCACGTCGCCCAAGCTGCCTTCGGCCAGCAGCGACTGCAGGGTGAGGAAGTCGGCATCGAAACGCCGGTTCTGGAACACGGTGGCGATGCGCCCGGCATCGCGTGCCGCAGCCAGCACCGTTTCCGCTTCGGCCACATCCAGCGCGAACGGCTTGTCGACCAGCACATGCTTGCCTGCCGCTAGCGCCGCGATGGCCAGTGGCGCGTGCTGTTCGTTCGGCGTGGCGATCACTACGGCATCCACGGCCGGATCATCGAATACCTGCTGCGGCGTGGCACGCACGTGCACATCGCTGAACGCACGCAGCAGGGTGTCGCGTTGTGAACTGACGATGCTGTGCAGCGCCAGCCCGGGGGTGTGCTGGATCAGCGGTGCATGGAAGACGCGGCCGGCGAGGCCGTAGCCGATCAGGGCCAGTTGCAGGTCGGGGCGCATGGCAGGGCTCCGGCAGTGGGAAGGGCAGGGTAAACGAAGGGTGCTGGCAGTCCAAAACTGAACGGTTGCCATTGGAAACGTTTCGATTCACGGCGGCATGACCGCAACGCCACGCCTGCTCTACGGTGGGTTGTCCAGACTGGCAGCACATTCCGAAGGAGTACGACACGATGAGCAATACCACCCGCACGCTGATTGCTTCCGCCCTGACCCTGGGCCTGGCGCTGTCCTCCTCGGCCGCATTCGCCAAGGACCCGGCCGCGAAGAGCCCGCCGACCAGCACCCATCCGACGACCCATGCCGATCGTCACGACTCCAATGAGCCGGTGACCGATACCTGGATCACCACCAAGGTGAAGGCCGACCTGCTGGCCAGCAGCAACGTTCCGGGCACCGAGATCAAGGTGGAAACCGTGAACGGCGTGGTCAGCCTGAGCGGTGCCGTCGCTACGCAGGCGGAGAAGGACAAGGCGGTCAACACCGCCAAGGGCATCAAGGGCGTGACCCGCGTCGATGCCGCCGCGCTTAAGGTCAGCGCCGCTGCCAAGCGCTGAGCATCCACCGACCGTTGAACAGGGTGGGCGCCCCGAGGGGGGCGCCCACTCGCGTATGGGGCCGGCTGCGGGGGCCCGTTCAGCCTGCCGCGCTTTGGACTCCAGAGTTGTGATTGCCTGCGCTATATTGCCGGTTCCGCCGCAGCCGGGCTCGTCCCGGGTCCCGCTCCGCGGCCGTGCTGACGAGGAACTATGGCGCTGGTTTTCAGTGACGACATCTGGGACCGCTGGCGGTTGCCGGCCCTGGCGCTGGCGGCTGCCGCGATCATCGTGGTGCCGTGGTTGACCCTGCGCAAACTGCAGCAGGACAGCGAAGAGGCGATGGCCTGGGTCAACCACACCCAGTCCGTTGGTGTGGCGCTGCAACAGCTGCAGGCCGATGTGCGCGACGTCGAATCCGCCGCGCTGACCCTGTCCAAGGGCGTGGATGCGCCCGGCCTGCGCGAGCGGATGGCCAAGGCCAACGAGATCCCCGGGCGCCTGGCCGAACTGGGCCGGATGACGCGTGACAATCCCGATCAGCTGATCCGCATTGGTCGGATCGAATCGATGCTCGAAGGCCGCATGGCGCTTGCCCGCGAGCTGGCCCGGTCCGAACCGAACTCCGACCAGCGTGAGCTGGTGCAGGACCTGAGCACGCGTTATCCGATCCGTGGCCTGGTGGAGGAGCTGCAGGCCAGCGAGCAGAATCTGCTGGCACTGCGCGCCCAGCAGGCCGCGCGCCAGCGCAAGCAGACCGAACTGGTGTCGTGGAGTTCGCTGGCGATCCAGCTGGCCCTGCTCGGCCTGGTGCTGTGGCTGCTGCAGCGGCAGATCGGCCGCCGCCTGCATGCGGAACGGCAATCGCTGCGCTCGGCCGCACGCGCGGCGTCGGTGCTGCAGACCGTGCGCGAACCGATCGTGCTGCTCGACCGCGACCTGCGCGTGCAGCTGCACAACCCGGCGTTCGCCGAACTGTATGACCTGCAGGACGAGCGCGCCGATGGCCTGCTGCTGGAAAACATCGGCGACGGCGCCTGGCGGGATCCGGTGGTGCGCCAGCGCCTGGCCGATGTGCTGTCGCGTGGCCGCGAACTCTGGGACTTCGAGCATGAGCAGCGTACCGCCGATGGCATGGTGCGCTACATGCTGCTCAACGCACGGCGCATGCCGCTGCCCGACACCGATGACGAAGTGGTGCTGCTGACCATCAGCGACGTCACCATGCAGCGCGCAGTGCAGCTGCGCGTGGAAGAGCTGAACCGCCAGCTGGAGGGCAAGGTCGCGCAGGTGTCCGAGGTCAACCGCGAGCTGGAAGCCTTCAGCTACTCGGTTTCGCATGACCTGCGTGCGCCGCTTCGCCACGTGGCCGGATTCTCCGACAAGCTGTCGCGCCACCTCGGCGACGCCGCCGATGACAAGAGCAGGCATTACCTGGAGGTGATCTCCAGTTCGGCCCGGCGCATGGCGGCGCTGATCGACGACCTGCTGGTCTATTCGCGGCTGGGCCGCGCGGCGATGCGCCAGCAGGCGGTGGACATGCAGTCGCTGGTGGCCGATACCCGCGCCATGCTCGATGCCAACCTGCAGGCCGAGGCCGAGAACAGCGGCCATGCGCACCACGTGGAGTGGAGCATCGCGCCGCTGCCGATCGTGGTGGGCGACGAGAACATGATCCGCCAGGTCTGGCTGAACCTGCTCGGCAACGCGGTGAAGTACTCGGGCAACCGCGAGCCGGCGAAGATCCGCGTGGACTACCAGCCGCAGCCCGATGGCGGCCATCAGTTCACGGTCAGCGACAATGGTGCAGGCTTTGACATGGCCTACGCCGGCAAGCTGTTTGGTGTATTCCAGCGCCTGCACAAGGCCAGCGACTACCCGGGTACCGGCATCGGCCTGGCCAGCGTGCGCCGCGTGCTGACCCGCCATGGCGGCCGTATCTGGGCCGAGGCCGAACCGGACGTCGGCGCCACCTTCCACTTCTACCTGCCTCCCGCGATCGACGCGGACAAACAAGGGCCTTCTGCATGACCACTCTGCGCACCATTCTTCTCGCCGAAGACAGCCCGGCGGATGCCGAAATGGCGATCGATGCCCTGGAAGAGGCGCGTCTGGCCAATCCCATCGTGCACGTCGAAGACGGCGTGGAAGTGATGGACTACCTGCTGCGCCGCGGCGCCTTCGCCAATCGCGAGGAAGGCCTGCCGGCGGTGCTGCTGCTGGACATCAAGATGCCGCGCATGGATGGCCTGGAAGTGCTTCGGCAGATCCGCGAGCATGAAGAACTCAAGCGCCTGCCGGTGGTGATCCTGTCGTCCTCGCGCGAGGAAAGCGATCTGGCCCGCAGCTGGGACATGGGCGTGAACGCCTACGTGGTCAAGCCGGTGGACGTGGACCAGTTCTTCGGCGCGGTGCAGACCCTGGGCAAGTTCTGGGCGTTGATCAACCAGGCACCGGAACTCGAGTGAGCCCATGCCCCTGACCGGTCCCGCCCTGGGGGCGCTGCGCATCCTGCTGGTGGAAGACTCACCAGAGGATGCCGAGCTGATGTCCGAACAGATGCTCGACGCGGGCCTGGACGCCCGCTTCGAGCGTGTCGAGAGCGAGGCGGAACTGCGCCAGGCACTGGCTGCGTTCCAGCCGGACATCGTGCTGTCCGACCTGAGCATGCCGGGGTTCTCCGGTGATGACGCGCTGCGCATCGTGCGCGAGACCTCGCCGGACGTGCCCTTCATCTTCGTCTCCGGCACGATGGGTGAGGAGAACGCGGTGGCGGCGCTGCAGAAGGGCGCCAATGACTACATCATCAAGCATCTGCCGGCGCGCCTGCCGTCGGCGGTGGCGCGTGCGATCCGCGATGCACGCAGCGCGGTGGAGCGTGCACGGGTGGAAACCGAGCTGATGCGCGCGCAGCGCCTGGAAAGCCTGTCGCTGCTTGCTGCCGGCCTCAGCCATGACCTGCGCAACATCCTGCAGCCATTGCTGATCATGCCGGACCTGCTGAAGGCGCGCACCGAGGATCCGCAGCTGCACCACCTGGCCGATGTCATCGCCGAGTGCGGTCGCCGTGGTCATGAGATGGCCGAATCGATGCTGTCGTTCGTGCGCGGTTCGCGCAAGCCGAGCGAGCGCATCGAGATCGATGGCCTGTTCGATGCGGTTGCACTGCTGTTGCGCAGCAACGTGCCCGATGCCGTGCGCCTGGAACTGCAGGTGCAGGACGAAGGCCTGGTGGTCGATGCCAACTACACCGAGCTGCAGCAGGTGATGTTGAACCTGGCGCTCAACGCGATCCAGGCGATGCCCAACGGCGGTCGCCTGAGCCTGACCGCCAGCCATGCCGGCCAGCGCGATGGCGTGGACTGGATGCGGATCTGCGTGGCCGATGAAGGCATCGGCATGGATGCAGACACGCTGTCGCACCTGTTCAATCCGTTCTTCACCACCAAGGCCGACGGCACCGGCCTGGGCCTGATTTCCTGCAAGCGCATCGTCGAAGGTGCCGGCGGCAGCATCCATGTCAGCAGCCAGCCGGGGCAGGGCACCTGCTTCGAACTGCACTTGCCGATGCACGAAGCCAGCGACGGCAGTGAGCCGATCGAGCAGCTGGTGGCCCTGGGCAGTGGCCAGTCGATCCTGGTGGTCGATGGCGAGGCCACGCGCCTGTCGTTGCTCGGCAATGCGCTGTCAAGCCAGGGATATCAGCTGCAGCTGGCCTCCGATGGCCCGGCGGCGCTGCGCTGGATGCAGCAGGAGGCAATGCCGGCGCTGGTGATTGCCGACGCCGGCTCGAAGTTGTTGCCGGCCAGCCAGCTGCTGGGCGAGATGGCCACGCTGGGCTATCGCGGCCCGGCGCTGGTGCTGGAAGACGCAGCGGTGGAGGTGGCGGCCGATGCATTTCCCGCTGGCGTGCAGGTGCACGTGCTGCGCAAGCCGCTGCAGATGCAGCAGGTGTTCCGCGCGGTGTCCGAAGCGCTGGGCTGATGTCGCGGTAGTGCCGGCCGCTGGCCGGCATCCCTGTGTGGTGGGATCAACGCGGTTGCCGGCCAGCGGCCGGCACTACCGTTCGGCAGGTTCCCAGGGGAAGCGTGGCAGGGCGTCCACTGCCTGTTCCAGCCGCCGCGACCAGTTCTGGTGGATGTCCGCATACAGCGTGGAATCCGCACCCAGCCGCAGCTGCTGGCCGATGCGCAGTTCGCCGTCGCGCAGCAGCGCCAGGTCGATCGGCAGGCCCACCGACAGGTTGGAACGGATGGTGGAGTCCAACGAGACGATCGCCGTGCGTGCGGCATCCTCCAGGCGCGTGGCCGGGCTGAGGATGCGGTCGAGGATCGGCTTGCCGTACTTGGATTCACCGATCTGCAGGTAGGGCGTCTCCGGCGAGGCGGCGATGGCGTTGCCGAGCGGATAGATCATGTACAGCCCGGGGCGCTCGCCGGCGATCTGCCCGCCGAAGATCAGCGTGGCCTGGGTATTGACCCCATCGTGGCCATGTTCGCTGTGGTTGCTGTGCACCTGGCTGTCCACCAGCAGCTGGCCGACGTACTCGGCGGCTTCGAACAGGTGGGTCATGTCGCGCAGGTTGGGCGCGCGCCGTTCGTCGGCATCGCGCCCCAGGCGCGACACCAGCAGCTGGGTGGTGGCCAGGTTGCCAGCCGCCATCAGCACGTAGGCTGCCTGGCCGGGATACTCGAACACGTGCAGCTTGCGGTGCACGCGCACATCGTCCAGCGAGGCATTGGTCCGGGTGTCGGCAGCGAAGACCAGGCCCTCGTCCACCTCGATTCCAACGCAATAGGTCATGTCGGTGCCCTATCATGTGCATCCCGGATTGTAGGCAGGCCGCCGTGACGACGGCATGTCCACGCCCCCATTGCTGCCACCTGAACCGCATGACGACCGTGCTCCTGAGCCTGGGCAGCAATGTCCAGCCCCGCCGCTACCTCCACGCCGCGGTGGCGGCCCTGCGCGAGCGCTTCGGCGCGCTGCAGGTATCGCCGGCCTACCGTACCGCCGCGGTCGGCTTCGATGGCCCGGCCTTCCTCAACAATGCGGTGGCGATCGAGACCGATCTGCCGCTGCAGGAGCTGGACGACTGGCTGCACGCGCTGGAAGACGCGCACGGTCGCGACCGCAGCGGGCCGCGCTTCTCCGACCGGACCCTGGACATCGACGTGGTGTTCTATGGCGACCTGGTGCTGGAAGGCCCGGGGCACCTGCGCATCCCGCGGCCGGAGCTGAAGCACGCGTTCGTGCTGAAGCCGCTGGCCGACATCGCGCCGGGCTTCATCGACCCGGTCAGCGGGCAGGACCTGGCCACGCTGTGGCGCGCGCACCCGCAGTTTGGCGAGGCGTTCGAGGTGGTGGATCTGGAGTGACGGGGTCAGATCCCTTTTCCCGCCGGGAAAAGGGATCTGACCCCGTTGTGGACCCCGGCAACCTTTCAGCTGACCGTACGCCCGCCATCCACGCGCAGGGTGTGGCCGGTGACGAAGCTGGCCTCGGCCACCAGCCAGTACACCGCCTCGGCGATCTCCTCGACGGTGCCGATCCGCGCCAAAGGCGTGCGTGCCAGCAGCGCCTCGCGGGCGAAATCATCCTTGCCCTGTTCCGGCCACAGGATCGCACCCGGCGCTACTGCGTTGACCCGCACCTTCGGCGCCAGCTCCAGCGCCAGCGCGCGCGTTGCCATCTCCAGCGCGGCCTTGGCCATGGTGTAGGCGATGTGGTCACGCATCGGGTCGGTGCCGTGCAGGTCGGTGAGGTTGACGATGCAGCCCTGCTGGCGGCGCAGGTAGGGCGCTGCCGCCTGTGACAGCAGCAGCGGCGCGCGTGCATTGACCGCATACAGCGCGTCCATCGCCTCGGCGGTGACCTGGCCGAGCGGGGTGGGGAAGAAATTGGAGGCGTTGTTGACCAGCGCGTCCAGGCGGCCGAAGTGGGTGACGGCCTGTTCGACCAGGTCGGGCAGGGCGTCGGCGTCACGCAGGTCGGCCTGCAGGGCCAGCACGCTGCCGGGGCGCACGTTGTCGAAATCGAACGCGGCCTGCTGCAGCTCGGCGCTGGAGGTATTGGCATGCAGCACCACCGACCAGCCACAGGCGTGGAACTGGCGGGCGATGGCCGCACCGATCCGGCGCGCGCTGCCGGTGATCAGGACCACGGGGTGGGTATCGCTCATCGAGGGTCCTCCAAGGCTCGGCTATCCTGTGCACCATTGTCACCGCATTCGAAGACGCCATGCAGCCCACCTTCCCCCTGCCCGAAGCCGATGCCCTGGCCCACAGTGACCAGCTGGCCGCTGCCCTGCGCGCCGAAATCCTTGCGCAGGGCGGGGCAATGCCGTTCTCCCGCTTCATGGAGCTGTGCCTGTACACCCCCGGCTGGGGCTATTACAGCGCCGGCGCCAGCAAATTCGGCGGCAGTGGCGACTTCACCACCGCGCCCGAGCTCGGCAGCCTGTTCGCCGGGAGCGTGGCCAACGCGCTGGCGCCGGTGTTCGCCCAGCTGGGTACGCAGGCGCGGATGCTGGAACTGGGCGGTGGTACCGGCGCCTTCGCCGAAGCGGTGCTGCTGCGCCTGGCCGAGCTGGACGCGCTGCCGTCGCGCTACGCCATCCTCGAACCCAGCGCCGACCTGCGCGAGCGCCAGCAACAGCGCCTGCAGCAGAACCTGCCGGCCGAGCTGGCCGCACGCGTGGACTGGGTCGATCGCCCGTTCGAAGAGGACTGGGAGGGCGTGGTGTTTGCCAACGAAGTGATCGACGCGCTGCCGACGCCGCGCTTCCTGATCCGGGATGGCGAGGTCTACGAGGAAACCGTGGAACTGGACGCCGAAGGCAACTTCATCCGTGGTGCGCAGCCGGCCGACATCCTGCTCAACGGTGCGGTGCGCCACATCGAGCGCTACCTGGAGCGCCCCTTCGCCGAGGGCTACCGTTCCGAGGTGCTGCCGCAGCTGCCGTACTGGTTGCAGGCGGTGGCGGGCGGCCTGCAGCGCGGCGCGATGCTGTTCATCGACTACGGTTACAACCGCGGCGAGTTCTACCAGCACGACCGCGATGAGGGCACCGTACGCGCGTTCTACCGCCACCACGTGCACAACGACGTGCACCGCTGGCCGGGCCTGCAGGACATCACCGCGTCGGTGGATTTCACCGCGATGGCCGAGGCCGGCATGCACGGCGGTTTCGAGCTGGCGGGCTACTGCAGCCAGGCCAGCTTCCTGCTCGGCAACGGCCTGGACCAGGTGCTGTCGCTGGCCGAGGAGCGCACCGATGAAGTCGGTCGTATCCAGCTGCGCGACCAGGTGAAGAAGCTGACCCTGCCGACCGAGATGGGGGAGCGCTTCCAGGCGATCGGCCTGCAGCGCGGCGTCGACTTCGAGCCCGCCTTCGAGCTGGGTGACCTGAGCTGGCGCCTGTGAACGATGCGCTGCCGCTGATCAAACCACTGCGGCGGCCGCGGCTGTGGACCGCACTGTGGTTCAGCGCGGTGCTGCTGGTGATCGTGGTCTGCCTGATCCCACCGCCACCGATTCCGTTGCCGGAAAACGGCGACAAGGGTGAGCACTTCCTCGCCTATTTCATCCTGGCTGGCAGCGCGGTACAGCTGTTCCGGCGCGGACGTCCGCTGCTGTGGGTGGGCGTGGGCCTGGTGCTGATGGGGATCGGCATCGAGTTCGCGCAGGGCGCATTGACCGATGACCGCATGGCCGATCCGATGGACGCGCTGGCCAACACGATCGGCGTGCTGGCCGGCCTGGCTACGGCACTGACCCCGCTGCGCGATCTGCTGCTGCGCTGGCGCGGGTAAGGTTCCTGTAGAGCCGAGCCCATGCTCGGCTTCCTCCCAAAGGCAGCCGAGCATGGGCTCGGCTCTACAGTAGATCCACGCCATGCGTGGATGAAGTGCCCGAGGTGCCGACCAAGGTCGGCACCCACCAGGATAGGCCTGCCGTTACTTCCCCAGCGTGACCTCATCCAGCACCCACATCGCCGGGCGCGTGTCGCCGGTGAAGTTGATGCACAGGTCACCGGTGCCCTGGGAGCCCTTCGGCAGCGTCGCACGCAGCGTCACGAAGCCATCGGCATCCGGCGTGGCCGGCAGCGGCACTTCGGCCAGCACCTTGCCGCTGCAGTCGCCGCGACGCACCAGCATCTCGCCATGCGCACGCTTGGCCTTCTCGAAGCGACGCTTGGGCTCGTCGTGGGCCAGCTGGAAGTAGTACGGAATACGCCCCGCGCGGACTTCCACGCTGCCGATGCCGTCCAGCGGTGCCTGTGGCCAGCGCCAGCATGGCTGGAAGATGTCCACGTTGAACACTGCGCGGTTTCCCTCGCGCGGGCCATCGTCTTCCAGGCGCAGCACCAGCCCCTTCTTGCCTACGCAGCTGAGCAGTTCGTCACTGCGGCGGCTGAGCAGCGATTGCGCACTGAAGTCCGCGACCGTCGGCTTCGCCGCCAGCATCTGGCCCTGGTAGAACGCGGCGGCCTGCACCGTGGTCGGCAGCGTACTGGTCAGCGGCTGCTGGTACAGCGGCGACTGCGCCGTCACCGGCTGGCCATCGGTGCTGTAGCGCACCTCATAGCCCAGCGGGTTGGCCAGCGACACGGTCACCGTGTTGGCGGCGCGGTTGTCGGTGTAGTCCACGCCCACTTCGAACGGGGTCTGCGCGTAGGCCAGGCCCCAGGCGCGGTAGCGTTGCAGCTGCGCGGGCAGGCGCGCGAGGAAATCGCGGAAGTCGCGATGCTCCGGCGTGCTCCAGCCGGTCTCGGCCACCGCGGCCAGGCGTGGGAACAGGTTGTGCTGCAGGCGCGCATAGGTGCGCGTGTGTTCGGTGAACATGTTGGCCTGCAGGCCGAGGATGTGCCCGCGCTTGTCAGCGGCCAGCTCGGCCGGCACGGGCTCGAAGTTGTACAGCTTGGCGAGGTTGACCTGGGCCGGGCGGCCCGGCGGTTCGTTCGGCGAGGCCGTCTGCAGGTAATCCAGATAGAGGTAGCCCACCGGCGACATGACCACGTCATGGCCAGCACTGGCCGCGGCCAGGCCACCTTCGGTGCCCTGCCAGGACATCACCGTGGCCTGCGGCGGCAGCCCGCCTTCAAGGATTTCATCCCAGCCGATCAGGCGCCGGTCGTGCTCCTCCAGGAAGGTCTCCAGGCGCTTGATGATGTGGCTCTGCATGGCCATTTCATCCTTGATGCCCAGCGCACGCATGCGCTGCTGGACCTGCCTGGAGGCTTCCCACTGGTCCTTGACCGCCTCGTCGCCGCCGACGTGCACGTACTTGGACGGGAACAGTTCGATCACTTCCTCCAGTACGTTCTCGAGGAAGGTGACAGTGCTGTCTTCCACGTTGAACAGGTTCGGGAACACGCCCCATTCGCTGATCGGCTTCAGCGGGGTATTGATCGAACCCAGTTCCGGGTATGCGGCAATCGCTGCGGTCGCGTGCCCCGGCACATCGATTTCCGGAATCACCTGGATATGCAGCTTCGCGGCATAGGCAATCACTTCGCGGATCTGGTCCTGCGTGTAGAAGCCGCAATACGGATGCTCCTTGCCAGTGACCGGATCGATGCCACCGTCGCCGGCCGGCAGGCGGCAGCTGCCCACTCCGGTCAGCTTCGGATAGCGCTTGATCTCCATGCGCCAACCCTGGTCATCGGTCAGGTGCCAATGGAAGGTGTTGAGCTTGTGCGCGGCCATTGCGTCGAGCACGCGCTTGATCTCGTCCAGGCTCTGGAAATGCCGCGCCGAGTCGAGCATGAAACCGCGCCAGCTGAAGCGTGGCGCGTCCTGGATCTGCACCGCTGGCAGCACGCCGTTGCTGCCGCCGGTGGCGAGCTGGGCGAGGGTGGTTGCGCCATAGAACAGGCCGGTTTCGTTACCGGCCTGTACCACTACGCCCTGTGCGGTGCTTTCCAGCGTGTAGCCCTCGCCGCTGTCGCGGAAGGTGGGCACGATCTGGAAGCGGATGCCACCGGTCCTGGCCGCCGCCTTGCCCTTGGCCAGCCCCAGGCGCGGGCCGCCACTGCGCGCCAGCAGGTCGGCGAACTGGCTGGCGACGCGCTGTGCGGCCTCGCCTTCGGCCTGCAGCACGGTATCGGCGCGCACGGTGATGCCGCTGCCCTGGCCAGGCTGCACATTGCTGGGGGCGGGAATCAGCATCAGGCTGCCGGCACGCAGCTGCGGGCCGGGTGCCTCAGCGGCCGGCATGGGGGCGGCGGCAAGTGCCGGCAGTGCCGGCAACAGGGCGAGCAGGCTGCCCAGCAGCACTGCGCTGCGCATCCGGGCGCGGGAAGGCTTGACCATCGGTACGACTCCTTGGAACGGTGCGATGAACGCTATACATGAAAAACGCCGGGCCCGGAATGACCCAGGCCCGGCGTGCGTGCACGACTCGGCGATGTTGCCGCCGCTGGATCAGTACTTGAAGCGGAAGTTGAGGTAGTACTGGCGACCGTTGCTGTAGAACGAGGTCGGGATGGCCGCAGTCTGGTAGTACTTGTAGGTCGGGTTGTTGAGGTTCAGGCCATCCAGGGTGATGCTCAGCCAGTCGGTGGCCTTGTAGCTCAGCGACGCCGACAGCGTGCCGAAGTCATCCTGGTAGTACGGATTGGTGCCCGACAGGCTGATCAGGAACGAGGAACGGCGGGTATAGCTGACGCGGGCGCCAAAGCGCTCGTTCTCGAAGTAGGCACCCACGTTGTAGGTGTTCTTCGAGGTGCCCAGCAGGTTGTGCGAGCCGTCCGACCAGGTGTGCGAGGTGGTGCCGTTGGCGTAGGTGTAATTGGCATTGACGCCGAAGTACTCGCCGATCGGCTGTTCGTAGGCCACTTCCACGCCGGTGACCTTGCCGTCCGCATTGATCGGGGTGGAGATCTGGTAGGTCTCAAGCTGGTTGGTCAGTTCGCTGTACAGCTGGCGCGAGACCACGTCGAAGGCGATGTAGTCCTTCAGGTTCATGTGGTACGCGCCCACCGACAGCAGGCCGCGCGGCATGAAGTACCACTCCAGGTTGGCGTCCAGGTTGGTCGACAGGGTCGGCTTGAGGTTCGGATTGCCACCGCCGCCGGTGCGGTTCAGGTCCGAACCGTACGAGGAGGCACCCAGTGCCGAGTAGTCCGGCAGGGTCTGGGTCTGCGAGGCGGCGACGCGCAGCACCAGCGAGTCGTCCAGGTCGAACTTGATGTTGGCGCTGGGCAATACGCGGTTGCGCTTGTTCTGGAAGGCCAGGCGCTCCCACATGCCGAACAGGCTGCTGACATCGGCATCGGCGGCCTTGCTGACGGCGTTGTAGGTGTCGATGTCCTGCTTGATGTTGACGTAGCGCAGGCCGACGTTGCCGCTCCACCAGTCGCCGCGGAAGTTGGCCTGCACGTAGCCGGCGAAGTTCTTTTCCTTCACCTTCCACTCGGCGCCATAGTTGTGGCGACCGGTCGGGCCATCATTGCCGGCCAGCCAGGTGGAGTTGTTGGTCACCGCGTCCTTCAGCGCGCCCGGGGTGAAGTACCAGAGGTTGCGCGGGAAGGTGCCGCCGATGTCACCGGCAAAGCCGCTGGGATAGTTGGCCGTCGCACCGTTCTTCAGCGCCCTCCAGATGTCACCCGGGGTTGCACCTTCCGGCGACAGCGCTTCGCGCTTGTGGTCGGCGAAACGCAGGCCGAAGTCGATCGAGCTCAGCACGCCGCCATCGTTGAAGTACTGGTTGAAGTCGAGCGTGGCCCACTTCTCCTTGTCTTCAGCGGTGACCTGCTGGTTGCCCCAGGTGCCGAAGCTGGTCACGCCGTTGGGCGAGATGTCGCCGCCGACGTTCCAGTCGATCGGCGAGCCATTGCCGTGGGTAGCCCAGCTGGCGCCGCCGCCGTTGGCCAGGGTGACCTCGGCGATGTACTGGCGCGGCGTCTCGCCGGTACCCTTGGTGCTGCCGGCCTGGAACTTGGCGGTCAGGCTGTCGCTGATCTGCCAGTCGGCATCGAAGGTGACATAGCTCGACTTGGCCTTCGACTCGCGGTAGATCATGTCGTACACCGCATAGTCGGTGCCGGGCACGCCCTTGTAGTTGGCGTTGGTCAGCACGCCGTCCTTGACCACATAGCCCGGATCCGGCGCCTGCGACTTGGCGAAGCTGTTGCCGAACATCATGAAGTTGCGGTTGTAGTTGTTCGCCTTCAGCTCGGAGCTGAAACCATTGAGGCCGAGGGTGAGGCTGTCGCTCGGCTTGAACTGCAGCGAGACCAGGCCGCCCTTGCGCTCGCGGGTCTGTTCGAAAAGGGTCGAACCCAGCAGGCCCGGAACGTTGACGCCGATCAGGTCCGGATTGGTCTTGGCGACCGGATCGTTTGCGCCGATCTTGAAGAAGCCACCCGGGATTTCCTGCGCTTCACGGCGCAGTTCGCGCTTCTGGCTGAAGCCCTGCACCATCACGCCGAAGGTGCCTTCGTCGTTCTTGTAGTTGAACAGCGCCGAATATTGCGGGTCGTTCGACTTGGCCTGGTCCGAGCGCACCAGGCCGATCGAGCCTTCCGCGGTGAACGGCTTGGAGAATTCCAGTGGCTTGCGGGTGATGATGTTGACGGTACCGGTGGTGCCGCCGTCCTGCAGCTTGGCCTGCGAGGACTTGTTCACTTCCACCGAGCTGACCAGTTCGGACGGCAGCAGCGAGTAGCTGACGCTGCGGCCAACGTTGTTGCCCTGGCTGAGCACGAACCAGTCGGCCGAACCGACGGTGTGGCCGTTGATCAGGGTCTGGGTCAGGCTCGGGCTGGTGCCGCGCAGGCTGACACGGTCGGCTTCGTCGAAACCGCCTTCATCGGCGCTGGACGAGCTGATGTTGACGCCCGGCAGGCGCTGCAGGGTGTCGGCGACGTTGTGCGCCGGCAGCTTGCCCACGTCCTCGGCGGTGACCACTTCCACGCGCGCATTGGCTTCGCGCTTGGTGTCCAGCGATTTTTCCATCGAGCCACGGATGCCGGTAACGGTCACGGTGTCCAGGTCGGTGGCGGTCGGGGCAGCCTGCTGCGCGTGCGCACTGAAGGCGATGCAGCTGACGATGGCGGCCGAAAGCAGGGTCTTGCGGGTATTCATGATGTCTCTCCTCATCACTCGATTGGATGCCGGCGGCGGTGTTCGATAACGGTTGCGATGACATGCGCGGGGCGGCGGCGAAGTCCCGTGCGTTGGCGTGCCACGTACTGCGTGCTGCGATTGCGTTGAAGCCTGTTGCGGTGTCAGGCGGCCGACTGCTGCTGCAGGTACCAGCTGGCAGCGCCGACCACGCCCAGCTGGCCGTGCTCGACAACCTTCACCGGGATGCGTGCCAGCGCTTCGCCCATCGGCCCCTTCTGCAGGTAGCGTTCGACGAAGGTGCTGGCGTGCAGGTATTCGCGGATCTGCGGCAGGATGCCGCCGGCCAGGTAGACGCCACCGTGGGCACCATAGAACAGGGCCATGTCGCCGATGGTGCTGCCGAGCAGGCCGCAGAACACATCCAGCGCCTGGCGCGCGTGCGCATCGGTATCGGCCATGGCGGCGGCGGTGACCGCATCGGGGCTGGCCAGCGTCGGTGCCTGCCCCTGCAGCGCGCACACCGCGCGGTACAGGTTCATCAGGCCGGGGCCGGAGATCGCATGTTCGATCGACACGTGGGCGCGGTCGCGCTGCATGTGGCGGACGATGGCCATTTCCAGTTCGGTGCTGGCCGCCAGGGTCGGCTGGCCGGCTTCGGTCGGCAGGACCACCGGACCATGCGCAGTGGGGATCCACAGCGCGGCGCCGAGGCCGGTGCCGGGGCCGACCACCAGGGTCGGGCCACGCGTGCCGGTGTCCGGCCCGCACAGGTGCAGCACGCCGCTGGCGTCCACCTGCGCAGCGGCATAGGCCACCGCTTCGAAGTCGTTGACGATGTAGACCCGCTGCAGGCCGACATCGGCCTCCACCTGGCGCGCCGACAGTGGCCACGGCAGGTTGGCGGTGATCACCGTGCCGTCCTCGCGGGCGTAGCCGGCGCTGGCAACCACGCAGTGCGTGGGGCGTGGGCCTTCGCCCAGGAAGTCGGACAGGATCGCGCTGAGACCGGCGTGGTCGGCGTTGCGGTACTTGCGGTATTCCAGCACCTGCACCGGATGGGCGGCATCGCCGCTGGCCTGGACCCGGGCCACGCGCACATGGGTGCCACCGACGTCGGCGGCCAGGAACGAGGGCGCGACGCGGGACAGGACATGGGCCGGGGCGGGGTGGCTGGCGGTCACGCGGGCTCCTGCTGCAGGTGGGGCCGGCCCCGGGATCGGGAGCGGCGATTGGGCCGGAGTCTGTAACCGCGCTGACAACGATGTCAACGAGTTCGTGACACTTTCGTTGCTGCGCCGCAACGAATGCGCCACGTGGTAAACGTTTACATGGCGTGAATGCGGGATTCACGCGGGAACCGTTGTGCCATGGGGCTCAAGCCGCGCAGCGCATTCAGCGAGATGCACGGCGACCGCCTTGCGCAGTGCAACATGAGGCGCAGGGGGCGTCGGACGGAAGTTGACAAACCGCAGCTGTCCATCGAAAGAATGTGACAACGTTGTTCCCAGCCACTCTCCGACGCCGCGTTCTGCGGCCGTCGCCGCAGGAGCCCTCCTGATGTCCGCCGTCCCCGCTGCAAGCGCGCGCCCGAACGTGGCCACCTCCATCGCCATCGTCGGCGTGTTGTTCTTCCTGATCGGCTTCTTCACCTGGCTCAACGGCCCGTTGATCACCTTCGTCAAGCTGGCCTTCGAACTCAGCGAGGTCGGCGCCTTCCTGGTTCTGATGGTGTTCTACCTGTCCTACTTCTTCCTGGCCCTGCCGGCGTCGTGGATCCTGCGCCGCACCGGCATGAAGAAGGGCCTGAGCCTGAGCCTGCTGGTGATGGCCGGTGGTGCCGCCCTGTTCGGCGAATTCGCCACCCAGCGCTGGTACCCCGGCGCACTGGGCGGCCTGTTCGTGATCGGCAGCGGCCTGGCCCTGCTGCAGACGGCCATCAACCCGTACATCTCGATCCTTGGGCCGATTGAAACTGCGGCACGCCGCATCGCGCTGATGGGCATCTGCAACAAGATCGCCGGCATGCTGGCGCCGGTGCTGATCGGCACCCTGGTGCTGCATGGCATCGGCGACCTGGACAAGCAGGTGCAGGCCGCCGACGCGGTCACCAAGGTCGCGCTGCTCAACGAATTCGCCGCCAAGATCCATGCGCCGTACCTGGCGATGGCCGCGCTGCTGGTGGTGCTGGCGGTGGCCGTGCTGTTCTCGCCTCTGCCGGAGATCAAGTCCTCCGAAGCCAATGCAACGCCGTCAGGTGCACCAGGAACCGCCGAGCGCCGCAGCATCTTCCAGTTCCCGCATCTGTGGCTGGGCGTGCTGTGCCTGTTCGTGTACGTAGGCGTGGAGGTCATGGCTGGTGATGCGATCGGCACCTACGGCCACGGTTTCGGCTTGCCGCTGGACCAGACCAAGATGTTCACCTCGCTGACGCTGGGTGCGATGTTGGCCGGCTACGTGGTCGGCCTGCTGGCGATCCCCGGCCTGGTCTCGCAGTCGCGCTACCTGACCATTTCGGCAGTGATGGGCGTGGTGTTCTGCCTGGGCGCCTGGGCTACGCACGGCTACGTCTCGGTGGGCTTCGTGGCGCTGCTGGGCTTTGCCAACGCCATGATGTGGCCGGCCATCTTCCCGCTGGCGATCCGCGGCCTGGGCCGCTTCACCGAGACCGGCTCGGCCCTGCTGGTGATGGGCATCGCCGGCGGCGCGATCATTCCGCAGCTGTTCGCCGTGCTCAAGCAGCACATCGACTTCCAGCTGGTGTTCGTGCTGCTGATGGTGCCGTGCTACCTGTACATCCTGTTCTATTCGGTGGTCGGCCACCGCGCCGGCCTGCCGCAGGACAAGGTCTGATCGGCGATGATGGACGGCAGCCAACCCCAGGGAAAACCGATGCGCAGAGCGACCATCAAGGACGTTGCGGAGAAGGCCAAGGTCTCGCTGAAGACGGTCTCGCGGGTGATCAACAACGAGCCCTCGGTGATGCAGGCCACCCGCGCGCGGGTGCTGCGTGCCATCGCCGAGCTGGACTACGAGCCCGATCCGTCCGCGCGCAACCTGCGCAGCGGCACCACCTTCGTGATCGGGCTGGTCTACGACAACCCGAACCCGTACCACATCATCGGCGTGCAGAACGGCGTGCTCGCCGCCTGCCGCGAGACCGGGTTCGGCCTGCAGATCCATCCCTGCGATTCCAGTTCGCCGCTGCTGGCCGATGAACTGGCTGACTGGGTGCAGCGTTCGCGCCTGGCCGGGCTGGTGCTGACCGCACCGATGTCCGAGCGCCGCGACCTGATCCAGGCGCTGACCGCGCGTGGCATCAAGCTGGTGCGCATCATTGCGGCCACCGAAGATCCGGCCGACGGTGCCTGCGTGTTCGTCGACGACCGCGAGGCCGCCTACGAGATCACCGAACACCTGATCCAGCTGGGGCACCAGCGCATCGGCTTCCTCTGGGGCGGCAGCTCGCACCGCTCCTCGGGCGAACGCTATGCCGGTTATGAGGCCGCGTTGAAGGACTACGGCATGACCGTGGACAAGCACCTGGTGGTGCAGGGCGACTACACCTTCGACGACGGTTTCCGTGGCGCGCGCCGCCTGCTGGCGCTGCGCGAACCGCCAACCGCCATCTTCGGTTCCAACGACGAAATCGCTGCCGGCGTGCTGGCCGCCGCCAAGTCGGCCGGCATGAACGTGCCCTACGACCTGTCCATTGCCGGTTTCGAGGACAGCCCGTTCTCGCGCCAGTCGTGGCCGCCGCTGACCACCGCCAAGCAGGCCACCGAAGACATCGCCCGCCATGCCGCGCGCCTGCTGATCGCGCAGCTGCGCAGCGACGCCTACGACGATGCGCCGGCACCGCTGCACAACCAGGGCTTCGTGCCGCAGCTGGTGGTGCGCGGTTCGACCGCGCCGATGCGCCCGGCCGGCGCACGCCCCCTTCCTTCCGATCCTGCCTGAGCCTGCCATGTCGCTGTCAGACCCCACCGCTACCCTGATGTTCGCCGAGGCCGCTGAAGCGGCCGACGTGGTTGCCCGCCAGTTCTCGCGAAACCACGCCACCCTGGAAACCCTGGCCGCCAGCCTGCGTGCCGCGCCGCCGCCGTTCGTGGTCACCTGTGCACGCGGCAGCTCAGACCACGCCGCCACCTATGGCAAGTACCTGCTGGAAACCCAGCTGGGGCTGGTGGTCGCGTCGGCATCGCCATCGGTGGGCTCGGTCTACGCCGCACCATTGCAGCTGCGCGGCGCACTGTTCATCGTCATCTCGCAGTCGGGCAAGAGCCCGGACCTGCTGCGCAACGCCGAGGCGGCCAAGGCCGCCGGCGCGCGCGTGATCGCGCTGGTCAACGTCGAGGATTCACCGCTGGCGCAGTTGGCCGACACGGTCATCCCGCTGCATGCCGGCCCCGAGAAGAGCGTTGCAGCGACCAAGAGCTACCTGGCCTCGCTGGCCGCATTGCTGCAGCTGGCCGCGTACTGGAAGCAGGACAGCAGCCTGCGTGCGGCGCTGGACCTGCTGCCGGACGCGATGCGTGAAGCCTGGCAGTGCGACTGGAGCGCGGTGACCGAGGGCCTGGTCGAGGCCACCAACCTGTTCGTGCTCGGCCGCGGCCTGGGCCTGGGTGCGGCGCAGGAAGCGGCGCTGAAGTTCAAGGAAACCTGCAGCCTGCACGCCGAAGCCTACAGCTCGGCCGAGGTCAAGCACGGCCCGATGGCGCTGGTCGGCCGTGGCTTCCCGGTGCTGGCCTTCGCCCAGCCGGACGAGACCGGCGCCGGTACCCGTGCGGTGGTCGATGAATTCAACGCACGTGGTGCGCAGGTGTGGATGGCCGGTGCCGGCGGCAACCTGCCGGTGGCCGCCGCGCCGCATCCGCTGTGCGCACCGCTATTGACCGTGCAGAGCTTCTATCGCGCCATCAATGCGCTGGCGCTGCGCCGTGGCTTCAACCCGGACCTGCCGCCGCATCTGAACAAGGTTACGGAGACGGTGTGATGGCGACGGTGCTGCGCAATGCCCGCATCCTGGCCGGCGATGAGTTCCGCGACGACCTGGCGGTGGTGATCGAGGACGGTCGCATCAGCGCGCTGCTGCCCGATGCCGCGCCGCAGCTGGGCCACGCGGCCGAGCAGGTGGACCTGGGGGGCGGCTGGCTGCTGCCCGGCTTCATCGATGTGCAGGTCAATGGCGGCGGCGGCGCGCTGTTCAACAACACGCCGGACGTGGCGGCACTGCGCACCATCGCGCAGGCGCACCGCCGCTTCGGTACCACCGCGATGCTGCCGACGCTGATCAGCGATGACGTGGCGGTGATGCGCGAAGCCATCGGTGCAATGCGCGAGGCCATCACGCAGGGCGTGCCGGGCGTGATCGGCATCCATCTGGAGGGGCCGTACATCGCGCCGGCGCGCAAGGGCACGCATGATGCCAGCAAGTTCCGCGTGCCGGACGAAGCGGAGATTGCGCTGGCCGCATCGCTGGATAACGGCGTGACCCTGCTGACGCTGGCGCCGGAGCGCGTGCCGCTGGAGACCATCCGTGCGCTGGTCGAGCGTGGCGTGATCGTCGCTGCTGGGCACACTGCAGGCACCTACGAAGAGATCCGCGCCGGCCTGGATGCCGGCGTGCGCGGCTTCACCCATCTGTACAACGCGATGTCGCCGTTGCAAGGGCGTGAGCCCGGCGCGGTGGGCGCTGCGCTGGAAGACCGCGACAGCTGGATCGGCATCATCGTCGATGGCGTTCACGTGCACCCGGCCAGCCTTCGCGTGGCGTTGGCGGCCAAGCCGCGCGGTCGCCTGCTGCTGGTGACCGATGCGATGCCGCCGGTTGGAGCCGACGATCCCAGCTACGTGCTGTATGGCGAAACCATCACCGCCATCGATGGCGTGGTGCGCAATGCCGCCGGTTCGTTGGCCGGCTCGGCGCTGGACATGGCCACCGCCGTGCGCAATACCGTGCAGCTGCTCGGCCAACCGCTGGCCGAAGCGGCGCGCATGGCGTCGACCTATCCGGCGCAGTTCCTCAACGTCGACGACCGCCTTGGCCACATCGCCGAGGGCTACCAGGCCGACCTGGTGCTGCTGGACGACGCCCTGCAGGTCCGTGGTACCTGGATTGCCGGACAGTACGAGGCCGCCTGATGAACAGTATGCCGCCACGCCGTCTGGGCTCGATCGATGCCCTGCGCGGCATCACCGTGGCGGCGATGCTGCTGGTCAACAATCCGGGCGACTGGAGTGCGGTGTTCGCGCCGCTGCGTCACTCGGAATGGCATGGCTGCACGCCCACCGACCTGGTGTTCCCGTTCTTCCTGTTCCTGGTGGGTGTGTCGATGGCCTTCAGCGTGGCACCGCGCGCGCTGGATGCCGCTGCACGGCCAGCATTGGCGCGCGGGGTGCTGGAGCGTGCACTGCGCATCCTGCTCGCCGGCGCGTTGCTGCACCTGTTGATCTGGTGGGCGCTGCATACCCATCACTTCCGCATCTGGGGCGTGCTGCAGCGGATTGCGGTGTGCGCAGCGTTGGTGGGTGTTCTGGCGGTGTATGCGCGGCCGCGCGTGCAGGCTGGCGTGCTGGTCACGCTGCTGGTGGGCTACACCGTGCTGCTGCTGGGCATCGGTGATCTGGCGCCATGGACCAACCCGGCCAGCCGCCTGGACACCACGCTGTTCGCACCGTGGATCTACCAGTGGCACGCCGATACCGGACTGGGCCATGACCCGGAAGGATTGCTGAGCACGCTGGGTGCGCTGGCCAGTACCGTGCTCGGCCTGATTGCCGGTGGCCTGCTGCGCAACGGTCGTGCGGCGGCATTGGCTGGCCTGGGTGTGGCAACCGCCGTGCTGGGGCTGCTGCTGGCCATGGTGCTGCCGTTGAACAAGCAGCTGTGGACGCCCAGCTATGTGCTGTGGACCGGCGGCCTGGCCGCGCTGGCGCTGTGGCTGGGCCATGTGTTGATCGACCAGAAGCGATGGCCGCCGCTGGGCCGCCGTTTCGGGGTCAACGCAATTACCGCCTATCTTGGCGCATCGGTGATGTCGGTGGCGCTGATGGCGACCGGCGCGTGGGGCTGGATCTGGCAGCAACTGGCCGCCGCGATGCCGCACGCGCTCGAGCTGGCGTCGATGCTGCAGGCGCTGGCGTTCGTCGCGCTGTGGTGGGGCGTGGCGTGGTGGCTGGACCGGCGGAAGATCTATCTGAAGATCTGACGGCTCCGGGTCGGATCCCTTTCCGCAGGAAAGGGCTCTGACCCAACCCGGGAGGCCACCTCATCCAGGCATGGGCATGACCCCGCAAAGATGAACGATTTCAGGCACGTAGAGGTGGGGTGATGCCCGATCAAGTTCGCATCTGAACTGTGATGATCGGCACGCAAATTCACCTGCCGAAACCGTTCACCATGGCGCAGACTTCGCTCGCAGTACCGCATATCCGCAGTTCCTGATCCCCTGTCCAGGAGTGCTGTATGTCCCGTGCCGTCCCGCGCGCCGTGCGTATGCGCCGCCTCACTGTTTCCGTACTGCAGGCTTTGGCTGTTCCCTCCGTCATGCTGTTGACCGCCAGCGCCGCCTGGGCCGGCTGTGACAGCGTCGCCCCCGTCGCCGGCCAGACGGTCACCTGCGATGCCAATGCGCCGAACCCTCAGACCGTTCCCGTCACCGCCAATGGCGCCGCCGGCATCACCGTCACTGTCGCCAGCACGGCGCAGCTGCAGCAAAGCGGTGGCAGCAGCGCGATTTCGCTTGTCGGGGCCGGTGGGCACCTGTTGTCCAACCTGGGCACGATCAGTTCGGTGGGCGGCGTGGCGGTCCAGCTCGGTGGCGGCAGCCGCGTCGAGAACTCGGGCAGCATCAGCACCGGCAACAACACCGCCCTGCAGTTCGTCGGCGCGGGCGACAGCGTGCTGGTCAACCGCGGAACGATCAGCGGGCGCACCGGCGTGCAGTTCGGTGCCGGCAATGATCGCCTGGACATGCAGGCTGGCAGCATCAGCGGCAGTGTGCTGCAGGGCGATGGCAATGATGCGCTGCTGCTGGGCAACGGTACGATCGACAGCGTCGACCAGGGCAGTGGCGATGACCAGATGACCGTCACCGGCGGCACCGTCACCGGCGTGGTGGCGCAGGGCAGTGGCCGCGATGATTTCGTCATGAGTGGCGGCACGGTCGGCGCGCTGCAGCAGGGCGACAACATCGATACCTTCCGCATGAGCGGTGGCCGCATCATCGGTGCGTTCGAGGATGGTGACCAGGCGTGGATGACCGCTGGCCGCATCGGCCGGGTCAACATGAAGCTGGACAAGAACCTGTGGGACCAGTCCGGCGGCACCGTGGACGGCAACGTGGTGACCGGCTTCGATACCGACACCATCATCATCTCGGGTACCGCCTACATCGGCGGCAACATCAGCGTCAGCGGCGGCAACGACAGCGTGACCATCACCGACGGCACCGTGCGCGGGCAGGTACTGCTCAGTACCGGCAACGACACCTTCAACTGGAATGGCGGCGGCATCGTCTACGGCGCGATCGACATGGGGCCGGACAGCGACGTCGCCAACCTCGGCAACCTCAACCAGGGCAACCTGGGGGCGGTGCCGCTGTTCGACGGTGGCGGTGGCATCGACCAGCTCAACCTCAGCAACGTCAAGACCGCCGGCGTAGGCCGTTTCCAGAACTGGGAGACGCTGCGCCTGGCCAACAGCACCGAGCTGACCTTTGATGGCGACCTGGTGCTGGGCGACAGCAGTACCGGCACCGGAACGCTGACGGTGGATGACACCAGCACCGTCTACGCGGGCAGTGGCGGCCATGCAGTCCGTCCGTTCAACAGTGGTGCACTGGTGGAGATGGTCAATGCCGGGCGCATCGACCTGACCGGCACCGGCGCAGGCGACGTGTTCACCGTGCGTGGCAACTACCGTGGTGACGGCGGTGGCCTGTACCTGCGTACCGTGCTGGGCGCGGACAATTCCAGCAGCGACCGCCTGGTGATCGATGGCGGAACCGCCACCGGTACCACCGGCATCGGCGTGCTCAATGCCGGCGGCAGCGGCGCCGCCACGCTGGCCGATGGCATCCTGGTGGTGCAGGCCTTGAATGGTGGCCGCACTGCGCCGGGCGCGTTCTCGCTGTTCGCACCGGTTGCAGCCGGTGCCTACGAGTACTTCCTGTTCAAGGGTGGTGTCAGCGCCGGCACCAGCGAGAACTGGTACCTGCGATCGACGCTGGTGACCGGACCAACGCCGGCACCCAACGGCGGCGGCACTGCCACGCCACCGCCGCTGACGCCGCCGGTCGCACCGCCGCCGGCGATCACCCCGGCACCGCCGCCGCCGCCTGAAGGCGCTACCGATCCGAACCTGACCGCCGGCGAGGCCGCGCCGCCACCGCCGCCACCGGAACCGGCGCCGGTGGCGCCGCCCAGCGACCCGGCGGTGCCGGACGTGCCGGTGGCCGGCGGTGCGTTGCCCGGTACCGGCACCCCACCAACGCCGGGTGCACGCCCGGCCGAAGGCGCGGTGGTGCCGCTGTACCGCGTGGAGACCGCCGCCTACGCCGTGGTGCCACCGCTGCTGCGCGAGACCTCGCTGGCCAGCCTCGGTACCTTCCACGAGCGGCAGGGCGAACAGCGCCTGCTGTACAACCAGGGCATATTCCGCACCGCCTGGGGCCGGTTGGTGGGGCAGAGCAGCGAGATCCACTGGAAGGATGATGCGCAGCCGGGCTTCGATGGCGATGTGATGGGCCTGCAGGCCGGTCTCGACGTGTGGGCTGCGGCGTCTGACAACCACCGCAACCAGATCGGCGTATTCGTTGGCCGCACCCGCGCGCAGGGCAAGACCACGGGTCTGGCACTGGGCTGGGAGAACGTGCAGGTAGGCCAGAACCGCCTGGATGACAAGCACGTGGGCCTGTACTGGACCTTCACCGATAGCAGTGGGGGTTACATCGACGCCGTGGCGATGCAGAGCCGCTACGACGGCCGCGTGCGTTCCTCGCGTGGGCTCGGCTTCGGCCTGAGCGGCGACGGCACCAGCGTGTCGGTGGAGGCCGGCAAGCCGCTGCTGCACTTCGGGCAGTCCGCATGGTGGCTGGAACCGCAGGTGCAGGTGATCTGGCAGCGCACTTCGCTGGATGACCGTCGCGATGAAGTATCGAGCGTGCGCTTCGACAACGACAACGCCTGGACCGGCCGCATCGGCCTGCGCTTGGCGGGCGATTACCAGTTGGCCGACAACGGCTGGCAGCCGTATTTCAAGCTCAATTACTGGCATGGCCGTTCTGGTGAAGACCGCATCCGTTTCGACAACGACGTGATCGTCAATTCGCAGCGCTCACGCGCGCTGGAAGCCGGCGTGGGTGTGGTCGGGCGTTTCAACCGAACGATCAGCGCCTATGCCGTGGCCGACTACACGCGTGAACTGGGCAGCGACCGCAACGAGAAGCGCCGCGTCATTGAAGGCAACATCGGCCTGCGTGCGGACTGGTAGCGCCTAGTGCAGATGGCTGACCCGCTCTGGTAGGTGCCGACCTTGGTCGGCACGGATCCCACCGACGCCATGACGCCGCTCTGGCAGGTGCCGACCTTGGTCGGCACGAATCCCACCGGCGCCATGACACTGCTCTGGTAGGTGCCGACCTTGGTCGGCACGAATCCCACCGGTGCCATGACGTTGCTCTGGTAGGTGCCGACCTTGGTCGGCACGAATCCCACCGGCGCCATGACACTGCTCCGGTAGGTGCCGACCTTGGTCGGCACGAATCCCACCGGCGCCATGACACCGCTCTGGTAGGTGCCGACCTTGGTCGGCACGAATCCCACCGGCGCCATGACGCCGTTCTGGTAGGTGCCGACCTTGGTCGGCACGAATCCCACCGGCGCCACGACTCTGCTCTGGTAGGTGCCGACCTTGGTCGGCACGAATCCCACCGGCGCCATGACGTTGCTCTGGCAGGTGCCGACCTTGGTCGGCACGAATCCCACCGACGCCATGACCTCCGCGCAGCCGAGCATAGGCTCGGCTCTACAACAGCGGTGCGCATGCATCCGGTTCCACCAACGCCCCGGCATGATCGGCCAACACGACCACCGCATGTAGCAGCCCTTCCTCCACCTGCGGCGGACACTGCGCCTGCGCATCATCCATCTCGCGTGCCGACTGCGCCGCCAACAAGATGCCCCCACACGCAGACACTGCCGCCAGGCAGCGCGTTGCCTCGGCCAAGTCCCGGCCGCGCGCCTCGCTGAGTTGCTGCTCGCGCCACGCCTGGCCGTCGGCTGCGTGGTTGTGAGCGATGCCGCGCAACCGGGTGAAGAACGCCGATGGCGGCGCTTGTTCGTTGACTTCGGCGAGCGCACCTTCCAACGCTTCGGCTGCGGCGTTGGACAGCTGCAGGCCGGGCAGTGCACCGCCGAGCAGTGCATGCAGGCGTGGATAGGTGGGGTGGGGCGTGTTCATGGCGGCAACCTCACGAGGCGAGGCCACCTGCGGGATGCAAGGTGGCGGGCGGTGCGGGTTGGCGTGCCGGTGAAGCTCTTCACGAGGAATGACGCCGGCGGATCCGGGGATCCCCTCGCACCGCCCGCCGCAGAACGACGGACGGTGCATTGTTCGGGCCGGCAACGACGTTGCAAGCCTGCTCGTGAAAAACTTCATTCAGGACGCCAATCCCGACCAGCGCAGGAGGCGCCGGCAAAGCCACCTTGGCGTGTTGTACGCCGCGACGACATGGGCAAAGTTGTAATGTTGTGATCGCAGTGAGCGTGTCTGCCTGCAATCTGCGGAGGAGGCAAATACGACAGTTCGCGCGTGGCGCAAGCGATCATGCCCCGGTTATGCTGCGGTCCTGATTCAACGACAAGGAAGCGTCGCATGCAGGTTCGCAAGGGAGTGCGTCGCATCGGCGCGCTGATGCTCGTGTTGCTGGCGACCGGCGCCATGGCCGATACGCCAGGCGCGGTCGAGATGCCCTCGCCGGAGGCCCAGGCTGAGATCCTCAACCTGCTTGAACGCCAGGCGCTGTATCGCGACCGGGTGGACTGGCCCGCCATCCGCATCCGCCTGCAATCGGCGCAGGGGGATCCCGCGCAACGGCTGGCCGTTCTGCGCGAAGCCATTGCGCTCAGCACCGGCCACCATGGTGCGTGGACCACGACCCAGCGTCAGCGCGAATCCCTCGCGCGTGCGCAGCAGGCCGGTGCCGCCGCCGTGGACCGGGCCAAGGCCGCTGATGCGGTGGATGCGCGCATCGGCTGGGTGGTCATCGAGGGCTATGCCTCCTCGCCGGGCGCGACGCCGCAGGAAAAATTCCGCCAGGACATCCAGCGTGCCGCGCGGTGGCAGCAGGTCATCCGCAGCAAGGACGACGGCGCGCGCTGTGGCTGGATCGTTGACCTGCGGGACAACGGTGGCGGCTCCATGTGGCCGATGCTGCTGGGCATGGCACCGCTGCTGCGCACCTCGGTGGTGAACAATGAGGACGTCGGCGCGTTCGAAACCGCGCAAGGGCCGCAGCGCTGGACGTTGACGGCGACTGCGGTGCAGCTGGCGGGCAGGCCGCTGCTGGACTTCGGCCAGTCCGGCCATGTAGTGCGGCAGCCTGGCGCACCGGTGGCGGTGCTGTTCGGGCCCCGCACCGGCAGTTCGGGCGAGGCCTCGGTGCTGGCGTGGCGTGGCCGCCCGCAGGCGCGGAGTTTCGGCCAGCCGACCGCGGGCGTCTCCACCGGCAATGTCGTGCACACGCTTGCCGATGGCAGTCGCCTGCTGCTGACCACCAGCGTGATGCGGGACCGCAATGATCGTGGCGATGGCCTGAAGATCGAACCCGACCAGCGCGTCGAGGGTGACGCGGCCACTGTGGCCGCCGCCCAGGCCTGGCTGCTGGCCCAGCCCGCCTGCCAGGTCAACCGGACATGATCCTGATCGGCCAACAGGAACGGGTGCTGATCGTCGGCCCCACCGAAGCGCACCACTGCCTGCGCTGCCAGACGGAAACCGAGTTCGCTCCGCAGCTGCGCTACAAAATGGCGCGCATCGACCTGCTGTTCGGGTTCACCTACCAGCGGCGCTACGAGCTGGCCTGTACCCGGTGCGAGCACGGCTGGGTGCTGGATACCGAGACCATGGACCAGCAGCTGGGCGGGGTGCCGATCCCGTGGCGGCACCGCTTCGGCCTGCCGTTGATGCTGGTGGGGGTCGCTGCGCTGGCGGTGGCCGGTTGGATGTGGCGGCACGGATACATCGGTTGAGGACCGGGCCTGTTAAAGTCTGCCCTGCAACCACGTACCGGAACCGACCATGGACCACGACACCCCGTTCGAACCCCTCAACGACCTCGAGGTGCGCCTGCTGCAGGCCCAGGACGGCACGCTGACCGCAGCGCAGTTCCTCGACGGCCTGCTGACCTCGACGGCGTTCGTGCTGCTGGACAAGGCCATTGGTGAGGATGGCGCCTGGGACGAGAGCATCTCGCCGCTGGTGCTGACCAGCGAGAGCGGCGAGCCGATGTTCGCGGTGTTCACCGCGCCCGAGCGCGCCGGCCTGTGGCACGAGCAGCTGCCGCAGTTTGCCCATGCCATGCCGATCGCGGTGCACGCGCTGCTGGCCGGTATCGGCGACGGCGTCGGCCTGGTGCTGAACCCGGGCCTGGACGTGGGCATGGAGATGATTCCCGATGCCGTGGCCCAGCTGAAGCAGCGTGCGGCGGCGATTACCCGTGGGATGGCGCACTGAAGCCAGTGATATAGGGGTGCCGGCCAGCGGCCGGCACTACCCATGGGAGTCGGTGCGCGGCCGCCACGGCGGTTGCGGATCAGCGGGCGGCGGCGATGGCTTTCACCCGCGCCTTGGCCAGCGCTTCGCCGATGGCCGGGCCCTTCAGATGCGTGGTATCCAGATCCCGCGCCTGCACTGACAGCGCCGCTTGGTGCAGGCGCTTGAGCGTTTCGCCCTGGGGGTAGTCGGCGTCCTCGAAGCCGAGCCGGCCGCGCTTGTCGGCCTCGCAGCACAGTGCGATGCGGGCCACGCGTTCCGGCCGGCGCAGCGCATCACAGCGGCCCAGCAGTTCCAGCACGGTGGCATCGCGCAGTTCGTCGATGCGGTGCACGTTCAAGTGCTCGCGACACACCGCTTCGGCCAGCTGCTGGTGTTCGGCGGGAATCTTCAATCGTGCGCACAAGGCCTTCAGCGGCTTGATGCCGCGTTGCTCGTGCATGATGTGGCGCGGCCATTCCTCCGGCGGGGTCAGGCCCTTGCCCAGGTCATGGGTAAGCGCGGCAAAGCCGACCAGGTCATCGCCCGGCGCCAGCCTGGCAGCCATGTCGCTGACCATTTCCTGGTGGATGCCGGTATCGACTTCAGGGTGGAACTCGGCACGTTGCGGCACGCCATACAGCGCTTCCAGCTCGGGCAGGATCGGGCCCAGTGCCTGCGCATCGTGCAGCGTGCGCAGGAAGGCGGAGGGCCGTTCACTGACCAGCGCCTTGCGCAGCTCCTGCCAGACGCGCTCGGGCACCAGCGCGTCCAGCTCGCCGCTGGCGGCGACCTCGCGCATCAGCGCCATGGTCTCTTCGGCGACGGTGAAGCCCAGTGGTGCGAAGCGCGCCATGAAGCGCGCCGCGCGCAGCACACGCAATGGATCTTCCACGAACGCGGGGCCGACATGGCGCAGCACGCGTTGCTCGATATCGCGCACACCGCCGTAGGGATCGACCAGCGTGCCGGTGTCTTCGTCGCAGGCAATCGCGTTGATGCTGAAGTCGCGGCGCTGCAGGTCTTCTTCCAGCGTCACTGCCGGGTCGGCGTCGACCACGAAGCCGCGGTAGCCACGCCCGGATTTGCGCTCGGTGCGCGCCAGCGCGTATTCCTCACCTGTTTTCGGGTGCAGGAACACCGGGAAATCGCGGCCGACGGCGGTGAAGCCCTGCGCTTCCATCTGCGCGGGCGTGGCGCCGACCACCACCCAGTCGCGGTCGCCGGCAGGTCGCTGCAGCAGGCGGTCACGCACGGCGCCGCCGACAAGATAGATCTTCATGGCTGGAATCATCGCATGCCCGGCGCAGACGCACCGGTAGTGCCGGCCGCTGGCCGGCAACCGCAGTCACCCCGAAGCTGCCGGCCGGCGGCCTGCACTACCGATACAGCGTCCAGCCCGATCCAGGCCAGCAGGCTCATCGTTTCCCTCCCCAGCGAGTGGATGCCGGGGAATGCCGGCCAGCGGCCGGCAGTACTGTGTTGCGATCAATCGCCGCCCTGGTCGGCGTTGGCGGCGCAGCTGAAGCGCTTGCGCTTGTCCACCAGGCGGCCCATCAGGCGATCGCTCAGCGGCAGCGCATCACCATTGAGGCGCCAGTCGTAGATCACGCTGAAGGCCAGCACGCGGGCCACGTACTCGCGGGTTTCCTTGTAGCTGATGGTCTCGATCCACAGGTCCGGATCAAAGCCCGGGCGCTGGCTCTGCCAGCGTGCGGTCGGGGTCGGGCCGGCGTTGTACGCGGCGATGGTCACGTAGGGCAGGCCGTCGTACTTGTTCATCAGCTGGCGCAGGTAGGCGGTGCCGATGGCGATGTTGGTGTCCGGGTCGTACAGGCTGTCGGCGCCGCCGTAGCCGGTCAGGCCGATCGACTTGGCCACGCCGGCACCGGTGGCTGGCAGCACCTGCATCAGGCCCATGGCGTTGGCAGGCGAGCGCGCACGCGGGGTGAAGGTGCTCTCGGCGCGGATCTCCGCCGCCACCCAGGCCGGGTCGATTGCGTTGCGTGCCGATTCGCGGCGGATGGTGGCGTCGTGGTGCAGCGGGAAGCGCAGGTCGTACAGGCGCTGCTCCTGCGGCTGCTTGCCGAGCGCGAACACGGCGCGGTCGAACCAGCCGTTGTCCTGCGCCACGCGCACGGCGAGGCGACGCTGGGTGTCATCGAAGCGCGACAGTGCACTGTTCCATTCGGCCACGGCCCAGCCAGCGCGATCGATCTGGTACAACGCCATTGCGCGCTGGATGGCCGGGTCGCGCGCGATCACCGCCTGCGCCTGCGCGCTGTCGTTGGGCTGCCACGGGCACAGCGTGTAGCCCTGCTGCAGCTTGTCGGCGGCGAGGAAGCCGTGGAAGGTCGATGCACGCGCGGCCTCGCGGAACAGCGGCTGCGCCTGCTGGGCCTGGCCGGTCTTCTCCAGCATGCGGCCTTCGAAGTAGCGCCAGCGCGGGTCGCTGCGCTGCTTGCTGCCCATCTTGCGGATGGCGGTCAGTGCCGCGGGCCAGTCGCCGCGCGACATCGCTTCGCGCACGCGCCACTCGTGCAGGCGTTCGTCATAGGCCGACTCCGGCACCGCGTTGAGGCGGCGTGCCGAATCGGGCAGGTAGGACGCCACCGTCCACAGCGCGATCTGGTACAGCACCTGGCCCTGCTGGTCGGCACTCAGCCCCAGTGCCTGCGCGTACTGCGGCAGCTGCTGTTCGGTGGCGGCCGGGTCGGCCTTGGCCAGCTTGGCCAGGCCATCGGTGGCGATGCGCCGGCTGCGCTCGTTGCGCGGCCAGTTCAGGGCGCTGGCGTTGGGCTTGTCGACAAAGGCGGCGTAAGTGTTGGCCAGCGCCAGGTCGGTGGCAGGCAGGCCACGTGCGGCGCTGCGCATCACGGCCGGCTGCTGGGCGTCGGCGGCGGCATCGATCCGTTCCCAGCGCAGGGCGTCGCTCAGGCCGCCTTGTGCCTGCAGCACGGTGAACACCGCATCGCAGCTGTCCGGCAGCGGCTTGCCGTTCTTGCGCCACAGCTCCTGTGCTTCGCTGATCCACTGCGGATCGACCTTGCCGGTCACCTGGCGCGCGGTCAGCTGCGCACAGCGCAGGCCGGCGTTGTCGGTGGGCGCCCAGTTGGCCAGCAGGGTCGGCCAGTCCTGGCGGCGGGCGAGCGAGGGCAGCCACACGCGGCGGAACGTGCTGGCCACGGCCTGGCCCTCATAGCGCTTGAGGAAGGCCTGTGCCTGCGCGGTATCGACGGTGTCGATGTTGCGGCGCAGGTTGGCGTACTCCAGCCAGCCATACGCCGGATGGCGGCTGAGCGCAGCGGCCTGGCCAGGATCGAACTGGCCGCGTTCGGCGGCCGCGATCGCGGCTTTCAACTGCGCGTTCTGGGCATCGAGGGACTGGGCATTGGCGCAGCCGATCAGCAGCGTGGTGGCCAAGGGCAGCAGGGACAGGGCGGTCGAAGAGCGTCGGGTCATGGCATGCAGCATAGCGGGCAGTGGCTGAATTCAGTTTCGCATTGCGTGCACGCAATGCGTGGGCAACGATAGCTGAATGACTCCGCACAGGCCCCTGCCGCAGGCGGGCGCAGGCGTCGTAACGTCGGCCTTGGGCGAACCGCCCGGCTGCAGGGAGCGGCACATGGCGTTCAGTAGCGCAGGAAGAAGCGGCCCGCTGGCGGACATCAATGTCACGCCACTGGTGGATGTGATGCTGGTGCTGTTGATCATCTTCATCGTAACCGCGCCGATCGTGGCCCGGCCGATTCCCGTGCAGTTGCCACAGGCCACCGATCGCACGATCGATCGCCCCGAACCGCCGCCGCCGATCGAGCTGCGACTGGATGCGTCGAACCAGCTGAGCTGGGATGGCCAGCCGATGGCGATCGGCGATCTGCAGGGGCGCCTGCAGGCGCAGGCCGGCGAGCATGCCGGCAACCTGCCGGAGCTGCGCATCGCCACCGATCCGGCGGCCGAGTACGAAGGCATGGCGCGGATCCTGGCCGCCGCCGAGGCCACCGGCATGGAGCGCATTGCGTTCGTGCGGTGAGTCCGGCAACGGGCGGCCTGCCATCGGCAGGCCGCTCTTCCTGCGAGGGAACGTGGCATGCGATACGGGACACAGCACGCGGCCTCACTGATGGCCACCCCCAATCTGGTACCGCTGGCGGATGTGTTGCTGGTGTTGCTGGCGCTGGTGATCACCGCGCTGCCGATGGCGCAGGCGACCGGCCTCCTGGCGTTCCAGCAGCGCACCTCGTGCCCACTCTGGCCGGCGTCCTCACCCCAGCCGATCCACCTGCGCATCGACGCGGCGGGGGTGATGTTCTGGAATGGCCAGCCGCTCGACGCTGTCGCGTTGCAGCGGCACCTGGTGCAGGCGCAGCAGATGCCGCAGCAGCATCGCCCCTGGGTGCACCTGGCGACCGCCGACGACACCGACTACGAAGACATGGCACGCGTGCTGCTGGCCGTGAGCCAGCATGGGCTGCGCGTCGACGCGCCCGGTCACTAGCGCCTGCACCGACAAGTCCCCTTGATGAGTTGTGGCGGATCTCGGCGCGCGCTGACGCAGCCGGCATCAAAGTGGAGGGCGGTGAACAGTACCGTCCGGTTCTAAACGGTCCTCATCTGACGTAAATGGCTGTCAATTGCGTCAATTCCGCGTGAAATAGTGTCGATCATCACGCCGTGATTTTTACCGCTTGTTTACAAAGGAGACGCTGCCGCCATGCAGGGGGGAGCGCGGCAGTCCATGTCCCGACATTCCTTTGGAGAGAGAGCGAATGAAGCACCTGCACCACCGCCCGTTGGCGGTTGCCGTCACGCTGTGCGTGATGGCCTTGGCACCCCTGGGTGCCGCTGCACAATCCACCACCAACCTCGACGCGGTGGAAGTCACCGGTACCCGCATCAAGCGCGCTGAAGTAGAGGGCCAGGTCCCGATCCAGACCCTGACCCGTGGCGACATCGAACGCACCGGCCTGACCTCGATCGGCGAAGTGCTGCAGCAGCTCACCGGTTCCGGCTCTGCGCTCAACGCCAAGTTCAACTCGTCCGGCAACTTCGGTTTCCCGCCCGATGGCAGTGGCGTGGGTGCCGGCTCGGCGCAGGTCGATCTGCGCCACCTGGGTGCCAAGCGCGTGCTGGTGCTGGTCGACGGCATCCGCTGGGTCAATGAATCGTCGGCGTCCGGTGTGGGCTCGGCCACCGACCTCAACACCATTCCGCTGGCCATCGTCGAGCGCATCGAGGTGCTGGAGGACGGTGCTTCGTCGCTGTACGGCTCCGATGCCATCGCCGGCGTGGTCAACATCATCACCCGCCGCGATTTCGATGGTGGGCAGGTGACGCTGAACTACGGCGAGTACAGCAAGGGCGACGGCACGCAGAAGGGCGTGGACCTGGCCTGGGGCAAGAGTGGCGATCGCTTCAGCCTGTTCCTGGGCGCCAGCTGGACCAAGCAGGACCCGGTATTCGCCAAGGATCGCGAGCAGTCGCGCTTCCCCATTCCCGGTACCGGCCTGGCGTTCGGCAGCGGTGGTATTCCGCAGGGCCGTTTCATGTTTACCGACCCGAACACCGGTGCGGTGCAGAACATCGTGCCCAATACCGGCGTGAGCAATCCGCGGTACGACGGCAGTGCCGGCTGCAGCCGCACGGATGACTATCACTGCTTCACCACCGCCGACCGCTTCAACTTCGCCGAATACAACATGGTGCTGACGCCGTCGGAGCGCAAAGGCCTGTTCGGCCAGTTCCGCTTTGACATCACCGACAACGTGCAGTGGTACATCAAGGCGCTGGGCAACCGCCGCGAGTCGACCAACCAGGCCGGCCCCGAGCCGCTGTTCTTCGGCCCCGATGGCGCCACCGGCAATCCGTTGGCCGACAGCATCGTGGTCTCGCGCCTGAACCCGTACAACCCGTTCGGCTTCGATCTCGTCTCCGGCGACAACATGAGCCTGATCGGTCGTCGCCCGGTGGAGGGCGGTGCGCGCGTGTTCAAGCAGAAAGTGGACACCACCTACTTCGCCACCGGCCTGGTCGGTGACTTCCATGCCGCCGACCGCAGCTGGTACTGGGACGTCAACGGCATGTACAGCAAGAACAAGGCCGAGCAGACCAACTACGGCAGCTATGACATCTACAAGGTGAACATGGCGCTGGGCGATCCCGCGGTGTGCGCGGCCACGCCTGGCTGCGTGCCGTTGAACATCTTCGGTGGCGCCGGTTCGATCACCCCGGACATGCTGAAGTGGATCCAGCCGGTGGTGCGCGACCGCAGCCAGAACGAACTGAGCCTGTTCACCGCCAACCTGTCCAGCGAGCTGTTCTCGCTGCCGGCCGGTCCGGTGTCCTTCGCCACCGGCTTCGAGTACCGCAAGTACAAGGGCGCCTACCAGCCCGATCCGCTGACGGTGATCGGCCACTACAACGGCGTGCCGTCGCAACCGACCTCCGGTTCCTACGACGTCAACGAGGCCTACCTGGAGTTGAGCGTGCCGATCTTCGCCGACTCCTCGTTCGGCAAGAAGCTGGACCTGAGCCTGGCCGGCCGCTATTCGGACTACTCCACCTTCGGCGGCGAGTTCACGCCCAAGTACGGCCTGCGCTGGCAGGTGACCGATGACTTCGTGCTGCGCACCACGTACGCCGAGGGTTTCCGCGCACCGTCCATCGGTGAGCTGTACGGCTCTGCCGCACGTGCCGACCTGCAGCTGTTCGATCCGTGCTCGGTGGGCCTGGGCGGCACGCCGCCGCGTGGCAGCGCGGCCAACTGTGCTGCACTGGGCGTACCGGCCGGCTTCCAGCAGGCCAACTCGCAGATCTCGGTGACCACCGGCGGCAACCGCGAGCTGGACCCGGAACGTTCGCGCAGCTTCAGCGCCGGCTTCGTGTGGAGCCCGTGGTTCGGCAACAACGCCTCGTGGTCGGAGCGCTTCGATGTGGAAGTCACTTTCTACCGCCATGCCATCGATGGTGCGATCCAGGCCATCAACGCGCAGACCCAGCTGGACCTGTGCGTGGATACACTGGACCCGATCTACTGCAACGGCATCACCCGTGCCAGCACCGGTGCGGTCAGCAGCTTCAACAACCGCCTGACCAACCTGGGTTCGATCAAGACCGACGGTTGGGACGTGGATCTGTTCTGGACGCTGCCGCAGACCTCCATCGGCCAGTTCAAGCTGGGGTGGAAGAACACCTTCGTCGGCCGTTACGAGGCCACTGGCGCGGCCGGGCAGAAGCAGCCGCAGAAGCCGGGCGTGGAAGTGGCCGACAGCTCGATCCCGGAGTGGACCAGCAATGCCAGCCTCGGCTGGACGATGGATCGCTGGAGCGCCAACTGGACGGTGCGCCACATCTCCGAGCTGACCGAGAACTGCGGCGATGCGGCGGCCTTCCCGGTGTGCAGCAACCAGGGTGCGGGCACCAACACGCTGTCGGCCACCACCTTCCACGACATGCAGGTGGGCTACAAGATCGACTGGATGAAGGGGTTGCAGCTGACCGCCGGCCTGAACAACGTGTTCGACAAGGATCCGCCGATCTGCCTGTCGTGCTCGTTGAACGGGTATGACGCCTCGACCTACGACATTCCGCGTGGTCGTTACTGGTACCTGCGCGCGGATCTGCGGTTCTGATGTGACGGTGGCAGCGCCGGTCAGTTCCGGCGCTGCCTTGCGGGTGTAGAGCCGAGCCCGCGCTCGGCTGATTCTCTGAGCCGAGCATGGGCTCGGCTCTACAGGTGCGGGGCGTGCGAACCCCGCGTCTGATCAGAACGCCCAGGTGAACGTCAGCGAGCCATTGCGGCCATCGCCGTACGCACCGTAGCCGGTGATCTGCGAGTAGTACTTCTTGTCCAGCAGGTTGTTGAGGTTGGCCTGCACGCTGAACTCCGGCGAGATGCGGTAGCGCAGGAAGGCACTGACCAGCGCGTAGCCGCTCTGTTCGATGCGGCCGTAGGCCGGCACCGGGTAGTAGATGCGGTTCTGCCAGTTGGCGCCGCCGCCGACGGTCAGTGCCTGCAGCGACTGCGGGGTGTAGCTGGTGAACAGCTTCAATGCGGTCTGCGGCAGGTTGGTGTTGATGTCGGCGCCGTTGATGTCCTTGGCCACATAGCGCGACGCACCGAAGGTCGCATTCCAGCCCGGGGCGAGTTCGCCGTTCAGCTCGAACTCGAAGCCGCGGCTGACGGTGCCGCGTGCAGCGCGATAGGCGAACTCGTTCTGGCTGCCCTGCACGGGTTCACCGGTGGCCTGGCCGACGTTGTCCTGTTCGATGCGGAACACGGCCAGCGAGGCGTTCAGGCGGTTGTCGAACCACGCGCCCTTGACGCCCACTTCGTAGCTCTTGCCATCGACCGGATCGAGGTAGCTGCCATTGCGGTCCTTCAGCGTCTGCGGCTGGAAAATCTCGGTGTAGCTGGCATAGGTCGAGTACGTCCCGTTGATGTCGAAGACCAGGCCAGCGTACGGCGTGGTCACCTTGTGCGCGCGGTCGGCGCCTTCACCCTCGCTCTTCCAGTCGGTGTAGCGTGCGCCGATGATCAGCTTCAGCGGATCGGCCAGCGACAGGCGCGCGGCCGCGTAACCGGCCTTCTGCGTGATGGTGCCCTCGCTGGCCAGGGCCAGCGGGTTCCAGTTCGGCTCACCGATCTTGCCCGTCCAGTTCAGATAGCTGGCGAACGGATCCCAGGTCTGGCCCGGGCCACCGACCTGGTAGTCGCCGTAGTTGGCGTACTCGCGCCTGTTGTAGCTGAGGCCGGCCATCAGCTGGTGCTCGCGGCCAAACAGCTGGAACGGGCCATCCACGTAGCCGTCGACGCCAGTGACCTTGCGCTCGGTGTTGTACAGGCCTGCGGACGGCGAGATGCCCGCGCCAGTGGTCCGGTCGAAGTTCGAGGCGCCCGTGGTCCAGTCGTTGTAGGCGGGGTAGAACAGCTTGTCGTCGGCCCTGGTCTCATCGTGCGTGGCACCCACCTTGAACTTCCAGCCGTTGCTGAAGGCGTGTTGCAGGGTGGCGAAGGCCCGCTTGCTGGTGGTGTCCCAATAGGTCCACTCCGGGCTGGCGTTGAACGATTCGTCGTAGCCGGTGCGCGAGCCATCCGAATACAGCATCGGGAAGCCGCCCCAGGTCGCACCATTGGCGCGCTTCTGCTGGTAGTCGTAGCCCACGCTCAGCTGGGTGTCCGGGGTCAGGTCGGCATCGATGACGGCGTAGCCCAGCGTCTTGCGCTGGTTGTAGCGGTCCATCTGGCCGTCGGTATTCAGATAGCTGCCGATCACGCGACCGCGCACGCTGCCGCTGGCGTTGAGCGCGCTGCCCACATCCACCGTGGTGCGGGTGCGGCCCCAGCTGCCGACGTTCACCGACACGCTGCCGGTCAGCTCGGCGCTGTCGGCATGCTTGCGCACCAGGTTCACCGACGCCGACGGATTGCCGGCGCCGCTGAGCAGGCCGGTGGCGCCGCGCACCACTTCCACGCGGTCGTACAGCGCCAGATCCAGGCCGGAATCACCGTAGCTCCAGTTCTGCACCATCTGCGTCGGCAGGCCGTCGAACTGGTAGGCGTCGATGTAGAACCCACGCGCGTAGAACTCGGTGCGCTCGCTGTCGGACTGGGTGCTGGTCACGCCGGTGGTGTTGGCCAGCACGTCGATGATGTCGTCGAGCTTCTGATCTTCGATGCGCTGGTGGCTGATGATGCTGACCGACTGCGGGATCTCGCGCGGTGCCAGGTCGAAGCGGGTACCGGCCGAGGTGCGGCGCACCGAATAGCCTTCGGCGCGTTCGCCCTTGACCACGACCTTGTCCAGCGTGGTCGGGTCGGCGGCGGTGTCGGCGAAGGCGGCCGGGGCCAGGGCGCAGAGTGCAACGAGTACGGCAACGGACAGCCGCTGCGGCTGCGGGATACGGAAGGTGGAACAGGTCATGGGGGTCCTGGACGAGCACGCGCGCTCGGCCGGCATCCAGAAGGCGAGGCGCTACGGGTGGGAAACGGGCGGGCAGGCCGTCCTGGCACCACCGGAAACGAAAAAAATGGTAATACGAACTATTCCTATTTACAAATCATGAACGAGGTAGGCACTCACGCGGGCCGCGACGCAGCGCATGGGGTTCAGCGCAGCAGCGGCAGCGGATCGCGCGCGCCATCGGCGCCGTAGATGCCCCAGTGCAGGTGGGGCGGCGTGCCCTTGGCATTGCCGCTGTCGCCTACATGCCCGAGCAGGTCGCCGGCCTGGACCACCTGGCCGCGCGCCAGGCCCTCGGCCCAGTCGTCCAGATGCGCGTAGTAGTAACGTTCGCGCCCGGGCCCGATCACCCAGACCTGGCGGCCACCGAGGCCGCGCTCGCTGACGTCCGCGATGACGCCGGCAGTGACGCTGCGCACCGCGGTGCCGCGCTTGGCGAAGATGTCAATGCCGGCGTGGGAGCGGTCATGGCCACGTGGTGCGCCGAAGGTGTCGGCGATCTGGCGTGGCCGCACGCCGTCCACCGGTACCGCCAGTTGCGTGGCCGGCGGCATACGAGAGAGTGTCCACAGCAGCTTCGGCGCAGCGGCCCATGGGCTGTTCCACAGCGCCATCGCGGCAATGAGGGCGATGGCCAGCCACAGGCCGCGCAGCAACCAGCGGCGCAGGCGACGGGCGGGGGAGGGCGATGTGTTCATGGTCTCCGACTGTAGCGCCGAGCCATCCTCGGCGGCTGTTGCTGTGCGGTCAAAGCGCAGTCGAGCATGGCTCAGCGCTACAGAACCGGGGCCAACGGCACCTCGAAACTGCGCTTCAACGTGCCCAGCGCCACCGATGTGCGGAAGCGCTCGATGTTGTCATCGCCGCCGAACAACCGCTCGGTAATGGCCTCGTACTCTTCCATCGACGCCGCCGAAAGCAGCAGCAGGAAATCGCCATCGCCGGTGATCGCGTAGCACTGCTGCACCGCCGGGTCGTCCTGCACGCGGCGCTTGAACGGCGCCACGTGATCACGTTGCTCGCTGACCACGCGCACTTCGACGATGATGGTCAGTGGCCGCCCGACCTGGGCGGCGGCGATCACCGCCACATTGGCCGCGATCACGCCGCTGTCCTGCAGGCGCTTGATGCGGCGCTGCACGGCCGGCGTGGACAGGTGCACGGCCTCGGCGATTTCGCGCTGCGGCAGGGTGTTGTCCCGCTGCAGCAGGTCGAGGATGGCGCGGTCGAAGCTGTCGAGCACGGGGGCGGTGGCCATGGCGAGCAGAAGTTGCACGAACGGGCCGTCAATTGAGCCAAGTGCTCGGCGCTGGCGCAATAGACTTTGCCCATGCAGACCTCACGACTCGCGCCGATGTTGCCGGCGCTGGCGGTGCTCGGCTCGGTCACCTCGCTGGCGATCGGCACCTCCTACGCAAAACACCTGTTCCCGCTGATCGGCGCGCAGGGCACCAGCGCGCTGCGCGTGGGCTTCTCGGCGCTGTTGCTGCTGCTGTTCTGGCGGCCGTGGCGCTGGAAGACCAGCCGCCCGGATGCCATCACCATCCTGCGCTACGGCCTCACCCTGGGCCTGATGAACCTGCTGTTCTACATGGCCCTGCGCACCATTCCCTTCGGCATCGCGGTGGCCATCGAATTCACCGGGCCGCTGACGGTGGCGATGCTGTCGTCGCGGCGGCCGATCGATTTCCTCTGGGTGGGCTGTGCAGCGGTGGGGCTGCTGTTGCTGCTGCCGATCGGCGGTGGTCCGGCGCTGGATCCCGCTGGCGTGCTGTATGCGATGGGGGCTGCGGCGTGCTGGGGCCTGTACATCGTGTTCGGCAAGCGTGCCGGCCACCTGCATGCCGGGCATTCGGTGTCGCTGGGGCTGCTGGCGGCATCCCTGGTGGTGGTGCCGGTGGGCGTGGTGCATGCCGGTGCCGCGCTGCTCGACCCGAAGATCCTGGCCGCCGGGCTGCTGGTGGCGCTGGTGTCCAGCGCGATCCCGATGTCACTGGAGATGATGGCGCTCAAGCGCCTGCCGAAGGAGACCTTCGGCATCCTGATCAGCATGGAACCGGCGGTGGCCGCGCTGTGGGCCATGCTTCTGCTGCACGAGCACTTGCATGGGCTGCAGTGGCTGGCGATCGGCTGCACGGTGCTGGCCTCGGTGGGCAGCACGACGACCGCGCGGCGCCTGAAGGCACCCGTCACCGCCTGAAAAAAAGGGGACGGAGGGGATTAAGTCGTTTATGCCCCGATTTAGGGGGCGCCGGGCGGCGCCCGGCGCAGAGCGTGCGGACCAACGGTCCGCACCTACCGTAAGGGCGAGTCAGCGCAGGGTGTCGGCCGGGACGTCGATCTGCATCGCCAGGGCGAGGTGATCGGAGAACGCGGCTGGTACGGCTTCCACGGTACGAGTCTGCAGGCCACTGCTGACCAGGATGTGGTCGATGGCGCGGTCGGGGCGCCAGCTGGGGAAGGTCGGCACGATGCAGCCCGGGGGCTGCAGCCGGGTCTTCTGGTACAGCACCTGCATTTCCGGGCGTTCGGCCAGGCAGTTGAAGTCGCCCATCAGCACCGCGTTGGGGTGGTCGGACAGCAGCTCGGCGATGAAGCCCAGCTGCGACATCCGCGAGCCCGCGCCCAGTGACAGATGCGCCACCGCCACCGCCAGGCCATCGGTACCATCGCCGAACTTGGCCAGCAGCACGCCGCGCCCGCCGATGCGGCCGGGCAGGGCATGGTCCTGCACTTCCACCGGTTCCAGCTTGCTCAGCAGGCCATTGGCACTGGATGCCACGCCGCCCATGCGCCGGTTCGGCTGGTGGCTCCAGTAGTTGAAGCCGGCGCGCTGGGCCAGGTAGTGGGTCTGGTTGGTGAAGCCCGAGCGCAGGCTGCCCGGGTCGGCCTCCTGCAGGCCGACGATGTCATGGTCGCGCGCCAGGGTGGCGATCGCGTCCAGGCTGCTGCGCTTGCGCCCCGCCGGCAGCGCATGTGACCAGCTGCGGGTCACATAGTCGCTGTAGCGGCGGGTACTTGAGCCGGCCTGGATGTTGGCCGTCAGCAAGCGCAGGGTCCGTGTACGGGGGGAATTCACGGCCGGGAAATGCTTCTCTTGGATCAGTGAGCCTGGGCCGCACCGCGTTCGCGGGCGATCAGGTGGTCGGCGATGCGCAGCATGTCCGGGAAGCTCTTGCCCTTCACCAGGTACTTGCCGTTGACGATGATCGACGGGGTGCCGCTGATCTGGCTGCGCTGGGCGAACTGCTTGGCCGAGTTGGTCTTGGCGTTCACCGCGAAGCTGCCCATGGTGGCGGCGAACTGCTTCGGATCCACGCCATAGGCGGCGTAGAACTTGGCGATGTCTTCCACCGAGTCACGGCCGCGCTCGCCCTTCAGGGTCTTCTGCGAGTGGATGGCGGCGTACAGCGCTTCGTGGGTCTTTTCCTGCACGCCCAGGGTCTGCGCGGCGTAGAAGGCACGGGCGTAGTCATCCCAGGTGCCGCCGAACATGGCCGGCACGTAGACGAAGTTCACGTCGCTGGGCAGGCCGGCCTTCCACGGGCCGACCAGCGGCTGGAATGCGGCGCAGGCCGGGCAGACGTAGCCGAAGATCTCGGTCACTTCGATCTTGCCGGCAGCCGGCTGGAACGGCTGGCCGTTCGGGATCACCTGGTAATCGGCGCCTTCCACCGGGGCCGGGCCGGTCAGCGCGGCGGTGGTCGGGGCCGGCGCCGCGGCGGGGGCGGCTTCGGCCGGGGCCTTTTCGCCTTCGGCGGCAGCCGGAGCGGTGCCTTCGCTGCCCGTGGCCGGCGCAGCGGCCGGTTCGGTGGTGGCCGGGGCGGCTGCCGGTGCGGCCGGGGCCGCGGTGGTGTTGGTGCTGCCGTCATCAGCCGTGCAGGCAGCCAGGATCGGCAGCAGCGCTGCGAGGGCGAGGGCGTAACGGATCTTCATGGAAACGTCTCCAGCATCTGGAAAGGTGGGGGCCGGCGCCAGGCGCCAGCCAGGGGGAAATGATGACATGCGGCGGCGACAGCGCCGTGTCGAGGGTGGGCGTTGGTTCAGCGGCCGCGGGCGGCGCGGGCCTGCGCGATCAGCGCCGAGGCGATGCGCAGCTGGTCGTCGAAGCTGTCGCCGCGCACCAGGTACTGGCCGTTGATGATGATGGCCGGAGTGCCCGGGATCTTGGTGCGCTGGGCGAACGCGCGCGCGGCCTCGACCTTCTTCTGCACGGCATCGCCGCGCAGCGCCTGGAGGTAGCGGTCCGGGGTCACGCCGTAGGCCTTGTAGAACGTGGCGAGCTCATCGGCCGAGACGTTCTGCATCGGCAGCGATCCCTGCTCGTGCAGGGCCTTGAACACGGCAGCGTGGCTGCGCTTGGCCACGCCGACTTCGTCGGCGGCGTAGTAGGCCAGTGCCCAGGCATCCCAGGCGCCACCGAAGGCCGCCGGCACCGGGGTGAAACGCACGTCGGCCGGCAGCTTGGCCGCCCAGGCTTCCAGCTGCGGTTCGAAATGGGCGCAGTGCGGGCAGGTATAGCCGAAGACCTCGACCACTTCGATCTTGCCGGCCAGCGGCTGGAACGGGCCTGGCTGGGCGATGCGCTCGTAGTCTTTGCCCTCGACCAGCGGGGCATTGGCGGGGGTGGCGGCGCAGGCTGCCAGCGGCAGCAGCACCAGCACGGACAACAGCAGGCGGGAAATCAACCTCATCGACACGCATCTCCGTTGAAAAAAGCAACGCCGGCGCGGTCGCCGGCGTGAAGGAAACATACCGCAGCCGTGGGCCGGCGTCGCGGCCCGGGCCGACCAGTGGTGGTCAGGGGGCGGCAGCCGGTTGCGTCGGCGTGGCCGCAGCGGCCACATCGTCGGCCTTGTTGTGCAGGCCCTGCAGGTAGCTCGACAGCGCCTGCACCTCCTGCTCGCTGAGCTTCTGCGCGACCGTGGCCATGATCTGGAAGTGCGCCTTGTCGGTCTCGTTGGTCTGGCCGGCCTGGTACTCCTGCAGGCGGCGCGCGACATAGCTGGCGTGCTGCCCACCGAGGTGCGGATAGGCCGGGCCGGGATTGCCGGCACCGCTGGGGCCGTGGCAGGCCATGCAGGCCGGCAGGCCGCGCTTGGCATCGCCGCCGCGGTACAGCTGCTGGCCGATCTCGTAGAACTTCATGCCCTTGTAGGGGCCGTCGGTGACCGCCGTGTCATCGGCGATGCCCGCGTTGGCCTTCTGCGTGGCGAAGTAGGCGCCGATATCGCGCATGTCCTGCGGGGTGAGGTTCTGCACGAACGGCACCATCGCCACCGCGGCGCCGGAACTGCGCTGGCCATTGGCGATCAGGGCCATCTGCTGGGCCACGTAGCGTTCGCTCTGGCCAGCGATGGACGGATACATCTCCACCGTGGAATTGCCGTCGGCGCCATGGCAGGCCGCACAGGCCGTCGCCTTGGTCTGGCCGGTCTTGGCATCGCCCCAGTGGGTCTTGCTGAAGTCCACCTCCAGCGAGGCGGTATTGATCGGCCCGTTGTCGGGCAGCGGGGTCAACGTGGTCTGCGCGAACGCAGCAGCGGCAACGACTACAGCAGTGGCAAGGGCGGATACGGCAAGAACGCGAGCGTGGCGCATGCTGAAGCTCCGTATGGACCGGGCCGGACGGTGGCCGCCGGCATCGCCCGGATTATCAACGCCGTTTCCGCGCACGGTCAACGCAGCAGTGCAGCAAAATGGCCGCAGCGGCCGCCGGCACGGGCGCGCGGCGCCGCAACATGCGATCCTAGGCACATGTCATTGCTCATCGAACGCGCCCGTTACCACCTTTCGGCCCACAACGTGCGGCAGCTGCCGCCCGACGAAGGGGCTGAAGTGGCCTTCGCCGGCCGCTCCAACGCCGGCAAGTCCAGTGCGCTCAACGCACTGACCCGCCAGAACGCCCTGGCCCGTGTCTCCAAGACCCCCGGCCGCACCCAGCAGCTGGTGTTCTTCCAGGTCACCCCGGAAGCGCATCTGGTCGACCTGCCCGGTTACGGCTACGCCAAGGTGCCGCTGGACCTGCAGGCGCACTGGCAGGCCTTCATTGACCGGTATTTCCGCACCCGCGAGGCGCTGAAGGGCCTGGTGGTGGTGATGGACATCCGCCATCCGTTGAAGGACTACGACCGGCAGATGCTGTCCTATGCCGTGCAGCGTGGCCTGCCGGCTCACGCGCTGCTGACCAAGGCCGACAAGCTCAGCCGCAGCCAGCAGATGCAGTCCCTGCAGAAGGTGCGCAAGGAGCTGCAATCGGCCTATGGCGACAGCGTGAGCGTGCAGGTGTTCTCCGGCGAGGACCGCACCGGCGTGGACGAAGCCCGCGGCGTGATCGGCGGCTGGCTGGGGCTGGAATAAGGCATTGCCGGTCGCCCGGCTGGCAGCCGGGCGCTACCGGGCAGCCGGCCGCTACCCGATCGGGTGGGTGCCGACCTTGGTCGGCACACCCTCACAACGGCGAATACTCCGCCGGCACCCACGCATAGGCCTGGCCCTCACCACGCACATGGCCCAGGCCCGGGAACGGCAGGTGCGCACCGGCCACCCACCAACCGTTGACGGTGGCCTGCTGCAGCAGCCCGCGACGGCTGGCGATGGCCGCCTTGCGGTCCGAATCCGCCTCGAATGCCGCTTCCGGGTGCGCGAACTGCACCGCATGGAAGTGCAGCACATCACCCCACACCAGCAGTGACTGGCCCTGGCTGTCGAACCGGTAGGAGACATGGCCGGGGGTATGGCCGTGGGTGTCCATCGCCACCGCGCCACCGGGCAGCGCATCGCCGGGGCTGAACGTGTGCAGGTGGCCGCTGGCCTGGTAGGGCGCGACCGCGTTGCGTGCCAGCGGGAAGGCGAAGCGCACGCCCTTCGGTGCCGTGGCCTCGCTGGCCGGGCTGAGCCAGTAATCGGCATCGGCCTTGGACAACCACACCGTGGCATTCGGGTAGGCCGGCTTGCCCTGCGCGTCGAGCACGCCGCACAGATGGTCCGGGTGGGCGTGGGTCAGCAGCACCTCGTCCACCTCGGCCGGGTCCACGCCGGAGGCGCGCAGGTTGCCCAGCACCTGGCCCAGGCCGGGGCCGAAGCACTGCGCGGTGCCGGTATCGACCAGGGTCAGGTGGTTGCCCTGGCGCACCAGGAAGGCGTTGATCGCGGTCTGCAGGCCCTTCTTGTCTTCCGGTACGTAGCGGCCTTCCAACAGGCGGCTGACCAGTGTCGGCGGCACGTCGACCACTTCCTGCCGGCCCAGCGCGACCACGCCGTCGAACAGGGCGGTGACCTGCAGCGCACCAACGCGCTGGTGGTAGACGCCGGGCACCTGCTGGGTGGGAGCGGGCGAGGTGGCTTCGGCCAGTGCAGCCAGCGGCAGGGACGACAGGGCCAGCAGCAGGGCGCCGCGCAGCGGCAGGGGACGCAGGATCATGGCGGTTCTCGGTGGATGACGGGCGGTTCCGTTGTGCCCAGCGTGCCGTGGCCGGCGTGTGCACGGCGCTCAAACCACTACGCGGAATGCTCAGGGAAGGGGGTGTTGTCTGCAGGGCTGCGCCCTGCACCTGCTACGAGCCAGGGCAACGGCCGAAGCAACAGCAACAGCGACAGCGGGCTATCCGTGGGATGGCGGGGTGGGTCCGGTTGCGGGAGACGCCGTAAACCCCGCTCCGCGGTCCGGCCCAGTCGCTGGCGGCTGGGCGTTCGGGCGCTTGCGAAGCAGTGCTTCGCAAGCAAAGCGCCCTCACCCATGGGGGCTTGGCCGCGGCATCCATGCCGCGGACACTCCCGCAACCGGACCCACCCCGCCTTCGACAGTTTTCCGCGATCTGTCAGCTCGCGGGGTCAGATCCGTTTTCCGCAGGAAAACGGATCTGACCCCAGATCGATTTCGATATCTGACAGATGTGTCGACCAAGGTCGACACCTACCAACAGCCGCCGGAATCTGTCGAAGGCGGGGCACTGTGGGTTGGCGGGGTGTGAGCCGCATGGATGCGGCGACCAAGCCCCCATGGACGGGTTTACGGCGTCCCCGCAAACCCACAGTGCCCCGCCATCCCACGGGATGCACGCTATTGCTGTTGCTCTTGCTCTTGCTTCGGCAGGTGCAGGGCGCAGCCCTGCCGAACCCCCTCAAATATCTGTGGGAGCCAGCCCGTACTGCTCGGCGAAGCGCTTGCTGAAACTGGCCGCAGACCGGTAGCCCGCGCGTGCGGCCACGGTCTTCAACGGCAGGTCGGTGGTGTAGAGCAGCTGCATGCCATGTGCCAGCCGGGCCTCGGTGAGCAGCTGGCGCAGGCTGGTGTCCTCGGCCGCCAGGCGACGGCGCAGGGTCGCGCCGCTCAGCGCGAACTGTTCTTCCACATCGCGTGATTGCCAGTCGCGTGCTGGTTCGGCGGCGATGCGGTCGCGGATCTGTTCGCCCAGGCTCGGCGCCTGCGGCAGCAGCAGGTTGCCATGGCCCTGTCGGCACAGGGTCAGCACCAGCGAGGCCAGGGCCAGCCGCGCGTCGCTGTAACGGCCGTCCTGCAGCGATTGCCGCCACTGGCGCAGCACCGCGCCATGGTCGATCAACGGCAGTCGCGCCATCGCCTGGCCGGGGGCGGGAAGCTCTTCATTCCAGAGCGTGCGCGCCGCCGCCAGCACTTCGGTGCAGAGCGGCACGATGGCACTGAGGTAGCGGCCGCTGCAGGGATCGGGGGTGTTGACCACGTCGATGCGGCACCGCTGGGTCAGCAGCAGGATGTCGCCGGGAACGAACGTCAGCGACTGGTGTGCGGTACGTACCTGCTTGCGGCCTTCCAGCAGGATCGCGAACTGCGGTTGCGGAACCTCCACCGAGCTGGCGCCATGCTCGCGGCGTGCGGTGATGCAGGCATAGCCCTCGGCGCGCCCGCAGCCGGCCAGGCTGGCCATCTCGGCCAGCAACGCAGTGGCCGCTGGCAGCATGCCGGTCATGACACCTGGGCACCGAACAGGCGACCGACGCCGGCCGCCGCAGCCATCGCCAGCGCGCCCCAGAACATCACCCGGACCGCGCCGCGTACAGGCGGTGCGCCCCCGGCCTGGGCCGCCACCGCGCCGGTCAGGCACAGGCCGAGCAGGGTGCTGGCCGTGGTCATCAACGCAACCTTGTCGGTCGGCGCGAGCAGGGCGGTCAGCACCGGCAGCGCCGCACCGCAGGTGAACGCACCGGCCGAGGCCAGCGCCGCCTGCAGCGGGCGCGCGCGCAGGGTGTCAGTGATGCCCAGCTCATCGCGGGCGTGGGCACCCAGTGCATCGTGGGCGGTAAGCTGTTCGGCCACCTGCCGGGCCAATGCAGGCTCCAGGCCGCGGTGGCGGTAGATCGCGGCCAGCTCCTCCAGTTCGCTGTGCGGGTCTTCGCGCAGCTCGCGCTTTTCCATTGCCAGGTCGGCCGCTTCGGTGTCGGCCTGGGTCTGCACCGACACATACTCGCCGGCGGCCATCGACATCGCGCCGGCCACGGTGCCGGCCACGCCGGTGGCAAGGATAGTGGTGGCGGAGGCGCCGCTGGCCGCCACGCCGACCACCAGGCCGGCCACCGAGACGATGCCATCGTTGGCCCCCAGCACGGCGGCACGCAACCAGCCGACGCGCTCGGAGCGGTGCAGTTCGGGGTGTCGCGAATGACGGTTCATGACGCCGAGTGTACGAGGGTCAAGAGGGCGTCGGTAGGATGCTGAAACCCGTCACCGTCGCATGACGCAACGGGGTGCCACGCTATAGTGCGCCCTTGCGATGGAAGGCCGCGAGCCCCACATCCCCCGCCACTGTCCAGCGAGCCTTCCCCTTGTCGAGCCCCAGCCACGTCGCCGATACCCCCATTACCGACCGCTCGCAGCTGGTGGAGGTGATCGCCTCCGGCGAGAAGCCCCGCGCGCAGTGGCGCATCGGCACCGAGCACGAGAAGTTCGGGTTCCGCCTGGATGACCTGCGCCCGCCGACCTTCGAGGGCGAGCGCGGCATCGAAGCGTTGCTCAACGGCCTGGTCCGCTTCGGCTGGGAGCCGGTGCAGGAAAACGGCAACACGATCGCGCTGCTGCGCGACGGTGCCTCGGTGACGCTGGAACCGGCCGGTCAGCTGGAGCTGTCCGGCGCGGCGCTGGAGACCATCCACCAGACCTGCGTGGAGACCGGTACCCACCTCAACGAAGTGGCACAGGTGGCCGGCGAACTGCAGCTGGGTTTCCTCGGCATGGGCTTCCAGCCGAAGTGGAAGCGCGATGAAATGCCCTGGATGCCGAAGGGGCGCTACAAGATCATGCGCTCGTACATGCCCAAGGTCGGTTCGCTGGGCCTGGACATGATGACCCGCACCTGCACGGTGCAGGTGAACCTGGACTACGCCACCGAAGCGGACATGGTGAAGAAGTTCCGCGTGTCGCTGGCGCTGCAGCCGATCGCCACCGCGCTGTTCGCCGATTCGCCGTTCACCGAAGGCAAGCCGAACGGCTACCTGAGCTACCGCTCGCACATCTGGACCGACACCGACGCCGACCGCACCGGCATGCTCGACTTCGTGTTCGAGGATGGTTTTGGTTACGAGCGCTATGTCGACTACCTGCTCGACGTGCCGATGTATTTCTCCTACCGCGATGGCATCTACCACGACGCCAGCGGGCAGAGCTTCCGCGATTTCATGCAGGCCAGGCTGCCGGTGCTGCCGGGTGCGCTGCCGACGCTGCGCGACTGGTCGGACCACATGACCACCGCGTTCCCGGAAGTGCGCCTGAAGAAGTACCTGGAAATGCGCGGTGCCGATGGTGGCCCGTGGAGCCGCCTGTGTGCGCTGCCGGCATTCTGGGTGGGCCTGTTGTATGACGACACCGCACTGGATGCCGCCTGGGACCTGGTACGCGATTTCACCCTGGCCGAGCGCCATGCACTGCGCGACGGCGTGCCGAAGCATGCGATGAACCTGCCGTTCCGCAATGGCACGGTGCGCGACCTGGCCCGCGAAGCGGTGAAGATTTCCGTCGAAGGCCTCAGGCGCCGTGCGGCGCGCAATGCCGACGGCCAGGACGAGAGCAAGTTCCTGGACGTGCTGCAGGAGATCGTCGAATCCGGCCTGACCCCGGCCGAGCGCAAGCTGGCGCTGTTCCATGGCCGCTGGCACGGCGACGTCGATCCGGTGTTCCGCGAGTTCGCGTACTGAGTGGATTGCGGTAGTGTCGGCCGCTGGCCGGCAGATGTATGGGGTTGCCGGCCAGCGGCCGGCACTACCAGAAGAAAAACCCCGGCATTGCCGGGGTTTTTCTTTTTCGCATCTGCCCTGGATCAGGCGGCGTTCTGCATCGTCGCCATGTCGATCACGAAGCGGTAGCGCACATCGTTCTTCGCCATGCGTTCCCAGGCTTCGTTGACGTTCTTGATGTCGATGATCTCGACGTCGCTGACGATGCCGTGCTCGGCACAGAAGTCCATCATTTCCTGGGTTTCGGCCATGCCGCCGATTGCCGAGCCGGTCAGGTGCTTGCGGCCGAAGATCACGCTGCCGCCGGTCAGCGGCGGGTCCAGTTCGGTCAGCACGCCGACCAGGCACATGGTGGCCTCGCGCTTGAGCAGGCCCATGTACGGGTTGGTGTCATGGCCGACCGGGATGGTGTTGAGCAGGAAGTCGAAGCTGCCGGCGTGCGCCTTCATCTGCGCGGCATCGCGCGAGACCAGTACCTCATCGGCGCCCAGGCGCTTGGCATCGGCACCCTTTTCCGGCGTGGTGGTGATCATCACGACGTGCGCGCCCAGTGCCTTGGCGAACTTCACGCCCATGTGGCCAAGGCCACCGAGACCGATCACGCCCACCTTCTGCCCCGGGCCGACCTTCCAGTGGCGTAGCGGCGACCAGGTGGTGATGCCGGCGCACAACAGCGGGGCGGCCGCCTTCAGGTCGAGGGTGTCGGACACCTTCACCACGAAGCGCTGCTCGACCACCACGTGGTCGGAATAGCCGCCGTAGGTCGGCGCGCCGGTTTCGCGTTCACGGCCGTTGTAGGTCCAGGTCGCGCCTTCGGCGCAATATTGCTCCAGATCGTGCTCACAGGCGTCGCAGTGGCGGCACGAGTCGACCATGCAGCCGACGCCGGCGTGGTCGCCAACCTTGAAGCGGGTGACGTTGCTGCCGACTTCGGTCACCCGGCCGATGATCTCGTGGCCCGGCACCATCGGGTAGATCGAGCCACCCCAGTCATCGCGGGCCTGGTGCAGGTCGGAATGGCAGATGCCGCTGTAGAGGATCTCGATGCGCACGTCGTCCGGGCCGACCGCGCGGCGTTCGAACTCGTACGGGACCAGCGGGTCGGTATGGGAATGGGCGGCGTAACCACGGGCGAGGGACATGGGGAATCCTTGGCAGGGTTTATCGAAAGGCGTTTTACAATACGCCCCGCAATCAGCAGCAAGAAGCGCGGATATCGGCATGATTCATCAAGTGAAACTGCACAATGGCCACTGACAACCTGACCCATCTGGCCGCGTTTGCCGCAGTCGCCCGCCATCGCAGCTTCCGCCGCGCCGGTGCCGAACTGGCATTGTCGACCTCGGCGGTGAGCTATGCGATCCGCGCGCTGGAAGAGCGGCTGGGCGTGGGCCTGTTCCATCGCACCACCCGCAGCGTGGCCCTGACCGAGGCCGGGCAGCGCCTGCTGGAGCGCCTGCAGCCGGCGTTGGGGCAGGTGCACGACGCACTGGAAGAAATGAACCACTTCCGCGCAGCCCCGGCCGGCCTGCTGCGCATCAACGCCACCCGCGCGGCGGTACCGACCCAGTTGGGGCCGAGGCTGGCGCGCTTCCTGCACGCCCATCCCGACGTGCGGGTGGAGCTGACCGAAAATGACGGCCTGGTCGACATCGTCGCCGAGGGCTACGACGCCGGCGTGCGCCTGCATGAGTTCGTGCCGGAGGACATGGTGGCGGTGCCGATGGGGCCGCCACTGCGCGGGCTGATCGTCGGCTCGCCGGACTACCTGCGGCGTCGGCCGGCACCGCAGCATCCGCGCGACCTGGCCGCGCACGAATGCATCCGCTTCCGCTTCGCCAGTGGGCACCTGTACAAGTGGCAGTTCGAGCGCGATGGGCAGGCGCTGGAGATCGACGTGCCCGGGCGGTTGACCCTGTGCGAGCAGGGCACGATCGTGCGCGCCGTTCTGGATGGCATCGGCCTGGCGTACGTGCTGGAAGACACGGCAAGGCCGTACATCGAATCGGGGCAGATGGTGGCGGTGCTGGAAGACTGGAGCGAGCCGTTTGCCGGCTTCGCGCTGTACTACCCGAAGCAGCGGCAGATGCCGGGCGCGTTGCGTGCGTTCGTGGATATGTTGCGCGAGTGAGTTGCGATGGATGACGTGGTGCCGACCAACGGTCGGCACCCACCGGGGCAGGCCATTGCCAACCAACGGTCGGCACCTGCCGGGGCAGGGCGTTGCCGATCAACGAATCGACATCGGCCGGTAGATCCACGCCATGCGTGGATGGCACCACGCTACGGCCCTTGCAACACCGGCGCCAACAACGCCACGCACTCACGCAGATGCATCTCCACCGGCGCATCCTCGGCCACCACGCCGATCACGCGTTCGCGCAGCGGCTCGGCCACGGCCATCGCCAGGATCAGCCGCGCCATGCATGCGGAATCTCCCTCGCGCAGCAGTCCACGCTGCTGCTGACGTGCCAGCCAGTCGGCCAGCAGCGCACGGCCGCGTTCGATGCCGTTGTCGAGGTAGGCCTGCAGCAGCGCGTCCTTGCCGGGGAAATCGGTGGCCAGCAGGCGGAACACCTGCACCGCCTGCGCCGATAGCGCCTGCGTGCACACCGCGTGCAGGATGTCCTGCAGCAACGGCACGACCTCTTGGGCATTGCGCGCATCACGCTGCAGCTGTAGCGCGAAGCCGTCGGTCCACTCACGCACCGCCAACCCGACCAGCTCCTCGCGGTTGCTGGCATGGCGGTACACGGTCTTCTTCGCCACCCCGGCGTGCGCCGCCACCGCTTCAATGGTGGTGGCCTCGTAACCCTGTGCCAGCAGCAGCTCCAGCGTGGCCTGCAGCACCGCGTGGCGGACTTCGGCTTCCGGTCGCGCAGGGCGGCCACGGCGGCGGGTCGGTGATGTGGGCGCGGGCAGGGTGGTGCTGTTCATTGCGCCCATCTTACCGCACCCGGTTAATTGCGAAACGGAAAGCGTTTCCGTATTGTCGGGTCTCCCAACCCGTAGGAGACTCCCATGGATACCGCTGTGAACGCTCGCCCCTGGCTGGACCACCACGATCTGCTGGACCCGGCGCCGATGCATCTGGAAACCGGCATCCAGCGCCGCGAAGACGGCACGCTGCTGGTGGCGGTGCGCACCGATCTGCACGGCTGCAAGGGCCGCATGCTGGACTGGTGGTTCACCTTCTTCGAGACCACCCAGCACATCCGCTGGTGGCATCCGGTCGATCATGTCGAGCATCGCGGCTGGGACGCGGCCTGGCAGCGCGGGCGCAGCTACCACGGCGCCAGCATCCATGCGGTGGAATCGCTCGCTGACATTCCGCCGGTGGCGGCGCGCCTGAAGTTCCATGACCCGCGCACCTTGCTGGTGCCCGAACGCCTGCAGGCGGCACAGGATGCAGGCCATGTATCGGCAGTGATCGCCGCGCGCATCGGCTTCGGTGATCACGTGCGTCTGGATGTACAGGGCGATCCCTGCGATGGGCAGATGCTGCATGTGGCGCGCGATACGCCGTTTGGCTGCGTGCTGCGCAGCCGCTTCGTGCTCGGCCTGGACAGCGCCGATCCGCGTCGCGATGCCGGCGACGCGGTCGGCCTGGGCCTGCTCAGGCACTGCTATACGGAGTTCAGTTTCCTGTCGCGGCTGCTGCCTTCGCTGTACTACGGCGAGCGCGCCAACGGCGAAGCAGTGCCGTTGCCGTGGTGAACGGCGCGCCGGTCATTCAACCAGTGCATCGTAGCCTTCGCCACTGAACTGGATCAGGCAGAAGCCATGCCCGAACGGATCGGCCAGTACGGCGATGCGTCCCCAACGACGCTCGCGCACGGACTGCTCGAGTGTCGCCCCGGCCGCAACTGCACGTGCCAGCGCGGCTTCAATGTCATCCACCACCCAGTCCAGGTGCAGCGGCGTCCAATGACGCTCGTAGTCGCGCACGTCGCCGTCTTCCGTGGCGGCGCTGCCGGCGTCGTTGTGCAGCAGGTAGAGCGGCGTTGGCCCACCGAGCAGCTCCACGGCGCCCGGGCCGAGACGGCGGCCGATGCGCAGGCCGAAGGCCCGGATGTAGAAGTCTTCGGCGGCGGCCAGGTCGGGCACGTCCATGTTGACGATGAAGCTGTGGGCAGTGGCGTTCATGGTAGCGATGGGCGGCATCCGGTGGTCGCAGTCTAGTCCTGCCGCGTGGTGCTGCCGGTTCATCTCCTGCGCGGATTCGGGCAAGCTGGGCGGTCTCGATCGACAAGGACATCCATGAGCGCGCTATCCGGCATCGAACAGGCCACCGGCCAGACCTTCCCGCCCCTGTTCAAGCAGTTGCATGCAGCGGGTCGGTTGAGCTGGGGTGCTCCCCATCCGGAATGGTCCGAGGTGGTATTCCCGGCGCTGCAGGCAGAACCGCCGGTGCTGCTGTACGCCCAGGACTATGAGCCGTTGGAGGACGATGAACTGCTCGAGGCGTGGCAGGAGCTGACCGCGGAGGATCATTACAATCCCCTGCGCACTGACCTGCAGTTGCTGCCCTTTGCGCGGACCGGCGCGGGTGACAGTTACTGTTTCTGGAGCAACGCGCCCGGTTTCAGCGAACCGCCGGTGGTGATGGTGTGGCATGACGACGACCGTGCCGACGTGCTGGCCGCCAGCTACCAGGATTTCGTGTTCCGCAAGATGGTCGAAGCGGTTGCCGACTACCAGCGGCCGTACACACTGCTGTCGCACGGCAAGCTGGCCGGGAATCTGCAGCGCTGGCTGCAGACTCACCATTCCTTCCTGCGCGGCGACCAGTACGCGGCATTGCAGCGGCTGTTCGCCCGCGTTGACGATATTGAAGAAGGGAACTTCAGCGAAGACGAGGCACAGGCCATCGTCGCTGAAGTGATCGGCTTCGAGCGGTTGGACGAGTCGTTCGCCTACGTGCGCGAGGACGCCTGAGGGCTGGGGTCGGATCCGGGCGCAGCGTGGCTCTGACTCCTTGTTCGCCGAACAGGGGTCAGAGCCCTTTCCGTTGGAAGGGGATCCGACCCCGTGTGGGCCCCGTGCGGGATCAGCCTGCGGCCGGGTAATCGAGATAGCCCGCCTCGCCGCCCCCGTAATAGGTGCTGCGGTCGGGCGTGGCCAACGCGATGTTGCGCTGCAGGCGTTCGACCAGATCCGGGTTGGCGATGAACGGCTGGCCGAACGCGGCAAGGTCGATGGTGCCGGCCTCGACCAGCTGCAGGGCGCGTTCGCGGGTCATGCCGCCGGCCAGGATCACGGTGCCACCGTAGGCCTGCTTGAACTGCTGCAGGAAGGCCTCGCCCAGCACCGACTGGCCCGCCTGCTGGTTGTCGTTGAGATGCACATAGGCCAGGCCGCGCTTGCCCAGTTCCTCGGCCAGGTACAGATAGGTGGCCTCGTTGTCGGGGTAGAACGGCATGTCGAAGGTGAGATTGTTCGGTGCCAGGCGCACGCCGATGCGCTGCGCACCGATGCGCTGGGCCATCGCATCGACGGTGTCCAGGATCAAGCGCGCGCGGTTGGGCAGCGAGCCGCCGTAGTGATCTTCGCGCTGGTTGATGACCGGGTTGAGGAACTGTTCGAACAGGTAGCCGTTGGCGGCATGCAGTTCGATGCCGTCGAATCCGGCGGCGATGGCGTTCTCTGCGCCGCGCACGAAGTCGTCGACGATGCCGGGGATCTCTGCGGTCTCCAGTGCACGTGCCGGGGTGGGATCGGCGTGGCCGCGGCTGCCATCGTCCAGGTACACGAACGAGGTGTTCTTCGGTGCGCTGGCCACCGGGCGGGTACCGGCGCTGACCGGTTGCCCACCGTCGGGCTGCAGCGAGGAATGCGACATGCGGCCGACGTGCCAGAGCTGGGCGAAGATCGTGCCCTGTGCGGCATGCACCGCCTCGGTGACGAGCTTCCACCCGGCCACCTGCTCGGCCGACCAGATACCCGGGACGTCGATGTAGCCCTGGCCCTGCGGCGAGACCGGGGTGCCTTCACTGATGATCAGGCCGGCGCTGGCGCGCTGCCGGTAGTACTGCGCGGTGAGTTCGTTGGCGACCGCACCGGGGTTGCGGGCGCGGGTCATCGGGGCCATCGCGATGCGGTTGCGCAGGGCGGTGCCTGCCAGATCGAAGGGGCGGAACAGGGCGGCGGTCATGTCGGTCATCTCGGTGTGGGGGAAGGCGCCAGCGGCGCGATGCACACAGGATGGAGTTGACATGCAGACGCATAAAGCGCTTCGATCTCCCTGGGCGCGGGACTATTTGTCCCCAATGGAGCGCGATAGATGCTGCCGCTGGAATCGTTGAATGGCCTGGTGACCTTCGTTACCACGGCCCGCTCAGGCAGCTTCACCGAGGCTGCCGAGGCGCTGGGCATCTCGCGCTCGGCAGTGGGCAAGGCCATCGCCCGGCTGGAAGCGCGGCTGGGCGTGCGCCTGTTCCACCGCACCACGCGGCGCATCGCGCTGACCACCGACGGCGAGGCGTACTACGCATCGTGCGCGGCGGCGCTGGAAGAAATCTCCGCCGCCGAGGCCTGCCTGGGGTCGGCCGGCCTGCCCAGCGGACGGCTGCGCATCGACATGCCATCCTCGTTCGGGCGGCTGGTGGTGCTGCCCGTGCTGCTGCGCCTGTGCCGGCAGTACCCGGACCTGCAACTGACGATGACCTTCACAGATCACTTCGTCGATCCGGTCGAAGAGGGCATCGACCTGCTGATCCGCTTCGGCGGGTTGCACCAGGCCGAGCATCTGGTCGCGCGCCGGCTGGGTCGCCAGCGCCTGGTCACCTGCGCATCGCCGGAGTACCTGCAGGCGCATGGCGTGCCAGCGACCGTGGAGGAACTGGCGCAGCATCGCAGCATCGTCGGCTTCCGCCATGGGCAACCGGTGGCGTGGCGGATTGGCAGTGATGACGCCGAGGGAACGTTCATCCCGAACGCGGCCTACCAGCTCAACGATGGTGACGCGGTGATCGATGCGGCCATCGCAGGACTGGGCATCTGCCAGATGCCCATTTCACTGGTACGCCGACATCTGGAATCCGGCGCGCTGCACTCGGTGCTGGATGCGCACATGCAGCGGCATATCGACATCCATGCGCTGTGGCCACCGACCCGGCACCTGCGGCCGAAGGTGCGCTATGTGGTGGATGAACTGGCGGGGCTGGCGGGTGAGGGCTTGTTCGATTGAACCGGCACGATTGAGCGGGATGGTTGCCTGTGTATACTATCCCCCAGTATAGTTTCGAGGTGGCCTGGTCATGCCGCACTCCCCCGAAGAGAAGAAGAAGGTCCTGGCCCGCGTGCGCCGCATCCGTGGCCAGTGCGATGCGCTGGACCGCGCGCTGGAAGCTGGCGCCGACTGCGGGCCGGTGCTGCAGCAGATCGCCGCCATCCGTGGCGCGGTCAACGGCCTGATGTCCGAGGTGATGGAGGCCCATCTGCGCGAGGAGTTCGGGCAACCCGCCGCCTCCGATGAACAACGCGCTGAACGCGTGCGCGACATGAGCGCGTTGATCCGCTCGTACCTGAAATAAACGACGGCGCAACATGGCGCCGCCCATCCTGTCATTGCCTGTCTCTGGAGAGTCCACCATGAAGTCCCGTGCCGCCGTCGCCTTTGGTCCCGGCCAGCCGCTGCAGATCGTCGAGATCGACGTCGCCCCGCCGAAGAAGGGCGAAGTGCTGGTGAAGATCACCCACACCGGTGTCTGCCACACCGATGCGTTCACGCTGTCCGGCGATGACCCGGAAGGCCTGTTCCCGGTGGTGCTGGGCCATGAAGGCGCCGGCATCGTGGTTGAAGTGGGCGAGGGCGTGACCAGCGTCAAGCCGGGCGACCACGTGATTCCGCTGTACACCGCCGAGTGCGGCGAGTGCCTGTTCTGCAAGAGCGGCAAGACCAACCTGTGCGTGGCCGTGCGCGCGACCCAGGGCAAGGGCGTGATGCCCGATGGCACCAGCCGCTTCAGCTACAACGGTGAGCCGCTGTACCACTACATGGGTTGCTCGACCTTCAGCGAATACACCGTGGTGGCCGAAGTGTCGCTGGCGAAGATCAATCCGGAAGCAAACCCGGAACACGTCTGCCTGCTCGGTTGCGGTGTCACCACCGGCATCGGCGCGGTGCACAACACCGCCAAGGTGCAGGAAGGCGACAGCGTGGCGGTGTTCGGCCTCGGTGGCATCGGCCTGGCGGTGATCCAGGGTGCGCGCCAGGCCAAGGCCGGCCGCATCATCGCGGTGGACACCAATCCGTCCAAGTTCGAACTGGCGCGCGAATTCGGCGCCACCGACTGCATCAACCCGAAGGACTTCGATAAGCCGATCCAGCAGGTCATCGTTGAAATGACCACCTGGGGCGTGGACCACAGCTTCGAGTGCATCGGCAACGTCAACGTGATGCGCGCGGCGCTGGAATGCGCGCACCGTGGCTGGGGCCAGAGCGTGGTGATCGGCGTGGCCGGTTCGGGCCAGGAGATCTCCACCCGTCCGTTCCAGCTGGTGACCGGCCGCAAGTGGATGGGCACCGCCTTCGGTGGCGTGAAGGGCCGCAGCCAGCTGCCGGGCATGGTCGAGGATGCGATGAAGGGCGATATCGAACTGGCCCCGTTCGTCACCCACACCATGGACCTGGACAAGATCAACGACGCCTTCGACCTGATGCATGAAGGCAAGTCGATCCGTTCGGTGGTCCACTACTGAGCCGCGGCGTGGGCTGGTTCGACGCCCTGCGCAGGCCGCGTGCGGAGGATCCACGCGCGGCCCTGGTCGACCCGATCGAGCAGGCGCTGCGCGCGCTGGGCTGGATCGAGGGCGACGTGGGTCCACCGCGCGCGGTGGACTCGCCCTTCGGCATTGATGAAATGCCGTTCGAGCACTGGCTGGCACAGGTATTCCTGCCGCGCCTGCACGAAGCCCGCGCCGACGGCCTGTGGCCACCGCGCAGCGACGTGGCGGTCGCGGCGTATCGCAACCTGGACGGCCAGCCTGGCGTCGAATCGTTGCTGCGCCTGCTGGCACAGCTGGATGAACTGATCAACCAAGGCGTCCACGCCGGGCGTGGATAAGCCGACCAAGGTCGGCATCTACCAGAAGCACGCGTGCGCTGACGCGCCGTGCAGGAGAGCACCATGGAACGCATTGAACACCGCGCCTGTTTTGGCGGTTGGCAGGATGTCTACCGCCATCATTCGACCACGCTGGGCTGCGACATGCAGTTCGCCGTGTACCTGCCGCCGCAGGCGGAAACGCAGACGCTGCCGGTGCTGTACTGGCTGAGCGGACTGACCTGCACCGAGCAGAATTTCATCACCAAGGCGGGCGCGCAGCGCTATGCGGCCGAACACGGCGTGATCATTGTCGCGCCTGATACCAGCCCGCGCGGTGATGACGTGGCCGATGCCGAAGGCTACGACCTGGGCAAGGGCGCAGGGTTCTACCTCAACGCCACCCGTGCGCCCTGGGCGAAGCACTTCCGCATGCATGACTATGTAGTGCACGAGTTGCCGGCGCTGATCGAAGCGGAGTTCCCGGCGACCGGCGCACGCGCCATCAGCGGGCACTCGATGGGCGGCCACGGTGCGCTGGTGATCGCGCTGCGCAATCCGGGGCGCTACCGCAGCGTGTCGGCGTTCTCGCCGATCGTCGCGCCCAGCCACGTGCCGTGGGGGCAGAAGGCCTTCCATGCCTATCTGGGCGACAACCCGGCCGACTGGGCGCAATGGGATGCCTGCGAGCTGATCGCTATGGCTGACGAGCGCCTGCCGCTGCTGGTCGACCAGGGCGATGCGGACGAGTTCCTGCAGACCCAGCTGCAGCCGCAGCGCCTGCAGGAGGCCTGCGCCGCTGCCGGCCATCCGCTGACCCTGCGCCTGCAGCCCGGCTACGACCACAGCTACTACTTCATTGGCAGCTTCATCGGCGAGCACATCGCCCACCACGCCCGCGCCCTGCACGGCTGAGCCCCCGGGAAAAAGGGGACGGAGGGGATTAAGTCGCATTTGCCGCTGTGCCGCAAACGACTTAATCCCCTCCGTCCCCTTTTTCAGCGATGGATCACACCCTCGTGGCGTCGCCCCGCGCTATCGTGCGCGTAGACGGCCTTGCGGATCGGGGGATGCATGCCGGTAGTGCTGGCGCTGCTGTATGTGCTGTGCCATGGCCTGGTGCTGGCCTTGTGGCCTGGTCCGGCCGGGGTAGGCTCCTTCGTTTTCCTGACCGGTGCCCCGTTGCTGGCGGCGGCCGCCTGCCTGTGGCGGGCCCGCCGCGACCGCGCGGCACTGGGGTGGCGCGCCACGGCATTGGCGCTGCTGCTGTGGGCCGGCGGCATGGCGTTCAACATGATCGACGCCCTGGGCGCCGGGCGTGCCGATTTCACCCCGCGCGCAAGCCTGTTCCTTTACGTGCTCTACGGTGTGCCCCTGGTGTTCATCCTGGCCAGGGCGCGCCGGGAACGGGTCAGCATCAGCCTGATCGATGCGGCCATGGCGGCGCTGCTGGGCGTGCTGTTCTTCGTGCACGCGCAGTCGTTCGCCGCCCGCGTTGACATCGACGACCACGCGTTGTCCAACATGCAACGCATGTTCGATATCCAGAACCTGTGCATCGCCGTGTTCGCGGTGGTGCGCTGGCTGGCCGGCGACGTTCCCGAGCGGCGTACCTTTTTCCGCGCGCTGGCGATGTATGCGGCGACCTACCTGTTGGTGGCGTATTACATCAACCACTACACCTCCGGTGATGCGTTCGGTGCCTATGCGGATCTGCTGATCGATCTGCCGTTCCTGCTGCTGGCGCTGCTCGCACTCAGCCAGGCACCGGCGCGGGTCCTGACGCCGCATCCGCGGATGGCGCGCACGGTGCAGGCGGCGGGCCCGATGATCCTGCCGCTGCTGCTGCTGGTGGTGGGCACCCTGGTGGTCGACCATGCCCGGCCCCTGGCCGTGAGCGGTTTCGTGGTGGCGACGCTGGGGTTCGGCCTGCGCAGCATCCTGCTGCAGGTGGACCTGATGGAACGGCAGGCCTCGCTGGACCAGCTGGCGCGCCAGGATGGCCTGACAGGCGTGGCCAACCGGCGCGAGTTCGACGCGCTGCTGCTGGCCGAGTGGAATCGCGCACGGCGCAGTGGCACCGAGCTGGGCCTGCTGCTGTTGGATATCGATCATTTCAAGGCCTTCAACGACCGCCACGGCCATCCCGCCGGCGACCGCTGCCTGCAGGCCGTGGCAGCGGTACTGAAGGCGAGCGCCGGTCGCGCCGGTGACAGCGTCGCACGTTATGGCGGCGAGGAATTTGCGGTGATCGTGCCCGGAAGCGCGCTGTCGGGCGTTCTGGCGCTGGCCGAGCGCCTGCGCCAGGCGGTGGAAGCGCTGCCGTTGCCGGAAGGATCGGTCAGTATCAGCATCGGCGTGGGTTACCTGCATCCGCCGGCGCTGGCCAGTGCCGATCAGTTGCTGGCAGACGCCGATGCCGGCCTGTATGCCGCCAAGCGGGCTGGCCGCAACCAGGTGATCCTGCATGCGCACGTGCTGGATGACGAGGGCAGCACGCACGGAACGATGGACTGCTGAGCAGCTCTCTGCATGCGATCACACGGGGGGCGCGACGGCTTATCGCTGCCGCAACCAGCCGGTCGGTTCGAGCAGCCTCAGCCCGACCGGGGACAATGAGCGCTGCCGCAACGGCAGGTTTGCCGCCTGCACGGCCATTGCACAGCGCGCCAGCTGCCGGCGCAACGGTGCCAGCGTGTCGTCTTCGCGGGGCCGCGCATGCCGCCATTGTGCGATGCGCAGCAGGCAGACCAGCAGGTCCAGTTCACTGGCGGCAATGAAGGGAGAGCCGGCGGGCAACAGGTCGATCGGTGCCGCCGGCGCGGCCAGCAGCGGCAGCAGGCCGATGAAGGCGTCGCAGCCCTCCTGGCCAAGCCCGAGTCCGCTCAGCTGGGCAAGGCCATCGGCCTGCAGATTGGGGTCGCGCAGCTGGCGTATCGCGCCCAGCAGCGCCTGTTCGCCCCGGCCGAACTGTCGACCGAAGGCGCGGTAGTTGACCCGGGTGGGAAACAAGGGGGAACGGGAGGCCATGGTGGCTAGGGCTGTGGGTCGCGGGTTTCCACCAGCACCGGACAGGGCGCGTGGTCGATGGTCCATTGCCCGATCGAGGGTTCGAACAGGCGTTCCAGCCGGGACAGGTGGCGATGGCCGATCACGATCAGGTCGCACTTCAGGCGCCGGGCCTGCTCGCTGATCACTTCGCCGGGATCGCCGGAGGGGATCTGCGCGATGGCATCGACGCCGCGCTCGCGCAGTTCGGCCAGGGCTTCGGCCAATACTGCCTCGGCGCGGGAGCGCTGGCGGGCGGCTTCCGGATACTCGGTGCGATCGGCTTCGCTGGCATCGGCCGCCAGCGCGAATTCGGGGTCGAGCACGCACAGCAGGTGCAGGCGGCTGTGGGGGCCGGCGATGGCGGCGGCCAGGTCCAGCACGCGTGCGTGCTGGGGGCCACCATCCAGGGCGACCAGCAGGGTAGTGAACATGGATGTCTCCTTGGCAGGACGGGGATGGTCGCCGATGTCACCGCGCGCACCCATGCCGTGCGCGGCAGTCAATGAATGCGTCGAACGCAACCCACGGTGGTTGCAAGTGCCCTAGAGTCATCTGATTTACTGGAGACTGTCATGCCCCTGCCGGACCTGAACCTGTTGCTGGCACTGGACGTGCTGATTGACGAATGCAGCGTGGCCGCCGCCGCGCGCCGCATGAACCTGAGCGCGCCGGCGATGAGCCGCACCCTGGGCCGGATCCGCACTGCGCTGGGTGACCCGGTGCTGGTGCGTGCCGGCCGCGGTCTGGCGCCCACGCCCCGCGCGCTGCAGCTGCGCGAGCAGGTCCGCGATGTGATCGAGCAGGCCCACCGCGTCTTCAACGCCGGTCGTGAAGTGGACATGCGCGTGCTCGAGCGAACCTTCAGCGTGCGCGCCAATGATGTCTTCATCGGTGGATTTGGCGGTCGCCTGCGCGAGATCTTCCGCCAGCAGGCACCGCGCGCGGTGCTGCGCTTCGTACCCGAGGGCGATACCGACGATGATGCGATGGCGCAGGGCCGGATCGACCTGTACATCAGCACCGCCGGCAAGCATGCGCCCGATACCAAGGTGCAGAACCTGTTCAGTACCTCGTTCATGGGCGCCGCGCGCGAGGACCATCCACTGTTCGACGAGGAGATCAGTGCAGAGCGCTTTGCCGCGTGCGACCACATCGCGGTGTCGCGCCGTGGCCTGCCGCGTGGGCCGATCGATGATGACCTGGCCACGCTCGGCCTGCAGCGCCGCGTGGCGCTGATCAGCCCGACCTTCCACGGTGCGATCTTCGCGGCGGCCGAATCAGACCTGATCCTGCCGCAGATGCCAAGCGTGATGCTGGAGCGGATCGTCAGCATGCGCCTGCCGCTGCGCCTGTTCCCGCTGCCGATCCCGGTGCGTACCGCGGCCATCGTGCAGGCCTGGCATCCGCGGCTGGACAACGATGCCGCGCACCAGTGGCTTCGCCGTTCGATCAAGACCATGTGCGAGCGCGTCGAGGACGCCCACCGCTGAGACCCGCAGGCGTGCGCTGGACGCACGCCTGGGATGCCGGCGACGCCATTTTTCACAGGGTACCGGCTCCCTAGACTGCGCTCCCCGGAGTTTCACTGAGCGCATTCCAATGACCCTCAACATGCCGTGCACTGCACGGATCGGCGCCTGGCGATGAGTGCGCCGGCCGCCGCTGTCCCGGCCGCCGCGGCGTCCCGTCCTGCCGCCGCCCCCGGGCTCGATCGCCGCATTCTGGTCGGCCTGTGTGGCGTGCTGCTGGCGGTGCTGGTGTCCGGCTTCAACGAGAACATCACCAAGGTCGCGCTGGCCGACATCCGTGGCGCGATGGGTTTCAGCGTCGACGACGGCAGCTGGATCGTCGCCCTCTACAGCGCGATGTCGGTCAGCGCGATGGCCTTCGCGCCGTGGTGTGCCGCCACGTTCTCGCTGCGCCGTTTCGCGCTGGCGATGATCGGTGGCTTCATGGTGCTGGGCGTGCTGTGCCCGCTCGCCCCGAACCTGCAGGTGTTCCTGCTGCTGCGTGCATTGCAGGGCCTGTGCGGCGGTGCACTGCCGCCGTTGCTGATGAGCGTGGCGCTGCGCTTCCTGCCGCCTGGCATCAAGCTGTACGGCCTGGCCGGCTACGCGTTGACGGCGACGTTCGGCCCGAGCATGGGCACGCCGCTGGCCGCGTTCTGGGTCGAGCAGGTGGGCTGGCACTGGGCGTTCTGGCAGATCGTGCCGTACTGCCTGGCCGCCATGGCGATGGTCGGCTGGGGCCTGCCACAGGACCCGCTGCGGCTGGAGCGCTTCGCCCAGTTCGATGGCGTTGGGCTGCTGCTCGGCCTGCCGGCGCTGGTGCTGCTGGTGCTGGGCCTGGTGCAGGGCCCGCGGCTGAACTGGTTCGATTCGCCGATGATCACGCTGATGATCGGTGGCGGTGCCGGCCTGATGGTGCTGTTCATGATCAACGAATGGTTCCACCCGCTGCCGTTCTTCAAGCTGCAGTTGTTGGCCAATCGCAATCTCAGCTACTCGCTGGTCACGCTGGGTGGCGTGCTGTTCGTGCTGCTGGCGGTGATCTCGATCCCGTCCGGCTTCCTGGCCAGCGTGCAGGGCTACCGGCCGCTGCAGACCGCACCGATGCTGCTGTGGGTGGCACTGCCACAGGTGATCGCGCTGCCGCTGGTGGCGGCCCTGTTGAACATCCGCGCGGTGGACTGCCGCTGGGTGCAGGCCACCGGCCTGGCGATGCTGGCACTGGCCTGCTGGCTGGGCTCGCACCTGGACGTGGCCTGGATCCGCGACAACTTCCTGTGGGTGCAGCTGCTGCAGGTGTTTGCCCAGCCGATGGCGGTGCTGCCGCTGCTGATGCTGGCCACCGGCGGCCTGGCGCCACAGGATGGCCCGTTTGCCTCGGCCTGGTTCAACACGGTCAAGGGCTTCGCTGCGGTGCTCGCCGGTGGCGTACTGGATGCCATCGCCCAAGGCCGCCGTCATTTCCATTCCACCGTGCTGGTCGACCGCCTTGGCGAGCAACCGTGGCTGGCCGATGGCCCGCAGCTGGGCGCGCGCCTGCATGCACAGGTACAGGCGCTGACTTCTGCCGACCTGTACTGGGTGGTCGCACTGGTGGCGCTGGCCTTCATTCCCCTCATTGCCTGGATGCCCACCCGCATCCATCCGCCACGCGCCGTGGCCTGAACCTTTCGCAGGAACCCCTCATGACGATCAATCGAACCCCTCTCAACACCGGCCTGGGCCTGGGCGTGCTGGCCCTGGCCATCGGCGCGTGGCTGCTGCTGCGCGATGGCGGTCACCAGACCACCAACAATGCGTACGTGGTGGCCGACTACACCCTGGTAGCGCCGAAGATTGCCGGCTTCGTCAGTGCCGTGGAGGTAGAGGACAACCAGTCGGTGAAGGCCGGCGACGTGCTTGCCCGCATCGACGACCGCGACTACCAGGTGGCATTGCAGGCTGCGCGTGCCGACCTTGCCAATGCCCGTGCACAGCTGGCCAATGCGCAGGCCGCACTGGCCCAGCAGGACTCGCTGATCGCGCAGGCCAGGGCCAGCGTCGATGTCAGCCGTTCCGAACTGACCCTGGCCAGTGCCGACCAGCAGCGTTACCGCGAACTGGCCCGTGATGGCGCCGGTACCGTGCAGAACGCGCAGCAGGCGCAGTCGAAGCAGGCCGTGGCCAGTGCGCATCTGCAGCAGGGCCAGGCCGCACTGTCGACCGCACGCCAGCGCACCGACATCCTCAGCGCGGGCGTGCAGGCTGCACAGGCGGCGGTGCAGCGTGCAGAAGCGGCACAGGCACGCGCCGAACTGGATCTGTCGCACACCGTGCTGCGCGCGCCGATCGATGGCATGGTCGGTCGCCGCGCAGTGCGCGTCGGTGCCTACCTGACCCCGGGTACGCCGGTGGCTGCGGTGGTCCCGCTGAAGCGCGCCTTCGTGGTCGCCAACTTCCAGGAAACGCAGATGACCCGCATGCAGGCCGGCCAGCAGGTTGAACTGAAGGTGGACGTATTCCCGGGCACGCCGCTGCGCGGGCACATCGACAGCATTGCACCAGCCACTGGCGTCACCTTTGCTGCAGTCGCACCAGAGAACGCCACCGGCAACTTCACCAAGGTGGTGCAGCGCATTCCGGTGAAGATCGTGCTGGAGCCGGGCCAGCCGCTGCTGGACCAGCTGCGTGCCGGCATGTCGGTGGAAGCCAGCGTTGACCTGGGCAGCCGCGCGCGTGCGCAGAGCGTGCAGCACGGACCGGGCCACAAGCGCGGGGAGGGCGCATGAGCGCCATTACCGTTTTCCGCACCTTCGTTGCGGCCACCCTGTGCACGGCCCTGGCTGCCTGCGCGATGGGCCCGGACTTCGTACGCCCGCAGGCGGAACTGCCCGGCCACTGGCGGGGTGGGGCTGTCGCCGGCAACGCCATCGATCAGGACGCCGCCTGGTGGGCCGGCTTCGACGATCCGCTGCTGGGGCAGCTGGCCCACCAGGTGCTGGCGGCCAACCTGGACCTGCAGCTGGCCGCCAACCGCGTGCAGCAGAGCCGCACCGCGCGCGGCATCACCGCCGCCGATCGCCTGCCCAGCGTCAGCGCGAGCGCCAGTGGCGTGCGTGCACGCAACAGCGAGGTGGGCCTGAATGATCCTTCCGGCAACGGCGGCCGTGATGACTACGGGCTGTTCCAGGCCGGTATCGGCCTGGGCTGGGAACTGGACCTGTGGGGCCGCGTGCGGCGCCAGGTGGAAGCGGCCGACGCACGCGTGCAGATGGCCGAAGAGGATGCACACGCCGTGCGCATCGCGCTGCTGGCGGAAACCGCGCGTGATTACCTGCAGCTGCGTGCGACGCGGCAGCTGCTGGCGATCACCGAGGACAACCTCAGCATCGCGCATGACATCAAACGGCTGACCGAGGCGCGCCAGAAGCAGGGCGTGGCCAGCACGCTGCAGGTGTCCAGCGCGGCCGCGCAGGTGGCTTCGCTGCAGGCGCGCATTGCGCCGCTGCGGCATCGCGAATCGCAGCTGCGCAATGCGCTGGCGTTCCTGCTGGCACAGCCGCCGCAGGCACTGGACGCGCAGCTGCAGGATGTACGCCGTGACTGGCCGGCGTTGCCAGCGGTGGCGGTGGGTCTGCCGAGTGAACTGGCCGAGCGTCGCCCGGACATCCGTCGTGCCGAGGCGGCACTGCATGCGGCAACGGCCGGCATCGGCGTGGCCGAGGCCAGTTTCCTGCCGCGCATCACCTTGAATGGTGACGCAGGCTTCCAGGCCAAGCAGCTGGATGACCTGGATGGCTGGAACGCGCACCGTTTCAGCATCGGGCCGTCGATCAGCCTGCCGATCTTCCAGGGCGGGCGGCTGAAGGCGAACCTCGCGCTGAGCAGGCTGCAGCAGCAACAGTCGGCCCTGCAGTTCCGCCGTACCGTGTTGCAGGCCTGGCATGAGGTGGACGACGCCATGGATGGCTACAGTGCCGAGCAGCAGCGCACGGTGCAGCTGCACGTGGCGGTGGATGAGAGCGAGACGGCACTGGGGGCGGCGCGCCGGCAGTACCAGGCCGGCGTGGTCGACATGCTGGACGTGCTGACCACCCAGCGCATCGCGCTGGACAACCAGGCCGCGCTGGCCAACAGCCAGGCCGCCGCCGCGATCGCGCGTGTAGCGCTGTACCGCGCGCTGGGCGGTGGCTGGTAGCGATAGGGAAACGCCGGGCCATGCCCGGCGGTTCGTCGGTAGTTGCCAACCTTGGTTGGCAGCTTTTTTGGAGCGCCAACCAAGGGTGGCGTCTACCAGAGCCCGTCGTGCGCCGGGCCACGTGCTGTGGACCCGGTGGACGCATCAACGCCCGTCCGCTACCTCGCCGTAAAACCAGTATTCCTGTTCCAGACCGTCATCGTGGTCGGTGGGAGGAATGCTGACCTGCACACCTCGCTCCTCAACGCCTTGGGGTAGGACGAGCTGCCATTCGGCGGAAAGACTGCGCGAGGTGATGGCGGTGACCTGGCCATCCGCTGTCGAGGCGACGTGGCCCTGGAAGTACGCTTCGTCCAGGTAAAGGCAAATCTCGCTGGAGAACATCCCTGGCTGGGCGATGCAGCAGGTTACCCGCACAGTAGCTTGTGAAGCGGGCCGCGACTGGATCAGATTTGCGCAGGCGCTGATGAGCGATTGGGCGCAGGCACGCTGGATTCTCAGGGTGGTGGCCGGCCAGGGTTGGCATCTACCGGAGCAGCCCTCGGAAGCGCCGGGCCATGCCCGGCGGCGCGTCAGTAGTGGCCAACCTTGGTTGGCAGCCGTTTGTGCAAGCGCCAACCAAGGTTGGCGTCTACCAGAGCATGGTCATCGGCACCGGGTCGATCACGACACGGGCACGGTAGCGCCGGGCCATGCCCGGCGGGCGGGTGCCTCAACGCACGTCGCGCAGTTCCCAGTGGCTGCCGGCCAGCAGGCGCAGGCGCTGCTTGAACACGTCACTGTCGATGCGGGTGGTGGCGACCAGGTTGATGCGCAGGTCCTTCTGCTCGCCGGTCACGGTGGCCTCCGGGTCGGTCACGCCCCACTGCGGTTCCACCGCATCCGGGTCGGGCTGCTTGGCCTTCCAGCGTTCGAACAGCGTGCCGCTGCGCAGGGCATCCTGCAGCTCTTCGGCGAAACCGGCGGCGCCCTGGGAATGGAAGGACAGGTCAGGGTCGTTGCCGCGGGCCTTGGACGGATCGGGCAGGCTGATGTGGTACTGCGCAGGCATGGAGTTCTCCTTGAAGTGCGGCAAGGCTGGCACAGTCGGGGTGGAATCGATGTGCAGATTCCGGCCGTGGCCAGCGCTCATTCGAACCGATGCGGCCCATCGGCAAATCCCACGGTGACCGCGCCCTTGCCGACGTTGACCATGCCGGTCAGGCTCATCACCGATTCGTACACGGTCACGCCATGGCCGGCGCAGACCTCTTTCATCTGTGCATAGCCGGGCAGGCTGCGCAGCTCGTCCAGTTCGCCGCCGTAGCTGACGCACACCGTCGGCGTCATCAGCCCGGCACGCACGCGCTGGCCGACCACCGCGAACAGCTTCTGCACGGCGCTGTCGAAGCCCTTGATCTTGGCCACCGGCCCGGTCTCGCCACGGTAGCCGTGCAGCACCGGCTTGATGTCCAGCGCACTGCCCAGTGCCGCGCTGAGCAGGCCGACACTGCGGTCGCCCTTGTGCCGCGCGCGTGCGCGCATGTAGTACAGGTCGCGGGTGATCATGTAGCCGTGCACGTTGCCGGCCAGTTCTTCCAGCCGTTCGCGGATCTGCTGCACGCTGGCGCCACTGTCACGCAGGCGGACAGCCTCCACCGCGGTCACGGCCTGCGCGGCGAACAGGTTCTGGGTATCAAGTACGCGCAGCGCGAACGGCGAGTTGTAGCCCGCTGCCTGCCGCACCGGCTTGTAATCGTTGAGGATGGCGAAGCTGGCCTGCAGCGCGTTGTCGTGGATCGGGCTGCGGGTCTTGGTGATGGTCATGCAGAACACGTGGTCGTAATCGATCACCAGCTGCTGCAGGAACAGGTCGCGGATCTGGTTGACGCTGAAGGGGATGGTTTCCGCTTCAGCGCCATGTTCGGCCACATGCGCGTGCAGGAAGCTCAGGGTGGCCTGCTCATCGCGATGATCGGCCAGCACGGCTTCGCCGATCCGTACGGTGATCGGCAGCAGCACGATGTTGTGCTCGGCAATGAAGTCCTGCGGCAGGTCGCAGGCCGAGTCGACGACGATTCCGATGCGCATCCGCGGCTCCCCCTCCAGGGCGGTTGTAGGTTCGGAAATGTGAAATCTATCTCAAATTCTGGCGTGGCGCGCGAGGGAAACGCGGCACGCCCTGTTCAGCGACTGCGCTGCACGGCCACCGGAAGCTCGGCCAGGCGCTGCCATTCGGGCTGCCGCAGCAGATCCGGGTCGGCCAGCACCGCCGCCATCAGTGGGTGGGCGTCGTTGCCCCAGAACAGTTCGCCATCGATGGCCAGGGTCGGCACGCCGAACACGCCGGTTGCAATGGCGGCCTCGGTGTTCCTCCGCAGCTGCTCCTTGACCGCGGGAGTCGCGATGGCGCTGGCGACATCCTCGATCCCCAGCCGCGCGGCTGGTTCGCGCAGGGCCTCGGCGCTGTCGGCGGCATTGCCGTCGCGCCAGATCCAGTCGAACAGCACGTCCACCGCCTGTGCGCTGCCACCCGCGGCCAGGCACAGGCGCAGGGCAGACAGCGGATTGAACGGGTGGCCCGGCGGGAACCGCAGCGGTGTGCCTTCGGCCTGCGCGGTCCACAGCAGCTGGCGGTAGATGAAGCGGCGCTTGGCCGGAATCTCGGCCGGCCCGAGGTTGCCCAGGTGATGCAGCACGGCACCAAAGGCGATCGGCACCGGCTGGATCCGCGGGAACTCGGGCAGCTGCTTCAGCTTCTGCCAATGCAGGTAGGAGTACGGCGAAACGAAGTCGAAATACCAGCGCAGGGTGGCCATGGTGGTGTCCTTCAATGCGGTCAGGGCTGCGCGTTGCGCAGCAGGTAGCGATCGCGCAGCTCGGTCTGGCGCGAGCGCATCGGCATCGCCCGGCCGCCCAGCCAGACCTGTTCGGCATAGTGCGCCACGTCCAGCGGGTCGCCCTCCCACAGCACCAGGTCGGCACGCTTGCCCGGCTCGATGCTGCCGATCTGGTCGGCCACACCGAACGCCTGCGCCGGCACCCGGGTCAGGCCGGCCAGGCCGTCGGCCCAGGGCAGTCCATTGGCCACGGCATTGCCGGCCAGCTGGCGCATCTTGCGGGCGTTGTGCGAGGCGTCGCCACGCTGCACGAACGAGACCGCCACGCCGGCCCGTTGCAGGCGTGCCGCATTTTCCAGGGTTGCACCGATCTGGTCGAAGCTGGCCGGCAGGTTGGACAGCACGTCGACGAACACCGGCACCTGCGCGGCGGCCAGCTCCGGTGCCAGCTGCCAGGCTTCGCTGCCACCGGCAATGGCGATCTTCACCTTCTCGCGGGCGGCCCAGCGCAGCAGCTGGCGGATGTCCGCCGCACGGTCCACCTCCACCACGATGCGGCCCTGGCCGGCCAGGTAGCGGCCCAGCGTGCGGCGCCCGGCCGGGGTCAGCAGCGCATGCGGTGAGTCCGCGGCGACCTGGCCACGCGCCTCGTCCACCATCTGCTGCAGCAGCATCCATTGCGCCGCACGCGAATGCCCGGTCAGTTCCACTGCGGCCGACCCCAGGCGCAGGAACAGCGCGCGCGGCCCGAGGGGATCGGCGCTGCCGTCCAGCCGCATCACACCGCCCTGGCCAGCGACGAAGCCGCCACCGGTGGCGGCCCCCAGGGCGGTGAAGCCGATGCCGTCCAGGCGCGCCACCGGGATCAGCACCGAGGCCGGGTTGTAGGCCAGGGTGACATCGAATTCGGGGCGCAACGGTTGTTCGCCGATCTTCAGCGTGCTGTCGACCGTGCTCGCTTCACCGGAGACTTCTTCGATGCCGATCTCGGTGATGCCCCCGAACAGCGCGGGTGTCAGCGGGCGGCCATCGGCCTCGACGACGTTGGCCCCGGCCGGTGCGGACAGCCCGTTGCCGACTGCGCGGATGATGCCGCCCTGCACCAGTACATCGGCGTGCTGCAGGCTGCCGCGCGCGCTGGCCGTATGTACGGTGGCGTTGCGGACCAGCAGGTCCTGCGCCTGCGCAGCTGCGGAGAGGCAGACCAGCACCATGACCGTAGCGCCGAGCCAAGCCCGGCGACGCTTGTTCAACGCGCCCATCAGTGCACCTCCTGGCCGAGCTGGAAATCGGAACGCGGCGTCGCTGCCGGCGCACTGCGGTCGTACAGGCGGCGGCCGTCGATGAAGACCTGTTCGGCCAGCGCGTAGGAACCGAAGGGGTTGCCGTTCCACACCACTACGTCGGCCATCTTGCCGGCCTCCAGGGTGCCGGTCTGGCCTTCAATGCCCAGCGCTCTGGCGGCATTGGCCGTCATCCAGGTGATGGCATGTTCGGGCGTGATCTCCGGCATGTGCGCGCGGCGCGCGGCGGCGATCACCTTGGCCGCTTCCTGGTTCAGGCGCTGGATGCCTTCGGGCGAATCGGAATGGACGATGGCGCAGCTGTTCTTCGGCCGGTCGACCAGTGCGATGTTCTCCGGAATGCCATCGAAGGCTTCCATCTTGAAGCCCCACCAGTCGGCCCACAGCGCACCGCAGACGCCGTCGGCGGCCAGCCGGTCGGCCAGCTTGTAGGCCTCCACGCCGTGGTGGAAGGCCGCCACCTTGAAGCCGAATTCCTTGGCCAGGTCGAGCATGGTGGCCATCTCGTCGGCGCGGTAGCAGTGGATGTGCACGCGGATGTCGCCTTCGATCGCGCCGGCCAGCGTGTCCAGCTTGAGATCGCGCTTGCCGCCGGCATCACCGGCGCTGTCGCCCTTGTCGCTGCCGAACCAGCCCTTGCGCTTGGCCGGCTTGGGTTTGTTCTTGGCGATGTAGTCGGCAGCATCGATGAAGGCGGCGCGGTAGCCGGCAACGTTGCCCATCCGCGTGGCTGGGGCGACGTTCTTGCCTTCGCCGTAAACCCGTTTCGGGTTCTCGCCGCAGGCCATTTTCAGCCCCCACGGAGCACCCGGGAATTTCATGGCCTGGTAGGTGATGGCCGGCACGTTCTTCAGGGTCACGCCACGGCCACCGACCAGGTTGGCCGAGCCAGGCAGCACCTGCATGCTGGTCACGCCTCCGGCCAGGGCTGTAGCGAAGCCCGGGTCCTGCGGCCACACCGAGTGCTCGGCCCAGACATTGGCGGTGACCGGTGCGGTCATCTCGTTGCCGTCGCTGTGCGCGCCGACGCCCGGGCTGGGGTACACGCCCAGGTGCGAGTGCACGTCGATCAGGCCCGGGGTGACCCACTTGCCCCGCGCATCGATGCGGGTGACCCCGGCATCGGCCTGCAGCTGGCGGCCCACGGCGACGATGCGGCCCTCGCGCAGCAGCACGTCGGCGTTGTCCAGGCGCTGGCCGGTGCCGGTCAGCACGGTGGCGTTCTGGATCAGCACCGGCGCATCGGGATGCGCCTGGTAGGTGCTGGGGTAGGGATCGGCGACGAAGCGCGAGGCGCCCACCGCCGGTGCCGTGCTCAACGAAACCAGCGCCATCCCAAGAGCGGCGCGCAACACCATCGATGCCATGCAGAGATCCCCAACCCACGCGTGAATCCGCCGACGCTATCCGTCGTCGATACCACTTGCCAAGTGACCTTGGGCAGGGGCAGGGGTGGGGATTTTCCTATACAAAAATTCTGAACGAAGCATTAATTTTTTGTGACACCTGCCGCTACCAACCGGTGGGACAGCGAGCGCTGACCCGCCGTGAGGTGTGCTTTCCATTGCTCCATGACGGAGCTGCACCTGAAATATTTCAAGGAATCAAGGACGTAACTGCAGATGATTGTCTTCCCGTCGTATCGCTCCACCGCTTCCCGCCGCTCGATCCTCCCCTCACCCCTGGCCTCGGCCATTGTTGGCTCGCTGCTGATGGCCGCCGCTCTGCCGGCGCTGGCCCAGGACAGCAACGCAGACGCCTTGTCGCGTTACCAGTTCCAGCGCAGCCTGCAGGCCGCGTTTGCCGCACCGGTCCTCACCGCTTCGCCGTCGCTGGCCGTCGCCGCCGCCGATGTGGAAGTCGATCCGGAACCCATCATGGGCAAGCCGGGTGATGCCGCCAGCTGGCGCACCACCGAATTCAACAGCGACTGGGGCCTGCAGGCGATCAACGCCGATGTGGCCTACGCACGCGGCCTGACCGGCACCGGCATCCGCCTGGGCGTGTTCGACAGCGGCACCGGCCTGGACCACGACGAGTTCGCCGGCAAGGACCACCGCAGCATCCATCTGGCCGACGTGCTGGCCGATGGCAGCCTGTGCGCGCGCGAAGTGCTGAGTGGCCCGGACGCCTGCTTCGCCAGCGACGGTGGCCAGGTGGCCGTGTCCTACCAGCTGCTCGACCCGGACTATGCCGATCTGCTGGAGCGCAATGGCTTCTACGAAGGCCTGAGCTACAACGTGCACGGTACCCACGTGTCGGGCACCATCGCCGCCAACCGTGATGGCCACGGCACCCACGGTGTTGCCTTCGGCGCCGACCTGAGCGTGGCCCGCCTGTTCTCCAACAGCGCCACCTACCTGTCGGTGGTGAATATCGGCGGTTCCCTGTATCTGGACGAACAGACCATCGCCGCGATCCAGGCCGACGATTCGATCTACCCGCAGCTGTATGCGCAGATGAACGAGCAGGGTGTGCGCGCCATCAACCACAGCTGGGGCCTGGCCAACGAGCCGACCACAGCGGAAGACCTGGACATGTACCAGTCGCACCCGGTGTTCGCCGCCAGTCTGGCTGCGATGGCCGAAGGTTCGCGCAGCAGCGGCCTGATCCAGGTATGGGCCGCTGGCAACACCGATTCGCCCAACACTTCGCCGGAAGAAGCGCCGATTGCCGGCATGTATGCCTCGCTGCCGCGCGCCGTCGCCGACGTCGAGCCGTACTGGCTGGCCGTGGTCAACGTCAATCAGGACCTGGAGCTGAGCAACCGCTCGATGCGCTGTGGCCTGGCGGCGAACTGGTGCCTCGCCGCGCCCGGCTCGAACATCAACTCGACCGTGTACGGTCCCGATTCGGTGATCGAAGGTGATTTCTACGATGACAATGGCAACCTGGTGGTGGACATCATCAGCCAGACCCCGTCGTCCGATTACGAGGAACTGAGCGGCACGTCCATGGCCGCCCCGCACGTCACCGGCGCGCTGGGCCTGCTGTTCGAGCGCTTCCCGTACCTGGACAGCGCGCAGGTGCGCGACGTGCTGCTGACCACCGCCACCGACCTGGGTGCTGCAGGCGTGGACGATGTCTACGGCTGGGGCCTGATGAACCTGGCTGCGGCCGTCGAAGGCTACGGCTCGCTGCGCGTGGACACCGATGTGGTGATGAACCAGAAGGCCGGCGGCCTGAAGGTGTGGGAAGGTGATGCATGGGACGACTGGACCAATGACATCGGCGGCCCGGGCAAACTGACCAAGAGCGGCATCGGCTGGCTGCGCCTGAGCGGCGACAACAGCTTCAACGGCGCGGTGGTGCGCGAAGGCGTGCTGGAACTGGACGGCGTGAACACGCTGACCAGCGCCGTGGACGTGACCGGCGGAACCTTCCTGCTGAACGGCACCCTGCAGAACACAGCGCTGAACAGCCTGGGCGGCAGCAGCCGCATCACCGCCACCGGTGTGCTGGACGGCTCGGACCTGACCGTCACCGGCGGCGTGGTGTCCTTCAACGGCGTGCAGACCGGCGGCAGCACCTTCGTGGGTGAAAAGGGCACGCTGAAGGGCGTGGGCCAGCTGGGAAACACCACCGTGGCCGGCATCATCGCTCCGGGCAACTCCATCGGCACGCTCACCATCAACGGTGACTATGTGCAGACCGCCACTGGCGTGTACCAGGCCGAGGTGGCCCCGGGCAGCCGCAGCGACCAGCTGCACGTGACCGGCACCGCCACCCTGGGCGGCACCCTGGTGGCGCTGCCGGAACCGGGCACCTACTACCTGGGCGAGCAGTTCAACTTCATCCAGGCCGACGGCGGCGTGAACGGTCGGTTCGCCAGCACCGATTTCAGCGCCTTCTCGCCCTTCCTGCAGTTCGGCCTGGCCTACTCCGCCGCCGGCGCGCGCATTGAAGTGACCCGCGGCAACGCGCTGGCTACCGCGGCCACCACCGCCAACCAGTTGGCCGTGGCCACCGTGGTCGACGGTCTGGCGGTCAACCAGGGCCTGCCGCGTCCGCTGACCATGCTGTTCCCGGAACAGGTGGGCAGCGCACTGGACAGCCTCAGCGGCGAACTGCATGCCGCCACCAGCGCGGCCCTGCTGGAAGGCAGCCGCTACGTGCGTGATGCCGCGCTGGCCCGCCGTGCCGGTGCCGCTGCACCGGGTGCCGAAGGCGGCGACGCCAGCGGTGTGTGGGTGCAGGCCCTGGCCGGCAGCACCACGCTGGACGGCAACACCAACACCGCCCGCACCGAAGCCAACAGCAACGGCCTGCTGGTCGGTGCCGACCGCGAGTTCGGCGGCTGGCAGGTGGGCGTGCTGGCCGGTACCGGCCGCACCGACGTGAAGCAGGGCGAAGGCCGCCGTGCGAGGTCGAAGGTGGACAACACCCACTTCGGCGCCTACGCCAGCCACAACTGGGGCGGTTTCGGCCTGCGTGGCGGCCTGGCATGGAGCGAACACGATGTGGACAGCACCCGTGAGCTGGCGTTCGCCGGTTACAGCGACACCCTGAGCGCCCGCTACGACGCGCGTACCCGCCAGGCCTTCATCGAAGCGGCCTACCGCTTCGGTGGCCGCGAGGCCGGCCTGGAGCCGTACGTGCAGGTGGCCCGCGTGGAAGTGGACACCAAGCACGTGAACGAGCGTGGCGGTGCTGCGGCCCTGCAGGGTTCGGTGGACGACGTGCGCACCACCCTGGCCACGGCCGGCGTGCGCTTCGACAAGGGCCTGAAGGCCTCGTTCCAGCAGGACAGCTGGTTGCACGTGCGCGGCGCGGTGGCGTACCGCCACGCCAGCGGCGACCGTAACCCGTCGGCCCGCCTGGGCTTTGCCACCGGCGGTGACAGCTTCGTGGTCAACGGTGCACCCATCGCCGACAGCGCGGTGGTGGCCGAACTGGGCCTCTCGGCCTGGCTGACCGCCAAGCAGCAGCTGGAACTGGGCTACAGCGGCCAGTTCGGCGACGAAAGCCGTGACCACGGTGCCAACCTGCGCTGGTCGGTGCGTTTCTGAGCCACCGGCTCCCGCAGGGAAACCAGGAGGGGCGGCCGTTGGGCCGCCCCTTCTCTTTGTGTGGCAGGGCAGGCGCAGCGTTGCCTACAATGGCGCCCCTGCAGAACCGGACCGGGCATGAAGAGCAAACAGGAAATCGTCGACAACTGGCTGCCGCGTTATACCGGCGTTCCGCTGGACCAGTTCGGCCAGCATATCCTGCTGACCAATTTCGGCGGCTACCTGCACACCTTCTCCGCGCTGACCGGCGCCCCGGTCATCGGCCTGGACCGGCCGATGGCCAGCGCCACCATCGATGGCATCACCATGATCAACTTCGGCATGGGCAGCCCCAATGCCGCGATCATCATGGACCTGCTGTCGGCGGTGATGCCCAAGGCGGTGCTGTTCCTGGGCAAGTGCGGTGGCCTGAAGCGCAAGAACCAGCTGGGTGACCTGGTGCTGCCGATCGCAGCGATCCGCGGTGAGGGCACTTCGGGCGACTACCTGCCGCCGGAAGTGCCGGCCTTGCCGGCGTTCGCGCTGCAGCGTGCGGTCTCGACCATGATCCGTGATCTCGGCCACGACTACTGGACCGGTACCGTCTACACCACCAACCGCCGGGTCTGGGAGCACGACGAGGCGTTCAAGGAGCGGCTGCGGGCGATGCGCTGCATGGCCATCGACATGGAAACCGCCACCGTGTTCGCCGCTGGCTTCGCCAACCACATTCCCAGCGGCGCACTGCTGTTGGTGTCGGACCAGCCGATGATCCCCGATGGGGTCAAGACCGAGGCCTCCGATGCCAAGGTCAGCTCCCAGTTCGTGGAAAACCATATCCAGATCGGTATCGAGGCGCTTAAGCTTATCCGGCGCAACGGCAAGTCGGTCCGCCACCTGCGCTTCGACGAATGATGATGATGGCCTGGCGCGGCGCGCCGGCCCTGGGGAGTAGGTGATGGACGTTGCCGCGCACGTGGTGGAATTCTGGAAAGAGGCGGGCCCTGCGAAGTGGTTCGCCCGCGATGATGCGTTCGACGCGCAGTTCCGCCAGTTGTTCCTGGATGAGCATTTCGCAGCCGCCTCGCGCGCGCGCGAACACTGGCTGGGCAGTGCCGAGGGCGCACTGGCGCTGATGCTGCTGCTGGACCAGTTCCCGCGCAACTGCTTCCGCGGTAGCGCCCATTCCTACGCCACCGATGGCCTGGCCCGGCACTACGCCATGCGCGCCATCGAGGAAGGCCTGGACCTGCAGCTGGTGCCCAAGCTGCGCGCCTTCATCTACCTGCCGTTCGAGCACTCCGAGGATCCGCTGGACCAGGACCGCTCGGTGGCGATGTTCGACGTGCTGGGCGACAAGGAATACCTGCAGTACGCCGAGCTGCACCGCGACATCATCCGCCGCTTCGGTCGCTTCCCGCACCGCAACGCCGTGCTGGGTCGCATTCCCTCACCGGAAGAGCTGGACTACCTGGCCGAAGGCGGTTTCGCCGGCTAAGAAAAAGGGGACGGAGGGGATTAAGTCGTTTTTGCCACAAACGACTTAATCCCCTCCGTCCCCTTTTTAGGGGTCAGATCGCCTTTCCTCAGGAAAGGGCCCTGACCCCGGGCCTTCAATCAGTACTTCGGCACCCCGTTGTCGACGTCTTCCGACCAGGCGTTGATGCCGCCGGTGACGTTGAACACCTTGGTGAAGCCCAGGGCGCGGAACTGCTCGGCGGCCTGCGCGCTGCGGCCACCGTGGTGGCACATGAAGGCCAGCGCGGTGTCCTTGGGCAGGGCTTCCAGCGCGGCGCGGCCGTTGCCGTCGAAGGTCTTGAACGGCACGCCCACGGCGGCGATTTCACGCTCGTCGGCCGGGCGCACGTCCACCAGGGTGATGTTGCCGGCACGCACCAGGTCGTCGGCATCGCGCACGCTGATTTCCTGCACCGGCTTGGGCGCATTCGGGTTGTCGATGGCCAGGCCCTTGCCGCGGATGTCGTCCACCCAGTCGATGGTGATGCCGTTGGCGCGACGGGCGCTGGCCAGGTCGAACTGCACGCGCAGGCCGTTGGACTCGGCGGCGATGGCGCCTTCGTCGTGCGGGGCCAGCTGGAAGTTCGGCTGGAAACCGGCGTCGATGGACAGCTGCAGAGCAGCGCCCGGGGCATCGGCCAGCGCGCCCTTGAGCATTTCCACGGCCGCCGGGGTGACGGTGATGCTCGGCGGGGTACGGTCCGGCGCGGCCAGGCCCAGCACGCTGCTCAGCTCGCCGCTGGCAGCCATCTGCAGCACGATGTCGCTGCCGCCGACCAGTTCGCCGTCGATGTACAGCTGCGGAATGGTCGGCCAGTCGCCATAGGCCTTGATGCCTTCACGGATTTCCTGGTCGGCCAGCACGTTGACGTGGGCGAACTCGACGCCGAGGTCCTGCAGGGCGCCCACGGCCTTGGCCGAGAAACCACACTGCGGCATCGACGGCTGGCCCTTCATGAACAGCACGACGCGGTTGGCGTTGAGGATGGATTCGATGCGCGAACGCAGAGCGGGATCGAGGGACATGGACGTCGGGGTTCCGGGAATTCGAATCATCAATTCTACCCCTCATGGCATCATGGGGGATGAGCAACGCAGGAACATTGCATCGCATCCCGACCCGGCCCTGGCGCTGGCTGCCCTGGCTGGTGGCGTCGCAGCTGGCCGTGATCCTGGTCTGGGCCCTGGCCGGCTGGCACTGGGGGCTGCCCGTGATGGTGGCCAGCCACGCACTGTTCCTGGTGCCGGTATTCCTGCCCAACAGCCGCTTCTACGCGCCGGTGCTGAGCCGGATGGGAGAGGCCGGCAACAGCGTCTGGTTGACCATCGATGACGGTCCCGGCCCGGAGACCCGTGCGGTGCTCGACCTGCTGGACCGCTACCAGGCCCGCGCCACCTTCTTCCTGGTGGGCGAGCGTGCGCTGGCACAGCCGGAGCTGGTGCAGGAGATCCTGCGCCGCGGCCACGACCTGGGCAACCACAGCCACAGCCATCCGCAGGCGCGCTTCTGGCGGCTGGGCCCGGCAGCGATGCGTGCCGAGATCGAGGGCTGCCAGCATGCGCTGCAGGCGGTAAGCGGCCGCCCGGTGCGCTGGTACCGTTCGGTGGTGGGCATGACCAATCCGTTCGTGGCGCCGGTGCTGAAGGCGCTGGGACTGGTGCGCGTGGGCTGGAGCGCCCGTGGCTACGACGGTGTCGGCTGCACGCCGGAGGGCGTGCTGTCGCGGCTGCTGCCGGACCTGCGCCCGGGCGCCATCGTGCTGCTGCATGAGGGGGCCGCCCACGGCCACAACCTGGCGATCATCGAACGCGTGCTGCAGGCGCTGGACGAGCGGGGGCTGAAGGCGCGGCTGCCGGTTCCGTAACGCCGGGCCCTGGTGGTGTGGAGCAGCCGAGCATGGGCTCGGCGCTACAAGGGTTGGCGATCATCCTGTAGCGTAGCGCCGGCACATGCTGCACTCGGCGCTACAACGCGGGGCGTTCGGCCACCAGCAACCAGCTGTTGAACGGCGTGCGCCCGTGCAGGGGGCGCGGCGCCGTCACTTTCAATCCGGCCTCGGCCAGTGTCGCCTGCAGCACCTGCGGGTCGGGGTAGTGGCGCGGCCGCGTGCCCATCCAGCCGACCAGCCAGGCCAGCCGGTCCGCCACCCGCGTGGTGCGGTCGCGGCCATCGCCGGTGGCCAGTGGCGTGCGCAGCAGCAGGCGGCCGCCGGGAGCGACCCGCATACTGGCCTCACGCAGCAGTGCCTGCTGTGGGCCCGCGTCCAGGTACTGCAGCACATCCAGCAACAGCACATGCCCGGCCTGCGCCGGCAGCGGCGCCTGCACGTCCAGGCAGTCGAAGCGCACAGCGGGCAGGCCGGTGGCGGCACGCTGGGCGCGGGCGATCTTGCCGGCATCCACGTCCACGCCCCGGTAGGGCTGGCAGCCACCGCGCTGGCGCAGCACGTGGGCGAACAGGCCCAGCCCGCAGCCCAGGTCCAGCACGGGTTGCCCGTCGCCGGGCAGGTGCTGCAGCACGCCGTCATACAGCGGGTCGCTGCCCAGCTTGCTGCGGGTGTAGTAGTAGTCGCGGCGGCTGGCCCAGGCGTGTGCGGGGCGGAATGCCTCGGCGATCGCGCGGGCCTGCGCGGCGCTCAAGGGTGTGCAGGGCAGGGGCTGGCCGTTCCGTGGCGTGCCGTCCATCGCCTCAGTCCGTTCCGCCGAGCAGGTGGGCGGCGACCGGCAGCGCGCGCGCGCTCCACAGCGCGTACATCCGTGCTGAAGGGTGCAGGCCGTCGTCGGCGATCATCGCCGGGTCGCCACCGTGGTCACGGCTGATGTCGGTGATGTCGACGAAGGCCACGCCCTGCTGGGTGCAGATCACTTCAGCGGCCGCGTTGAATTCGTCGGTCTCGATCTCGATCGCGGCCAGGTCACGGCCGCTGCCGATACCGAACGGGGTTGCACCCCAGTCGGGGAAGGACAGCACCAGCACACGCCCGGGGCGGCCACCGGCAAAGCCGATCGCCCGCTGCAGCAGGGCGTGGAACTGGAGGCGGTACTCGTCCAGCGGGCGGCCGCGGTACTGGTTGTTGACGCCGATCAGCAGGCTGACGAAATCGAACGGGCCCTGCGGCGCGGCCGCATCGATGCCGGCGTCCAGCTCGTCGGTGGTCCAGCCGGTGGTGGCGATGGTCTGCGGGTCGGCCAGCGCCACATCCTGCGCACGCAGGGCGGCGGCCAGCTGGTGTGGCCAGCGGCCTTCAACGGCAACGGCTTCTCCGATGGTGTACGAATCGCCCAGCGCCAGGTAGGACAGCGCCACGGCTCAGGCCACCGAACGGCGCGGCTTCAACGGTACGACCTTGGTCGCGTCCTCGGCACGGCGGGCCAGCACACGGTCGATGCGGGCAAACACATCGCGCATCACCGAGGCTTCCGGCAGCAGGGTCACGCGGAAATGATGGCGGTAGGGCACGTTGAAGCTGGAACCCGGTACCACCAGCACGCCTTCATTGTTCATCAGGTCCAGCGCGAAGTTGTGGTCGTCGAAGCCCTTGGCAGCGGCACCGACCACGGCCGGGAACGCGTACAGCGCACCGGCCGGCGCGACCAGCGACAGGTGCTCACTGGCTTCGCAGGCTTCGATCACCGCGCGGCGGGTTTCATACAGGCGGCCGCCCGGGGTACACAGTTCGGAGATGGTGTCCGGGCCGTTCACCGCGGCTTCGATGGCGTACTGGCCCGGCACGTTGGCGCACAGGCGCAGCGCGCCGAGCAGGTCCAGCGCGGCGCGGAAGTCGCCCAGGCGCGCGTCGTCGCCGCTGAGGTGGGCCCAGCCCACGCGCCAGCCGCAGGCACGGTGCACCTTGCTCAGGCCACTGAAGGTCAGGCACGGGTGGTCGCCGGCCAGCGGCGCGACCGGCTGGAATACCGCATCGTCGTACAGGATCTGGTCGTAGATCTCATCGACCAGCAGCAGCAGGTTGTGGCGGCGCGCGATCTCGACCACGCGCTCGAGCAGTTCACGCGGGTAGCTGGCGCCGCTGGGGTTGTTCGGGTTGATCAGCACGATGGCGCGGGTGCGCGAGGACACCAGCGTCTCGATCTCGCTCGGGTCCGGCTGGAAGCCGTTCTCGGCGGCGCAGCGGTAGTACACCGGGCGGCCATCGTTGAGGATGGTCGAGGCCGACCACAGCGGGTAGTCGGGTGAGGGCACCAGCACTTCGTCGCCCGGGTTGAGCAATGCGCGCAGCGACAGGTCGATCAGTTCGCTGACGCCGTTGCCGACGAACACACGGTCGGGGTGCGCATCCGGTGCGCCACGGCGGGCGTAGTACGCCGCGATGGCTTCGCGTGCGACCGGCAGGCCCTGCTGGTGGGTGTATGGATCGGTGCGGCCCATGTCATCGGCGATCGCGCGCTGCAGGTGCTCGGGCGCGCGGAAACCGAAGTTGCCCGGGTTGCCGATGTTGAGCTTGATCAGCTTGCGGCCCTGCGCCTCCAGCTCCCGGGCTCGCCGCGCCAGTTCTCCGCGGATTTCGTAGCGCACTTCGGAAAGGCGCTCGCGGATGGCCAGGGGCTTGGGCGAGATGGTGGACATGGGGGCTGGGCCGTCAAAAGGCATGGGGATTCCATCCTACCGGAATTGCTGCAGTGCATGGCAGGGGTGCCGGGCTTGTCATTGCTGGGCTGGCAGGGCGCCGGCGCAGGTAGAATGGCGGCGATGACCCAGACCCCCGATTTCATCGCCCTGCAGACCATCGGTTGGCCCTGGCCGGGCCCGGCGCAGCAGGCCGACTGGCAGGCCGTGATGGCCGCGCACCCGCAGGCCCGCCCGGCGCGGGTGATCGAACAGCACCGCACCCACTACGTGGTGGCCGATGGCCCGGATGCGTCGATCAAGGCCGAATCGCTGCCGGAATGGCAGCGCCCGCGCTTCCCCAGCCACGAGCGGCCTGCAGTGGGCGACTGGGTGCTGCTGGACGGCATCCGCATTGTCGCGCTGCTGCCACGCCGCACCGCGATCAAGCGTGGCGCCGCCGGCGAGCACTACCACCAGCAGGTGATCGCGGCCAACATCGACACGGTGTTCATCGTCTGCGGCCTGGATGCCGACTTCAATCCGCGCCGCATCGAGCGCTACCTGCTGCTGGTCGGCGGTGGTGGTGCAGAACCGGTGGTGGTGCTGACCAAGGCCGACCAGACCGAGTACAGCGAGGATGCGCTGGCGGTGCTGGAAGAGCTGGAGATGCAGGGCATCGCGCTGCATGCGATCAACGGCCTGGATGCCGACAGTGTGGCGGTGCTGCAACCGTGGCTGGGCCCGGGCCGCACGGTGGTGCTGGTCGGTTCCTCCGGTGCCGGCAAATCCACGTTGACCAACACCCTGCTTGGCGAGCAGCGGATGAAGACCAACGCGGTGCGCGCCAACGATTCGCGTGGCCGCCATACCACCACCCACCGCGCGCTGATGCCGTTGCCGACGGGCGCCTGCTTGATCGACACCCCGGGCATGCGCGAGCTGAAGCCGACCGGCGAAGAGACGCTGTCCGAAGGTGGCTTCGCCGACATCGAGGCGCTGGCCGCACAGTGCCGTTTCAACGACTGCAAGCACCAGCAGGAACCAGGCTGTGCGGTGCGGGCGGCGATCGAGGCGGGCGAGATCGAAGAAAGCCGGTTGCTGAACTACTTCAAGCTGAAGGAAGAAGTGGCTGCCGCTGCCGCCAAGCTGGCGGTACGCCAGGCCGAGACCGCGCAGGAGCGCGGCGGCAGGAAGGGCAAGGGCCAGCAGTTCCGCCCGGCAGGCAAGCCGCGTAGGCGCTGATCGGTACCGCGGGGTCGGATCCCATTGCGCCGCAATGGGCTCTGACCCCTGCAATGAACCCGCCACTGCCTGCTTCGAGCGGGTGCCAACAGCCCGCGCCTGGTAGGTGCCAACCTTGGTTGGCACGGGTGTGTCGGCAAGCCCGCCGTCGGCGGATGCCAACCAAGGTTGGCACCTACCAAAGCAGGGGCACGGCGTTATAGTCCGCGCATGGAACCGACTGCGACGCTGGACCGTGACGTGGCCCACCATGCAGCGCTCGATGCGCGCCTGGTCGAGGCCGTGGGAGGCATCCGCCTGCTGGGCCTGACCAGCTGGCCGGCAACGCTGCAGGCACCGTTCCTGGACAGCGTGGCGCGTGGCCAGCCGGTGCTGCCGAAGGTGGATTACCCACGGCTGGACTTCAGCGAAGAACGTCGCGCGCTGGCCGCGATCGCCGCCGACTGCGACGACACTCATCCGCTGGGCCACTACGTGCGGCAGTCAGCGCAGAGCTGGGACCTGGCCGCGCAGCTGCTGGAAGGACTGGGCACCGCCGCCGTTGATACCTGTTCGGTGCAGCTGTTCGGCGCCCCCGAGCAGCCGCTGCCGGGCAATGGCCCGAGCACGCGCGACGCGGCGCGCCACTTCATACAGATTGCCGCCGAACTGGACCACGAACTGCTGGCGCCGGAAGAGCAGGTGCCGGTCTCGGCCATCGCCCTGCAACTGCAGCTGCAGAACGATCTGGATGCGTTCTTCGAATCGCGCATCATCCAGGTGCAGCTGGATCCGGAGCTGGTGTCCAAGGCCGCCGCCGGCCCGACCCGCATCCGCCTGCGCACCAGCGCGCGCTTCAGCGCCTACGACCGCGCGCAGTTGTTCCACCACGAAGCGCTGGTGCATTCGCTGACCGCATTGAATGGCCGCGGCCAGCCGGTACTGCCGAGCCTGGCGTTGTCCTCGCCACGGGTAACGGCGACCCAGGAAGGGTTGGCGACCTTCGCCGAGCAGATCACCGGCAGCATCGACATCGAGCGCCTGAAACGCATCAGCCTGCGTACCGAAGCGATTGCGATGGCACGCGAAGGCGCTGATTTCATCGAAGTGTTCCGCTATTTCTGCGATGCCGGGCAGAACGCGGAAGAGAGTTTCGCCTCGGCCCAGCGCGTGTTCCGTGGCGTGCCGCCGAGTGGCGGCCTGGCCTTCACCAAGGACACGGTGTACCTGCGCGGCCTGGTATCGGTGCACACCTTCTTCCGGCACATGCTGGCCGAGGACCGCCTGCAGGTCTGCCGCTGGTTGTTCGCCGGCAAGATGAGCCTGGCCGATGCGATCGCGTTCGCGCCGCTGTTCGAGGCGGGAATACTGAAGCCACCGCGCTGGCTGCCGCATTGGGTGAGCCGGGCGAACGGCCTGGCCGGCATGCTGGCGTTCTCGCTGTTCGCCAACCGGATACGGATGGACCAGCTGGCGCCGGAATGAAATGCGTTGGCGGATCCTCCTGCGCCTGCCTGCTATCGGCTGGGAGGAGGCGGGGCACCCTGGTCAGGACACGCAAAAGCCCCTCCATGGTGCTCGATGGCGCCATCCATGGCGCCAACGGTCCTGACCAGGGTGCCCCGCCTCCTCCAGACAATTTCCTGCGGGCGCGGCAGCAGGTCCACCAGAGGGATTGCGTTTGGAAAGCTTGAAAAGCAAAGCGCCGGTCAATGCCCGGCTCTTTGCTTTTGCTCTAGCTTTCCATTGCCTCCGCGCCGGCGCTGGGAATTGCCTACCTGCGCCATGCAGGAAAACTCAATGCGCCGCAGCGCCCGCTTCTGACTTAGAACTCCGCCGCCACCGTCATGAACAGCTGCCGCGGTGCGCTCGCATGGATCGCATAGCGCGTGCCCTTCGGATCAGTCGGTGCGAACGAACTCAGCTGGCCGGCGTAGCGCTTGTTGGTCAGGTTGGTCGCGTTCAACGACACCCGCACGTTGCGCAGGCCCAGGCCCGGGCCGAAATCGTAGCCCGCACCGGCGTCGAAGGTGGTCACGCCCGGCACCGACTGGTCGTTGGTGTAGGTGTAGTAGCGCTTGCCGGTGTACTTCGCACGCAGGCTGGCGAAGAAGCCGTCGCGGTTCCAGCTGATCTCGCTGGAGGCCATGCGCTGCGGCGTATCCACCGTGATCTTGCCGGCCACCGGAACGATCGCACCGCCCGAGGTGTAGTCATCCTCGTAGGTGGTCTTGTTCCAGGACAGCGCGTTGTACCACTGCAGGCCATCAATCGGCTTGAGGATGAAAGTCAGTTCCGCGCCATGGCTCTTCACCGAACCGACGTTGATGAAGCGCGTCACGCACTCCGGGCGCGTGCCGACTTCGATGCTCGAACACGGGTTCAGCGACAGCAGGCGGTTGTCGAACTTGACGTTGTATGCAGCGATCGAGGCCTGGTACTTCTCACCGAAAGTGCGGAAGCCGGCTTCCAGGCTCTTGGACTTCTCCGGCTCCAGCCCGGCGCTGGCCGCGAACGATTCCGGCGACACCTGCAGCGGGCCGCCGCTGCCACCGCCGACGAAGGCGGCGATGTTCTCGGCGTAGGAGGCGAACAGCTCGTTGTTGGCGTTGAGCTTGAAGCCCAGGCCTACCTGCGGCAGCACCGATTCCTTGGCGGTCAGTGTGCCCGACGCAATGCGGGTTTCAACGCCGGGCTGCGCGGTGGCGCGCATGCGGGTGTTGGGACTCTTGATGCCCACGTCCACGGTCAGGCGCTGGTCCAGGAAGCGCATGCGGTCCTGCACGTAGAACTGGCGCGTGCGGATGTCGAAGTCCTGGTTGAACAGCAAGCGGTCGGGGTTCTTCAGGTACAGGTCGTCCAGGAACGGGCCGCTGATGTAGTAGAAGTTGCGCGACACGTTATGGTCGTTCTGCTCGTACCACAGGCCGGCTTCCAGCTCGTGGATGCCCACCGTCCACGACAGCGCGGCGGTCAGGCCATCGCGGTTGATCGTGTAGTTGGTGCTGCGGATCGAGATCGGCAGCATCCTGTCGGTACCCGGGTAGGACGGCTGGCCCGGTGCCCACCAGTGGCCCTGGCCACGGTTGTCGTGGTGGTAGGCCAGCAGCTTCAGGCGGCCCTGCTCGCCCAGGCGCAGGTCGGCATCGACCGAGTACAGGTTGTCGTCGCGCAGCGCACGGCTCTGATAGTACGCATCGTCGATGCTGTTGACGCCGCCGCTGAACTTGCAGCGCGCCTTGTTGTAGGTGCCAGGCGCGCAGTACGCGGCGGCGACGGCGCGATCCCAGTCCGGCGCGTAGATGTTCCAGTCATACCCCAGTCCGCGTGCCAGCATGTCCTTGGACAGGTAGGCATAGTTGGCCTGGCTGGCGCGCGAGGTCGCCACGAACGCACCGAAACGGTGGTCGCCAACGTTCCACACTGCCTTGGCATTGAACTGGCGGGTGGTCTGGTTCTGGTACGGCGCGGCCCACATGTCCTGGTCCTGGTGCACGCCGGACACATAGGCCGAGAAGCCGTTGAGGTCGCCGGTGTCCACGCGCAGGTAGCCGCGGCGCTGGTGGTTGTCGCCGACGGTGACGCTGGCGCGGCCACCGAATTCGGTGGATGGATCCATCGAGAAATACTGGATGGTGCCGCCCAGGTTGCTGGTCGAGGCCACGCCCAGCGAACCAATGCCCTGCGACAGTTCGGCGCCGGCCAGGTTCTCGGCGATGATCGCGCGGGCGATGCTCAGGCCGTTGTAATTGCCGTAGCTGTTGTCGCCCAGCGGGATGCCGTCCAGCGTGTAGCCCAGGCGGCTCTTGTCGAAGCCGCGCAGGCTGATGGTCTGCGATTCCTCGTTGGCGCCAAAGGCATCGTTGGACTGCACCGACACGCCCGGAAGGCGATCGAGGATCTTCTGGCCACTGGTGCCCGGCGGCAGCACCTGCTTGTCCACGGCAGTGATGCGCTGCACCTGGCGGGTCTCGCCCTGGCCGATCACAGAGACGGTATCCAGCGTCTGCGCGCTCAGCGCGGCATCGGTGCTGGCGCCGGTATCGGCGGTGGTGGCGGCATGGGCGCTGGCAGCGGCGGAGAGCACGATCGCTACGGCGATCGTCAGGTGTCGGGTCTGCATGGTGGTCCGTTGCATGGGGGGTGATCACCGGCACGCGTGCGCGGTGCAGGGCCACTATGCGAACGGAACATGAAACCTTCTTTACGGAAAACCAACGAATGGTGCCGGGCACCCGCGCAGGTCCCGCAGCCGGATGAAAAAGGGGCCGGATTCCCTTCGCAAGCAAAGGTTCACCGGCCCCGCGCACTCCGTGGGGGAGGCGGTCCACGCGCAGCGTGGAGAAAGGCTCAACCCATGTACAGGCCACCGTTGACCGGATAGTCGGCGCCGGTCACGTACGAGGCTTCATCCGAGGCCAGCCACGCGCACAGGCCGGCCACTTCCTCGGGGCGACCCAGGCGGCGCACCGGCACCGAGGCCGCCAGCCGGTCCAGTACATCCGGCGGGAAGCTGCTGATCGCCTGGCTGGCGATGTAGCCCGGCGACAGCGTGTTGACGGTGACGCCGCGCGAAGCCACTTCGGCGGCCAGCGCACGGCTGAAGCCATGCATCGCGGCCTTGGCGGTAGCGTAGTTCACCTGGCCGATCTGGCCCTTGTGGGCGCTGACCGAGCCGATGTTGATGATGCGGCCCCAGCCCCGCGTGGCCATGCCGTCGACCACCTGCTTGGTCAGGTTGAACAGCGCGTTGAGGTTGGAAGCGATCACCGCGTTCCAGTCCTCCACCGTCATCTGCCGGAACAGCAGGTCGCGGCTGCCGCCGGAGTTGTTGACCAGTACATCGACCTCACCCACTTCGGCGCGGACCTTGGCGAACGCGGCGCTGGTCGAGGCCCAGTCGGTCGCGTTGCCTTCGGAGGCGATGAAGTCGAAGCCCTGTTCGCGCTGCTCGCGCAGCCAGTTGGCCTTGCGCGGCGAGTTCGGCGCGCAGCCGGCAACCACGGTGTGGCCGCTGCGGGCCAGGCTCTGGCAGATGGCAGTGCCGACACTGCCCATTCCACTGGTGACGTAAGCGATTCGAAGCGTCATTGCAGAAGGCTCCTTGGCAAAGGGTCAGGCGGCGAGGGGATACAGGCCGAACAGCAGGCTGCCGATCATCAGCAGCATCGAGATGGCGATGGCCCACTTCAGGGTGAACTTCTGGTGGTCGGCGAATTCGACCTTGGCCAAGCCCACCAGCAGGTAGGTGGACGGCACCAGCGGGCTGAGCAGGTGCACCGGCTGGCCAGCCAGCGAGGCGCGCGCCATTTCCACCGGAGTGATGCCGTAGTTGCCGGCGGCCTCGGACAGGATCGGCAGCACGCCGAAGTAGAACGCGTCGTTGGACATGAAGAAGGTGAACGGCATCGATGCCACCGCGGTGATCACCGCCAGGTACGGGCCCCACGATTCCGGAATCACCGCCAGGAAGCTGTGCGACATCGCTTCGACCATGCCGGTGTTGTTGAGGATGCCGGTGAAGATGCCTGCGGCGAAGATCAGCGACACCACCGACAGCACGTTGCCGGCATGGTTGACCACACGGCGGCGCTGCTCGGCCAGGTTCGGATAGTTGATCACCAGGGCGATGGCGAAGCCGACCATGAACAGCACTGGCATCGGCAGCACGCCGATGATCAGCGCGGTCATCAGTGCCACGGTCAGCGCCAGGTTCACCCACAGCAGCTTCGGCCGTTTGATGTCCTCGGCGTCTTCCACGGTCGGCAGCGGATTGCTGTCATCGGACACGCTGTTGTCCATCCAGCTGCCGCCCTTGGGCAGGGTCACCACGCCGAGGCGACGGCGTTCCTTCAAGCCCAGGTACCAGGCCAGCAGCAGCACGCCGGCACAGGCGATCACCATCGACGGGATCAGCGGCACGAACACATCGGCCGGGTCCACGTGCAGCGCAGTGGCCGCGCGTGCGGTCGGGCCGCCCCACGGGGTTAGGTTCATCACGCCGCCGGCAAGGATGGTCACGCAGGTCATGTTCAGCGCGTTCATGCCCAGCCGCTGGTACAGCGGCAGCATCGCCGAGACGGTGATCATGTAGGTGGTCGAGCCATCGCCGTCGAGCGAGATCAGCATCGCCAGCACCGCGGTGCCAAGCACGATCTTCATCGGATCGCCCTTGACGAAGCGCAGGATCACCCGCACCAGCGGATCGAACAGGCCGGCGTCGATCATCACCCCGAAGTAGAGGATGGCGAACATCAGCATCACGCCGGTCGGCGCGATCTTCTTGATGCCCTCCAGCATCATCTCGTCGATGCCGGCACCGAAGCCACCGATCAGCGCGAACAGGATGGGGATGGTGATCAGGGCGACGAGCGGCGACAGGCGCTTGCTCATGATCAAGTACATGAACGTAATGACCATGCCAAAGCCGAGGATGCTCAGCATCATCTGCGGACTCCTTGCGAAAACAGGACGTGGGGAGTGGAAGGGGCCGGGCGCCGCGCGCCCGGAATGTCAGGCCTAGAAGTCGTACTGCAGGCGGCCGGTGACCGCGCGCGTGCGGTCCACCGTGACCCCGGCCAGGCGATCACGGTTGCGGCTTTCGATCACGTTGAGCATGAAGCGCAGGTTGTCGCGCAGGTACCAGTTGCCACCCAGCGTCCAGGCTTCGGTGCTGCCGCGACGCAGGTCCGGCGCACCGTCGAGATGCTGCGCGCCCCACATCTGGTCGTAGCGCAGCGCCACTTCGAAGGCACCGGCCTTGTGCCGGATGTCCTTCACCCGCGCGAATCGACCGGTCTTGCGGTCATAGGCGCGGCTTTCGCCGGTGACGAACCAGCTGAGCATGCCGTAGGCGGCCATCACGTCGCCGCGCTGGGCGCCGTCATCGAAGGTGGCGCCACTGAACTCGCCCTGCCACGACAGCGGGCCGCGCACCTGCGCGTATTCCAGCGACCACTTGTTGACGTCGGTATCGCGGCCGGCGGAGAAGTCGACCAGGGTCAGGCGGCTCTCGTCGGACAGGTGGCCGGCCGGGCGCGGACGGATGCGCAGGCCGGGCACGCCATTGGCGCCGGGGTTGTCGTACGCCTCGCGGGCCAGCGACAGGCCCAGGTGCAGCACGTCGCCGTCGCTGGGCGAGGGCGCCCAGGTGATGCGACCACCCGCCGCGCGACCCTTCACCTGCCAGGCGTCGATGCTCTCCAGGCTGTAGAGGCTGGCCGCCCAGGTGAAGTCGCCCGGGTTGGCCTGCCAGGACGCACCCAGGCGGTACAGCGGCGCCAGCGTGGTGCCGGCGTTGCCGCGCTCCAGGAAGCTGCCGTAGTTGGAGCTGGTACGGTCATCCAGCGAGAAATACTGCTTGAACTGGCCCACGGTCAGCTTGCCCGCCTTGCCGAAGCTGCGGGCCAGGTAGACATCCTTGGCCTCGACGCGGTCGCCGGAGAAGTCGGCTTCCAGCTTGTAGTCGACCACGAAGAACTTGCCGGACACATCGACCCATGCACGGCGGATCTCGGTGTCATCCTTGTTCGGCGTTCCGCGGTTGTCGTTGTCGAAGGTGGCGAAGTCCAGGTGCAGGCGGCCCCCCAGGGTGGCGGTGACCGGACGGTCGTCTTCGGCGGCGAAGGCCGGCACCGACAGGACAGCCAGCGCCATCATGGCGGCAGGACGCCGCCAGGCAAACGTGAATTCCACAAACCCTCCCAGGTGCGCGCCAGGCGCGCGGCAATCGTGGGCACCGGACGGTGCGCGGCCGCAGTCTGGGTCGGGCAAGCTGTCATCGTCCTGTCAACGGATTGTGCGGTGCAGCGAAAAGCAGGCCGCTGGGCTCGCCGTGCCGCGCCCGGCGAGCCCAGCGGCGGCATGCGGTAGCATTCGGTTCCCCTCCCACCCGTGTGCCCATGCGCCTGCTGCTGGTCGAAGACAATCCGGATCTGGCCGATGCGATCATCCGCCGGATGCGCCGCAGCGGGCACGCCGTGGACTGGCAGGCCGATGGCCTGGCCGCTGCCAGCGTGCTGCGCTACCAGAGCTTCGACCTGGTGGTGCTGGACATCGGCCTGCCCAAGCTCGATGGCCTGCGCGTGCTGGCCGGCATGCGCGAGCGCGGTGACAGCACGCCGGTGCTGATGCTGACCGCGCGTGACGGCATCGAAGATCGCGTGCAGGCGCTGGATGTGGGGGCCGACGACTACCTGGGCAAGCCGTTTGATTTCCGCGAGTTCGAAGCGCGCTGCCGCGTGCTGCTGCGGCGTGCGCGCGGCCAGGCCAGCGAAGTGGTGCAGATTGGCGGATTCCAGTTCGACAACGCCGCGCACCGGGTCAGCCTCGACGGGGAGCCGATCGAACTGCCCAATCGCGAGTACCGCCTGCTGGAGATCCTGGTCGGCCGTCTTGGCCAGGTGGTCGGCAAGGACGAGATCGGCAACGGCCTGTTTGGTTTCGATGACGAAGCGGGCCCGAATGCCATCGAGTTGTACGTTGGTCGCCTGAGAAAGAAGCTGGCGGGCGCGCCGCTGCGCATCACCACGGTGCGTGGCGTCGGTTACCTGCTGGAAGCCAGCGATACCCATGCCGACGCCGATGGCTGACACGCGTGCTGCGACTGCGGCGCCGGGTTCGCTGCGGCGCACGCTGCTGCTCTACCTCGGCGTGCTGCTGGCGGTGTTCGCGGTGGCCCTGCTGTTCGCCGCACGCGATTACGGCCAGCGCGCCGCCAACCGATCCTACGATCACCTGCTGGTGTCCTCGGCGCTGTCCATCGCCGATTCGGTGGCCCTGGTCGACGGCCAGTGGCAGGTCGATCTGCCCTATGCGGCGCTGGACCTGCTGGCGATGGCGCCGGAGGACCGCGTGTTCTACCGGGTGGCCGACAGCCGCGGCACGCTGATCACCGGCTACGGTGATCTGCCGACACCGCCGCGCAGGCCCGGTACCCAGCCGCAGCTGTTCGACGCCCCCTACAGCGGCGAAACCGTGCGCTTCGTGGTGGTCGGCCGCAGTTTCGCCGCGGCCTCGGCACAGGGCGAGGTGCAGGTGCAGGTGGGCCAGACCCGGCGCGCGCGCGAAGCCGTTGCGCAGGACATGGTCAATCGTGCATTGCTGGCGATCGGTGTGTTGTCCGGGCTGCTGCTGGCGCTGGTGGCGTTCGGCGTGCATCGTGCGTTCCGGCCGCTGGTGCGGGTGGAGCGCGAGCTGTCGCGCCGCGAGCCGTCCGACCTGAAGCCGCTCGATGCCCGCGTGCCACGCGAGATGGACCAGATGGTGGCCGCGTTGAACCGCTTCATGGAGCGCCTGTCCAGCAGCAACGAGACACTGCGCGCGTTCATGGCCGAGGCCGCACACCAGATGCGCACGCCACTGGCGGCATTGCGAGCTCAGGCGCAGTTGGCGCTGGATGATGACGATCCGGAGGACATGCGACGCAGCCTGCAGGCGATCGAGCGCAACGCCACGCATATGAGCCGGCTGCTCAACCAGCTGCTCAGCGATGCCAGCGTGATCCATCGTTCGCACCTGCAGCGCTTTGCGGCGGTGGATCTGGCCGAGACCGTGCACCAGGCGTTGCATGAAGCACTGCCGCAGGCAAGCCCGGCACCGCGCGTGCAACTGGCGATGACTGCCGAGCCGGTGCAGGTGCATGGCGACGCGCTGCTGCTGCGCGAGGCAATCAAGAACCTGGTCGACAACGCGTTGAAGTACGGCGGCGACGGCCCGTTGCAGATCGCGCTGACCGTGGAAAGCGGGCAGGCCGTGCTGACCATCGCCGACCATGGCGCCGGCATCGCGGCTGCCGATGCCGAACGCGTATTCGAGCGCTTCGCGCGTGGCGAAGGTGCGCCATCCGGCGGTGCCGGGCTGGGCCTGGCCATCGTCAAGCGGGTGGTCGACAGCCACGGCGGCCGCATCGACCTCAGCAACCGCCCGCAGGGCGGGCTGATCGCCACCATCCGCCTGCCACGGAGCAGTCCATGATCCGCCTGTTTGCCACGGCCGTTGCCCTGCTGCTGGCCCTGCCGGTGCTGGCCGCGCCCGGCGATGTGCGTCGTTTTCCCGCACAGGGGGCGGCCACCGCGCAGCTGCGCATTCACGGCACTACCGACATCGAAGTGTTCGCGGTGGTGATTGCCGATTACCAGCGGCTGCACCCGGGCACCGAGGTGGTGTACGAGGACATCATCACCCAGGACCTGTACGCGCGTTACCTGCACGACCGCGGTGGACCGGCATCGCCGGACCTGCTGATCTCCAGCGGCATGGACCTGCAGACCAAGCTGGTCAACGATGGCCACGCGCTGCCACATCGCTCGGCGCTGACCGCTGCGCTGCCAGCCTGGGCGCAGTGGCGCAACGAGGCCTTCGGCATCAGCTACGAGCCGGTGGTGATGGTCTACAACACCCGCGCAATGCCTTCGGCAAAGGTGCCGCACACGCGCCGCCAGCTGCTGGACCGGCTGCGTGCCGAGGGTGCACCGCTGCGCGGCAGGGTCGGCACCTATGACATCGAGCGCAGCAGTGTCGGCTACCTGCTGGCAACCCAGGATGCGCAGCGCGGCAGCATCGCCGGCGCGCTGCTGGGGGCGCTCGGCGACAACGACGTGGTGCGCGAAGAGCGCACCGGCGTGCTGCTGGACAAGGTGGCCAGCGGCGAGCTGTCGCTGGTCTACAACGTGCTTGGTTCCTACGCGCAGGCACGGGTCGATGCCGGCGCGCCACTGGCCATCGTCGAGCCTGAGGACTACACGCTGGTGGTGCTGCGCACCGCGGTGATTCCGCGTACCGGCCCACACCCGGAAGAAGCGCGGCGCTTCCTCGACTACCTGCTGTCGCCCCGTGGCCAGCAGGTGCTGTCGCGCGAGGCGCGGCTGATGCCGATCGTGACCGGCAACGCACGTGGCGACGATGCGCCCGGCCGCAGCCGGCGTCCGATCCAGCTCGGCCCGGGCCTGCTGGTGTACCTGGATGCGCTCAAGCGCCGCCAGTTCCTCGATGCCTGGCGCAGCAGCGTCGAGCCGGCGGGGCGCTGAGGCTCCGGCCTGCCCGTACAATGGCGGCATGAGCGAATACACCATCCTGATCGCCGACGACCACCCGCTGCTGCGTTCGGCGGTGGTGCAGTCCTTGCGGCAGAGCCTGCCGCTGGCGCAGGTGCGCGAGGTGGCCAGTGCCGATGCGCTGGCCGAGGCGCTCGACGCACAGCCGGACGTGGACCTGGTGCTGCTCGACCTGACCATGCCCGGCGCGCACGGTTTTTCCGCGCTGCTGCACGTGCGCGGCTCGCATCCGGACATCCCGGTGGTGATCCTTTCCTCCAACGACCATCCGCGGGTGATCCGCCGTGCCCAGCAGTTCGGCGCCGCCGGTTTCATCCCGAAGTCCGCGCCGGCCGAGACCATCGGCGAGGCCGTGCAGGCAGTACTCGATGGCGGCCTGTGGTTCCCGGCGATGGCCGCCGAGCGTTCCGAGGCCGATGCACTACTGGCCAGCCGCCTGGCCCAGCTGACCCCGCAGCAGTTCCGCGTGCTGCTCTGCCTGGCCGATGGCCTGCTCAACAAGCAGATCGCCTACACCCTGGGGCTGGCCGAGAACACGGTGAAGGTGCACGTCACCGCCATCCTGAAGAAGCTCGAGTGCCACAGCCGCACACAGGCGGCGGTGCTGGTGAAGGCGCTGGAGCCCGAGGGCGACGCCGGCATCGGGCTGTAGTTTCCAGCAAACGGCGCAGCCCCTCGTGGGTGGACACGTAGAGCAGTTCATGGGTGAGGCCGGGCAGGTGGACTGCACAGGGGCCGCTGCAAGTACATCCATGTAAGCTCGGTCGCCGCATCCATGCGGCTCACGCCCCTGCGCAGCCCACCTGCCCGGCCACGGACAGGTTCCGTGCGCATCCACCCACGGAAGAGAAAAGAAGATCAAAAGCAAAGGCAGCCTGACAGGCCGCTTTTTGCAGAGCCGAGCCCACGCTCGGCTGCTTTCTGGCCGGTCCGTGAAGCCGAGCATGGGCTCGGCTCTACACGAGCAAGCGCAGCGCGCGACCCGCTTTTGATCTTATTTTCTTCTCCGTGGGTGCAGGCCACCGAAATCTGTCGGAGGCCGGTCGGGTTGGGTGCGCGGGGGTGTCAGCCGCATGGGCCCGAGGCATGCCTCGGGCGGGTTGGGCAGGACGCCCAACCCGGGTCTTGCCGCGTGCGCAGGACAGCGCACACGAGCAAGCGGCTGCCAAGCCTCCAGGGACGGATTCACGGCGTCCCCCGCGCACCCAACCCGACCGGCCCACCCACGGCTTCTGCTTTCCACGACCAACCAAACACCACCCACGAGGGGCTGCGCCGTTGGCTGGAAACTACCCGCGATGGCGGATCAGCAACTGACTCATCAGTGCCCGCAGCGCCGGCGGCTTCACCGGCTTGGCCATCATCCCCCAGCCGCGTTCGGCGGCCATCTCACGCAATCCCGCATCGCGCTCGGCAGTAACCAGCACTACCGGCGGGCGGGCCTGCCACAATTCGGCCAATGTCTCGTACAGCACCGGCCCATGGTGATCGCCCATGCGCACATCCAGCAGCACCAGCTCCGGTACTGCGCCTGTTGCTGCCAGCTGCAGCGCCGCCTGTGGGCCATCGGCCAGCGCCACCTCGCAGCCCCAGCGCTCCAGCAGCGCGCGGCTGGCCGCGCACACGTGCGGATCGTCGTCGATCACCCACACCCGGCGACCGCGAAGCGGGTTGTCCGCTGCCGGTTCCTGCACCAGCACCGGCACAGGAGCAGTAGCGGGAATCGCGCTGGCTTCGCCGAACGGCACGCCCACCGCGAACACGCTGCCCTGGCCCAGCTGCGAGCGCAGCCGGATCGGATGCCCAAGCAGGCGGCCGATGCGATCGACGATGGCCAGGCCAAGGCCGGCGCCGCGCTGCTGGCCGTCGTGCAGGCGGCGGAACTCCTCGAAGATCTCGCCCTGCAACGCGTCGGGAATGCCGGGGCCCTGGTCGTGCACCTCGATCCACAGCATGCCTTCACGGCGACGGCAGCCGAGCAGCACGCGGCCGCGTTCGCTGTAGCGCAGCGCGTTGGACAGGAAGTTCTGCAGGATTCGGCGCAGCAGGGCTTCATCGCTGACCACTACCGCATCGGTATCGACCCAGTCGACCACCAGGCCACGCGACTGTGCGGCGATGCCGAATTCGCGCGCCAGCGTCTGCAGCAAAGGCCCGAGCCGGAACGCCTGCACTCGGGTCGGCAGGCTGCCGGATTCCAGGCGCGCGATATCCAGCAGACTATTGAGGATCGCATCCTGCGCGGCCAGTGCAGCATCGATGTGGTCCGCAGTCTGCTGCTGCGCCGGGTCGCCCAGCTTGCCGCGCAGCACCGAGACGAACATGCGCGCCGCGTTGAGCGGCTGCAGCAGGTCGTGCACGGCCGAGGCGACGAATCGCGTCTTGTAGCGGTTGGCCTGCTCGGCTTCGCGGCGTGCTTCTTCCAGGTCATGGGTGCGCTCGGCGATGCGGTGTTCCAGCGCATCGGCCAGCGAGCGCAGTTCGCGCGCGGCGTTCTTGTAGCTGGTGATGTCGGCATAGCTGGTGACGAAGCCGCCGTCGGGCAGCGGGTTGCCGCGGATTTCCAGCACGGTGCCATCGTCTTTTTCGCTCTCGCGCATGTGCGGGCGGCCGCTGCGCAGGTGATTCAGGCGGCGCTCGATGGCTTCATCGACCGGGCCCGGACCAAGCAGGCCACGGCGTGCGTTGAAGCGGAACAGTTCCTCGATCGGCCGGCCGACGCGAACCAGGTCCTGCGGGAAACGGAACAGTTCCAGATAGCGCGAATTCCACGCGACCAGGCGCAGCTCGCGGTCGATCACCACCACGCCCTGCGGCAGGTGTTCGAGGCTGCGGCTGAGGCCGCTGTCGGCATCGGTGGCGGCCTGCAGCAGGCCATCCTGCGCGGTACGCAGTTCCTGTGCATGCTGCTTGAGCAGGGTTTCCAGCTCGCGGCGGCTGCGCAGGCGATGCTTGGCCAGTCGCCGGCGCTGCTGCACGAACAGCACCAGGAAGCCCAGCGCCAGCCATGCAGCGCCACCGGTGAGTGCTGCGGCGCGGCCGGCGCCGGTGGCGGCACCGGCATCGTGCAGCAGGTGCAAGTTCCAGCCTTCGGCGGGCAGCGGCAGGCTCTGCCACAGCATCGGCTGCGGCAGCGCCGGGTCCAGCAGGCGCACCATGCGGCCGCCATCGGCCAGCACGTCTTCGGTGCGTGCGCGCAGGGGCTGCAATGCGCGGTCGGCGTACTGGCGGGCGTCCAGCATCTCGCGGCGCTCATCGGCCCCCAGCGGGCGCAGCAGCCGGTAGCGCCAGCTGTCCCGGTTGGCCAGGAACACCACGTCGTGGTCGTCGCTGGCCAGCACCACGTCCGGGCTGCTCAGCCATTCCTGTTCCAGCGCGGACAACTCGACCTTGATCACCACCACGCCCAGCCGCTTGCCGTCTTCTTCGATGGCCTGCGAAAGGTAATAGCCGGGCACGCCGGTGGTCATGCCGATGCCGTAGAAGCGGCCACGGCCCTGCGCCAGCGCCTGGCGGTAGTAGGGGCGGTAGCTGTAGTTCTCGCCGACGTTGGTGGTCGGCTGGTCCCAGTTGCTGGCCGCCACCGCCACACCGTCGTGGCCGACCAGGGTCAGGGTCGAGGCACGGGTGACTTCGTTGGCGCGTTGCAGCTTGAGGTTCAGCCGCTGCCGTTCGCTGGGCGAGGGCGGCACGCGCAGTGCATGCAGCAGATCCGGGTCAAGTGCCAGCACCTGCGGCAAGGTGCCGAAGCGGTCGATGCGCTGTTGCAGGCCCTGGCCATACAGCTGCAGCTGGCGTTGCACCTGGCTGCTTTCCTCGCCGAGCGCGCGCCGCCAGGCGTAATGACCGGCGGCGACCGCACACAGCACGGTACCGCCGACCATCACCAGCAGGGTCAGCAACAGCATCCGGTGGCGGCTGAGCCAGTACATGGCGGCAGTCTACGCAGGGCCGGCGGGCGTGGCGTGCACGCCCGCCGGGGTCTGACGTGGAAGGGGTCAGAAGTGCATCTGCGCGCGCAGTTCGAAGATCTCCGGCGTGCTGTGCACGCCACGACGGCTGGCGTCGACCTTCACGTAGTTGGCCTGGAACTTGAAGTGGCTGGTCAGGTACCAGTTCGCGCCCAGCGTCAGGTCGTGCTGGCGGCCGCCGAGGATGCTGCCATCGTCCAGGTCGAGACGGCTGTATCGGGCCAGCAGTTCGACCGCGCCGTAGTTGTGCGCCGGCTTGATGTTGGCCACCGCGCCGGCGTTGTACGGGCGCGATTCGCCGGTCAGCACCCAGCTGGCCATCGCGTACTGGCCACTGCCGGTGTAGTCGGGCTTGCCGTCATGACGGGTGACCGTAGCGCGCAGCGCTTCGGCCTGCAGCGAGAACGGGCCCCGGATCCAGATGCCTTCCACGCCGGTGCGGCGGATCTGGTCGGCGGTGACCAGCGCACCGGAATCGACGTAGCGGATGTCGGTCAGGCCGGCTTCCGGGCGCGCGCGCAGGCGGGCGCTGGCCTCGTGATGCACGTCGCGGCCATCGCTGTAGCCACGCGGGTTTTCCTGCGAGTAGGCCAGGCCCAGGTGGATCACATCGCCCGGTGCCTTCACCGGCGTCCACACCGCACGCACCGCCTGGGTGGTGCCGGGGTTGTCGCCCTGCAGGTCCTTGCCGCCATAGGCCCCGGCCTGCAGCAGGTACTGCGGGCGCTCCAGCACCCACTCCACGCCGGTGCGGCGGCCTTCGTAGAAGGCCTGCACCGGCAGCGAGGTTTCCAGGAAGCTGCCGGCACGCGAAGAGGTGTTCGCATCCAGGCCGACCGGGGTCTTCATGTAGCCGAAGCGGAAGCGGCCGACGTCACGGCCGAAGAAGGCCTTGCTCTCGAAGCGCACGAACACGTCCAGCCAGGTATCGGCCTGGAAGTCGTAGTAGACCATCGCATCGTAGACGCCCTTCTTTTTCAGCGTCGCGCCGAATTCCTTGCGGCGCACGGCATCGTCGTCCTCGAGGCCACTGGCCGAGGAGAAGTCGTTGTAGTCGTAGGCGATGTTGGCGGTGGCCGCCAGCTCGGTGCCATCACCGAAGGTGTACTTGGTCGGCCAGTTGTCGAAATCGGCGGCCGAGGCGAAGGCGGGAAGGGCGGCCAGCGACAGGGCCAGCAAGGTGGGATTCGGGCGCATGTTGGGTGCGGCTCTCTCAGATTGCGTGTGGACAGGACATCAACGGCCGGAAGGGCCGGAACTTTCGCAAAGACTCACCCAGCCGTTCAGCCCGGGCCACCAGCCTCCCCAGGATCGGGCGGTGCGGCGCCAGTGTAGGCACCTGTGCCACCTGAACCGGGAGGCTAGTACCAATAGGTTATCTGCGCTGGCGTGCCTGGCGCGTACAAAGGCGTCCATTGGTCGCACCTCCTGTGCGTGCTGCACAGGGCCTGCGATCAGTTTCCACGGTAACGGTTCCCGTGCAGCTCCGGGGCCGTACGTGCCTGAAAACGCCCCTTCCGGAGTCCGCCATGCACATCCCGACCGCAGCACCGGTGCCTGCAAAGCCGTTGCCGATCTATCGCCAGCTGTACTTCCAGGTGATCGTGGCGATCGTCCTGGGCGCCATCCTCGGCCATTACGAGCCGTTGATCGGCGAGAAGATGAAGCCGCTCGGTGATGCCTTCATCAACCTGGTGAAGATGATCATCGCGCCGGTGATCTTCCTCACCATCGTCACCGGCATCGCCAGCATGACCCACCTGCGTACGGTGGGCCGGGTCTTTGCCAAGGCGATGGCGTACTTCCTGTTCTTCTCCACGCTGGCGCTGATCGTCGGCATGATCGTGGCGCACGTGGTGCAGCCCGGCGCCGGCATGAACATCAACCCGGCCGAGCTGGACCAGACCGCGGTGCACAGCTACGTCGAGAAGTCGCACGACCTGACCCTGGTCGGCTTCCTGATGGACATCATCCCGAAGACGCTGCTCAGCGCCTTCGTCGACGGCAACATCCTGCAGGTGCTGTTCGTGGCCGTGCTGTTCGGCATCGCGCTGGCGATGGTGGGCGAGAAGGGCAAGCCGGTGCTGAACTTCCTGGAGGCGCTGGTCGCTCCGGTGTTCAAGCTGGTGCACATCCTGATGAAGGCCGCCCCGATCGGCGCCTTCGGTGCGATCGCCTTCACCATCGGCAAGTACGGCGTCGGCTCGCTGATCAACCTGGCCTGGCTGGTGGGCTCGTTCTACCTCACCGCCTTCCTGTTCGTGGCGGTGATCCTCGGCGTGGTCTGCCGCCTGTGCGGCTTCTCGGTGTTCAAGCTGGCGCGCTACCTGAAGGCCGAACTGCTGCTGGTGCTCGGCACCTCGTCGTCGGAGTCGGCGCTGCCGTCGCTGATGGAGAAGATGGAACGCGCCGGCTGCAGCAAATCGGTGGTGGGCCTGGTGGTCCCGACCGGCTACTCGTTCAACCTGGACGGCACCAACATCTACATGACCTTGGCGGCGCTGTTCATCGCCCAGGCCACCAACACCGAACTGACCCTGGGCCACCAGATCGCCCTGCTGCTGGTCGCCATGCTCAGCTCCAAGGGCGCGGCCGGCGTCACCGGCGCGGGCTTCATCACCCTGGCCGCCACCCTGGCCGTCGTGCCGGAAGTGCCGGTTGCCGGCATGGCGCTGATCCTGGGCGTGGACCGCTTCATGAGCGAATGCCGCTCGCTGACCAACTTCATCGGCAATGCCGTGGCCACCGTGGTGGTCTCGCGCTGGGAAGGCGCGCTGGACCGCAACCGCCTGAAGCTGGCGCTGGATGGCCGCGAAAGCGAACTGCCGCCGCCGGTCGATGCGCTGCCCGAGGCACTGCCGGCCAAGGGCTGATCCAGGTGTGTGGTACCGCGGGGCCGGTCACGACAGTGGTACGGCCCCGCGGCGTTTCAGGGCGTCCCATGGCTGTCATGGGCAACGCCGAAGCTGACATCGCGGTACCGTCGCATACGGCACGGAATTGTGCGGTCGCAGCATGCTTGCGACAGGATAGCGACAGGTCCAGACGCTCCAACGGGGGTATCATCCCCTGTCCCTTCTGCCCATTCATGTAACCCACATCGATGTCCAACGAAGATTTCAAACAGGCCGCCCTCGATTACCACCGGATGTCCCCGCCGGGAAAGATCAAGGTTTCCGCTACCAAGCCCATGCTGACCCAGCGCGACCTGTCGCTGGCGTATTCGCCGGGCGTGGCGTACGCCTGTGAAGCGATCAAGGCCGACCCGCAGCAGGCCAGCGAGCTGACTGCCCGCGGCAACCTGGTGGCGGTGATCTCCAACGGCACCGCGGTGCTGGGCCTGGGCAACATCGGCGCGCTGGCCGGCAAGCCGGTGATGGAAGGCAAGGGCGTGCTGTTCCAGAAGTTCGCCGGCATCGATGTGTTCGACATCGAAGTCGACGAGACCGACCCGGACAAGCTGGTCGACATCATCGCCTCGCTGGAACCGACCTTCGGCGGCATCAACCTGGAAGACATCAAGGCGCCGGAATGCTTCGTGGTCGAGCGCAAGCTGCGCGAGCGCATGAAGATCCCGGTGTTCCATGACGACCAGCACGGCACGGCGATCATCGTCGGCGCGGCGGTGCTCAACGCCATGGCGATCACCGGCAAGAAGATCGAGGACGTGAAGCTGGCCACCACGGGCATGGGCGCAGCCGGCATTTCCTGCGTGAACATGCTGGTGCAGCTGGGCCTGAAGCCGGAAAACATCCTGGCCTTCGACCGCGAGGGCGTGATCCACACCGGCCGTACCGACCTGGACCCGGAAAAGCAGCGCTATGCGCGCGACACCGACAAGCGCACCCTGGCCGAGATCGTCGACGGCGCGGACATCTTCCTGGGCCTGTCGGCGCCGGGCATCCTGACCGCCGACATGGTCAAGACCATGGCGCCGGATCCGGTGATCTTCGCACTGGCCAACCCGACCCCGGAAATCATGCCGGAACTGGCGCGCGCCGCCCGTCCGGACGCGATCATCGGCACCGGCCGTTCGGACTACCCGAACCAGGTCAACAACGTGCTGTGCTTCCCGTACCTGTTCCGTGGTGCGCTGGACGTGGGCGCCACCGCGATCAACGAGGAAATGAAGATCGCCTGCGTGCGTGCCATCGCTGCACTGGCACGCCGCGCCGCCACCGACATGGGCTCGGCCTATGGCGGTGACACCCCGAGCTTCGGCCGTGAATACCTGATCCCGCGTCCGTTCGACCGCCGCCTGCTGGTGGAGCTGTCGGCCGCCGTGGCCCAGGCCGCGATGGACTCGGGCGTGGCCTCGCGCCCGATCGACGACATGGGCGCCTACCGCGACAAGCTGGCCCAGTTCGTCTACCGCACCAGCCTGATGATGAAGCCGGTCTACGACCGCGCGCGCAGCGACAAGCAGCGCGTGGTGTACGCCGAAGGCGAAGAGGAAGTGGTGCTGCAGGCGGTGCAGAACGTGGTCGATGACGGCCTGGCGCACCCGATCCTGATCGGCCGCCCGGAAGTGATCGAATCGCGCATCGAGCGCCTCGGCCTGCGCCTGAAGATCGGCGAGAACGTTGAAGTCACCAACATCAACGATGACCCGCGCTTCAACGAATACTGGCAGTACTACCACGGCCTGACCGGCCGTCGTGGCGTGACCGTGGCCGCGGCGAAGAACCTGATGCGTTCGCGCCCGACCCTGATCGCAGCAGTGATGGTGGCGCGCGGCGAAGCCGATGCGATGCTGACCGGCATCGTCGGCCGCTTCCACAAGAAGCTGGGCTACGTGCGCAGCGTGCTGCCGCTGGAGCCGAAGGTCACCTCGACCTCGGCGATGACCGGCGTGATCAACCAGCAGGGCGTGTTCTTCTTCGTCGATACCCACGTGCAGGAAGACCCGACCGCCGAGCAGCTGTGCGAAGCGACCCTGCAGGCGGCCTACCGCATGAAGTTGTTCGGCATCGAGCCGAAGGTCGCGCTGCTGTCGCATTCCAACTTCGGCAGCCACGATTCCAAGGACGCGCTGAAGATGCGCCAGGTGCGCGAGCTGCTGCTCAAGCGCAACCCGCGCCTGAACGTGGACGGCGAAATGCAGGGCGACACCGCATGGGATGAAGCGCTGCGCCAGAAGCTGCTGCCTGGCTCGACCCTGCAGGGCCGCGCCAACCTGTTCGTGCTGCCGAACCTGGAAGCGGCCAACATCGCCTACAACCTGGTGCGCGTGTTCACCGATGGCGTGGCGATCGGCCCGATCCTGATGGGCGTGAACAAGCCGGTGCACATCCTGACCACCAGCGCCACTTCGCGCCGGATCCTGAACATGACCGCGATCGCGGCGGTCGATGCGCAGATCCGCAAGCAGCTGGAAGCGGAAAAGAAGGCATAAGCCTTCTTTCCCACTTCCGCTGCCCACGCATTCTTCCTCTACCCCCGCCTTCGGCGCGCCCCTTCAACAAGAAGGGGCTCCTGGTCGGAAGAATGATGGCGCTGGCGCGGCTGGACGTCGGCGCAAGTGAAAACACCGGGCATTGCCCGGTGTTTTCACTTGCCGCAACGGCCGCAGAACCTGCCACACGCGCTACGCCGCCCGGTCATTTCCCTGCAACGCCGTTGCAGCCCAATACGCCCACGCGGCCCGGCCGTGGGAAGGGACCGGACCGGCCTTCCCACCCTGGGCCCGACCAACTTTCATGGGCGAGGGTGTCATGCGTAATCGAGTCACGCGGCGATATTTCCAGCAGCTGTTCGCGCTGTACGCCGGTTTCGTGCAGTCGCGCTGAGGCGTAGAAAGCAGCGAGGTAGAGTCGACCGTTGGTCGACTATCGCGCGAAGCGCGGGGTTTTCGGGGGCTGTACGAAAGTCAGTCGACTAACAGTCGACTCTACCCAGTCGCCCCAATTCCCAGTTGACCAGCCAGTCAGCGCCGCTTGCCGCGGCGTGCAGGGGCCGGCGGCGGTGCATCCGAACGCGGCTTGGCGTACTGGGCCCACAGTGCGGGCAGTGCCTTGCCGGTGTGCTTCTGCCACAGCGCCGGTGCATAGCGGCCATCGCGCAGGGCCGTGTCCAGTGCCAGCACCAGGCCGGGGTGTTCGGCGTCGGCCCATTTCAGGAACGCACCGGTGACCCGGTAGCCGCTGTCGAAGTTCTGGCCCTTCTCGACCTTGCCCGGCAGCGACCAGCCCGCGGCGGCATTGTCCATGCCGTAGCGGTCGCGTGCGTAGTCGGCGATGCCCTCCACCAGCCAACCCGGCACCCGTGCGTCGCCATGGCCCGGATAGCCCTGCACGATGTGCATGGCCTCATGGGTGACCAGGTCGATGTCGTTGGGGTGCTGCGCCAGCCAACCCGGATTGATGGTGATCGTTGCCGCCTGGTCCTTGTCACCGACGAAGGCGATCCCGGTGTAGGCCGGATCGATCACGATGCGCACCATCGATGGCGCGGCCGGGTGGAAGTCCGCACGTTCGCGCAGGTAGGCGAAGTAGAACGTATCGATCACCCGCTTGCGCTGCGGCGCGGCCAGGGCGCCACGGGCGTCCTGGTAGTTCAGCGTCACGCCGTCGCGGGTCAGCTGCGCATCAAAGGCCTGGGTCTGGCCGAAGCTGGAGAAGGAAAGGGCAACAAGGGCCAGAGGCAACAGACGGTAGCGCATAGGGCTCATTGTACGGCGCTGGGCGCCAACAGTTCGATCTCCGCCAGCGGCAGCCGGCCCGGCGCGGCCAGGCGCAGCCGGTACTCGCTGTAACGACCGGGTCTGGCGATGCGGAACGGACGGGTCTGGCGGGCAGACTCGAAGGCTTCGCCGCTGCGCTGGTCGAGCACGATCCAGTGGCCGTTGCCATTGCGCGCTTCCAGCGTCCATTCGCCGCCCTGGATGCGGCCGTCACCGCTGGTCAGCGTATACATCGTCGGCGTGCCATTGCTCAGGCCGGTCAGTGCGATGGTCGCGCCGCCACCCAGGCCGACGGTGGTGGCCGCATCGTCATCGACCAGCGCCGGCAGGGCGCGGCCATCGGCCAGCGTCGCCTTCGCGCCGCTGCCGAGCAGGTCGCGCAGCAGCTGCGGGCGCTGGCCACGGGCGGTCAGCGAGCGCGGCACGTCATCCACGCCGCTGCCCCAGCGCGACGGCTGCGGGCCCATCACGAAGTCCAGCGTCGCGCCCCTGGCGATCAGCTCGTGCGGCACCCAGGTCTTCGTCCAGGGCGTGCCGTTGATCTTCAGCGACTGCACGTAGACGTTCTCTCGCGAATTGTTGGCCGCGTTCACGGTCAGCACCGCGCCGCCCTGCAGTTCCACCCGCGCGTGGCGGAAGGCCGGCGAACCGATCACATACTCCGGGGCGCCCATGCGCAGCGGGTACAGGCCCAGCGAGGCCAGCACGTACCACGCCGAGGTCTCGCCATTGTCCTCGTCGCCCGGATAGCCCTGGCCGATCTCGCTGCCGACGTACAGCCGCGACAGGATCTCGCGCACGTGCTGCTGGGTCTTCCACGGCTGCCCGGCGTACAGGTACATCCACGGGATGTGGTGCGCCGGCTGGTTGCTGTGCGCGTACATGCCCATGCGCACGTCGCGCGCCTCGGTCATCTCGTGGATGGTGCCGCCGTAGGAACCGGCCAGTGCCGGGTCTGCGGTTTCCGGCGTGGCGAAGAAGGCATCCAGTTTCGCCGCCAGCTTGTCGCGGCCACCGTACAGCGCGGCCAGGCCCTCGCCATCGTGGGCGGCGGTGAAGGCGAAGGTCCAGCCATTGGACTCGGTGTAGTCGTGGCCCCACACGCGCGGGTCGTAGTCCTTCGCGTCCACGCGCCACTGGCCATCGGCAGTGCGGCCCTGGAAGAAGCCGGCGGCCGGATCGAACATCGTCGTGTAGCTGGCGGCGCGATAGCGGAAGTAGTCGGCCTCGGTGCTGTAGCGCTCGCGTGCGGCCGGCGTGGTCGCACGCTTGGCCAGCGCGTCGGCCATGTTGGCGATGCCGAAATCATTGAGTGCGCCTTCCATCGTCCACGACATGCCTTCATGCACGTCCGCGCTGGCGTAGCCACGGAAGGTCGAACGGTCCATGCCCTTGCGGCCGACATGGCGGTCGGGCGGGACCACGGTCGCGTTCTTCAGCGCGGCGGCGTAGGCCTCGGCCGGATCGAAACCGCCGATGCCCTTCAGCCACGCATCGGCGAAGGCCACGTCCGAGCTGGTACCGACCATCAGGTCCGCATAGCCCGGCGACGACCAGCGTGCGATCCAGCCGCCGGCGCGGTACTGCTCGATGAAGCCCTGCACTAGCTGGCCGGCATCGTCGGGCGTGAACAGTGCATAGGCCGGCCAGGTGGTGCGGAAGGTGTCCCAGAAGCCGTTGTTGACGAACACCTTGCCATCGCGCACGCCGGCGTAACTGCGGGTCGCGCTGCCTTCGGTGTTGTCATCGCTGGCGCTGGCCTGGTTGGCGTAGCGCCACTCCGGTGCGGCGGCGCTGCCCACGTTCTCGTGGCCGGAATTCGGGTACAGGAACAGCCGGTACAGGCTGGAATACAGCGTGGTCTTCTGGTCGTCGCTGGCATCGCCGATGTCGAAGCGGGCCAGGCGCGCGTCCCACGCGTCCTGTGCGCGGCCGGCCACGCTCTCCAGCGTATCGGCGGCGGCGATTTCCAGCGCGAGGTTGTGCCGCGCCTGCTCCACCGAGATCAGCGAGGTGGCGATGCGCATCGTCACCCGCCGCTCGCTGCCGGCATCGAACTTGATGTAGCCGGTCGGGCGCCCGGTGTCGAGGCGGCCGCTGCTGCGCCAGGGCTTGTCGAAGCTGGCCACCACGTACATGCGGCTGGCGCCGTTGGAGAGGCCGCTGCGCGTATCGGTGTAGCCCGACAGCGTCTGTGTGGCGGCATCCAGAGTCAGGCCACCACGCGCATCGACGTTGTCGAACAGCAGGTTGGCGTCACCGCCTTCGGGGAAGTCGAAGCGGAACAACGCGGCATGATCGGTCGGCGCGATGGCGGCAGCGATGCCGTTGTCGAAGCGCACGTCGTAGCGGTAGGGGCGCGCGCTTTCATGGCGGCGATCGAACGACAGCGCGCGCTTGCGGCGGTCGGCCTCCGGCACGCCACGGCTGGCCGAGGGCATCACCTGGAAGGTCTGGCGGTCACCCATCCACGGGCTGGGCTGGTGGCTCAGCGCAAGCGCCTGCAGCTGCGGGCGGTTCTGTGCGTCGTTCTGTTCGTTCCAGCGGTACAGCCAGTTCAGTGCGCCGGCATCGGTCACCGGGGTCCAGAAGTTGAAGCCGTTCGGCACCGCCGTGGTCGGGAAATTGTTGCCGCGCGAGAAGGTGCCGTTGGCCTGGGTGCCGCGGGTGGTCAGCACCCAGTCGGAGACGCGCTGTGGCTGCTGCCGCGGCTGTGCGTCCAGGCGCACGTCATCAATCCAGCCAGAGACCGGCGCGCCCTCCGCACTGGCCACCTCCAGCTCGATCGCCACCACGCGGCGGCCCTTCAGCGTCGGTACGTCGCCCAGCCGCACTGCCTTGCGCGCCCACTGCTGCGGATACTGCGTCTTCGATTCGCCCTGCGCGCGTGCGCCGATCGCCATCCCATGCTGGTCGCGCGCCGCACCGGCCGACACGCGGCTGCCATCGTCCAGCAGCAGGTCCAGCGAGACATAGGTCGAAGCGACGGTGTCCTTGCCGACGATCTCCGGCAGCACCAGCCACGACAGCGTGGTATCGGCCTCGATGGGCAGGTCGGCCTTGAACAGTTCGCGCCGCGCGCTGCCGCCTTCGCTGCTGTAGCGCAGTGCATGCAGGCCGCTGTAGCCGGCGTTGCGCTTGGCCGCGTAAGGCGCCGCAGGGCCGTTGCCGATCGTGACCTGAAGTGCACCCGCGGCCTGCGACGGGGCAGGTTCGCCGGGCTCGAACGAGGTCTGCAGTCCCTGTGCCAGCACCGGCATCGCGGTAGTCGCACAGGCCAGGGCCAGGGCTAGCGGAAGCAGGGCGCGGCGTGGATCGGACAGGGTCATGCAAGGGTCTCCCGGAAGGGCTGGCGGCGGGCAGAACCCGCATCGGCGGACACCACGGACAGCATCGCTCCGCCCGCCAGGCTGGCAGTGGAAGAGGCGATGCCGGTCCGGTGGGGGCGGGCCATGCGATCGGGTTGGATTGGGTGGGTCGGGGTGCGACCTGGCCCGATCCTGCAACAGCCGTCGCGCGCTGGCAAGTGCCATTTAGTTCGATCCAAATGCGGGAAATATCGCTGGAGTCGATTCTGGCGAGCGAACCTGCCGGATCTGCCGCAGAATCCCCATGGGTGCCATCGCCCGGCGTGCCGCGCGCAGCTGCGTGACATTCGCGGGAGCGCGCAAAGGCCCGTTGTGGCGCAATGTCGGTGCGGCCCAGATGCTAGAATCACAGGCCTCGCAACCCGTTTACCGACATCCGCCATGAGCCATACCGCCACCGCGCCCGCCAACGCCGAGAAGCGCTACACCGTGCACCGCAGCGATCTGCCGTTGAGCTGCCCGACCCCGGAAATGGCGCTGTGGAACTCGCATCCGCGCGTGTACCTGCCGATCGAAGACGAGCCCAACGGTGAAGCGCAGTGCCCGTACTGCGGTTCCGTGTTCGTGCTGGCCGACTAAACGGCGGCCCCTTCGATGCGCCGATTGACCGTGGTGCAGTTGCTGCCGGCGCTGCACTCCGGCGGTGTCGAGCGCTCGACCCTGGAAATCGCTGCTGCCCTGGTCGCGGCTGGCCATCGTGCGCTGGTGGTGTCCGCCGGTGGCCGCCTGGTGCAGCCGCTGCTGGACAGCGGTGCCGAGCACCTCACCCTGGACATCGGCCGCAAGTCGCTGCTGACCCTACGCCATCTGCCGACCCTGCGCCGCCTGTTTGCCGAGGTCGGTGCGGACATCGTGCACGCCCGTTCGCGGCTGCCGGCCTGGCTGGGCCTGTACGCGATCCGCGCCATGCCCGCCGCACAGCGCCCGCACTGGGTGACCACCGTGCACGGGTTGAATTCGCCCAGCCGCTACAGTGCGGTGATGACCAGTGGCGAACGCGTGATCTGCGTGTCCAACACCGTGCGCGCCTTCGTGCAACGCCACTACCCGACGGTGCCGGAAGAAAAACTGCAGATCATTCCCCGCGGTGTCGATGTCGGCCAGTTCCCGCGCGTAGCACGTGCCGACCGTCGCCCGCGGCTGGCCCTGGCCGCCGATTACCCCTGGCTGGCGCAGGTTGATGGCCCGCTGCTGCTGTTGCCCGGGCGCGGCACCCGGTTGAAGGGCCACGCCCACGCGCTGCAGCTGCTGGCCGACGTGCGTGCCGCCGGCGTGCCTGCGCAGCTGTGGATGCTGGGCACCGAGGAACCCGGGCGCGAGGCCTACGTGGCCGATCTGCGCCGCCAGGCTGCGGCACTGGGCGTGGCCGAGGCCGTACAGATCAGTACGCCTACCGCACGCATCGCCCTGGCCTACGCCGCCAGCGATCTGGTGCTGCAGCTGTCGGACAAGCCGGAAGCCTTTGGCCGCACCGTGGTCGAGGCGCTGTCGGTCGGCCGCCCGGTGCTGGGCTGGGACCACGGTGGCGTCGGCGAACTGCTGCAGCAGCTGCAGCCCAGCGGCGCGGTGCCGCTCGGCGACGCGCGCGCGCTGGGTGAACGTGCGCTGGCCCTGCTGGCGCAGCCGCCATCCTTGCCGACCCGCATCCCGTTTACCCTGCAGGCCATGCAGCGCGATACCCTCCGCCTCTATGCCGATCTCGCCGGCTGACCCCGCTGCCATCGTGCGCGACGACCGCGCTGGGCGCTGGGCGCCCTGGTGGGTGCTGGCGTACGTGGCGATGTGGCCGTTGCCAGGCATCGCCGAAACCGTGCTCGGCCTTGGCGCGCTCTATGCTGCCGCGCGCATGGTCATGCGCCGGCTGCAGCGCCGCCCGCACCTGTTGAGCACGGCGGCGTGGGCCCTGACCTCGATCCTGTTCCTCGGCTACTGGCTGCCACAGGCGTTCTCGGCCATCGATGCGATCGATCCGGCGGCCTCGTGGACCAAGGCTGCCGCCGGACTGCGCTACCTGCCCTTCATGTGGCTGGTGGCGATCGCGGTAGCCACGCCGGAACGGCGGCGGCTGACCTTCGGTGGCCTGGCGCTGATCACCGGCGCGTGGACGCTGGACGCGTTGGTACAGGCGCTGGCCGGCACCAGCCCATGGTTCTGGTCGCTGGAGCACCTGAAGCTGGCCGTAAGTGGCCACGCGCTGTGCCCGGCCGACGAAGCCGCACTGGCCGACCGCCTCAGTGGCGCGCTCGGGCCCTGCAACCTGAAATTCGGCCAGGTGCTGGCCAGCCTGTCACCCTTCCTGCTGCTGCCGATGGCGCGGCGTTTCGGCAGTGCGGGGTGGTTGCTGGCCGCCGCCGCACTGGGAGGCGTGCTGCTGCTGGCCGGTTCGCGCGCCTCGTGGATCACCTTTGTGCTGGTGCTGGGCTACAGCGGCCTGCGCCAGTTCGGCTGGAAGCGGCTGCTGCTGCTGGCCCTTGTGGCAGCGCTGGGTACGGCCGCACTGACAGCGGGCGTGCCGCAGCTGCGCGAGCGTGTTGCGCGCACGGCACAGGCATGGAACGAAGACGGGCAGGGCGTTGACGAGGCGCTTTCGGGGCGCGCGCGCATCTGGACGGCGGCGGTGTGCATGATCGAGGAACATCCGGTCAACGGTGTCGGTGCGCGCGGCTTCCGCGATGCGTATCCGGCCTGCGTGTCAGACGAGGGCCCCGCCGTGTGGGGCAATCAACCGGCATTGCACGCCCACCAGATCGTGCTGGAAATCCTGGCCGAGACCGGCGTGCTGGGCCTGCTGCTGTGGCTGGCGGCGGTGGCGCAGGCCTGGCGGGCCTGGCGCTATGCACCGCCGGCGGCGCGTGACCGCGCCCGCCCGGCGATGCTGGCGCTGGCGGTTACCGTGTTCCCGCTCAATACGCACCTGGCGTTCTATTCTGCGTTCTGGGGCGGCCTGACCGTGCTGCTGGCGGCCCTGTTCGCCGGCAGTCTGCTGGCCCGCGAATCGGACGAATCTCCGCCGATGCAGTAGTTGCCAACCTTGGTGGGCTCCCCGGGACCGGCCTCGGTTCATCCGGCGCCAACCAAGGTTGGCGCCACGAGGACGCCGGCCCTTCCACCGCATCCGATTATTTGTAGAAATCACTCCGGCCGCCGGGCTGGCGCTTGAAGCGGCGGTGGATCCACAGGTACTGGTCGGGGGCTTCGCGCACCATCTCTTCGATGGCCTGGTTGACCCGCGTGGTATCGGCTTCCACGTCCTCGCTGGGGAAATTCTCCAGCGGTGCGCCGATCTTCAGCACGTACTTCCCGCCTTCCCGGCGGTGGAAGTACGGGATCACTGCACAACCGGTCATCCTTGCCAGCTGGTGGGTGGCGGTGATGGTCGAAGCGGTGTGGCCGAAGAACGGCACGAACACGGTGTCCTTGCCACGCATGTCCTGGTCCGGCGCGTACCAGAGGAAGCCGCCCTTCTTCAGGTGGCGCACGGTCGCGCGGATGTCCTCGTTGGCGAACATCGCCTTGGCATAGCGCAGGCGGCCGAACTTCACCGCCCACTCGTACACCGGGTTCTTGTGCTTGCGGTACATGCCGGACAGGTCGACGTAGTCGCACAGCAGGCGTCCGCACATTTCCAGGGTCATGAAGTGGCCGGAGACCAGCAGCACGCCGCGGCCTTCAGCCTCCATCTGCCGCAGGTGTTCCAGGCCTTCGATCCGTACCTGCGGGCGGATGCGGTCGATGCTGCCCCACCAGGCGCGGATGCACTCGAACACGCCCACGCCCAGCGCATCGAAACTGTCGCGCACCAGGCGCTGGCGCCAGGCTTCGTCCTTCTCGGGGAAGCAGAGCTGCAGGTTGACTTCGGCGGCGCGGCGGCGGCTGCCGAGCATGCGCCAGGTGATCCAGCCGACGCCCCGGCCCAGCGCGCGCTGCAGCATCCACGGCAGGCGAGCGATGGCGAAGGCGCCGAACATGGCGGCGAACATCGGCCAGTTGCGCGGATCGCGCAGCGATGGGCGGACGGCGGTGGAGGCATCTGACATGGGGCCATTCTACCAAGGCGGCCGCGTGTCTTTCCCCGGGGGCTCCCGTATCCTTGCCGCATGCGCAAAGACCCTGTCGAATGGATCCTGCGCGGCCTGTATTCGGTCGTGCTCTACATCCTGCTGCCGATCACCGTGTACCACCTGGTCTGGCGCGGTTTCCGGGTTCGTGAATACTTCCGGCGCTGGGATGAACGCTATGCCTCCTATCCGCAGCCGACCGGGCAGCCGCGGGTCTGGCTGCACGCGGTCTCGGTGGGCGAGGTCAATGCCGCCGCGCCGCTGGTCAATGCCCTGCGCCAGCAGCGCCCGGACATCCGCTGGGTGATCACCACCATCACCCCGACCGGCTCCGAGCGCGTACGCGCGCTGTGGGGCGACGCCCTGGACCATGTCTACCTGCCGTACGACGTGCCGGGCAGCGTCAACCGTTTCCTCGGCCATTTCCAGCCCAGCCTGGCGCTGATCCTGGAAACCGAGCTGTGGCCGAACATGCTGTTCGGCTGCCGTGACCGCGGCATTCCGGTGTACATCCTCAACGCCCGGTTGTCGGCGCGTTCGCTGCGCGGCTACCGGTTGCTGGCGGCACTGATCCGCCGCGCGCTGCGCACCGTCACCTGCGTGGCCGCGCAGTCGCAGGACGATGCCGAGCGCTTCGTGCAGCTGGGGGCGGATCCCGGCCAGGTGCAGGCGCTGGGCAACCTGAAATTCGACATCGCCACGCCGGATGTGCAGGGTTTCGTCGAACAGTTCCACGCGCGGGTACCGGCCGCTCGTCCGGTATGGATCGCCGCCAGTACCCATGATGGCGAGGAGCAGGCGGTGATCGATCTGCACCGGCGCCTGCGCCAGCGGCATCCGGAGCTGCTGCTGCTGTGGGCACCGCGACATCCCGAGCGTTTCCCGAAGGTGGAAGCGCTGGCGCGCGAACAGGGCTGGAGCGTGGCGACCCGCCGCGTGGACCAGTGGCCACACGCGGCCACAGACGTGTTCGTCATCGACACCCTTGGCGAGCTGATGCCGTTCTATGCCTGCGCCCAGGTCGCCTTCGTCGGCGGCAGCCTGCAGGCCATCGGTGGTCACAACCTGCTGGAGCCGGCCGCGATGGGAACGGCGGCGGTGACCGGCCCGCACCTGCACAACTTCGCGGAAATTTCCCGGCGCATGCGCGAGGCCGGAGCGCTGCTGATCGGCGAGGACGCGCAGGCGGTGGGCGATCTGCTGCAGCACCTGCTCGACGATGCCCAGGCCCGCGAAGACATGGCGCGGGCGGGATGCACGCTGGTCAGCAATGGCCGCGGCGCGCTGCAACGCACGCTTGCCCTGGTGGCGCCGCACCTGCCACCACCGCGCGAGTGATCGCGGCAGCGCGGAGTCAGCGGCGCTGACGAGCATTGTCGTGATCAACTTCATCAATTCTGCTTAGCGACGATTTTTCTGTCGTTGCTGGACCGACCCTGCCGCTGGCAGCGTGCCTGCCATCACATCGTTGCGCACATTCCACCGATTCTGATTCCGCAGGACGACGCAGGCTGCCAGCCTGCTGTCGACCGCGCTTGGGCGGATATCAAGGGAACTTGCGATGGACGGCGACAGGGGCGGGGACGGCACGGGTGGGGCCGGCACGGGTGGGGCCGGACTGGGGACGGACCATCTGGCGGTGGTGGCGTTGACACTGTTGGTGGGCGGCAGCGTGATCGCACTGGTGGGCCAGCACACGGCGGCACAGGCAGGCCCCGCCATCGTGCTCAGCCTGTTGCTGGCTGCACTGGGGGCCGGCCTGGTGCTGTGCTGCCTGCAGGATCTGGTGCTGCGGTTGCCGGCGGGCGAGGGCCTGCACGGGCTGCTGGCTGCCAGCTGGGGGCCGCGGGTGGCGGGCGTGTTGGGCATGGCCCTGCTGCTGGAGCTGGTGGCGACCACGGCGGGCGTGGCGCAGTCCATGGCCCTCCATCTGCACGCCGTGCTGGCCGCCGAAGGCCTCCAGCCCTGCGACTGGCTGCCGGAACAGGTCACGGCGGCGGTGGGCCTGCTGATGCTGGGCGCACTGGCATTGCTGCCGCCACGGCGTGTGGTGTTGGTGGCCTGCGCCCTGTTGACGGTGAAGATCGGTGCGGGGGTGTTGCTGCTGGCGCTGGCGGCACGTCATGTGCATTACGCGCACTGGATCCCCTGGCTGCCACCGGCGACCGCGCCGTATCGCTTCGGGCTGGGCGGGGTGCTGGCGGCTGCGGTGCCGCTGCTGGGGGTATTTGCCAGCGTCGGCTTGGCACTGGGCTTTCCTGCGTTGCGCCGCCAGGGCGCGATGTGGCAACCGGCAGTGCTGGCGCTGGTCTCGTTGCTGGCGATGCTGCTGCTGATCGTGCTGGCAGCACTGCAGGCAGGGCTGGTCGAGTTTTCCGCGCTTGCCAGTACCCGGCCACTGTCGGTGGCGCTGCAGATGCATCCGCAATTGGAGTGGATGCTGCCGTTGTTGCCGCTGGCGGGGGCTACGGGCCTGGCCGCCCTGCAGCTGGTGCTGCTGATGCTGGCCTTGCGGCTGGCAACATCGCTGTGGCCAGGGGCGGGTGATGCAGTGGGACGCTCCCGCGGTGTGATCGTGGCGGCGGTCGGACTGCCGGCGGTGATGCTGGTGCTGTGGCTGCCGTTGGGCACCCTGCCGGCGCTGCCGGGTCCGGCAACCCTGCTGGTGATGGCGGCGCTATGCCTGGCGGTGCTGCGGCGGCGGAATGACATGAGGCAGGGCGCAACCGGTCGCGAACTGGTGCTGCCGATGCTGGCGCCCTTGGCGGCCGCGCTGTGCGTCCTTGCGGCGTTGGAACGCCTGCGGGCATGGCCGGGCTGAGGGTTCGCGGGGCCACGCAACGGGTAGCTGCGGGCGGATGCACCGCCTGCAAAAAAGCCACCCTTGCGGGTGGCTTCTTTGTTGCCGGCAGGGCGACGGATCAGTGCGTGGTCGTTGCCGGATTGCCCGCGTCCTGGGTCAGCAGGCGGTTGACGTCCTGCAGCTCTGCCACGTCCAGCGCACCCAGCGACTGGCTCAGCAGCAGGCGGTTCTGCAGGAAGGTGTAGCGGGCCTGGGCGTAGTCCAGCTGCGCCGAGAACAGGATGCGCTGGTTCTGGATCACGTCCAGCACGGTACGGGTACCGACTTCCAGGCCGACCTGCGAGGCGTCGTACGCGCTCTGTGCCGAGACCACGGCCAGGCGACGGGCCTCCACTTCGCTGATGCCCTGTACCAGGGTCTGGTAGGCATTGCGGGTGTTGCGGTCCAGGGCGCGCTTCTGCTGCTCGTAGCCGTCCTGGGCGATGTCACGCTGGGCCAGCGCCTGGCGCACGCCGGACTGGGTGGCACCACCGGAGAAGATCGGCACGCTCAGGGTCAGGCCGATGCTGTTGGTGCGGGCGTCCGGCGACAGCGAACCGGAACCAGTGCTGTCACCCCAGGTCGCGCTCTTGCCCCAGCTGCCGCCCAGCGACAGGGTCGGGTAATGGCCGCCACGGGCGGCCTGCACGCCAGCCTCGGCGGCGCTGACCTTCAGTTCCTGCGCCTTCAGCGCCGGATTCTGGGTGGTGGCCTGCTGCACCAGCTCATCGATGTTGCCACGGTTGGCCGGCACTTCCGGGCGGAAGTCGGCCGGCAGCCCACGCAGGTTGGTCACCGGCTGGCCGGTCAGTTCGGTCAGGGCCTGGTAGTTATCGGCCAGGGTGTTCTGCGCAACGATGGTGTTGGCACGCGCCTGGTCGTACTGGGCGCGTGCTTCGTGCACGTCGGTGATAGGCGCCAGGCCCACTTCCAGGCGCTTGTCGGCGAAGTCGAACTGCTTCTTCGCGGCCGCTTCATTGGTCTGTGCGGCATTCAGCGATTCGATCGCCACCAGCACGTTGAAGTAGGCCGCCGAGGTGCGAACGATCAGGCTGTCGTTGGCCGAATCGAGGGTGAAGTCCGCCGCCTTGCTCAGCTCGCGCTGCGAACGCAGGTTGTTGATCTGGGTCCAGTTGAACAGCGTCTGGCTGCCGTCGATCGTGTAGGTGCGGCGCTTGTTGGTGAACGAGCCGGAGTTGGCGTCGGCGTTCGGCTCACTGCGCGTGCGGTTCAGCTGGGCCTGGCCGTTGATCTGCGGCAGCAGGGCGGCGCGCGCCTGCACGGCGCCTTCCTTGTCATACAGCCGGGTCGATTCGGCGGCGGACAGCTGCGGATCGCCATTGCGCGCCATTTCGTAGACCTGCAGCAGGTCGGCGGCATGGGCGGACAACGGCAGCAGGGCAGTGGCCAGCGCAACAGCGAGGGATCGGCGGATCATTGCGGCTTCCTTGGACTCAGAGGTGGAACTGGGGGGCCGGGGCGGCACCACGCAGGTAATCGATATCGGTCTCGAACAGGGACTCGCTGCTGCCGTCGGCCTTGACCAGCAGGGCCTCCATCGCCGGCGAGCGGCCGTGGATCACGAACAGGCGACCACCCGGACGCAGCCACGAAGCGAACTGTGACGGCACCACGTCGACCGCACCAGTGACACAGATCACGTCAAAGCGGCGTTCGGTCTGCCAGGACAGGGCGTCGGCCACTTCCACGCGGACGTTGGTGCCCAGGCCGGACGCGTCCAGACGGGCGCGCGCGGCGGCGGCCAGCTCCGGGTCGATTTCCAGGCTCAGCACGTCGCGCGCCAGCGCGCCGATGCAGGCCGACAGGAAGCCGCTGCCGGTGCCGATTTCCAGCACTTCGTCACCCGGCTGCAGGTCCAGCGCCTGCAGGGTACGACCCTCGATGACCGGCTTCATCATCTTCTGGCCATGGCCGATCGGCAGTTCGACATCGGCGTAGGCCAGTGCCCGGTGTGCATCGGCGACAAAAGCCTCGCGCGGCAGGCGGGCCAGGACGTCGAGCACCTTGATGTCCAGCACGTCCCAGGGACGGATCTGCTGTTCCACCATCAGTTCGCGGGCGTGGGCGTAATCAATCGTCATGAGGTTCAAATCCAGCGCAGTGGGCCGGCCATTTTACCGGTGCCGGAGGCCGGCGGCGCGCCCAGAGCATCAGCTGCCGGGTGGCCGGGGTCGCAGTGCCGGAAGTCATCGCGACCTCCGGTTCGTTCAGTTTTGGTTATTCAGCCGTCCCGACCCCTCGCGGCGCATAGGCGCGCAGGAAGAAGTCGATGCTGGCAGTCACGTGGGCAAGAGGGTCGCACTCCACCGGTGACAGTGGCATGCCGCACATCATATGCATGTGCACTTCACCCTTGACCAGGGTCAGGAACTGCTCGCCAGCCAGCGAACAGTCGGTGATTTCCAGCTCGCCGCGCTCGGCGCGTGCCCGCAGGAAGTCAGCCAGGGCCTCGCAGGTACGTTCCGGTCCTGCCTTCCAGAACAGCTCGCGCAGGCGTTCGTCGGTCTCCGGCGCCATCATCATGCGCTGGATCGAGATCGCCGCATCGGACGTGATCAGTTCGAAGAAGGCCAGACCGATCCCGATCAGCTGGTCGCGCAGCGGGCCGTCCGCGTCGGCCACGAACAGGGCATCGGGCAGCATTTCAATGCACTTCGACTGCACGGCCTCGGAGAACAGGGTCTCCTTGTCGCCGAAGTGGCTGTACACAGTCAGTTTCGAGACGCCGGCCTGAGCGGCGATGGTGTCCATGCTCACGCCGGTATAGCCCTGTTCGATGAACAGTGTCTTGGCTGCTTCAAGGATCGCCGCGCGCTTGCCGAGGTCCTTGGGGCGCCCGGGTCCGGCGGCCTTGGCAGCGGGCTTGGCCGACGGCTTGCGGGAAGTGTGAGAACTCATCACGACAATACTAGACCAAGCGGTTCGATATTTATACTATACCGGCCGGTTTATTAAATTGGGCCGGCAGTCGCGGCTCCTCCCTTAGTTGCAACCCTGCGTTTTCAGGACGTTGACCGATGAAGATCGTGCGCTGGATGGGCGGTATGGTGTGGATGGCTGCGCTGGCAGCCTGTTCGGGACAGGAACAGGCGCCCCAGGCGGCCGTTCCGGTGCTGGTGGTTCACCCTGGCGAGCAGGCCGGGCAGGCGCCGGCGGCGTTCCCGGGCACGGTGCGTGCGCGGCAGGAAAGTCCACTGTCGTTCCGCGTTGGCGGCAATCTGGTCAAGCGCCACGTCGATGCCGGGCAACGGGTGAAGAAGGGCGACGTGCTGGCCGAGCTGGACGTGGCCGACTTCGCGCTGCAGGCCCGCGCCTCGCAGGCGCAGCTTGCTGCGGCCGAAGCCGATCTGGTGCGTGCCCGTGATGACCTCAAGCGCTACCAGGTGCTGGCCGACCAGCAGCTGGTCAGCCGCTCGCAGCTGGACCAGCAGTCCGCCGCCTTCAAGGCCGCGCAGGGCCAGGCCAACGCCGCCCGCGCCAACCTCGATGTGCTGCGCAACCAGGCCGACTACGCACAGCTGCGCGCGCCGTCCGATGGCGTGATCGCCAGCCGCGAGGCCGAAGCCGGGCAGGTGGTGTCGGCCGGCCAGACCATCTTCAACCTGGCCGCCGATGGCGGGCGCGAAGTGCTGATCGACCTGCCCGAGGCCACCATCCGCGACTATGCGGTGGGCCAGCCGGTCGAGGTGGAGCTGTGGAACCGTCCTGGCCAGCGCCTGCCAGGCACGATCCGCGAGATCGCCGCTGCCGCCGATCCACAGGCACGCACCTATGCAACCCGGGTCAGCCTGCCCGCCGATGCGCTGGCCGATGTCGAACTGGGCCAAAGCGCGCGCGTCTACAGCAGCGCCGGCCGCCACGGCACCCTGCAGCTGCCGCTCGGTGCGCTGCAGCGCGGTGCCAACGGTGCCGCCAGCGTGTGGGTGGTCGATCCGGCCAACAGCACGCTGAAGGCCGCGTCGGTCACCACCGGTGCCTATGGCAGCGAATCGGTGCCGGTGCTGTCCGGCGTGAATGCGGGTGACTGGGTGGTCGCTGCCGGCGGACACCTGTTGCGTGCCGGCCAGCCGGTGATCGCCGTGGACCGCCAGAATCGCCCGGTGCTGAAGCCGGCCACGCCGACCGCTGCCGCCAAGGCCAAGGAGTAAGCCGGTGCGCCGCTTCAATCTTTCCGAGTGGGCGTTGTCCAACCGCCCGCTGGTGCTGTTCGCGATGCTTGCCTTCGCGCTGATCGGCGCATGGTCGTACAAGCATCTGGGCCAGTCCGAGGATCCACCATTCACCTTCAAGGCGATGGTGGTGCGCACGCTTTGGCCGGGCGCCACCGCCGAACAGGTCTCGCGGCAGGTGACCGAGCCGATCGAGAAGGCGCTGATGAACACCGGCGAGTACGAGTTCATCCGCTCCTATTCGCGCCCCGGCGAATCGCAGGTCATCTTCATGGCGCGCGACAGCCTGCGTTCCAGGCAGATCCCGGACCTGTGGTACCAGGTTCGCAAGCGCGTGGGCGACATCCGTGCGACGCTGCCGCGCGAGATTGTCGGCCCGTTCTTCAACGATGAGTTCGGCGACACCTACGGGAACATCTATGCGTTGACCGGCAAGGGCTTCGACTACGCGGTGATGCGCGACTACGCCGACCGCATCCAGCTGGAACTGCAGCGCGTGCCCGATGTCGGCAAGATCGACCTGGTCGGCCTGCAGGACGAGAAGGTGTGGATCGAACTGTCCAACACCCGGCTGGCAACGCTGGGTGTGTCGATGCAGCAGGTGCAGCAGGCGCTGGCCGACCAGAATGCGATCACCGGCACCAGCTTCTTCGAGACCGCCACCGATCGCGTGCAGCTGCGCGTGACGGGCCAGTTCAACGACATCGACGCCATCCGCCAGTTCCCGATCCGTGCTGGCGACCGCACCGTGCACCTGGGCGACATCGCCGAGGTCAAGCGTGGCTTCGCCGATCCGGCGTCGCCGAAGATGCGCTTCATGGGCGAAGAGGCGATCGGCCTGGCGGTGGCGATGAAGGATGGCGGTGACATCCTCAAGCTGGGCGCCAACCTCGACGCCGAGTTCGAGCGGCTGCAGAAGACCCTGCCGGCCGGCATGCAGCTGCGCAAGGTGTCCGACCAGCCGCAGTCGGTGGAGGAGTCGGTTGGCGAGTTCGTGCAGGTGCTGACCGAAGCGGTGGTGATCGTGCTGCTGGTCAGTTTCTTCTCGCTGGGCCTGCGCACCGGCCTGGTGGTGGGCGTGACCATTCCGCTGGTGCTGGCGATGACCTTCTTCGTCATGCATTACTTCGACATCGGCCTGCACAAGATTTCGTTGGGCGCACTGGTGCTGGCGCTGGGTCTGCTGGTGGACGATGCGATCATCGCGGTGGAGATGATGGCCACCAAGATGGAGCAGGGCTTCGATCGCCTGCGCGCGGCCAGCTTCGCCTGGGAATCGACCGCGTTCCCGATGCTGACCGGCACATTGATCACGGCAGCCGGCTTCCTGCCGATCGCCACGGCGGCATCGAGCACCGGTGAATACACCCGTTCGCTGTTCCAGGTGGTGACCATCGCACTGGTGGTGTCATGGATCGCAGCGGTGCTGTTCATCCCGTACCTGGGCGACAAGATGCTGCCGGACCTGTTCAATCCGCAGCCGCCGAAGCCCGGCAGCCTGTCCGCGCGTTGGCTGGCCAAGCGCCAGCAGTGGGCCGACCGCTATCCGGCGCTGGCCAACCTGATCGCACCGCCGCAGCATGGGCACGACCACGATCCCTACCAGCGCCCGTTCTACCGCAGCTTCCGGCGCTTCCTCGACGCCTGCCTGCGCCGCCGCTGGTGGGTGATCGCCGCGACCGTCGCCCTGTTCGTGTTCTCACTGATGATGTTCCGCTTCGTGCCGCAGCAGTTCTTCCCGGACTCGACCCGGCCGGAACTGATGGTGGACATCGAGCTGGCCGAGGGGGCGTCGCTGCGCTCGACCCAGGCCCAGGCCGAGAAGCTGGAGAAGCTGCTGTCCAGCCGCGAGGGCATCGCCAACTATGTGTCCTATGTGGGTACCGGTTCGCCGCGCTTCTACCTGCCGCTGGACCAGCAGCTGCCGGCGACCAACTTCGCCCAGTTCGTGGTGCTGGCCAAGGACATCAAATCGCGCGAAAGCACCCGTGACTGGCTGCTGCACGAGGTGATTCCGAAGTTCCCGGACGTGCAGATGCGCGTGACCCGCCTGGAGAACGGCCCGCCGGTCGGTTATCCGGTGCAGATGCGCATCTCCGGCGAGCACATCGAGAAGGTGCAGGCGATCGCGCGCCAGGTCGAGGCCAAGGTGCGTGAGAACCCGCACGTGATGAACGTCAACCTGGACTGGAGCGAGCCGAGCAAGGTGGTGAGGCTGGTGATCGACCAGGAGCGTGCCCGCGCGCTGGGCGTGAGCAGCGCCCAGGTCAGCCAGTTCCTGGCCAGTTCGCTGGCCGGCCAGTCGGTGAGCGTGTATCGCGAAGGCAACCGCCAGATCGAGATGCTGCTGCGCGGGCCGGCCGATGAGCGCAACCAGCTGGAGCTGCTGTCCAGCCTGTCGATGCCGACCGCCAACGGCGGCAGCATCACGCTGTCGCAGGTGGCGACGATGGAGTACGGCTTCGAGGACGGCATCATCTGGCACCGCAACCGGTTGCCGACCGTGACCGTGCGCGCCGACATCAGCGATGGCATGCAGGCGCTGGACGTGGTGCACCAGATCGTGCCCACGCTGGATGGCATCCGTGCCGAGCTGCCCAGCGGCTACCTGCTGGAAACCGGCGGCACCGTGGAGGACTCGGCGCGCGGGCAGAACTCGATCAAGGCCGGCATGCCGCTGTTCCTGGTGGTGGTGGCGACGCTGCTGATGCTGCAGCTGCGCAGCTTCTCGCGTGCGGCGATGGTGCTGGTGACCGCGCCGCTGGGCATCATCGGTGCGACCCTGTTCCTGCTGCTGTTCCGTGCGCCGTTCGGCTTCGTCGCGCTGCTGGGCACGATCGCACTGGCCGGCATGATCATGCGCAACTCGGTGATCCTGATCGACCAGATCCAGCAGGACATCGATGCCGGGCATGACCGCTGGCATTCGATCATCGATGCCACGGTGCGCCGCTTCCGCCCGATCGTGCTGACCGCGCTGGCGGCCGTGCTGGCGATGATTCCGCTGTCGCGCAGCGCGTTCTATGGCTCGATGGCGATCTCGATCATGGGTGGTCTGATCGTGGGTACGGTGCTGACGCTGGTGTTCCTGCCGGCGTTGTACGCGGCGTGGTTCCGGGTGAAGCCGGACGAATCCGGGGCGTAATGCCCCGGTTCTGCGGCTGCACCCATCCACGCATGGCGTGGATGGATCTGCTCGCGGAATCTGCCTTCTGTAGAGCCGAGCCATGCTCGGCTGCGCTTTGCGCGATGATGGGATGAGTCGAGCATGGCTCGACTCTACAGGAACATCCCCGTAGGGCGTGGATCTACCGCAGCGGGTCGTTGCCCTGGTAGGTGCCAACCTTGGTTGGCACTGACGCATGCATCCACGCATGGCGTGGATCTACTGCAGCGGGTCTTTGCCCTGGTAGGTGCCAACCTTGGTTGGCACTGGAGCATGCACCCGCGCATGACGTGGATCTACTGCAGCTGCAGGCCGATCCGCAGTACTGGCAGCAGCCACTCGACGAACACCTGTACGCGCAGTGCACGGTGTTGCCGATGCGGTTGCAGCAGGGTCACCGGCAGCGGCTGCGCCGCGTACTGCGGCATCACCTCCACCAATGCGCCTGACTGCAGCTCGGCCTGCACGTCGTAGCGCGGAATCTGCAACAGCCCCAATCCCGCCACGCAGCACGCGATCGAGGCCTCGGCGCTGTTCACGCGTACCCAGCCGGGCATCGGCAGCGTGCGCAGCTGGCCGCCATCCTGCCATTCCCACGGTTCCACCCGTGCCGTGGTCGGCGACGCATAGTTCACCGCGCGGTGCTGCGGCAGGTCGGCAGGATGCTGCGGAACACCGTGCTCGCGCAGGTAGGCCGGCGCGGCCACGTTGACGAAGTCGAGCTGGCCCAGCGTGCGCGCCACCAGGCTGGAATCGCCCAGCTGGCCGACCCGCAGCACGGCATCGCAGCCGTCTTCGATCAGGTTCACCGCGCGATCGGTCATGCCGAGGTCCACTTCCACCTGCGGATAGCGCGCGAAGAAATCCGGCAACGCCGGGGCGATGACGCGACGGCCGATGCGGCTGGGTACGTCGATCTTCAGCAAACCGGCCGGTTGCGCGTCGTCCTGCCGGAACAGCGACTCGGCGTCTTCAACCTCCGCGATCAGGCGCAGGCAGCGGGCATGGAACACGTCGCCGTCATGGGTGGTGGATACCCGTCGGGTCGAGCGCTGCAGCAGGCGGGTGCCAAGCCGCTGTTCCAGCTCGGCAATCGCCGCCGAGACGGTCGAGCGGGGCAGGCCGAGCTGGTCGGCGGCGCGGGTGAAGCTCGCGCACTCCACGACCCGGGTGAAGATGCGGAAGCGATCGATCCGGTCCATTGTTCGCTGGCTCTGGAAAGTTAAGTCAATGTGGCGGGCTTTATCCGCTTTTTCTGCACGATATCGTCGTCAGGGCAGGGTTGCCACCCCGGGCAGCCCCCTCCCGAGACCGAAGCCATGACCGAGCATTCCCTCAAGGGCAAGACCGTGTTGATCGCCGGTGGCGCCAAGAACCTGGGCGGCCTGATCGCCCGCGACTTCGCCGCACAGGGCGCCAAAGCCATCGTCATCCACTACAACAGTGCCGCTACCCAGGCCGATGCAGAAGCAACCGTTGCCGCCGTGCAGGCGGCCGGCAGCAGGGCGGTGGCCCTGCAGGGCGACCTGACGTCGGCGGCAGCGATGGAGCGCTTGTTCGCCGATGCTGTAGCCGCAGTCGGCCGTCCCGACATCGCCATCAATACGGTCGGCAAGGTGCTGAAGAAGCCGCTGCTGGAGATCAGCGAAGCGGAGTACGACGAGATGAGCGCGGTCAACGCCAAGGCGGCGTTCTTCTTCCTCAAGGAAGCAGGCCGCCACGTCAATGACGGCGGTCGCATCTGCACCCTGGTCACCTCACTGCTGGGTGCGTTCACGCCGTTCTATTCCAGCTATGCCGGCACCAAGGCGCCGGTCGAGCATTTCACCCGCGCGGCGTCAAAGGAGTTCGGTGAGCGCGGCGTCTCGGTGACTGCGATCGGGCCGGGCCCGATGGACACGCCGTTCTTCTACCCGGCCGAGAGTGCCGATGCGCAGGCGTACCACAAGACCGCGGCTGCGCTCTCGGCGTTCACCCGTACCGGCCTGACCGACATCGCCGACATCGTGCCGTGGATCCGCTTCCTGGTCACCGATGGCTGGTGGATGACCGGGCAGACCATCCTGGTCAATGGTGGGTACACCACCAAATAATGCAGCCGCGCATGGCGTGGATCTGCTGCGCGACATTCGAACGATCCACGCATGGCGTGGATCTACAGTAGAGCCACCCCATGGGTGGCTGCGCACAATGACCAAAGGCAGAGGCGCCACGCATGGAGTGGCGCCATCGGATCAGTTGAGTTTGGCCAGCACCGCATCCGTGGCGGCGGCGGTACTCACGGCCTGGCCCTTGGCGGCCAGGTCGGCAGTGAACACCCCATCATCCAGCACCGCGTGCACCGCCGCTTCCACTGCTGCGGCTTCGTCTTCCAGCCCCAGCGAATGGCGCAGCAGCATCGCCGCACTGAAGATCGTTGCGTAGGGATTGGCGATGCCCTTGCCGGCGATGTCCGGGGCCGAACCGTGGATCGGTTCGTAGATGCCGACCGCACCCGGCTCACCCAGCGAGGCCGACGGCAGCAGGCCGAGCGAACCGGCCAGCATCGAGGCTTCGTCGGTGAGGATGTCGCCGAACATGTTCTCGGTGACGATCACGTCGTACTCGCGCGGCTTGGCCAGCAGGTGCATGGCCATCGAATCGACCAGCTGGTGCTCCAGCGCCACCTCCGGGAACTCCTCGCGGCCGATGCGCGCGGCCACGTCGCGCCACAGGCGCGAGGTTTCCAGCACGTTGGCCTTGTCCACCGAGGTGACCTTGCCACGCCGCTGCCGGGCCAGGCGGAAGGCACTGCGCAGCACGCGCTCGATCTCGGCCACTGTGTAGCGGCACAGGTCGCTGGCACTGTCGGCATCGCGGGTCTTGTCGCCGAAGTAGATGCCGCCGGTCAGCTCGCGCACCACCAGGAAGTCCACACCCTGCAGCAGCTCGGCCTTGATCGGCGAGGCGTGCAGTGCGGCCTCATGGGTGCGCACCGGGCGCAGGTTGGCGTACAGGCCCAGCGCCTTGCGGATCGCCAGCAGGCCCTGTTCCGGACGCACCTTGGCGTTCGGGTCGGACCACTTCGGGCCACCGACTGCGCCCAGCAGCACCGCGCTGGCGGCCTGGCAGGCGGCCAGGGTCGACGCCGGCAGCGGTTCGCCGTGGCGGTCGATGGCGATGCCACCGATGTCGTGCTCGCTGAAGGTGAAGCTGTGGTTGAAGCGTTCGGCGACGGCCTTCAGGACGGCGACTGCCGCGGCGGCCACTTCCGGGCCGATGCCATCACCGGGCAGGACAACAATTTCAGCGTGCATGCTCACTCTCGTAACGTTCGATTTCAGGGACACGGCCCAACAGATACCCCAACTGGTCGACACCTTCCAGCAGGCAGGTCTGCGAGAAGCCGTCCAGCGGGAAGGAATAGACGCGGCCGTCCGGCGTGCGCAGTTCGCGCGCGGCCACGTCGATGGTCAGCTCATCATCCGGGCGCTGCATCAGCGCCTGCACGTCGGCCTCGTCCAGCACGATCGGCAGCAGGCCGTTCTTCAGCGAGTTGCCACGGAAGATGTCGGCGATCTCGCTGCTGACGATGGCGCGCAGGCCCAGGTCGGTCAGCGCCCACGGTGCATGTTCGCGCGACGAGCCGCAGCCGAAGTTGCGACCCGCCAGCAGGATGCTGCGGCCGGCGTTGTGCGGCTGGTTGAAGGCGAAGTCGGCCACCGGTGAACCGTCGGCCTGCCAGCGCCAGTCATTGAAGGCGTTGCGGCCCAGGCCGGCGCGTTCGGTGGTGGACAGGAACCGCGCCGGGATGATCTGGTCGGTGTCGATGTTGGTCTGGCGCAGCACCACGCTGGCCGAGATCAAGGTGCGGAAACCGGCCATCACGCCACCTCCTGTGCGAACAGCTCGCGGGTGTCGGCGACATGCCCGTTCACCGCGGCCCACGCCGCGCTCATCGGTGAGGCCAGCAGGGTGCGCGAACCGGGACCCTGGCGGCCTTCGAAATTACGGTTGCTGGTACTCACGGCCAGTTGCCCGGGCGCGACCAGATCACCATTCATGGCGATGCACATCGAGCAGCCCGGCTCGCGCCATTCGGCACCGGCCGCGCGCACGATCTCATGGATGCCTTCGGCCTCGGCCTCTCGCTTGACGATCTCCGAGCCCGGCACCACCAGCATGCGCACCCGGTCGGCGACGCGACGACCGCGCAGCACCTGCGCCACCTCACGCATGTCACTCAGGCGGCCGTTGGTGCAGGAACCGACGAACACCACGTCCACCGGTGTTCCGGCCAGCGCCTTGCCGGCCTGGAAATGCATGTAGTCCAGGCCCTTCTGTGCGGCGGCATCGTTGGCGGCTGGGATCGGCGCATCCACCGCGATGGCGGTACCCGGGTGGGTGCCCCAGGTCAGGGTCGGGCGGATATCGGCGGCGTCGATGTGCACTTCGCTGTCGAAACGCGCGCCCTCATCGCTGCGCAGCTGCTGCCAGCGCGCCACGGCGGCGTCGAAATCGGCGCCCTTCGGCCCGCGCGGCGTAGCGGCGACGAAGTTGAAGGTGACCTGGTCCGGCGCCACCATACCGGCACGCGCACCCGCTTCGATCGACATGTTGCACAGGGTCATGCGCTGTTCCATGTCCATCGCTTCGATGGTGCTGCCGCGGAACTCGATCACGTGGCCGGTGCCGCCATTGACGCCGATCACGCCGATGATGTGCAGGACCACGTCCTTGGCGCCGACACCCGGCGCCAGCGGCCCATCGACGGTGATCGCCAGCGTCTTCGCCTTGCGCTGCAGCAGGCATTGCGTGGCCAGCACGTGGCCGACCTCGCTGGTGCCAATGCCGAACGCCAGCGAACCGAAGGCACCGTGGGTGGAGGTGTGGCTGTCGCCGCAGACGATGGTCATGCCGGGCTGGGTGAAGCCCTGTTCCGGCGCGATCACGTGGACGATGCCGCGGTTGTCCGACGCCATGTCGAACAGCTCGATGCCGTGCTCGGCGCAGTTGCGCGCCAGCGTGGCGACCTGTGCCTCGGAGGCGGCGCTGGCATAGGGCAGCGTGCCGTCCGCGGCGGCCGGCAGGGTCGGCGTGGAGTGGTCCATCGTCGCCTTGGTGCGGTCCGGCCGGCGCGGCGACAAGCCGCGTTCGCGCAGTTCGGTGAAGGCCTGCGGCGAGGTCACCTCGTGGATCAGGTGCAGGTCGATGTACAGCACGGCGGGCGCGCTGTCGGATTCGGGAACCACCACGTGGGCGTCCCACAGTTTGTCGTACAGGGTGCGGGGTGCGGAAGTCATGCGTATGCCTGGCAGAAGTACGAAATAGCGAACATCAGTAAGGAAAGCGGAACGGTCAAGTCAGCGACGGCGGGCGAGCACACGCAGGCGCACGTAGTCGGCCAGTGGCTGGCCAGATGCGTCACGTGGCAGCTCGGCCAGCAGTGCGGTGGCCGCCTCGCGCACGGTGGCGCGGGCCTCGGCCGGCAGGTCGTCCAGCAGCGGTGCGGCGAATACCCGCAGCCAGCCGGCCACGCCGGTCGGCAGTGCGGTCGGGCGCGGCGTGCACTCGATCAGTTGCACCTGGAAGCCATGCTGGCGCAGGCGATCGGCGTAGGCGTCGGCCGTCGGGAAGTACCACCGGAAGGTGCTGGCGCCATGCCCGTGGGCCACGCGCGCGGCCTGCACGGCCGCGACGATCGTGGCCACGTTGCCGTGGCCGCCGAACTCGGCGACGAAGCGGCCACCGGGGCGCAGGGCGCGGCGCACGCCTTCCAGCACGCGGTCCGGAGTCGTCATCCAATGCAGTGCCGCATTGCTGAACACCGCATCGAACTCGCTGTCGAACGACAGTGCGTGGCCGTCCATCAGCTGGGCGTCGACGCCGCGCGCACGGGCGGCGATCACCAGTTCCGGCGAGGCATCCACGCCGTGGATGCGCGCACCGCTCAGGGCCAGTTCGGTGCTGAGTACGCCATCGCCACAGCCCAGGTCGAGGATGCGCTCACCGGCGCGCGGGTCGAGCAGGCGCGATACCGCACCGCCGAGCAGCGGCACGAAGCCGGCATCGATCGCATAGTCCTGGGCGTTCCACTGCTGGCCAGCGGCGCTGGCCGGGGTGGGGGTGTCGAAGGCGCTCATGGTGGGATCCTCAGGCGGTGGCGGAAGCGGGAACGTCGGTGCTGCTGTGGACGGCGGCCTGACGCTGGCGCAGCAGGCGGTTGGCCACATCCAGCCAGGCCAGCGCGGAGGCTTCGATGATGTCCTTGCTGGTGCCGGTGCCGTCGTACTCCACGCCGTCATGGCGCACACTCAGGTTGGCTTCGCCACGCGCATCGGCACCGATGCCGACGCTGTGCACGTGATAGCTGTCCAGCATCAGCTGCACGCCGGTGGCGGCCGACAGCGCGCTGAACAGCGCATCGACCGGGCCGTCGCCCTGCGCGGTCTCGGCCACGCGGTTGCCATCCGGGTCGGACAGTTCGACCAGCGCGTTGGCGCGGCTGCCGACGTCGCTGATGGTCATCGAGGCCAGGCGGTAGCCCTGCGCGCTGGAGCCGCCCTGCATCAACGTCTGCAGGTCGGCATCGGTGACCACGCGCTGCTGTTCGCACAGGCCCTTGAACTGCTCGAACACCAGCTTCAGTTCGTCTTCGTCCAGCCAGAAGCCCAACGCACGCAGGCGCGCTTCGACGGCGGCGCGGCCACTGTGGCGGCCCAGCACCATCTGCGAATCTTCCCAGCCCACGTCTTCCGGACGCATGATTTCGTAGGTGCCGCGATGGCGCAGCATGCCGTGCTGGTGGATGCCCGATTCATGGGCGAACGCGTTGGCACCGACGATGGCCTTGTTGCGCTGTACCGGCATGCCGACCAGACGCTGCAGCAGCTGCGAAGTGCCGACGATGCGTGGGGTGTTGATCGAACTGTCCTGTTCGTAGAAGGCCTGGCGGACCTTCAGCACCATCGCGATCTCTTCCAGCGAACAGTTGCCGGCGCGCTCGCCGATGCCGTTGATGGTGCACTCGACCTGGCGTGCACCGCCTTCGATGGCGGCCAGCGAGTTGGCCACCGCCAGGCCCAGGTCGTTGTGGCAGTGCGCGCTGAAGATCACGTTGGCCGCGTTCGGCACGTCGGCGACGCCGGCGATGACCTGCTGGAACATCGCGCGGATTTCTTCCGGCGTGGTGAAGCCGACGGTGTCGGGCAGGTTGATGGTGGTGGCGCCGGCGGCAATGGCCACGCGCGAAACCTCGATCAGGTAGTCCAGCTCGGTGCGGGTGGCATCCTCGGCCGAGAACTCGACGTCGTCGATGTAGGAACGGGCCAACGAGACGTGCTTGCGTACCGACTCCAGCACCTGCTCGCGGGTCATCCGCAGCTTGTGCTCGCGGTGCAGCGGGCTGGTCGACAGGAACACATGCAGGCGCGGGTTGGCTGCCGCTTCCAGTGCACGTGCGGAGGTCTCGATATCGGCCTGCAGGCAGCGCGACAGCACCGCCAGGCTCAGGCTCGGGCGGCGCAGTTCGCGGCCGATCAGCGCCATCGCCTCGCGGTCGGATTGCGAGCTGGCCGGGAAGCCGGTCTCGATGATGTCCACGCCCAGTTCGTCCAGCGCACGCGCCATCACCAGCTTCTGCGGCGGGCTCATGCTGCAGCCGGGGGACTGCTCGCCGTCACGCAGGGTGGTGTCGAAGATGCGGATGCGCGGGGTGGTAATTCGTTCGATGGTGGTCACAGGGAAATCTCCTCGACAGCGGGTGCGACGGCTTGCAGGGGGGAAGGGGAAGAGGCGGGGGAGGCGAGGGCGCTGGCCTTGGTCGGCGAGCGCGGGGTTTCGCTGCGCCGTCGCCGCGGTTTGCGTGGCGGGCGCGGACGGATGTCGGTGAGCAGGCCGGCCAGGACACCGGCATCGATGTTGCCGCCGGACACCACCGCACACTTGCGGCGGCCGGCGACGCGGCGGCCGGCCGCCAGCGCCAACGCGCCCGCGCCCTCGGCGATGATGTGTTCCTCCAGCGCAAGCCGGACCAGCGTTTCGCGCAGTTCGGCCTCGCGCACGATCACCACATCGTCCAGCAGCGAGGTGCACAGGCGGCGGGTCAGGAAGCCGGGAATCTTCACCCGCACGCCGTCGGCCAGAGAGGCAACCGGGGCGATCTCGCGCACGTCGCCGCAGATCGCACGTGCCATCGAATCGACGCCTTCCACCTGCGCGCCAATCACGCGCACGCCCTGCGATTTCAGCGCCAGTGCAACGCCGGAGGCCAGTCCACCGCCGCCGATCGGCACGATCACCACGTCCGGCGCGTGTGCGGCCAGCTCGATGCCGACCGTGCCCTGGCCCGCGATCACATCGGCGTCGTCGAACGCGGACAGGAAGCGGTAGCCGTGTCGCTGTGCCAGTTCGACCGCGAAGGCGTAGGCCTCGTCGTAGCTGGTGCCGTGCTGGCGAACGGTCGCGCCCCAGTGGGCGACGCCGGCGATCTTAGTGGCCGGTGCGCCATGCGGCATCACGGTGATGGCCGGCACGTCCAGGCGGTAGGCCGCCCATGCCACGCCCTGGGCATGGTTGCCGGCCGAGGCGCAGATCACCGGCCGGGTATCGCCGCGCTCGCGGCCGGCCAGCAGCGCGTTCAACGCGCCGCGTACCTTGTAGGACCCGGTGCGCTGCAGGTTCTCCAGCTTCAGCCAGGTGCCGAAGCGCTCGGCATGGTGCAGCGGGGTAGGCGGCAGGAAGCGGCGCAGCCGGGCCTGCGCCGCCAGTACGTCGGCGACGCTTACGTCGCCGACATCGCTTTCCTGGCTGGCATCAGCGGCCGGCATGGGCCACCAGCGCGGTGCGGGCGACCGCCGCATGCGGGCACGGGCGGCGAAGAAGACGCCTCCGTACCGGCACCGTGGTCACTACGGTACGGGTGTTCATACGGATGCTCCTTCCACGGCAGTGACCTGCACGGACACGCAGTCGTAGATCTTCTCGATCTGCCGGCACAGCGTTTCCGCCGGGCGCTGGCCATCCACCACCAGCTGCAGGTGCCAGCGGCCATCGTCGTCGGCCACCGGCGCACCGCTGATCGCGCGCGGTGCGAAGCCGCGGCGTTCGGCCATGCCGATCACGCGCAGCAGCGCGCCTTCGGCCGGGTGCAGCACCAGGTCAAGCCGGTATTGCATTGGGGGTCTCCTGGCGGGCATGGGCAGGGTTGCTTTCCAGCATCGTGCTGTTGGCGGTGTTCGGCGGCACCAGTGGCCACACGTTGGCACGTGCATCGATGGCCACGTGCAGCAGGGCCGGGCCCGGTTCGGCCAGCAGCGCGGCCAGGCCGCCTTCCACGTCATCGCGGTTGTCGATGCGGGTGGCGGCGATGCCGAACACCTGTGCCAGCGCCACGAAGTCCGGGTTGTCGGACAGGTCGATCTCGCTGTAGCGCTCGGCGAAGAACAGTTCCTGCCACTGCCGCACCATGCCCAGCGAACTGTTGTCCAGCAGCACGATCTTCACCGGCAGGCGGCAACGCGCGATGGTCGCCAGCTCCTGCACGTTCATCATGAAGCTGCCGTCGCCGGACACCAGCACCACGGTGCGCTCCGGGCATGCGAACTGCGCACCCATCGCCGCCGGCAGGCCGAAGCCCATGGTGCCCAGCGCGCCACTGGTCAGGTGGTTGCGCGGGTGGTTGAAGCGGCAGTGCTGCGCCACCCACATCTGGTGCTGGCCGACATCGCAGGCGATCACCGCATCGGCCGGGGCCAGCTCGCTCAGGCGCTTCAGCAGCGCCGGGGCGTAGATGTGCTGGCCCGGTGCGTCGTAGCGTGCCGAGAAGCGGTCGCGGTGCTGCGCGCAACGCCTGCGCCACGCGTCCTGATGGGCCTTGGGGGAGGGGAAGGCCGCACGCAGGGCACGGATGGCATGGCCGACGTTGCCAGGCACGGCGACATCGGCGCTGCGCAGCTTGGAGATCTCGTAGGCGTCGGCATCGATATGGACGACGCGGGCGAACGGTGCGAACTCGGCCAGCTTGCCGGTGGCGCGGTCGTCGAAGCGTGCACCCAGCACCAGCAGCAGGTCGCTTTCCTGCACCGCCATGTTGGCCGCGCGGGTACCGTGCATGCCCAGCATGCCCAGTGACTGCGGATGGCTGGCCGGCAGCGCGCCCAGGCCACGCAGGGTCATCACGGTGGGGATGGCGCTGGCTTCGACGAAGTCGCGCAGGTCCTGCACCGCATCGCCCAGCGCGATGCCGCCACCGGCGTAGACCACCGGCTTCTCGGCGGCTGCCAGTGCGGCGATGGCTTCGGCGATGGCCGCTTCGGCCGGCGCAGGTGGCGGCTCGACGCTGCTCGGCACGTGCGCCGGCAGGTGGCTGGCATCGGCCAGCTGCACGTCCTTGGGCAGGTCGATCAGCACCGGGCCGGGCCGGCCCTCGCGGGCGACGCGGAAGGCATCGGCGACCACGCGCGGCAGGTCGTCGACGCTGCGCACCAGCCAGCTGTGCTTGACGATCGGCATGGTCAGGCCGAACACATCCAGTTCCTGGAAAGCGTCAGTACCCAGCAGCGGCGTGGCGACCTGGCCGGTGATGCAGACCATCGGCACCGAATCCAGCATCGCATCGGCAATGCCGGTGACCAGGTTGGAGGCGCCCGGGCCGGAGGTGGCCACGCAGACGCCGACCTGGCCGCTGGCGCGGGCGAATCCATTCGCCGCCAGTGCGGCACCCTGCTCGTGGCGCACCAGGATGTGTTTCAGCGACGAATCCACCAGCGCGTCGTAGAACGGCATGATGGTGCCGCCGGGATAGCCGAACAGCGTGCGGATGCCTTCGGCTTCCAGCGCCTGGGTCAGCCAGCGCGCGCCGTTGGGCGGCGCGCTGCGGTGTGTGGAAGAGCTCATGGGGGAACCTTGCAAAGCGGGTGGGGGAGGGCCGCGCGGTTACGCGGCCTGTCCTTGCAACCAGACCATCTTGGCGCGCAGTTCCTTGCCCACCTTCTCGATCGGGTGCTCCAGGTCGGCCTGCTTGAACCGGTTGTAGTTCGGCAGGCCCGCTTCGTACTCGGCCACCCAGTTCTTGGTGAAGGTGCCGTCCTGGATGTCCTTCAGCACTTCCTTCATGCGCGCCTTGGTGCCGGCGTCGATCACCCGCGGGCCGCTGACGTAGTCCCCGTACTGCGCGGTCTCGGAGATGAATTCCAGCATGCGCGAGATACCGCCTTCATAGAACAGGTCGACGATCAGCTTCAGTTCGTGCAGCACTTCGTAGTAGGCGATCTCCGGCTGGTAGCCCGCTTCGACCAGGGTCTCGAAACCGGCCTGCACCAGTGCCGAGGCACCGCCGCACAGCACCGCCTGCTCGCCGAACAGGTCGGTCTCGGTCTCTTCCTTGAAGGTGGTCTGGATCAGGTTGGCGCGTGCACCGCCGAGGCCGGCCGCATAGGCCAGTGCGTACTCGGCCGCCTTGCCGCTCCTGTCCTGGTAGACCGCCCAGATGCAGGGCACGCCACGGCCGATCTCGTACTCGCGGCGCACCAGCGCGCCCGGACCCTTGGGCGCAACCAGCACCACGTCCAGGTCGTCGCGCGGCCTGATCATGTCGAAGTGCACGTTCAGGCCGTGCGCGAACAGCAGCACCGCACCCTGCTTCATGTTCGGCGCCAGCACGTCGTCGTAGAGCTTCTTCTGCACCATGTCCGGGGTCAGCACGGCGACCAGGTCCGCATCCTTCACCGCGTCGGCCGGTGCTTTCACGGTGAAGCCGTCGGCCTGTGCCTTGACTTCGGTCGGGCCGCCTGGACGCAGGCCTACCACCACGTCGAAGCCGGATTCGCGCAGGTTCAGTGCGTGGGCGCGGCCCTGGCTGCCGTAGCCGATGACGGCGATCTTGGTCTGGGGCAGGTCGTTGGTGCTCATGGGGGAGGTTCCTTGCGGTGGGAAGAAAAAAAGAACGGCCGGTCGTCGAGGTGACGTACCGGCCGGTCAGGGGAAAGCGGTGGAGGAGGCACCATGCGCCGCGCAGGCACAGCCACCACGAGGCGTGGCGGCGGTGTGGGTCCGGGTTTTGCGTTGGGCGTTGTGCATGGTGGTTGCGTCTGAAACCAGGTTCTGAAATGAAAAAACCCGCACCGGGGCGGGTGCGGGTTTTTGAAGAGTTCCGGTGTATTCGTTGCTTACACGCTGGCTCGTCCCGCACCTGTTGGTTGGGTAATAAGTACGAGCACAAGAATCGAACGCAGCGAGGCGGCGCCGATGTCGGCGGCTTCGTTGTGGGTTCGCGGTGGCGTGTTGTGATGCAACATGTGATCGAGAGAAACACAGCCGTTTTGGCGATGTCAACCCTCGCGACGGAATTCTTGTTGGTTTCCGTTGCATCCGGCGCAATCGCCTGTGGCACAAGGATGGTTGCCGCTGAAAGTGTTTCGGTGAACCGGAATTCACTCCTTTCAGGGCGGTTTTTGCGCGGAATCCGGCGGATCCTCGCCTTGCTGGGTGCGGACCTTGCACACCCACCCCAGGACCAACGTCCATGACCTCTGCCCGATACCCCAGGATGGCCGCAGCGGCGAAGATCGGGGGACCACCCTTCCATCGGAACCCGACCGTGTCCCGACGCCTTGCCCGTTCCCTGCTGGCCGCCGCTGTACTGGCCGCTGTGCCCGCACTGTCTTCGGCCGCCGACCGCATCACCGGCCACACCTTTGCCACCCGTTCGGAGGTGATCGCCCCGCATGCGATGGCCGCGACCTCGCAGCCGCTGGCCACCCAGATTGCACTGGACGTGATGAAGGGGGGAGGCTCGGCGGTGGACGCGGCGATCGCCGCCAACGCCGCGCTTGGCCTGATGGAGCCGACCGGCAACGGCATCGGTGGCGACCTGTTCGCCATCGTCTGGGACCCGAAGACGCAGAAGGTCTACGGCTACAACGGTTCGGGGCGCTCGCCGAAGTCGCTGACCCTGGCCGAGTTCCAGCGACGTGGCCTGAAGGACATCCCGGCTACCGGCCCGCTGCCGGTCTCCGTGCCCGGCGCGGTCGACGGCTGGTTCGCGCTGCACGACCGCTTCGGCCGCAAGCCGATGGCCGACAACCTGGCGCCGGCCATCCGCTACGCGCGCGAGGGCCATCCCGTCGCCGAGGTGATCGCCTACTACTGGGACCGCTCGGTGCCCAAGCTGTCGCAGTACCCGGGCTTCAAGGAGCAGTTCACGATCAACGGCCACGCCCCGCGCAAGGGCGAGATGTGGAAGAACCCGAACCTGGCCAGCACCCTGCAGCAGATTGCCGACGGCGGACGCGATGCCTTCTACAAGGGCGCCATTGCCCACACCATCGGCGACTACTTCAAGGCCAATGGTGGCTACCTGAGCTACCAGGACATGGCCGACCACCATGGTGAGTGGGTCGAACCGGTCAGCAGCAACTACCGTGGCTACGACGTGTGGGAGCTGCCGCCGAACAGCCAGGGCATCGCCGCCCTGCAGATCCTCAACGTGCTGGAAGGCTACGATTTCTCGAAGATCCCGTTCGGTTCACCCGAGCACGTGCACCTGTTCGTCGAAGCGAAGAAGCTGGCCTTCGCCGACCGTGCGCGCTTCTATGCCGACATGGCCTTCCAGCCGGCGCCGGTGCAGAAGCTGATCTCCAAGGAATACGCCGCGCAGCGCCGCGCACTGATCTCGATGGACAAGGCGCTGAAGGAAGTGCAGCCGGGCACGCCGAAGCAGCTGGAAGAAGGCGACACGATCTACATGACCGTGGCCGACGCCGACGGCATGATGGTGTCGTTGATCCAGTCCAACTACCGCGGCATGGGCAGCGGCATGGCGCCGCCGGGACTGGGCTTCATCCTGCAGGATCGTGGCGAGATGTTCGTGCTGCAGAAGAACCATCCCAACGGCTATGCACCGGGCAAGCGGCCGTTCCAGACGATCATCCCGGCGTTCATCACCAAGGGCGGCAAGCCGTACGCCAGCTTCGGCGTGATGGGCGGCGCGATGCAGCCGCAGGGCCACGCGCAGATCGTGATGAACCTGGTGGATTTCGGCATGAACCTGCAGGAAGCCGGTGACGCACCGCGCATCCAGCACGAGGGCTCGACCGAACCGACCGGACAGGCCACGGCGATGACCGACGGTGGTGAAGTGAATCTGGAAACCGGCTTCCCGTACGAGACGGTGCGTGCGCTGATGCGCAAGGGGCATCGCATCGTGTTCGCCGATGGGCCTTATGGCGGGTACCAGGCGATCATGCGCGACCCCGAGAGCGGGGTTTATTACGGAGCTTCGGAGAGTCGCAAGGATGGGCAGGCGGCGGGGTATTGAGGTTTCCCGGCCAACGGGCTGAGCCCCCTCTGCGGTGGGTTCAGAAGCGGAATAGCTTGTTGGGCCGGGTGGGTAGGCTGTTCGGGGGACGCCGCAAGTACGTCCTTGTAGGCTTGGCAGCCGCATCCATGCGGCTGACACCCCCGCCCAGCCCACCCACCCGGCCTCTGACAGTTTTCTGCGGCCGCCACCGCAGGAAGAAAAAAGAAGATCAAAAGCAACAGCAACAGCAACAGCAACAGCCGCGTGCTGATGGTTGGGGTCGGATCCGTTTTCCGCAGAAAAGCGGATCCGACCCCTTCTTGTTTTCCGATACACCTCATCCACGCATGGCGTGAAGAACCAACCGTCACCGGAAATCTGTCGGGGGTGGGGCGGTGTGGGTGGGCAGGACCGTTGGCGCCATGGATGGCGCCATCGAGCCCCCATGGATGGGTTCACGGCGTGTCCTGCCCACCCACACCGCCTCGCCCAGCCAGCAGTAACCCAGAGCCGCTTTGGCTTCTGCACTTGCACTTGCACTTGCTTGAAAAAAGCGGTGCAGCCGCAGGCTGCAAAACACCCTCAATCCTGATCGTGCGCGCGTGCGGCCTCGGCCTGGGTCTCCTCCTGCGCCGCCATCTCGCGCGCGATCCACGCATCGATCATGTGCCGCTGGCGCTGCGCCTGCCGCCGCTCACGCGTGTACTCCTGGTCGAGCACGCGGTACAGCGACACCATCACCAGCACCATCAGCAGCGCGAATGGCAACGCCGCAATCGTGATCATGCCCTGCAGTGCATCCAGGCCACCGGCCAGCAGCAAGGCCGCTGCGATCAACGCCACCGCGATGCCCCAGGCCAGCTTGCGCTTCAACGGAGGATCGCCTGCTTCGTCAGTGGACATGCTGGCCAGCACCAGTACCGCCGAGTCGGCCGAGGTCACGAAGAAGATCATCAGCAGTACCAGTGCGATGCAGGACAGCAGCAGCGGCAGCGGCATGCTGTCGAACAACGTGAACAACACCGTCTCGTAGCCATTGCCCAGCGCCTGCACCAGGTCGGCATGGCCGAAGATCTGTGCCCACAAGGCCGTTCCACCGAAAACGGCGAACCAGAAGAAGCCCAGCAGGGTTGGTGCCAGCACTACGCCGATCACGAACTCGCGCACGCTGCGGCCACGCGAGATGCGTGCGATGAACGACCCCACGAACGGAGCCCAGGAAATCCACCAGGCCCAGTAGAAAATCGTCCAGTCGGCCACCCATGTGCTGCCGGAGAACGGTGACATGCGCAGGCTCATCGTCACCAGTTGGTTGAGGTAGGAGCCCAGCGTGGTGGTGAACGTATCGAAGATGAATCCGGTCGGCCCCAGCACCAGCAGGATGGCGGCCAGCAGGGCAGCCAACGCCAGGTTGAAATTGGACAGCCACTTCACACCTCGCTCCACGCCACTGGCGGTGGACGCCATATACAGCACGAAGGCGATGGCGATGATGGTCATCTGCACCGGGACCGTAGCTTCCAGGCCGAACACGCGTTCCACGCCCGCGGCGATCTGGATGGTGCCGAAGCCCAGCGTAGTCGCGACACCGATCGCGGTGGCGACCACTGCAGCGATGTTGACCACCCTACCGATCCAGCCGCGATGGTGGCGGCCGATGATCGGCTGCAGCATGTCGCTGACCAGGCCGCGGCCGTTGCGGTTGAACTGGAACCAGGCCATCGCCAGGCCGATCAGTGCGTAGATGGCCCACGGGTGCAGGCCCCAATGGAAGAACGCATAGCGCATCGATGCGCGCGCCGCATCCAGGCTTTGCGGCGCCAGGCCTTCCGGCGGCTTGCTGAAATGCGAGATGGGCTCGGCCGCACCCCAGAACACCAGGCCGATGCCCATGCCGGCGGCGAACAGCATCGACATCCAGCTGGCACGCGAGAACTCGGGTTCGGCGTCCTCGCCACCGATGCGCAGATTGCCGAAGCGGCCGAACGCCAGGTACATCAGGAACACCAGCGCCAGGAACACCACCAGCAGGTACAGCCAGCCGACGCTGCGGATGACTTCTGCCAGCATCGACTGCACCACGGCATTGAAGGGGCCTGGTGCAATACCGGCAAGCAGCACCAGCAGCAGAACCAGTGCGATGGAAACGCGAAACACCATGAAGGAGCTTCTCCGATCAAGGGATTGAGGGGAGCGAGCAGAGCTTGCAGCGAAGGACCGGCGGCATGCAGCGCGAACCGGGCAGGGGCCGCGTCGGCGGCGAAGGAGGCATCGGTCGCTGGAGGGCGACGGACGTGCACGGTACTGAACGCGACGTCATGGTTCTGTTAAAGAACAGCGATCCGGGGCAACTCCCGGAGCGGGCGGTCTATGCTCTAATGCACGCCAAGAAGCGGGGGTACCGCGGCCATGTGGCCACGGTTGAGACAGTCCCTTGGAACCTGATCCGGCTCATACCGGCGTAGGGAAGCTTTGCAGTGCAGCCGTGCCCGGACACCGCCCAAGGACCGTCCGTGCGCGGTCGCAGTGCGCCGCCGCTTCGTCCCTGACCTTCCTGGACGATGCCCGATGAACGCACAGCTCTCCGCCCTGCAGCAACAGGCCCAGCAACTCTCCGAATCCGTGACCCGGCCCATTCCCGGCTCGCGCAAGATCCACGTACCCGGTTCGCGTCCGGATCTGCAGGTGCCGATGCGCGAGATCGCGTTGACCCGCACGCCGACGCTGTTCGGCGGCGAGGAGAATGCACCGGTCACGGTCTACGACACGTCGGGCCCGTACACCGATCCGGACGCGCGTATCGATCTGTCCGCGGGCCTGCCGGCGCTGCGTCGTGGCTGGGTGGAGGAGCGCGGCGATACCGAACAGCTCGATGGCCTGAGTTCGTCGTTCGGCCGCGACCGCGAGCACGATCCGAAGCTCGATGCTGTGCGCTTCCCCACACGCAGCCTGCCGCGACGTGCACGTGCAGGCGCGAACGTCACCCAGATGCACTATGCGCGCCGCGGCATCATCACGCCGGAAATGGAATTCGTCGCCATCCGCGAAAACCAGCGGCTGGACGCGATGCGCGATGCCGGCCTGCTGCAGCAGCACCCGGGCGAGGCGTTCGGCGCCTCGATCCAGAAGATCATCACGCCGGAGTTCGTGCGCGATGAAATCGCCCGTGGCCGTGCGGTGCTGCCCAACAACATCAACCACCCGGAAAGCGAGCCGATGATCATCGGCCGCAATTTCCTGACCAAGATCAACGCCAACATCGGCAACAGCGCCGTCTCTTCGGGCATTGCCGAGGAAGTGGAGAAGCTGGTGTGGGCGATCCGCTGGGGTGGTGACACCGTGATGGACCTGTCCACCGGCAAGCACATCCACGAAACCCGCGAGTGGATCATCCGCAACTCGCCGGTGGCGATCGGTACCGTGCCGATCTACCAGGCGCTGGAGAAGGTCGACGGCCGCGCCGAAGCGCTTACCTGGGAGATCTTCCGCGACACGCTGATCGAGCAGGCCGAGCAGGGCGTGGACTACTTCACCATCCACGCCGGCGTGCTGCTGCGCTACGTGCCGCTCACCGCCAAGCGCGTGACCGGCATCGTCAGCCGCGGTGGTTCGATCATGGCCAAGTGGTGCCTGGCGCACCACAGGGAGAATTTCCTCTACACGCACTTCGAAGACATCTGCGAGATCATGAAGGCCTATGACGTGACCTTCTCGCTGGGTGACGGCCTGCGCCCGGGCTGCATCGCCGATGCCAACGACGCGGCGCAGTTCGGTGAGCTGGAGACGCTGGGTGAGCTGACCAAGATCGCCTGGAAGCATGATGTGCAGACCATGATCGAAGGCCCCGGCCACGTGCCGATGCAGCTGATCAAGGAGAACATGGACAAGCAGCTGCGCGAATGCGGCGAAGCGCCGTTCTACACGCTGGGGCCGCTGACCACCGACATCGCGCCGGGCTACGACCACATCACCAGCGCGATCGGTGCGGCGATGATCGGTTGGTTCGGCACGGCGATGCTCTGCTACGTGACGCCGAAGGAACACCTCGGCTTGCCCAATCGCCAGGACGTGCGTGATGGCATCATGGCCTACCGCATCGCCGCGCATGCGGCCGACCTGGCCAAGGGCCACCCGGGCGCGCAGGTACGCGACAACGCACTGAGCAAGGCGCGCTTCGAGTTCCGCTGGGAAGACCAGTTTCACCTTGGCCTGGATCCGGAGAAGGCCAGGGAGTTCCATGACGAAACGCTGCCGAAGGATGCGCACAAGCTGTCGCACTTCTGCTCGATGTGCGGCCCGCACTTCTGTTCGATGAAGATCACCCAGGATGTGCGTGACTACGCCGAGGCCGGCATGAAGGAGAAGTCGGAGGAGTTCCGCGCCGCGGGTGCCGAGGTCTACCACCAGGGGTGATGCGCAGACGGTGGTGCCGGCCCGCGGCCGGCACTACCGCTCATCACGCCGCTCCCGGCTATCCTCCGCCCATCATCCCGCGGAAAGGACACCATGCCTGTTGCCATGACCACCCGTTGGCTGGCCATTGCCCGCCGGCATCCTTCGGCCTGGTTGCTGGGCGCGCAGCTGCTGGCGGTGCTGCTGTATCCCGCGCTGGATGACACCGCCGCCGGCCGCGCGGCACTGGGCATGTTCGGCATGGCGGTACTCGGCCTGGCGCTGTGGGTGGTCCAGCGCAGCCCGCTGGGCACCTGGCTGGCGCTGTTGCTGGCCATTCCCTCGGTGGTGTTCTCGTTGGCAGGCGCATTGCTCGAGCGCACCGCATTGCTGACCACCGCGCAGGTGCTGGAGAGCCTGCTGTACTTCTACACGGCTGGCGCCCTGATTGCCTACATGCTCCAGGACCACAAGGTCACCCGCGACGAACTGTTCGCAGCAGGCGCAACCTTCACCCTGCTGGCGTGGGCGTTCGCCTTCGCGTTCGCAGTGTGCCAGCAGTGGTATCCGGGCAGTTTCCAGGGCACCGGCGGGCAGGCGCAGCGCAGTTGGATGGAGCTGCTTTATCTCAGCTTCAGCTTGCTGTCTGGAGTCGGCTTGAGTGACGTGGTGCCGCTGCATCCACAGGCACGTGCACTGGTCATGCTGGAGCAGTTTTCCGGCGTGATGTACGTGGCTTTGGTGGTTTCGCGGCTGGTCGGATTGACCATGTTGCGGCGCATGTGAAAATGAACGCCAGATAAAAATTTCGCGCCCAAGAGGGCGCGAATGATGTCGCGAATTATGTGAATGCGTCGGCGAGAGAGAGCCTGATGTCGACCACGCGATAGGCGAGGTAACTTGCATAGGCTAGTATTCGCGCGCTCGATTGTTTTTGCGGTATGCGCCGATGCTTTGTGCGGAGTCTGGCTTTTCGCTGTTCCCAGGACGGGACCGTAACGAAGGCAAACACTGCCCGGGACCTGTCTCTACTGTGTAGCAGAAAATGAACAGCAGCGAAATACAGCCACCCGTGTCCGATCGGATACGGATAGGAGAGTGCATCGTCACTCTGTCCTCGCGCGAAGTCGAGGTCGTCGGTGCGCGTCGTCCGCGCCGGCTGACGCCGAAGGCGCTGGGCGTGCTGCGCGTGCTGCTGCGGCAGCCGGGCCGTGTGGTCACCCGCGACGAGTTGTTCGCCGAGGTGTGGCCGGACACGCTGCCGACCAACGATGTGCTGACCCAGGCCGTTACCCAGCTGCGCAAGGCGTTCAGCAACGACGACGACAGCGGCCAGGCCTACATCGAGACCATTGCCAAGACCGGCTATCGGCTTCTGGTACCGGTACAGGCGCTGGACGATGCGGAGCCGTCGGCTGCGGGCTTGCCTGACGACGAAGGTGTGGACGTGCAGCCCGCACTCGCCGCCGCTGCGGTGCTGCCCGCGCGCGCGCAGGAATCGCGCCGCCGCTGGCGCCATGTCCGCCGCCGCGTGCTGCTGGCGCTGGGCGTGTTGATGCTGGCCACGCTGCTGGTGATGACCACGCTGCTGCTGCGCCGCGCACCGGCCAGCAGTTCGCCGGTGGAGGCCGCCGTGGAGAACGGCACGCGGGTGATCGGCAGCCCCCAGCGTCCCTATCGGTTGATCACCGCAACCAGCGGCTTTGAAACCTATCCCACGCTGTCACCGGATGGTTCGCTGGTGGCCTATGAAGGCGCCAACGAAGATGGCAACGGCGGTGGTGCGATCAAGGTACAGACCTCCGGCAACGCGCCGGCGCGCCAGTTGCTGGCGCCGCCGGCCGGTGCCGTCGATCGATTCCCGAACTGGTCGCCGGATGGTCGCGAAATTGCCTTCGCACGGTTCTCTGCCGACGGTGGCTGCCAGGTGCTGATCGCCAGCGCTACTGGTGGCGCACTGCGCCAGGCCACGCGCTGCGATGGCACCGAGCTGCTCAGCTTCGACTGGACGCCCGATGGTCGCGGCCTGGTGTTCGGCAGCATGGTCGGGCGCTACGCGCACCGTGGCATCCGCGTGCTGGACCTGGCCAGTGGTCAGTGGCGCGCGCTGGCGTACAGCGTCGACCAGGACGACTTCGACTACGCACCGCGTTACTCGCCCGATGGGCAATGGCTGGTGTTCGTGCGCAACCCGCAGCTGGGCGATCTGTGGCGGGTGCCGGCCGCGGGCGGCACGCCCGAGCAGTTGACCAACGAGGCGGCAGAGCTGCGCGGATGGGCCTGGCTGGACGATGGCCGCACCATCGTGTTCGGTCGCCGCGTCGACAGCGAGGCGCGGCTCTATTATCTGGACGTCGAGCGGCACACGCTGCGCGATGCCGGCCTGGATGATGCGCAGTGGCCCGCCGTGTCGCGACGTGGCGGGATGCTGGCCTTCGTCCACCGGCGCGCGCAGTTCGGCGTGTTCAAGGTGCCGGTGCAGGGCAGCGGCGCGCCCGAACGCCTGTTTGCATCCAGTGGCCGCGATGGGCAGCCGATGGCAGCGCCCGATGGCCGCCAGCTGGTCTTCACCTCGGATCGCTCCGGCAGCTTCGCCCTGTGGTGGGCGGACATGCAGCGGCCGGATTCGCTGCGCCCCATTGAAGGGCTGCGGCCGGAAGCGCGGCAGGCACCGGACTGGTCGGCCGACAGCCGCCAGCTGCTCGTGGTCGGCCGCGACGCGCATGGGCGCACGGTGGTCTACGAGATCGCGCCACGCGATGAACGCCTGCAACCTTTGCCGGTCCCGGCCGAACAGCCGCTGCAGGCCCTGTATGGCGCGTCGCCGGATCAGTTGTTTGTGGTCGAGCGCGATGCCGACCAGCGCACCCGGTTGAGTCTGTTCGACCGCAGCACCCAGCCCTGGCGCCGGTTGGCCAGCATCGAAGGGGTGTCGCAGGCGCGCTTCGACCGCAGCAGTGGCCGCGTGTTGTTCACCCGCCTGGCCGCAGGTGGCCTGTGGTCGGCCGACGCCGCGTTGTCGTCGGGCAGCGTGCAGCAGATCAGCGATGACCGGCCCAGCCGCTGGCGATACCGGGCCTGGACCGTGGCCGGCAACACTGGCGTCGGTTACCTCGGCACTTCGAGCACGTGTGGCACCACCTTCGTGCGCATCCTGCCCGGCCGCGCGGAGCCGGAACGCTGCCTGGATGCGGAACGGCTCAGCGCCGGCAACGGACTCAGCGCCAGCGCTGACGGGCATGACCTGTTCGTGGCGATGGCGGTCAGCGATGGTGCCGACATCGGTGTGATGCGGTTGCCCGAACGCCCCCCCGCGCTGTTCCCGGCGTTCTCCAAGTTATTGTTTTTCAGTGGAAATGGGCCTTCGTAATTTCTTCGTCTGGATCTCGTCGCGAATTCGTGGCGATCTCGTCGGACTTTCCTGACGCGGTGCCGCCTGATTAGGCAAAACGGAGTCCTGTACTAGGCAAATCCGTGGTGCCCCCATGCGTCAACTCTCGCTGGCCGATCGCGGCCAAACCGTCTCCCTGGACCGGTCGCTCGACGATGTCACGCCGACCTGCCTGGGCGTGGCCCGGCTGGGCAGCCTGCAGACCGCCGGCTCCAGCTTCACTGTCTGGATGCAGGTGCGTGGCAGTTCGTGGGTGGAGGCCAAGGAAGGACGATTCCGCCTGCGCCAGGGCGAGTGGATCGCCTTCGAGAAGGAATCGCGGCCGTTGGTGCAGGCCGGTCGCAACGGGCTGTGCGTTGGCCTGAACCTGAACGTTGAAGCGCTTCGCGTGCTGACCGAGATGGCCGACTGTGGCCTGTATGCCGGTCGTGGCCGCATGAACCGCAGTGACGCCCGCGTTGCGCTGCGCTTGTGGCGCGATGCGCTGGCCAGCGGCCAGCCGGCCCCGGCCTTGCGTCCGTTGCTGCTGCACCTTGCTGGCCTGCAGCGTGGCCTGGCCGACAACGTGCAGCGCTGCCCGGGCCGCTCGCGCAGCCGCAAGCGCCAGGTGTTCGGCCGCATGCAGCGTGCGCGCCTCTATCTGGAAGGCAACAGCCACCGGGTGGTGCGCATCGGCGAACTGGCCGAACTGACCAACTTCTCCAGCTGGTACCTCTCCAAGACCTTCCAGAGCCTGTACGAGGAAAGCCCGCAGTCGCTTTCGGCACGACTGCGCCTCGAACGCGCCGCCGACCTGCTGCGCGACACCGACATGATGGTGGGCGAGGTCGCCGCCGCCAGCGGCTTCGACAACTGCTGCAGCTTCGCGCGTGCGTTCCGCGCCCGCTACGGCCAGTCCGCGTCGCGCTTCAGGGAGAACGGCGGCTTGCTCCCGCCACAATCCGCAAAGTCTCCGGTTGGTTCGCGCAAATACAGCGCTGCAACGCAATCGTAACGTGCTGGGGTGTTTTAACACGCTGCTAACACGTACCTTGGAGAGATAGATGAACGTTCGTAATCCCGCAGTGCGGTTCGGCTTGCTGCCGGCCGGCATTGCGCTGGCGCTGGCGCCGGCCTTTGCTTCGGCTCAGGAAGCAAAGGGCACCACCGACCTGGACCGCATTTCGGTCACCGGCTCGCGCATCCGCGGCGCCTCGGTGGAGACCCAGCAGCCGATCCTGACGATGACCCGCGAATCCCTGGAAAAGCAGGGCTTCTCGAGCGTCGCCGACGTGCTGAACAACCTGACCTCGGCCGGCTCCCCGGCCATCTCGCGTTCGGAGTCGCTGGCTTCGGGCGAGAACGTGGGCGGCTACTACGTCGACATCCGCAACCTGGGCGCCGAGCGCACCCTGGTGCTGATGAACGGCAAGCGCCTGGGCGCTTCGACCTCGGGTCTGCAGGACCTGAGCCAGATCCCGATGTCGGCCGTTGAGCGCATCGAGATCCTGAAGGACGGCGCCTCGTCGATCTACGGTTCCGACGCCATTGCCGGCGTGGTCAACGTGATCACCCGCAAGAACTTCGACGGCGGCGAAGCCAATGTCTACGTCGGCCAGTACGGCAAGGGCGACGGCGACAGCGAAACCTATTCGATGACCCTCGGTGCCCGCGGTGAGCGCGGCAGCCTGACCCTGTCGGCCGAGTACTCGAAGCAGGATCCGGTGTGGGCCAAGGACCGCTGGTACAGCCGTGACGGCTCGCTGGGTCCGAACTCCACCTCGGCTGATTGGAGCCCGATCAGCCAGAACGGCAGCTGGTGCAACCCGAAGCTGTACGACTGCAGCAAGTCGAGCGCGGTGTGGCAGACCCTGAACCCGGGTGGCAATCCGAAGAACCCGAACGACTACCACGCGATCACCGAAGACGAGTTCGCCAACTCGAACGAGCAGATGACCCTGCTGACCGGTGTGAAGCGCAAGTCGGTCTACATCAACGGCACCTACGACTTCACCGATTCGATCAGCCTGAACACCGACGTGCTCTACAACGAGCGCCAGACGTTCCAGCAGATCGCCGGCTACCCGTACCAGTCCGCTTCCAAGTCGATCAACACCCCGCTGTCGGCAGACAGCGCCTTCAACCCGGTTGGCCAGGACGTCAGCTTCCGCCGCCGCCTGTGGGAAGTGCCGCGTACCACTGACAGCCAGCTGAAGACCCTGCGCTTCGCTCCGACCCTGACCGGCTTCTTCGAGCTGGGTGGCAAGACCTTCGACTGGGATGTCGGCGCGCTGTGGAACCGCAACGAGTCGATCAAGAGCAACCGCGGTGACATGAGCCTGATCGGCGCGCGTCAGGCGCTGGGCCCGTCGTTCATCGATGCCGGTGGCGTTGCCCGCTGCGGCACCGCCGCCAACCCGATCCTGGGCGATTGCCGTCCGTGGAACCCGCTGCTGCCGTACGGCGTTGAGGGTCAGGGCTCGCTGGCGAACCAGGAGCTGCAGGACTTCCTGTTCCCGACCTTCACCACCCGTGGCGTCACCAAGACCACCAGCTTCACCGCCAACCTGTCGGGCGCCATCGTGACCCTGCCGGCCGGCGACCTGGGCTTCGCCCTGGGTGTCGAGCACCGCAAGGAAGAAGGCAGCTACGTGCCGGACGCCTTCGCACAGTCGGGCCAGTCCACCGGCCTGGGCCAGAAGCCGACCCGCGGCCAGTACGATCTGAACGAGGTCTACCTCGAACTGAACGTGCCGCTGCTGGCCGACATGGCCTTCGCCAAGGAACTGACCCTGAACGTTGCCAGCCGTTATTCGGACTACAGCAACTTCGGTGGCACCACCAACAGCAAGTTCGGCCTGACCTGGCGTCCGCTGGATGAACTGCTGGTCCGCGGCACCTACGCCGAGGGCTTCCGCGCTCCGACCATCAGCGACCTGTACGGTGGCCTGAGCTCGAGCTTCGAGTCCTACATCGATCCGTGCGGCGTGAAGGCTCCGGGCAGCGTTGCAGGCAATGCCGCGTGCTCCGGCGCAGGCGTGCCGGCCAACTACGTGCAGCTGGGCCAGGCAGGCAAGGAATGTTCGACCCTGCCGTGCCAGTCGGGTGACCAGTTCATCTCGGGTGCCAATCCGAACCTGAAGCCGGAAACCTCCAAGAGCACCACCTTCGGCCTGGTGTGGAGCCCGCGTTGGGTGCAGGGCCTGGACGTGTCGCTGGATTGGTACAAGTACGAAATCAGCGACATGATCATCGCTGACAGCGTCGACCGCATCCTGCGTGACTGCTACGTGCTGGGTAACGCTTCGCGCTGCTCGAGCGTGACCCGTGCGGCTGACGGCCACGTCAGTGCGATCACCTACGGCACCGCCAACCTCGGCAAGATGGAAACCCAGGGCTACGATCTGGGCATCAAGTACCGCCTGCCGGAACTGGCCATTGGCCAGTTCAGCATCGACTGGCAGACCAGCTACACCGCCAAGTACGACGAGCAGCGCCAGAACAGCGCGGGCGACAACATCATGGTCGGCCGCGTCAGCGAGCCGGGCCTGTTCCGCGTGCGTTCGAACCTGGGCGTCAACTGGCAGTACGGCGATTTCGGTGTGAACTACACCGCGCGCTACTACTCGGGCATGAAGGAAAGCTGCATCTCGCTGGCTGACGGCTGGTGCGATGCTCCGAACCACATGGCCAACGGTGAGACCGATCCGCTGCGTCACACCGGTTCCAACACCTTCCACGACCTGCAGGTCAGCTGGAAGGCGCCGTGGGATGCGACCATCGCCCTGGGCGCGAACAATGTGTTCGACCACAAGGGTGCCCTGCAGTACTCGGCTCCGAACTCGGCGTTCGCCTACTACGGCGGCTTCGACGTGGGTCGCTTCCTGTACATGAAGTACACCCAGCGCTTCTGATCCATCGAAGTGCGGTAGCAACAGAAGGAGGGCGGACCGCAAGGTCCGCCCTTTTTCTTGTAGGGGAATTCCGGAAATTGTTGGAAGGTGAGCGCAGTCACGGTCCCGTCGTGTCGTAATCAACACAGTCAGGAGGTCCACTACCGGACGCTTGCATGTGGAGAGGGATATGAAGAACACGTTGCTGCGGCAGGCATCGGCCGCTGCATTGATCTACGCAACGCTGGTGGGCGCAGTGTTCGCGCAGGGCCTCGGGGTCTGCGGCGGTGGGCTCTACTGCGAGGAGTTCCGCCAGCAGTGCCTGGCCAGTGGCAAGTCACCGGTCATCTGCGAGTCGCAGTACCGTCGCTGCGTGCAGGACGCCTGCGGTATCCGCTGACATGGAAAGGGCGCACCTTGTGGGTGCGCCCTCTGTCATCCGGACATCATGCAACGCGCTCAGGCGTCGCTGGGCACCAGTCCCATCAGCGCATTGGCGTGTTCGCGCCATTGCGGCAGTTTGTTCAGCACGCCTGCGCGCTGCAGGTAGTCCTCGTCCACCGGGTCGCCATTGACCAGCGCCAGGGCCACGTGCACCGCACCGGTCACCCAGAAGCTGCGGGTGTTGGCGCGCTGCGGCTGCAGGTGGAAGGCCACCGCTTCGATGATCGGCATCGGCAGGCCCCACAGGCCCAGCAGGTAGGCGCCGGCCTCGGCATGGCCGGGGCGGGTGTCGCCGGCCAGCGAGGGCTCGCTGCGCTCGTTGCGCACACCTGGCAGCAGCAGGCCGATGTCGGCCAGCAGCGCGGCAGTCGCTCCCAGTTCGGCACTGGATTCGGGCAGCAGGCGTGCGGCGAGCCGCGAGGCCAGCAGTGCGCGCTGTTGCAGCGAGTTGCGCTCGGCGGCCGACAGCGTCGGTGCGGAGAACACTTCGCTGGCCAGCACCAGGTCACGCAGCGTGGCCAGGCCCAGCCGGGTCACGGCGGTGCGCAGGTCGGCAATGGTGCGGCCCTGGCTGAAGAAGGCCGAGTTCGACAGTTGCAGCACCTTGGCGGCGATCGCCGGATCGGCGGCGACCAGCTTGGCGACATCGGCACTGTCGGCGTCGTCGTCATGTTCCAGGGCCTGGGTCAGGCTCAGGTACAGGTGCGGCGGCGAGGGCAGTTTCTCGATACGGCCGATGGCATCGCGCAGGCGCGGGCTGTCCAGCACTTCGCGTAGTTCTTCCAGGCTGGTCAGTGCCTCCAGCAGCACTTCCGGCGCCAGCGGCAGCGGCAGGAAGCGGTGGGCGACACCAATGAGGCGCGCCGGCGGCGGCCGGTTGCCATGCTGCGCATCGACCAGCGCGATGCGGATGGTCTCCGGGCGCAAGGTCCGGATCTGCCCCAGCAGCGTGGTGGCATTGAGATCCGGCAATTGCGGGCAGACGATCACCGCGTCCACGCCCTGCGTGGCCACCGCGGTCATCGCGGCCTGGCCATCGGTGGCGGTCAACGGCTGCCAGTCTTCCCCAAGATCGGCAATGAATTCGGTCAGCTCGGCCGGCAGGCTGGCTGCATCCCCAACAAGCAGAATACGCACGACACATTCCCCTGGCTGTCTCGACGATGGATGTCGATGACGTGTGAAGTGACGCAATTTACCTAATACGGCAGCAAGAGTGATGTGCCGTCGTCATGAAACGTGACCCGCATCGCTCCGGCAGGGTACCGCCGGAGCGATCCGGTTCAGGCTCAGGCCTTGCTGTCGAGATGGCGCTGGTGCGCCTCGATCAGGATCTGCTTGGCCTCAGCGGCGCCGCCCCAACCGTCCAGCTTGACCCACTTGCCCTTCTCCAGGTCCTTGTAGTGCTCGAAGAAGTGGCCGATGCGCTCCAGCCAGTGGCTCGAGACCTGGGCGATGTCTTCGACGTGGGCGTAGCCGCTGAAGATCTTCGAGACCGGCACGGCCAGGATCTTCTCGTCGCTGCCCGCCTCGTCGCTCATCTTCAGCACGCCGACCGGACGGCAGCGCACGACCGAGCCCGGCACCAGTGGCAGCGGCAGCACCACCAGCACGTCGGCCGGATCGCCGTCGCCGCACAGCGTGCTCGGCACGTAGCCGTAGTTGCACGGGTAGCGCATCGGGGTGGAGAGGATGCGGTCGACGAAGATCGCGCCGGTTTCCTTGTCCACTTCGTACTTCACCGGCTCCGAGTCCTTCGGGATCTCGATGATGACGTTGATTTCTTCCGGCGGGTTCTTGCCGGGCGAGACGAGTTCCAGACCCATGGTGTGCTCCAGGTGGGGGGATATAGACGGATAGCTCACCATTTTATGCCTTTGCCGGGCGCTGTGCAGCGGGCGGGTCGCCGACCTGCCGAGGCGGCAAGGCCTGACGGGGCGCGCTGCCCTTGGCCGATGGGGCAGGAGGGCAGGCCGGCGCAGGCTGGACGCTCATTCCCGAGGAGTTCCGCCGATGTCCTGGTATGCCCGATGCATGGGGGTCGTGCTGTTGCTGGCGTCCCTGCCTGTCTCCGCCCGCGGTCTGCACGTGGACCTGATCGATTACCCCCGGCCCGAGGCCAACTGGGAGCGCGCCTACGGGCTGCAGGCCGCCCTGGCAAGGGAGTTCGACCGGCTCTGTGCCGATACCTGGTGCGAAGGTGAGTACAGCAACTACCGGGTGATGGAGGTCCGCTGCGCGGTGCTGGCCCATCGCGGAACGGTGCAGCGCTGTGCCTGGGTGGTGGTGGCCAGCGAGCTGGCCGTGCACGCCGATACCGGGGAGGTGCAGGTCGACAATGGCCGCTGGGTCTGTCCGTTGGAGTTGGGGCCAGGGGTACCTGTTGACGCCTTCCATGCTTCACTGGAAGCACCAGATGGCCTGACGGCGAACCTGCCTGGACTTGACCATGGCCTGTTCGACGCGCTGCCGGACTGCCTCCGGAAGACCGGGAGGGTGGGGTGATGCGCGTCTTCCCGGCACGATGGCTGGTCTGCGCGCTGCTGATGGCAGCCAACGCCCAGGCGACCCCTCAATTTGTCGATGCCCGTGACTACCCGAATCCGGCAACCGGGCGCGAGCGCTTCCTGGCGGCCGAACGTCTGTTGGTGCGCGGCTTTGACGATATCTGTGGGGATACCTTCTGCGAAGGGCAGTATTACAACCTGCGGGCGATGCGCTTGCGCTGCTCAGTGCAGCGGGCCACCGGTGTCGTGGCCCGTTGTGTCTGGACGTTCGCCGGGAGCTACACCTGGGTCCAGAAGACCGGGCAGATCGATGTTGACCAGGGACGCTATGCCTGCATGCTGCCACTGGCGGCGGGAACCCGCCTGGACGAGCTGCTGGCAGCGTGGGAGCGCGCCGGGCATGAAGCTCTGAATGCCACCCTGCCCGGAACCAGCACCCACGTTTACGATGGGCTGACTGATTGCCTGTGACCATTTCGACAATGCAAACGTGACTGATTCGCATTTGCGGAGTAGCATGCGCGGCGCCTCCCGTCTGTCGTCCCGGCTCCGCGCATGTCCTCCAATGCTGCCTCCCTCACCGAACTGCTGATCCGCGAGCGGCCAGCGCTGCTGCGCCGGGTGCAACGTATTCTGGGGGGCGACAACGGCGCCGAGGACGTGATCCAGGCGGTGTGGTTCAAGGCCCGTGGGGTCGATGACAGCCAGGCCATCGACAATCCGCGCGCCTATCTGTACCGGCTGGCCGCCAACCTGGCCACCGACCACGGCCGCGAGTCGACCCGGCGCAACCGCCTGTTGGCTGATCACTACCTGTGGGGGCCGGACGAGGTGATCTCCACCGAAGAGCAGGCCATGGCGCAGGACGAGCTGCAGCGGGTACTCGACGCGGCCGGCCATCTGCCGGAGCCGACCCGCACCATCTTCCGGCTCAACCGCCTTCAGGGCCTGACCCAGGCCGAGATCGCACGCCGCCTTGGGGTATCGGTGACCACGGTGGAGAATCACGTACGCACCGCGCTGCAGCGCCTGGCCTGGGCCCGCAGCGGCCGATGATCGCGCCGCCTTGGGGCTGGCCTTCGCGCAAACGTCTTGATCATTGGACCGTGGATGCGGTCCAGTTTCTCCGCCCCGCGCTTGAATGCGCCTGTCCGCCAGCCGATGAGCCCGCCGAACATGCTGCCTGCCGCCAATGACGATGCCCTGGCCGAGCAGGCCCGGGACTGGATCGCGTGGCTGGCCTCGGGCGATATCAGCGACGCGCGCATGCAGGCGTTCGAACACTGGCTGCAACAGCCGGGGCACCGCAGGGCCTTCGAACACGAGCGCGCGCTGTGGCGCAGCGTCGGGCCGCGAGCGCAGCCGGCCCGCGTGGCTGGTCGACGCCCGCGCCGACGGCGTTGGGCCATGGCTGCGGCGGCAATGCTGGCGATGCTGGTGGCATGGCCGGAGGCGTGGCTGCGCCTGCAGTCCGATCACCGCAGCACGCACCAGGTGCAGAACGTGCTGCTGCCTGATGGCAGCCGTGCGGTGCTGGACGCCGACAGTGCGATTGCCGTGCACTTTGATGCGAACGCCCGCCAGGTCGAGCTGTTGCGCGGGCGTGCCTGGTTCGAGGTCAGTCCGGATGCGCAGCGACGTTTCAGCGTGCGCGCCGGCAATGGCGTGGTCGAGGACATCTCGACCGCCTTCACCGTGGCGCGGGGCCACGACCAGGTGGAAACCCAGGTCGGGCAGGGCAGGGTACGGATGGCCAGCCCGGTTGACGGTGGCTGGACCTACCTGCAGCAGGGCCAGCGCGCGGCCTACGGTGAACACAGTGGGGTGAGGCGATTGGGGGACGTTGCGGCCGACAGCGTCGGCGCCTGGCGTCAGGGCGAGCTGCTGTTGGAACAGGCCCGCGTCGCTGACGCGGTGCAATGGGTGGGGCGCTATCGCGCTGGCCCAACCTTCGTGCGTGGTGATCTATCGCAGCTGCCGGCGGTAAGCGCGGCGTTGCGTATCGACCGCCCGGAACAGGCGCTGGATGCGCTGGCCGCGACGGCTGGATTGCAGGTGACCCGGCTGCCGCTCGGCGTCGCCATCGTCCATCGGTAGATCCACGCCATTGCCCCGGTGCCGACCAACGGTCGGCACCCACCACTGCAACCAGCCGCGCAACCGTCGGCACCTGCTTCGACTGCAAATCCCCTTGGGGTTGCCACCCTTTCATCCGTCTTACTCCGCGAACGTACCCGCCGCCGCCACGTACGTCGCCGTGTCCGCCCGTGTTGCGGATGACGCCGCGTTCGCGGCACCGATTACCTGACAGGTTCCCCCATGTTCGACTTCCATCGCCCGGGCCGCGTGCTGCGCCCGTCCCGCCTGTGCATCGCGTTGCTCGCCGCCGGCCTGGCCAGTGCCGCGCCGTCCGTACTGGCGCAGAGCGCCAGCAGCGACCACGCGGCCGTGCTGCGCTTCGATATTCCGGCGCAACCGCTGGATGACGCGCTGCGCAGCTACATGCGCCAGTCCGGTGTGCAGGTGGTCTATCCCGCATCGCTGGCACGTGGCGTAACCTCTCGCGCGGTCGGCGGCAGCCTGTCGGCCAACGAGGCGCTGCAGCAGCTGCTGCAGGGCAGTGGCCTGGCAGTGCGCCGGGTCAGCGCCGATGCGGTCACCCTGGAAGCGGCAACGCCGTTGCAGGCCGACAGTGGTGTGATCGTCACCGACACGCTGAGTGTGGCCGGCGACCGCGTCGGGAGCGGCGCGACCAGTGATGAAGCACGCCTGCTCGACAGCTATCGCAGCGTGGGTTCGACCACCACGCTCAATCGCACGCACCTGGAGCGTTTCCGCGGCACCTCCAACGGCGACATCGTCAAGGGTGTGGCCGGTGTCACCGCCGGTGATCCGCGCGTGGGCAACGGCTTCGACGTCAACATCCGCGGTATCCAGGGCCAGGGCCGCGTGCCGGTGATCATCGACGGTGGCCAGTCCAGCATGGATACCTACCGTGGCTACGCCGGCCAGTCGCAGCGCACCTACCTCGACCCGGACCTGATCTCCAGCCTGACCATCACCAAGGGGCCGAGCCTGCAGGCCAACGCGTCCGGTGGCATCGGCGGCGTGGTCGAGATGGAGACGTTGAAGATCGGTGACGTGCTGCGCGAGGGCCGCGACGTCGGCGTGCGCGTGCGCGGCGGCCTGGCCAATGGCAGTGCCAACAGCCTGCCGTCCTACAGTGCGGCACCGCGCACCGATCGCAGCGCCACCGGCAGCCAGTTCTTCAACGTGGCCGCCGCAGGGCACTGGGACCGCTTCGATCTGGTCGCCGCCTACGCCTACCGTGACAACGGCAACTACTTCTCCGGCCGCCATGGCTACGACGACTTCCCGCAGGATCGGCGCACGCTGGCACCGCTGAATCCGCCGCGCACCGAGGTTTTCAATACCTCTTCGCGCTCGAAGTCGGCGCTGCTCAAGGGCACCTGGCGCATCGACGACACGCAGACGCTGGAAGCCGGCTATCGCCGCTATGAAGGCACTGCCGGCGAGATCATGGCCTCGCAGATCATCCGCGTGGATCGTGACCGCATTCCACAGTGGGATCCGGGCCACGTCGACATGGACAGCTACAGCCTGCGCTACCGCTTCAATCCGGACAGCGAGCTGATCGACCTGCGCGTCAACGCCGCGTACACCGACACCGACAGCGTGATGTACAACAGCCTGACCGGCATCACCCCGTGGTACTTCGACCGACGCACCGAGTGGTATGACGCGCCCAGCTTCAGCGGTGACCCCGGCTACAAGGATGCCTACCGCAATCCGCTGCGGCACAAGCGCTTCGGCCTGGATGCCAGTAATACCTCCAGGTTCGACACCCGCGCCGGTGCGTTCACGCTCGACTACGGACTGTCCTACAGCGACGAAGACATCGCGCCGGGCAGTTCGGGCCCGATCAAGCACGACGACCTGGTCAACAACCGCTTCCTGCGCAACGCCGAGCGCAGGGAATACAGCGCCGTGGCCTCGCTGAAGTGGCAGCCCGATGAACATTGGGAACTGCTGGCCGGCGGCCGCTGGAACCGCGTGGAGGTGCACGACCGCAACCGCTTGGCCACGCCCGAGGCCTACGCGGTGCAGGGCCAGTACCGCTACACCGAGCTGCTCAACGGCAACCCGGCACTGCCGTCGTGGCGCGCCAAGCGCATCGCGCTGCTGAACTGGTACCCGGATGCCAACGGCAACTTCACCCGGGAATCGCTGCTGGCCTCGCCGTACAAGAAGGGCACGGTGGCCGACATCGGTGGCTGGAACTTCTACGACGCTGGCAAGGCGCAGGATCTGGAAGTGCCGGTCAGCTGGAGCTGGTCGCAGCCGATCCGCCGTCGCGACAGCGCGTTCTCGCCGACCGCCAGCGTGGCCTATCGCTTCAGCGAAGACACCATGGTCTACGTGAAGTACGCCGAAGGCACCAAGCTGCCGAGCCTGTTCGAGACCACGCTGGGCCTGTTCACCGCCGCCAAACCGGTGGGCGAGCTTAAGCCGGAGCGCGCGCGCAGCTGGGAAATCGGCGCCAGCACCCTCCGCTACGACCTGTTCACTGCCGGCGACCGCCTGGCGCTGAAGCTGGCGTATTTCGATACCCGTATCGACGACCTGATCACCCGTGACTACCGCACGCTGTCGGCGGGCCTGATCCGCAACGTCGACCAGTTCAAGGTCTCGGGCATGGAGTTCCAGTCCAGCTATGACAGCGGCAAGGTATTTGCCGATCTGTCCGCGCACTACTACTTCAAGGCCAAGACCTGCGCGCCGGACATCGCCGCCGAGCGCCGTGCCTATGGGGCGCAGCGCAGGAACGGCGAGCTGGCCAACACGCCCGACTGCGTGGACGGCGGCTTCGAGGGCTCGTACACCAATACCCAGAACCCGCCGCGCTACATGGTCAACCTGACCCTGGGCTCGCGCCTGTTCGAGGAGCGCCTGACCTTCGGCACCCGCGTGGTCCACAACGCTGGCCCGATCAGCAAGCTGGACAAGGACTGGAACGTGGGCCTGTCGGCGATCCAGCAGCTGTACCGGCCAACCACGCTGGTGGACCTGTTCGCCAGCTGGAGCTTCAACGACCAGCTCTCGGTGGAAGCCGGCGTGGACAACCTGACCGACCGCTACTACCTGGACCCGCTGGCCCTGGGCGTGATGCCGGCACCGGGCCGCACCGCGCGGCTGGCGCTGACCTGGAAGTACTGATCGGTCGCGGATGAGCGCTGGGGTCGGATCCCTTTCCTGCGGAAAGGGCGAGCGGCAGGGTCGGATCCCTTTCCTGCGGAAAGGGCGAGCGGCAGGGTCGGATCCCTTTCCTGCGGAAAGGGCGAGCGGCGGGGTCGGATCCCTTTCCTGCGGAAAGGGCTCTGACCCCAACAGCGCGGGATACCCCGCTTACAGCCCCGTCGCCGCCTTCACCGCGTCCTCGTGCAGCGACTCGTTCAGCTCATCCACCACGGTGGTCCATGCCGCATCGGCCTGCAGCGACTCGGACAGGAACTGGCGCTGCGCATCGTTCCAGTACGGCGCCTCGACCACTTCCACATCGGTGGCCAGCTGGTGCTCGCGGATGAAGCGGGCGATGCCCTCGGCGCTGGCGTCCAGGCCCAGCTGCAGGAACAGGTTGGTCATGCGCGGTTCGGTGGTGATCATCGTCGGTTCCTGCGGTAAGAAGGGATGCGCCATTATCGGCGCACATAGCCTTGGGGAAAGCCCCGTGGCGAACGTCTACAGCAGGACGACCCCCTTGGCATCCCCCATGAACGCACACATCGCCCCTGAAGACAGCCGCAGCCTGCGGCTCAAGGCCGCCACCCGCGACAGCCATGGCGCCCTGGACAAGCGCATCATGGCCGGTGACATCTTCGCCGACCGCAGCAACTTCGCCCGGTTCCTGCGCGTGCAGTACCGCTTCCATCGCAGCATCGATGCGCTGTATGCCAACCCTGCGCTGGACGCACTGCTGCCGGACCTGGGCGAGCGCCGCCGCTTGGCCCAAGTGGCGCGCGACCTGCAGGATCTGGAGCAGACGCTGCCCGGGGCCGACATCGCGGCGTTGCCGTCCGATCTGGAACTGCCCGCCGCGTTGGGGTGGCTGTATGTGGCCGAAGGGTCCAACCTCGGCGGCACCATTCTGTACAAGATGGCCGCCAGGCTCGGCCTGGATCGTGATTTCGGCGCCCGCCACCTGGCCGCGCATCCGGATGGCGCGGCGCGCCACTGGCGCGAGTTCACCGCTGCGCTGGACGCGGTACCGCTGAGTGCCAGGCAGGAGCAGCAGGTGATCAATGCGGCCGACGCCGCGTTCCGCAGCGTGCACGGCCACGTCGAAGTGGAATTCGCCTGATGCCTGGTGCCCGCCTGCGGATGCAGCGCTGATGCGTTGGCTCTGGTTCGCGCTGGGGTGGTTGATGGTCGTCCTCGGGGTGATCGGCGCGTTGCTGCCGGTGATGCCGACCACCATCTTCCTGATCCTCGCCGTGGGCTGCTTCGCACGCAGCTCGCCGAAGTTCGAGCAGCGCCTGCTGGCGCATCCGCGCTACGGCCCGTCACTGCGGCTGTGGCGTGAGCAGGGTGCGGTGTCGCGCAAGGGCAAGGCGTTCGCCAGTGCCGGCATGGCCGTGGGTTTTGCGCTGTTCTGCTGGGGAGCGCACCCGTCGTGGCGCCTGCTGCTGGGCGTGGGCCTGTTCTTCGCGGTCAGCGCCGGCTACGTGCTCAGCCGACCCGCGCCGCGGCTGCAGCCCCATCCGGTCGTGGAAGTGGACGACGCCAATGATCCGCGTGCGACCCGCCGTCGCGCAGCGACCCCTGATGCTGATGGAAACCGAGACGATGCTGCCTGCTGACCTGGCCCCTGTGGCCGCCCCCTCATTGACTCCGTGGGGCATGTACCTGGCCGCCGACGTGGTGGTGAAGGCCGTGATGATCGCGCTGGCACTGGCGTCGCTGGCCACCTGGACCGTGCTGCTGGCCAAGGGCTGGGAGCTGGCGCGGCAGGCCCGGCAGCTGCGTGCGGCACGCGCGCTGTTGCTGCAGTCCGCACAGCTGCCGACGCAGAGCGAAGAAGCGACCCTGCAACAGGGCGCCGCACTGACGATGCTGGATGCTGCACGCACCGAACTGCGCCTGTCGCAGGAGCTGGACAGCCACGACGGCATCAAGGAGCGCGTCGCCTCGCGCCTGGAGCGCATCGAGCTGGAAACCGCGCGCGTGCAGCGGCGCGGTATCGGCGCGCTCGCCAGCATCGGCGCGGTGGCGCCGTTCGTCGGCCTGTTCGGTACGGTGTGGGGCATCATGAACAGTTTCATCGGCATCGCCCACAGCAACACCACCAGCCTGGCGGTGGTTGCGCCCGGCATCGCCGAGGCCCTGTTGGCGACAGCGCTCGGCCTGGTCGCGGCGATTCCCGCGGTACTGGTCTACAACCATTTCAGCCGCGTGCTGGCCGGCCTGCGGGGGCTGCTCGGCGATCTGTCGGCGGCCGTGCAGCAGCTGGTGTCGCGCGATCTTGATCGTGCCGTCCCGCGTGCCGCTGCGGCGCCGCTGCGCGCGGTGCACTGAGGCGCGACGATGGCGATCAGGACCGCGTCCGACCGCGACGATGCCCCCGAAGAAGCGCACGAGATCAATGTCACGCCCTTCATCGACGTGATGCTGGTGCTGTTGATCATCTTCATGGTGGCCGCACCGCTGGCCACCGTGTCGGTGCCGGTGCAGCTGCCGGCCAGCAGCGCCAATGCCGCGCCGCCGGAACAGGCACCGGTGTACGTGACCGTGCAGGCCGACCTGTCGCTGCGCGTCGGCGAACAGGCGGTGGCGCGTGACGGGCTGGCGGCTGCACTGCAGGTGGCCACCCACAGCGATACCGCGCAACGCATCTTCCTGCGCGCCGACACCCGCGTGCCCTACGGCGAACTGATGGCCACTCTGGATGCGCTGCGTGCGGCGGGCTACCTGAAGGTGGCACTGGTCGGCCTGGAGCAGGGCACGCAATGAGCGGACTGCGGCGCTGGGCGACCAGCCTGGCGATCGTACTGCTGGTGCACGCGCTGTTGATCGGCGCGGCCTGCTGGTGGGTGGCCCGCGCACCGGTGCAGGCTGCTACGGCTCCCCCGGCAGCGCTGACGCTGGAGCTGGCGCCGATGGCGCAGGCACCGCCGGCGCCGCCGCGCGAGGTCGCCACCGGGCCGCTGCAGCAGCAACAGCAGCGGCAGCAGGCGCCAGCGCCAGCCGTGCGTGAGCAACCCAAGGCACCCGTGCAGCCGCAGGGTGAGCTGCCTCCGCCAGAAGCGCCGGAACCAGCGCCCGCGCCGGACAGCGCCGATGCCAACGTCGCGCAGACCAGCGCACCGCCGCAGGTGGCCGCCGACGCTGCCGCACGCTACACCGCGCCGCAGACCACGGCGGGTGAGCGCAGTCGTGCCGAGGCGACCTGGGAAGGACGCCTGCTCGGGCACCTGCAGCAGCACCGGCGCTATCCACGCCAGGCCGAGCGGCTGCGCCAGCAGGGCGTGGTCTACGTGCGCTTTGCCGTGGCCCGCGACGGTGTGGTTTCGGCGGTGGTGCTGGGCCGCAGCAGCGGCTTCGCGTTGCTCGACCAGGAGACGCTGGACACCGTGCAGCGGGCCAGCCCGGTCCCGGCGCCGCCGGCCGAGGTGGCTGGCGACCCGGTGCAGGTGATGGTGCCGGTGTCATTCTTCCTGCGCGGGCGGTGACCGCCATCGGGGTCGGATCCCTTTCCGCAGGAAAGGGCTCTGACCCCATCGAGGCCGTCATCCACGCATGGCGCGGATCTACAGCAGCGGCACCAGCAGCAGCGCCACGATGTTGATGATCTTGATCAGCGGATTGATCGCCGGGCCGGCGGTGTCCTTGTACGGGTCACCGACGGTATCGCCGGTCACCGCGGCCTTGTGCGCCTCGCTGCCCTTGCCGCCGAAGTGGCCGTCCTCGATGTACTTCTTGGCGTTGTCCCAGGCACCGCCGCCGGTGGTCATCGAAATGGCCACGAACAGGCCGGTCACGATGGTGCCGATCAGCAGGCCGCCCAGCGCGCGTGGCCCCAGCAGCAAGCCGACCACCACCGGCACCGCCACCGGCAGCAAGGACGGCACGATCATTTCGCGGATCGCCGAGCGGGTCAGCATGTCCACCGCCTTGTCGTACTGGGGCTTGCCGGTGCCCTGCATGATGCCGGGGATCTCGCGGAACTGGCGGCGCACTTCCTCCACCACCGCACCGGCGGCGCGGCCGACCGCTTCCATCGCCATCGCACCGAACAGGTAGGGAATCAGGCCGCCGATCAGCAGGCCGATGATCACCGTGTGGTCGCTGAGATCGAAGCGGAACTCCTGGCCGGGATTGGCCGCCTGCAGGTTGTGGGTGTAGTCGGCGAACAGCACCAGTGCGGCCAGCGCCGCCGATCCGATCGCATAGCCCTTGGTCACTGCCTTGGTGGTGTTGCCCACTGCATCCAGCGGATCGGTGATGTCGCGGATCTCCGAGGGCAGCTCGGCCATTTCGGCGATGCCACCGGCGTTGTCGGTGATCGGGCCGTAGGCATCGAGGGCGACAATCATGCCGGCCATCGACAGCATCGCAGTAGCGGCGATGGCGATGCCGTACAGGCCGCCCAGCGCGAAGGCTCCCCAGATCGCCGCACACACCGCCACCACCGGCAGCGCGGTGGACTTCATCGAAATGCCTAGGCCGGCGATGATGTTGGTGCCATGGCCGGTGGTCGAGGCCTGCGCCACATGCTGCACCGGCTTGTACTGGGTGCCGGTGTAGTACTCGGTGATCCACACGATCAGCCCGGTCAGCACCAACCCGATCAACGCGCAGCCATACAGCGCCATCGGCCCATGCACGTTGTCGGACATCAGCCCGGTGGTGATCGGATAGAACGCAATCGCCGCCAGCACGCCGGAGACGATCACGCCCTTGTACAGCGCACCCATGATCGAGCCGCCTGGCTTCACCTTGACGAACAGCGCACCGATGATCGAGGCGATGATCGATACGCCGCCCAGCACCAGCGGGTAGAGCACCGCGTTGGCGCCGGCCTCGGCCAGCATCAGGCTGCCCAGCAGCATGGTGGCGATCACGGTCACCGCGTAGGTCTCGAACAGGTCGGCGGCCATGCCGGCGCAGTCACCGACGTTGTCACCGACGTTGTCGGCGATCACCGCCGGGTTGCGCGGATCATCTTCGGGAATGCCGGCTTCGACCTTGCCGACCAGGTCAGCGCCGACGTCGGCTCCTTTGGTGAAGATGCCGCCGCCCAACCGCGCGAAGATCGAGATCAGCGACGAACCGAACGCCAGCCCGACCAGCGCGTGCAGCGCCTGCTCCATCGGCAGGCCCATGCGCAGCAGCAGTGCGTAGTAGCCTGCCACGCCCAGCAGGCCCAGCCCGACCACCAGCATGCCGGTGATCGCGCCGCCGCGGAAGGCGACGTCCATCGCCGCGCTGATGCCCTGGCGCGCCGCCTCCGCGGTGCGCACGTTGGCGCGCACCGACACGTTCATGCCGATGTAGCCGGCGGCGCCGGACAGCACCGCACCGACCGCGAAACCAATCGCGGTGTACCAGCTGAGGAACACCCCGACCAGCACGAACAGCACCACGCCGGCGATGCCGATGGTCAGGTACTGACGGTTGAGGTAGGCACGCGCACCTTCCTGGATCGCGGTGGCGATCGCAACCATGCGCTCATTGCCGGTGGGTTGGCGCAGGATCCAGCGCGCCGAGACGATTCCGAACAGGATCGCGAGAATGGCGCAGCCCAGCGCCAGTGACAGCCCGTGACGTTCCAGCATTAGACCCCTCCGCAGAATGGATGTAGGCATCCAGTGGCGATGAACGGCACCACGAGGGGGACGACGGGCTGCAGCCTGGAACCAACCCGTACCGACCTTGGTGGTCGTCCGACGTATGGCGGTGTTCAGCATTCCCTGGTGCCCGCAGTATGCGTGCCGCTCTTTGTAGAGTCGAGCCATGCTCGACTGGCCCGTGGGAGCCGCGCCGCATGACCCGTGGGCGCCCTGCCAATGAACGCGTCGACATGCGCGCGGACCCGCCGCCAGGCAAGGGCATGATTTGCGAGCCACCGGCCTTTGCACCCCGTTAAGCCAGCCTCTGCAAGCCTGCGCGGAGTCCCGATGGAGATCCCCCATGCGCCTGTCCCTGTTGATGCTCGCCGCCCTGGCCCCGGCCGTGCCGGCACTCGCTGCGGAAACCCCGGAGCTGCAGCGTGCCGTGGGCGCACCCCAGGCGGTGGGCGCGGTGCATACGCTGCGGCAGATTCCCGAGGCCTGCGCACGCCTGGAAGGTGCGTTCACCGGCGATGCCGCCGCCCCGTACCGCTTCTCCGCCGTGCGTACCAGCGAGCAGTGCCAGCCACGTGCGCGCTTCGTCGACTACACCAAGGCACAGCCGAGTGCCGACAAGGGCTGGAAGCTCAACGATGTGATCCGCGTGCCCAACGCGGCATGCCCGGCGCAGCAGGCGGTGGTGCGGGTGTGGCGCCTGCCGTCGAGCAACAAGGTCGAGCTGGATGGGCAGGGCCAGTCGCGCATCTATCTGGAAGAGGCCAAGAAGCAGGCGGCAGCCGGCCAGATTCCGCAGGTGACGATGTTCGCCGCGCAGCTGCAGATGGAAGGCAAGGCCTGCAATTGAGATGATGCGTGCGCTGCGCCCACGCAGTCGTCCACGGGTGGTAGTGCCGGCCGCTGGCCGGCATCCGGCTGATCTCACTCCGCCAGCGTCGCCCCGCGCGCCACCAGCAGCTCGCGCAACGCCCTGCGATGGCAGTGCGCTTCGTCCTCGCAGTAGCAGCCCACGCTGAGGTCGCTGTGCTGCGACATCGCGGCCAGCAGGTCCAGCGCGTGCGCGGCATCGGGCGCTTTCATCTCGGCCTTGTAGTGGCGGAAGAACGCAGTCCAGTCGGCGGCGGTCTTCGCCTCATGGGCCTGTTTCACCAGCTCCGCGCTGGGTGACAGAGTCGGGAACCAGACGTCGTACCAGTCCCGTTTCGCGAATTCGCTGCGGGGCACGCCGCGCGGTGGTCGCCGCACGGTGCCGATGCGCAGGCCCTCACCGGGTTGGCGCGGGCTGCCGAGACGAACAACACGCAGTGCCATGATGACCTCCATGAAAAGGGGACGGAGGGGATTAAGTCGTATCCGACCCACTGCTGATGCTGTTGGAGATGACAGAGGGGCGTATGCGACTTAATCCCCTCCGTCCCCTTTTTCAGGTCAGCCCTCGAAGGCCGGCAGCTTCTGCTTCACCGCCACGTTCTTCAGTGTCACGTACTTCGGCAGGCCGTCGGTGCCATAGGGAAGCGGCGCTTCGCCCTTGATCAGCGGCGACAGGTAGGCGCGCGCCTTGGCGGTGATGCCGAAGCCATCGCGGCGGATGAAGCCGGCTGGCATCTTCTTCTCGTGGTTGGCGATCTTCGACAGCGGGGCCGCTTCGATCTTCCAGCGATAGGGCGCATCGCTGCTGCGCACGATCACCGGCATCACGCCGTTCTGGCCCTTCAGTGCCAGCTGCACGGCGGCCTTGCCGACCGCCTGTGCCTGCTCCCAGTCGGTCCTGCTGGCCAGGTGGCGGGCCGAGCGCTGCAGGTAGTCGGGCAGCGCCCAGTGCACCTTCAGGCCCAGCTGGTCCTTGACCCGTGCAGCAAGGTGCGCGGCCACGCCGCCCAGCTGCGAGTGACCGAACGAGTCCTTGCCGCCGCCTGCGTCGGCGACGAAGCGGCCATCTGCGGTCGCGATACCTTCCGACGCCACCACCACGCAGTAGCCGACGCGCTCGACCACGGCCTTCACCTTGGCCAGGAACGCGGCCTCGTCGTAGGCGCGCTCGGGCAGCAGGATGATGTGCGGTGCTTCGTCATCACCGTTGCCAGCCAGGCCGGCGGCCGCGGCCAGCCAGCCGGCGTGGCGGCCCATCGCCTCGTAGATGAAGACGCGGGTGGAGGTCTCGGCCATCGCCGCAACGTCCAGCGCCGCCTCGCGCACCGAGACGGCGGTGTACTTGGCCGCCGAGCCGAAGCCGGGGCAGGTGTCGGTCACCGCCAGATCGTTGTCGATGGTCTTGGGCACGCCAATGCAGGTCAGGTCGTAGCCGGAGGCCTTGGCCAGCTGCGAGACCTTCAGCGCGGTATCGGCCGAGTCGTTGCCGCCGTTGTAGAGGAACCAGCGCACGTCGTGCGCGCGCAGCACCTCCAGCAGGCGGTCGTAGCGGGCACGGTCGGCGTCCAGCGATTTCAGCTTGACCCGGCACGAGCCGAAGGCACCGCCCGGGGTATGGGCCAGCGCGCGGATGGCCGCGGCACTCTCCTTGCTGGTGTCGATCAGCTCCTCGCGCAGGGCGCCGAGGATGCCGTTGCGGGCGGCCAGGACCTTGATGCCCTTGGCCCGCGCCTGCTCGATCACCGCCGCCGCCGTGGCGTTGATGACGGCGGTGACACCGCCGGACTGGGCATAAAGGAGAGTACCGTTGCGCATGCTTCTACCTGCTCGGGGGAGGGGACATTGCAGGGACATTACCCGGATGCGGTAAAGTGGCGCTATTGCGGTGCAGCGATACCGGACCGTCCGGGACGCGAACCTTCTTTGTTTTCAACACGTTGGAGTCAGGTCAATGCGATTGGTTCTGTTGGGACCGCCCGGTTCGGGCAAGGGGACACAGGCGACGCGCCTGAAGGAAAAGCTGGGCATCGCCCACATTTCGACCGGTGACATGCTGCGCGCGGAAATCGCCGCCGGCACCGAGCTGGGCAAGCAGGCCAAGACGGTGATGGATGCCGGCAACCTGGTGTCGGACGACATCCTGCTGGGCATGCTGGAGTCGCGCCTGACCCAGGCTGATGTCGCCAAGGGCTTCATCCTCGATGGCTACCCGCGCAACGTGGCCCAGGCCAATGCGATGGATGGCCTGCTGGCCAAGATCGGCCAGCCGCTGGACGCCGTGGTGCAGCTGGACGTGGCCACCGAGCTGCTGGTGGATCGCATCGCTGGTCGTGCCAAGGAGCAGGGCCGCGCCGATGACAATCCGGAAGCGGTGCGCCAGCGCCTGCAGGTCTACAACGAGCAGACCGCCCCGGTGGTCGATTTCTACGCCGGCCGTGGCACCCTGGCCCGCGTCGATGGCGTCGGTGAGCTGGACGAGATCGAAGCCCGCATCCTGGCGGCGATCAAGGCCTGATCCGGCCGGGCCGGCGCGAATTGCCGGCTCCCCGGGCGCAAAAAAACACAGGCCTGGTCCGTGAGGATCAGGCCTGTGTCGTTTGACAGGCGCCAGCGAAGGGCTTGCTCAGGGCCCCGCAGCATGAGCTCCCTTGGGGATGGCCTCTTGGGGAGTAGGACCGGTTCGGGTACTGCGGCTGGCAGTTCGAATTGTGTCCGGGTTCACAGAACATCGCTATCGGGAATTCCCTGACAGCTGATTGGAGTTTTCTCACATCCCGTGTAGGGGTTGTCTTACCCGATAGCGGACATTGGCCCTATACAGCCGTCATCGGTCACAATCCTCGGTCATGAGCAGCGTACATATCCTTGCAATTGCCGGCACCTTCATGGGCGGCGTGGCCGCCCTGGCGCGGGAACTCGGGCATTCCGTCAGCGGCAGCGACCAGGCCATCTACCCGCCGATGTCGACCCAGCTCGAACAGCTGGGCATCACCCTGGACCAGGGCTACCGTGCCGACAGCGTGCCGGCCGGCACCGACGAGGTGGTGATCGGCAACGCGCTGTCGCGCGGCAATGCCGCCGTGGAAGCCGTGCTCGATGCCGGCCAGCGCTATATATCCGGCGCGCAGTGGCTGTCCGAGCAGGTGCTGCCGGGCCGCGACACGCTGGCCGTGGCCGGTACCCATGGCAAGACCACCACCACCACCATCCTGACCTGGCTGCTGGAAAGTGCAGGGCGCTCGCCGGGCTTCCTGATCGGCGGTGTCGCCGAGGATTTCGGAGTCTCCGCGCGCCTGGGCCAGGGCCGCGAGTTCGTGGTCGAAGCCGATGAGTACGACACGGCCTTCTTCGACAAGCGCAGCAAGTTCGTGCACTACCGGCCGCTGGTGGCCATCCTCAACAATCTTGAATACGACCACGCCGACATCTTCCCGGACGTGGCGGCGATCCAGCGCCAGTTCCATCACCTGGTGCGCACGGTGCCGGCGCGTGGCCGCCTGATCGTCAACGGCGAGGATCAGCACCTGGCCGAAGTGCTGGCGATGGGCTGCTGGACCCCGGTCGAGCGGTTTGGTTTCGATCCGTCGCTGGAGTGGCATGCCGAGCTGCTGGCCGCCGATGGCAGCGCGTTCCGCGTGCACCATCGTGGGCAGGCGCTGGGCGACGTGCAGTGGTCGCTGCTGGGCCGCCACAACGTGCTCAACGGGCTGGCCGCGCTGGCCGCTGCGCATGCAGTGGGCGTGGCGCCGGCCACGGTGATCCCGGCGCTGGCGCGCTTCCGCAGCGTCAAGCGCCGCATGGAAGTGATCGGCAGCCATGGCGGCATCACCGTCTACGATGATTTCGCCCATCACCCCACCGCGATCGCCACCACGCTGGAAGGCCTGCGCGCCAGGGTGGGCGATGCGCGCATCGTGGTTGCGATGGAACCGCGCAGCAACTCGATGCGGTTGGGCGCACATGCGCAGGCGCTGGCACCGTCGCTGGCGCTGGCCGATGAAGTGGTGTTCCTGCATCGCCCGGAACTGGCCTGGGATGCCGCTGCGGTGATCGCTGCGGTACGTGGTGACGCCCACGCGGTGCCGGATACCGACGCGTTGCTGGAACAGCTGCAGGCCAGCGCGCGCAGCGGCGACCACGTGGTGTTCATGTCCAACGGTGGCTTCGACGGCGCCCCGCGCCGCTTCCTCGCCGCGTTGCAGGCCCGATGAGCGTCGACAGCCCGCTGCCGCTGTTTCCGCTGCACACCACGCTGGTGCCGGGTGCGGCGGCGGGCCTGCGTGTTTTCGAGCGCCGCTATCTGGACCTGGTCCGCGACAGCGGCCGCAGTGGTGAGGGGTTCGGTGTCTGCCTGATCCTCGATGGCGAGGAAGTCGGCGCACCGGCGACGCCGGCGGCCTATGGTGTGCAGGTGCGCATCGAAGACTTCGATGTCGGTGCCGATGGCGTGCTGCAGCTTCGCCTGCGCGGCACCCGTCGCTTCCATGTCGAGCGTACCCGCGTGCGCGACAACGGCCTGGTGGTGGCCGACGTGCGCTGGTGCGAGGAAGATCCGGACGACGAACTGCGACCACAGCACGCGCTGCTGGCCACGGTGCTGGGGCACATCATCGAACAGGCCGGCGAGGCTTATGCGCCGTCCAACCCGGCGTTGCTGGACCAGGCCAGCTGGGTCGGCTGGCGGCTGGCCGAGCTGTTGCCGCTGAGCGAGCAGCAGCGCCTGCAGCTGCTGCAGATGGACGACCCGCACCAGCGATTGCAGCAGTTGCTGGGCTGGATGCCGTAGCAGCCTGCCTTGGGTGGGTGTGCACCTTGGTGCATACGCTGGGGCATGCGTGGAATGCCATCCACGCACGGCGTGGATCTACTGTAGAGCCGAGCCTATGCTCGGCTTGATGGTTCCCGCGAAGAGCAGCCGAGCATGGGCTCGGCTCTACAGTGGGTGATCGCGCACCGGTGCCGGTCAGGGCGTCGTGGTCTTCAACCGCAGCACCGGCAACGCGGTTTCGCTGTGCACGTCCTCGCGCTGCGGCAGGTCCTGCACGGCGTCCTTCACTGCGTTGAGCGCCGGGTCGACGCCACGCAGCGGGTGCCACATGCCGATCCACTCGAAATGACGCTCGTAGCGCAGGGTCTGCGCACTGCCCAGCCATAGCGGCGTATTGCCCGGTTGCAACTGCGCAGGGGCTGGCCACAGGCGCAGTACGTAGCGCTCATCGCGGTGTGTACCCGGGCGCACCATCAACAGCGCTTCCACGCGCGTGTCCAGCGTGGCTGGCAGCACCGGCAGTTCGTCGGCACCCGTGTTCTTGTCCAGCATCAGCAGCGCCTGCTGCCAGCCGGCCTGTTCCTGCCGCTTCCAGCCGCGTGCTTCCAGCTGCGCCTGCAGCGGGGCCAGCGGGCCCGCCACCTGCACGTCCAGCGGCCAGCGCTGGTCGTCGTCGAACTCGTTGCGGCGCGCCGGCAGTGTCGCCCAGTCGTGCTGCCACCAGGCCTGCATGTCCATCGCCTGCGCCGCCGGCAGGGTCGGCTCGAAGCGTTCCAGCTTCACCGGAATGTGGCGCGGCGCGTACCACATCGCCGCCACGGCGAAGACACCGTAGAACAGCCACGCCACCGGCTTCACCCAGAACGAGCGGTTGAAGCGGCGGCGGTAGGCGATGCCCAGCACCAGCAGCCAGAACGTGCCGAACAGCATGCCGCCGATCACATCGCTCAGCCAGTGCGCGCCCAGGTACAGGCGCGAGAAGCCGATCAGGCTGACCACGATGCCCGACACCAGGTACGGCCAGACACGGGTGCGGCCAGGCATCTCGCGGGCGATCAGCACCGCGAAGAAGCCGAAGGTGATGGTGGCCATGGTCACCGACACCGACGGGAAGCCAAAGCCACTGCTGGCATCGACCGGTCGCACCACATCCACCGTTGCGCCGAGCAGCATGGTCAACGCCAGGCCGAAAGCAAGCGCGGCCAGCCAGTGCGCGGCTGCCATCCAGCGGCGGCGCCAGATCAGGTAGCCCATCGCTGCAGCGGTGGCCGGCAACAACACCTGCCAGGCGCCCAGCGATGCCAGCGCGGCCATCGGGTAATCGGCCAGCGGATTGCGCAGCGCCAGCATGGCCTGGTGCACCAGCAGGTCGATCGCCAGCGGCTCGCCATGGGCGACCACCACGGTCAGCAGCGCGAACCAGCCCCAGCCCAGCACCAGCAGCATCAGCGCCAGCATCGCCAGCGGCACCGACTCGCGGCGCTTCGGGTCCAGCACACCGACGGTGTAGCGGCCCAGCGTCGGGTGCCGGTTGGACCAGTCCAGCAGCCGCGCCAGCCAGTTGTCCATGCGCGCGGCCGACCAGCGGTAGCCGTACAGCACGATGGCCCAGACCAGGCCGAGGATCACTGCCAGCAGGCCGACCACCACCACCAGTCGCCCTGCGACGGCGGCCACCGCGTCGTAGGCCTCGCCGAGCACCCAGCCCGGTGCCAGGAACAGCACCGCCCACGAAATGCTGGCGATGCCACTGGCCTGCATGTAGCGGCTGGCCGGCATTTTCATCATGCCCGCGATGGCCGGCACGAACGGCCGGATCGCGCCCACGTAGCGTGCTACCAGGATGCTCTTGAAGGCATTGCGGCGGAACAGGTTTTCGCCGCGGTCGAGCAGCTGCGGGTAACGGCTGAAGGGCCACACGCCACGCAGGCGGTCACCCCAGCGGCGGCCGATCCAGTAACTGATGCCATCACCGGCGAATGCGCCCAGTGCGGCTGCGGCCACCGCGTACGGCCCGGAGATCTGGCCCAGCCCGATGAACACGCCCACCGCGAACAGCAGCGGCAGGGCCGGCACGATGGCACCGAGAATGATCACCGCATCGCAGAAGGCGATGAGGAAGATAACGGCACCCGCCAGCACGGGGTGAGCGGCAATCCACGCGAGGGTGGCGTCGATCCATGAAGAGTCCATTGCCCGATTATAGGGGCGTGAAGGTGACTGGTTCCCAGCCGCTTGGTGACCGTTTGCAACGGGCGCCATCGCCTAGAATGGGCACATGCCGCATTCGCCAGACACGCCCTCGCACGCCCTGAAGGCCGACAGCTTCGGTCGCATCCTCCTTGTGGAAGGGCCGGCCGGCCCCTTTGTACGCCGTGATCTGGGCGCCACACCACTGTGGTTGCGGCTGCCAGCCTGGTGGCTGGCCCGCCGTGAAGCACGCGCACTGCGCCACATCCACGGCATGGCCGATGTGCCGCAGCTGCTGGCGTGGGATGGACGTCATCTCGACCGCAGCTTCATGGCCGGCGACGCCATGTACCAGCGTCCGCCTCGCGGTGACCTGGCCTGGTTCCGCGCCGCGCGTCGCCTGCTGCAGCAGCTGCATCGCAATGGCGTGGCCCACAACGATCTGGCCAAGGAAGCCAACTGGCTGGTCACCGACGATGGCCGCCCGGCGCTGATCGACTTCCAGCTGGCGGTGATCGGCAACCCGCGTTCGCGCTGGATGCGCCTGCTGGCCCGTGAGGACCTGCGCCACCTGCTCAAGCACAAGCGCATGTACTGCCGCGAGTCGCTCACCCCGGTGGAAAAGCGGGTGCTCAAGCGCACCTCGTGGGTGCGCGAACTGTGGTTCGCCACCGGCAAGCCGGTCTACCGCTTCGTCACCCGCCGCATCCTGCATTGGGAAGACAACGAGGGGCAGGGGCCGAAGCCGTGAGCCGTGCGCAGGTGGTGACCGGCCCGCCGAGCGCGGGCAGCGTCCTGCGCCCACAGCTGGCCGGTGCCGACTTCGTGCACGCCTGCCAGGCGACGACCCGTCGCGATGGGCGCTCGGCCTTGCAGGCCTATCGCGACATGGCGGCGACCATTCCCGGCTGGTTCGATGGGCTGATGGCGCTGCGCAATCGCGGCATGCGCCTGCTCGGCATGAAGCACCTGGGCTCGTTGCGCGCGGTGCAGGACATCGCGCAGCCGCGTCCGGGGCAACGGCTGGGCATCTTCACCCTGCAGTCGCTGGATGACGATGCCATCGTGCTGGAAGACGACGACCGCCACCTGCGTGTGCAGCTGGCCCTGCAGTGGCAGGGCGATGTGCTGGAAGTGGCGACGGTGGTGCATACGCACAACGCGTTCGGGCGTGTGTACATGCTGCCGGTCGCCCCGGTGCATCGGCTGATCGTGCCGCATCTGCTGAGGAAGCAGGTGCAGGCGTACCGGTAGATCCACGCCATGCGTGGATGAATTAAGCAATTCAATGGTCGCGTGCAAGTGAGTTTGCCGTCACCGATGTCAGCCTGCCAGGCAACAACGCGGAGCTGTGAGCGGCGGGGTCGGAGGCGCGTTGATCGGTGCCATTGGTCGAGGGACAGTTACAGTGGGAGGAGCTGTCGCGATTCAAGCGGTGACCAACGCCTTCACGGGGGCGGGCAGTGTTCTTGCTCAGAATGCCTAGGAAGGAAAGCCCACGTCCGGTGCGGAGCTTGCGTCAGCGATGGCGGGTAGTGTCGGCGGCGGTCTAGTTGCGAGCGGAATTGGTGTGGCTGCTGGTGATTTTGCGGGAGCTGCGGCCAAAGGGAATCTACAAAGGATGGTCGCCTCCTCTGCACCCGGGGTGCCAAATATGGCCCATGCGACCGCGTCAACTGCAGCAGCTATTCCGAAGCAGAGCTTGGGGCAGGCCACCATGTCACAGACTGCCCAGGCATCAGCTCAGATGGCGACTGCGGCAGCACAGAAGGAACTGGAGAAAAGGAAGTGAAGACATCAACGCGTTCTTTGTTAGTTTATGAGATAGGAGGGGTGCTGTTCTTTGCGCTGATCTACGTCATCCTTGACTACAGAGGGATTGGCAACGCGGCTCGAATTGCTCTTTACCCTTTTTTTGTGTTTCAAGCCTTTCTGCTGTCGTCATATTTTGTAGATGCCTTGAAGGGTAGATGGCGTCGCTGAGTTTGGAAGCGGGCAACAGAACGAAATGAGCAACCCAATGCATACCGTTTCCAGCGTTGAAAGAGCGCTGATTGAAGCTGTGGCAGTCTGCCTGCCTGCGGCCTCTGCTTCGCAGCTTCAAGCCGACCTGGCTTCCGCAAGCGCTGTGGAAACCAGTCTGGGTGGAGCTCGGGTGGGATTCGTCATTTCTGGATATGAGCGTCCGCCGTATCTAGGGCAGCACGCATATCCCGTCGAGCTGCAGATGCAGGACGCAGATGGTGCTGAACTCACGCCGATTCTTCATGCGGACGCAAACGACCGGCTACTGGAGCTGGAGATCATTCGTTGGGATGGTGGCGAGCTGATATCTCCGCAGATCGAGAGCGTGGTCTGCTATGCATGAGGTGGCGAAGAAGGATTCTGGTGACGACAAGGGCAATGTGCAGAATGCCAGCCTCGAAGAGCCAGTGGATGTCGCGGAAGCGCTTGCGATGTATCAGCGCTTGATGCTTGAACGAAGCGATGCGGCGTTCGTCGCCGACTTCATGGTGTTCTGTTGGCAGGCCGTTGATCCCGGGCGCGTCGCCGCATTGGACTTGCCTGGGGACGTTGTGGATGCGTGCGCTGATCAGCTATCCCTGCTGATGCGGATGGAGGATCAGCAGGATCAGCAGGATCAGCAGCGCGCGGCGCCAGCTTTCTGGAAGCGCTACATCGAGTGGGCGGACTACGCCATCGATTTCCCGCTTGATGAACGCAAGCGGTTCATCTGTGAGGCACCTGGCTACCTGGAGCCAGCATTTTCTGTGTTCGTGGCCACTGGCGGTGCTGAGATGAGGTCTGAGGCGATGGAGCTCCTGGCTGAGTACTCCGGGTCTGGCACAGCGAGGGCTGCCTATGTCAGATCGGTGATCGAGAGTCGGCTCAGCTCTGAAGGGTCATATGGTCATCAATCCGTCGGTGGCTGATGGCTGTCAAAGGGGTCTGCCCATCACAACGGAAAGTGGTCGACGTGCAACGGTTTGAATAGAGCACTTGGTATATCCCTGCTGCTGGCAGCGGGTGGGACGGGTCTGGTTCCCGCCTTTTCCAGAGACAAGCATCCAGGCATCTGCCAAGGAATGAGTGGGTCGCGCAATGATGTGCAGTCCTGCCAGACACCGCTGCAGGCGCTTCTTGCGAACTCGGGCGGCTATGATGGCGGGCACTTTGCTGCGTTCGGCTACCTGCTCCATGAGGGTGGAAGCAGTGATGCCCTCGGCCCCTCCGCCGATGCGCTGGTCGATCTGAGTGGCGCGGAGTACGAGGACTCCGTGCGTGGCATCGAGCCAGGCCTGTACTTTGTCATGCTCCAGGGGATGTATTACGCGGGGGGGGGCAGTGAACGGTGCCTGCGTGGGCGAACTGAGGGCGCCTTTCATATCGTGCACATCAAAGGTCGATGAGGTTGATTGACCAGAGTGCTGTTGAGGTAATGCATGTGGGACTGCGCACACGCCATCCTCTATTACGAGAGCCAAGGGCAGGACTCGCTCCTGGTGCATGAGAACGTGTACCTGATCAGTGCCGATAACGACGAGCGCGCTCTTGAGAATGCAAACGCGCTTGCTCGCGGGTATGAGGATCCGAGCGGCCGCCTGATGGGTGAAGACGGTAGAGCGCCCCTCTATCGATGCGCCGGAATCCGCAAGCTGATATCAGTAGAGACTGATGAGGACCTTGCCGAGGGACGCCTGCACTCCGGTGTGGAGGTCACGTACTCCGTCATGGCGGTGGATACGTTGGATCAGGTGAGACGTCTTGCCCGTGGTGATGGCGTGGAAGTGCTGTACCAGGAATGGAAATGTAGAGCCGAGCATGGCTCGGCTCTACAGAGGCGGGTGACCTTACGGCGTCGCCGGCACCACCTGCTGGCCAATGAAGTTGCGCTTGGCGTCGAAGTCGTACGCGATCTGCAGCTGGCCCACATCCGGGCAGGCGTGGCAGTCGCGCAGCGGCGTGCGGTACATCACGCGGATGCCGTCGTTCTCCAGCGGCGTGGCCCCGGCCGACTGCGCCGGTGCGAACGGCGTGGCCTGCGGGTGGTCCTTAAGCAGGGCCTGCACGGTGGGATCGGCACGCAGGGTGTCGTCCAGCTGCACGGCATCCACATCAATGCGCTTGCCGGTGGCGTCGACCAGGCGGGTGCCCTCGTTGGTGTTGGCGCGGAACGGATATTCGACCGTGGCAATGCCCAGGCCTTCGTTCTCGTGCCAGGCCGTCACGTAGGCCAGCTCGCCGCCGGTGGACAGCTGTTCGGCGGCGGTGATCGCATCGGCGCTGGCGCCGCCGGCGCGCATCGCATCGCGCAGGCAATCACGCGTGGCCGCGTTCTCGCCCTGGCGGCAGGCGTTGAGGTCGCCATCCCACACCACTGCCTCGCTCCAGCGCAGCTTGCCGTCGGCGGCGGCCTTCTCTGCGCTGGGGGTGTCACCGGCAGGCGGCTCCTTGCCGGGTTCCGGCGAACGGCCCTGGCAGGCAGTCAGCAGGGCAAGCCCCAGGGCAGGCAGCAACAGGCGGGAACGGCGCATGGCGTGGACCTCGTGCGTTGACTGGAGGCCCGAGTATCGTCAAGGCCGGGTGAACTCCACGTCGGCGCGGCATACTAGCGGCTCATTGCATACGCTGGAGTGTGGAACGTGGGCAGTCTGCAGGGCAAAACGCTTTTCATCACCGGTGCCTCGCGCGGCATCGGCCTGGCCATCGCACTGCGCGCTGCGCGCGACGGCGCCAATGTGGCCATTGCGGCCAAGTCATCGGTGCCGAATCCGAAGCTGCCAGGCACCATCCATACCGCGGCCGAAGCGGTAACAGCAGCGGGCGGCCAGGGGCTGGCGCTGAAGTGCGACATCCGCGAGGAAGAGCAGGTGCACGCGGCGGTTGCGGCCACGGTCGACACCTTCGGTGGCATCGACATCCTGGTCAACAATGCCAGCGCGATCTGGCTGCGTGGCACGCTGGATACGCCGATGAAGCGCTTCGACCTGATGCAGCAGGTCAATTCGCGCGGCAGCTTCCTGTGCGCGCAGGCCTGCCTGCCATACCTGCTGCAGGCGCCGAACCCGCACATCCTCACTCTCGCGCCGCCGCCGAGCCTGGAACCGAAGTGGTGGGGCGCGCATACCGGCTACACGCTGGCGAAGATGGGCATGAGCTTCGTCACGCTCGGCCTGGCCGCGGAATTCGGCCCGCAGGGTGTGGCGGTGAACGCGCTGTGGCCGCGCACGGTGATCGCCACCGATGCGATCAACATGATTCCGGGCGTCGATGCGGCCGGCTGCCGCACGCCGCAGATCATGGCCGATGCTGCGCACGCGGTGCTGGTGCGCGAGGCGGCCGGTTTCCACGGCCAGTTTCTGATCGACGATGACGTGCTGGCGCAGGCGGGTATCACCGATCTGTCCGGCTATGCGGTGGATCCATCGCGTCCGTTGTTGCCGGATCTGTTCCTGGAGTGATCGCGCGTCGCCGGCAGAGGCCGAGGGCTGCGACCTTCGGCCTGCTGCGCTAGAATGCGAGGCTGTAATCGTTTTCAACAAGGACGTGAACCCATGTCACGCACTCTTTCCGTCGCGGCGCTGGCCGCTTCGCTGTCGATTGTCCTGGCTGCCTGCGGCGGCAAGGCACCCGCAACCACTGGCGACGCCGGCCCTTCCAGCACGCCCGACGCCAGCGCGGCGCCGTCCGACGCACAGCAGCAGTTGACCGCCAAGCTCAACGCCTACATCGGCTGCTTCAACACGCTGGATTCGAAGACCCACGGCAGCATCGAGTCCTATACGCGCTGGATCAAGGACGTCGAGGCCGGCCCGAGCGGGCGCGAGACCCAGGTGTACGGTCCGTTCGAGATCAGCGACTACGACATGAAGCAGTGCGATGGCCCCGTGACCGAGGCGATGGCTGCCAAGCCGGCGCTGGCCGAGCTCGATGCCGCTGCTGGCCATTACCAGCAGGCGCTGAAGGCACTGGTGCCGCTCAGCAAGGACGCGCACGACTATTACGATCGCCAGGACTACGAAGACGACCAGTTCGCCAAGGGAAAGCAGCTGCACGCGCCCTTGATGGCCGCCTTCAAGGAGTTCGTGGCTGCCAGCGAAACGTTCAACGCCGAGCTGGAGCGCCAGAACGACGCCGCCCAGCGCGAGCAGCTCAAGGTATTGGAACAGGCCGAGGGACGCACGCGCGAGTACTACCGTCTGGCAATGATGCTGGAAGCCAAGGCCATCATGGATCTGATGAGTGAGGATGACTTCGATCAGGCCAAGGCGCGCGAGCGTCTGGATGCGTTCAACCGCATTTCCGACGAAGCGCATGCGAAGGTGGCTGATCAGGAGCCGGGCAAGCTGGACTGGAACAGCTTCGAGCGTGAAGCCGAGAACTTCCGGCGCGAAGGCAAGGAGCGGCTGCAGCGCGTCAGCGAGAAAAAGCCTTACAGCGATTTCGAACGGCGCATGCTGGATTCGCCGTCGATGGCGCCGCGTGGCTCCGCCAACAAGCTGATGCAGGAATACAACTCGCTGGTTTTCCAGAGCAACCGCCAGTAGCGCTCCCGCTCATGGCGTGATCAGCGAGCGCCGGTGTACATCGCCGGCGCTCGCATCAATGACTGAACGCATCCGGTAGTTCACCCCCGCACTTGCGGCAATGCCGTGCATCCGGCTCGTGGCCTTCCAGCCCGCAGTGCGGGCAGCCACGCGCATCGCGGCGCGCGGCCAGCTCGGCTTCACGCATGGTGCTGGCCAGCTCCGCGGTGTAGATGCCGGTGGGCACGGCGATGATGCTGTAGCCGATCAGGATCAGCACCGACGTGACGAAGCGGCCAAGCACGGTCTGCGGCACGATGTCGCCGAAGCCGACCGTGGCCATGGTCACCACCGCCCAGTACATGCTGGCCGGGATGTTGGTGAAGCCGTGTTCGGGGCCCTCGATCACGTACATCAGCGCGCCGGCGATGATGGTGATGGTGATCACCGTGAACAGGAACACCAGCACCTTGCGCCTGCTGCGCCACAGCGACGTCATCAGCACGCCGCTTTCCTCGATGTAGCGGGTCAGCTTGAGGATGCGGAACACGCGCAGGATGCGCAGCGCGCGTACCACCAGCAGGCTCTGCGCGCCGGGGATGAACATCGACAGGTAGGCGGGCAGGATCGACAGCAGGTCGATGATGCCCCAGATGCTCACCGCGTAACGCAGCGGGCGCTTGACCACGGCCAGCCGCAGCAGGTACTCGGCGGTGAAGATGATCGTGAAAGCCCATTCCAGGATGTACAGGCCGGTGGACCATTCGGCATGCAGGTGCTGCACGCTGTCGATCATCACCACCAGGATGCTGGCGACGATCGCCACTACCAGGATCAGGTCGAAATTGCGCGAGGGCCGCGAGTCGTGGCGGTAGATGATGTCGAACCACCGGCGGCGCCAGCCGGTCTCGGTGGCGGGGTTCAGCTGGGGGGCAGAAAACGGTCGCATGGGCGCATTGTGCCGCAGGGGTTCCGGCGCGAGAATGGGGATTCCTGAACCCTGCCGACTGCCATGACCGCCGCTACCGATCCGCTGATCTCCCTTTCGCACTATTACCTGCCGGTCTACAAGCCCCGCCAGGTGGTACTGGAGCGAGGCCAGGGCGCCCGCGTGTGGGACAGCCAGGGCCGTGAGTTCATCGACCTGGCTGCCGGCATCGCCGTGTGCGGCCTGGGCCACAACGATCCGGACCTGGTGGCCGCACTGGTCGAGCAGGCCGGCAAGCTCTGGCACACCAGCAACGTGTTCTACAGTGCGCCGCCGCTGCACCTGGCCGAGGAGCTGGTGAAGGCCAGCCGCTTCGCCGAGCGCGTGTTCCTGTGCAACTCCGGCGCCGAAGCCAACGAAGTGGCGATCAAGATGGTCCGCAAGTGGGCCTCCAGCCAGGGCCGCCCGGCCGACAAGCGGGTGATCATCACCTTCCGTGGCAGTTTCCACGGCCGCACCCTGGGCGCGGTGACCGCCACTGCCCAGCCGAAGTACCAGGAAGGCTATGAGCCGCTGCCCGGCGGCTTCCGCTACATCGATTTCAACGATGAAGTACAGCTGGAAACCGCGATGGCCGCCGGCGACGTGGCGGCGGTGATGCTGGAGCCGATCCAGGGCGAGGGCGGCGTGATGCCGGCCAAGTCCGGTTTCCTCAAGCGCGTGCGCGAACTGTGCGACCAGCACAACGCACTGCTGGTGCTGGACGAGATCCAGGCCGGCATGGGCCGCACCGGCACGCTGTTCGCGCACTGGCAGGACGACGTGGTGCCGGACATGGTTACCCTGGCCAAGGCACTCGGTGGCGGCTTCCCGATCGGCGCGATGCTGGCCGGCCCGAAGGTGGCCGAGACCATGCAGTTCGGCGCGCACGGCACAACCTTTGGTGGCAACCCGCTGGCTGCTGCGGTGGCCCGCGTGGCGCTGCGCAAGCTGGCCTCGGCGGAGATCGCCGCCAACGTCAGCCGCCAGTCCAAGGGGCTGCGCGATGGCTTCGCCCGCATCAACGACGAGTTCGGTGTGTTCAGCGACGTGCGTGGTCGTGGCCTGATGCTGGGCGCGGTGCTGAGCAAGGACTTCGCCGGCCAGGCCGGTGCGATCCTCGACCACGCCGCCGAGCAGGGCCTGCTGACCCTGCAGGCCGGCCCGGACGTGCTGCGCTTCGTGCCGTCGCTGAACATCACCGACGAAGAAGTGGCCGAAGGCCTGAAGCGCCTGCGCGCGGCGATTGCCGCGTTCATCGCCGCGCGCTGAGGCCATCGTGCCGGGGGTCGGATTCCCTCTCCTGCGGAGAGGGCTCTGACCCCGTTGCTGAGGAATGCCCGTAGAGCCGAGCCCATGCTCGGTTCATCGCGATGCCAGGCCACAGCAGCCGAGCATGGGCTCGGCTCTACAGTGGTTCACGCAATCCGGTAACGCTTCAACACCTTGCCCAATCCCCGGCCATCGCGCACGGTTTCCGCGTGCAGGCCGGCAGCGCGCGCGCCACGCACATTGGCGAACAGGTCATCGACGAACAGCGTGCGCGATGGCGCCACGTCCAGCGCTTCCAGCGTGCGCAGAAACACCGCCGGCGCAGGTTTGCGCAGGCCGAAATCCGCACTGCAGAACACGCGCGCCTGCAGGGCAGGAAACAGTTCCGGCAGCAGGGTGGGCAATGCCTGCTGCATCAGCGCGCCGTTGTTGGTCAGCACCGCGATTGGCAGTTGCAGGGCCTGCAATCGTTGCAACACGGCCGCCTGAGGATGGCTGGCGGCCCGTCGCGCCGCGGTCCATGCAGCCACATCGACAGTCGTGCCCAGAAGCTCTCCCAACTGCGCCAGATAGGCCGGGCCATCCAGCGTGCCATTGTCATGCGCTGCTTCCAGACCGCTGTCGTACAGCGCGGCCTGTACGGCGTGCGTCGGAACCTGCAGTGTCCGGGCCAGATGCAGCACGCGTTGCCCGCGCTGGTACTGCACCAGCACGCCATCCACATCCAGCAGCAACAGGTCGATCCGCATCGGCTGAGCATGCCATTGCGATGAGTGCGCGGGAAACCCTGGAGCTGGCATGCGACAGACGGTCGCAGACGGCGCCGCAGGGGGCTGCCTAGAATGGCGCTTGAATCCGCAGGAGATGCAACGATGAAGGCTTGGAGGGTGGCAGTGGGACTGGGTGCGCTGATGCTGGCGCCGTCGGCGATGGCGCGGGTGTGTGCGGTGAGCATCGACAGCACCGACCAGATGAGCTTCAGCAGCCGCGAGATCAAGGTTGCCGCTGATTGCACCGCCGTGGACCTGACCCTGCGCCATACCGGCAAGCTGGCGGTCACCGCGATGGGCCACAACTGGGTGCTGACCCGCAGCGCTGATTACCAGCCGGTGGCGATGGCGGGCATGCGCATGACCCTGGCTGACAGCTACCTGCCGAAGGCCGACAAGCGCGTGCTGGCGCACACCAAGGTGATCGGCGGCGGCGAGACCACGCGCGTGCGTTTCTCTACCCAGGGCCTGCAGAAAGGTGGCGACTACACCTTCTTCTGTTCGTTCCCCGGCCACTTCGCGATGATGAAGGGCAAGTTCCTCTTCGGTTAGAAAAAAAAGGGGACGGAGGGGATTAAGTCGTTTGTGCACAAACGACTTAATCCCCTCCGTCCCCTTTTTGCGATCAGCCCTTGGTGGCCTTGAACGCCACGCGTGCAGCGGCGAGGGTGGCCTCGATCACCGCATCGTCGTGCGCGCTGGACAGGAAACCGGCTTCGTACGCCGACGGCGCCAGGAACACGCCCTGGTCCAGCATCGCATGGAAGAAGCGGTTGAACGCCGGGATGTCACAGGCAGTGGCCTGCGCATAGGTCTCCACCTTCTCGCTGGTGAAGAACAGCCCGAACATCGCGCCCACGCGGGTGGTGGTCACGGCCACGCCGGCTTCGGCGGCGGCCGCTTCCAGGCCGGCACACAGGCGCGCGGTGCGCTCGGCCAGGTCGGCGTGGAAGCCCGGCTGCTGGATCAGTTCCAGCATCGCCAGGCCGGCGGCCATCGCCACCGGGTTGCCGCTCAGCGTACCTGCCTGGTAGATCGGGCCGGCCGGGGCGATCTGCTGCATCAGCTCGCGGCGGCCGCCGTAGGCCCCGACCGGCATGCCGCCGCCAATGATCTTGCCGAAGGTGGTCAGGTCCGGGGTGATGCCGTAGTGCGCCTGTGCGCCGCCGAGGGCGACGCGGAAGCCGGTCATCACCTCGTCGAAGATCAGCAGCGCGCCATGCTTCGTGCACAGTTCGCGCAGGTGCTGCAGGTAGCCCTCGCGCGGCGGGATGCAGTTGGCGTTGCCGACCACCGGCTCGATGATCAGGCCGGCAATGTCGTCACCCTGCTGCGCGAACAGCGCAGTGGCCGCTTCGAAATCGTTGTAGGGCAGGGTCAGGGTCAGTTCGCTCAGCCCGGCCGGGACGCCCGGCGAGGTCGGCACGCCCAGGGTCAGCATGCCGCTGCCGGCCTTGACCAGGAACGAGTCGCCATGGCCGTGATAGCAGCCTTCGAACTTCACGATGCGGTTGCGGCCGGTCGCACCACGCGCCAGGCGGATCGCCGACAGCGTGGCCTCGGTGCCGGAGTTGACCATGCGCACCATCTCGCACGACGGCACCAGGCGGGTGATGGTCTCGGCCATGGTCACTTCGGCTGCGCACGGCGCGCCGAAGGACAGGCCGTTGTCGATCGCCTTCTTCACCGCCTGGCGCACGGCCGGGTGGTTGTGGCCGACGATCATCGGGCCCCAGGAACCGACGTAGTCGATGTAGCGGTTGCCGTCGACGTCGTACAGGTAGGCGCCGTCGGCGCGCTCGACGAAGAACGGTTCGCCACCGACCGATTTGAACGCGCGTACCGGCGAATTGACGCCGCCCGGCAGCAGTTGCTGGGCGCGGGAGAACAGGGCGTGGGACTGGTCGTGGTTCATGGGGCTTTCCTGGGCGTTACGCGAACTGGGCGAGGTAGGCGCGCTGGGTCGCGACCGGGTCTTCGGCGGCGAACACGCTGCTGACCACGGCGACCAGATCGGCGCCGGCGTCGATGATGGGACCGACATTGTCCGGCGTCAGGCCGCCGATCGCCACCCGCGGCACGCCCAGTGCGGCGCTTTGCCGCAGCAGGCCGGTATGCGCGCGGCTGCTGGTGACCTTGGTCGTGGTGGGGAAGAACGCGCCGAAGGCCACGTAGCTGGCGCCGGCGGCCACGGCCTTCTCTGCATTGGCCAGCTGGTCGTAGCAGGAGGCGCCGATGATGGCCTCGGCACCGAGCAGGGCGCGTGCGCTGGGGATGTCACCGTCGGTGCCGCCGAGGTGCACCCCCGCCGCGCCAACGGCTTTGGCCAGCGCCGGGTCGTCGTTGACGATCAGCGGCACGCCGTGTTCCGCGCACAGCGCCTGCAGGGCGGTGGCCTGCTCCCGCCGCAGCGCGTCACTGGCGGTCTTGTTGCGGTACTGCAGCCAGGTGGCGCCAGCGGCCAGCAGCGGCGCGGTACGGGCCAGCAGGCGTGCGGTATCGGGCTCGTCCGGGGTGATCAGGTAGACGCCGCGGGGCGCCGGGGAAGCAGAAGTCATCGATGGCTACCGGTGAGTGGACCGCGATGGGACAATGGCGGCCCGTGAATCCAGCCCTGATTATCCGATGAGCGATGCCACCCCCACCACCTTGCGCACCTGGATGTGCGTGGTCTGCGGCTTCCTGTACAACGAAGCGGAGGGCCTGCCGGAGGAGGGCATCGCGCCGGGGACGCGCTGGGAGGACATTCCGGAGACCTGGACCTGCCCGGACTGCGGGGTCACCAAGGCCGATTTCGAGATGGTCGAGGTCGATTGATGAGGGTAGGTGTGGACTGTTGGTCCACACCCCGGCACCCTCAATGCAGCCGCGGCATCGGTCCGCCGAGGTCGATCAGCTTCTCGCGCAGCCATTGCGCATCACTGGCTTCCGGGTTGCGCTTCAGGTACTGCCCCAGATCGTGGCGGGCACCGGCCAGGTACTCCAGTTGCAGGTAGGCCAGGCCGCGGTCACGCAGCGCATCGTCCTGCTCCGGGGCGAGCTTCAGCAGGCGGTCGGCACTGCGCGCGGCGCGGTCCCATTCGCCGGCCTCGGCATACACGCCGTGCAGGTTGCGCAGCATGCGCATCAGGATCGCGCGCGCCGGCGCCGGGTCCAGAATCTGCGCCAGCACCTGGTCGTCGGGCATCTGCCCGCCCAGGTGTGACTTGGCGCGTTCGCGCAGTTCGTCCACGTCCAGCGGGCGACCACCATTGAACGGGTCCATCACCAGCACGCCGTCGTCCACCGGCAGGCGCACCAGGAAGTGGCCGGGGAAGGACACGCCGTCGAGCGGAATGCCCAGCCGCCGCGCGACTTCCATCTGCACCAGCGCCAGCGAGATCGGGTTGCCCAGCCGGCGCTCGAATACCTGGTTGAGGTAGCTGTTGCGCGGGTCGTAATACTCGTCGTGGTCGCCGCTGTAGCCCAGCTCGTCGAACAGGTGGCGGTTGATCGCCGCCATCTTCAATGGACTGTTGTCGATGCTCTCCACTTCCGAGCGGAGGTGGTCGACGTGGCTCTGGATCAGCGCATCGTAGGTCGACGGCTGCAGATCGGGGTATTCATCGCGCGCGATCAGCAGCGCGGTCGGCAACAGTGGCAGCGCCTCGTCTTCGAGGTCGGCCAGTGCATCCCAGTCGGGGAGTGTGATCCGGTCCTGCATGGCCACAGACTGGCGTCATTCGCAGGCCGTTTCAAGCGGTGCCGCGTGAAAAATGCAGGGGTCAGATCTCTTTCGCGTGCGAAAGGGATCTGACCCCTGCAGGGGTGCCGGCCAGCGGCCGGCACTACTGCGGGTGCCGGGCGCAGCCCGGCCGTACCTTACTTTTCGATGCCCGGGCCGAATTTCAGCTCCGTGCCGTCCTTCAACTGCAGCTTCTCGGCCTGGCCGGCGTTGAGTTCCAGCACGTAGCGCGCCGGGCCACCGCTGGGGTAGGGCGGGCACATGTCGCCGGCCGAGCACGGCGGTACGTCGCGCTGCTGGCTGACCAGCCTGCGCTGGCTGTCGAAGTACAGGATGTCCAGCGCGATCCTGGTGTTCTTCATCCAGTACGCCTGCATTTCTTCGCGGTCGTGGATGAACAGCATGCCGTGGTCGGCCGCCATCTGGTCGCGGAACATCAGCCCGCGCGCGCGGGTTTCATCGTTGGTGGCCAGCTCCACCTGGTAGCGGGCGCCATCCAGTTCGACCCAATGGCGGGCCGCGTCGGTGGCACAGCCGGCCAGGGCCAGCAGCGGAAGCATCAGCAGCGAACGCAACAGCGACATCGTCAGGATCCTTCGGAAGGGTCAGAGCACGACCGGCGGCTCGCCGCCGACGATCACCACGTCGGCGCGACGGCGCGCGAACAGGCCCACGCAGACCACGCCCGGCAGTTGGTTGAGCTCGCGCTCCAGCTTTTCCGGATCGGTGATCTGCAGGTTGTGGATGTCCAGGATCTGGTTGCCATTGTCGGTGACCACGCCTTCGCGCCAGGTCGGCTGGCCGCCGGTCATGTCGCGGATCTGGCGGGCGACCAGGCTGCGCGCCATCGGGATCACTTCCACCGGCAGCGGGAACCTGCCCAGCACCGGCACCTGCTTGCTCGGGTCGACGATGCAGATGAAGCGCTCGCTGGCCTCGGCGATGATCTTCTCGCGGGTCAGTGCGGCGCCGCCGCCCTTGATCAGGCACTTGTTCGGATCGCACTCATCGGCGCCGTCCACGTACAGCGACAGGTTGCCGCTGTGGTTCAGCTCGATCACTTCGATGCCGTGCTGCTTCAGGCGCGCGGTGCTCTGCTCGGAGCTGGACACGGCGCCCTTGATGCGGTGCTGGATGCGGGCCAGGGCATCGATGAAATAGGCCACGGTGGAACCGGTGCCGACACCGACGATCATGCCGTCTTCGACGTATTCGATGGCTTTCTCGGCGGCCAGGCGCTTGGCTTCGGACATGGGAGAACTCTCAGGCAGGGAATCAGGATTTCTTTTCCAGCGACAGCAGCAGCTTCCACTGCGCGGCGGTCACCGGGAACACCGACAAGCGGTTGCCCTTGGCAACCAGCGGGAAGCCTTCGCCCAGTTCCTCGGCGTGCAGCTTGATCTCGTCCAGCGCGATCACCTGCTTCAGCTTGCGGTCGAAGGCCACGTCCACCAGCATCCAGCGCGGGTTCTCGCGCGTGCTCTTGGGGTCGTAGTAGTCGGATTTTGGATCGAACTGGGTGTCGTCCGGATAGGCGGTGCTGGCCACCGTGGCCAGGCCGACGATGCCCGGCACCTTGGTATTGGAGTGGTAGAACAGGATGCCGTCGCCCACCTGCATGCCATCGCGCATGAAGTTGCGTGCCTGGTAGTTGCGCACCCCGTTCCAAGGTTCGACCTTGACCTTGGCCAGGTCATCGATGGAGAAGGCGTCCGGTTCGGACTTCATCAGCCAGTAGCGCTTGCGGGCGGTCATGCGTTCACGGGGGCAGCGGAGGGGAACAGGGTGCCGTCTTCGGTGCAGATCGCATCCACCGGCACGTCCCACGACGCCACCGGCAAGGACTCGACCTGCTGCACCGCGAACGCAGCACCGACCAGCCAGGGCGGCGCCGGCCGGTCATGGCGGAAGGCGAAGCTGCGATCATACCAGCCGCCCCCCATGCCCAGCCGCCGGCACTGTGCGTCGAAGCCCACCAGCGGGGCCACCACCAGCGCCATCTGCGCCGGTTCCAGCGTATCGTCCAGCGCTACGTCCGGTTCGGGAATGCCGTAGCGGTTGCTGGTCAGCGCCTGCCCCGGCCGCCACGGCGCGAAGCGCAGCACGTCGCCGGCCAGCACCGGCAGGCAGTAGGTGAGCCCTTCGGGCAGTTGCAGCTGCCAGCGGTGCAGCGCGATTTCGCCATCCAGCGCCCAGTAGCCGGCCACGGCGCCTTCGCGTGGGGCGAACGGCAGGGCGAGCAGGGCATCGGCAAGGGATTCGGCGGCAGCAATGCGCTCACCGGCGGAAAGGTCGCGGCGGCGTTGCCGCAGGTCGTGGCGCAGGGCCTGGCGCGGGTCGGTCATGGCAGCGTGCGGCAAGGATCAGCCGCCATTGTGCCGGAAAGAACAAGGGCGACGCCCGAAGACGCCGCCCTTGCTGGAATATTGCATTCTCCGCAATGTCGATGCATGCGAAACGACCTTGAACCCGGGGGCTCAAGTGGGAACGCTGGAGAACCATCGGGCTTCCCGCTACAAGGCGGACCTGCACTCCCGGCGCTGTCGCGCTCCCGGTGTCGTTCTTAAGGGACAAGGCGAATGTTTGCACATGCCGTCGAGTACCGCAGAGAACGCGTGGCCATTATAGCCAGCGTGCAGGATCTGGATAGGCCGTTCGTCGGCAACAGTCCGTGCCAATTCAGATATGCGAAAAGGGGACGGAGGGGATTAAGACGTTTCCGGCACGGATGGGGCGAATGCGCCTTAATCCCCTCCGTCCCCTTTTTCTAGGGGGTGCCGTCGATCGCGCGGTCGAGGCGCCTGTTCAGGTCGGCCAGCGTCTGCTGCAGGGCCACGGCCTGGCGGGCGTTCTCGTCGCGCAGCAGCTGCAGTTCGTGGGCCAGGTTCAGTGCGGCCAGCACGGCGACGCGGTCGACGGCGGCCATGCGGTTGCTGCCGCGGATTTCGCGCATGCGCGCATCGAGCAGGCGCGCGGCGGCCATCAGGCTGTCGCGTTCATCGCCGCCGACACCCACCGTGTATTCACGATCGAGGATGCGGACACTGACCGGTTCGGCGCTCATGTGTGCTGCTCCAGGGATTTGAGCCGGCTGATCATTGCTTCCACCCGCGAGCGTGCCTGCTCGTTCTTGGCCAGCAGCGTGGAACGCTCGGCCACCAGCTGTTCCTGCTGGTGGCGCAGGCTGCGGTTCTCCTCGGCCAGGCGCTGGTTGCGTTCGAGCAACGCTTCCACGCGGGCGGCGAAGTCCTGCAGCTGGGCAAGGGGATCGGCGGGTTCCATGCGGGCACGATAGGCAAGCCGGGCAAGGGCGGTCAAGCGTTGTCGCAGCAAGGCCTGGCGGCCGCAGAGAGGACGCCGCCGGGTTGCTACACTACGGGGTCTCACGGGCGCGCGCGTGCGCGCCCCGGGTTTCCTTCTCCGAACGAGCCGCACGATGACCGAACTTCCCTCCGTCGACGACGTTACCCGCGCCAGCCAGGAACTGGGCCTGGGCGCTACCGCTGCCGAGCTGCACGGTGCGCTGTGTGGCTGGCTGGCCGCCGGTGGCGCCCCCGGCAACGACTGGCCGGCACGGGTGCTGGCCGACGACAACCTGCCGCCGGTGGCTGCCGACAGCGTGCTGGGGCAGCTGCTGCAGGCGACCATCAAGCAGCTGGAAGACCGCGACTTCGCCTTCGAACTGCTGCTGACAGACGGCGACGATGTGTCCGCGCAGGCCGATGCCATGTTCAGCTGGACCCGCTCGTTCCTGGGTGGTTTCGGCCTGGGCAGCGGTGGCCGTCGCCCGACCTTGTCCGAAGAGGGTGAAGAAGCGCTGACCGACATGGCCAGCCTGGCGCGCGCCTCCAGCGAGGATTTCGAAGCGGGTGGCGATGATGACGACGAAGCCCTGTCGGAGATCGAGGAGTTCATCCGCGTGGCGGTACTGCTGCTGCACGGTGACGTGGTGCTGGCCTCGCGCCATCGGCAGCGCCTGAACTGATGGACATCAAGCAGCGCACCGGCATCGCGGCGGGCGAATACAAGCGTCGGCGCCGCCAGCTGATGGACATGGCCGGCGAGGACGCGATCCTGGTGCTGCCGGCCGCGGCCGAGAAGGTGCGCAGCCTCGATACCCATTACCCGTTCCGCCAGGACTCGGACTTCCAGTACCTGAGCGGTTTCCCGGAGCCGGAGGCGGTATTGGTGCTGATCCCGGGCCGGCGCCACGGCGAGGCCATCCTGTTCTGCCGCGAACGTGATGCCGAGCGCGAAGCCTGGGACGGCAGCCGTGCCGGCCAGGAAGGCGCGGTGGCGCAGTACGGCATGGACGATGCGTACCCGATCGATGATCTGGACGACATCCTGCCGGGCCTGTTGGAAGGCCGTTCGCGCGTCTACTACCACTTCGGTCGCGACGCCGATTTCGACCTGAAGCTGATCGGCTGGGTCAACCGCGTGCGTTCGCAGGTGCGCCACGGCGCGCAGCCGCCGCATGAATTCCTTGAACTGGGCCATCTGCTGCACGAGCAGCGCCTGTTCAAGTCCGGCGCGGAAGTGGCGCTGATGCACCACGCTGCGCAGATCAGCGTGCGTGCACATCTGGCGGCGATGAAGGCTGCCAGGGCCGGCATCCACGAATACGAGCTGCAGGCCGAGCTGGAACGCGTGTTCCGCGCCAGCGATGCGGTGCCGGCGTATTGCAGCATCGTCGGTGCGGGCCGCAACGGTTGCATCCTGCATTACCGGGACAACAACGCGCGTTCGCGCGACGGCGAGCTGGTGCTGATCGACGCCGGTGCCGAGTACCGTGGCTACGCCAGCGACATCACCCGCACGTTTCCGGTGAATGGCCGCTTCAGCGCCGAGCAGCGTGCACTGCACGACCTGGTCGGCGATGCACAGGCCGCCGCGCTGGCCCAGGCCAGGCCGGGCGTGCCGTACGAGGCCGGTCACCTGGCCGCGGTGCAGACCCTGACCGAGGGCCTGCTGCGGCTGGGCCTGCTGAAGGGGACGCTGGAAAAGAACCTGGCTGAAGGCCTGTACCAGCGCTTCTACCGGCACAAGACCGGGCACTGGATCGGGCTGGACGTGCACGATGTGGGCGATTACCGCCTGGCGGGCGATTCGCGGCTGCTGGAGCCGGGCATGGCATTCACCATCGAGCCGGGGCTGTACATCGGCGTGGACGATACGGCGGTGGAACCGCGCTGGCGCGGCATCGGCATCCGTACCGAGGATGATGTGCTGATCACCGACGACGGTCATCGCGTGCTGACCGAAGGTCTGGCGCGCAGCGCCGACGAGATCGAAGCGGTGATGGCGGGGTAAGGGGTGTTCTGCAGGGCTTGCAGCCCTGCACCCGCAGAGGCAACAGCAACAGCAACAGCAACAGCGCGCATTCCGTGGGATGGCGGGGCACTGTGGGTGTGCGGGGACGCCGTGAACCCATCCATGGGGGCTTGGTCGCGGCATCCATGCCGCTCACACCCCGCAAACCCACAGTACCCCGCCTTCGACAGGTTCACGCGGCTGTTGGCAACCGCGGTTATTGGCACGCGCGGCTGTTGGTAGGTGTCGACCTTGGTCGGCACGGAGCGAGCGCAGCGAGCGACCCGCTTCTGCTTTTCTTTCTTCTTTTTCCGTGGTTGGACGCGGCAGGAAACTGTCAAAGGACGGGCGGGGTGGGTTTGCAGGACCGTTGGCGCCATGGATGGCGCCATCGAGCCCCCATGGATGGGTTTACGGCGTGTCCTGCAAACCCACCCCGCCCGGCCAAGCGCGGCCTTTGATATCAGCGCCCGACCACGAGGGGCTCAGCCGTTGGCCGCCGCAAACGCCGGCCGCGTCAGGTTGTCCGCCTCGCCCTCGGTGCACAGCACTTCGTCTTCAATGCGGATGCCACCATACGGACGGAAGAAATCCACGCGGTCCCAGTTGATCGCATCACCATGGCCGGCATCCTTCACTTCGTTCAACAGCATGTCGATGAAGTACAGGCCCGGTTCAATGGTCACCACCATGCCCGGTTGTAGTACGCGAGTCAGGCGCAGGTACGGGTGGCCCGCCGGGCGCTCGATGCGGCCGCCCTCGTCGCTGGCCGCGAAACCGGCCACGTCGTGCACCTGCAGGCCGATCAGGTGGCCGATGCCGTGCGGGAAGAACGCGGCGCTGACGCCGGTCTCCAGCGCGGTCTGCGGCGAGACCTTGATCACGCCGAAGTCCTTCAGCACGCCCATCAGCGAAAGATGTGCGTCCACGTGCAGCTGCCTGTAGTCGAAGCCCGGGCGCACCGCTGCGCACATCTGCTGCTGGGCGGCGTCGACGGCAGCAATCATCGCAGCGAATTCATCGTGGCCCTGCGCGGCGTAGGTACGGGTGATGTCGCTGGCGTAGCCGTGCGCGCTGGCGCCGGCATCGATCAGGAAGCTGCGCAGCGGCTGCGGCGCCTTGCGGCCCAGCTCGGTGTAATGCAGCACGGCGGCATGTTCATTGAGCGCCACGATGTTGCCGTAGGGCAGCTCGTTGGCATCCTGGCCCACTGCCTGGCAGTACGCCATGTGGATGCTGAATTCGTCGGCGCCGTTGCGGAACGCGGCTTCGGCGGCGCGGTGGCCGCGCACGCCCAGCACCTGCGCCTGGCGCATCAGCGCGATCTCATACGGCGTCTTGCTGCCGCGGTGCCATTCCAGGTAGTTCACCACCGGTGCCGGGTTGTTCGGCACGTAGCTGCCCAGCGCGCTCTGCGGCTCGCCGAGGATCGCGCAGCGCGACGGGTCGGCCGGCAGCAGGGCCAGCGCCTCTTCGGGCTTGCGGATGATGTGGATGTCGAAGTGCTCCACCCACCAGCCACTCGGTGCGTCCGGTACCACGTGCCAGTAATCGAAGGGCTGGTGGAAAATCACCGCCGGGCGCTTGCCCGGGGTGAACACGATCCAGCTGTTGGGCACCCGGGTCAGCGGCAGCCAGGCCTTGAACTGCGGATTGACCGCGTACGGGTAGTCGCGATCGTCGAACACCTGGTAGTGCAGGGTGCCGCTGGGCACGACCAGATGGTCGAAGCCGCCGCGGGCCAACGCCTGTTCGGCACGTCGGCACAGCACGGCCAGGTGGTCGGGGTACAGGGCGCCGGGGTCTTGCTGGATCATTGCGGTGGCTCGACACGGAAAACGGCCCTAGATTCTGCCGCATACCGGGAAAAACCGCTGTGCTGGAACCGGCACTCAGGCCGTCGAAACCGGTGCCTCGTCGCTGTCTTCGCCTATCCACTGGCGCAGCAGCTGCCGATGTTCGCGTGACAGGGTGAGGAAGCGGAAACCGGTCCAGCTCTGGCCGGGCACATGCGCCGGCTCGCTCCACAGCAGGTGCACGCCCACGTCAATGGCCTCGTGGCGGCCGTCACCGATCGGCAACGGGAAGCGGAACTGGTACAGCGCGTCCTCGCGCAGCGGGGTGCTGGCCAGCATCAACATGCCAGTCTCGGAGACATTGCCGAGCCGGCCCACCACGCATTCGCGCATCTGGTCGGTGACCGGTACCAGGTCCGAGACCTGGCGACGCGGCGCGCGGCGGGTGTCCTGCGGCGGTTGCACGTTCAAACGGACGCCTCCCTGTAACGGCCGCCGGCCAGCGCACGCAGCGCACCGAGGCTGGCCTGCCATGCGCGATCGACCAGCCGCCCCTTGTCTTCGGTGACCAGCTGCGCGCGTCCGGCGCTGAGCTGCCGGGCCAGCGTATCAAGGTCGGTATCGGCGATCTTCTGCCCGCGCGGATTGACGAACAGGGCGTGGCCGGTCAGCAGGCTGTACCAGGACAGGCGCTGGCGGCGCAGGGTGCCGTCACCGTTGTCGATGTCGAACCAGCTGCCAAAGGGCAGGGTCACCAGCTGCTGGTAGGCCGCCTCTTCGGCGCTGCTGCGCGGCGTGCGCGGGGCGTCGGCGCTGCCGCTGGCAGCATGTTCGCCCAGTCGTGCACGTGCCTTCAGGCGCGCACTGAGCTCGGTGCGCGAGGTGCTTTCATCCTCGCCTCCTGGCGTGGCCAGGCGGCGCGCAACGGCGGCGGCTTCCTCGGCGTGATAGCCGACCTGCACGAGCGCCGATTCCACCTCGCTGGCCAGCACTGCATCGGTGCCACCGTTGGCATCGACGGCCTGCGCGGTCACCGCGGCGATGCGCTCGGTCTGTAGCAGGCGTTCCTGCCACTGCGGCGAATCGTCGCCATGGCGCAGGCGGGTGAGGGTGAGTGCATCGGCCCAGGCCTGGCGCAGCAGGGTCTGCACGAAGCGCGGCGGCGCCTGCGTGTCGCAGCACTGGTCGATCTGCGCATTGGCCTGGCGACGCGCCAGTTCCAGCCGTTCCTTGCCACGCGCGGCCTCGACGTGGCGGCGCTCGGCCAGTTCGGCACGATGGGCCGCCGCGCGCTGATGCTGCTGCACGTCCTCGTTGGCGGTGGCGAAGGCCTCGGGCGAGCGTGCATCCTGGCCGAGCAGACCCTGCACGCTCTGCGCCATGCGCTGCAGCAGCTGGGGGTCCACGTCATCGTCGCCCAGCCAGTTGGCGCCGACTTCGGCAATCTGGTTGAGCAGTTCGCGTGCAGGGTGTTCGTCGCGCACGAAGAAGCCGGGGTCGGCCATCGCCGCACGCGCCAGCGGTACCTGCAGGCGCGCCAGCAGGGCGGCCGGCACCGGGTCGGGGCGCTGCTGTTGCTGCACCTGCTGCATCAGCAGGCGCAGCAGGTCGAGGTTGTCGCGGTCGTGGCTGCCCAGCTGGGCCTGCGCGCCGTGCTCGCTGCGCAGCTGGGCGACCACCGCGGCCTGCAGGTCGGCGACGCCGGTAGCCGCGCTGGACTGGGCCTGCAGCCGCGCGAGGACCGCATCGACGGCCGCACTGGGCACGGCAGCGGTGTCCGCAGGAGGGGCAGTGGCATGGCGGGCCTGCTGCAGCAATTCATGCAGCGCACTGCCGGTGGACGTGGTCACGCCAGCGGTGGCTGCGCCCGGCGTACCCGCGTCGTTGAATGCGTCCTGCACCAGGTTCGACCAGGAACCGGCCGGAGCGGAGCCGTTCCAGCCGGTCAACGGCGCGGCGGAACGCTTGGCAGGCTGGGTTGTGCGGCCGCCGCCCACCGACTGGGTGATGATCCGCCGGGTGCTCGACGAGCGTGCCAGGTACGGGGTGTAGACCAGGCCCGGCAGCACGCCATGCTGGGCCAGCAGCGCATTGGCGCGGTCCAGCACATCGCCCAGGCGTTCCAGCACCTGCCGCTCGAAGCTGCGGTACAGCGCAAGCTGCACCTCCACGCCAAGGGCGTCCTGTTCGGCGATCCGGCGCACCATCGCGCACAGGGCCTGCGGTGCCAGTGGCAGGGTGTCGGCCTCGAACGCCGGCGCCGCCGCGAGCACGCCCAGGCGCTGTCCCAGCAGGTTCAACGTATTGGTTGAACGCAGGGTCTCGCGCCGGATCATTTCGGTCAGCAGCAGGTCGCGATCCACCTCGTGCTCATCGACCAGCGACAGGCCGAGCGTGCCCGGTAGCGGCGGCGGCGAAGCAGGGGCCGCAGCGGCGGTGGACGGCTCGCGCAGGCCCGCCAGCGCTTCGGCCACGGCATCGAGCATGCGGTCGGCGAAATGGCCGGCGAACGCGTGCAGCTGGCCACGCTGGGCCATCAGGTCCGCCTGCTGCATCGGATTGCGTGCACGGTCGGCGTCGTGCAGCAGCGTCTGCTCCAGCGCTTCGACGGTCAGGATCAGGGGCGCGGCCAGCGTTTGCCGGCACAGGCCGATCAACGCACCCAGCAGTTCACGCACCCGCGATGGCAGGTCGCTGGCGGCCAGGCGTGCTTTGTCGGCAGAGGTGATGGAAAAGACAGCTGACATCGGCGAGCGGTACCCGGATTCCCGCGGATCGATCCTGTGAATCTACCGTGTCGGCCGCAGTCGGCGCTACTTTAGGCTGAACGTGTCTCACGTTCATCGGGCAGGGCCGATGGATGAACGGTAGTGCCTGCCGCTGGCCGGCAGCGCTGTCTTTACCAGAGTGCCGGCCAGCGGCCGGCACTACCCGGTATGGCGGAAGGCTTATTCCTCCAGGAACAGGCTCACCACATCGTTGGTGAACCGGCGGCCCAGCTCGGTCGGCTGCACATGACCCTCCGCCACCTCCAGCCAGCCGCGCTGGACGGCCTCGGCCAACGGAGCGTCCAGCACGCCGCGCGGCAGCCCGGTGCGCGACTCGAAATCGCGAAGGCTGAACCCTTCGTGCAGGCGCAGCAGGTTGAGCATGTACTCGAACGGCAGGCGCTCGGCTGCGATCACATCGTCACCCCCGAAAGAGGCCGGCGTGCCAGCGCTGTCCAGGTAGGCCTGCGGATGCTTCAGCTTCCAGCGGCGCAGCACGTGTTCTTCGGCGCCCGAGCTGATCTTGCCGTGCGCACCGGCACCGATGCCCAGGTAATCGCCGAAACGCCAGTAGTTCAGGTTGTGCGCGCTTTGCCGGCCGGGGCGCGCATAGGCGCTGACCTCGTACTGGCCGAAACCAGCCTGTGCCAGCAATGCCTGGCAGTGTTCCTGCATGTCCCAGGCGTTGTCTTCGTCGGGAATGCCCTGCGGCGGCCGCGCGAAGAACACCGTGTTCGGTTCCAGGGTCAGCTGGTAGTGCGAGATGTGCGCCGGCTGCAGCGCGAACGCACGCTCCAGGTCGGCCTCGGCGCCGGCCAGGGTCTGTTCCGGCAGCGCATACATCAGGTCGATGTTGAAATTGTCGTAGCCCGCGTCCTGCGCCATCTTCACCGCGCGCTCGGCTTCGCCACTGTCGTGGATGCGGCCGAGGCGCTTGAGCATGGCGTCGTCGAAACTCTGGATGCCGAAGCTGAGGCGGTTCACGCCGGCCGCGCGGTAGCGGTCGAAACGGCCATGCTCGGCGGTGCCCGGGTTGGTCTCCAGGGTGATCTCGGCATTGGGTGCGAAGCGCAGGCGCGCGCTGGCCTGCTGCAGGAAGCGGTCGATCGCCTCCGGCGGGAACAGGCTGGGCGTACCGCCGCCGAAGAACACGCTGTGCACCACCCGGCCCCAGACCAGCGGCAGGTCCTGGTCCAGGTCGCGCAGCAGTGCATCGATGTAGGCCTCGAACGGCAACTCGCCCTTGGCCTGGTGCGAATTGAAATCGCAGTACGGGCATTTGCGCACGCACCACGGCAGGTGCACGTACAGCGACAGCGGTGGCGGCACCAGCCGCGGTGCGCCGTCGTGGTCAGCGGAGCAGGCTTCGCCGGGCAGGTGGTTGCAGTGGTCGTGGGCGTGCGGCATGGGCTTCATCGGTAGTGCCGGCCGTTGGCCGGCTTCCCTGGTTCGATCAGGTCGGGCGTCAGTACAGCGTCGCCAGCTGTTGCTTGAGCTGCTGCAGGGCAACGGCACGGTGGCTGATGGCGTTCTTCAACGCCGGCTCCATTTCCGCGGCGGTCAGGCCGTGGGTGGTGTCCAGGAACACCGGGTTGTAGCCGAAACCATTCGTGCCACGCAGCTCACGGATGATCTGCCCTTCCCAGCGGCCTTCGCAGATCAGCGGCTGCGGGTCGGTGGCGTGGCGCAGCAGCACGATCACCGCATAGAAGCGGGCACTGCGCTGACCATCGGGAATACCGGCCATCGCGTCCAGCAGCTTGGCGTTGTTGGCAGCGGCGTTGGTCGGGTGGCCGGCATAGCGCGCGCTGTACAGGCCCGGTGCACCACCCAGGGCATCGACGATCAGGCCGGAATCATCGGCCAGCGCCGGCAGGCCGGTCGCTTCGCAGGCGGCGCGTGCCTTCAGCAGCGCGTTCTCGACGAAGGTCAGGCCGGTCTCTTCCACGTCGCCCAGGCCCAGCTCGGCGGCCGAGGTGATCTGCAGCGGCAGGTCGGCGAGGATCTCCTGCATCTCCACCAGCTTGCCGGCATTGTGGCTGGCCAGTACCAGTTTCTTCATTGACGGGGCTCCAACAGGTCCCAAGTGTTGCCATACAGGTCGCGGAATACCGCGACCGTTGCATAGGGTTCTTCGCGCGGTGCTTCCAGGAACTCGACGCCGGCGGCCAGCATCGCCGCGTGGTCGCGGTGGAAGTCGTCGGTGTTGAGGAAGAAGGCAACGCGGCCACCGGTCTGGTTGCCGATGCGGCTGCGCTGTTCCTCGTCGCTGGCACGGGCCAGCAGCAGGGCGGCGGCGCTGCCGTCGGTCGGGCCGACCACCACCCAGCGCTTGTGCCCCTGGTCGATGTCTTCGAGCAATGCGAAGCCGAGCTTGCCGGTGTACCAGGCAATGGCTTCGTCATAGTCGGCAACCACCAGGGTGGTCAGGGCGATGCGCCGGTTCATGCCGACAGCGCCGCCTGCTGCGCGGCCAGCAGCTCGGCCACGCCCTTCTCGGCCAGGCCCAGCAGCGCGTCCAGTTCATCGCGACGGAAGGCGTGGCCTTCGGCGGTGCCCTGCAGCTCGATGAAGCCGCCACCGTCGTTCATCACCACGTTCATGTCAGTGTCGCAGTCGCTGTCTTCGGCGTAGTCCAGGTCCAGCACCGGGGTGCCGCGGTACACGCCCACCGACACTGCTGCAACTGCGCCCAGGACCGGGTTGCGCTTGATGTCGCCACGCTTCATCAGCACGTTCACCGCATCGACCAGGGCCACATAGGCGCCGGTGATGGCGGCGGTGCGGGTGCCACCGTCGGCCTGCAGCACGTCGCAGTCGAGGGTGATGGTGCGTTCGCCCAGCGCATTGCGGTCCACGCAGGCACGCAGGCTGCGGCCGATCAGGCGCTGGATCTCCAGTGTGCGACCGCCCTGCTTGCCACGGGCCGCTTCGCGGTCGCTGCGGGTATGGGTGGCGCGCGGCAGCATGCCGTACTCGGCGGTGACCCAGCCTTCGCCCTTGCCGCGCAGGAAGCCCGGCACGCGGTTCTCGACGCTGGCGGTGCACAGCACGCGGGTTTCACCGAAGCACACCAGCACCGAACCTTCGGCGTGGCGGGTGAAGCCGCGTTGGATGACGACCGGGCGGAGCTGGTCGGGCTGGCGGCCGCTGGGGCGGGAGTCGGACATGGTGCGGGTTCCGTAATGGCGAGGGAGTACGCCGCCACGCCCGCGGCCTTCACGGGGCGGGCAAGGGGGCTCTGGTGAGGGCGCTAGGGTACCATTCCCCCTTTGCACGCACCGGACACATTCCATGATTCGAAGCATGACCGCCTATGCCGGCGGCGAGCGGGTCACCCCGTGGGGCACGCTGGGCTGCGAGCTGCGCTCGGTCAACCACCGCTTCCTGGAGGTCGGCACCCGCCTGCCCGAGGAACTGCGGGCGCTCGAACCGCAGCTGCGCGAGCGTATCGCCGCGCGCTTGAGCCGCGGCAAGCTGGATCTGGTGATGCGCCTGCGCGCGCCGGAGGCGGCTGCCAACCTGCAGGTGGACGAGGCCCTGCTGGGCCAGCTGGGCCGCCTGGCCCACCGCCTGACCTCCGATTTCCCGAACCTGCAGGTCAGCTTCACCGATCTGCTGCAGTTGCCGGGCGTGACCCGCGGCGAGGCAACGGATGCCGCCGCCCTGCAGGTCGAGGCGCTGGCCCTGCTGGACCAGGTGCTGGACGGCTTCGTCGAAGCGCGTGAGCGCGAAGGCGGCAAGCTGGCTGCGGCCATCAGCGAACGCGTGGACGGCATCGAACGCATCGCCACCGAAGTGCGCACCTTGATTCCGGCCATTCGCGACGGCCAGCGCGCCAAGCTGGCCGCCCGTCTGGCTGACCTGCCGCACCCGGTCGACCCGGGCCGTGCGGAGCAGGAGCTGGTCCTGTGGCTGCAGAAGCTGGACGTGGATGAAGAGCTGGACCGCCTCGGCAGCCACATCGTCGAGATCCGCCGCGTGCTCAAGCAGCGCGAGCCGGTCGGTCGCCGCCTGGACTTCCTGCTGCAGGAGTTCAACCGCGAAGCCAATACGCTGGGCTCGAAGTCGGTGGACAGCCGCACGTCCAATGCCGCGGTGGAGCTGAAGGTGCTGATCGACCAGATCCGCGAGCAGGTGCAGAACATCGAGTGATGTTGCGTGCAGCGATACAGCAGGGGCGCCTTCGGGCGCCCTTGTCGTTCCAGCGCATCAGCGCACGCTGACGCCCGGCGCCCCTTCACCCAATCGCCCGACCACGGCCGCCTGGCCGAACCCTGCGTCGTGGAAGCAGGCCAGCACCGCATTCACTGCCTCCGGGGCGCAGGACACCAACAGCCCGCCACTGGTCTGCGGATCGGTCAGCAGTGGCTGCCAGTGGCCGGCCAAGCGTTCGGCGAAGCGCACTTCGGCGCCATACGAGGCCCAGTTGCGGGCGGAGGCGCCGGTCACGCAGCCGCGCTGCAGCAGCTCCAGCGCCTGCGGCAGCAGCGGCACCTGTGCACTGTCCACTTCGGCAGCGACGCCGCTGGCGCGGCACACTTCCAGCAGGTGGCCGAGCAGGCCGAAGCCGGTGACGTCGGTCATCGCGTGCACGCCGTCCAGCGCGGCCAGCGGCACACCCACGCTGTTCAGGCAGGTGGTCGACGCGATCATCTGCCGGTAGCCCTCTGCATCCAGCACTTCCTTCTTCAGCGCCGACGAGTACACGCCCACGCCCAACGGCTTGCCCAGCACCAGCACGTCGCCGGCGCGGGCATCAGCATTGCGCTTGAGCCGCTGCGGGTCGAGCACGCCGATCGCGGCCAGGCCGTAGATGGGTTCCACCGAATCGATGCTGTGGCCGCCGGCCACCACGATGCCGGCGTCGGCGCAGGCACGCTCGCCGCCCTGCAGGATGCCGCGGATGGTGTCCTGCGGCAGGGAGTTGATCGGCATGCCGACGATGGCCAGCGCGAACAGCGGGCGCGCGCCCATCGCATACAGGTCCGACAGCGCGTTGGTGGCCGCGATGCGGCCGAAGTCGAACGGGTCGTCGACGATCGGCATGAAGAAGTCGGTGGTGGCGACGATTGCCTGGCGGTCATCGAGGCGGTACACCGCGGCGTCGTCGCTGGTCTCGCGGCCCACCAGCAGTTCGGCCGGTGCGGGAAGTGCTGGAACGCCGCGCAGCAGTTCGCTCAGCACGCCCGGCGCGATCTTGCAGCCGCAGCCGCCGCCATGCGCGAGAGAGGTCAGTCGTTGCGGGGCATCGGCCGTGGATGGGGCGGGTGACTGCGCGTGCGTGGCCATGCCGACATCTCCTGCGGAAACACGAATGGCGGAAGGCAGCAGGAGTCGAACCTACCAGGGAACGATCGACGCCCCCTACTGGGTTTGAAGCCCAGCCACATGCCCGGATGCGCATGCCTTCCGAAAGTACGGCGGTACCGGTGGGCTCAGTCGCGGGCTGCGTTCCACTGCAGGTCGCCGCGCGGCCGATGCTGGTCACCGACGCGTCGAGTGTAGCCAACGCGATTGAAGAACTCCAAGATCTGGATGCTGCGTTTGCGGCCCAGGCCGATGGCATCGCGGAAGGCCGCCGCATCCATCGCGCCGCTGGCCTGTGACAGCTGCGCGACCATCGCGGCGAGTTCCGCAATGCGTGCGGGTGCATAGAACAGGTCCGGCACCACCTGGAACAGTTCGCCACGTGCGGCGGCGCGGCGCAGGACGGCGCGGACTTCGTCCTCGGCCAAGCCGATCTCGGCAGCAAGGGTGCGCACCCACGGCGGATCGAAGCCACCGGCGTGCAGTTGCGGCAGCACGCGTTCCAGCAGCAGGCGCTCGCGTTCCGGTGGCGCATGGTCATGGCCGGGCAGGCGCCACCAGGCGCCCACGCGTTGCACGCTGCCGTCGTCCAGCAGGTCCTGCAGCAGCGCATTCCAGAGCCCCGTCGCAAGCGCGGGCAGGGTGCTGCGTTGCAGGCGCCCGCTGTCGACACCGGGTTCGTCCGGGCGTCGCTCATGCCAGCTATGCAGCGATGTGATCACCTGCTCGCGCAGCACCTGCCAGTGCGAGGCGAGGATGACCACCGTATCATCGCGGGTGGCGATGCGCTGTGCGTCTGCAGGAAGATCGATCCGGTCGGCCGCGCGCCGGCAGTAGCGTTGCAGCGCGGCCATGGCAATGCCGAAGGGCGCCTGCTGCAACAGCGGGCCGATTCCCGCACCTGTGGCCAGCTGCTCCAGTGCGCCCAGCCAGGCGAGCCGTGCCGGGCTGCGCCGGCGCCGCTGTGGCGGGTCCGGGTCGAGCACGACGCCACCGCCCAGCGTGTGGGTCGCGGCGGAATCGCGGGCGATGAAGCGATCACCACACATCGCACAGACCGGTGCATCGAACACCAGCTGCACCAACTGCCCATCACCTTGGTCACGGTCCTCCAGCAGCACCACATGGGCCTGCCGGTGCATCGTGCCCCAGTGGATGTGCAGGGGTGCCCAGTCGCGCAGTGGTGCTGCCCGTGCGGACAGGCGCAGGCGCACATCGACGCGGGTGGTGGCCAGCAGCGCGCGCGGGTCGGCAATCCAGTCGCCACGATGAATCTCGTCGCGGGCGATGGCGGCCAGGTTCAACGCGCAGCGCTGCCCGGCCATGGCGTGGTCACTGGCCTGGTTCTGCGCGTGGATGCTGCGCACGCGCACATCGGTGGCGGCGGGCATCAGTTGGAGGTGCTCGCCCACCGTGGCGCCGCCGCCATGCACCGCGCCGGTCACCAATGTGCCGTGGCCCGCCAACGAGAACACGCGGTCCACCGGCATGCGGAACAACTCGTTGCGCAGCGCGGCCTGGCGCGCGTTGGCCTCGCCGGCGGCCCATGCGTGCAGGTGGGTGCGCAGGGCGTTGATGCCTGCGTCATCGGGGGACGTGCTGTTGCAGGCGAATACGGGGGAATCCTGCAGCGGCGTTCCGGCCAGCAAAGCGGCAATCTCGATCTCGACCCGGGCGATGCGCGCGGCGTCCACGCGGTCGATCTTGGTCAGCGCCACCGCGCCGCGATCCACGCCCAGCAGCTGCAGGATCGCCAGATGCTCGCGGGTCTGCGGCATCACGCCGTCGTCGGCGGCGACGACCAGCAGGGCGACATCGATACCGGTGGCGCCGGCCACCATCGTGTGGACGAAGCGCTCATGACCCGGCACATCGACGAAACCCAGCGTTGCGGCGGGGCCCGCGCCGTTCGCGCTTTCCACCGGGACATAGGCATAGCCCAGTTCAATGGAGATGCCGCGCGTGCGTTCTTCCTGCAGGCGATCGGTTTCGATGCCGGTCAGTGCCCGCACCAGGCGCGTCTTGCCATGGTCGATATGCCCGGCGGTGCCGACGATCATGGTTGCAGCGTGCTCCATTGGGCGAGGAAGTCCGCTTCGTCGGCCGGTTCCAGGCAACGCAGGTCCAGCCACAATGCGTCCTCGCCGATGCGGCCCAGCACCGGTCGCGGCAGCTGGCGCAGGCGCTTGGCCAGGCGGTCCAGGCCGCCACGCTGCGCAGTGGTGATGCGCAGGCCGGCACTGCCGAGCTGCGCCTGTGGCTGCGCACCACTGCCGATCTGGCTGTGCATCCGTGCCTGTTCAAGCATGTAGCCGGCCGGCAGCGCCGAGCGCATCAGCGGCAGCAGGCGCTGGGCCTGCGCATCCATGTCATCCTGTGTCCGCGACAGCGTACGCAGTGTCGGCAGCCGCTGGGCCAGCAGTTCCGGCTCGCGGTACAGGGCCAGCACCGCCGCCAGCGCGGCCAGGCCCATCTTGTCCATGCGCAGCGCGCGCTTGAGCGGGTTGCGGTTGATCCGCGCGATCAGGTCGGCGCGGCCGGCGATGATGCCGGCCTGCGGCCCGCCCAGCAGCTTGTCGCCACTGAACGAGACCAGATCGGCGCCCGCCGCCAGCGTTTCCTGCACGGTCGGCTCGTGCGGCAGGCCGAAGGCCGCCAGGTCGCACAGGCTGCCACTGCCCAGGTCCACCACCAGCGGCAGGCCATGGTCGTGCGCGAGGGCTGCCATCGTCGTGGTGTTGACCTTGGCGGTGAAGCCGGTGATCGCGTAGTTGCTGGCATGCACCTCCATCAACAGCGCGGTGCGAGCGCCGATGGCATGGGTGAAATCGGCGGGATGGGTGCGGTTGGTGGTGCCCACTTCGAGCAACCGTGCGCCGGCGCTGCGCATCACATCGGGAATGCGGAAGGCGCCACCGATCTCCACCAGTTCGCCGCGCGACACCACCACCTCGCGGCGGTTGGCCAGGCTGTTGAGCAGCAGCAGGACCGCCGCCGCATTGTTGTTGACCACGGTGGCCGCTTCGGCGCCGGTCAGCTCGCAGACCAGCGCCTGCACCCGCGCATCGCGGTCGCCGCGGCGGCCGCGGGCGATGTCGAATTCCAGGTCAACCGACGCGGTCATCGCGCGGGTGACCGCCTGCACGGCGGCATCGGGCAACAGCGCGCGGCCCAGGTTGGTGTGCAGCACGGTGCCGGTCAGGTTGAACATCGGCTGCAGGTCCAGCCGTGCATCGGCGGCAAGGGCGGCGTCGAGCGCCGCGACCAGTGCCGGGCCTTCAATGGCCTGCCGCAGCTGCCCGGCCGAGATTTGTGCGGCACCGATGCGCTCACGCAGCGCCTGCAGATGCACGCGCAGCAGCTGGGTGATGCGGCTGCGACCGTGATCTTCGATCAGTGCCGACAGCGCCGGCAGGCGCAGCAGCTTGTCCAGCGAGGGCAGGGCGGCGGCCGATGCCGGGGCGGCGGAGGTGCGTGGCATCGGTCAGTCGTCGTCGGATTGCCACAGCAGCGGATTCTGGCTGGCTCGCGCGTAGCCTTCCTCGCCCAGCAGCAGGTCCAGCGCCAGCGTGCCGAGGTCGTCGGCCACCGGTTCCAGCGCCGGGTCCTTTTCCAGGTACAGGATCTTGCGGTAGCTGTGGCAGTGGTCGCAGGTCTCGGCGCGCACCGCGCTCTCGCGCACGGCCTGGGCGGCATCGCCGTCGGCATCGGCCAGGGCGCGGTAGGCGATGTCCTTGCCAGCGGCGCCACACTGGCTGCATTGCACGCGCACGTAGTGCCACTGGCAGGCGCACAGCGAGCACGACATATAGCGGTATGAAGCATAGGGCGGGCGGGCCTGCACCACGCTGGCCACCGGCAGGGTGCCGCACAGCGGGCACAGCCCTGGCGCATCGGCCAGCGGCTTCAGGTCGCTGGGGCGGAAGCTGGCCGCCAGTACCGCCCAATACACCTGCAACGCGTTCATCACCAGCAGCGCAGCGACCGCGTCGACCGGGGGCGCGTCATCGCGTTCCAGCACGGCGTGGGCCTGCGCATCCAGCCAGGTGTCGTCGGCGGCGGCGACGCGCAGCAATTCCTGCCGTGTTTCCGCCGGTAGCCCCGCTTCGTCGGCGCAGTGCCGGCACAGCGTGCGCAGCCAGTCGCGCCAGCGCCCGTCCAGATAAAGCGTGTTGGCGGGCCGCAATGGCATGCCGGCGCTGGCGGCCGCGCTGGACTGCTGCGCGCGCGCGTGGTCCTGCAGCGCCTCGCGTTGCTGGGGTGTCAATTCCTCCAGCAGCGCCTGCTGTGCATCGGCCAATGCCGCCAGCAGCTGCAGGTAACCGCCGATGGCGCTGTGCGCGGCCAGGCTGCGCAGGCGCGCCGCGCGTGTGGCGAACAGCGACCCGGTATCAGGCAGGATGATGCGCGGCACGTCGCGCGAGGCGAGCGTCTCGATCTCACCGGGTTCAAGGATGCGTTGCGCCATGCAGGGCCAGCCAGAAGAACCAGCCTCCATCCTCGCCGTTGTCGGCGCTGGCGTCCAGCGCACTGTAGGCCATTTGAAATGGTCGGGGTCAGATCCGTTTTCCACAGGAAAACGGATCTGACCCCATCGGTTGTTGCCGTGTTCATCGTGTCGACCAAGGTCGACACCTACCAAAAGCACCGGGGAACTGTCGAAGGCGCCTCTGCAGGTGCAGGGCCGCAGGCCCTGCCGTTACCCCTCTTCCCGACGTCCGCGCAGGATGTCGCGGAACCACTGCCGGTGGTGCTTGTACGCCCACCCATAGGTCACCTTGCCCTGGGTCATCGCCCGCACCGAGCCCTTGATCCAGAGCGCCGCATAGATGTGCACCACGATCGCGCACACCAGCACCCAACCGAACAACGCATGGGCCAGCACCGAGAAGCGGATCAGCCCGATCGGGAAGAGATGGCTGAAGTATTGCCGCCAGATCACGAAGCCGGTCAGCAGCAGTGCCGACAGGCAACCAATGATCGCCCAGAACAGGAGCTTCTGGCCGGCATTGAAGCGGCCCACCGGCGGCAGCTTCTCATCCTCGTTGCGCAGTACATCGCGCATGCCGCGCATCCATGCGCGATCGTCGGCCGTCGGCAGATTGTCGCGCCACATGCGGAACGCCAGAAACGCAAAGCCGACCACCATGGCCAGCCCGATGAATGGATGCAGGATGCGCGTCCACGGGCCGCCACCGAACAGCTGGGTCAGCGGAAACAGGGCGGGATGGAACAGTGCCAGCCCGGACAGCGCCGTCAGCACGAAGCAGATCGCCACGATCCAGTGATTGATGCGGGTCGGCGCGCGGTAGCGGATGATCTGCCGCGGGTGCGGGGCGTACTTCATGGCCGCTGCTCCTCTTCGATCTTCTTCGCCTCGTGTTCGGCTTCCTCTTCTTCCTCGTCATTGACCGTGTTGCGGCCGATGCCGATGTAATGCAGGAAGCCGGCGAAGGCGGTGGCGGCGATCGCCAGCACGCCCAGCGGCTTGGCCACTCCCTTCCAGACTTCCACCATCGGGCTGATCCGCGGGTCCTTGGGCAGGTCGGCATACAGCTCCGGCTTGTCCACATGCTGCAGCACGTACATCACGTGGGTGCCACCCACGCCCTGCGGGTCGTACAGGCCGGCGTTCCCGTAGCCGCGCGATTTCAGGTCTTCCACGCGGCCGGCCGCGTGCTCGGTCATCGCCTGCTTGCTGCCGAAGGTGATCGCCCCGGTCGGGCAGGTCTTCACGCAGGCCGGTTCCTGGCCCACCGCCACCCGGTCCGAACACAGCGTGCACTTGTAGGCCTTGTGGTCCTTCTTGGAAATGCGCGGCACGTCGAACGGGCAACCGGTCACGCAGTAGCCGCAGCCGATGCAGTTCTCTTCCTGGAAGTCGACGATGCCGTTGGCGTACTGGATGATCGCGCCCGGCGACGGGCAGGCCTTCAGGCAGCCCGGGTCGCTGCAGTGCATGCAGCCCTCCTTGCGGATCAGCCACTCCAGCTTGCCCTTCTCGTCCTCGTACTCGCGGAACTTCATCACCGTCCACGACTGGTCGCTCAGGTCGGGCGGGTTGTCATAGCTGCCAACGCAGCTGCCGACCTCGTCGCGCAGGTCGTTCCATTCCATGCAGGCGACCTGGCAGGCCTTGCAGCCGATGCATTTGCTCACATCGATCAGCTTGGCGACCTGGCCGGTGTGCGCACCGCGCGCTTCCGGCGAGGGCGTGGTGGTGGCCGAGCGGCGGATGATGTCCAGCGATTGCAGTGACATGGCGTGTCTCCTACACCTTCTCGACCTTGACCAGGATGCACTTCGATTCGGGCGTCTGCGAGTTGCCGTCACCGATGGCGTTGGTCAGCGTATTGGCGATGTATCCGGGTTTGGCCGCACCGAGGAAGCCCCAGTGGATCGGCACGCCCACCTGGTGCACGGTCCGGCCATCGATCTGCAGGGCCTTGATGCGCTTGGTCACCATCGCTACCGCTTCGATGTGTCCACGCTTGGAACTGACCCGCACGCGGCTGCCGTTGCTGATGCCCAGCTCGTCGGCCAGGGCCGCGCCGATCTCGACGAACTGCTCGGGCTGGATGATGGCGTTCAACTTGCCGTGCTTGGTCCAGAAGTGGAAGTGCTCGGTCAGGCGGTAGGTGGTGGCCACATGCGGGAACTCGTCCGGCGAACCGATCTGTGCGCGATCGCTGGCGAATACGCGGGCGGCCGGGTTGTTCAGCGTCAGTGCCTGGCCGGGGCTGAGCGGATTGCTGCGCAGTGGCGTGTCGAATGGCTCGTAGTGCTCCGGGAACGGCCCTTCGGCCATGCCGGCCTTGGCGAAGAAGCGGGCGATGCCTTCCGGGTTCATGATGAACGGGCCCATCCCGCCGGCGGGATCTTCGTCGGCCTTGAAGTCCGGTACGTCCACGCTGCCCCAGTTCTTGCCGTTCCAGGCCAGCAGCGTGCGGCGCGGGTCGAACGGCTGGCCGGCCACGTCGCACGACGCGCGGTTGTACATCACGCGGCGATTGGCCGGCCACGCCCAGGCCCAGCCCAGCGTGTTGCCGATGCCGGTGGGGTCGCTGTTGTCACGCCGCGCCATCATGTTGCCGGTCGGGCCCCAGGCACCGATGTAGATCCAGCAGCCCGACGCGGTGCTGCCATCGTCGCGCAGGTCGCCGAATGCGGCCAGCTGCTCGCCGGCCTTGCGCACCAGCCTGGTCGGGTCCTTGGGATCGAACACGTCGGCCAGCGCCTTGCCGTTGTATTCCATCGCCAGCTCTTCCGGCGTCGGCAGCTCCGGGTTGGAATACTTCCAGGCCAGGTCGCGCACCGGATCCCACCACGCACCGCCGTCCTTCTCGTACATCGCCTTGATGCGATGGAACAGCTCGGACATGATCTCGATGTCGCTGCGCGCTTCACCCGGCGGATTGGCGCCCTTCCAGTGCCACTGCAGCCAGCGCGAGGAATTGACCACCGCGCCGTTCTCCTCGGCGAAGGACGTGGTGGGCAGGCGGAATACTTCGGTCTGGATCGTGCTCGGGTCGACGTCGTTCAACGCGCCGTGGTTCTGCCAGAAGGCGATGGTCTCGGTTTCCAGCGGGTCCATGCTGACCATGAACTTCAGCTTGGAGAACGCGCTGATCAGCTTGCCCTTGTTAGGCGCCGAGGCCAGCGGGTTGAAACCCTGGCAGATGTAGCCGTGGATCTTGCCCTCGTTCATCAGCTCGTACGCCTGCAGCATGTCGTACGGCTTGTCGAGCTTGGGCAGGTAATCGAAGCACCAGTTGTTGTCGGCGGTGGCGGCATCGCCCCACCACGATTTCATCAGGCTGACGTGGAACTTCGGATAGTTCTGCCAGAACGACATCTGGTTGGCGCGCAGCGGCTTCTGCGTGCGCTTGGCGATGTAGGCGTCGTAGTCCTGCTCGTCCTGCCTCGGCAGCGTCAGGTAGCCGGGCAGCAGGTCGGACATCAGGCCGATGTCGGTCAGGCCCTGGATGTTGGAATGCCCGCGCAGCGCGTTCATGCCGCCACCGGCCACGCCGATGTTGCCCAGCAGCAGCTGCACCATGGTGCCGGCACGCACGTTCTGTGCGCCGATCGAGTGCTGCGTCCATCCCAGCGCGTACAGGATGGTCATCGCCTTGTCCTTGCCGGCGGTGGACGCGATCATGTCCCAGATCTGGCGGATGCTGTCGGCCGGCGTGCCGCAGATGCGCTCGACCATCTCCACGGTGTAGCGCGCGTAGTGTTGTTTCAGCAGGTTGTAGACGCAGCGCGGGTCCTTCAGCGTCGGGTCGCTGCGTACGTAGCCGTCGTCACCGTAGGCGTAGTCCCAGCTGGAACGGTCGTAGCTGCGCTTCTCTTCGTTGTAACCCGAATACAGGCCGTCCTTGAAGGCGAATTCGTCCTTCACCAGGAACGGCATGTCGGTGTAGTTCAGCACGTACTCGTGCTGGATGCGGTCCTCGGTCAGCAGGTAGTTGATCAGGCCGCCCAGGAACACGATATCGGTACCGGTGCGGATCGGCGCGTACACGTCGGCCACCGCGGCCGAGCGGTTGAAGCGCGGATCGACCACGATCAGCCGGGCCTTGTTGTGTGCCTTGGCCTCGGTCACCCATTTGAACCCGCACGGGTGCGCCTCGGCGGCATTGCCACCCATGATCAGGATCAGGTCGGCATTCTTGATGTCGACCCAGTGGTTCGTCATCGCACCACGGCCTAGCGTCGGGGCAAGACCTGCCACCGTCGGGCCGTGTCAGACACGTGCCTGGTTGTCGAATGCCAGCATGCCAAGGGAGCGGACGACCTTGTGGGTCAGCACCGCGGTTTCATTGCTGGTGGCCGAGGCCGCCAGCATGCCGGTGGTCAGCCAGCGGTTGACTGTCTGCCCGGCTTCGTTCTTCTGCACGAAGTTGGCATCGCGGTCTTCCTTCATCAGCCGCGCGATGCGGTCCAGCGCATCGTCCCAGCTCAGCCGCTTCCACTCGTTGGAGCCCGGTGCCCGGTACTCAGGGTAGAGCAGGCGCGACTTGCTGTGGATGATGTCGGCCAGGCCGGCGCCCTTCGGGCACAGCGTGCCGCGGTTGACCGGATGGTCCGGGTCACCCTCGATATGGAAGATGCTCGGCTCGGCGTTCTTGGCGCCGTCGCCGAGGCTGTACATCAGGATGCCGCAGGCCACCGAACAGTAGGTACAGGTGTTGCGGGTCTCGGTCGCGCGGGTCAGCTTGTACTGCCTGACCTCCGCGAGCGCGATGCCGGGCGCGAAGCCCATCAATGCCAGGCTGGAGCCGACCAGGGTTGTCCCGGTCACTTTCAGGAACTGGCGGCGGCTCATCGATGGCATGCCGTTCTCCTGGGATGGCGGGGAGGCACGGGCCTCCGGGCTGTCGTTGGGTACGGCCCGGTTATAGCACAGGCCCCCGCACGCCCATGTGGCACAAGGCCCGGCGCCGGCGGGGCGGGCGCGCAACGGGGCCGCTCTGGTAAAGTTGCGTGCCCGCCCCCCGGGGAAGCGTCTGCCGGGCCTGGTTCCAGGATGTTCCGCGCAGCCCCCGCCGTCCTGGCGCGATCCTCCGCGCCGGATCTGGAACACCGAGGAAAAATTTTGCGAAATCAACCAGTTGGGTTCCGCGCATGAGCGCCCCGTCGAAGCCGTCGGACGCCGTTGCGCGCGGCACGCTGTACATCGTTGCCGCCCCCTCCGGCGCCGGCAAGAGCAGCATCGTCAATGCCACCCTGGCGCGTGACCCGCAGATCGCGCTGTCGATCTCCTTCACCTCGCGCGCGATGCGCCCGGGGGAAGTGAACGGCCAGCACTACCATTTCGTCTCTGCGGAAAGGTTCGAAGAAATGATCGCCGCCGGCGACTTCTTCGAGCATGCGTGGGTGCACGGCGACTGGAAGGGCACGGCCCGGCAGTCGGTGGAGCCGCAGCTGGCCGCCGGCCAGGACGTGCTGCTGGAAATCGACTGGCAGGGCGCGCAGCAGGTGCGCCAGCTGGTGCCGGGCACGGTCACCGTGTTCATCCTGCCGCCGTCCAAGCAGGCCCTGCAGGATCGCATGCGCAAGCGCGGCCAGGACAGCGAGGCGGTCATCGCCCAGCGCCTGGGCGCGGCGCGCGATGAAATGCTGCACTTCAACGAGTTCGACTACGTCATCGTCAACGAGGTGTTCGACACCGCCGTGGACGAGTTGTGCGCCATCTTCACCGCCAGCCGCCTGCGCCGGGAGGCCCAGAAGGTCCGCCACGCCGGCCTGATCCAGGCCCTGCTGACTCCCGATCCGGGCGCAACTGACTGATTCCAAAAGAATCGGGTAGGGGTTGGCTTGATTTTGTCCAGCCCCTGCCAGTACACTCCGTCCCCTTTCCCTCATTCGACTGAGCGGCCGACCGGTCGCCGGGAGCCCGTATGGCCCGCATCACCGTAGAAGATTGCCTGGAAGTCGTTAACAACCGTTTCGAACTGGTCATGATGGCATCCAAGCGTGCCCGCCAGCTCGCCAACGGCGTGCAGGCCACGCTGGACAACAGCGAGACCGAGGACAAGCCGACCGTGCTGGCGCTGCGCGAAATCGCCGCCCGCAAGATCGACAACGCGCTGATCGACGAAGTCGAGAAGGCCGAGCGTGAGCGCGCCGAGCGCGAAGCGCTGGAGTGGGCTGCCGCCGAAGTGGTCGCTGACGAAGACATGTCCAAGAACGACGATTGATCGCATCGATCAACGTAATCGTTGGATACACCGAACAGCCCGCCCCGTGCGGGCTGTTTCGCATTCAGGATTTGCCGTAAACGTCGCGCTGGAATAGGCTGCGGGCATGAACCCAGGCCCCACTGCCAAGGTCGCCGCAGCCCCCACTGCCGCCGTACCCGACTACGTCCTCCAGCTTGAACGCGCCGCCCATTACCTGCCGCCGGAACAGCTGCCGCTGTTGCGCCGTGCCTGGGAAGTCGGAGCCTCCGCGCACGCTGGGCAGACGCGCAAGTCGGGTGAGCCCTATATCACCCACCCGGTGGCGGTGGCCCAGGTGCTGGCCGAGCTCGGCCTGGACGTGGAAGCGCTGATCGCCGCGATCCTGCACGACACCATCGAAGACACGCCGCTGACCCGCGAGGCGCTGGCCGCCGAGTTCGGCGAAGCCGTGGCCGAACTGGTCGACGGCGTCACCAAGCTGGACAAGCTGAAGTTCCGCGACCGTCAGGAGGCGGCCGCCGAGAGCTTCCGCAAGATGCTGCTGGCGATGTCGCGCGACCTGCGCGTGATCATGATCAAGCTGGCCGACCGCCTGCACAACATGCGCACGCTGGGTGCGCAGAGCCGCGAAGCGCGCGGCCGCATCGCCCGCGAGACGCTGGAGATCTACGCGCCCATCGCCCAGCGCCTGGGCATGAGCCTGGTCAAGAGCGAGCTGCAGAACCTCGGTTTCAAGGCGCTGTACCCGTGGCGCCACGCCATCATCGAGAAACACATCCGCAGCCAGCCGGTGGTGCGTCGCGAGGCGATGGCGCAGGTGGAAGTGCAGCTGTCGCAGCGCCTGGCCAAGGAGGGGATCGAGCATCGGCTGATCAGCCGCATCAAGACCCCGTGGAGCATCTACAACAAGATGCGCGACGAGAACAAATCCTTCGACCAGGTGATGGATGTGTTCGGCTTCCGCCTGGTCGTGCGCAGCGTGCCCAGCTGCTACCACGCGCTGGGTTCGGTGCATGCCACCTTCAAGCCGCTGGATGGCCGCTTCCGCGACTTCATCGCCATTCCCAAGGCCAACGGCTACCAGTCGCTGCACACGGTGCTGTTCGGGCCGTATGGCTCGCCGATCGAAGTGCAGATCCGTACCGAGGAAATGGACCTGATCGCCGAACGCGGCGTGGCCGCGCACTGGACCTACAAGTTCGGCGGCGATTCGCCCAACAGCGCACAGAGCCGTGCCCACGCGTGGATCGTCGAGCTGATCGACTCGCAGCGTGCCGCCGGTTCCTCGCTGGAGTTCCTGGACAACGTCAAGGTCGACCTGTTCCCGGACGAGGTCTACCTGTTCACCCCGAAGGGCAAGATCCTGGCCCTGCCGCGCAATTCCACCGCGCTCGATTTCGCCTACGCCGTGCATACCGACGTCGGCAACATGGCGGTGGCCTCGCGCGTGGACAAGAAACTGGTGCCGCTGCGCACCAAGCTGGTGTCGGGGCAGTCGGTGGAGATCATCACCGCACGCTCGGCCACGCCGAAACCGCAGTGGCTGGAATTCGTGGTTACCAGCAAGGCGCGCACCGCCATCCGCCACCAGCTCAAGCAGCTGGAGCACGAGGATGCCGTGCAGCTGGGCCACCGCATGCTCGACCGTGCGCTGGAGGCGATGGATTCGTCGCTGGAGCGGCTGCCGAAGGGGCGTCTGGATGCGTTCCTGGCCGAACACCGCTTCCCGCGCCTGGAAGCCCTGCTGGCCGAGGTCGCACTGGGCAACTGGATGCCGACCCAGGCCGCGCAGGCGCTGATGGCCTACGCCGAACTGCGTGGCGGCCCGCATTCGCGCCACCACTCGCAGGAAAAGATCCTGATCAACGGCAGCGAGCGTGGCGTGGTCACCTTCGCCGGCTGCTGCCAGCCGATTCCCGGCGACGAGATCATGGGCTACCACACCGCCGGCAAGGGCATCGTGGTGCACCGCATGGACTGCCCGAACCTGGCCGAGCTGCGCAAGTCGCCCGAGCGCTGGGTGCCGATCGGCTGGGACACCACCGTCTCCGGTGACTACGACACCTCGCTGGTGGTGGAAGTGGAGAACGGCACCGGCGTGCTGGCACAGCTGGCCGCTGCCATCGCGCAGAGCCACTCCAACATCGAGCGCGTGGACTACCTGGATCGCGATTTCAACGCCGCCGTGCTGGCGTTCAACATCCAGGTGCGCGACCGCAACCACCTGGCCGAAGTGATGCGCCGCCTGCGCCGCCTGTCGGTCGTGCAGTCGGTACGCCGCCAGTAGGTCCACGCCATGCGTGGATGACGTTCCGCGCACACGACATACGGGGTCGGATCCGTTTCCCGCCGGGAAACGGATCCGACCCCCAGCCGATGCCGCGCCCACCCGGTACAATCACCGCTCTGTTTTCCCCCAAAGCACCGGAGCGACCCATGTCCCGCCAGATCATCAACACCGAAAAGGCCCCCGCCGCCATCGGCCCGTACTCGCAGGCCGTGCGCGCCGGCAACACCGTGTACTTCTCCGGCCAGATCCCGCTTGACCCGGCCACCGGCGACATCGTCGGCGCTGGCGACGTCGAAGCGCAGGCCCGTCGCGCCTTCGACAACCTCAAGGCCGTGGCCGAAGCCGCCGGCGGCTCGCTGGACAAGGTCGTGCGTCTGGGCCTGTACCTGACCGACCTGGGCGAGTTCGCCAAGGTCAACGCGGTCATGCAGGACTACTTCCAGGCCCCGTACCCGGCCCGTTCCACCATCGAAGTCTCCGGCCTGCCGAAGGGCGCCAGCTTCGAGGTCGACGCGGTGATGGTCATCGACTGACCACCACGTGGCACGCAAGGCGGCGGTCACCCCGGTCCTGTCACCGTCCGGCGAAGCATCCCTGGCGATGCTCGCCGGCGTCGGTCCGGCCGTGGCCGCCAAACTGCAGGCGCGTGGCCTGGCCACCCTGCAGGATCTCTGGCTTCACCTGCCCCTGCGCTATGAAGACCGGACCCGGCTGACCCGCATCGAAGACCTGCGCAACGGCGTGCCGGCCCAGGTGGAAGGGCGGGTGGTCGCGGTAGAGCGCGGCATGCGCTACCGGCCGATGCTGAAAGTGGCGGTGGAAGACGAAGGGCAGGGCACCCTGGTGCTGCGCTTCTTCCATTTCCGCCAACAGCAGGTCGGCCAGTTCGCGGTCGGCAACCGGCTGCGCTGCTTCGGCACGCCCAAGCCCGGCCACCTCGGCCTGGAAATCGTCCATCCCAGTTACCAGGTGCTGGGGCGCAACGACAATCCTGAACTCGGCGACCGCCTCGACCCGGTGTACCCCATCATCGAAGGCGTCGGCCCGATGACCATGCGCAAGCTGATCGGCCAGGCGCTGGACCGCCTGCCCGAGGAAAGCGCGCTGGAACTGTTGCCCGGCGGCTGGCTCGATGGCCTCGGCCTGCCGTCGCTGCGCAGCGCGCTGCTGACCGTGCACCGGCCACCACCGGACGCCGACCTGGCCGCGCTGGCCGCCGGCACGCACCCGGCGCAGCGCCGCCTGGCGATGGAAGAACTGCTGGCCCACCACCTCAGCCTGCGCCGCCAGCGCATTGCCTTGCAGGCACACCACGCGCCGCCGCTGGCGGGCCCCGGCAAGCTGGCCAAGGCACTGCTGAAGCAGCTGCCGTTCGCCCTGACCGGTGCGCAGGCGCGCGTGTTCAAGCAGATCCGCGAAGACCTCGCGCGCCCCAGCCCGATGCTGCGCCTGGTGCAGGGCGATGTGGGTTCCGGCAAGACCGTGGTCGCTGCGCTGGCCGCGATGCTGGCGGTGGAGCAGGGCAAGCAGGTTGCGTTGGCCGCACCCACCGAACTGCTGGCCGAGCAGCACCTCAACAACCTGCGCGGCTGGCTGGAGCCGCTGGGCGTGCGCATCGCCTGGCTGGCCGGCAAGGTCACCGGCAAGGCACGCGCCAAGGTGATGGCGCAGGTCGCCAGCGGTGAAGCGCAGGTGGTGGTGGGTACCCACGCGCTGATGCAGGAGGCGGTGGTGTTCCAGGATCTGGCTCTGGCCATCGTCGACGAGCAGCACCGCTTCGGCGTGCACCAGCGCTTGGCGCTGCGCGACAAGGGCGCGGGTGGCAACAGCGTGCCGCACCAGCTGGTGATGACCGCCACGCCGATTCCGCGCACGCTGGCGATGTCCGAATACGCGGACCTGGATGTGTCGGCCATCGACGAGCTGCCGCCGGGCCGCACGCCGGTACAGACCGTCGCCCTCAACAATGACCGCCGCCCGGAGCTGATCGAGCGCATCGCGCTGGCCTGCCAGGAAGGGCGGCAGGTCTACTGGGTGTGCACGCTGATCGAGGAAAGCGAAGAGCTGGATGCCACTCCGGCGCAGGCCACCTACGAATCACTGCAGGCACTGCTGCCCGGCGTGCGCGTGGGGCTGGTGCACGGGCGGCTGAAAGCGGCCGAGAAGCTGGCGACGATGGTGGCCTTCAAGGCCGGCGAGATCGACCTGCTGGTCGCGACCACGGTCATCGAAGTGGGTGTGGACGTACCGAATGCTTCGCTGATGGTGATCGAGAACGCCGAGCGCCTCGGCCTGGCCCAGCTGCACCAGCTGCGCGGCCGCGTCGGCCGTGGTTCGGCGGTGTCGCGCTGCGTGCTGCTGTACCAGGCTCCGCTTTCGCAGATGGCGCGCGAGCGCCTGCAGACCATGCGCGAAACCAACGATGGGTTCGTCATCGCGGAGAAGGATCTGGAACTGCGCGGCCCCGGCGAGCTGCTGGGCACCCGCCAGACCGGCCTGGCCGGTTTCCGCATCGCCGACCTGGCCCGCGACGCCGGGCTGCTGCCCGGCGTGCACGCACTGGCCGAGCGCCTGCTGGAGCAGCAGCCTGCACTGGCCGATCGGGTGGTGCAGCGATGGATCGGCACCGCCGTGCGCTACGCCTCGGCGTAAGCACCCTGGGGTCAGAGCCCTTTGCGCAGCAATGGCCTCTGACCCCATTTCCGGCACGCTCATCCACGCACGGCGTGGATCTACTGTAGAGCCGAGCCCACGCTCGGCTGCCGTGCGCGCTGCGCGCGGGAGTCGAGCATGGCTCGACTCTACAGAGAGCTCTTCCCTGCCATCCGCGGGAAACCCGTTTTCGGCGTTGCTGTTGAAGTTGTCGGCCAGCGGCCGGCACTACCGCGGGTGCAGGTCGCAGCCCTGCCGCCCCCCATACTTGCAACGGTCATCATCCCGGTCCACACTTCGTTGCCGATCTGAAGACGGCAACGATGACCCACAAGATCCCCCTGTTGATCGACACCGACCCCGGTGTGGACGACGCCCTGGCCCTGCTGATGGCCTTTGCCGATGAACGGCATGACGTGGTCGCCCTGACCATCGCCGCCGGCAATGTCGGCCTGCAGTACACCGTCCGCAACGCCCTCAAGCTCTGCGACATCGTCGGCCGCACCGACGTGCCGGTGTTTGCCGGCAGCCCGGATCCGCTGCTGCATCCTTCCGTAGACGCTGCCCACGTGCATGGCCGTGATGGCTATGGCGACGTGGACCTGCCGCCGCCGAGCCGCCAGGCCGAAGCCGAGCATGCTGCGCTGGCCATCCTGCGCCTGTCGCACGTGCATGCCGGCGAACTGATGCTGGTGATGCTGGGCCCGCTGACCAACCTGGCACTGGCGCTGAAGCTGGACCCGACCCTGCCCCAGCGCATCAAGCGCATCGTGGTGATGGGCGGCGCAGTCACCTGTCACGGCAACATCACTCCGGCGGCCGAATTCAACATCGCCTTCGATCCGGAAGCTGCGCACGTGGTGTTCACCGCGTTCAAGCACCTGCTGGTGTCGGACTGGGAGGCCACTGTTGCCCACGGTCTGCCGCTGGAAGAAGCCGAGAAATGGCTGCAGGCCGATTCCGATCGCGCCCGCTTCTACGAGCTGATCTCGCGCAAGACTCGTGGCCTGTCCGAGGACAGCAAGGGCGGGCGCTGGTACACCGCCGACGCGGTGGCCATGGCCTGGGCACTGAACCCGGAAGGGCAGCTGCGGGTCGAGTCGCGTCCGCTGAACGTTGAGCTGAACGGCACGTTCAGCCGCGGCGCCACCATCGTCGACTGGAACCGCCAGACCGGCCAGCCGGACAACTGCGATCTGCTGATGGCCTACGACCAAGGGCGTTTCGAAGCCCTGGTGCGCCAGGCCCTGGGCGCGGACTGACGTCCGTTGCCCGGCACCGGTTGCCCCGAGCGGCAACCGGTGCTTATAATGCCGCTCTTGACCACCAGCCCATTTACGGTGTGAGCCCATGAAGGCCGATATCCATCCGAACTACCGCGACGTCGTCTTCCATGACGTCACCTCCGATTTCAAGATCCTGACCCGCTCCACCATGGCGACGAAGGAAACCATCCAGTGGGAAGACGGCAACGAATACCCGCTGGTCAAGGTTGAAATTTCCTCGGCTTCGCACCCGTTCTACACGGGCAAGCACAAGGTCATCGACACCTCGGGCCGCATCGACAAGTTCCAGAAGCGCTACGCGCGCTGATCTGTCGATCCAGCTTCGAACCGACGGCCGCGCTCTGCGCGGCCGTTTGTTTTTCCCCAACGCCAACCCAACGGGCGTTTGGATGGACAGAACACTGCGTTCGTGTGACAACGCTTTTGCCGATCCGGGCCGCTTGCTGGCCGGGTTCTGGCCGCCTGCCGTCTACGACTTCTGTCTAGCGCCGGGCAAATGCTGCTGTGCGATAATGGCATGATCCCCGGCACAGGCCGAGGACGTCATTCACGTGCCTGACCAATGCGCTTGGGCAGGCGCCTTCCCATGAAGGAGCGCACACAGTGTCCGATCTTGATCAGGTCACGCTCAACGCCGGCGATAAGTCCGTCGTTCTGCCCGTCATCAAACCCACCCTTGGCAACGACTGCGTCGACATCGCGAAGCTGACCAAGGAAACGGGGTTTTTCACCTACGATTCCGGCTTCACCGCGACGGCCAGCTGCAAATCCGCCATCACTTACATCGACGGCGACAAGGGCGTGCTGCTGTATCGCGGCTACCCGATCGAGCAGCTGTCGGAAAAGTCGAGCTACGTCGAAGTGGCCTACCTGCTGATCAACGGCGAGCGCCCGAGCGCCGAGCAGCTGAAGGCCTTCACCGATGAGCTGACTGCCGAAGCCAATGTCGACGACTCGATCAACACCCTGATCGGCAGCTTCGCCAAGGACGCCCACCCGATGGCCATACTGGCTGCTGCGATCGCGCAGCTGTCGGCCATCTACCACGACTCGCTGGACCTGTCCGACGCCGAACAGCGCCGCCAGGCCGCCGTGCGCCTGATCGCCAAGGTGCCGACCCTGTCGGCGCTGATCTACCGCCATGGCAAGGGCCTGCCCGCCAACAAGCCGGACACCTCGCTGGACTACGTCAGCCGCTTCCTGAAGCAGACCTTCGAGTCGGCTGACGGCCAGTACGATCTGAACCCGGACGTGGTCAAGGCGCTGGACCTGCTGTTCATCCTGCACGCCGACCACGAGCAGAACGCCTCGACCTCGACCGTGCGCCTGGTCGGTTCGACCGGTGCCAACCCGTACGCGTCGGTCGCCGCTGGCGTCACCGCGCTGTGGGGTCCGGCCCACGGCGGTGCCAACGAAGCCGTGCTGAAGATGCTGGAAGAGATCGGCAGCGCCGACAACGTCGAGTCCGCCGTGGTCAAGGCCAAGGACAAGACCTCCGGCTTCCGCCTGATGGGCTTCGGCCACCGCGTCTACAAGAACTTCGATCCGCGCGCCAAGGTCATCGGCGAGATGACCAGCAAGGTGCTCAAGCAGCTGGGCGTGCAGGATCCGCTGCTGGACGTGGCCGTGAAGCTGGAACAGGCCGCGCTCCAGGACGAGTACTTCGTCGCCCGCAAGCTGTACCCGAACGTCGATTTCTACAGCGGCATCATCTACAAGGCGCTGCAGATCCCGACCGAGATGTTCACCGTCATGTTCGCCCTCGGCCGCACCTCCGGCTGGGTCTCGCATTGGCTGGAACAGCAGGTCGACCCGGAAATGAAGATCGGCCGTCCGCGCCAGGTCTACACCGGCAGCGACGTGCGCGACTACCAGGGCTGATCTCCTGCCGTAGTTCGTGATGAAACGCCCCGCATCCGCGGGGCGTTTTTTTTTGCGCGGACCTGGTAGGTGCGGACCGTTGGTCCGCACGATTTCGGCGCCCGCGAAAAATCATCCACGCATGGCGTGGATCTACCACCGCATCCGCCTTCGGTAGGTGCCAACCTTGGTTGGCACGCGCTTCACCGCGCCAAGACCGCGTGATTCAAGGGTCTCGCCAGCTTCACAACCGCTCGCGCAGCCTCAGGACACCAACTGCATCCGCAGCACCTGAAATGGAGCATCCATCCCGATGAGTACCCGATTCGACCCACCCGAGCGCGGCCCGCTCGGCCCAGACGTCGCCACTGTCGTCACCGCCCCCATCGTCGCCCCTCCCAGCGAAAGCGCCGTGTCCTGGGGCGCGATCTTCGCCGGCGCCGCCGCTGCCGCTGCACTCTCCCTCATCCTGCTGATTCTCGGCGTGGGCCTTGGTCTGTCATCGGTGTCACCGTGGTCGTTCGAAGGCGTCAGCAAGGAAACCTTCGGCTGGTCCAGCATCATCTGGCTCACCTTCACCGCGCTGGCCGCTTCCGGCCTGGGCGGTTATCTGGCCGGTCGCCTGCGCACCAAGTGGACGCAGATCCACGGCGATGAAACCTACTTCCGCGATACCGCGCACGGCTTCGTGTCCTGGGCCGTGGCCACCCTGCTCACTGCTGGCCTGTTGACCTCGGCCATCGGTGGCGTGCTGGGCGCTGGCGCAAAGGTTGCCGGCGCCACTGCAGGCGCCGCTGCATCCACGGCCGGCGTTGCCGCCGCGGGTGCCGGTAGCGCCGCTGCGGCCGCACCGGAAGGCGACCTCAACTATTGGGTGGACTCGCTGTTCCGCAACGCCACCCATGCAGACCCCGCAGCTGCGAGCGCGCCGCCGGCCCCGGGCGCCGCCGACGCTACGCCGGGCGTGCCGCCCATGGGCCCGGCCACGCCTTCCCCGGTCGCCAGCGTCGGCCCACGTGACGCCCGCACGGCCCCGCCGCCGCGCCCGATGTTGGGCAATGGCCCGATGGGTGACCGCCGCGAACTCCGTGCCGAAGTGAACCGCATCATCGTCAACAGTCTGCAGGGCGATGGCCTGGATCCGGCCGATACCCAGTACCTGTCGCAGCTGATCGCGCGCGAGACGGGCATGAGCCAGGCTGAAGCGCAGGCCCGTGTGACCGACGTGCAGACCCGCATGCGTGCTGCGCTGGAAAAGGCCAAGAACACCGCCAAGCAAGCTGCCGACGATGCGCGCAAGGCCACGGCCTATGCCGCACTGTGGCTGTTCATCACCCTGCTGATCGGCGCGTTCTTCGCCAGCCTCAGCGCCACCTGGGGCGGCCGTCGCCGCGACCTGTAACCCCATCTGATGCAAGGAGACCTGCCATGAAAACGCTTCTGCTCTGGTTCCTGGGTGTGCCGATTCCGCTGTTGATCCTGTACGCGATCTTCTTCTAGGCACCGCACCGTTCATCGCATCAGGCCGCCGAAAGGCGGCCTGATGCATTTTGGCGTCAGTGCAATGAGGGTTGTTGCAAAGGACTGGTGAGGACAATTGCATAGCCCTCAAACATTGAACGCCTTCAAGGAATCTCCTTAACACGCATCTATTTAGGAAAGCTTGAATGGCCGCAGGGTAGGGCGCTGCCTACCATTCTCTCCGTCGCCCGCCCCCACGCAGGCGGGTGATGCCTCCGCACTGGAGGCCTCATATCCCACCGTCCGAGAGAGACACCATGAACTCCATCCTGAAGAAGGCCGCGCTCGCTGCAGCGCTGGCTACCGTTTCGCTGTCCGCCAATGCATTTGACGCCGACATCAAGGTCTGGGCCAACGTCGATCCGACCCTGGCCCTGCTCAAGGCCGATGGCACGGCGCTGGATTCGGTGGTCAACATGGTCCACAACCCGGTCAGTGGCCTGGTGCCCTGGTCGCAGCAGGTGCGCATCTACTCCAACGATGAAAGCAAGGACATCGAAGTGCGTGTTGGCAGCACCCCGCAGCTGCTCAACACCGATGGTGGCGGTACGCCGGTGCCGCTGACCGTCAGCCTCAACGGCAGGGCGCTGACCGTGGCGGCGCAGGATTTCACTGCATCCGATCTGTTCGATGGCGCCATGCCCGGTGCGTCGATCCCGATGGCGCTGCGTATCGCGCAGACCAGCCCGGCGCCGATCACCCGCGGTGGCCGCTACGAAGGCATCGTCACCATCGCCATGCAGCAGAAGACCACCAGCCCGTAAGGCACCCGCGCCGGCCCGCTTGCCGGGCCGGCTGCTTCCGGTAATCCCCATGAATGCTCCCGCACCCGCCGTCACCCGGCTGGCGGTCGCGCTCGCCCTGTCGCTGGCCACACCCCTGGTCGCGGCGCGCGGCGTTCCCGCCGGTTTCGAGGATCTGGTCGAAGGCCAGACCGAACAACTGGAGATCCGTCTGTTCGGTCGTTCGACCGGGCTGGTGCCGGTGCGCGTGACCCTGGAACACGTGCAGCTGGAAACCCCGGCCGAGGCGCTGCAGGCATTGCAGCTGTCCGCCGAAGCGCAGGCAGCGCTGCTGCCGGCGTTGTCGAAGCCGCTGCCGCGCAACAGTCATCTGGCATGCCGTTACGGCGGTGCCAGTGCCGGTTGCGGGTACATCGATCCTCCCCAGGAGCCCACTGCCGTGCGCGCGCTGTATGACGAAGGCGAGGGCGCTGTGCGCCTGTTTGTCGCCCGCCAATGGATCCCCGGCGAGCCGGCCGCCGAGCGCTACCACCAGGTCAGTGCCAATGCCGAGAACGCCTTCCTGCACCAGCACACCTTCAATGTCAGCGGTGGCCGCGGCTACCAGGCGCTGGCCGCGCAGGGCATGGGTGCACTGGGCGTGTTCCAGCGCGGGCACCTGTCCGCCGACTGGACCTTCAGCCAGCAGCACTACCGCGGCGGTCTTGCCAGCCGCCGTTTCCAGCTCGACAACGCCTACTACCGCCATGACCTGGGCCAGCAGCACTACCTGCAGGCCGGGCGCATGGACCGCCGCAACCTGAGCAGCCCGCAGGGCGGCACCTTCAGTTTCAGCATGCTGCCGATGGATCGCTTCCAGGGCCTGCGGCTGGGCACCACGCAGGCCTACGTGGACTCCGCCGCCGCCGTGCAGGCCACGCCGCTCACCGTGCTGCTGGCGCGCGATGCGCGTGTGGATGCGTTCGATGGCGAGCGCCTGTTGCAGACCTTCTACCTGCAGGCAGGCATCAACCAGCTCGATACGCGCCGGTTCCCCATGGGCAACTACACCGTCAGCCTGCGCATCTACGAAGACGGCGTGCTGGTACGCAACGAGGACGCGCCGTTCGACAAGGGCGGTGACTGGACCGACAGCAGCGTGCAGTGGTTCCTGCAGGGCGGCCGCCGCAACGAGCGCCGCAGCGACCGCTTCAACGACGAACTGGCGGCCATGGGCGGTCTGCGCGTGCCGATGGGGCGCAACGTGGCCATGACCGCTGGCATCGCCGATCTGGGCGGTTTCAGCTACGGCGAACTGCGGGTGGACCTGCGCCATGTGTTTGCCACCCAGGAAGTCCGCGCCACCTTCAGTGGCATGCACGGCAGCGATGGCAGCCGTGGCCAGCAGCATCAGCTTTCCTACCGTCGCCGTGCTTCGTGGAATGTGTACCACCAGCGCATGCGCGGCCGTGCCTGCCAGTTCGAGGATGACGCGCGCGACCGGCTGGGCTGCGCCGATTCGCTCAGCGCCTCGATGGCGCTGCCGGTGGCCGGCGGCAACGCCTACGTGGCCTATACGCGCCGCCAGACCTGGCGTGCAGGCACCGTGCGGCCGGGGCTGGATGATGATCCGCTGGCCGGACTTGACCCGCTGCTGCCGCCGTGGATGCCACAGCCCACGCGCATACCGCAGCTCAGCCGCACCTGGCAGGCCAGCTACAGCCGCAGCCAGCGCTGGGGCGAGTTCAGTGTCTCCAGCCGCATCGGCGTGTGGCAGCAGACCAGCGGCGGTGGGCTGCGCGACGGCCGTGACCGCGGCATCTACCTCAATTTCAGCCTCAACCGCCTGCAGCACGATGACCGCGGCAGTTCGCAGCGACGCTATGGCGTGGACGTGCGGCAACCACAGCATGCGCGCCCGGACATCAACTACAGCGCCGGGCAGACGCTGCGCCAGGAATACGAGGATCAGTACCGCGAGGTATCCGGCGAACTGCGCGGCAACAACAACGAGCGCTACAGCGCCACGCTGAGTACCCAGCTGCAGAACCGCATCGGCCAGACCGGTGCCACGGTGTCGCGCTACCAGCACCAGGGTGGCAACGAAGTGGCGTACAGCGCCACGCACAGTTCCGGCCTGGCCATCGGCAAGCGCGGCGTGTACTGGGGCGCTGGCGTTGGCGCCGACGCGGGGCTGGCGGTGCAGGTGGATGACACCGACGACCTGGACCTGAGCGGCGTTGCCGCCGAGCTGCAGGTGGGCGGGCTGCGCCGGCAGCGACTGAAGCTGGGCGAGCGCCGGCTGCTGCCGATTTCCGCCTACCAGTCGCACCGCGCTGAAGTGCAGGACGCCAGCGCCTTGGACAGCATCGCCGCCGTGCGCGTGAGCGGTGTGGGCGGCGCGCGTCCGTTGTTCCTGCCACCGGGCCGGCTGGTGCGCATGCCGGTGCCGATTGAAGTGACCTACACCTTCATCGGCAACGCCCAGGACATCGCCGGCGCACCGCTGCGCGGTGCCCGCATTCTCAACGCGCCGGTGCCCGGCACCGGCAGCAACGGAGGTTTCGTGGCCGACTTCCCACGACGCGAGAAGACCCTGTACCTGCTGCAGGACGACCGGTTGCTGCACTGCCCGCTGCAGGTGCGCGAGCGCCGCAGCGTGGTGATGCTGGTCGGCGCCGTGCAGTGCGAACCGCTGGCCGTGGCCCAGCTGCCCGCCGACATCCGCCACCAGGCACGGGTGACGCGGCTGCTGCAGGAGCAGGCGCTGATTGCCGCCACGCCACAGACCGCAGCAGCGGGAGGTGCGAAGTGAGCCGGCGCGTGTGGTGGGTGATGGCGGTGATGTGTGCGATGGTGGTGTTGGTGCCGCGGGCGAAGGCGCAACAGCCGCCGGAGACCGACCCCAGCCCGATAGTCCAGCAGGTCACCCGCGCATGGGATCGATCATCCATGCCCGGTGATCTCGAGATTTGGCCAGACCGGACTGTTCTGGGCTTCAGTCGCGACGTCTCCCGCAAGCTCGGACAAATACACCTGACCTGCCGATCTAACATCGACCCGTCGCAAGGCAGCTGCAATATCTCTGGCGATGAGAGTGTTTCATTCAGGCCGTCAGACATCGTACTTCGGATGGTCGAACAGCGATCTGGTCTTCCAACAGAAGTGAGGTTGAACGGATGGCTACGACGGATTGTGTCCGGTCGCGCATGCTCTGGCGATTTCTGGACCCCACACGTGTATCCGCTTTACTCGGCTGCTTGGGACCAGTGCAATGTTGATTCCCCACTAGGTACCGGGGTGAGGCTTGTACTTCCCCAAGAAGAACTGAGCCGATTGGTCGCCGGCCACTGGCGGGGCGAACTCCTCCTCGATCTCAGAGTGGATCCAAAACAGGCCGCAGTGCTCACCAACACGGTCTCCTTCGACTTTACCATCACCGACCACAACGCGGTCTCCATCTACTTCCCGCTTTTCGACCAAGTCACCCCGCACGTCGGCCTGAACCTGCAGTACGACCCGATCGCGCAGACCGTCGGCGGCCGTACCCAGCTCGACATGTGCCTGTACGACGGACTCGGTTCGCAGAGCAGCTACCTGGGCGTCACCGTGCGCGACAGCGGCACGCAACCTCCCGGGCCCTCGGGCTACTCGGTATGGCACGTCGATGGCGGCAGCGATGCCAGCCAGCGCGTGGACTACACCGTCACCCTGGATCACAACGGCAGTGCAGTGCCCCTGCCCAACGGCGTGGAACAGCTGCTGCACGGCATCGACAGCGCGCGGCTGCGCTTGGTGTTGCTGCCCGGCATGACGCAGCCGGTGTTCTGCGTGCCTACGCCATTGACGCTGGAAACACCGCGCGTGCCGGTCAGCACCAAGCGCCCCGGCTACTACAGCGGCGATCTCAAGGTGGAACTACGTGTTCCCACCGTCACGCCCTGAACCCCACATGGAGTCCCCGATGAAACCCCTAGTCCGCTGCCTGCTGCCGCTGTCACTGCTGATGGCGTTGCCTGCCCATGCCAATCTCACCGTGCACCCCATGCGTACGTCGGTAGACGCGAAGAAAGGCGCACAGATACGCATCTACTCGCAGTCCACCCAACCGCAGTACGTGCAGGCATCGATCAAGCGCATCGTCGACCCGGCGGGGGCAGGTGAACAGGAGGTTGAGGTGGAGCCGAATGAGGCCGCAATCGCCATCACGCCGGGAAAGTTCGCCCTGGCCGGTGGCGGCAACCGGCTGATCCGTGTGATTCCGCTGCAGCCAGTCGAAAAGGAAACGGCATACCGCGTGTACTTCGAGGGCGTGCGCGGCCCCGAACGTGCAGACCCGGCAGGCGAGGGTGAGAAGGCCCAGGCCAATGTCGGCGTCAGCCTGGTCTGGGGCGCGCTGGTCAATGTACTGCCCGCGCAATCGACGATGGACGTGCAGGTGGAGGGAAATCAGCTGCGCAACACCGGCACGGTACGCGTGGGCATCACCAGTATCGCTGACTGCGATGGCGCGCGCTGCACCGCGCATGACGTCTCGCGCAGCCTGTACCCCGGCAGCGCGCTGGAACTGCCATTTCCCCTGCAGCCGGGCCACACGCTGCAGCTGCGCTATCGGCTGACCCGCGATGGCTATCGCGAGCACGTGCACAACGTCGCGCTCTGAGTGCATCTCACCGCTGCGACCTTACACCGCAGCGGTTCCTTCTGTTCCGTTTGTTAAGGAGAATCCCTTGAACAAGATCTATCGACGACTCTGGTCCGCCGCCCGCCAATGCTGGGTGGTTGCAAGTGAACTTGCCACAGCCCGCGGCACGCGCAGGCACACGTCGCGTGGCCCCGGACTGGCGCTGATGCTGGCCATGCTGCCGGCATCGGTCATGGCAGCCACAGCGGGTCATTCCGATACAAGCGCTGATGAGTGGACGGAAGATGCCCTCTACGCTGCCTTTGGCCCGTTCAACACAAGCGCCATGCTTGCGCACGAAGATGCCGCCATCGCTCCCAGCGGGCGAGCGTTCTCGCGCGCGAACGCGCTTCCGCTGGCCTACAGCGATTTCGTCCAGCTCGGTTCGTACGCCGGTGCCCGTGACAGGGCGGTCGCGGTCGGTGTATGGGCATTCTCCAACAGCTACGGCGCGGCACTCGGTTACCAGGCCAATGCCAATGGGCAATACGCGACCGCGCTTGGGCACAAGTCGGTCGCTTGGGAGCTCGGCGGAGTCGCGGTGGGCAACGATGCGAAGTCATACGCGCATAACGCGGTCGCACTGGGAAGTGGTGCGCTAGCTTCCGGACGCAATTCCGTCGTACTGGGGGCTGACTCCAACGACTACGGCGACAATCAGGTGTCGGTCGGTAACGGCAGCATGCGGCGCAAAATCGTATACCTTGCCGACGGTGCGGTCGACGCCAACAGCAGCGATGCAGTGACCGGCAGGCAGCTGCATGCTACCCAGCAGGCGCTGGCCAGCGTGAGCCAGAGTCAGAAGTTGCTGGCGACGGGGACCGCGGCGACCAATGCCAACGCTGCCCAAGCAGTGGGTAATCGTGCGCTTGCGATGGGCATTGGGTCAACGGCTGATGGCGATGATACCGTTGCGTTGGGCGGGGGCGCTCGCACAGCGTCCGGCTCGGGCATCTCCCGCATCGCCATCGGTGCAGGCGCCTTCGCGGGCACCAGCGGTTGGACGGGTGCCATCGCCTTGGGTGGGAGCGCCAGTTCCACGCATGACGGCGTTGCCATCGGCTATCAGGCCAAGACAAGCAGCAGCGGTACGGCCGCGCTTGGCCGCGGGGCAACGGCAACGCACGGAAACTCTGTTGCACTTGGTGCCAACTCTGTGACCTCCAGCGCCAATACGGTGTCGGTGGGCAGCAGCAGCAACAAGCGCAGGATCCAATACCTCGCCGATGGCGTGATTGCGGCGGGCAGTACCGACGCGATCACCGGCAACCAGTTGCACGCCACCAATGCGTCGGTGGCGGCCGCTGCGGCGGCGGCGAATGCAGCCAAGGCGGGCGTTGATGCGGTCAACAACCGACTCAACGCAGAAGCGCTGGCGCTGGGCAGCGGTGCGCTTGCTGAGTTCAATACCTATGGCATCAGCACCGCAGTCGGGCGCAACGCCAAGGGCTACAACGGCAAGAGCCTCGCACTGGGCGACGACGCGCGTTCCGGCGTGGACAAGGACGGGAACCGTGTTGCCAATGCCAATGCGGGCGTCTCGGTGGGGGCCATGTCACGCAGCGGCAATGGCGCTGTTGCGGCAGGGCTGCAGGCCAGCGCGGTAGGTGACCGTGCCATTGCCATCGGCCATGAGGCGTCGGCGGATGCAATTCATGCCACCGCCACCGGGTACCAGAGCAAGGCCAGCGCCGGCCAGTCCACGGCACTGGGCCGTGGTGCGCAGGCCAGTGCAGCCTTCGCAACGGCCGCGGGTAATCTGGCCAGGGCCTCGGCCGAGAGTGCCGTGGCCATTGGTGATCGCTCCGTAGCTCAGCACAAGGGATCGGTGGCGTTGGGTAACGGGTCGCAGACCAGTGACACCAATCAGATCTCCGTCGGCAGCAGCGCCATCAAGCGCAAGCTGGTCAATCTGGCTGACGGTGCGCTCAGTAGTTCCAGCACCGAGGCCGTGACCGGCAAGCAGCTCAACGCTACCAATGCCAATGTGACCACTGCACAGAATGCGGCCAATGCCGCGCAGACGGCGGCAACCGGCGCCAAGGCTACTGCGGACAATGCGCTGGGCAGGGCCACGGCGTTGAGTGGTCTGGTCAGCCAGGTATCGGCCACGGGCAATGTGCGCCTGGGCGCAGACAATGCGGGCACCGTGGTGGATGTGGCCAACAAGGACGGCGCGAAGCGGCGCGTCAACAACGTTGCCAACGGCGTGCTGAGCGGCACCAGTACCGATGTCGTGACCGGACAGCAGCTTCATGCCACCAACCAGTCTGTTTCCACGCAGGGTCAGTCGCTGGTACTGCACGGCCAGCAGCTGGCAACACACGAGCAGGCTCTGGTGGAGCAGGACAGGCGGGTCGCGACCAACCGCGCCGACATCGATCAGCTTCGTACGGACGTGGACAACTTCGACCCGGACCTGGATGGGGTGGTGAAGTTCAGTGCTGATCGCCTGCTTGTGGACATGGAAGGTGCGCGCGTATCGGGAGTGGCGGCAGGGGATGTCAGCTCTGCGGCCAGTACTGATGCGGTAAATGGTGGGCAGTTGTTTGTGGCCAACGAGCGTATAGCGGAGATTGAAAGCGCTGGGCGATTCCTGAGCATAGGAACTGACAGCCTCAGTGAGGCGGCAAGGTCGGGCTCTTTTGGTGTGGCCATTGGTGATTCCGCACAGGCAAGCACTGATCATGAGGGAGGAACGGCGGTCGGGGCCTTTGCTGTCGCGGGCGGTAAGAATTCTGTAGCCCTTGGCAGAGGGGCGCTTGTGGAGAATGGGGCAGAAGGCTCTTTTGCTCTAGGTACTGGCTCACGCGTAGCGGGAGTCGAGGCGACTGCGATTGGCGCGAACAGTAGAGCTGAACCAAGTGCTGTCAGAGCGGTCGCCGTAGGAGCTGGATCAGTCGCAAGGGAATCAGACACCGTTTCATTCGGCACTGATGTTTACCAGCGACGCTTGGTCAATGTCGGTCGGGGCATAGGGAAGGGGGACGTATCAACAATCGCGCAGCTCGAGGAGGCTCTTGCTGCATTAGGTGGCGGATCCGATCTGGACGGTAGTGGTTCAGTCATTGCTCCAACCTATAACGTGCAGGGCGGTACGCAGAATAATGTTGGTGAAGCCTTGGCTGTGCTCGATGGCGCAGTGATCAAGGCCGGCAGTCGCGTAGATGGCGTTGAAAGCCAGTTACGCGCGACGTTCCAACAGTCGCCATCAATCAGCACGGATGGAATCGGTCAACTGAACCTGGCTGGTGCGCAGGGGATGGTTCTGTCGAATCTCGCCGATGGGCGTATTGCCGCGGGTAGTCGTGATGCGGTGACCGGGAGTCAGCTGTATGCGGCGAAGCAGGACATTGCTCGCAACAGGAGTGATTTGGAAACTCTGCTCGATGCAAACGTATCCAGAGTTGCTCCTGCTGCGAAAGCAAACAGCGTGATCGACTTTGGCGGCGCAAAGCTTACAGGTGTGTCCGATGCAAAGCTGTCTGCCGAGAGCCGGGAAGTGGTAAACGGATCGCAGCTGCATGCAACAAATTCAAAGATCGAGAAAATGGAGGGCCACGCAGAGATGTTCGCGGTCGGTTCGGAAGTCAATAGGGAGCGTGCCGAGGCGGGAATCTACGGCGTTGCTGTGGGTAATGGAGCGCAGGCTTCGATGGGATCTGAAGGTGGGACGGCTGTTGGCAGCTACACGAGCGCACTCGGTAAGAACTCTGTTGCCTTGGGGCGTGGGGCGTATGTCAGTTCTTTCGCAGAAAATGGCTACGCACTCGGCGCAGGATCGAGCGTGGATCAGCGCAATGGAGTTGCATTGGGAAGTTATGCACTTGTCACGGAGGGCGCCATGGAGTCCGTCGCTCTCGGCGCATACTCTTTTGCTGGAGAAAGCCGAGTGGTTTCCTTTGGCAATGCGTCGCTCAAGCGAAGATTGACTAACGTCGCTAACGGCCGCAACACCAACGACGCCGCCACCATCGGCCAGCTCCGTGGCGCACTGTCTGCCCTCGGCGGCAACATAGACGCCAACGGCAACGCCACAAGCCCCGGCTTCAACGTCCAGGGCCAGCACCAGAACACCATCAGCGAAGCTCTCACCACGCTCGACTCGGCCGTAGTCACCGCCCACTCCCGTGTCGACAGTGTGGAAACCCAGCTCCGCTCGGTGGTCCAGGAATCTCCCTCCATCCGCAGCGACGGCACCGCCCAGCTCACCCTGGCGGGTGCCAACGGCATGGTCATCTCCAACGTCGCCAACGGCTTGATCGCCGCCGGCAGCCGCGAGGCGGTCAACGGTGGCCAGTTGCATGCCGCGCAGCAGCAGCTCAACGGTCGCATCGATGGCCTGGAGCAACGCGTGGACGGCCAGCCGCAGGCGCGTGCAATGGCTACGGCATCGGCGGCGCCGACCGAAGAGATCATGCCAAGCCCGGAAGCCAGCGGTTCGCCGCAGGTCGCTTCGGCAGGCGAGGGCGCTTCGACTGCATCGCAGCCGAAGGCGAGAAAGGATGACTCGCCCGCGCCCACGCCGCAGGTTGATACCGCCGAGCTGGAAAAGATGCTGGCCCGCGCCAACGAGTACACCGATGGTGCGATCAGCAACGTCGAGCGCCGCCTGGACAAGATGGACAAGCGCTTCAACCGCATGGCGGCGATGAGCAGTGCGCAGACGGCCATGGCCATGAACACGGCCGGCCTGGCCACCTACAACCGCCTGGGTGCGGGCGTGGGCTACGCCGAGGGCGAGTCGGCCATGGCGGTGGGCTACCAGCGCGTACTCAACGACAAGGGCTCAGCCACCTTCAGCCTAAATGGTGCCTTCACCAACAGCGGTGAACGCAGCATGGGCGTCGGTGTGGGCATCGGCTGGTAAGCCATGGAGCCCTGGCGTGACGCGCGTAATCCACCCCGTCGCGCCGGGGTCCTTGCCGAGGAGATGGCCATGTACCGATGGGTAAGCCGGTTCATCAGCTACCGCACGTTCTATCTGTGGCGGGCGCGGTACTTCTACTACACCCGCAATCTGGACAGCTGGGTGCTGTTCACCCTGCTGTGCCTGACCGGCATGGTGCTGGTGCTCTGGTACCACTGGCGGGTGGTGAGCGTCCCGCCGCCGCGCGTGCACCCGGAGGTGGCAGCGCTGCGCGTGGAGAACATCACCGGCGAGGCGATCCATCGCATCGTGCTGGTGCAGCATGGCGGCACCACGCCCGGCGAGCCGTTCACCACGCCGGAAGAAGTCCGGGCCGGTACGCTGCGCACGATGCGGGTGCGGGAGCTGCTGGACAGTTCGATGGTGTGGCAGCTGAAAGCTCACATGCTGGCCGACATGGCGTCGTACATCGAAGCCACGGGCAGCTGCTTCCCGTACCCGTGCTGGCAGCTGAAGCATCGGCTGTCGCTCCTCCGCGCAGCGGAGGCGGAAAACACCGCCATTAACGAGGCGCTGGCACCGGTGCTGGAGGTGCCGCTGGACAGGATGCCCAACCTCAACGGGGGGGAGCGCGCGCGGATACAGACGGCCTGGTCCGACACGTTCGGCGACGTCTACAACCAGACCTGGCTGTTGGCTGACCTGCAGGACATGCACGCCCGGATGATGGTGGAGTACCCACGGCGCGCGGGTGCGCCGTGGCTGGCACGCCTGCTGACCGGCGATGCCAAGGAGCCGCATGAGCTGCGGTAGGCGGGCTTGAGCCAGGCTCGACTGCTCTTCGGTCAGGTATCCGGACGCCTGAAGGACCGTGCGGACCAACGGTCCGCACCTACCAAAGGCGAGCGCGGACCAACGGTCCGCACCCACCAAGAGACCGTAGCTACCGTCACCCGCCGACGTACGCGGTGATCTCCGCCTCGGCCAGCACCTGCCGCAGCTGCGCCACCGACGCGCGCCGCATCGGCTTCTCATCCACCGGTGACAGCGGCGCCTGGCGCAGGGCGTCGTAGGGCAGCACGGCGAGGTCGAAGGTCAGCTCTTCGGCACTGAACACCCACACCGGCACGTCCAGGCAGCGTTCGCGGTCCATGCGCAGGCGGCGCGTCCGCGACTCGGCAGGAATGCCGTGTTCGTCCAGGAAGCGGTGCACGGCCTCCGGGTCGTCGCTGTGCAGGTGCAGCTGCACGGGGCTGTTGGCGTCGGCGGTGCCGTCCAGCACGGGACCGACCAGGCGCGGGGCGAAGCCGTGCAGGAACTCCAGCGCGCGCATCGCGGCTTCGCGGCGGCGCTGCAGTTCGTTGCCATGCTGGGGCCCGGAGAACAGCCGCTGGTACTCGCGCAGGGCGTCCTCGATCTCGGTGTTGCGGGGCAGGGAGGCATCGTCGTGGATGCCGAGCCGGCTGGCGGCCTTCAACTTGGCCTGGTGGTAGTCGCGGATGCCGCCTTCGGCCATCAGGCGGGCGGCTTCGTGGGCGAGGCGGTGGCGCCGCTCGCGGGTCTGGCTGGCAGCATGCTGACGGGCGCGATGCATGCGATGACTCCTGTTGCGACCTGACGACAGACTAGCGCACGGATGTGACATCCGCGTGGGTATGGCGGATGCAACCGCTCTGGTAGGTGCCGACCCTGGTCGGCACGGGGCGCCAACTAAGGTTGGCGTCTACCGGAGCCGCATCGGTGCCAATTGACCGTTGGCACCCACCAAACCGTTCCTCAGAAGATATCGAACGCGGCGGCGTCGGCCTGCGGCGTATTGAGGTTCAGGTCGTAGTCGGTCAGACGGTCCATGTCTTCCACCTTCACCCACTCGGTCGCGCCGTTGAGGGTAGCCTGGACCATGCCGCTGGGCGGCTCGTTCTGCGCGATCGGGGTGTCCTTCAGCGCGGTGCGCATGTAGTCGATCCAGATCGGCAGCGCCGCCTTGCCACCGTACTCGCGGTAGCCCAGCGAGCGGAAGTCGTCGCGGCCCACCCACACGGTGGTCACGTACGGGCCGCCGAAGCCGGAGAACCAGGCGTCGCGGTGGTCGTTGGTGGAGCCGGTCTTGCCGCCCACGTCCTCGCGGCCGAGCACCTTGGCCTGCACGCCGGTGCCGCGCTGGACCACGTCGCGCATCATCGACACCAGCTGGTAGGCGGTACGGGCGTCGATCGCGCGCGGGGCGGTACGGGCATCGGGGTTGGCCGGCGCGGCCGGGGTTTCGGTCTTGGCTTCGGCCTTGGCCGCAGCGGCCGGGTCCACCTTCGGGGCCGGGGCGCCGAAGTTGAAGCCGTCCACCACCTGGTTGACCGGCTGGTCGCTGCTGCCGGCGCAGTCGCGGCAGGCCAGCGCCGGGTTTTCCTTGAACACCAGGTTGCCGTCGCGGTCATTGACCTGGTCGATCAGCCAGGTATCCACGCGCGAGCCGCCATTGGCGAACACCGCGTAGCCACGGGCCACCGACAGCGGGGTCAGCGAGGCGGTACCCAGCGACATCGACAGGTTCGGCGGCAGCTCCGATTCGGCAAAGCCAAACTCGCTGATGTACTTGCGTGCGTAGTCCACGCCCATGCCGTCGAGCAGGCGCACCGAGACCAGGTTGCGCGACTGCACCAGCGCCTCACGCAGGCGCATCGGGCCGCGGAAGCCGCCGCCGTCGTTCTGCGGGGCCCAGGTCTTGCCGCGGCGATCGCGGAACACGACGGGCGCGTCGAGCACGATCGAGGCCGGGTTGTAGCCCTTGTCGAAGGCAGCTGCGTAGACGAACGGCTTGAAGCTCGAACCCGGCTGGCGGCGGGCCTGGGTGGCGCGGTTGAACTTGTTGCCGGAGAAGCTGAAGCCACCCACCAGCGCCTTTAGCGCGCCGCTGTGGGCATCCAGCGAGACCAGCGCGGACTGGCCGCGCGGGATCTGGTCCAGCAGCCACTCGCCCTCCTTGGCACCGGCGCGCACGCGCACGATGTCGCCGCGCTGCACCAGCTTGCCCGGGGTCTTGTTGGTCCACTTGGCGGCACCGGCCGGCAGCACGATCTCGCTGCGGTTGGCCAGCACCACGGTGGCGCTGCCGTCGGCGCCGGTGCTGGCGACGATCGCCGGCAGCAGGCCGGCCTGGCCGTACATGCCGCGCAGGTGCTCGGCCAGGGCGGCGGCGTCTTCGCCAGCACCCACCTGCACCTGTTTCTCCACGCCGTGCCAGCCGTGGCGGTGGTCGTACAGCAGCAGGCCGTCGCGCACCGACTGGTTCGCGGCGGTCTGCAGGGTGGAGTCGATGGTAGTGGTGACGTGATAGCCCTTGTTGACCACGTCGCCGCCGAAGCGGGCGATCATCTCCTGGCGCACCAGCTCGGCCACGTACGGGGCATCGACCTGCACCGGCGGCTCATGCGCGGTGGCGTGCATCGGCACGGCCTTGGCCGCGTCGGCCTCGGCCTGGCTGACGAACTTCAGGTCGGCCATGCGCTGCAGCACGTAGTTGTCGCGGCGCTGGCGGGCACGCTCCGGGTTGGAGATCGGGTTGCCCGACGAGGGGAACTTGGGGATGCCGGCCAGCGAGGCCATCTCGTCCAGGTCCAGCTCGTTCAGTTTCTTGCCGTAATAGAACTCGGCGGCAGCGGCCACGCCGTAGGCGCGGTTGCCGAAGAAACTCTTGTTCAGGTACAGCTCGAAGATCTCGTCCTTGCTCAGCTCGGACTCGATCTTGCGCGCCAGCAGGATCTCGGCCAGCTTGCGGGTGTAGCTGTACTCGGAGCTGAGGAAGAACTGGCGGGCCACCTGCTGGGTGATGGTGGAGCCACCCGGCACGCGCTTGTCGCTGGTGGTGGCCAGCAGCCAGACCGCCCGGCCGATGCCCATGTAGTCCACGCCGCCGTGCTCGTAGAAGCGGGCGTCCTCGGTCGCCAGGAAGGCCTGCTTCAGCTTCTCCGGCACGTCCTTCATGGTGATCGGGGTACGCCGGGTCTCGCCGAACACCGCCATCAGCTTGCCATCGGCAGCATAGACGTACATCGGCTCCTGCATTTCCACGTCGCGCAGGGTCTGCACGTCGGGAAGCTTGGAGGAAACGGCATAGTACAGACCGCCCACGGCGGCCGCGCCGATCAGCGCCAGGACCAGGACAATCAGGAAGATCCAGCGCAGCCAGCGGCGGAGTCGAGTCATCGGGTTCAGATTCCGATTGCGAATTTCGTGGTCGCAGAGTATAGATTACGCAAGGTGCCGGCTGGGGTCGGCACCGGGGAGCGCAAGGGGAACAGTCAGGGGCTGCATGGTGAATCCGTGAAGGAATTCACAGCAGGGCCGTTGCCATTTGCTAAGAATACGTTATTAATGCTTGGGCGCAGGTCTTGCGTCCAAGTGCCCGTCGGCAGGGGAGAAACCGTGGGGCTCATCCCAAAAAGTCAGTCGCCGCTCGTAGGCGTCGACATCAGTTCGACTGCGGTAAAGCTTTTGCAGCTGTCCCGCAGCGGCAATCGTTTCCGCGTGGAACATTACGCTGTGGAACCTCTGCCGCCCAATGCGGTGGTGGAGAAGAACATCGTTGAAGTGGAGGCCGTGGGTGAGGCCATCCGTCGGGCGATGAACCGTTCAGGCAGCAAGGCCAAATTGGCCGCTGCCGCCGTCGCGGGGTCGGCAGTGATCACCAAGGTGATCCCGATGCCGGCCGATCTCGACGAAAACGACATGGAAGCCCAGATCGAGCTGGAAGCGGTCAACTACATTCCGTATCCGATCGAGGAAGTGAACCTGGACTTCGAGGTGATCGGGTCGATCCCGAACAACCCGGAGATGGTCCAGGTGCTGCTGGCCGCGTCGCGTTCGGAGAATGTCGAGCTGCGCCAGTCGGCGCTGGAACTCGGTGGCCTGCAGGCCAAGGTGATGGACGTGGAGGCCTTCGCGGTCGAGAACGCCTACGCCCTGGTCGCCAGCGAGCTGCCGGTATCCATCGACGGCGTGGTCGCGCTGGTCGATATCGGCGCCACCATGACCACCCTCAATGTCCTGCGCGGCGGCCGCAGCCTCTACAGCCGCGAGCAGGTGTTCGGTGGCAAGCAGCTGACCGACGAGATCATGCGCCGCTACGGGCTGAGCTACGAGGAAGCCGGGCTGGCCAAGCGCCAGGGCGGCCTGCCGGAAAGCTACGAGATGGAAGTGCTGGAGCCGTTCAAGGAAGCCACGGTCCAGCAGATCAGCCGCCTGCTGCAGTTCTTCTATGCAGGCAGCGAGTTCAACCGCGTCGATCACATCGTGCTGGCCGGCGGCTGCGCCGTGCTCGGTGGCCTGCCGGAGATGGTCGAGGAACAGCTGGGTGTGCCGACCGTGGTCGCCAACCCGCTGGCGCAGATGACCCTGGGGCCGAAGGTGAACGCACATGCGTTGGCCCAGGATGCCCCCGCGCTGATGATCGCGACCGGTCTGGCGCTGAGGAGCTTTGACTGATGGCACGCATCAATCTATTGCCCTGGCGCGCCGAGCGGCGCAAGCAACGCCAGCGCGAGTTCTACGCAATGCTGGGCATGGCCGCTGTCGGTGGCCTGCTGCTGTCGCTGATGATCTGGTTCTATTACGACCGCCAGGTGAGCGGCCAGATGGACCGCAACGCCTATCTGGAAGCCGAGATCGAGAAGGTCAAGGAACAGAACAAGGAGATTGATCGCCTCGACGCGCAGAAGGAACGCCTGCTGGCCCGCAAGAAGGTGATCGAGGAGCTGCAGGCCAAGCGCTCGCAGATGGTCCACCTGTTCGACGCGCTGGTGCGCACCATCCCCGACGGCGTGGTGCTGACCGCGCTGAAGCAGGAAGGGGATGTGCTGACGCTGGAAGGCCGCACCCAGTCCAACGCCCGCGTTTCGGCCTACATGCGCAACCTGGAGACCTCCGGCTGGATGACCAACCCGGAGCTGTCGATCATCGAAGCGCGTGACCCGGAGAAGGACAAGGACGGCAAGGCCGGCCCGCTGGCCGACATCAAGGCGCTGCCCTACGTGTTCGTGGTCAAGGTGAAGCTGCCGGCACAGAGCGAAGAGGTTTCGGCGACGCCGGGCCTGAACGCCGATGGCTCGGTGGCGACGGCTGCTCCGGCACCGGTGGCTCCGTTGGCCGCAGGTCCGGATGCCGCGACGCCTGCGGCTCCGGCAGCGGGCCAGCCGGCAGCGGCTCCCGCCGCACCGGCCGCTGCACCGTCGGCCACTCCGGCCAAGCCTAACCAGCCGGCCGCTCCGGCCGCCGCGCCGGCCCCGGCACCTGCCCCGAAGCCTGAGGGCAGCCGCCTGGCGCAGCCGCCGCAGGCCTTCAATGCGCTGCTGCAGGGGGACCGCGCATGAGCCAGAAGATCGACATCAAGAACCTGGATTTCAACGACATCGGCAACTGGCCGCAGAAGGCCAAGATCGTCTTCTGCTCGTTGCTGGCGCTGGTCATCATGTTCGTGGCGTGGATGCTGCTGATCAGCGGCAAGCGCGAGGAACTGGCCGGCCTGGAATCGAAGGAAGTCGAGCTGCGCACCGAGTTCACCAAGCAGCAGGAACGCGCGGTGAACCTGGGGCCGCTGAAGCAGCAGCTGGCGCAGATGGAGCAGGTGCTGCAGCAGATGCTGCGGCAGCTGCCGAGCAAGACCGAAATGCCCGACCTGATCATCGACATCTCGCAGACCGCGCTGTCCAGTGGCCTGACCAACGAGCTGTTCGAGCCGGAGCAGGAGCAGATCAAGGAGTTCTACGCCGAAAAGCCGATCAAGCTGCGCATGGTGGGCAGTTACCACCAGTTCGGCGCGTTCGTCAGTGGCGTGGCCTCGCTGCCGCGGGTGGTGATCCTGACCATGCATGACATCAACCTCAAGCCCAAGGAAAAGACCGGCGGCAACGTCCGCAGCGGTGCACTGGAACTGTCCGGTACGGTCAAGACCTACCGCTACCTCGACGAGACCGAAGTGCAGGCGCAGCAGGCGGCCGACGCTGGCAAGGAGGGCAAGAAGTGATGCGCGCGCAGACCGTACGTGGTGCGATGGTGCTGGCTGTGCTGCTGCTGGCCGGTTGCGGCCGTGGCGTGACCAGCACGCCCGGCGACGCACCGAACCTTGAGAAGTGGGTGGAAGGCGAGCGTGCGCGACCGGCGCAACCGCTGGAACCGCTGCCGGTGATGCAGCAGTTCGAGACCTTTGAATACTCCGCGCAGGGCATGCGCGATCCGTTCACCGATGCCTGGACCAATCCGCAGCAGGGGAACGGCGGATTGCGACCGGACCCGAACCGGCGCAAGGAGCCGTTGGAAGGCTTCCCGCTGGATGCGCTGGACATGGTCGGCACCATCGGCACCGGTGCAGGCACCGTGGCGCTGGTGATGGGGCCGGACAAGGTCACCTACCGGGTGCGCCCGGGCGGTTACCTGGGGCAGAGCGACGGGCGGGTCACGGCGGTCTTCGAAGACCGCGTGGAGCTGATCGAACTGGTGCCGGATGGCGCGGGTGGCTGGCTGGAACGGCCGGCAACGCTCTCGCTTGAAGATCAATGATCGTTTACTGGGGATAGCACGATGACCTTTCACCAAGCCAAGGGGCTGCGTCCCATCCGGCGCTCTACCTTGAACCGTGTCAGCGCGCTGGGAGTCGCGCTGATGCTGGCCTGTGCTCCGGCGCTGGCTGCCGCACCGGCGGAAAAGCCGGTGGGCGCCACCGTGGCACCGGCCGCCGCGCCGGCAGGCCTGTCGGTGGCCAAGATCGATTTCAAGCGTGGCGATGACGGCGCCGGGCGCCTGATCGTGCAGTTCGACGGGCAGGGCGCGATCCCTGACCTGCGCACGCAGGGCAACAGCGTTGTGGTCGACGTCGGCAATGCCCGACTGCCGGCCAACCTGCAGAAGCCGATGAACGTCACCGACTTCGCCACGCCGGTACAGCGCATCGACGCCAAGCCGTCCGGTGCCGGCACCCAGCTGGTGCTGAGCACCGGTGGTGCAGTGGAATCGCTGGCCTACCAGAGCGGCAACGAGTACGTGGTCGAGATCAGCCCGCGGCAGGCCCAGGCCGCCGTTGGCGCGGTCACCGCCGGCAGCGTCACCCAGGCGGCCAAGGCCGTCGGCCAGCGCGGTTTCACCGGCAAGCCGGTGACCTTCAACTTCCAGGACGTGCCGGTGCGCACCGTGCTGCAGTTGATCGCCGAGGAGTCCAACCTGAACGTGGTTGCGTCCGACTCGGTGCAGGGCAATGTGACCCTGCGCCTGGTCAATGTGCCGTGGGACCAGGCGCTGGACATCGTCCTGCGCGCGAAGGGCCTGGACAAGCGTCGCGACGGCAGCGTGATCTGGGTGGCGCCGCAGGCCGAACTGGCCAAGTTCGAGCAGGAGAAGGAAGACGCGCGCATCGCCATCGAGAACCGCGAAGACCTGCAGACCGACTACATCCAGATCAACTACCACAGCGCCACGCAGATCTTCAAAGCGCTGACCGAGGCCAAGGGCATCGGCGGCAGTGGCGGTGGTGGCAGTGGTGGCGGTGGTGGTGGTTCCTCGCAGGAAGACAGTGGCTTCCTGTCCTCGCGCGGCCGCATCGTGGCCGACGAGCGCACCAACACGCTGATGATCAGCGACATTCCGAAGAAGATCGCGCGCATGCGCGAGCTGATCAACGTGATCGACCGCCCGGTCGACCAGGTGCTGATCGAAAGCCGCATCGTCATCGCCACCGATACCTTCGCCCGTGAGCTGGGCGCGAAGTTCGGTGTCAGCGGCAGCCGTGACAACGTGTACTTCAGCGGCAGCCTGGATGCCAATGCCGAGACCCGCAAGTCGCAGGTCGCGACCGACCTGGCCAATGCCAAGGCCGAGCGTGACTGGGAAGCCGGTGGCCGGGTCGGCCCGCCGCCGGTGAAATCCGGCTCGGCGATCACCCGTGGCCTGAACTGGAACCTGCCAGTCGCCGCCGCCAGCAATCCGGGTTCGCTGGCGCTGTCGATCCTCAATGCCGGTTACCTGCTGGACGTGGAGCTGTCGGCCATGCAGCAGGAATCGCGAGGCGAGGTGATCTCCAACCCGCGCGTGGTCACCACCAACCAGCGCGAAGCGATGATCAAGCAGGGCAAGGAGATCGGCTACGTCACCATCAGCGGTGGTACCGCTGGCGGCGTGGCGACGCCGAACGTGCAGTTCAAGGAAGTGGTGCTGGAGCTGAAGGTCACCCCGACCATCACCAACGACAACCGCGTGTTCCTCAACATGCAGGTGAAGAAGGACGAAGTCGACCAGCTGATCCAGCTGGAAGGCTACGGCACCGTGCCGTCGATCAACCGCCGCGAAGTCAACACCGCGGTGCTGGTCGAGGATGGGCAGACCGTGGTGATCGGTGGTGTCTACGAGTTCACCGATCGCAACAGCATCAGCAAGGTGCCGTTCCTGGGCGACGTGCCGTTCCTGGGCAACCTGTTCAAGAAGCGCGGCCGCAACAAGGACAAGGCCGAGCTGCTGGTGTTCGTCACCCCGAAGGTGCTGCGCGTGGCCAAGCAGAACTGAGCCCGCGCCACCCGCGAAACGAAGAAGGGCCGCCATGCGCGGCCCTTCTTCGTTTCCACAAGTAGATCCACGCCATGCGTGGATGGGCCGTTCAGCCGTTCTTGATGCCAATCGCAAGGCACCCTGCGATGATGTCGGGAACCCGTGCCGTCCTGCGCCGGTCAAAGGCCCCCATGAACCTGCCACCGCCGATGCCCGAAACTGTCTCGCCGCCGCCCGCGCCGGCAACCTCCCGCCTGCATGCGGCATTCACCCAGCTGCGCGATGCGTTGTCGGCCGAGATCGTCGGCCAGGTGGCACTGGTCGAACGCCTGCTGATCGCGCTGCTAGCCGACGGCCACCTGCTGGTGGAGGGCGCGCCGGGCCTGGCCAAGACCACGGCGATCCGTGCACTGGCCTCGCGCCTGGAAGCGGACTTTGCCCGCGTGCAGTTCACCCCGGACCTGCTGCCGGCCGATCTGACCGGCACCGAGATCTGGCGCCCGCAGGAGGGCCGTTTCGAGTTCGTGCCCGGCCCGATCTTCCACCCGATCCTGCTGGCCGACGAGATCAACCGCGCGCCGGCCAAGGTGCAGTCGGCGCTGCTGGAAGCGATGGGTGAGCGCCAGGTCACCGTTGGTCGCCACACCTACGCACTGCCGTCGCTGTTCCTGGTGATGGCCACGCAGAACCCGATCGAGCAGGAAGGCACCTTCCCGCTGCCGGAAGCGCAGCTGGACCGTTTCCTGATGCATGTGCGCATCAGCTACCCCGACCAGGCCGCCGAATCGGAGATCCTGCGGCTGGCCCGCGAGCGTGCCCGTGGTGCATTGGGCGAGGCGGCACCGGCACCGGAGAAGCTGCCGATGCAGGATGTGTTCGACGCCCGCCGCGAAGTGCTGGACCTGCACATGGCGCCGGCGCTGGAGCGTTACCTGATCGAACTGGTGCTGGCCTCGCGCGATCCATCGCGCTACGACGCCGGCCTCGGCCGCCGCATCGCCTGGGGGGCCAGCCCGCGTGGCTCCATCGCACTGGAACGCTGCGCACGTGCGCGCGCCTGGCTGGCCGGCCGCGACTTCGTCACCCCCGATGATGTGCGTGCGGTGGCCGCCGACGTGCTGCGCCATCGCGTGCTGCCCAGCTATGAAGCCACCGCCGAGGGCTGGGACGGCGAGCGCCTGGTGCAGGAGCTGCTGGCCCGGGTGCCGGCACCCTGAGCCTGCGCATGACCGATCCATCCCTGGAACAGGCACCGTCTGCGCTCGAAGGTGACGGGCTGCGCCCGCAGCTGGCCGAACTGGTCGCGCTGCGCCGGCTGGCACAGCGGCCACCGCCGCCGCGACGTGGACGCACCGGCAACGCAGGGCAGGCGCCGTCCCCGTTGCGCGGCCGCGGCATGGAATACGCCGAGTCGCGCGAGTACGTGGCCGGCGACGACGCGCGCCACATCGATTGGCGCGTGACGGCACGCACCGGCCGCGCCCATACCAAACTGTTCCAGGCCGAGCGCGAGCGGGTGAGCCTGATCGTGGCCGACACGTCGCCGGCGCTGTACTTCGGTACCCGCGTGCGCTTCAAATCGGTGCAGGCCGCACGCGCGGGTGCTGTCGCCGCGTGGTCGGCGCAGCGCCGTGGCGATCGCGTGGGTGCGCTGCGTGGCAGCGACCGCGAAGCGCCGATCGCCCCCGCAGGTGGTCCACGCGGCGTGCTGCGCGTGCTCGACGCGCTGACCCGCTGGTACGCACAGCCGCCAGCCGACGATCTGGGCCTGGAGCGCGCGCTGGATCATGCCGGTCGCGTGCTGCGCCCGGGGGCACGCATGCTGGTGCTGGCCGATCCGCAGCAGGCCATCCGCATTCCGCCCGCGCGCTGGAGCGCGCTGGCCCAGCATCACGATCTCAGCCTGGTGCTGCTGGTTGATCCGCTGGAACTGCATCCCCCCTCGGCGGCGCTGCAGTTCCAGACCGCACAGCAGCGCATCGGCCTCGACCTGCGCCGCAGTGAAGTGCAGGCGCATTGGCAGGCACACTTCGTCGAACCGCTGCAGGAACTGCGGCGCCAGCTCGGCGCACGCCGTGTCGATGTGCAGGTGCTGTCCACGGATGCGCCCAGCGACGCGTGGCTGGCGCCATCACCGACCGAGGTGCCGGCGTGAGCGCCGCGCTGCCGCTGCGCGATGTGCAGTTGCCACCGGCACCTTCATGGTGGCCGCCTGCCCCCGGTTACCTGATGGTCGGCGCGGCGGTTGTGCTGGTGCTGTTGGTGATCGCCGTGCTGATGTGGCGGCGTCGCCGTCGCCGCCAGCGTTGGTTGCAGCTGTTCGATAGCGAACTGGCAGCCACCACCGACGCTGCGGCCGAACTGGCGGCCATTGCCGGATTGCTGCGCCGTGCCGCACGCCGTGCAAAGCCGGGCAGTGAATCGCTGCGCGATGATGCCTGGTGGCAGCGTGTAGACCCGCAGGGCACGTTGCCCGATGCGCGTCGCAGCCTGCTGGCCGAAGGCGCGTATCGCCCACGCGTCGACAGCAGCGACGTGGCGGCCGTGCGCAGCTGGGCCCGCGAGCGCTATCTGGCGATGCTGCTGGAGCGCCGCCGATGAACCTCTGGACGACCTATTGGCCATGGCCGGACCTGCAGCTGGCATGGCCACTGGCATTGCTCGCGCTGCCGTTGCCGTTGCTGATGCGCTGGTGGAAGCGCCGTGCAGAACCGGGCGCCGCGCTGCGTGTGCCCTACGCCGCCGCCGAGCTCGAAGCGCTGTCCGGTGGGGGCCGCGTCGACGTGTCGTGGCTGCGCACGCTGCTGCTATGGCTGGGCTGGTGCGCGCTGTGCATCGCGCTGGCACGGCCGCAGCAGCTGGGCGAAGCCATCACGCCGCCGCAGCAGGGCCGGCAGATGATGCTGGCGATGGACGTGTCCGGCAGCATGGGCGAGGGTGACATGGTGCTGGGAGCCCAGGCGGTTGATCGCCTCACCGCGGCCAAGGCCGTGCTGGCCGACTTCCTGGATCGTCGTGCCGGCGACCGCGTCGGCCTGCTGATTTTCGGTGATCGCGCCTACACGCTTACGCCGCTTACCGCAGACCTGGCCAGCGTGCGCGATCAGCTGCGCGACAGCGTGGTCGGCCTGGCCGGGCGCGAGACCGCCATCGGTGATGCCATCGGCCTGGCGGTGAAGCGCCTGCGCAGCCAGCCGGAGGGACAGCGCGTGCTGATCCTGTTGACCGATGGTGTCAGCAACGCCGGTGTGCTGGAGCCGCTGCGCGCCGCGGAAGTCGCGCGCGCCGAAGGCGTGCGCATCCACACGGTTGCATTCGGCGGCGATGGCAGCATGCGCCTGTTTGGTATCCCGATTTCCACCGACCAGGATCCGGTCGATGAGGCCACCCTGAAGAAGATCGCCAGCATGACCGGTGGCCAGTTCTTCCGCGCGCGTGACACCGCGCAGCTGGCCGGGATCTACGCCGAGCTCGATCGCCTGGAGCCGGTCGCCGCGAAGGGGCCGAGCCTGCGTCCGCGCGAAGAACGCTATGCCTGGCCGTTGGGGCTGGCGTTGCTGCTGGGCGTGCTGGCCTGGCTGTGGCCGGAGCGTCGCCGATGATCGCGTTTGCTTCGAATCTCCCCGATTTGAGCGCATTGCACTTCCTGCGACCGGAGTGGTTGTGGGCGCTGCTGGCGTTGCCCCTGATCCTCGCGCTCGCGGTGTACCGGCAGCGACGCAGTGATGCGTGGCGGCAGGCGGTGGACGCACACCTGTTGCCACATCTGCTGGCCGCGGGCGCGAAGCGTCGAGTGCGCCTGCCATGGGCGCTGCTGCTGGGCTGGACACTGGCATCGCTGGCCATGGCCGGGCCGAGCTGGCGCCAGCAGGCACAACCGATGTTCCAGGCCAGCGCACCGCTGCTGGTGGTGCTGGACCTGTCCAGCCGGATCACGGCAACCGATCTTCCGCCGTCGCGCCTGCTGCAGGCGCGGGCGAAAGTGGGCGAACTGCTGCGCGCGCGCCAGGGCGGGCAGGTGGGGCTGGTGGTGTATGCCGATGATGCCTACACCGTGGCGCCGCTGACCGACGACGGCAGCAATGTTGCGTTGTATCTGGATGCGCTGTCGCCGGACGTGATGCCGCGTGATGGCCAGCGTGCCGACCGCGGCATCGACTGGGCGACACGCTTGATGCGGCAGATCGGCGCGTTGCAGGGGCAGATCCTGCTGGTCAGCGATCAGGCGGACAGCGAAGCTGCACTGGCGGCGGCGCAGGCACGCAGCCTGGGCCTGCAGGTGTCGGTGCTGGGCCTGGGCACGCCTGCCGGTGCGGCGTACCGCGATGGCAATGGGCAGATCCGCCAGGCCGCGCTGGATGAGGGCAGCCTGCGTGCAGTCGCCACTGCCGGTGGCGGCCGCTATGCGCGCATCTCTGCCGATGACGGCGATCTGCGTGCGCTCGGTGTACTCGACGCGCGCGACGGCACGGCGGCGCAGCGGCCGGGCGAAGGCAAGCAGTGGCGTGACGAAGGCTTCTGGTTGCTGCCGCCGGTGATGCTGCTGGCATTGCTGGCCTTCCGCCGTCGCGCGGTGCTGGCCGCGGTGCTCGCGGTGGGTCTGCTGCCATGGATGAATGACGCGCAGGCGCAGGCCCCTGCGACGCCTGTCTCGCAGCCGGCGCAGGGCACGCTGTGGAAGCGCAGCGACCAGCTGCAGCATCAACGCCTGGCCGAGGGGGTTCAGGCCTACCGCAGGGGCGACTTCGCCACTGCACGCAGACAGTTCGAAGGCATCGACAGCGATGCCGGTTGGTACAACCTGGCCAACACGCTGGCACGCGAAGGCAACTACGACGACGCAATTGCCGCCTACGACCGCGCGCTGGCGCTGCATCCGGGCATGGCCGATGCGGTGGCCAACCGTGCCGTGGTCGATGCCGCACGCAAGCGCAGGCCATCCGGGGGCGGCCAAGGCCAGGATCAACAGAAGCCACCGCAGAACGGGCAGCAGAAACAACCGCAGGGCCCGCAGGGCCAGCAGAACCCACAGGGACAGCCGAAGCAGGGCCAGCAGCAACCCGGCCAGAGCCAGCCGCCGTCGGGCCAGCAGGGCCAGCCCAAGGCGGGTGACAACAACGCGCAGTCGGAGCCTCAGCCTGGCGAACGTGGCCGCGATGGCCAGCAGGCACCACCGCAGGTGGAAGATGCCAAGGCGCAGGCGCAGGCCGATGAACAGCAGCGCCAGCGCATGCAGCAGGCGATGCAGCAGGCACGCGAGGGTGAGGCCGGCAAGGGGGGCAAGCCAGTGCCGGGTGGTGAGGGCCGCACGCCGCGCCAGCGCGAGGAGCAACAGGCGGTGGAGGCATGGATGCGGCGTGTGCCGGATGATCCGGGCGCATTGCTGCGGGCCAAGTTCCAGCTGGAAAACGAACGCAGGAAGAGGGAAGGGCGATGACGCGGTCGATCAACATGCACGGGCACTGGCCTCGACAGGTACTGGCGGCGCTGCTGTTGTGGCTGCCGCTGCTGGCCTGGGCGCAGCCGCGCGCGTGGCTGGACCGCGACCGCATCGCGATGGGCGACACGGTCACGCTCAATGTCGAGAGCGACCAGGGCGCCCCTGACTTCACGCCATTGCGCACCGACTTCGACCTGAGCGGGCAGACCAGCAGCCGCCAGGTGGAATGGAGCAATGGCAGCATGCAGCAGCGCAACCTGTATGGCGTGGCGCTGACACCACGACGTAGTGGTGCGCTGGTGGTACCGGGCCTGCAGGTGGGCAGTGTGCGCACCGCACCGCTGACGCTGCAGGTCGATGCGGCCGCCGTGGCGGGGCCCGACAGCAATGCGATGGCCTTCATCGAAACCGTTGTCGATGACGATACGCCGTATGTGCAGCAGAGCGTGGGCGTGGTGGTGCGGCTGTACTTCGCCTCGCAGCTGGCCTCCGGCGAGCTGGTGCTGGATACCCCGGCGGGCGCGTCGTTGCAGCGTGTGGGCGACGACCGCACCGATGTACGCCAGGTCAACGGGCGCCGCTACAACGTGGTCGAACGGCGTTTCCTGCTGATCCCCGAGCGCAGCGGCGCGTTGCGCCTGGCCGGTGCCCGTTTCAGTGGGCGCAGTGCGGGTGGCTTCTTCGACGACTTCTTCGGCGGTGGCGATGGCCGCATGAATGCCACCGGCGCAGACCGCACGCTGCAGGTGCAGGCACAGCCGGCGCAGGCCCCGCAGCCGTGGCTGCCACTGCAGAGCCTGCAGCTGCGCTACACCAGTGCGCCGACCAGTGCCCGCACCGGTGAGGCCGCCAACGTGGTGGTCGAAGCGGTTGCCGAAGGCGCGACGCGCGCGCAGTTCACCGACCTGCCGGTGCCGGATGTCGGCACCAATGCGCAGGTGTTCGCCGAACCGGCACAGTACGAAGAGACCTTCAACGGCAGCACGCCGCGCCTGAAGATCACCCGCCGCTATTCGATCGTGCCGCGCCAGCCGGGTTCGCTGGTGGTGCCGGGGCCGCGCCTGCCCTGGTGGGATGTGCGTAACGGCAAGGCGCAGGAGGCGAAGCTGCCGGACCTGACGCTGGCCGTCGCGGCCGGCACCGGCACCGGCACTGCCTCACCGGCGCCATTGCCGCCGATCGACACCGATGCCGCGCTGCCGGGCGCCGATGGCCGGGACAGCCGCATCGCCGCGACCGATCCGCGTGCCAGCGGCCTGTCCGAGCGTCCGTGGCCGTGGATGGCGGCGGCCATCGGCCTGGCGTTGCTGTGGCTGCTGACTCTCCTGTGGGGCTGGCAGCGAGGTCGGCGCCCGCGCGCAGTGGCGCCAGTAGCGGGCAAGGCCTCTGTGCCGACTGCGGCGGGCGGGCGTGCCGGCCTGGCAGAACTGCGCCGCGCGCTGGATGGCGAGGGCTTCGACCAGGTGGAAGCACAGCTGTGTGCGATGGCTGGTGTCGAACGCATCGAGCAGGTCATCGCGCGGCTTGGGCATGCAGCCCAGCGTCAAGTGCTACAGGACCTGCAGCAGGCGCGGTGGGGCGGGCAGGGGGATCTGGCGCCGCTGCGCACGCGCCTGCGCGAGGTCTTCCGTGACGGACCGCACTGGTCGGCGGCTGCGGGCACCGCCGACACTGACCTGGCGCCGCTGTATCCGCCGCGGCGAACCTGAACCGGCGCCGCTTGCGCGCTTTGTTAGAGTGCATTCATTTTTCGAGGAAACCCGCGTATGACAGCAGCTGCTGCCGACAAGAAGAAGTTGCCCCTGCATTGGAAGATGGGCATCGGCTTTGCGATCGGCCTGGTCCTGGGACTGATCGTGCACGCCCTGGGCGGCAGCGTCGATGGTCTGCAGGCTGGTGCCAAGTGGGTAATGGACTACGTCACCACCCCGGCGTCGGGCCTGTTCCTCAACCTGATCTTCATGCTGATCGTGCCGCTGATCTTCTCGGCGCTGATCATGGGCGTGTCGGAGATGGGCGACATCCGCGCCCTCGGCCGCATCGGCTGGAAGACCCTGGCCTACACCGTGCTGCTGTCCGGCATCGCGGTGGGCATCGGCCTGGTGCTGGTCAACCTGCTCAAGCCGGGCGCGGGCGTCGATCCGCAGACTGCGGCACTGATGCTCTCGGAGAACGCCGAGCGCAGCAAGGAAATCGTCGCTGGCATCCACGGCACGCCGAAGGGCATGGACATGCTGCTGTCGATCGTGCCGAGCAACGTGCTGCAGGCCGCGTCGGACAACGGCGCGATCCTGTCGCTGATGTTCTTCGCGCTGATGTTCGGCATCGGCATGGTGCTGACCGACAATGAAAAGGTTGCCCCGCTGCGCCGCGCCATCGAAGGCGTGTTCGAAATCTCGATGACCCTGATCAACCTGGTCATCCGCCTGGCCCCTTATGCGGTGGCCTGCTTCATGTTCAACCTGGCCGCGCTGTTCGGCTTCGAGTTGATCATCCGCCTGGGTGCCTATGTGGGCGTGGTGGTGCTGGCGCTGGGCCTGCACATGATCGTGACCTACGGTACCGCGGTGTGGCTGTCCGGCCGCTCGCCGCTGTCGTTCTTCCGCGATACCCAGGAAGCAACGGTGATGGCGTTCTCCACCGCCTCCAGCAATGCCACCCTGCCGACCGCGCTGCGCGTGGCCGACCAGATGGGCTTGCCGCAGCGCGTGTCGCGCTTCGTGCTGACCGTGGGTGCCACCGCCAACCAGAACGGCACCGCGCTGTTCGAGGGTGTGACGGTGATCTTCCTGGCCCAGTTCTTCGGCGTGGACCTGAGCATCGGCCAGCAGATCATGGTGATGGCGGTCTGCATCCTCGGTGGCATCGGCACTGCCGGCGTGCCGTCGGGCTCGCTGCCGGTGGTGGCGATGATCTGCGCGATGGTCGGTGTGAACCCGCTGGGCATCGGCCTGATCCTGGGCGTGAATCACTTCCTGGACATGTGCCGTACCGCGCTGAACGTGACCGGCGACCTGGCCCTGACCACGCTGGTGGCCAAGGGCGAGTCGCACGATGGCCCGGCGCTGGGTCCGCAGCAGGACTGAGTCCAACGCCCCTCCTGGCGACCTGATCGGGGTCGGATTCCTTTCCTCAGGGGAAAGGGCTCCGGCCCCTTTTCACATGCGGAATCCGGCGGAGATCACGTCCTTGCGGGCCAGCGGCCGGCACGACCGGGCAAGGTGAACCGACCCCCCGCCCGGCGACTATGGGACAATAGGCCGCCCGCACGTCCGCGGCCGCCTCCCGATTCCGACAGAACCATGACGCAGCCTACCCGTCGCCAGTTGGCCAACGCCATCCGCTTCCTTGCCGCCGATGCGGTTGAAACCGCAAAGTCCGGCCACCCCGGCATGCCCATGGGCATGGCCGACATCGCCGAAGTCCTCTGGAACGACTACCTCCGCCATAACCCGAGCAACCCGCACTGGTTCAACCGCGACCGTTTCGTGCTGTCCAACGGCCACGGTTCGATGCTGCAGTACGCGCTGCTGCACCTGAGCGGCTACGACCTGCCGATCGAGCAGCTGAAGCTGTTCCGCCAGCTGGGCAGCCACACCGCCGGTCACCCGGAACGCCACGAGACCCCGGGCGTGGAGACCACCACCGGCCCGCTGGGCCAGGGTTTCGCCAACGCCGTGGGCTTCGCCCTGGCCGAGAAGCTGCTGGCACAGCGCTTCAACCGCCCGGAGCTGGAAGTGGTCGACCACCGCACCTGGGTGTTCATGGGCGATGGCTGCCTGATGGAAGGCGTGTCGCATGAAGCGGCCTCACTGGCCGGTACCTGGGGCCTGCACAAGCTGGTCTGCTTCTGGGACAACAACCACATCTCCATCGACGGCAACGTCGAGGGCTGGTTCACCGACAACACCCCGGAGCGTTTCGAGGCCTATGGCTGGAACGTGGTCCGCGACGTCGATGGCCATGACCCGGACAGCATCAAGGCCGGCATCGAGGCCGCGCTGTCGCAGAGCGACAAGCCGACCCTGATCTGCTGCCGCACCACCATCGGGTTTGGTTCGCCGAACAAGGCGGGCAAGGAATCCAGCCACGGTGCACCGCTGGGCAAGGACGAGCTGGAAGCCACCCGCAAGCAGCTGGGCTGGGAATACGGCCCGTTCGAGATCCCGCAGGCGATCTACGACGGTTGGCGCGCCAATGGCGCCGGCACCCTGCGCCAGGCCGAGTGGGAACAGCTGTTCGACAAGTACGCCAGCCAGTACCCGGCTGAAGCAGCCGAACTGACCCGCCGCTCGCATGGCGAACTGCCGGCCGACTTCGTTGCCAAGGCCGATGCGTACATCGCCCAGGTGGCCGCGGAAGGCCCGACGATCGCCTCGCGCAAGGCCTCGCAGCTGGCCATCGAAGCCTATGCCCCGCTGCTGCCGGAAATCGTCGGCGGCTCGGCCGACCTGGCGCACTCCAACCTGACCCTCTGGAAGGGCAGCAAATCGGTTGCCAGCGACGACGCCAACGCCAACTACGTGTACTACGGCGTGCGCGAGTTCGGCATGACCGCCATTGCCAACGGCCTGGCCCTGCACGGTGGCTTCATTCCGTTCGACGCCACCTTCCTGGTGTTCAGCGATTACGCCCGCAATGGCGTGCGCATGAGCGCGCTGATCCCGGCGCACGCCATCCACGTCTACACCCACGACTCGATCGGCCTGGGCGAAGACGGCCCGACCCACCAGCCGGTGGAGCACCTGGCCTCGCTGCGCTACATTCCGAACAACGACGTGTGGCGTCCGTGCGATGCGGTCGAGTCGGCGGTGAGCTGGAAGGCCGCGATCACCCGCCAGGACGGCCCGAGCTGCCTGGTGTTCAGCCGCCAGAACCTGCCGCACCAGCCGCGCAGCGCCGAGCAGATCGCGCAGATCGAGCGCGGCGGTTACGTGCTGGCCGATGCCGCCGGTACCCCGGATGTGATCCTGATCGCCACCGGTTCGGAAGTCTCGCTGGCCACCGAAGCCAAGGCCCAGCTGGATGCGGCTGGTCTCAAGACCCGCGTGGTCTCGATGCCGTCCACCGACGTGTTCCTGCGCCAGGACGCGGCCTACCGTGAATCGGTGCTGCCGAACGCGGTGCGCAAGCGCGTGGCTGTGGAAGCCGGTGTCACCGGCTTCTGGCGCCAGTTCGTCGGCCTGGACGGTGCCGTGATCGGTATCGACACCTTCGGTGCCTCCGCCCCGGCCGACCAGCTGTACAAGCACTTCGGCATCACCACCGCGCACGTGGTGGAAGCCGCCAAGGCGCTGTAAGCAGCATCGCGACGTAATGAGGAAAGGCCGGCGCACGCCGGCCTTTTCTTTGCCGCAGGAAAAAGGGGACGGAGGGGATTAAGTCGTTTGTGCACAAACGACTTAATCCCCTCCGTCCCTATTTCTTTGTCCGGCATGTTCCACCCGGCGGTCCCGGCGTCGCGTTGGCCTCTTCATCTGACCTGCGTTCTCTGCGAAAAAAGGACCTGCCGAGGAACCCTCAGAAGTAGGCATGGATAAGAAGCGCGGCGCAGAAAACCACGGTGGATTTGCGGGGTGTAAGGTCATGCCTTACACTTGCGCTGCATGATCGTCAGCTTCAGGCACAAGGGCCTGAAGGCGCTCTATGAGCGGGGCGACATTTCCGGAGTCCGTGCCGATCATGTGGCTCGGTTGCGGCGTTTGCTTCTGCAGCTGGATCAGGCCCGGCTGCCTGGGGACATGGGGCTTCCCGGAAATCGCCTGCACCCCCTGCGCGGAAGCTATAGCGGCTACTGGGCTGTAAGTGTTTCGGCGAGTTGGCGATTGGTGTTCCGCTTTCGTGGGCTCGACGTTGAACTGGTCGATTACCTTGACTACCACTAAGAGGCTGCTCGATGCCGTTGCATGATCCGCCGCATCCCGGAGAATCGCTGCGCGAAGACATCCTGCCGGCGATCAGCATGTCGATCAGTGCGTTGGCGCAGCATCTTGGCTATTCGCGCGGACAGCTGTCGACCGTCATCAACGGGCACGCCGGTATCTCCGCGGAACTCGCGTACCGTCTTGAACTTGCAGGTCTGGGCAATGCCCGCATGTGGCTGGCGATGCAGGCGGCATATGATCTGTGGCAGGTCGAGCATCGAGCGCATCCACCGATTGCCCGCCTGTATCTTGAGGAAGCAGTAAGGATTGGTCAGTAGATTCGCGCCATGCATCGATGAGAAAAGGGGACGGAGGGGATTAAGTCGTTTGTGCACAAACGACTTAATCCCCTCCGTCCCCTTTTCTCAGGCGGTGCGCGCCAGTGCCAGCCGCAGCAGGCGCGCGTCCAGGCGTTCGGCGAAATCCTTCGGTGCCTGCAGGCCCATGCGCTGCAGGTACACCGCATCGCCGTCGCCGGCCGGTTGCCGTAGTGCTGCCCAGACGGTACGCAGCTTGTCGCCGCGGGTCTGCGTATTGGCCTTCAGCCACGCCAGCGCTTTCACCAGCACCTGCTCGATCTCGTTGAAGTCACTGCCCAGCGGATAGTCCGGCAGGCTGCCATCGGCGCGGAACGGGGCCAGCGCCGCTGTCAGCGCCTGCGGCGTATTGCGCTGCTGCCGCTGCGGATCCGGTTGCGCGACCGCCAGCAGTTTGCGCGAGGCGTGCGCCTGCTGCAGCAGGCCGCCCTGGAACGGGGCCTCGGTGATTGCGGTCATCGCATGCACGCAGTCCTCGTCGGTCAGCCCACGCAGATCGGCGATGCCGTATTCGTTGAGGTAGATGTCGCGCAGGTGGCGCGGGATGGTGGTGTGGCCGTAGTTCCAGCGGATGTTGGATTCGCGCCGGCCCTTGTCATCGCGCGCGGCGCGGAACATCAGCACGCTGCGGGCTTCCGGCAGGGCATGTGCCATCGCCACGAAGTTGTACTGCCCGCCCACGCCGGACACCACGCGTCCATCGTCCAGCGCATCCGACACCGCCGCGCCCAGCGCGGTGGCCATCATGCAGGAGTTGAAGAAGCGCGCGTGCCGGCGCTGCAGGCGTTCCAGCGTTTCGTTGCCGCCGTACAGCTGGTTGATCTCGCTGATGCGGCGCATGCCGATCGCACGGCACTCGTCCTCCGGCAGCGTGCGCAGCCACTCGTAGAATTCCGGCGAGCCCAGGTAGAACGCGCCGTGCAGGTACTCACCTTCGGCCGCCAGGGTGGCGTGGTCGATCGACAGCGTGCTGCCGTTCTCGATGCGCTGCATCAGCGCCAGGTCATCGTGTACCTTGCGCTTGATCACCCCGGTCTGCACCAGCCTGCGGAAGCCCTCGTTGAGCATCTCGCTGCAGCCGTACAGGCCCACTTCGAACGGGTCCACGCCGCCGATCTCCTGCACCAGCGGGTGGCTGGCCAGCTGCGGATCCAGCGCGTGCAGCACGCGGCGGTAGCGCGCGTTGTCGGTGTGGCGCAGCACCAGCGCATGGCTGAGCGCGTCGGCCAGCGTACCGATGCCGATCTGCAGCGTGCCGCCATCGCGCACCAGCGTGCTGGCGTACAGGCCGATGGCGTAGTCGACATCGCCGACCGGCTGCCGCGGCAGCCCGAACAGCGCCGGGTACGGCGGCGGTGGGGTGATCACCAGATCGAAGAACGAGACATCGACCGTGGCCGAGCCGCCCAGGTAGGGCAACTGGGGATCGATCTCGGCAATCAGCAGCGGACGCGGCAGGCCACGTGCGGTCATCGCGTCCAGCGTGTCCTGGGTGATGTCGTTGTTGCACGACAGGGAAAGCCGGCGGTCGTTCGGGCGCATCGCCACTTTCTGCACGATCACCTGTGGCGCGCGCTGCGCCACCGCGTCGGCGGCGTGGGTGTAGTTCAGGCTGGTATAGCTGGACTGCGCCTGGCGCGACCCGAGCAGGGCGCCGGATTGCATGTAGAACTCTTCCACCTGCACATGTGCCGGCAACGCGTCGCGTGCGATCGCATCGGCATAGGCCAGGCGCGGGAAGTCGTCGCCGAAATGGCGCTGCGCGAACGGCGCCAGGAAGCGCGCCTCCAGGCCGTTGCCCCGCGCCTTCGGCGGATTCAGCGACAGCGCGGTATACAGCTGCAGCGGCCGCGAAGGATCATGTTCGACGCGTGCGTAGAGGGCATTGAGCAGCCGATGCGGCTTGCCCAGTGCCAGCGGTGCCCCGATCCGCAGCGGCCCGTCCACGCGCGCAAACAACCAGTCGACGGCGGCGTCCAGGTCGGTGAGGTGTTCGGTCATGCGCGGCGGTCCTGCGTCGGGGGAGTGCGGGCATTACAGCATGTCGGGCTTGAACCGCCGTCGACGCGAGACTTCCGCGCCGGCCACCATGAACTGCCCATCGCCGCGGTAATGCACCGTGCGCGGCAGTTTCGGCCGGGGCGCAACATGGGCGCGCACGATTTCCCAGACAAACAGATTGCTCGACGCCACCTGGCTGTCGTCGTACAACCGGCATTCGAAGCACGAATGGCATTGGCCAACCAGCGGCGCGCCGACCTCGCGCGCGGGCAGCGCATCGAGCTCGAAACGGGCGAACTTGTCGACCTCGCGGCCGCTGCAGTTGCCGATATCCACCACGGTATCGAGCAGTTCCACCCCGGGCACGTTGATCACGCACTCGCCGCTGCTACGCGCCAGCGCATGGCTGTGGTTGGCGTCCCACAGGTAGGTGGCGACCAGCGAAGGCGAGAAGCCCATCACCATGTGCCAGCCCATCGTCATCAGGTTGCGCTGGCCGCGCCAAGCGGTGCTGACCAGCACGATCGGGCCAGGTTCGAGGAAGCGGCGGGCCTGCTCGACCGGGAAATCCTTCTTGGGCAGCGCTTTCATCCGATGCCTGGGGCGGGAGGAATCGATGCTGGCGCAGCCGGGATGAACCCGGAGTCGAGGGGCTTGACAGGCAGTTCGATTACGCGCGTAATCAATCCGTCGATTACGGATGTAAACCATGACCCCGATCAGCGAAGCCGAAGCCGTCGTGATGGAGGTGCTGTGGCAGCAGGCACCGCGTAGTGCCGATGACGTGGTGGCCGCGCTGGCCCATCGCGACTGGGCCGAGCCGACCATCAAGACCCTGCTCAACCGCCTGCTGACCAAGGGCGCGATCACTGCCGAGCGCGATGGACGGCGTTACCTGTACCGGCCGCTGCTGCAGCGACAGGCGTGGGTGGAGGCGCAGAGCCAGGACTTCATCGGCCGTGTCTTCGAAGGGCGCGTGGCGCCGCTGGTCGCGCACTTCAGCGAACGCGGCCAGCTGAGCGCGCAGGACATCGCCGAACTGAAGAAGCTGATCCAGGAGCTGGACCATGACTGAGCTGCTCGACGGACTGTGGGGGGCCAGCTTGTGGCTGGCCGTGGGTGTGGTCCTGCTGGCGGTGCTGCGACCGCTGCTGGTGCGGTTGGGGGGCGCTGGGCTGGCCTACCGCAGCTGGTGGCTGCTGCCGCTGCTGCTGGTGGCCCTGACGCTGCCATTGCCACAGGTTGCGGTGTTGCAGCAGGTACCCACGCTGCCGCTGAAAGTGATGCCCGGTGCCCTCGATGCCCTGAGCGGGCCCTCGCTGCCATGGGCCGGGCTGTTGTTCGCGCTGTGGGCATTGGGCGCGGGCATCCGCCTGTTGCGCGACCTGCACGCACAACATCGTTTCGAACGGCGCATGGGCCCACTGACGCCGCGCACCGATGGCAGCTGGCAGGCCAGCGGCGATCCCGGCTTGCCCGCGCTGGTTGGCCTGTGGCGCCCACGCATCGTGGTTGGTCCCGACTTCGACCTGCAGTTCACCGCACAGGAACAGAGCTTGATCCTGCAGCACGAGCGCAGCCATCACCGTCATGGCGATCACTGGGCCAACGGTGCGCTGCTGCTGGTGCGCGCGGTGTTCTGGTTCCACCCGCTTCTGCCGTGGGCTGCGGGCCGCTTCCTGCGCGACCAGGAACTGGCCTGCGATGCCCGCACCATGGCCCCGCAGCCGGCGCTGCGCGGCCTCTACGCCAGCACGCTGCTGAAGGCGCAGCTGGTCCACCCGGTTGCGCCCGCGGTCTGCCATTGGCGCAGCCAACCCGTTTTGAAGGAGCGTATCGCCATGTTGAAGCAGTCCAAGCGGAAGGCATTGCCGTGGGTGTCCGGGCAGGTGCTGGTGGTCGGGTTGTGTGTGGGCATGGGCGCGGTGGCATGGGCCAGCCAGGGCGGCGCGGCCGGGAGCCCGGGGATCGGTGTCGAGCCGTACGCGACTGCGGAAGAAGATGCGGCCAAGGCTGGGCTGGACCGTCCGATCCAGATCGACAGGATGCCACCGCCGTCCTATCCGAAATCCGCGTTCGAGCAGCGCCAGGTAGGTGTGGTGAACCTGCGCGTGGAGGTGGATGCGCAGGGGCGTCCCAGCGATGTCCGCGTGCTCAGTGCCACCAATCCGGGCGTGTTCGATGCGGTGTCGATCGCTGCGGCACGCAGCTGGACCTATCGGCCGGCGATGAAGAACGGTAAGCCGGTTGCAGCGGCGGTGAAGATTCCGATCACGTTCGCCATGGACAACACCGAGGACACCCAATGAAGTCCGCTGCGCTGATCATGGCGGCAGCGCTGCTGGTGGGGTGTGCGAGCCAGGACCGCCTGACCACGGTGGATACCCGCAGCGAAAATGTCGGCCACCAGCGCCTGCAGCCGCAGGCGGGCAGCGGCGGTGGACAGCTGCAGGTGTATTCGCTGGGTGCGACCGAAGGCTACCGGATGCCCCAGCTGTACGCGGCACCAGACCCGGAGGTTGGCGATCGTGACCCGCGCGCGGAACTGGCGCCGACCACGATCTGCCTGCAGGTGGTGGTTGATGCCAATGGCGCCGTGGAGCGAAGCGTGCCATTGACCGATCGTCCGGAGTGCGCGGCAGGTGCTGCGGGCGAGAATGCGCCCCTGCTGCAGGCTGCCCAGGAAGCCGTGGCGATGTGGAAGTACTCGTCCGCAGCGGTCTGCCACTTCGCGGCGGGCAAGGTGCCTGCCGACCGCGGTGACTGCCGGGGCGCCGAGCGCGTCGAGCCGGTAGCGGTCACCCTGCAGTACGCCTTCACGTTCGAGATCGTGAAGGGCCGGCACGTGGTGCGGATGCAGGGAAAATGAACGCTCGCGGTCCGTGATGGAAACCGATGGCGCCGGGCTCTGCCCGGCGTACGTCAGGCCCCGCCCTGGATATTGGCCTTTACCGCAGGCTGCATCAGCTTCGGTTCTTCCAACGTCGCATCGCGGGCCTGGCGCACGCTGACGAACTCCGCCTCGGCCACGCCGTCGTGCACGTGGATGTTGTGCGCGCGCTGTTCACCGATGGTGGTTTCGTTGGCGAAGTCGCGGCCGCCCGGGCCGTAGTCGTGGCAGACGAACACGCGGGTGGCATCCGGCAGGGCCAGCAGGCGCTGGATCGAGCGGTACAGCTGTGCGGCATCACCGCCGGGGAAGTCGCAGCGGGCAGTGCCGCCGTCGGGCATGAACAGCGAGTCGCCAGTGAACAGCGCATCGTCGATCAGGTAGGCGATGCTGTCGCTGGTGTGGCCGGGCACGGCGATCACCTGGCAGCGCAGTTCGCCCAAAGTGAAGGTCTCGCCGTCACTGAACAGGTGGTCGAAGATTTCATCGGCGCCCGGAAGCTGCAGGCCATAGCGTGGCGCAAACGTCGCCTGCACCGCACGGATGCCTTCACCGATGGCCAGCGTGGCCTGCGGAAAGCGCTGCTTGAGCCGGCGCCCGGCCGACACATGGTCGGCGTGGGCATGCGTCTCCAGCAGCCAGCGCAGCTGCAGGCCCTGTTGTTCGATGGCCTGCAATGCCGCGCGCAGCGGTGATTCGCTGCTGGCGTCGGTGTCCGGGTCATAGTCCAGGACCGGATCGATCAGCGCCGCCTCGCCGCTGGCCGGGTCGCTGACCAGGTAGCTGAAGGTGTTGCTGTCACGGTGGAAGAACGACTGCACCTGGACCGGCATTGGAGCTCTCCTCAGCGCGTGCCGAGCACGCGGTTCAGCAACTGCGCCAGGTTTTCACCGGCCAGCCGCAGCTGCGCTTCGGCCAGCGGCCGGTAGCGCTCGGTGTACTCGTCACCGATTTTACGCGAGGCCGGATAAACGCCAGGTTGCATGGAGATGCGGCAGCTGGCCTCGGCCCAGGCCTGCGGGTCGCGCTGCGGGTTGGACTGGCGTGCCAGCTTCGGTGCTCGCTGGCTCTGCAGCACCGGCAGGTAGCCGGCATCGTCCAGCTTGCGGGTGTTGAGCATGCCGCTGTCCCACAGCGAGTGCAGGTTGGTACCGCGGTTGCCGAACTGCAGCTGGAAATCATTGCCGCCCTTGTCGTGGGCGTAGCCGGCGTGCATCGGCTGGTGGATGTCGCCGACCAGGTGCACGACGAACTTCAGCGCCTGCAGGCGCTCGCCGTCAGTCAGGCTGCGGTCGCCCAGAATGGCGCTCTGCGCCTTGAGGGCTTCGACGATGCAGTTGCCGTTCCTGCAGTGCTTCGGTGCTTCGTAGTGGCAGTCGTCTTCGGCAATGTTGACGTAGTGCCAGCCGGCCGAGCGACGGCCCAGGCCCGGGTCCTTGGCGCGCAGCTGGTCGGCCCAGGGCGCGATGCTGGCCAGGGTGGCGTCCGGTTCGGTGGCCAGCAGGCGGTCCACTTCGGCGCGGGCGGCGGGGGTGAGGCGGGCGTCGGCGACTTCGGCGACAAGGCGGTGGCCTTGCGCGCCCCAGGCATGGGCAGGGGCGGAGACGGACAGCAGGGCCGGCGCCAGGGCGGCGGCGAGGAACAGGGAGTGCAGGGCTTTCATGCGCCCATTCTAGCGGGGTAGGTGGATTGAAGAGCGGCGCGTTCCTGTTCCGAAGTGGAAGCGTAGAGGGAGGGGCGGCGGGACACGCCGTAAATCCGTCCCTGGGGGCTCGATGGCGCCATCCATGGCGCCAACGGTCCCGCCGCCCCTCCCTCTGCGCTCCCCTCCAAACATGGCCGCGGAGGCGGATGCAAACGTCAAATGCAACATCAAAAACAAATGCAGGATCAAAATCGGCCTCCTGCAATTACAGGCAATCACTGCGCCTCGGATGCACGGGTTCTGCTCTTGCCTTTGCTTGAGCTGGTACGCACGCGGTGATGGGAAGGGGCAAGGCGGGGAGCGGAGCCGGGACCGTTGGCGCCATGGATGGCGCCATCGAGCCCCCAGGGATGGGTTTACGGCGTGTCCCGGCTCCGCTCCCTGCCTTGCCCCAGCTCCGGAACCGCTTCAGTCCCAGGCACAAAAAAGCCCCGGCAATTACCGGGGCAACATGCTGCGAGGGTTCTGCGTGTAGCGGGGGAGCGGGGGCGAAGCCCCCGCGCCCAATACACCGCTTTAGAACTTGAAGACGTACGAAGTGCCGTAGACCAGCGGATCGATGTTGACCGTGCCGATCTTCTCGCCGTTCAACTTCACCTTGCTGTCGATGTCGATCCAGCGCATGTCCACGCGCAGGGCGCCCTTCTCGCCGATCGCGAAGTCCACGCCGGCGTGTGCGGCCAGGCCCCACGAATCCTGCAGCTTCAGCTTGCTGCCGGCCAGCGCACCCGTAGTGTCTTCGCTGAAGAAGGTGGTGTAGTTCAGGCCGGCGCCGACGAACGGCGACACCTTGCCCTTGCTGTTGAAGTGGTACTGCAGGGTGACCACCGGCGGCAGCTGCTTGGTGCTGCCGACGCGGCCCAGGCCGTTGATGTTGATGTCGTGCTTGAACGGCAGCGCGGCCAGCACTTCGATGCCCAGGTTGTCGGCGATGAAGTACTCGCCGGTGATGGTCGGCTTGACGTCATTGTCGACGTCGACCTTCAGGGTGCCGCCGGCCAGCCAGCCGTTGTTCGACTTCGGCGCCACCTGGTGCACGCCGGCCGAGACGGTCCAGTCGCCCTTGGACTGCGCCATGGCCGGGGCGGCGGCGAGCGACAGGGCGGCGGCCAGGCTGGCCACGATCAGGGGGGAGGTCTTGCGCATGGGGGTCTTCTCGTTGCTGGGTGGATGGCGACAGTCTCGGCCTCACGCCGCGCTAACGCTTTGATCCGGATCAAATCCTGTCCGTGGGCCGGCCGGCGGTCCCGGCTGGCCCACGGTGGCCGGCGGCGGTTTGCTAGACTTGTGGGCCCTATCCATCCCGCCGCACCTGTCGCGGCCGCAGGAGCTTGAGAACATGGCAATCAAGGTTGGTATCAACGGTTTCGGTCGCATCGGGCGTAACGTCCTGCGCTCGGCGGTGCTGAACTTCGGCGACGACATCGAAATCGTGGCCATCAACGATCTGCTGGAGCCGGACTATCTGGCGTACATGCTCAAGTACGACTCCGTGCACGGCCGCTTCAAGGCCGACGTGGCGGTGCAGGGCAACGATCTGCTGGTCAATGGCAAGAAGATCCGCCTGACCCAGGAACGCGACCCGGCCAACCTGAAGTGGGATGAAGTCGGCGCTGATGTGGTGCTGGAAGCCACCGGCCTGTTCCTGACCAAGGAAACCGCGCAGAAGCACATCGATGCCGGCGCCAAGAAGGTCATCATGTCGGCCCCGTCGAAGGACGACACGCCGATGTTCGTGTACGGCGTGAACGACAAGACCTACGCCGGCCAGGCGATCATCTCCAACGCTTCGTGCACCACCAACTGCCTGGCCCCGCTGGCCAAGGTCATCAATGACAAGTGGGGCATCAAGCGTGGCCTGATGACCACCGTGCATGCGGCCACCGCCACCCAGAAGACCGTCGATGGCCCGTCCAACAAGGACTGGCGCGGCGGCCGTGGCATCCTGGAAAACATCATTCCCTCGTCCACCGGTGCGGCCAAGGCCGTCGGCGTGGTCATCCCGGAACTGAACAAGAAGCTGACCGGCATGAGCTTCCGCGTCCCGACCTCGGACGTGTCGGTGGTCGACCTGACCGTCGAGCTGGAAAAGGAAGCCACCTACGCCGAGATCTGCGCCGAAGTGAAGGCACAGAGCGAAGGCCCGCTGAAGGGCATCCTGGGCTACACCGAAGACAAGGTGGTGGCCACCGATTTCCGCGGCGAAACCTGCACCTCGGTGTTCGACGCCGATGCCGGCATCGCCCTGGACGGCACCTTCGTCAAGCTGGTGACCTGGTACGACAACGAGTGGGGCTACTCGAACAAGTGCCTGGAAATGGCCAAGGTCATCGCCGCCAAGTAAGGCCGGCGTAGATCGCAGACGAACCCCGGCCTGGCCGGGGTTCGTCGTTTAAGGGGCCCACCCTGTCGTAGCATGGGGCGGTCGACCGCTGCCGCTGGGGCGCGGGAACGCAATGGAAGCACGCAATGGAAGCACTGATCGCACTGGTCGTATTGGTCCTGTTGGCCATCCCCCTGCTGCTGGTGGTGGCGCTGGTGATGATCTCCGGCCTGCGCCGCCGCGTCGCGGCGCTGGAAAGCGCGATGGCCGCCGCGCCTGCCACCGCCAGGCCGGCCGCCAGCGCGCCCACGCCTGAACGGGCTGCGGCCACGCCCACGGCCAGTGCCGATCCACCGTTCCTGCGGCCGGTCGCCGCTGCTGCGCCGCACCCCACGCAGCCACCGGTGCGCGAAGCAGCGCCGACCGAGGCGCCTGTTCCCCGACCTGCTGCGCCACCGCCGGTGCCACCGGTGCCGGTGCAGCCGCCGCTGCCTTCCGAGCCGGCACTGCCCAACGTCATCGAGCGCGGCATCAGTGCGGTCAAGCGCTGGTTCACCGAAGGCAACGTCCCGGTCAAGATCGGCATGCTGGTGCTGCTGGCCGGTGTCGCGGCGCTGCTGAAGTACGTCAGCGACCAGGGCTGGCTGGTGTTGCCGATCGAGCTGCGCCTGGCCGGCATCACTGTGGGCGCGCTGGGCCTGCTGGCCTTCGGCTGGCACCAGCGCGAGCGCCGGCGCCTGTTTGCGCTGGCCTTGCAGGGCGGTGCCATCGGCGTACTGCTGCTGACCATCTTCGCGGCCTTCAAGCGCTTCGACCTGATTCCGCCGGGCTTCGCCTTCGCCAGCTCCATTGCCCTGGTGGCCGGGCTGTGCGTGCTGGCGGTGGTGCAGAACTCGCGCACGCTGGCCGTGCTGGGCATCCTGGCCGGCTTCATGGCACCACTGTGGCTGTCCACCGGCAGCGGCAATCACGTGGGGCTGTTCAGCTATTACGCGGTGCTCAACGCGGGCATCTTCGCCATCGCCTGGTTCCGCCCTTGGCGCGCACTGAACCTGCTGGGCTTCGCCTTCACTTTCGGCATCGGCACCTTCTGGGGCGTGCTGCAGTACGTACCGGACAAGTTCAGCAGCACTGAGCCGTTCCTGCTGTTGTTCTTCGTGTTCTACCTGCTGATCCCGCTGCTGTACGCGCGCCGCCAGCCGGCCGGCCGGCGCGATCTGATCGATGGCAGCCTGGTGTTCGGCGCGCCGCTGGTCGCATTCTCGTTGCAGGCAGGCATGCTGCACGAACAACCGATGACGCTGGCACTATGCGCGTTGGGCCTGGCCGCGATCTACGCGGTACTGGCACGGGCGCTGATCGCACGTGCGTCGTATACCATGCTGGCGCAGTCGCATGCCGTGCTTGCGGTGGGCTTCGCCACGCTGGCGGTGCCGCTGGCCTTGTCGGCGCGCGCCACCGGCGCGGTGTTTGCGCTGGAAGGTGCCGGGCTGGCGTGGCTGGGGCTGCGCCAGAAGCGCTGGCTGCCGCAGGTATCCGGCGCGTTGCTGCAGATCGGCGCCGCATTCGCCTTCGTTGCCGGTGGCGACCACTGGCACGAAGACCTGCGCTTCCTGATCAACCCGACCGCCATCGGCGCGCTGTTGCTGGCCCTGGCCGGCTTCGCGTCGGCGTGGAGCTACCAGCGCAGGCCACGTCATGAGGTCGCACTGGTGTACTACCTGTGGGGCCTGCTGTGGTGGCTGGGCGGCCTGGTCCATGAGATCACGCGCTTCTTCCCGTACCGCACCGAAGTGGACGCGTTGCTGGTGCTGGCCGCGGTCACTGCCTGGCTGGTGGCCGAAGTGCAGCGTCGCCAGCCGGCGCGTGCACTGGGCGTGACCGCACTGGCCATGCTCGCGCTGGGCTTCCCGCTGGCCCTGGTGCAGAGCGATGCACACCACCAGCCGTTCGCCGGTTATGGCGCGCTGGCCTGGGCGGTGTTCGCGGTGCTGGGCGTGCGGACCCTGCTGTGCCTGCGCCAGGGCGGCGATACCGTGGCCCGCATCGCGCAGTTCCTGTGGTGGCTGCTGTGGCCGTCGCTGCTTTCGCTGCTGGCCCTGTGGGGCGGTGGCGAAGCCGATCTGGCGCAGGGCTGGACGACCCTGCTGGTGACCTTGCCATGGCTGCTGATGGCGGCACTGTCGCTGTGGCGCTGGAATGCGCTGCGCTGGCCATTGGGACAGGCCTTCGACAGCGTGCGCGTCCCGCTGCAGTGCGTGCTGTTCGGCCTGCTGTCGATCGGCTGGCTGTTGGGCCAGCTGCTGCCGGGCGACGCCGCACCGCTGTTGTGGCTGCCGGTGCTGAATCCGGCCGAGATCGGCCAATGGTTGAGCCTGTTGCTGCTGGCGCGCTGGCTGTACAGCAATCAGGGATCGCAGGCCCCGCAGGCATTGCTGAACATCCGCATGCCGCTGCTGGCACTGGCGGCCTTCGTCGCGCTGACCAGCCTGGTGCTGCATGGCGTGCACCAGTGGGGTGGGCTGGCGTGGAACGCGTCGATGATGCGCTTCAGCCTGGCCCAGACCAGCCTGACCGTGTTGTGGAGCGTGCTGGGCGTGATTGCCTGGGTGTGGGGTTCGCGTCGTGGCCAGCGTGTGCTGTGGATGGTCGGTGCCGTGCTGATGGGCGTGGTACTGGCCAAGCTGGTTATTGTCGATCGCCAGCACCTGGGCAACCTGCTGGGCATCGCATCGTTCATCGCCTACGGCCTGCTGTGCACGGTCGTGGGTTATCTGGCACCGGCTCCGCCGAGCGTGGCGCCGACCGTGGAGGAAAAGCAATGAGGAAGTGGAGCAGGGCGCTGCTGCCGGCGATGTTCGGCATGCTGGCCGCCGTCGTGGTGCAGGCGGCTGATTACCGCACGCAGTATGCCGAGCAATGGCCGCTCACATTGTCCAGCGCGCAGTCCGGTGCCTACCGCATCGTGCTGGAGCCGGCGATCTACCGCCGTGCCGTGAGCCCCGACCTCAGCGACCTGCAGGTGTTCAATGCAGCCAGCCAGCTGCTGCCGTCGGCACTGCTGGCGCCGGACCAGCCGCTGGCGCAACCGCCGGTGCAGCGTGAACTGCCGTGGTTCGTGCTGCCGCCGCTGGCCGATGCCCAGCGCAACGATCTGCAGCTGCTGACCGAGCGTGATACCGATGGGCGCGTGCGCCGGGTCGAAGCACGGGTGAGTGGCGGGGCGACGGCGAACGGGCAGGGCGGCTGGCTGATCGACGCCAGCATGCTCGACCAGCAGCCGCTGGCGGCGCTGGTGCTGGACTGGGCCGACAGCGGCCAGCCGCTGCAGGCGCAGGTTCAGCTGGATGCCAGTGATGACCTGCAGCACTGGCGATCGATGGGTCGCGACGTGCCGCTGGTGGATCTGCAGCGCGCCGGCAAGCGCCTGCTGCAGCGCCGCCTGCAGGTGGACGGCACTGCACGCTACCTGCGCATCCTGGCGCAGGGCGACTCGCGGCTGCCGACCCTGCGCGGCGTGTTGGCGGAACTGCCGCCAGCGCCGGCCACGCTGCCGTGGGAATGGCTGTCGCTGGAGCCGACGTCGAAGGGCAAGGGCGAATACACCTTCGAGATGGATGGCCGGTTCCCGGTGGCGCGCGCCGATGTGGCCAGCACCGACAACAGCCTGGTGCAATGGACGCTGTTCAGTCGTGATGACGAGAGTGCCGAGTGGCAGCGCCGCAGCGCGCCGTGGATCGCCTACCAGGTGCAACAGGGCACGCAGGGCCAGCGCCAGCAGTCGGCGGCGCAGCCGCTGGGCGGCGTGCACCGCGACCGCTACTGGAAGCTGGTGGCCAATCCGGCGGAATCTGCCACTGCGCCGACGCTGCGCCTGGGCTACCAACCGGAAGTGCTGGTGTTCCTGAGCCAGGGTGCGGCGCCCTACGCACTGGCGGTGGGCAGCGCGACCGCGCGCCGCACGGACGCGCCGATCGGGGTGTTGATCGAGGAACTTCGGCAGCGCAACGATCCGTCGTGGCAGCCGACGCTGGCGCGACTGGAAGGCAGCCCGGAGCCGCTGGCGGGCGATGCGGCGCTGAAGCCGCAGCATGACTGGAAGTCGTGGCTGTTGTGGGCGCTGCTGGGTCTGGGCGTGCTGGTGGTGGGTGGTCTGGCGCTCAGCCTGCTTCGGCAGAAGCCGACGCCTTCGGCGTAGGTTCCGGCGAACGGCGCAGCCCCTCGTGGGTGGCTGCAAAGCGCGATCCCGGGGATGGGCCGAGCGGGTGGGCTGGGCAGGGGACGCCGTGAATCCGTCCCTGGAGGCTTAGCCGCGCCATCCATGGCGCGGATACCCCTGCCCAGCCCACCCGCCCGGCCTCTGACAGTTTCCGTGTGCGTCCACCCACGGAAATAAAAAAAGAAGAGCAAAAGCTGCTTGGCTGGGCGCTCTTTGTAGAGCCGAGCCCACGCTCGGCTGCTGCTCGCGGTAGACCCAGCCGAGCATGGGCTCGGCTCTACATTGGTTTCTCCGACATCAGAAACCGCTCTTGCTCCTGCCTTTGCCATCCGCTCCGCCTCATGAACCTGTCGAGGCCGGGATGGTGTGGGGTGGCAGGGGTGTGAGCCGCATGGATGCGGCGACCAAGCCCCCATGGACGGGTTTACGGCGTCCCCTGCCACCCCACAGCACCCCGGCTCACCCTCAGCACCAAGAAGCGCCAGCGCTTTGGCTGTTGCAGTTCGCTGTTGCCGTACGCCTCTGCCTGCCGCAGGCATCGCCACCCGATACAATGGCCGCCTGCCGTAGCCCGGCATCCCGTCCCTGAGCCAAAGAGTTGCCCATGTCCATCGTCCGCATGACCGACCTCGACCTCTCCGGCAAGCGCGTGCTGATCCGCCAGGATCTGAACGTGCCGATCGAGAATGGCCGCATCACCTCCGAACAGCGCATCACCGCTTCGCTGCCGACGCTCAAGCGCGCGCTGGAGCAGGGCGCGGCGGTGATGGTCACCTCGCACCTGGGGCGCCCGAAGGAAGGCGTGTGGAGCGAAGCGGAGTCGCTGGCGCCGGTCGCCCAGCGCCTGTCCGAGCTGCTCGGCCGCGAGGTTCCGCTGGTGCGTGACTGGGTCGACGGCGTCGACGTGCAGCCGGGCCAGCTGGTGCTGCTGGAAAACTGCCGCATGAATGTCGGCGAGGGCAAGGACGACGAGGCCCTGTCGAAGAAGTACGCCGCCCTGTGCGACGTGTTCGTGATGGATGCCTTTGGTACCGCACACCGCGCGCAGGCCTCGACCCATGGCGTCATCCGCTTCGCCCCGGTCGCGGCCGGTGGCCCGCTGCTGATGGCCGAGCTGGACGCGCTGGCGCAGGCGCTGGACGCACCGGCCAAGCCGCTGCTGGCCATCGTTGCCGGCAGCAAGGTCAGCACCAAGCTGGAACTGCTGGCCAACCTGGTCGGCAAGGTCGACCAGCTGATCGTTGGTGGTGGCATCGCCAACACCTTCATCGCTGCCGCCGGCTACAAGGTCGGCAAGTCGCTGTATGAGCCGGACCTGCTGGACACCGCGAAGAAGATCGTGGCCGATGCCAAGGCGCGTGGCGCCGACATCCCGCTGCCGGTCGACGTGGTCACCGCCAAGCAGTTCATGCCGGACGCTGTTGCCGAAGTGAAGGCGGTCGACGCCGTCGCCGAGGACGACCTGATCCTGGATATTGGCCCGCAGACCGCTGCGCAGTACGCGCAGCTGATCGGAAAGGCCGGCACCGTGGTCTGGAACGGCCCGGTCGGCGTGTTCGAGTTCGAAGCCTTCAGCAAGGGCACCGAAGCGCTGGCCCGCGCCATCGCCAGCTCGCCGGCATTCTCCATCGCGGGCGGTGGCGACACCCTGGCGGCGGTCGACAAGTTCGATATCGCCGGACAGGTCAGCTATATCTCCACTGGCGGTGGTGCGTTCCTGGAGTTCCTGGAAGGCAAGACCCTGCCGGCCGTCGCCGCGCTCGACGCGCGCGGCGCATGAGTGCCGACCGTAGCAAGGATGTCCTGTTCTTCGACCTCGACGGCACGCTGATCGATTCGCAGGTGGGCATCACCGCCTGCATCGCCTATGCGCTGCAGAAGATGGACCATCCGGTGCCGCCGCAGGAGACGCTGCTGGGCTGGATCGGTCCGTCGCTGCGCACCACCTTCACGCCGCTGTTCATCGAACCGGCGCGGGTGGAACAGGCGGTGGGCTATTACCGCGAGCGGTTCGACGTCGAAGGCTGGCGCGAACACACGGTGTACCCGCAGGTGGAAGACACGCTGCGCACGCTGCATGGCCGTGGCCACCGCCTGGCGGTGGTCACCGCCAAGAACGAGCCGCATGCGCGTCGCATCCTTGCGCACCTGCCGTTTGGCGGGCTGTTCGAGGAGATCATCGGTTCGACCCTGGATGGCTCGCGCAGCCACAAGCCGGAGCTGGTCGGGGAAGCTCTGCGCCGGCTGCAGGTGCAGCCCGCACAGTGCTGGATGATCGGCGACCGCCGCATGGACATCGAAGGCGCGCGTCACCACGGCCTGCGCAGCGTGGGTGTGCTGTGGGGCTTTGGCGGTGAGGCGGAACTCACCGCGGCCGGCGCTGGCCAGCTGGCACGCGAACCGGCGCAGCTGGAAACGCTGCTGGCCTAGCTTGCTGTAGCGCCGAGCCGATGCCCGGCTGCTCCGGCGAGTGGCCAGCCGGGCATGGGCTCGGCTCTACGGAATGCCCTGCGCCAGCGTATGTCCGGACAATGTCCGTTGCATGACCTGCGGAGTCAGGCAGCACAAGGCTGTAACCGTATACATGCGGCGTGAAGGATGTGCTAATTTCCGTTCTTTAACGGGAGAGGCCCATCCACCATGTTCGAGCGTCAGCGTCGCACCAAGATCCTTGCCACCCTCGGTCCGGCCACTGATCCGCCGGGCGTGCTGGAGGATCTTTTCCGCGCCGGCGTCAATGTGGTGCGCCTGAACTTCAGCCATGGCGATCCGTCCGGCCAGGCCAAGCGTGCCGCCGAAGTGCGTGCTGCTGCGGCCCGCGTAGGCGTGGAAGTGGGCATCCTGGCCGACCTGCCGGGCCCGAAGATCCGCATCGAGCGCTTCGCCGAAGGCAAGGTGCAGCTGAAGGCGGGTGACCGCTTCGACCTGATCGCCAGCGAGAACGCCGGCCCGGGCAACGCCAGCCAGGTGGGCGTGAGCTACCTCGGCCTGCCGCAGGACGTGGGCCCGGGTGATGTGCTGCTGCTCGACGACGGCCTGATGCAGCTGCAGGTGGTGGAAGTGCAGGGCGAGCGCATCGTCAACACCGTGCTCAACGATGGTGTGTTGTCCGACCGCAAGGGCCTGAACAAGCAGGGCGGCGGCCTGTCGCTGGGTGCCCTGACCGAGCGCGACAAGGAACTGATCGGCATCGTTGCCAAGATCGGCGTGGACTTCATCGCCGTGTCGTTCTGCCGCAACGCGCAGGACATGAACGACGCGCGCGACATCGCCCGCTCGCACGGCTGTGATGCCGCCCTGGTGTCGAAGATCGAGCGCACCGAGGCGATCGAGAACCTGGAAGAAATCGTCGAGGCCAGCGACGTGGTGATGGTTGCCCGTGGCGACCTTGGCGTGGAAATCGGCGATGCCGAGCTGCCGGGCCTGCAGAAGAAGATCATCAAGGCCTCGCTGGCGCAGAACAAGGTGGTGATCACCGCCACGCAGATGCTGCAGTCGATGGTGGAAAGCCCGATCCCGACCCGCGCCGAAGTGCTGGACGTCGCCAACTCGGTCATCGACGGTACCGACGCGGTGATGCTGTCGGCGGAAACCGCCGCCGGTGCCTACCCGGTCAAGGCGGTGGAAGCGATGGCACGCATCTGCCTGGGTGCCGAGCGCCAGTTCCAGACCGAGACCGATTTCAACGCCTCGCCGCGCAACCTGGAACGTGCCGACCAGGCCATCGCCATGGCCACCATGTTCCTGTCGCAGCATGTGGGCGTGCGCGCGATCGTGGCCATGACCGAATCCGGCGGCACCGCGCGTTACCTGTCGCGTTTCCGCGCCAAGGCGCCGGTGTTCGCGGTCACCCGCCACGACGGTGCGCGTCGCCAGATGGCGCTGATGCGCGATGTGTTCCCGATCAACTTCGACAGCCGCGGCCTGACCCCGCGCGAAGCGGCGCGCGGCAGCATCCGCCTGCTGGTCGAATCGGAACTGCTGCAGGCCGGTGACCGCGTTGTGTTTACCAGCGGCGAGCACATGGAAACCCACGGTGCCACCAACACCCTGCGCCTGCTGGAAGTGGGCGAGGATGGCCGCGCCATCGGCCTGGGCGATCTGTAAGCCTTGACGGTCGGGTCGGCGCTGCCGATCTGGGGTCAGAGCCCCTGCGGGGATCTGACCCCGTACTGACCAGGGGTCAGATCCCCGAAGGGGCTCTGACCCCATGCCGCAGGACATCCTTTGTCCTGCGTAGACGTGGAAGCGTTTCCATCCTGTCCTCCACGGCGAGGCAACGGGCAGCAGGGCTATACTTACGTTTTTCCCGCACCCGCCACAGGAAATACATGAGCATCGAACAGCTGGCTGAAACCGCCCAGGCCATGGTCGCCCCGGGCAAGGGCATCATCGCGATCGACGAATCCACCGCTACCATCGCCAAGCGTTTCGCCGGCGTCGGTATCGAGAACACCGAGGAGAACCGTCGCGCCTACCGCGAGCTGCTGCTGACCACGCCGAAGCTCAACGAGCACATTTCCGGCGCCATCCTGTACGACGAGACCATCCGCCAGTCGACCAAGGACGGCGTGCCGTTCGCCAAGTACATGGCCGACCACGGCATGATTCCGGGCATCAAGGTGGACAAGGGGGCGCACCCGCTGGCCGGCTGCCCGGGCGAGCTGGTGACCGAAGGCCTCGACGGCCTGCGCGAGCGCCTGCAGGAGTATTACAAGCTGGGCGCGCGCTTCGCCAAGTGGCGTGCGGTCATCAACATCGGCGAGAGCATCCCGTCGGGCACCTGCATCGAGTCCAACGCCCATGCGCTGGCCCGCTATGCAGCGCTGTGCCAGGAATGCGGTCTGGTGCCGATGGTCGAGCCGGAAGTGATCATGGACGGCGACCACGACATCGAAACCTGCTACGAAGTCACCGAAGCCACCCTGCGCTCGCTGTTCGACGCGCTGTACCAGCAGAACGTGCTGCTGGAAGGCACCATCCTGAAGGCCTCGATGGTCATCTCCGGCAAGGACTGTGAAGAGCAGGCCGATGTCGAGGAAGTGGCCGAGTCGACCGTGATGTGCTTGAAGAGCACCGTGCCGGCGATCCTGCCGGGCGTGGTGTTCCTGTCCGGTGGCCAGAGCGACGAGCAGTCCACCGAGCACCTGAACGCGATGAACCAGCTGGGCAACCTGCCGTGGCCGCTGAGCTTCTCCTACGGCCGCGCCATGCAGCAGGCTGCGCTGAAGCTGTGGGCCAAGGACATGAAGGGCAACTACGCTGCTGCCCAGAAGACGGTGTACGAGCGCGCCAAGGACAACGGCCTGGCCGCGCTGGGCAAGTGGAACGGTTGATCCGTCCCATCGCCGGATGAACAAGGCAGCGCCGGCATCACGCCGGCGTTTGCTTTTGCGGGTATCTTTTCCGCCCCCGCGTGCCTGGCCGGTATGCGGGAACCACATGGAAGGCCAAGGAGAAACAACATGCGTTTGGCAGCAATCACACTGGCCGTTGCCACGGTCCTGGTCGCCAGCGGTTGCAACCGCATCGGCGGCGGCGCGGACGCGGGCAAGGCCGCGTCACTCGATTTCGACAAGCCGGTATCCGGCGAGATCACCTCGCGCAGCGGCATCAACTACAACGACGGCAGCCACCACCAGCTCTACCAGATCAAGCTGGAAGACAAGCAGCTGGTCGGGCTGAAGCTGACCGGTTCGCTGAGCGGCTCGATCGCCGTGTTCAACAACGGCAGCCTGGTGGCCAGCAGCAACACCGGCTACGAGCGCGAAGGCGACGTCTCGGTGGCCTTCCGTGCCAACGGTGGCGGCACCTACCAGGTGGCGGTCAACGCCAACGGCTCGACCGACTACGGTCCTTACCGCCTGCGCGCCGAGAAGCTGGTGCCGTACGACGGCAAGCCGCTGGCGGGCAGCGGCGAGATCGTCGACATGCTGGCCGGTGGTTCCCAGGACTACACCTTGCAGGTGGACAAGGCCGGCCTGTACGAGATCCGCCTGGTGTCGGATGTCTTCGATCCGGTGCTGAAGCTGTCGGGCCAGGGCGTGGATGCAGAGAATGACGATGGCGGCGACAGCACCAACTCGCGTCTGACCCTGTCACTGAAGCCGGGCAAGTACACCCTGACCGCGCGCGGCCTCGGCGACGGCGTCAGCGGCATGTTCACCCTGTCGGCCAACCGCATCGAGCTGCCCGGCAATCTGGTCGAGCGCGATGGCACGGCACTGCCGAAGTCGGGCAGCGTGTACACGATGCTCGACAACGATGGCCGTCGCCGCTTCCTGCTGTCGCTGGACCGCCCGGCCGATGTGCGCCTGGATGCGATTTCCAGCCAGGTTGATACCGTGCTGCGCGTGGTCGGTGGCGACGTCGAGCTGACCGACGACGATGGTGGCAACGGCACCAATTCGCGCCTGGAAGAGACCCTGCCGGCCGGTCATTACACGGTCGACGTGTCCAGCCTGAACAATGGCGCGGGCATGGTGGAAGTGCGCGTGCAGGTGGATGGCGCCAGCGCCGATGGGGCTGCGGCCTCGGCGGCACGCGCCGCAGCCGACGCAGCCGCCGTGGCCGATGACGCCGCGGTGGAAGCTGCCAGCCGTTGAGCGTGACCCACGCCATGCGTGGCTGAGCACAACGGTGCAACGGAAAAGGCCGGGTACTGCCCGGCCTTTTTCTTTACGTCGCGCACCGGGATTCAGTGCGCGGCGGCAAAACCCGCATCACCCAGCGGCGGCAGCATCGACCCGCGCGGTTCGCTGTCCGCGCTTTGCCCGGCGGCGCTCAACGCCTGCTGGTAGGCCTTGGCCGTAGCGGTATTGAACGCCACCAGCACGATGCGCATCGGTTGCGCATGGCTGCGCTGCCACGCCAGTGTTTCGGTCACTGCGATCTGCGCCGCCTGGTACAGCGGATAGCCATAGACGCCGCAGCTGATCGCCGGGAACGCGATCGACTGCACGCCCAGCGACTCGGCCAGCTGCAGCGACTTCCAATAGCAGTTGGCAAGCAGCGCCGGTTCGTCGCGCTGGCCGTCATGCCAGACCGGGCCCACCGTGTGCAGTACATGGCGCGCCGGCAGCGCATGGGCGCTGGTGGCGCGCACTTCGCCCGTCGGGCAACGCACGCCCGGGCGCAGCTCCGGCAACTGCGCGCACTCGGCCAGCAATGCGGGGCCGGCCGCGCGATGGATCGCGCCGTCGACACCGCCGCCACCGAGCAGTGTTTCGTTGGCCGCGTTGACGATCGCATCCACCGCCAGGGTCGTGATGTCACCCTGCCAAACCTCGATCTTCATGCGTCCGTCTCCTGCCTGTGAGGTGATCCGCGCAGCATCTGCGCCGGCTGTTCCCACGGTAGGGGACAGGGCATCGATACTGCGTCATGACCGTCTCACGCGCTGCGATCCGACGGCCTTCACGCACGATGGCGGGCGACGCCTTCACGCAGGCTGAAGCAGAACGGGGTCGGAGTCCTTCCCCTGCGGAAAAGGGATCCGGCCCCGGGCATGTAACAGGCTGGGTCAGATCCTTTTCCGCGCGAAAAAGCCCTGACCCGGGGTGTCACGGCAGGCCGGCCAGCCAGTCGTCGTCGGAGCCTTCGTTGACATCGGCGAACAGCGGTGTGGAGAAATAGCGTTCACCAGTGTCCGGCAGCATCGCCAGGATCACCGAGCCGGGTTCGGCGCGGGCAGCCACGTCCAGCGCGCTGGCCACGGTGGCACCGGCAGAGATGCCGACGAAGATGCCTTCCTCGGCGGCCAGGCGGCGCGCGGTGGCGATCGCGCGGTCATCTTCGACCGAGACCAGTTCGTCCACCACATCGCGGTTGAGCACGTCCGGCACGAAGTCCGGGGTCCAACCCTGGATCTTGTGCGGCTTCCAGTCATCGCCCTTGAGCAGGGCGGCGCCGGCCGGCTCGGTGGCGATGATGCGGGTCTGCGGGCGCGCGACCTTCAGCACTTCGCCCACACCAGTGAGCGTGCCGCCGGTGCCCCAGCCGCTGACGAAATAGTCCAGCCGCTTGCCGGCGAAGTCGCGCAGGATTTCCGCGGCGGTGGTGTTGCGGTGATAGGCCGGGTTGGCCGGGTTGGCGAACTGGCTGGCCAGGAACCAACCGTGCTGTTCGGCCAGTTCGGCTGCCTTGCGCACCATGCCGCTGCCGCGTTCGGCGGCCGGGGTCAGGATCACCTTGGCACCATAGGCACGCATCAGCTTGCGGCGCTCGACCGAGAAGGTCTCGACCATGGTCGCCACGAACTTGTAGCCGCGCGCTGCGGCGACCATCGCCAGTGCCACGCCGGTATTGCCCGAGGTGGCCTCCACGATGGTGTCGCCCGGCTTGAGCAGGCCACGCGCTTCAGCGTCGAGGATGATCGCCAAAGCCAGGCGGTCCTTGACCGAGCCGCCCGGATTGAACGACTCGACCTTGGCGTAAACGCTGACCTGCGACGGTGCCAGACGCTGCAGCTTGACGATGGGGGTGTTGCCGACGGTGTCGAGGATGGAGTCGTACAGGGCCATGGAAGCGCTCCGGAAACGGGGCCGCGCCGGGCTTCGGCGGGCGAAGGGGGAGGGCTGGCTGTTCAGGCCAGCGGCTGCCGGCTGACCGTAGCGCCGGCATATGACGCCCGGAAATGACCAGATACCTTTCTTAAACAACCTTTGGTTATAAGCTGGTGACGGCAATTGACCCTAGAGTGGACCTCCGCCCCACGCCGCCTGCCTGCCAATGACGCTGACCCAGCTGCGCTACCTGGTTGCCATCGCCGACGCCGAGCTGAACATCACGCTGGCCGCCTCGCGCGTGCATGCCACCCAGCCCGGCTTGTCCAAGCAGCTCAAGCAGCTGGAGGACGAGCTGGGTTTCCTGTTGTTCGTGCGCAAGGGCCGCAGCCTGGAGTCGGTCACCCCGGCCGGGACCGAGGTGATCGCCCGCGCCCGCGCCGTGCTGGCCGAGGCCAACAACATCCGCACCTACGCGGCCAACCAGCGGCGCGAGAGCCAGGGCCAGCTGATCCTGACCACGACCCACACCCAGGCGCGCTTCGTGCTGCCGCCGGCGGTGGCGGCGATCAAGCAGGCTTACCCGCAGGTCAGCGTGCACCTGCAGCAGGCCGGTGAAGCCGACGCGCTGGATCGCTTGAACCAGGGTGACGCGGATATCGCCATCATCAGCACCGCTGGGGGGGAGCCCACCGATGGCATCGCGGTGCCACTGTTCCGCTGGCGACGCCTGGTGGTGGTGCCCAAGGGCCACCCGCTGGACCGCGCCGGGCGTGCACCGGACCTGGCCGCGCTGGCCCGGCAACCATTGATCAGCTACGAATCCTCGACCCGCCCGAATTCGTCGCTGCAGCGTGCGTTTGCCGCCAACGGGCTGGTGCCGGATCTGGCGCTGACCGCGCTGGATGCCGATCTGATCAAGACCTATGTGCGTACCGGCCTGGGCGTGGGCCTGCTGGCCGAAATGGCGGTCAGTTCCAACGACGAAGACCTGAGGTCGTGGCCGGCGCCGGACCCGATCAGCGAGTGCATCGCCTGGGCGGTGCTGCCGCGCGACCGCGTGCTGCGTGATTACGCGCTGGAGCTGGTGCATGTGCTGGCACCGCAGATCGATCCGCGCGACCTGCGGCGGGTGCTGGATGGCAACCAGGCGGCCGCGTGGCCGGTGCCACCGACCTGGGAATCACTGACCCAGACCATCACGGTGTGAGGTTGGTCGAGCAGGGCTTGCAGCCCTGCACCCGCCGAATCATTCAAGCAAGAGCAACAGCAACAGCAGAAGCGGCATTCCGTGGGTTGGCGGGGCGGTGTCGGAGTGCGGGGACGCTGCAAGTACGTCCCTGTAAGCTTGGCAGCCGCATCCATGCGGCTGACACCCCGCACTCCGACACCGCCCCACCTCTGACAGATCCCGGTGGCTGTCGGTAGGTGTCGACCTTGGTCGACACGGTAGATCCACGCCATGCGTGGATGAAAGCTGTCAGATGTCGAAATGCATCTGGGGTCAGATCCGTTTTCCTTCGGAAAACGGATCTGACCCCAAAGCCGTTCCAACAGACCGCAGGAAACTGTCGAAGGCGGGGTGGGTCCGGTTGCGGGAGTGTCCGCGGCATGGATGCCGCGGCCAAGCCCCCATGGATGGGTTTACGGCGTCTCCCGCAACCGGACCCACCCCGCCTACCCACAGGAACCCGCTTTTGCTGTTGCTTCGGCTCTTGCCGTGGACGTGGCCTCTGCAGGTGCAGGGCGCAGCCCTGCCGATAAACCCCTCCTGCGACGGTTCGTCGCACGGGCAACCCTGGACCCGGCTCTACACTAGCGGGATGACCCGGCTGTCCCGCCCGCAGCGCCTTCTGCTCCAGCTTGCCGTCCTGGCGACGCTGCTGATGGTGCTTGCGCCGCTGGTCAGCCGCGCGCTGCAGGCGCAGCCGATGGACCACGCTGCGATGGCCGGCATGGACCACGCGCACATGCAGCATGATGGTGCCGGATTGGGTCAGAGCCCTCTGCATGGGCAGAGGGATCCGACCCCACCGGCCGATCCCCACGCCATGCACGGCGAAGCCTGCGAATACTGCGTGCTGGCGATGCGCCTGCTGCCGTGGCTGGCCGTGCTGGTGCTGCTGTTGCCGCTGTTGTGGCGGCCGCGGCTGGTGTTCCCCTGGTCGCGGCAGGTGCTGCCCGCGCTGTGCTGGCCGGCGCATGCCGCGCGTGGGCCGCCGCCTTTCTCCATCGTTCGCTGATGTCCCTGTCGAATCTGCCGCACGACGCCTGACCGGGCGCCGTGCGCGCGTGCGTACCTTGGAGCTGTTCCGATGAAAATGACTTCCCGCCCCGCGGGCGCCTGTGCGCGCCTGCCGGTTGCCCTTGGCCTGGCCGCAGCTGCAACGCTCGCCCATGCCGCGCCCGCCGAAGAGGCGCGTACCCTCGACACCCTGGTGGTCACCGCTGCCGCACCGTCCTCGCCACTGCACTGGGTGACCGACCCACGCCTGCCGCGGCAGCCGGTACCCGCCAGTGATGGCGCCGATTACCTGAAGACCGTTCCCGGTTTCTCCGCCATCCGCAACGGTGGCACCAACGGTGACCCGGTGCTGCGCGGCATGTTCGGTTCGCGCCTGAACATCCTCAGCAATGACGGCAACCTGATCGGTGCCTGCCCGTCGCGCATGGACAATCCGCTGTCCTACATCGCGCCGGAGAGCTTCGACCGGCTGACCATCATCAAGGGCCCGCAGAGCGTGCGCTGGGGCGCAGGTGCCTCGGCTGGCACCGTACGCTTCGAGCGCGATACACCGCGCTTCGAAGAGCCGGGCCTGCGTGCCGATGCCAGTGCGCTGGTCGGTTCGCGCAACCGCAACGACCAGGTGCTCGACCTGACCCTGGGCAACCCGACCGGCTATGTGCGCGCCAGTGGCAACCGTTCCGAAGCCGATGACTACAAGGACGGCCACGGCGATGTGGTGCCATCGAAGTGGCGCAAGTGGAACGGTGACGTGGCGATCGGCTGGACGCCGGATGCCGACACGCTGCTGGAAATTTCTGCCGGTGCCGGAGATGCGATCGCACGCTATGCGGGACGCGGCATGGACGGGGCCGCGTTCGAACGCACCAGCTATGCCGCGCGCTTCGAGAAGCGCAACCTGCCGGGTGCGTGGGACACGGTGCAGGCCAACGTGTACTACAACGAGGCCGATCACGTGATGGACAACTACACGCTGCGTGCGCCGAACCCGAACAGCATGATGCCGATGCCGATGGCTTCAAACGTGGATCGCCGTACCCAGGGCGGCCGGGTCAGTTCCGAGTGGCGCTGGCAGGACGTGCAGCTGGTGGCGGGCGTGGACGGCGAAGACAGCCGCCATCGTGGGCGCATGGGCATGGGCCGCGGCACCTATCGCCAGGTGGCGTGGGAGACCGATGCCCACTTCCGCCGCTATGGCGTGTTCACCGAGTTGACCCTCGGCGCCGGCACCGATCAGCGTTGGATCAGCGGCCTGCGCATCGATCGCGCCAGCGTGCGCGACGAGCGGCAGTCGCTCCGCAGAATGATGGGCAACATGCCCAATCCGACTGCGGGCCAGCGTCGCAAGGAATGGCTCGGCAGTGGCTTCCTGCGCTACGAGCAGGATCTGGCCGACGGCCTGACCTGGTACGCCGGCCTCGGCCACAGTGAACGCATGCCCGACTACTGGGAGCTGTTCTCGCCCGACCACGGCCCGGCCGATGCGGTGAACGCGTTTGCCGGCATCCAGCCCGAGCGCACCACCCAGCTCGACGCTGGCCTGCAGTACAAGGGACCGCGCGTGCAGGCCTGGGTCTCGGCGTACGCCGGGCAGATCCAGGACTACATTCTGTTCACCTACCACCGCAGCGGCGCGATGGGGATGAGCCAGGCCAGCAACGTCGATGCGCGCATCGCCGGTGCCGAGGCGGGGCTGGAAGTGAGCGTGGCCGAACAGTGGAAGCTGGGTGGCACGCTGGCCTATGCCTGGGGCGAGAACCGCGACCAGCAGCGTCCGCTGCCGCAGATGCCGCCGCTGGAAGCGCGCCTGAGTGCGAACTGGGAAGGCCAGCGCTGGAGCGCCGGTGCGCTGCTGCGCGCGGTGACCCACCAGCACCGTGTCGCAGATGGCCAGGGCAACGTGGTCGCACAGGATCTCGGGCCGAGCGCGGGCTTTGCCACCTTCGCGCTCAACGCGGCGTACCGTTTCGGTTCGCAGCTGCAGCTCAGCGCAGGCGTCGACAACCTGTTCGACCGCGCCTACAGCGAGCACCTGAACCTGGCCGGCAGCGCCGACTTCGGCTTCCCGGCCGACCCGGTGCGCATCAACGAGCCGGGGCGCAGCGTGTGGATGAAGCTGAACTACCGGTATTGATCCGCCGGATGTAAAAAAACGGGGCCGGATCCCCGCCAGGATCCGTCCCCGCCCGACGCCCTCCGTCGGGCAGCTTCGACTCTACGATGACTGACCCGGTGGTGCACGACGGGATACACCCCGATACACGCCGACACTGCCCATGGCAGCCTTGCACGGAATGGGTTCAAGGCGCTATCGCAGCCCTGGTTCCACGCCGGTAAACGCTTGGCACATACCGCTTTCAGGGGCACTTGCCTACACTCGGCGGCCGTGGATCAATTTGGACCGTTCATGTTGGCTCGTATCGCTTCGACCCTGGCCCTTGGCCTCAGCCTGGCCGTGCTGGCCGGGTGCGCAGGCAAACAGGAGGCCGCCGCGCGTCGGCAGGGAGAAGCGGTGCCGGTCACTGCGCAGGTCGTGCAGTCCCGTCAGTGGAGCGACACCCTGCAGGCGCTTGGCACGGCCAAGGCGCGCGAATCGATCAGCGTGACCGCCAAGGTCAGCGAGATCGTCGAGAAAGTGCATTTCGAAAGCGGCCAGCACATTGCTGCCGGTGCGCCGATCGTGACCCTGCGTGGGCAGGCCCAGGAGGCCGCACTGGTGCAGGCGCAGGCGACCTTCCATGAAGCCGATCAGCTGTACAAGCGCCAGCGCGAGCTGGCCGCCCAGCGGCTGGTGTCCAGCGCCACACTGGATACGCAGAAGTCGATCCGCGATGCCGCCGAAGCGCGCGTGATGCAGATGCAGGCAGACATCGGTGATCGCCGTGTGCGCGCGCCGTTCGCCGGCGTGCTCGGCATCCGCCAGGTCAGCCCTGGCTCGCTGGTGACCCCGACCACGGTCATCGCCACGCTCGACGATATCGAGCACATGCACATCGATTTCCAGGTGCCTGAAGTGGAACTGGCTGCGCTGGGCGTCGGTGACAAGGTCAGCGCCACCAGCGTGGCCTGGCCGGGCCGCACCTTCGAGGGCGTGGTCAGCACCATCGATGCGCGCATCGACCCGGCCACCCGTGCCGTGACCGTGCGCGCCGACTTTGCCAACGGCGACCATGCGCTGCGTCCTGGCATGCTGCTGGACGTGCGCCTGTTCCGCCCCGAGCGCCCGGCGCTGGTGATTCCGGAAATCGCCGTGGTGCAGGTCGGTCGCGATACCTTCGTGTACCGCATCAAGGTTGACGACAGCGTCGAGCGTGTGGACGTGGTGACCGGCGCGCGCCGTGCCGGCGTGGTCGAGATCAGGCAGGGTCTGGAAGCGGGCCAGCGCATCGTGGTCGATGGCACCGGCAAGCTGCGTCCGGGCCTGAAGGTTGCCGCCAAGGACGCAGCGCCCGCCAGTGGTGCAAAGCCCGCTGAAGACGCTGCGCCGGCCGCGGCCGAGGGCCACGGCGGATGAAGCTGTCCGACATCTCCATCCAGCGGCCGGTGTTCGCCGTGGTGATGAGCCTGTTGCTGCTGGTGCTGGGCGTGATGTCCTTCACCCGCCTGACCCTGCGCGAACTGCCGGCCATCGACCCGCCGATCGTCTCGGTCTCGGTGGACTACACCGGCGCCTCGGCGGCGGTCATTGAAAGCCGCATCACCCAGGTGCTGGAAGATGCGCTGGCCGGCATCGAAGGCATCGATACGATCAATGCGCGCAGCACCAACGGCCGCTCGCAGGTCAGCATCGAGTTCACCTCCAACCGCGATATCGAAGCGGCGGCCAACGACGTGCGCGATGCGGTCAGCCGCGTGGCCGACCGCATGCCGGAAGAGGCGCGGCCACCGGAGATCGCCAAGGTCGAAAGCGATGCCGACCCCATCATCTGGTTCAACATGGTCTCCTCGACCATGGACACGCTGGAGCTGAGCGACTACGCCGACCGTTACGTGGTCGATCGCTTTTCCAGCCTCGATGGCGTGGCCCAGGTCCGCATCGGCGGCCGCCAGCGCTATGCGATGCGGATCTGGCTGGACCGGGACCAGCTGGCCGCACGCGGGCTGACCACCGGCGACGTGGAAACCGCGCTGCGCAACGAGAACGTGGAGCTGCCGGCCGGCCGCATCGAGTCGACCGACCGTGATTTCACCCTGCGCGTGGAGCGCAACTACATCAAGCCCGAAGACTTCGCGACCATCCCGCTGGGCAAGGGCCGCGACGGTTACGTGGTGCGCATGGGCGACGTGGCGAAGATCGAGCTGGCCTCGGCCGAACGCCGCGCGTACTACCGCAGCAACGGCGAACCGGGCATCGGCTTGGGCATCGTCAAGACCTCCACGGCCAACTCGCTGGACGTGGCGCGTACCGCGCGCGCTGAAGCCGAGCGGGTGGCGCTGACCCTGCCCAAGGGCACGCAGATCTTCGTCGCCTTCGACAACACCACCTTCATCGAAGCGGCGGTGGACCGCGTCTACGCCACGCTGGTGGAAGCGATGATCCTGGTGCTGGCGGTGATCTGGCTGTTCCTCGGCAGTTTCCGCGCCGCGTTGATCCCGGCGGTGACGGTGCCGGTCTGCCTGGTCGCGGCGTTCATCGCGCTGTACGCGTTCGATTTCTCGATCAACCTGCTGACCCTGCTGGCGCTGGTGCTGTGCATCGGCCTGGTGGTGGACGATGCGATCGTGGTGGTGGAGAACGTGCAGCGCCGCATCGACCTGGGTGAGCCACCGCTGGTGGCCTCCAAGCGCGGCACCGCGCAGGTCGCCTTCGCGGTGATCGCCACCACCGCCGTGCTGGTGGCAGTGTTCCTGCCGGTCGGCTTCCTGGAAGGCAACACCGGGCGCCTGTTCCGCGAGCTGGCAGTGGCGCTGGCCGCCGCCGTGGCGTTGTCCGCGTTCGTGGCGCTCACACTGACGCCGATGATGGCCTCCAAGCTGCTCAAGCCGCACACCGGGCAGGCGCCACGTGGTCTGCACGGCTTCATCAACCGCAACCTGGAACGCCTCGCGGGTGCCTATGGGCGGGTGCTCGATCACCATGTCGACCGCACCTGGATCTACCTGCTGGTGATGGTGGCCGCGCTGGTCGCCAGCTGGGGCCTGCTCAAGCTGCTGCCCTCGGAACTGGCGCCGGCCGAAGACCGCGGTTCGTTCCAGATCATGATCGACGGCCCGGAAGGTGCCGGCTACGACTACACCGTGCAGCAGGTGCAGCAGGTGGAGGCGCTGCTGGCCCCGCATGTCGGCCCGGACAAGCCGATCGTGCGTGTCAACCCGCGCGTGCCCGGTGGCTTCGGTGCCAGCGAGGAAATGCACACCGGCCGCGTCAGCATCTTCCTGCAGCCGTGGCGCCAGCGCAGCGAGGCCACGCCGGACGTGGCCAACGAACTGCAGAAGGAACTGGACACCATCCGCGGCGTGCGTGTGCGTACCCAGGTCGGTGGCGGCCTGGTGCGCAGCGGCGGGCAGCCGTTCCAGATCGTGCTGGGTGGGCCGGAGTACGCGGAGATCGCGCAGTGGCGCGACCGCATCCTGCTGCGCATGGCCGACAACCCCGGCCTGGTCGGCCCCGACTCGGACTACAAGGAAACCCGGCCGCAGATGCGGGTCAACATCGACCGCCAGCGTGCGGCCGATCTCGGCGTGCCGGTCACCGCGATCGGTTCGGCGCTGGAAACCATGATGGGCTCGCGCCGCGTCACCACCTTCGTCGACAACGGCGAGGAGTACGACGTGCTGGTGCAGGCCGGACGTGACGGTCGCGCCAGCCCGGCCGACCTGGCCGCGATCCGCGTGCGCGCCACCTCTGGCGAGCTGGTGCCGCTGTCCAACCTGGTCACGTTGAGCGAAGTGGCCGAGGCCGGCACCCTGAACCGCTTCAACCGCCTGCGCTCGATCACCATCAGTGCCGGCCTGGCGCCGGGCTATCCGCTGGGCGAGGCCATTGCCTGGGCGCAGAACGTGGCCCAGGAAGAGCTGCCGCAGTACGCGCAGGTGAACTGGAAGGGTGAATCGCGCGAGTACCAGAGCGCCGGTGGCGCCGTGCTGCTCACTTTCGCCATGGCCCTGCTGGTGGTCTACCTGGTGCTGGCCGCGCAGTTCGAGAGCTTCATCCACCCGCTCACCATCATGCTGACCGTGCCGCTGGGCGTGCTCGGCGCGCTGGTCGGGTTGTGGGTGAGTGGCGGTACGGTGAACCTGTTCAGCCAGATCGGCATCGTGATGCTGGTTGGCCTGGCCGCGAAGAACGGCATCCTCATCGTCGAATTCGCCAACCAGCTGCGCGACGATGGGCGCAGCGTGCGCGAGGCGATCATTGAATCGGCGATGGTGCGCCTGCGCCCGATCCTGATGACCTCGATCGCCACCGTGGTCGGCGCCATTCCGCTGGTGGTGGCCGGTGGTCCCGGTTCGGCCAGCCGTGGCACGATCGGCATCGTGATCATCTTCGGCGTGACCCTCTCGACCTTCCTGTCGCTGTTCGTGGTGCCGGCGTTCTACGCGCGGCTTGCCCCGTACACCCGTTCGCCGGAAGCGGTGAAGCGCGAGCTGGAGAAGCAGGAAGCGGAATCGCCGTCGGTGGGCGGCCATGCCTGACCGGCACACCGACGGGATCGGGTCCCTCGCTGACGGGGTCGGACCCCTTTCCCAAAGGGAAAGGGCTCTGACCCCACTTCGAGGCGACGGCTTCCAGCTGCGCCCCTGGCGCCCGGATGATCTGGAATCGCTGCTGCGCCACGCCAACGATCCCGAGGTGTCGCGCGGCCTGCGCGACCGTTTCCCGTATCCGTACACGCGCACCGATGGCGAGGCCTTTCTCGCCGGCCGCGTGCTGGCCCCCGGAACCCTGAATCTGGCCATCGAGATCGACGGCCAGGCCTGCGGCAGCGTCGCTGCCCAGCAGGGCATGGCCGAGCGTGGGCACACCGCCGAACTGGGCTACTGGCTGGGCCAGGCCTATTGGGGGCACGGCGTGATGACCCGTGTGGTCGGGCTGTTCGCACCGTGGGTGATGGACGAGCTGCGCCTGTTCAGGCTGCAGGCCTCGGTCGTCGACTTCAACCTCGGCTCTGCGCGGGTGCTGGAGAAGAACGGCTTCCAGGAGGAGGGCGTGGAGCGCTGCGCGGTCTACAAGCGCGGCGTGCTGCACGACCTTCGCCGTTTCGCCCGGGTACGCACCCAGCTGCCCTGAACACGCGGGCTGGCCGCTGTAGAGCCGAGCCCATGCTCGGCTGCCCTCGGGGGGCCAAGCCGAGCATGGGCTCGGCTCTACAAAACAGCGCTACCGCAGCGGCCTGCGATCAGGGAGAATCGACCGGTCCCTTCCAGCCGACGGGACGTCCTTACAACCCGCCGACTGGAGAGAGCGCGCGTGGAAGCAACCGTACACTTCATCAACAGCATCATCTGGAGCAAGGCACTGATCTTCGTGTGCCTGGGCGCCGGCCTGTTCTTCAGCCTGCGCACGCGCTTCATGCAGATCCGTGGCTTCTTCGAGATGTGCCGCCTCACCGTCAAGGGTGAGAAATCCGACGCCGGCGTGTCCTCGTTCCAGGCCCTGGCCATGTCGATGGCCGGCCGCATGGGCATCGGCAACATCGCCGGCGTGGCTACGGCCATCGCCTTCGGCGGCCCCGGTGCGATCTTCTGGATGTGGGTGATGGGCTTCCTCGGCGCGTCCACGTCGTATGTGGAATGCACCCTGGCGCAGATCTACAAGACCAAGGACGCCGAAGGCCGCTACCGCGGTGGCCCGGCGTACTACATCGAAAAGGCCATGGGCCTGAAGTGGTACGCGCTGGCCTTCGCCATCGCCACGATCATCGCCGCCGGCTTCCTGATGCCGGGCGTACAGGCCAACGCCATTGCCGACAGCATCATCAACGCCTGCCGTGGCACCGCGCTGTGCGGTTCGCTCGATGGCCAGGCCTTCGGCATGGAATCGGTGCAGGCGCTGAAGCTGGGCATCGGCATCGTGGTGGCGCTGCTGCTGGGCGTGGTGATCTTCGGTGGCGTCAAGCGCATCGCCAACTTCGCCGAAGTGGTGGTGCCGTTCATGGCCGCCGGTTTCATCCTGATGGCCATCGTCATCATGATCATCAACTACGACCGCGTGCCGGAGATGTTCAACATCATCTTCAGCAGCGCCTTCGGTACCCACGCCGCGTTCGGCGCGATGATGGGCCTGGCGGTGGAGTGGGGCATCAAGCGCGGCATCTATGCCAACGAAGCCGGCCAGGGCTCGGGCCCGCATGCAGCGGCCGCCTCGGAAGTCTCGCACCCGGCCAAGCAGGGCTACGTGCAGGCCTTCGCGATCTACTTCGACACCATGATGGTGTGCACCGCCACCGCGTTCCTGATCCTGGCCAGTGGTACCTACAACGTGTACTCGCCGGTGGAGGGCGCCGCGCCGATCTTCCAGGGCCTGGCCGGTATTCCCGAAGGTGCGGGCTACGCCCAGGCCGGCGTGGAAGCGGTGCTGCCGGGCTGGGGTTCGGCGTTCGTGTCGATCGCCATCTTCTTCTTCGCCTTCACCACCATCATGGCGTACTACTACATGGCCGAGACCAACCTCAGCTATGTGAACCACAACAGGAAGCGCCCGCTGACCGTGCTGGTGCTGCGCCTGGGCATCATCGGCATGGTGGTGTTCGGCGCGTTCCATAATGCGACCCTGGCCTGGGCGCTGGGTGACATCGGCGTCGGCCTGATGGCCTGGCTGAACATCATTGCCATCCTCATCATCCAGAAGCCGGCGATGCTGGCCCTGCGTGACTACGAACGACAGAAGAAGCTGGGCCTGGATCCGGTGTTCGACCCTGATGCCCTGGGCATCAAGAACGCCGATTTCTGGCGCCAGCGCAAGCAGGAGAGTGTGTAAGTGAACAACCCCTGGAACAACCGCCGCCCGTCCGCCCGTCCGCCGCGCGCAACGCCGTTGCCGCGCCCGGAGGTGCCGGCCACGGGCGGTGGTGGGCGCGGTGGCAGCGACGAGCTGCGCCTGTACGGCCTGAATGCCGTGCTGGCCGCGTTCGAAGCGCGGCCACAGGCGCTGCGCAAGCTGTACCTGCTGGAGGCGCGCATTCCGCGCCTGCAGCCGCTGCTGAAGTGGTGCGTGGCCAACCGCGTGGGGTATCGCGTGGTTGAAGACGGCGATCTGAACAAGCTTGCCGGCACCACCCACCACGAAGGCGTGGTGGCCGATGTGCTGCGCGCACCGGCGCTGCCGCTGGCGCAGTGGCTGGAGCAGGTCGGCGACGGCCCGGCGCTGGCGCTGTGGCTTGATGGCGTGGGCAACCCGCACAACCTCGGTGCGATCCTGCGCTCGGCCGCACACTTCGGCGCCAAGGCGCTGCTGCTGCCGGCCGGCAGCACGCTGGCGCTGTCCGGTGCCGCCGCGCGCGTGGCCGAGGGCGGTGCAGAAGCGGTGCCGCTGGTGCAGCTGCCGGAGACCGCCCAGGCGATGACGCAGCTGCGTGCGGCCGGCTTCGGCCTGGCGGCGACCCTGGTGGAGGGCGGTGACGACGTGTTCCGCACCTCGCTGCCGGCCCGCCTGGTGTATGTGATGGGCGCCGAAGGCGAGGGCATGGACCGCAGCCTGGCGGGAGCGTGCGACCAGCAGGTCTCGATTCCCGGCAGCGGCGCGGTGGAGAGCCTGAACGTGGCCTCGGCCACGGCGGTACTGCTGGCGCAGTGGGCGAGCCGCCGCGGCTGATCCGGTATCCCGGGTCGGATCCCTCGCCGCAGGCGAGGGCTCTGACCCCTTCCAGGGTCCGTAATTGCGTCAAGCGCGCATGATGTTTTGAAAGTTTCCTTATTGGTCAGCCGCTTCCGGCAACGCAGGGTGGAACTCCATCCCACGTTGTCCAGAAGAGGCTGCCATGCATCACCCACGCTGTATCCTCATCGCATTGCTGGTCCTGACCAGCGTCCTTGCCAACGGCCGTGCCGCAGCCAGCGAACGCAGCCTGGACGGCGTCAACTTCACCGGGCCGCTGATCACCCCCAACCCGGCTGGCCTGCCGCAGGGCAACTGGTACATCGAACCCTATCTGGTGCGGATCGACAGCCGCGATCATTACGACGATGGCGGCCATCGCCGCCGCAGTGGGCAACGCAGCGGCGCATGGGCAACGGTGGTACCGATCATCTACGGCTTCAGCGACCGGGTGATGGGGCAGGTCAATCTCAGTGCATCGCGTGCCGAACAGGGCGGCGCGCGCAGCAGTGGTTTCCGTGCCGGTGACACCACCGCGCGCCTGCAGTACCTGTTGCAGGCGCCCAATGCCGATGGCACGCGTCCGGCCATCTCGGTCGCGCTGGTGCAGCGCTTCAGCACCGGCAGCCATGACCGCATCACCGGCAATCCGCTCGATGCGCAGGGCGACGGTGTGCAGCGCACAACTGCCGCATTGGGCGTGCAGCAGGTGGTCTGGCTGGGTAACGACCGCCCGCTGCGCTGGCGTGCCCAGCTCAGCGCCGGGCCTGCGCCGTCGCGGACGGCGATCTCCGGGGCCAGCGTCTACGGCACCGACGACAGCTTCCAGGGGCACATCTCCCGGGGGTCGGTGCTGGGCCTGTCGGTCGGCGCCGAGTACAGCTTCAATCCGCGCTGGGTGGGCGTGATGGAAGTGGCCGCCAGCCGCGAGACCGGCCAGCGCCTGAGGGGTTTCGCGCGCAACGCCAGCGGTGGTTTCGAACGCATCGACGAGCATCGCCCGGCCAGCCGCAGCGTCACCCTGGCGCCGGCCGTGGAGTACCACTTCAGCCCGTCACTGGGCCTGATCGCCGGCGTCGAGTTCAGCGTGGCCGGCCGCAACACCGGCCGCATCATCAGCCCCCAGGTCGCCCTGGGCATGTTCTTCTGAGGGGCCGCCGATGAACATCGAATCCATCGTCAACGCGATCCTTGGCGTCGTCTGGAGCCCCTACCTGGTGGTGCTGTGCCTGCTCACCGGCCTGTACTTCAGCGTCCGCACGCGCTTCATCCAGCTGCGTGCATTGCCGGACATGCTGCGCCTGATGTTCCGCCATGAGCGCTCCGATGCCGGCGTGTCGCCGTTCCAGGCGTTGTCCCTTTCGCTGTCCAGCCGCGTGGGCGTGGGCAACATCGCCGGCGTCGCCATGGCCATCGCCTTCGGCGGGCCCGGCGCGATCTTCTGGATGTGGATCGTCGCCTTCCTCGGCGCCTCGAGCGCCTTCATCGAGTCCACGCTCGCGCAGATCTACAAGGAGCGCGACGGCAAAGGACAATACCGGGGTGGCCCGGCGTACTACATCGAAAAAGGCCTCGGCCAACGTTGGTATGCAGTGCTGTTCGCATTGGTGACGGTGCTGGCGGGCGCGATGCTGGCCGGCACGCAGTCCAATGCGATCACCAGTGCGGTGAACGAAGCCTGGGACGTGCCGGTGATGACCACCACGGCGGTTCTGCTGGTGGTGCTGGGTGCCATCCTCATCGGCGGTGTGCGGCGCATTGCGCGCGTGGCCGAATGGGTGGTGCCGCTGATGGCCGTGGCCTACCTGCTGGTCGCGGCGCTGGTGATGGTGCTCAACGCGGACAGGGTGCCGGAGGTGATCATGCTGGTGCTGCGCAGTGCATTCGGCGTGGATGCGGCGTTCGGCGCGATGATCGGCACCGCCATCCAGTGGGGCGTGCGCCGTGGCGTGCTGTCCAACGAGGCCGGCATGGGCAGTGGTGCGCATCCGGCCGCCGCCGCGGAAGTCTCGCATCCGGTCAAGCAGGGCCTGGTGCAGTCGTTCTCGGTCTACATCGACACAATGGTGGTGTGCAGTGCGACCGCCTTCCTGATCCTGTCCACCGGCCTGTACAACGTCTACGACCCGGCGGTGAACGGTATTCCGGATGAGGCGCGCCTGCTGCTGGGCAATCTGCCGGGTGTCGAAGCCGGCCCACGCTTCGTGCAGCACGCGGTGGAATCGACGCTGCCGGGCTTCGGCCGTTCGTTCGTGGCGCTGGCGATCCTGCCGTTTGCGTTCACCACCATCCTGGCGCTGTATTACATGGCCGAGACCAACGTCAGCTATCTGTGCCGTGATCGGCCGACGCCCTGGGTGATGGGCGGCTTCCAGCTGCTGTTCCTGGCGGCAACCGGCTACTCGGCGGTGAACAGTGCAACGGTGGCCTGGTCGCTGGGCGACATCGGCGTCGGCCTGATGAGCTGGCTGAACATCATCGCCATCCTGCTGTTGCAAAGGCCTGCCCTGGCCGCACTGCGCGATTACGAGGCGCAGAAGCGCAAGCAGCGTGATCCGCTGTTCAAGCCGCAGACGATCGGGGTAAGCAACACCCGGGTCTGGGAGAGCTAATACGATCAGGGGTCAGATCCCTCGCCAAGGGCGAGGGCTCTGACCCCCTGTGTCACCGCATCACTCGTTCGGCGGCGTGGTCGCCTTGGCCTCGCTGCCGAAGCTGCCGTCGGCTTCCGCCGCCAGGTAGGCGAACACCGTATACGCGGCCACGTTCTGCGCCAGTGCCTTCGGGTCGATCTTGTCCAGCGTGTCGTCGGCGGTGTGGTGCAGGTGGAAGTAGTCCGAGCCGTCCTGCGCCAGCCACGCCCACGCACCGCCCTTGGCGGCCAGCGGGCCGACGTCCGGGCCAGGGCCACCCTTGTCGGCCTGGTACTCGATGCCCAGCGGCTTCATTACTTCGGCAATCTGCTTCGTCGCCTCACGCGAGCCTTCCGGATTCGGTGAACCAGTATTGAAGGCGTAGATGCGGCCTGCGCCGAAGTCGCTCTCGGCGGCCAGCTGGTGCAGGGCCACGTCCTTCGCGTGCGCTTCGGCATAGGCCTTGCCGCCGTAGAGGCCCTGTTCCTCGTTGGCGAAGGCGATCACGCGGATGGTGCGCTTCGGTGCCTGCTTGAGCTGGCCGATCAGGTGGCCGGCGGCCATCGTGATGCCCACGCCCGCGCCGTCATCCACAGCGCCGGTGCCCAGGTCCCACGAATCCAGGTGACCACCGATCACCACCACTTCCTTCGGCAGGCTGCGGCCGGTGATCTCGCCGATCACGTTGTACGAGGTGGCGGTGCCGTCCCAGCCGCAATCCAGTGCCACCTTCACTGTGGTGCTGCCACGCGCCAGCAGGCGGGCCAGCTGGTCGGCATCGGGCACCGACAGCGCGGCCGACGGCACCGGGGTCAGGCCGTCATCGAAACGGGTGATGCCGGTGTGCGGCACGCGGTGCGAGTCGGTACCGGCCGAGCGCATCAGGAAGCCGACCGCGCCCTTGCGGATGGCTTCGGATGGGCCCTTGCTGCGGATCGCACCGCCGCGGCCGTAATCGCGGCCATCGCGGAAGGGCAGCATCTGGTAATCGACGAAGGCGATCTTGCCCTTCAGCGAACCTGCCGGTGCGGCCTGCAGCGCGGCCAGATCGGCGAAGCGCACCACCTCGGCTTCCACGGTGCCACCCGGGCTGCCGCCCAGTGCGGTGATCTGCAGCGGCTGCGGGTTCCTGCCGGTCACGGCGGCGTGTTCGCTGCGACGCTCCCATTTCGGGAACGTCACCGGCTCCTTCCAGACCTTGTCGAAGCCCAGGGCCTTGAACTTGGCTTCGGCCCAGGCAACGGCGCGGGCATCGGCTTCGCTGCCGGCGATGCGCGGACCAATCTCGGTGGTGAGCGACTCGACCACCTTCCAGCCGGTGTCATCGGCCAGCGCCTGGTCGCGCAGCTGCGCGGCGGTCGCCAGCGAGGCGGGGGGCAGGGTGGTGGTGCGCGGTGCCGCGAAGGCCGGGGCGGCCAACAGGGCGAGGGAGGATGCGATGGCAAGGACGCGGCGACGCATGGACAACTCCGGGAAGGGACCTAAGCCTTGGAGCTTAACAGTCGTTCAGCCCGGCGCATGGGCGGGAGGTCATGGCTGGCGCGGATGCTGTTTTCCGCCAGATGCAGCAAAGCGAAAGCCCCGCCGGAGCGGGGCTTTCGCCTGCTTCTGTAGAGCCGAGCCCATGCTCGGCTGCCTTTCGCAGATCAGCCGAGCGTGGGCTCGGCTCTACAGGTGGGAGGGGCGCCCATAGGCGCCCGGTACCCTTACTTCTTCAGGCTGTCGCGGATCTCGCGCAGCAGCACCACTTCTTCGGCCGGCGCCGCCGGTGCCGCTTCCTTCTTGCGCGACAGGCGGTTGATCGCCTTGACCACGATGAAGATCGCGAAAGCCACGATCACGAACTGGATGACGGTGTTGATGAAGTCGCCGTAGCCAACCACCACCGCCGGGATCTCCTTGCCATCCGGTCCGAGCCGGGCTGGCGACAGCGTCCAGGCCAGGCTGGAGAAGTCCACGCGGCCGATCAGGTAGCCCAGCGGCGGCATGATGATCTTCTCGACCAGTGCGGTCACGATCTTGCCGAAGGCCGCGCCGATCACCACGCCGACGGCGAGGTCGATGACGTTGCCGCGCATCGCGAATTCCTTGAACTCGGTGAGCATTCCCATTGTTGTTTTTCTCCGGTGGGGAAGTGGACAGCGCGCAGGGTAGCGCAGGTGATGTCAGCCGGCGATCACGCCGTGGCGCTCGGCCACGTTTTCCAGGCGCGCGCTGAAGCGGTCGCCGGGCTTGAGCGCGGCCACGCCGGACGGCGTGCCCATGAACACCAGGTCGCCGGCACGCAGCTGCCACAGCTTGGACAGCTCATGCAGGATCTCCGGCACGTTCCAGATCATCTGGTCGAGCAGAGCCTGCTGACGCACCTCGCCGTTGACCTCCAGCGACAGGTTCAGCGCGGCCAGGTCGCCGACTTCCTCGGCGTGGACGATTTCGCTGATCGGCGCGGAGGCATCGAAGCCCTTGGCCGCGTCCCACGGGTGGCCCTTGTCCTTGGCGGCGGCCTGCAGGTCGCGGCGGGTCAGGTCCAGGCCGACGGCATAGCCGTAGACCAGTGCGTCGGCATCGGCCACCGCCAGCTCGCCGACGGGCGCATCGCGGCCGATCGCCACCACCAGCTCCACTTCGTGGTGCAGGTTGGCGGTCGCTGGCGGGTAGGGGATGGCATCGTCGTGGCCGACCACGATCGCATCGGCCGGCTTGCTGAAGAACATCGGGCGGCCACGGTCATCGGCCGCCGGCACTGCCGCACCCATTTCGCGGGCGTGGTCGGCAAAGTTGCGGCCGACGCAGTAGATGCGGTGCACGGGGAAACTGCCACCACCGGCTACCGGCACACGCGGCAGGGCTACGGCAGGGATCACATCGGAGACATGGGACATGCGGGCATCCAGGAAGAGCGTGCCCGCAGTCTAGAACGCATGGCGCCCGCCGTCAGCGGGCGCGCAGGAGGTGGATCAGCGCGAGGCCGGCAACACCGGCTTGCGTACCACGCGGTACTCGCCTTCGACCACGGTCGGGTCGACCGGGCGGGCAACACCCGGCTTGCGCGAGGCCAGCAGCTTCCACGCCAGGCCGACCAGGATCATCGCCGCACCGACGAACACACCGATGAACACCATCGCGGCCAGGATCGCCAGGCCAAGCAGGCCCACGGCAACGCGCACCAGCGGGTGGCGCGGCTTGCGCGGCGCGAACAGGGTGCGGAACTGGTTGAAGGCGGATGCGCGATTGAACATGGCGGCTCGATAGGCTGGGATCAGCGAAACCAGAGTATCGGGACGCGCCACTGTCATTGAGTGAAAAACTCGTTAAATATAGCCTGTGCTTATTACGGATCAATGACTTGTGTTCATGTCGCAGCCAGTCACCTGAGTGGGCATGCGACAATGCGGGTTTACCGTACGAGCCTTCGCCATGACTGCCGCTGCTGCCCTGATCGCCCTGGATGCCATTGCCGATGGCGCGTTTGCCGAGGTCGAAGCGGTGGTCGATGGCGATGCCGAATCGCTGGTGCTGTACCGCGACGGCGCGCAGGTGCGCGCATTCCTGAACATCTGCCCGCATGCCGGCCGCCGCCTGGACTGGGCGCCGGGGCAGTTCCTGAAGAGCCGCGAGGGCCACCTGGTGTGCGCCGCGCATGGCGCGTCGTTCGCGCTGGACAGTGGCGACTGCATCGCCGGCCCGTGCAAGGGCGACCGCCTGCGCGCGGTGCCGGTGGACGTGCGCGACGGGCAGGTCTACCTGGCTTGAGGCCAGAAGCAGTCGAGCACGGCTCGACTCTACAAAGCCGTGTCGACCAAGGTCGACAGCTAACAGAGCGAGATCCGTGCCGACCAACGGTCGGCACCCACCACCCGCCGCGTGAAACTGTCGAAGGCGGCGCACTGTGGGTTTGCGGGGTGTGAACGGCATGGATGCCGCGGCCAAGCCCCCATGGATGGGTTTACGGCGCCCCCGCAAACCCACAGTGCCCCGCCATCCCACGGAATGCCCGCTGTTGCTGTTGCTTCGGCTTCTGCAGGTGCAGGGCGCAGCCCTGCCGATCAAGCCCCTCAGAACATCAGGTTGATCATCAGCACCACCACGCAGGTGTAGATCAGCGACAACGGGCCGCCGACCCGCCACATCTCGCGCGGGGTGTAGTTGGCCGGGCCGGTGATCATCGAGATCACCGGGTTGGAGGCCGTCATCAGGTTGTTGGACGCCGACAGCGCCACGATCAGCGCGAACGCGGTCGGGTTGCCACCCGCCGCCAGTGCCAGGTTCACCGCAATGGGCACCATCACGATGGTCGCGCCCACATGGCTGATCACCAGCGAGAACGCCGTGGTCAGCAGCGCCAGCGCCACCTCCAGCACCCACACCGGAATGCCGGTCGGCAGCTTGTCGATGGTATGGCCGGCCACCCACGCGGCCGCACCGCTGGAGTCCATCGCCCAGCCGAGCGGAATCAGCCCGGCCATCATGAACACCGTCTTCCAGTTGATCGAGGCATAGGCCTCGTCCATGCGCAGCACGCCGGTCAGCAGCATGCCGGCCACGCCGGTCATCAGCGTCAGCGCCACCGGCAGCTTGCTGGTCAGCGCGATCAGGATGGTCAACGCGAAGATCGCCATCGCGATCTTGAACTTGTGCGGGCGCTGCTCGCCGGTCGGGTAGTCGGTCACCACCACGAAGTCGCGGCTCTTGGCAGCCTGCGCCAGGTCGGTCCAGATGCTGTGGAACACCAGCATGTCACCGGCGCGCAGCTGCACGTCACGCACGTCCTCGCGGATCACCTGCTTGTCGCGGTTGATCGCCAGCAGGCTGATGCCGCGCTCCTTGCGCAGGCGCAGGTCGGCCGCACTCTTGCCGATCACGTTCGAGGTCGGCGGCACCACCGCCTCGGAAATGCCGGCGCGGCTGGGGTTGAACAGGTCGCCCAGGTGCTTCAGGCGCGAGGACATGCGCAGGAACTGGTTCTGCGCGAAGTCGCTGATCTGCTGGCGCGGGCCCATCGCACCGAGCACGCTGCCGACCCAGATGCGCATCTCCGCCGGCGGCGCCAGGCGGGTGTCATTGCCGGTCTTCAGGGCCAGCAGCAGTGGCGCATCGTGCAGGGTCTCGGCCTCGCCCAGGGTCATGCCGACCAGCGGGCTTTCGGCGCTGACCACCAGCTCGAACACATCGCCTTCGATGCCGTAGGTCTTGGCAAAGTAGCTCTCGGTTCGCGCCGGGGTGACCCCGTCGTTGACCAGGTTTTCTTCCTCGATCAGCTTGCGGTCGCCGTAGTAGCGGAAGTACAGCAGCGAGGCGACCAGCAGTGCCACGCCGATCGGCAGCGGCGCGAACATGCGCAGCGGCTCGATGGTGGCCAGGCCGGAGGGCAGGTTGTTGTTGGCCGAGGCCAGCAGATCGTTCAGCAGGATCAGCGGCGAATTGCCGACCATAGTCAGCGCGCCGCCCATCACGATCGCCGCCGAGATCGGCAGCAGCAGGCGCTGCATCGTCAGCCCGGTGCGCGCTGCCAGTCGCGAGGCGACCGGCAGGTACAACGCCATCACCGACGGGTTCTGCATGAAGGATGAGTTCAGGCCGGCGATGGCCGTGGTCATCATCAGCAGCCGCTGCTCGACACCGTGGCCGCGCCGCAGCAGCCAGGCGGCCAGCCGGTTCAGCGCCCCGGTGCGGTCCAGACCCGCACCGAGGATGGTGGTGGCGATGATGCTCATCACCGCGTTACCGGAGAAACCGCCGAAGATTTCCTCCGGCGCGATCAGTCCGGTGACACCGAGCACCACCAGCACCACCAGCGCGACCACGTCGGCGCGGATGCGCTCGAACAGGAACATCGCCATCGTGAAGCCGACCAGCCCGAGCACGAGCTTCATGTCGTTGGTCAGCGTCAGCGCGGTATCCATGTGGGGCGCGGCGTCCTCAGGCGATCGTCAGGTGCGGTCGTACAGCAGGTCCCAGACGCCATGGCCGAGCTTCTGGCCGCGGGTCTCGAAGTGGGTCTGCGGGCGCCAGTCCGGGCGCGGCACGCTGCCACGCGGGCCAGCACGGTTGACCAGGCCGGCGGTGGCATCGAGCACATCCCACATCTGCTCGGCGTAGTCTTCCCAGTCGGTCGCGCAGTGCAGGCGGCCACCCGGGCGCAGCTTGCGCACCAGCAGTTCGGCGAACGCCGGCTGCAGCAGGCGGCGCTTGTTGTGGCGCTTCTTGTGCCACGGGTCCGGGAAGTAGATGCGCACTTCATCGAGCGCGCCATCGGCGATCTCGTTCTGCAGCACTTCCACCGCATCGTGGTGGTACAGGCGCACGTGGTCGGCATTGTCCTCGGCCAGCGCGTTCAGCAGACGGCCCACGCCCGGGGCGTGCACCTCGATGCCGATGTAGTCGCGCGACGGGTCGTGCTGGGCGGCGAAGCGCAGCGCGGCGCCGTTGCCGAAGCCGATCTCCAGCACCTTGGGTGCCGGGCGGCCGAAGGTGGCGTCCAGGTCACGCAGCTGACCGTTGTAATCGATGCCGAAGCGCGGCCAGCGTTCGTCGAACGCGCGCTGCTGGGCAGGGGTGAAGCGGCCCTGGCGCAACACGAAGCTGCGCACTTCGCGGCGGCCCTCGCTTACGGTGAAGGGCTTGGGCGGAGCCTTGGAACCGGCGCTGTCGAATGGATTGGTCATCAGCCGATCAGCCCATCCACCGGCGAGGAGGCGCTGGCGTAGCGCTTGCGCGGGATGCGTCCGGCCAGAAAGGCCTCGCGGCCGGCCTCGACCGCCTTGCGCATCGCACTGGCCATCAGCACCGGGCTGCGTGCACCGGCAATGGCGGTGTTCATCAGTACGCCGTCGCAGCCCAGCTCCATCGCGATCGCCGCGTCCGACGCGGTACCGACGCCGGCGTCGACGATGATCGGCACCTTGGCGTCTTCGATGATCTGCAGCAGGTTGTACTTGTTCTGGATGCCCAGGCCCGAACCGATCGGCGCGGCCAGCGGCATCACCGCAGCGCAGCCGATCTCTTCCAGGCGCTTGGCCAGGATCGGGTCGTCGGAGGTATAGACCATCACCTCGAAACCGTCCTTGACCAGCTGCTCGGCGGCCTTCAGGGTCTGCATCACGTCCGGGTAAAGGGTCTTCTGGTCACCCAGCACTTCCAGCTTGGTCAGGTTGTGGCCGTCCAGCAGCTCACGGGCCAGCCGGCAGGTACGCACGGCGTCCTCGGCGGTGTAGCAGCCGGCGGTGTTGGGCAGGATGGTGAAGCGCTCCGGCGGCAGCACGTCCAGCAGGTTCGGCTCGCCCGGGTTCTGCCCGATGTTGGTGCGGCGGATGGCCACGGTGACGATCTGGGCGCCAGCGGCCTCGGTGGCCAGGCGGGTTTCTTCCAGGTCCTTGAACTTGCCGGTGCCGGTCAGCAGCCGCGAGCCATAGGTCTTGCCGGCGATCACCAGCGAATCGGGGGAGACATGAACGTTCATGGCGCGATTATCGCTTATCCGCCTGAAGATGGGGTCACGCAGAGGGCGGGGTCGAGCGTGGGGTCAGATCCCTTTGCCATCGGCAAAGGGATCTGACCCCTGAACACCCGCGCAGGCCTCAGCCCCCGCCCAGCGCGTGCACGATCTCCACCACGTCGCCTTCGGCCAGGACGTACTCGCCATGGCGGCTGCGGCTGACGATCTCGCCGTTGACCTCCACCGCCACCCGGCGCTGCAGCAGCTGCTCGGCCTGCAGCAGGTCGTGGAGGGTCGCCGAAGCGGGCAGGGTACGGGGTTCGCCGTTGAGCTGGATGTTCATCGCCGCATTGTCGCCGATGGCCTGCGCGGATCGGAACCCTTGCAAATTTCGTTGATCGCCAGCCCCGGCACAGCGTGGTCCAGCGCCCTCAGGCGACAATCCATGCGGCGGCGCAGCGTGAGCAAAACGCGGCGCAGTGGAACCATTCACCGTGCGCCGGCGTACGTCCGCCGGGTCCTCAACGATATCCCCACAGGAGTTTTTTACATGCTGCTCAGCAAACGCCCGATCCGCTCCCTGATGGCGGCCGCGATCGCGCTGGCCGCGCTTCCGGCCATGGCAGGCGAATCCCCCTATTCCAAGGCCGTGTTCTTCGGTGACAGCCTGACCGACGCTGGCTATTTCCGCCCGCTGCTGCCGGCCGATGTGCGTCCGGTGACCGGCCAGTTCACCACCAACCCGGGTTGGGTGTGGGCGCAGCAGGTCGCCAACTACTACGGCCTCAACGGCACGCCCAACGGCAATGGCCAGAACGGTGACAACTACGCCGTCGGCGGCGCCCGTGTATCGGCCGACGAAGCGGGTGGCCTCGGAGCCATTCCGTCGCTGAAGTCGCAGGCGACCCGTTACCTTGCTGCGAATGGTGGCAAGGCTGACGCCAATGCCCTGTACACCGTCTGGGGCGGTGCCAATGATCTGTTCGCGGCCACGCGCGCAGCGGCCGGTGGTGCCTCGCAGGCCCAGGTGCAGGGCATCATCGGCGCCGCGGTCACCGACCAGATCGCGCTGGTGGGCGCCCTGAAGCAGGCCGGTGCCCAGTACGTGCTCGTGCCGAATCTGCCGGACGTGGGCATCACTCCGCAGTTCCGTGGCCCCAACGCCGCCGCCGCCACTGCACTGTCGGCCGGTTACAACAAGGCCCTGTACGGTGGTCTGAAGCAGGCGGGCATCGAGTTCATTCCGCTCGACACCTTCAGCATCCTGCGTGAAGTGACCGCCAACCCGGGCATGTACGGCTTCACCAACGTCACCAGCACCGCCTGCAAGATCGATCCGGCCAACTCGACGCAGAGCATCCTGACCTGCAACCCGACCAGCTACGTCAGCCCGGATGCGGCCAACACCTACCTGTTCGCCGATGGCGTGCACCCGACCACCGCGGGTCATCAGCTGCTGGGTCAGTACGCGGTCTCGGTGCTGGAAGGCCCGCGCCTGCAGCAGGTGCTGAGCCACTCGGCACAGACCATCGGCCGCTCGCGTGCCGACCAGGTCAGCATGCACCTGGGTGGTCGTCCGGCTGACGGCCTGTCCTGGTGGGGCGGCGTGCGCGGTGACCTGCAGCGCTACGACCACGCCGACCTGTACGACGGCCTGGCCCCGGCCGGCCTGTTCGGTATCGACTGGGCCCGCGACGGCATGGTGTTCGGCGGTTTCGCCGGCTTCGGCCGCCTCAGCGCCGACTTCGGCAACAGCCGTGGCGACTTCACCCAGAAGGACACCACCGCCGGTCTGTTCGCCGGCTGGTATGGCGACCGCATCTGGGTGAACGGCCAGGTCAGCTACACCTGGCTGTCCTATGACGTGAACCGCAAGGTCCAGCTGGGCCCGGCCACCCGTGAGCATGGTGGTTCGCCGGACGGCAGCAACCTGACCGCCGCCCTGAACGCCGGTTACGAGTTCGGCACCGAAGGCGGCTTCCGCCACGGCCCGATCGCCTCGGTGATCTGGCAGAAGGTGAAGATCGACGGTTACACCGAAAGTGCTGCGGCTGGCACCCTGGCCACCGCACTGGGCTATGACCGCCAGAACGTCGATTCGACCGTCGGCCGCCTCGGCTGGCAGGCCCGCTTCGATGGCGGCGCCGTCAAGCCGTACGCGCAGGTGACCTACGATCACGAGTTCGAGGACACCAAGCAGGCCAGCGCCTGGTTGCAGACCCTACCGGAACTGGGCAGCTACCGCGTGCCGGGCCTGAAGTTCGACAAGAACTACGCCACCGTCGTGCTGGGCGCCCGCACCGAGCTGTTTGGCCTGCAGAGCAACTTCGGCCTGAGCGCTTCGACCGGCCAGAAGCGCGCGCAGGACGCTACCCTGTTCGCCAACTTCAGCGGCACGTTCTAAGCAGCACCCGCTGGGGTCGGGGCCCTTTCCGCAAGGAAAGGGCTCTGACCTGTTGCGCCGGGGGTCGGATCCGTTTCCGCCAGGAAACGGCTCTGACCCCATTGCGGCACGCTGCCATTGCGCAACACCGGCCCCACCGCATAGACTTTCACCCGCAATGCGGGCGTAGCTCAATGGTAGAGCTGTAGCTTCCCAAGCTACTGACGTGGGTTCGATTCCCATCGCCCGCTCCAATCGCGCCACGCGCGTAGACAGAAGGCCGCTCATCAGCGGCCTTCTTCATTTCTGATTAGTTTCATATCCACGGCCATGCCCGCCCGGTTAGCGTTGCCGCATTTCCTACACGGAAGCAGCGCATGGAAACGAAGGACGACGTCGTCGGCAGCCTTCATGAGATCTACAGGAACTCCGGTGCCGGCACCTCCCGCCAGCTGGAGGCAGTGCGCGCACTGGGTCGCGCCGGTGGGCCGAAGGCCGCGCAGCTTCTGTGGCAGATCTATGAGGGGACCTCGGCCGGATCGGTCACGCAGATGGCCTGCATCGCAGCGCTGGGTGAATCCGCGCGCGGGTTCTGAAGCGGAACCAGCCCGCATGGTGATGCGGGCCTGTGGTGTATCCGGCGACGGTTACTCTTTCGCCGGAATCGTCGCCGCAGGAGCCGGCCACTACCGGCGCAGGCGGCACGGGCCAGGCATCATCCACCCGCCACACGCCCGCGCTATGCTTCGCGCCTGCCGACCGATCCCACCGCGATGAAGCTCGCCATCCTGTCCCGCAACAGCTCCCTGTATTCCACCCGTCGGCTGGTCGAGGCGGCGCGCGCGCGCGGCCACACCGTGCGCATCCTGGACCCGTTGCGCTGCTACATGCGCATCGCCGCCGATGGCTTTTCCATGCACTACAAGGGCCGGCCAATGACCGGCGTGGACATGGTCATTCCGCGCATCGGTGCCTCGATCACCCGCTACGGCACCGCGGTGCTGCGCCAGTTCGAGCTGATGGGCGCGCGCACGCCCAATCCGTCCGACGCCATCCTGCGTTCGCGCGACAAGCTGCGCGCGCACCAGCTGCTGGCGGCCAAGGGCATCGACATGCCGGTCACCGTGTTCGGCGACAACCCCGACGACACCGTCGACCTGCTGTCCATGCTGGGCCCGCCGCCGCACGTGGTGAAGCTCAATGAAGGCACCCAGGGGCGCGGCGTGATCCTGACCGAGAAGGCCAGTGCCTCGCGCGGCATCGTCGAAGCGCTGCGCGGCCTGTACGCCAACTTCCTGATGCAGGAATTCATCGGCGAGGCCAAGGGGGCCGACCTGCGCTGCTTCGTGGTGGGCGACCAGGTGGTGGCGTCGATGCAGCGGCAGGCACCGGAGGGCGACTTCCGCTCCAACCTGCACGCCGGGGGTACCGCCGTGGCGGCCAAGGCCAGCCGTGCCGAGCAGCAGGTGGCGGTGCGTTCGGCCAAGGCGCTGGGCCTGTCGGTCTGCGGCGTGGACCTGATCCGTTCCGCGCGCGGCCCGCTGGTGCTAGAGGTCAACTCCACGCCCGGGCTGGAAGGCATCGAAGCGGCCTGCGGGGTCGACGTGGCGACACGCATCATCGAGCACGTAGAGAAGATCAAAAAACCCTGATTATCCATGGGGTTATGATTCTCACCGGCAAATGATCCGGGCCTTTAACGAGGCTTTAATCGGATCGGGCGTAGGCTTCAGCGAACCGCAGCTCTGCCTCTCAGCAGGATCGGTATCGGGATACGACTTCAGGCCCAGGCGGGTGCACCGTCTGGGCCTTTTTTATGCCTGTCGGCCCCATGCCCAAGGTCTCTTGTGGAGGCCGCGTGACGGTCGTAGAGTTGGCCCTTCGTTCCGGGATGGATCGGGAGGTTGGCGATGTACCGCATCATGATGATCGCGTTGCTGCTGGGCCTGTCTGGCGCTGTTGCCGCCAAGCCGGAGAAAGTGGCTGTACAGATGGACCGGCAGGGCTCGGTCGCCGAGCAGATGCGTCAGGTGGAAACCGCCCTGGCCGCCCCCGACTATGCCGAACTGTCCGCCGAGGATCGCGGCCAGGTGCAGCAGTCGCTGTCGCGTATCCGCCAGCACATGGGCGAACGCCAGACCGTGCAGGAGCTGCCGCCGCAGCTGCAGGCCGAGGTCTTCAACGAGCAGGAACGCATCAACACCCTGTTGGCGCGTGGCCATGAAGACAGCCGGCAGATCTGCAGGTACGAACGCACCACCGGCAGCAACATGCCCAAGAGCCGCTGCCTGACCGTGGCCGAACGGCGCCGGATCGAAGAGAAAGGCAAGGCGCTGATCAACGACCAGCGCAGCTACAACACGCTCAGCCCACCGCCCGCCGGGCGTTGACCGCACCGCCCTTCGGCCCATCGAGCGTGCTGTGACGGCGCATCGGTGGCACCGCAGGATCGATGTTCCACTCATGGAAGAACCTGGAGGTAACGATGCAGCGCATGACCCCCTTCGCCCTGATGTTGGGCCTGGCCCTGGCCACCACCGCCCACGCCAAGCCCGAGAAAGGGCAGGTGAAGTTCGACGCCAACGCACCGGTGGCCGAACAGATCCGCAACGTTGAGACGGCGATCAACAGCGAGGACTACAGCGAGATCGGGCTGGAAGACAAAAGCCGCGTGCAGCAGGCGCTGGGCCGCATCAAGATCAAGATGGGCGACCACGAACGCGTGGAGCAGGTCAGTCCGCAGGACCGCACCGAGATCTTCAACGACCAGGAAGTGATCAACACGATCATGACCCGCGCCCACGCCGACAGCCGCATGGTCTGCCGTCGTGAACGCACCACCGGCAGCAACATGCCGCAGAGTGTCTGCCTGACCGTGGCCCAGCGCCGCAAGGCGCAGGAAGACAGCCGCAAGGCGCTCAACGACAACCAGCGCTTCAACAACTACAAGCCCTGATCGCTGCCGGACCGATCGCATGCCGCCATCGGTCACCCTGCCGTGCGTCCCTTGTGGGCGCATCGGCGGAATCGTACAGTCGAGACCCTATTCATGGACGAACATGGAGCTCGTCATGTACCGCAATACGACACTTGCCCTGATGCTGTCGCTCGGCCTGGTAGCCACCGTGCAGGCCAAGGCGCAGAAGGACACCGTGCAGATGGATGCCTTCACCCCGGTGTCCGAGCAGATCCGCCGCGTTGAAACGGCCATGGGCAGCGAGGACTACAGCGAGATCGGGCTGGAGGACAAGAGTCGCGTGCAGCAGGCACTGAACCGGATCCGGATCAAGATGAATGGCCGGGAGAAGGTGGATGAGTTGGCCCCGCAGGAGCGCAACGACCTGTTCAACGAGCAGGAGATCGTCAACACCATCATGACCCGCGCCCAGGCCGACAGCCGCATGATCTGCCGCCGCGAGCGCCTTACCGGCAGCAACATGCCGACCAGCGTCTGCCTGACCGTGGCCCAGCGTCGCAAGGCCCAGGAAGACAGCCGCCGGGCGCTGACCGACCAGCAGCGCATCAGCCGCTGACCGCTCGCCGAGGGGGCTTTTGCCGGTGTCGGCCCTTCGGTACGAAATGTTAAGAATGGAACCTGTATCGTTCAGCAGGTAGACGTCGCGTCCACCCACGCAGGGGCATCCTGAGCGGGTGGGCCTGGCCCCCCGACGACCCTTCAAGAACCAGAGGTCCCAGTGCGCATTCTCGTAATCGAAGACAACAGCGACATCGCCGCCAACCTTGGCGACTACCTTGAGGATCGTGGCCACACCGTGGACTTCGCCGCCGACGGCGTGACCGGCCTGCACCTGGCCGTGGTCCACGAGTTCGACGCCATCGTTCTGGACCTGAACCTGCCGGGCATGGATGGCATCGAAGTGTGCCGCAAGCTGCGCAACGAAGCGCGCAAGCAGACCCCGGTGCTGATGCTGACCGCCCGCGACTCGCTGGACAACAAGCTGGCCGGTTTCGATTCCGGCGCCGATGACTACCTGATCAAGCCGTTCGCGCTGCAGGAAGTGGAAGTGCGCTTGAACGCGCTGTCGCGCCGCGGCAAGGGCGTGCAGACCCGCGTGCTGGAAACCGGCGACCTGGAATACAACCTGGATACGCTGGAAGTGCGCCGCCAGGGCAAGCTGCTGCAACTCAACCCGACCGCGCTGAAGATCCTGCAGGCCCTGATGGAGGCCGCGCCGGCCGTGGTCACCCGCCAGGAGCTGGAAACCCGCGTGTGGGGCGAGGAGCTGCCCGACTCGGATTCGCTCCGTGTCCACATCCACGGCCTGCGTGCGGTGGTCGACAAGCCGTTTGAAGTGCCGCTGATCCAGACCCGCCATGGCATCGGATACCGCATCGCCACCCCGGAAGCCTGATTCCGTGGCAACCAAGGGGGAGCGCCGGCGTTCGCCGTATCGCCGGCGCCTGCGCAGCCGCATCATCGTCTCGTTCGTGTTGTTGGGCTTCTGCCTGACGACACTGTTCGCGTTTGCCACCAACTGGGCCCGCATGCGCGTGGAAAACCAGCTGGTGGAAGACGTGATGAACCGCAACATCAACGAGTACGTGCGGCGGTTCTACGAGAGCCCGGATCGCAACCCCGACCTGCCCGTGCAGCAGATGCGTGCGCGCCTGATCAAGCCTGACAAGTTTGACGCGCTGCGCGAGGAAGAGCCGGACTGGTATGAGTTCAAGGATGGCCTGTACAACATGGGCGGCGTGGACGAGCGCGGCCAGCGCTATTCCTACAAGCTGGCCGTGCGCAAGACGCCCGACGCCTGGGCGTTCCTGGCCTATGACATGACCGACAGCGTGCGCGGTGGGCAGCAGCTCAACCGCGCGCTGGTGCTGTCGGTGCTGGTGTTCAGCCTGTTGTCGCTGGTGCTGGGCTGGTGGTCGGCATCGAAGGTGATGAAGCCGGTCTCGGACCTGGCCGCGCGGCTGCGTGCCTATCGCGGCGGCACCAGTGATCCCGAGCCGCTGGCGCCGCGGTTCCCCGACGACGAAGTGGGGCAGCTGGCGCAGGCGCTGGATGATTATTCGTCGCGACTGACCGAAGTGGTGCAGCGCGACCGCGAGTTCAATGCCGACGTCAGCCACGAACTGCGCACGCCGCTGGCGGTGATCCGTGGCGCCACCGAACTGCTGCTGACCCGGCCCGGCCTGGATGAGAAGGTGTTGCAGCGCCTGCAGCGCATCCAGCGTGCCGAACAGCAGTGCAGCGACCTGATCGGCGCACTGCTGCTGCTGTCGCGCAACGAACGCGGGCAGGGCACCAGCAACGTCGCGCGCGTGGCCGAACAGCTGCTGGACGCCCACCGCGCCCAGCTGGGTGGCAAGCCGCTGGAGCTGGCGCTGGAAGGCGAGCGCAACTTGGTGATCGATGCGCCGGAGGCGGCCTTGTCGGTGGCGCTGGGCAACCTGATCGGCAACGCGGTGAAGTACTCGCAGGATGGCGAAGTGCGCGTCTTTGTCGGCAGCAATTCAGTGTCGGTGACTGACAGCGGCCCTGGCCTGAGCGAAGAAGACGCCGCCAAGCTGTTCCAGCGCGGCTATCGCGGCACCCATGCCGGCCATTCGCAGGGCGGTGGCATCGGCCTGTCGATCGTCAGCCGCCTGTGCGATCTGTACGGCTGGCAGGTCAGCGTGCGCCCCGGTGGCGAGCGCGGCGTGATCGCCACGCTGACGTTCTCGCCGAAGCCGTTGTAAGGGCCGACTGCCGACCTCCATCGGCGTCTGGATCTGCTCTGGTCGCTGCCGACCTCGGTCGGCAATGGCTCTGCTTTGGTAGGTGCCGACCTTGGTCGGCACGAATCCCGCCGGCACCGTATAGCGCCCTGTGTCGCTAGTGCCATCGAATTAACCTCGCAGTCGTGATGCGCAAGAAGCCCAATACGACATCACCGTGATCGCCGCCACGCCGCGTGCGTGTCCGCGTGCACGCATTCGTGCCCTCAGCGGCGGCTTGAGAATTTCCTTACAGATCACAGCGCTGCGTGATGGCCAGATGGGTCGGCCGGGGCAGGTGCCTTGGCCGGGATTGGCGTCCTGAAAAAAACCTTCAACTCAAGCGCTCCGGGTGGGCTGCGGCTCATCATGGAAAATGCATCGCCTGCCTCGTTTCGGCGGATGGTGCGTGGGGATTCATCAGAATCCGCTGGAGTCTTTTTCCTCGCGCTTGAGTTGTTGGGTCTCCGGTACGCCAACCCGCACCGTCCGCCACCTCGCATCCGCAGGTGGCTCGTCGTCTGCGAGGAGATTCACCATGTCCGCACGCCCCGTGTTCCCTCAACTGCACGCCCTGATCGGCGAAGCCGCCGACCTGCTGCCGGCCGACGTCGCCGCGCGCATCGAAACCCTGCTCGATGATCCCAAGGATCTGCTGCCCGCGCTGCTGGCCCGCATGGACGGTCGCGATGCAGCCGACGGTCGCCGACTGGAAGCGCAGGGCCTCAGCCCGGCCCAAGCGGCCACCATGGCCGGTCTCAGCCGCACCCTGGCCGGCTTGAATGCACTCATGCAGGTGCTGCACGCCGCCGAAGCCGCCCGCGAACAGGGCGGTGCCCACCAGCAGCTCAGCCCGGATGTCGTCGACGGCCTGCTGCTCGGCGCACGAGAACTGGCCCGTTATGCCCGTCTGCAGTTGGAGTAGATCCAAGCCATGCGTGGATGCAGAACGCTTTGTAGAGCCGAGCCAATGCTCGGCTTGATGATCGCAGCCGAGCACGGGCTCGGCTCTACAGCAGTTCCACGCTGGTGCAGGGTAAATCGCCGCAATGCGCGGATGCGCTTCGGTAGTGCCGGTCGCTGGCCGGCAGCCAGGCCTCAGCCCCCAGCCAACCCCAGATACCGCTCATGCACCCGTTCCACCTGCGCCTGCAGGTCCTCGGGGTGACCATCGTTGACCACTACATCATCGGCCAGTGCCAACCGCTGCGCGCGGCTGGCCTGGGCGGCGATCATCTTGTCGGCCAGCGCGGCGTCGATGCCGTCGCGCTGCATCAGCCGGGCGTGCTGCACGGCTTCGGGCGCATCCACCAGCAATACCCGGTCCAACCACGGGTAGGCCTGCCGCCCACCGACCTCGGTCAGCAGCGGAATGGCGGCAATCGCATAGGGGCTGGCGGCCTGCGCGCATTGCTGTTGCATCAGCAGGCGGATGGCCGGGTGGGTGATCGTTTCCAGTGCCGCCCGTTCGGCCGGGTCGGCGAATACGTGGGCCCGCAGGCGCGCCCGGTCCAGGCTGCCATCCGCCTGCAGCATGCCGGCGCCGAAGCGCTCGGCGATACGGTCAAGGGCTGGGCTGCCGGCGGCAACCACCGCGCGGGCGGCCAGATCGGCGTCGGCCACCACGATGCCCAGCGCCTCGAAGCGCCGGGTCACCTCGCTCTTGCCGGCGGCAATGCCGCCGGTCAGGCCAACCACATAGCGGCTCATGGGGATTCCCCTCAGCGCAGTCCGCTCAACACCAGGTACTGCTCCACCACGGGCGCGCCCCACATGAAGTACAGCCAGCCCGCGATGGCCAGGTAGGGGCCGAACGGGATCGGCGTGGCGCGGTCACGGCCCCGGGTGTACAGCCAGATCGAACCGATGATGGCGCCCAGCACCGACGACAGCAGGATGATCGGCAGGATGCCCTTCAGCCCGCACCAGGCGCCGAGGGCGGCCAGCAGCTTGAAATCGCCGTGGCCCATGCCTTCCTTGCCGGTCAACTGCTTGAACAGCCACCAGACCATCCACAGCGACAGATAGCCCACCGCCGCGCCGACCAATGCAGGCTTGGCCGGCATGTACAGGTTGTCGATGTTGCCTATCAGGCCCAGCCACATCAGTGGCAGGGTCAACTGGTCGGGCAGCAGCTGGGTGCGCAGGTCGATGCCGGACAAGGCGATCAGGAAGCAGGTCAGCACGATGGCGCCGAAGCCCTGCCAGCCGAAGCCGAACTGCCAGACGCAGGCCAGCACCAATACCGAGGTCAGGGCCTCGACCAGCGGGTACTGCAGCGAGATCGGCGCCTTGCAGTGGCGGCACTTGCCGCCCTGGATGATCCAGCTGAACAGCGGGATGTTCTCGTACCAGCTCAGCTTGTGCTTGCAGTGCGGGCAGTGCGAGGGCTCGACCACGATCCCCGGTGGCGGGGGCTCGTAGAAGTCCGGTTCTTCCAGGACCTCGCGCGCATCGCGCTTCCACTGCCACTCCAGCCGCTTGGGCAGGCGCAGGATGACGACGTTGAGGAAACTGCCCAGCAGCAGCCCCAGGGCGGCCGCGGCGGGGTAGCCGAGGCCGGGATGCTGGTCGAGAAATGCCATGTAGTGATTATCCGACGACGGAAGCGAGCTTGAAGATCGGCAGGTACATGCCGATGACCATGCCGCCGACGATGGTACCAATGATCACCATGATCACAGGTTCCAGCAGGCTGCTCAGGGCGTCAACGGCATTGTTGACCTCCTGCTCATAGTACTCGGCCACCTTGAACAGCATGGCGTCCAGGGCGCCCGCCTCTTCACCGATGCCGGTCATCTGGATGACCATGTGCGGGAACAGGGCGGTCTGCTTCATGGCCATGTTGACCGGGTAACCGACCGACACGTCGTCGCGCATGCGCAATACGGCATGCTCGTAAACCGTATTGCCGGTAGCGCCGGCCACGATACTCAGTGCCTCCACCAGTGGTACGCCCGCCTTGAAGGTCACGGCGGTGGTACGGGCAAAGCGGGCGATCGAGCTGTTGTGCATGATCTGCCCAATGACCGGCAGCTTCAGTATCAGCCGATCTATGCTGTGCTGCAGTTTCGGTGAACGCTTATAAGCGGCGATGAAGCCTACTACCGAGCCAATGATGACCAGCAGGATCAGCCACCACCATGAGACCATGAATCTAGACATGTTGACGATCAACTGCGTGAACGCCGGCAAGTCTGCACCGAAGCCTTTGAATACGTCTTCGAACTGCGGTACGACCCAGACCAGCAGGATGCCGCTGACCAGCAGGGCAACCGCAAGTACCATCGCCGGGTAGAACATCGCCTTCTTGATCTTGCCCTTCAGCGCCTCAATGTTCTCTTTATAGTTGGCAACAGTGTCCAGCACCGTCTCCAGGACACCGGCGCCTTCACCGGCCCGTACCAGGTTGCGGTAGAGCTCGTCGAACTGTACCGGGTACTTGCTGACAGCCTCATAGAGCGACGAGCCGCCCTCGATGTCGGTGCGCAGGCCATCCACCATCTTCTTCATGCGCGGGTTCTTGTGCCCGTTCGCGATGATGTCCAGCGACCCCACAATGGGTACGCCTGACTTCATCATGGTGGCCATCTGCCGGCTGAAGAAAGCGATTTCCTTGGGTGTGATCTTGCTCCCGGCCGCGCCAAACAGCGGCTTGGGCTTGGGTTTGACCACGCCGGGATTTATGCCCTGGCGGCGTAGTTCAGCCCGCAGCAGGTTCGCGTTCTTCGCGGCCTGCTCCCCTTTCATCTTCACGCCCCGCTTGTCGGTCCCCTCCCAGACAAACGGCTGCAGTTCCGTGGTGCTGCGCGCCACGGGCTCCTTCTTGATCGCACTGCGACTGACAGACATATCGGCTCCCCAAGACCCGCCATCCCCAGGCGGGCGTCTAGCCGTCGATGGTAGCGGGTTCATGCCCGTCTGGGCAGTTGCCAAGGGGCCCATGATGCGAATTCGTGCCGGTTGCCGGCCAAAGGTGACGCACTGCGTCACATTGCCGCGTCCATCGCAGATTCGCATCCGGGGGGTTCCCATCCGTGAAATAGCTGCCATCATGGGCGCGGGGAAATCCAGGGGGAGGCGTGCCGGGGTTGGCACGCAACCTGCGTTGATCCACCCGCAGGGGGCAGGACCCGCTCAGCTGGCCGCTGGTCAGACCGATCCTGACTTCTGAAATCAACCACCACTTATCTTGGGGATGTACCAAATGAAGAACCAGAAGGGCTTCACCCTTATCGAACTGATGATCGTCGTTGCGATCATCGCCATCCTGGCCGCCATCGCCCTGCCGATGTACCAGGACTACGTGGCCAAGTCGCAGACTGCGGCGGGCCTGGCCGAAGTCACCAGCGGCAAGACCGCTGCTGAGGTCGCACTCAACGAAGGCAAGGATTTCGCTGATCCGGCTGACATCGGTCTGAAGGTTTCGACCCGTTGCCCGACCGTCACCGTGAAGGGCACCGCGTCTTCCGGTGCAGCGTCGATCGCCTGCACCCTGGCTGGTAACTCTCAGGTGAAGGACAAGACCATCACCCTGACCCGCGCCACTGCTGACGGTACTTGGACCTGTGCCACGACCGTACTGAAGAAGTACGCCCCGACGGGCTGCACCGGCGCCTAAAGCGCTCCGGAAGAAGCCCCGCGAAAGCGGGGCTTCTTTCGTTTGGAAGGGCGATAACTCACTCATGAGCTGGGGGAGCCATGAAGCGAACTAGGGGTTTCACACTGATCGAGCTGATGATAGTAGTTGCCATCATTGCCATCCTGGCAGCTATTGCATTGCCGATGTATCAGGATTACGTGGCCAAGGCTGATTTGGCTGCAGCTTTGTCGGATATCCGGCCGGGTAAGACCACGATGGAGTCCGTTGCCCAGGACAACCAGAACGCATCTCTGGTTAACGCGGAATACATTGGGCTCAAGCCGAGTACGAGGTGTTCTGCGGTTTCAGCGGAACTGGCGGCGACGGGCGTGGGCAGTATCACGTGCACTCTCGTTGGAGGGGCGCCAGTATCGGGCAAGAACTTGGTCCTCCGTCGCGCAGCCGACGGCACTTGGACCTGCGACGGCAGCGCCTTCGAAGCGCGCTATCGCCCAACCGGCTGTTGATCACACTTCGGCCTGCCAATGGGATGTTGGCGGGCCGTTGACGGGGCTATCATCCCCGGGGGAGTCAGGATCGTGCCTGCCGGGCTGGGAGTGCCGGGCGAGGCAGTCATGCTGAAGGATTGGCGTCGTCGTCGGCCATCGGGTCGCGGCAGGTTCTGCTGCCCTGTGCGGTGCCTCTGGAAGGCGCGCCGCACTGCCTGACCCATGATGAGCCAAGGATCCATATGAACGCCGTAACCACCGCCAATCTCGTCGGCATCACCGGCCTGGCCCGTCGCCTGGTCCAGGATGGTGCGCTGGACGAGGCTTCCGCCCGCGACGCCATGGCCAAGGCCGCTGCGGCCCGCCAGCCGCTGCCGACCTGGTTCGCGCAGAACAAGGTGGTCGGGGCGGCCCAGTTGGCGGCGGCCAACGCGGTCGAGTTCGGCATGCCGCTGTTCGACGTGTCCACGTTCGACGCCAGCCAGAACGCGATGAGCCTGGTCAGCGAGGAGCTGCTGCGCAAGCACAACGTGCTGCCGCTGTTCAGGCGCGGCGGCAAGCTGTTCGTGGGCACCAGCAACCCGACCCATTCGCTGGACGAGATCAAGTTCCACACCAACCTGGTGGTGGAGCCGATCCTGGTGGATGAAGACCAGATCCGCCGCACGCTCGAGCAGTGGCATGCCAGCCATGACACGCTGGGCGACGCGCTGAGCGGTGACGACGATGGCATTGGCAACCTGGATGTGTCCGGCGGTGACGAAGACATTTCCGGAGCCGGCGACTCCGGCATCGATGCCAAGGGTGATGACACCCCGGTGGTGAAGTTCGTCAACAAGGTGCTGGTGGACGCGATCCGCAAGGGCGCCTCGGACATCCACTTCGAGCCCTATGAAGACGACTATCGCGTGCGCCTGCGCATCGATGGCCTGCTGAAGATGGTGGCGCGCGCGCCGGTGAAGCTGAACCAGCGCATCGCCGCGCGCCTGAAGGTGATGGCGCAGCTGGACATCGCCGAGAAGCGCGTGCCGCAGGACGGACGCATCAAGCTCAACCTGTCCAAGACCAAGCAGATCGACTTCCGCGTGAGCACGCTGCCGACCCTGTTCGGCGAGAAGGTGGTGCTGCGTATCCTGGACGGCAGCGCGGCCAAGCTGGGCATCGACAAGCTGGGTTACGAGCCGGACCAGCAGAAGCTGTTCCTGGACGCCATCCACAAGCCGTACGGCATGGTGCTGGTGACCGGCCCGACCGGTTCGGGCAAGACGGTGTCGCTGTATACCGCGCTGGGCATCCTCAACGACGAGACGCGCAACATCTCCACCGCCGAAGACCCGGTGGAAATCCGTCTGCCCGGCGTCAACCAGGTGCAGCAGAACAACAAGCGCGGCATGACCTTCGCCGCGGCACTGCGCTCGTTCCTGCGACAGGATCCGGACATCATCATGGTCGGCGAAATCCGCGACCTGGAGACGGCCGAGATCGCGATCAAGGCGGCGCAGACCGGCCACATGGTGCTGTCCACGCTGCACACCAACGATGCACCGCAGACCATCGCGCGCCTGATGAACATGGGCATCGCGCCGTACAACATCACCAGCTCGGTGACCCTGGTGATCGCCCAGCGCCTGGCGCGCCGGTTGTGCAACACCTGCAAGCGCCCGGCCAACCTGCCAGAGCACGCGCTGCTGGCTGAAGGCTTTACCCAGGCGCAGCTGGATGCGGGTATCGAGCTGTACGAGGCGGTCGGCTGTGACGAGTGCACCGAGGGGTACAAGGGCCGCACCGGTATCTACCAGGTGATGCCGATGACCGACGAGATCGCCACGATCGTGCTGGCCGGTGGCAATGCGTTGCAGATTGCCGAGGCCGCACAGCAGATCGGGGTGAACGATCTGCGCCAGTCGGCGTTGAAGAAGGCGGCGGCGGGTGTCACCAGCCTGGCCGAGATCAACCGCGTTACCAAGGATTGAGGTAGAGCCGAGCCTATGCTCGGCTGATGGTTCGAAGAGCAGCCGAGCGTGGGCTCGGCTCTACAGTAGATCTGCGTCGTGCGTGGATGGGGTGGCCCGCGTCGGGCCCTCCTTACTCCATCCCCAGCTTCTTCAGCTTGTAGCGCAGCGCGCGGAAGGTGATGCCCAGCTGCGCGGCGGTGCGGGTCTTGTTCCAGCGGTTCTCTTCCAGCGCGCGCTGGATGGCGCTGCGCTCGAGCTGTTCGATGTACGAGGGCAGGGCGGCGCTGCCGGGCTGCAGGTCCACCACGGCCTCGGCGTGTGCTGCGCTGCCGGGCGTGCGCGGGGCATGCTGCGGCAGGCGCAGGTCGTCGGCGCCGATGCGGTCTTCTTCGGCCAGGGCCAGCGCGCGTTCCAGGATGTTCTCCAATTCGCGCACGTTGCCAGGGAAGGCGTACTGGGCCAGTGCGTCCAGCGCCGACGGCGCCAGCAACGGCGTCGGGCGGCCATGGCTGCGGGCCAGCCGTGCCAGTACCGATGCGGCCAGTTCCGGCAGGTCCTGGCGACGCTCGCGCAGCGGCGGCACCCTCAGTTCGATCACGTTGATGCGGTAGTAGAGGTCGTGGCGGAAGCGCCCGTCCTCGACCAGCTCGGCCAGGTCCTTGTGGGTGGCCGAGAGGATGCGCACGTCCACCGGCTCCTCGGTAGCCGCGCCCACCGCGCGCACTGATTTTTCCTGGATCGCGCGCAGCAGCTTCACCTGCATCTGCAGCGGCAGCTCGGCCACTTCGTCGAGGAACAGGGTGCCGCCATGCGCGGCCTGGAACAGCCCGGGCTTGTCGGCGTGGGCGCCGCTGAAGCTGCCCTTGCGGTGGCCGAAGAATTCGCTTTCCATCAGCTCGCCGGGAATGGCGCCACAGTTGACCGGCACGAACGGGCCGGCCGCGCGGGCGCCCTGGGCGTGGATGGTGCGTGCGACCAGCTCCTTGCCCACGCCGGATTCGCCGAGGATGTAGACCGGCGCCTGGCTGCGCGCGACCTTGCCGATGGTGGTGCGCAGCACGTCCATGGCCGGCGAATCGCCGAGCAGGCGTGCGCCCTGTTCGGCGGCGGGCCCGGGCGCGGGGCGCTCGGTGTTGTTCAGTTCCAGCGCGTGCTTGACCAGGCCGCGCAGCACGGCGATATCCACCGGCTTGCTGACGAAGTCGAAGGCGCCGGCCTTCAGCGCTTCCACGGCCAGGTCCATGCTGCCGAAGGCGGTGATCATCGCCACTGGCGTGCGCGGGTAGTGCTGCGCGATCTCGCTGACCAGCTCGATGCCATTGCCGTCCGGCAGGCGCATGTCGGTGATGCACAGGTCGTACGGATTGCTGGCCAGCAGTTCGCGCGCTTCTGCAAGGTTGGCTGCCGTACTGATGCGCAGCCCCATGCGGCCGAGCGTCAGTACCAGCAGTTCGCGGATGTCGCGTTCGTCGTCGACGACGAGGGCGCTGCGGGTTTCGTTCATGGGCGTGAAAGATAAACGAGGGGGCTGGAAGCGACAAATGTTTGACGCACAGAATCGAGATCAGGTGGGCAACAGCGTATGCGGGCCGGGCAGCACCAGGCGGAAGCAGGAGCCTCCAGCGGGAACCGGGATGTAGTCCAGCCGCGCCTGGTTGGCCCGGCACAGCTCGCGGGCGATATACAGGCCCAGCCCGGTGCCATGCTCGGACGTGGTGAAGAACGGCCGGAACAACTGTGCGGCCACACTCTCGGGAATACCGGGGCCACGGTCCATCACGTCGATGACCGCACTGCGCTCGTGCTGCGCCACGCGCAGGCGCACCCGCGCCGGCTGCTGGCCGATGCGCCCGTACTTGAGCGCGTTGTGCACCAGCACGGTCAGCACCTGGTAGAGGTGCTTGGTGTCGACCTGGGCCAGCACCGAGGTGTCGTTGATGATCGGCTCGATGCTGTCGGTCTCCAGCGTCTGGCCCTGCTTGTACTCCAGCACGAAGCGGCGCACGAAGGCGGCCAGGTCGACGTTCTCCGGCGTGGCGCGCTCGCGCCGGGCCAGGCCCAGCACGCTTTCGACGATGCCGTTGGTGCGCTGGCACTGCTGGCGGATGATCTGCAGCAGGCGGCGGTCGCTTTCGTTGAAGCCGGTGCCTTCTTCCAGCAGCTGCACCGCGTAGTTGATCGCGGCCAATGGGTTGCGGATCTCGTGGGCGAGGCTGGCCGAGAAGCGGCCCATCGCCGACAGGGTGAGCGATTCGGCGCGGCGCGAGACCACGCTGGAGTCGTCCAGGAACACCAGGGCCAGGTCGCTGCCGGCCAGCAGGCGGGCAAAGCGCGGCTGCACTTCGGGCTGGTCGGGGTTGAGCTGCAGCGGTAGTTCGTCCTGCGCCCAGCCATTGCGCCAGCGCTGCAGGCGACGGGCGAGTTCCGGGGCGGCGCTGGCCAGGTCCAGGCGGCCGCTTTCGCCGCTGCCATCACTGTCACCGAGCAGCATCGAGGCGGCCTCGTTGGCCAGGGTGACGCGGTTGTCGGCGTCGACCACCAGCACGCCGGTACGCATGCGGCGGATGATCAGCTCGTTGATCTGGAACAGGTTGGCCACTTCATCGCCGCGCTGGTTGGCCAGCTGCTGGTTGCGGCGCGCGCGGCTGCCGACCTGGTAACTGATGAAGGCCAGTGCCAGGTAGCTGGTGGCGAACATCGCCAGTTCGGCCAGGGTACGGGTGGGGTCGCCGCCTTCCAGCAGCTTCCAGGTGTACTCCACGCCGGTGGCGAGGCTGGCGGCCAGGGCCAGGCCCAGCCCCAGGCTGAGCGGCAGCAGGGTGGCGGCGGCGGCGATGTTGAACAGCAGCGACATCGAGATGCCGGCGCTGGCACCGGGCAGGGCATGCGACAACAGGGTGGCGGCGACGATATCCACCAGCACGCCGCTGACCACGATCGGGCGCAGCCAGCGTTCGTTGCGGCCGATCACCAGAGCCAGCAGGGACAGCACCAGATAGATGGCGGCGACGGTGTCGGCCAGCCGCGGGTGGTGCGCTTCGCCGACCATGGCCGACAGCGGGCTGTAGAGCAGGGCGGCGATGACCGAGGCGATCAGCACCCGGTACAGCGCGAAGAAGTACAGCTCACGCCGCGGAATCGATTCGATGCGGTCGATCAATGAAGCACTGGGTGACACGCCGGAACTCCCCTTCTGGCTGCCTGGGTCTGGAATCTGCGGCGGGCCTGCCCGGCGTCCCCTGAGGCCGGGCGGGCACGTCGCTTCGATGTGGCCTGCGGTGGAAGCAGCAGGGCAAGCCCGACTCTACACACCTTGGTCGGCCAGTATAGGGCCCCGGGCAGGGCGCCGCCGGAGCCGCCCGGATCGCGCATTTGGCCCGGGATGGATACCGGTGGCCAGTGGGCCGCCGGGCGCAACTGCCTGAATGACGGCGGAAATCTGGCCGGGTCTGGCGTTTTGTACAGACTTCTTTGCGCCCCGGCGCCGGCTCGGCCACAATAGTGGGCCCGCCGCGGTCCATGCCGGCGCCCCGCCGGGGCCCTGAGGAATTGCGTGCGGTCGTTCCTATTCCCACGGTGACGCATGAATTTCCACGAATACCAGTCAAAACAACTGCTTGCCGAGTACGGCATCCCGGTCCCGGCCGGCAAGGTCGCTGCGACCCCGGACGAAGCGGTTGCCGCTGCCAACTCCCTGGGCCAGGGCCCCTGGATGGTCAAGGCGCAGATCCACGCTGGCGGCCGCGGCAAGGCTGGCGGCGTCAAGTTCTGCAAGACCACCGACGACGTGAAGGCCGCTGCGGCCAAGATGCTCGGCACCAAGATGGCCACCTACCAGACCGCAGGCGTTGAACTGCCGGTCAACCTGGTGCTGGTGACCACCGCCGGCGAGATCGTCAAGGAACTGTACCTGTCGGTGCTGGTCGACCGTGGCACCAAGACCATCACCTACATCGCCTCTTCGGAAGGCGGCGTGGAAATCGAGCAGGTCGCTGCTGAAACCCCGGAGCTGATCCACTCGCTGAACGTCGACTTCGTCGAAGGCGTGCAGGGTTACCACGGCCGTGATTTCGGCTTCAAGCTGGGCCTGACCGCCAAGCAGGCCGGCCAGTTCGCCAGCATCATGGTGAACCTGTACCGCCTGTTCAACGAAAAGGACCTGGCCCTGGTTGAAATCAACCCGCTGGCCATCCTGGACGACGGCAACCTGTACGCGCTGGACGGCAAGTTCGACAGCGACGACAACGCCGCGTTCCGCCAGAAGGCCCTGGTCGCCATGCGCGACAAGACCCAGGAAGATCCGACCGAAGTGATCGCTTCGGAGCTGGACATCAACTACGTCACCATGGACGGCAACATCGGCTGCATGGTGAACGGCGCCGGCCTGGCCATGGCCACCATGGACGTCATCAAGCTCAACGGCGGCGAGCCGGCGAACTTCCTGGACGTGGGCGGCGGTGCCAACAAGCAGCGCGTCATCGAAGCGTTCAAGCTGATCCTGTCCTCGGACAAGGTCGAAGGCATCTTCGTCAACATCTTCGGCGGCATCGTCCGCTGCGACATGATTGCCGAAGGCATCATCGCCGCCGTGAAGGAAGTGGGCGTCAAGGTTCCGGTCGTGGTGCGCCTGGAAGGCACCAACGTGGAAGAAGGCAAGCAGCTGCTGCGCGACAGCGGCATGGCCATCATCCCGGCTGACAACATCAACGATGGCGCCAAGAAGATCGTTGAAGCTGTCAAGAACGCTGCCTGATTCGACACCAAGGAATTCCCATGTCTGTTTTGATTAACAAGAACACCAAGGTGATCGTGCAGGGCTTCACCGGCCAGCAGGGCACCTTCCACGCCACTCAGATGATCGAGTACGGCACCCAGGTTGTTGGCGGCGTGACCCCGGGCAAGGGTGGCACCACCCACATCGATCTGCCGGTCTTCAACACCGTTGCCGATGCCGTGCAGAGCACCGGCGCCAACGCTTCGGTCATCTACGTGCCGCCGCCGTACGCGGCCGACGCGATCCTGGAAGCCGCAGCTGCCGGCATCAAGGTCATCGTCTGCATCACCGAAGGCATCCCGGTGCTGGACATGCTGCGCGTCAAGAACGTGCTGACCCGTTCGCATCCGGACACCGTGCTGATCGGGCCGAACTGCCCGGGCGTCATCACCCCGGGTGAGTGCAAGATCGGCATCATGCCGGGCCACATCCACCAGCCGGGCAAGATCGGCATCGTGTCGCGTTCGGGCACCCTGACCTATGAAGCGGTCAAGCAGACCACCGAAGTCGGCCTGGGCCAGTCCACCTGCATCGGCATCGGTGGTGACCCGATCAACGGTCTGAACTTCGTCGACTGCCTGAAGCTGTTCAACGAAGACCCGCAGACCGAAGGCATCATCATGGTTGGCGAGATCGGCGGTGACGCTGAAGAAGCCGGCGCCGAGTACATCAAGAACCACGTGAAGAAGCCGGTCGTCGGTTTCATCGCCGGTGCGTCGGCTCCGGCCGGCAAGCGCATGGGCCACGCGGGCGCGATCGCCTCGGGCGGCAAGGGCACCGCGGAAGGCAAGTTCGCCGCCATGGAAGCTGCCGGTGTTGTCACCGTCCGCTCGCCGGGCGACCTGGGCGCTGCCATCGCCAAGCTGGTGAAATAAGATCGACTGCCTCCGGCAGACGATGCTGTAGAGCCGGCCGCTGGCCGGCTGCTTGAACACAGAAAGGCCGCCTCCGGGCGGCCTTTCTGCGTCTGGTGTGGGGCCAGATCCCTTTTGCTGCGCAAAACGGATCTGACCCCGGCGTTACAATGGCGGCATTGCAACCACAGGCTGGAATCCCATGGCTTCGATCCGCATCGCGATGGCGCAGTTCGACTTCCCGGTCGGCGATGTCGCCGGCAACACCGAGCGCATCATCGAGATGATCGGCCAGGCGCGCGACGAGTACGGCGCCGAGCTGGTGATGTTCCCCGAGCTGGCGGTGAGCGGCTACCCGCCGGAAGACCTGCTGCTGCGCCCGGGCTTCCTGTACGAGTGCGAGCAGGCGATGGCCAGCATCGCTGCCGCCTGCCGCGGCATCACCGCCGTGGTCGGCTGGCCGCAGGCGGCTGGCGCGGTGGTCTACAACGCCGCCAGCGTGCTGCGTGACGGCCTGGTCGAGCAGACCTACCGCAAGCGTGAGCTGCCCAACTACGCCGTGTTCGACGAGCGCCGCTACTTCGATGTCGATCCGGATGGCGGCAGCTGTGTGTTCGAGGTCAATGGCATTCCGGTCGGCCTGCTGATCTGCGAGGACCTGTGGTTTGCCGAGCCGCTGGCCGACACCATGCGCGCCGGTGCGCAGCTGGTGGTGGTGCCGAATGCTTCGCCGTACGAGCGTGGCAAGCATGCCCAGCGCGACGCCGTGCTGGCTGCACGTACCCGCGAGAGCGGGGCGGCCATCGCTTACCTCAACGTGGTTGGTGGCCAGGACGCGCTGGTGTTCGACGGCGCCTCGGTGGTGGCCGACGGTGATGGCACGGTGCACCCGGCTGCTGCTGCCTTCGTCGACCAGTGGCTGGTGGTGGAGTACGACGGCGCCAGCCGCCGCTTCATGCCGCACGTGTGGATGGACGACGGCGACGAGAGCATGGACGCGCTGGCCTGGCGCGCGGTGACCCGTGGCATCCAGGACTACTGCCGCAAGAACGGCTTCAAGAAAGTGTGGCTGGGCCTGTCCGGCGGCATCGACTCGGCGATCGTGCTGGCCATGGCGGTGGACGCGATGGGCGCGGAGAACGTAACCGCCGTGCGCCTGCCGTCGCGCTACACCGCGGGCCTGTCCAACGACCTGGCGGCCGAGCAGTGCCAGGCGCTGGGCGTGAAGCTGGAGGCGGTGTCGATCGAGCCGGCGTTCAAGGGCCTGATGGAAGCGTTGGCGCCGATGTTCGAGGGCACCGCGCCGGACGTGACCGAAGAGAACCTGCAGTCGCGCAGCCGCGGGGTGATCCTGATGGCGCTGGCCAACAAGTTCGGCGGCTTGCTGCTGACCACCGGCAACAAGAGCGAGTACGCGGTCGGCTACGCCACCATCTACGGCGACATGTGCGGTGGCTATGCGCCGCTGAAGGACCTGTACAAGACCGAAGTGTTCGGCCTGTCCAAGTGGCGCAATACCGTGGGCGGCGCACCGGTGATCCCGCCGGCGGTGATCAGCCGCCCGCCGTCGGCCGAGCTGCGCGAGAACCAGCTGGACCAGGATTCGTTGCCGGCCTATGACGTGCTGGACGGCATCCTGTACCGCTACATCGACCAGGAACAGTCGCGCACGGAGATCGTGGCCGCCGGTTACGATGCGGCCGTGGTTGACCGCGTGCTGCGCCTGGTGCGCATCAGCGAGTGGAAGCGGCACCAGGCCGCGCCGGGGCCGAAGGTCTCGCGCCGGGCGTTCGGCCGCGAGCGTCGTTACCCGATCAGCAACGGCTACAAGGGCTGAGGCAGCGGTTGGCAGGTGATGCCGGCCGCTGGCCGGCAACGCCCTATAGCGCGTATCCACGCATGGCGTGGATCTACTGCATTCGGTAGTGCCGGCCGCTGGCCGGCAACTTCCTGGATCGCGTATCCGGCATGGCGTGAATCTACCGGGCTTCGTCGAGCCGTTGTTCGAGGCCTGCGATCTCCGCAGCGTCGTTGAAGTGGTCGTCCTCCAGCCGCGCACGCACGAACGCCAGGGCATCCGCCGCCGCCGCATCCAGCGTGCCGCGATGATCGACCGGGTAGCGCCGGAACGCGACCGGCTCACCTCGCACGGCCAGGCTTGCGGCGTACAGCAGGGTGGTCAGATAGGGCACGTCGCGGTCCTCGCTGCCATGGGCCAGCATCAGCGGCTGGCTGAAGCCGCGGCGCGGTACGCCCAGGTAGTCATGCAGCACCGTCCAGATGCCCGGCACGCGGGTCAGCGGTGCAGTGAACATGCTGCCGGTATCCATGCCGTCCAGCGTGGTGGCCAGATCACCCAGGCACTGCTCGCGTGCCAGAGCAATGCGGGCGCGCCCGGCCTCGCTCAGCACGCCGTCGACCTGCGGCGCAACCTGCAGCAGGCCGTCGAGCAGGTACGCGTGATATGCGTTGAGCGCGCCGGGATTGGCGGTGCGGTTGTCGGGCTTCATCACCAGCGCGGTCAGTTCGACTGCGGTGGGCGTTCCGGCGGTGAAACTGCCGCGGTACTGCAGTGAGGGCCCGCCATGGGACGCCGCCAGGTGGCCGGCGACCAGCGCGGCCGCGCCCCCCTGCGAATAGCCTACCGAGACCCAGCGCGGCGACAACGCTGCGGTGCCCAGGTACTGCCGGCTGGCCTTGACCATGTCGATGGCGTTGCGCGCCGCGGTACGCACGTGCAGGTAGGCATGATTGCCTGGGCTGCCCAGGCCCTGGTAGTCGGCGGCTGCGACGGCATAGCCCTGGGCCAGGAACACGTCCAGGAAGCGCCCGTCGCGTTCGGCATGGGTGGGGCCGGAGGCCGACGGCGCACAGCGATCCGCGATGCCCTGGGTGCCATGTGCCCAGGACACCACCGGCCACCCGCCCGCAGGCGCCGCGCCGACGGGCAGGTACAGCAGGCCAGTGCCTTCGGCCAACTGGCCGCGGTGGTCCGGGGTGCGATAGTGCAGCTTGTACGCCTGGGCGGCCCTGGACGGCACCCAGGGCGCGCGATAGGGGGCGGCAGACAGCAGATCGCCCGGTGCGTCCCGCGCGGCGGCCGCGGGCGCCAGGGTCAGCGCCAGCAGGGCGCTGGCGAGAAGGCAGGACAGGAAACGGAAACTACAGGGCCGTGTCGGCATGGGGCGCTCCGTGATGGCCGGTGTGGCCGCAGCGCCGCAGTGTGGACACCCCCGCCCAGGCGGGGTGCGACCGCCGTCGCAACTGCCGGGGATTCGTAGCATTCCGAGTGTCGTGGTCGATTGGTGCACGAACCATCCACGCATGGCGTGGATCTACCGACAAAGAAAAGGCCCCTTTCGGGGCCCTCTCTTACTTCTTCTCCAGTCGCGCGTTGCGCTGGCCGGTGCTGGCGGACTTCTCGCCGGCGAACGGGTTCAGCTTGCGGATCATCCACGGGTACTTCGGCCACTTGCCTTCCAGCCACGGGTGATCCGGCTGGTTCAGCTGCAGGACGCGACGGGCGTCGTCGGCCAGGGTCTTGTTGCCCAGGTGGGTGTAGGAATCGGCCAGCACGGCCACGGCGTCGTACTGGAAGGCGCTCTGCGGGTAGGTTTCCAGCAGGTAGTTGGCGCGGCCCACGGCCGAGACCCAGGCGCCGCGGCGCATGTAGTACAGGGCGTTGTCCAGCTCGTGCTGGGCGAACACGTCACGCAGCTCCAGCATGCGCTGGCGCGCATCGGCGGCGTAGCGGCTGTTCGGGTAACGATCAACCACGATGTTGAAGTCCGAGTACGCCTGGTGCGGCGTGGACAGGTCGCGGCGGCTGGCATCCAGCGACCATACGCGGCGCAGGAAAACCGTACTGCGGTTGGAATTGGCCAGGCCGCGCAGGTAGTACAGGTAGGCGATGTTGCGGTGCGTCGGGTAGGTGCGGATGAAGCGGTCGATGCTGGACACCGCGTCATCGTGCTTGCCGGCCTTGTACTGGGCGTAGGCGGTTTCGATCATCGCCTGCTCGGTGTACGGGCCATACGGATACTGGGCCACCAGGCGGCGGAAGCTGGCTTCGGCGCCGCTCCAGTTGCCGCCCTGCATCAGCTTGTGGCTTTTCTCGTACAGCTGTTCGACCGGCACGCCTTCGTCGGGGCGATCACCCTTCTTGGCGCCGCGGTGGCAGCCGGTTGCGGCGATGACCAGCACCAGCAGCAGGGCGGTGAGGCGGACGGGCGCGGAGAGCATGGCGGAGCGTCGGATCATGGGGTCGAGGCGGGACGCGGCTGGAATACGAAGGGTCGATGATAGCCTAGTGTCCTGTCCAGCGACTGAAACCGGCCGCCGGGACCCCAAAATTTCAAAGAATGCCCCCTGCCATGTCTGAACAACCCTCTGAATCGGCCCGCCAGGCCATCGTCCCCGACACCGCCGCCGGCCGTCGTTTCGATGCCGTCGTGGCCGAACTGTTCCCCGAATATTCGCGTTCGCGCCTGACCGAGTGGATCAAGTCCGGTGACGTCCTGCTGGACGGCGCCCAGGTGCGCCCGCGCGATCCGCTGCGCGGCGGCGAGGTGGTGACCCTCCACGTGGTGCTGGAAACCCAGACCGACGCCCAGCCGGAGGACATCCCGCTGGACGTGCTGTTCGAGGACGAGCATGTGCTGGTGATCAACAAGCCGGTCGGCCTGGTGGTCCACCCCGGCGCCGGCAACCACAGCGGCACCCTGGTCAACGCGCTGCTGTTCCGCGACCCGTCGGTGGCGGTGCTGCCGCGCGCGGGCATCGTGCACCGCCTGGACAAGGACACCAGCGGCGTGATGGTGGTGGCCAAGACCCTGGAAGCCCAGACTGCATTGGTCGAGCAACTGGCGGCCCGTGACGTGCACCGCCAGTACCTGGCCATCGTGATGGGCGCGCTGGTGGCAGGCGGTACCGCCGATGCCCCGATCGACCGCCACCCGCGCGACCGGCTGAAGATGGCGGTGCGCGAAGACGGCAAGGAAGCGGTGACCCACTACCGCCTGCGCGAGCGCTTCCGTGCGCACACCGCGCTGGAGTGCCGCCTGGAAACCGGCCGTACCCACCAGATCCGCGTGCACATGGCACACGTGCGCCATCCGATCATCGGCGACCCGCTGTACGGCGGCGCGCTGAAGCTGCCCAAGGGTGCCAGCGACGAGCTGGTGGCCGCGCTGCGCGGCTTCAAGCGCCAGGCCTTGCACGCCGAGACCCTGGAGTTCATGCATCCGATCACCGGTGAGCCGGTGCGCAATACCGCGCCGGTGCCGGAGGACATGCTGCACCTGATGAAGGTGCTGCGCGAAGACAGCGAAGCCTTCGCCGCCCGCGAGCGGGATCGCTGGTGATGGCCGCCGCGCTGCCGTTGCTGCAGGCGGACTGGCCGGCGCCGGCAGGCGTCCATGCGCTGACCACGCGCCGGCATGGCGCGGGCATTTCGCCGGCGCCGTTCGCGCAGTTCAACCTCGGCAACCGGCACGCGGCCGATGGTGATACCCCGGCCAACGTGGAGCACAACCGCAAGCTGCTGCAGGAGGGGCTGGCACTGCCCTCGGCACCGCACTGGCTGCGCCAGGTGCACAGCAGCACCGTGCTGCGCTTCACCGCGCCACCGGTGCCCGGCACCAGCGAACCGGTGGCCGACGCCGCGGTGACTTCGGTGCCGGGCGTGGTGCTGGCGATCCTGACCGCCGACTGCCTGCCGGTGGTGTTTGCCGCGGCCGATGGCAGCGAGGTGGGTGCGGCCCATGCCGGCTGGCGTGGGCTGGCTGACGGCATGCTGGAGGCCACGGTGGCCGCCCTGCAGACGCCGCCGGCGCAGCTGCGGGCTTGGCTGGGCCCGGCGGCCGGGCCGGCCGACTACGAGATCGGCGAAGAGGTCTATCACGCCTTCGTCGGCCATGATCCGGCCGCCGAAGCGGCGTTCGTGGCGACCCGGCCGGGCCACTGGAAGGTGGACCTGTTCGCGCTGGCGCGGCAGCGGTTGCAGGCGGCGGGGATGGACCCGGCGCAGGTGTATGGCGGCACGGTGTCGACCATGGCCGATCCTGACCTGTATTCGCACCGGCGCGACCGTCGTACCGGGCGCATGGCGACCCTGGCCTGGATCGCGCCCTGACCACGCCGCTGTTCGCGCGCGTGATGGGGCCGGCCTTCGCCACCCTGGCAGCGCCGGTGCAGGCGCTGCATGCCGCGTCGTTGCCCTGCCGCTACGTGGGGCAGGCGCGCATCGTGCGAGGGCGGCACTGGCTGGTGCCGCTGCTGGCCGCGTTGGCGCGGCTGCCGAAGGACGGCGACGCGCTGCCCACCGAAGTGGCGTTCAGTGCACGCGGGCAGGGCGAGCAGTGGGCGCGACGGTTCGACCGCTGGCCGATGGTGTCGCGGCTGTGGGCGCACGAAGGGCTTCTGCGCGAGCAGCTGGGCGCGGTGCGCTTCGAGTTCGCGTTGCAGGCCCGCGAGGGTGGTATCGACTGGTCGGTGCGGCGGGTCTGGGCGTTCGGGCTGCTGCCGCTGCCGACGCGTTGGTTCGGCGGTGTGCGCTGCCGTGAAGCCTGGCGCGGCGAGCGTTACACTTTCCGGGTTGATGTGAGGTTGCCTTGGGTGGGAGCCCTGATCCGCTATGAAGGCTGGCTCGAACCACAGTGACGGCGCCGCCGGGACTGGCAGCGCGGTGATCGTGTTCGACGGCGTGTGCGCCCTGTGCAACCGCTGGGTGCGCTTCCTGCTGCGTTTCGACCGCAAGGGGCGCTACCGTTTTGCAGCGATGCAGGGGCAGCAGGGCAGCGCGATGTTGCGCGCGCACGGGCTGGACCCGCAGGACCCGATGTCGTTCCTGCTGCTGGACGCGCAGGGCGCCTGGACCGATACCGATGCCATCCTGCGTGTACTGGCCGGGCTGGACGGCGCCTGGCGCCTGACCGGCGTGCTGCGGATGGTGCCGCGCGGCTGGAGGGATGCCGCGTATCGCGCGCTGGCGCGCAACCGCTACCGCTGGTTCGGGCGGCATGATGCCTGTCATCTGCCGGCACCGGAGCAGGCTGCGCGGTTCCTGGATTGAAGAAAAAGGGGACGGAGGGGATTAAGTCGTTTGTGCACAAACGACTTAATCCCCTCCGTCCCCTTTTTCCTCAGCCTTCCAGTGCGTCCAGGTAGCTGCGCCGCCAGTGGTTGATGTCGTAGGTGCGCAGGTGCTCCATCATGGCGTGCCAGCGCTCCTTGCGCTTGCGCAGCGACATCGTCGCCGCGGTGGCGATGGCGTCGGCAACGCCATCCAGGTCGTGCGGGTTCACCAGCAGTGCTTGCTTGAGTTCATCGGCGGCGCCGGCCAGCAGCGACAGCACCAGCACGCCCGGGTCCTCCGGATCCTGCGAGGCCACGTATTCCTTGGCCACCAGGTTCATGCCATCACGCAGGGGCGTGACCAGCCCCACCGCCGCTGCACGGTAGAAACCGGTGAGGGTGGCATGGGTGAAGTTCTGGTTGACGTAGCGCAGCGGTGTCCAGTCCGGCTCGGCGTGGCCACCGTTGATGTGGCCGGCGATCTGCTCCAGCTGGCTGCGCAGCTGCCGGTACTCGGTGACATCACCGCGCGAGACGGGGGCGATCTGCAGGTAGGTCAGCGACCCGCGCTGGTCGGGATGGCGCTCAAGATACCGTTCGAAGCCGAGGAAGCGCTCGGGCAGGCCCTTGGAATAATCCAGGCGATCAACGCCGATCGCCAGTTGGCGATCACGCAGGCTCGCGCGCAGGTTCTTTACGGCGGCCTTGGTGGCGGCGGTACCGGCCTGACGCGCGATCAGCTCGGTGTCGATGCCGATCGGGAACGCCGCCGCGCGGAAACGACGCCCGCCGGGTGCTTCCAGCTCGCCGTTGGCGAGTACCCGACCGCCGCCGAACAGGCGCAGGTAGGTCTGGAAGCGATCGGCATCGCGCTGGGTCTGGAAGCCCACCAGGTCATACGCGTAGAGCGCGGAGAACAACCGCAGGTGGTCGGGCATCGCCTGCAGCAGGTCGGCCGAGGGCATCGGGATGTGCAGGAAGAAGCCGATGCGGCAGCCGATGCCACGCTCGCGCAGCAGTGCGCCAAGCGGGATCAGGTGATAGTCGTGGATCCAGACGATGTCATCCTCGCGCAGCAAGGGCGCGAGCTTGTCGGCGAACAGTGCGTTGACCTTGTGGTAGGTCTCGCGGGTGGCACGGTCGTAGTCGACCAGATCCAGGCGGAAGTGCAGCAGCGGCCACAGCGTGCGGTTGGCAAAGCCGTTGTAGTAGCCGTCCACCTCGCGCTTGCTCAGGTCCATGGTGACGTAGTCGATGTCACCGTCTTTCTGCCGGTGCAGCGTGCCGCTGCCGTCCTTTACCGTCTTGCCGCTCCAGCCGAACCACAGGCCGCCGCGTTCCTTCAGGGCGGCCAGCAGGCCGACAGCCAGGCCGCCGGCGCGGTTCTCGCCGGGTACGGCCACACGATTTGAAACCACCACCAGACGACTCACGATGCCTCCTGCCAGGACCGCGACAGGCGCATCGCGGCAGTGATCAGGCCGACGTGCGAATAGGTCTGCGGGAAATTGCCCCAGGCCTCGCCGCTGTCGAAGGCCAGATCCTCCGACAGCAGGCCCAGGTGGTTGCGCTGCTTCAGCAGCAGCTCGAACATCTCGCGCGCCTCGTCCATGCGCCCGATCGCCGCCAGCGCATCGATGTACCAGAACGTGCAGATGGTGAAGCTGGTTTCCGGCTCACCGAAGTCATCTGGCGCGACATAGCGGTACAGCGAATTGCCATGCTTGAGGTCGCGGCCGATCGCATCGACGGTGGCGATGAAGCGGGCGTCCATCGCATCGATGAAGCCGATGTCGGCCAGCAGCAGGAGCGAGGCGTCCAGGCGATGGCCGCCGAAGGTATCGGTGAAGTGGCCCAGTTCCTCATTCCAGGACTCGGCCATGATGCGCGCATGGATGGTGTCGGCGCGCTCGCGCCAGTAGTGAGCGCGGTCATCGCGCTTCAGGCGCACGGCGATCTTGCACAGGCGATCGCAGGCGGCCCAGCACATCGCGCTGGTGTAGGTGTGCACTTCGGTGCGGCCACGGAACTCCCACAGGCCAGCATCGGGCACGTCATGCAGGGCGAAGGCCTGTTCGCCCAGCGGTTCGAGGCGGGCGAAGGTGTGCGCGTCGCCGGGATCCTGCAGGCGGCGGTCGAAGAACAGCTGCGTGGAGGCCAACACCACGCTGCCGTAGACATCGTGCTGGCGCTGCACCCAGGCCAGGTTGCCGCGGCGTACCGGGCCCATGCCGCGATAACCGGACAGGCTGGGCACTTCGTCTTCGTCCAGCTTGGCTTCAAAGCCGATGCCATACAGCGGCTGCAGCGTGCCGTCGGTGGTGGCCAGGTTGAAGATGTAGCCGAGGAACTGTTCCATCGTGCGCGTTGCGCCGAGACGGTTCAGCGCCCGCACCACGAAAGCCGCGTCGCGCAGCCAGCAGTAGCGGTAGTCCCAGTTGCGCACGCTGCCGGGTGCTTCTGGAATGGAAGTGGTCATCGCCGCGATGATCGCGCCGCTGTCCTCGTACTGGCACAGCTTCAACGTGATCGCACTGCGGATGACCGCGTCCTGCCACTCCAGTGGAATGGACAGGTAGCGCACCCATTCGCGCCAGTAGTCGCGGGTGCGCTGGAAGGCTTCCTGCACGTAGCCGCTGATCGACCGGTTGAGTGACTCATCCACGCCCAGGATCAGGTGGATGGGATGGTTGAGCACGAACGGCAGGCCGTCGCGCACGAAGCGCACCGGCACATCGGTGGTCAGCCGCAGCACGTGCTCCGGCAGGATCCAGCGCACATGGTTGCTGCCCCAGGTCGACTCTGGCACGCGTGCGCCCCAGTCGGCCAGCGGGCGCGCACGCACGGTGATGCGCGGGCTGCCAGCCAGCGGACGCACCTGGCGGATCAGGCTGACCGGCCGGTAGAAGCGGTCGTTCTGCCGCCAGCGGGGGGCGAAATCCAGGATTTCCAGTTCGCCGCCGTGCGCGTCGCGGAGCACCGTGCGCAGGATCGCCGTGTTGGTGAGGTATTCCTGCTCGCTGCTGGCGAAGTCTTCCAGCTCGATGGCGAAGTCGCCACCGGTCTGCTGGTTGGGGCCCAGCAGCGCACAGAAGGTAGGGTCGCCGTCGAAGGTCGGCAGGCAGCTCCAGACAACGCGGGCACGTTTGTCGACCAGGGCGCCGAAGCTGCCGTTGCCGACCACGCCCAGATCAAGATCGGGTTGGGTCATCACGCGGTACATCTCGGTTGCGGCCGTGGGGGTTGGCCGGGTCAATAGGCATTCTCACGCAGCCAGGCGTGCACGCTGCGTATGTCGGGCAGCGCGAACACCGCCGCGCTGGGTTCACGTTCACCCACCAGCACGCTCCAGCCATGCTGGCTGTTGGCGGCATCGAAGCCGAATTCATCGGTGAGGTCGTCACCGAGAAACACCGGCAGGCGGCCGCGGAAGGGCAGGTACTGCATCATCCGGCGCACGGCACGGCCCTTGTCGGTGCCGACGGGCACGAACTCGACCACATGGTCGCCGGGTTGCAGGCGGTAACTGGCGCGGCCCCGCACGTGGCGATCGGCGAAGGCGCGCACATCACTTGCCGCGTGCGGCGCACCGCGCCAATGCAGGGCCAGGCCGACGCCCTTGTCTTCCACCAGCACGCCGGGATGGCCGTGGGCAAAGCGCATCGCCTGCTGGTGCAGCGCGTGCAGCCACTCGGCGGTGTCGTCGTCGTGCTCGTCGCGCAGCACACGACCGTCCTCGCCGCGCAGTTCGTGCCCATGCAGGCCGGCGGCAGGCAGCTGGAGGGGAGCGAACAGCTGGTCCAGCTGTTCAAGCGGTCGGCCACTGACCAGTGCCACGGCGCCTTCCAGGCGGTCACTGATGCGGCCGATGGCTTCGCGCACATCCGGCAGGAGCTGCACGGCATCCGGTCGTGCAGCGAATTCGATGAGGGTGCCATCGACATCGAGGAACAACGCACAGGCGTCGTCCAGCAATGGCGGTGGCGGACGCAGGGGGAGCGGTTCAGCCATGACGACCAGCCTGCCAGCCTGGGCGTGTACGTGGGGTCGAGGGCAGGCTGCGGATCAGCTTCGGTGGGTGCCGACCGTTGGTCGGCACGGCAGGTTAGCCTGCATCCAGCCCAAACAGCGCGGACCAACGGTCCGCACCCACCCAATGCGATCAGAACGTATAGCGGACGCGGCCGTAGTAGTACGCGCCGTTGCTGCCGATCGGCGACAGCACGTCGTACGGCAGGTTGCCGAAGTAGTGGATATCGCTGTTGGATCGATCCGGGTAGTTGTCGGTCAGGTTCTGGCCACCGATCGCCACGCTCCATTGCGGGGTGATGCGGTACTCGACTTCGGCATCCAGCTGCCATTCGGCCTGGTAGGTCTGGCGCGGGATATAGCCATCACCGAAGTTGAACACCCGGGTGGCGCTGCCGTAACGGTTCACGCGGGTGCTCAGCGACCAGTGGTCGTTGCTCCAGGCGGCCGAGAAGCTGCCACGCGTGCGCGGGGTGGCATCGGTCAGGGTGTTGGTCTCCTCGATGCCGAACAGTACGTAGTCCGGGTTCAGCGCGCGCAGCTGCGCCGGCGTGGCCAGCACATTCTTCAGCGTGGTCTTGGTGTAGGCGTAGGTGCCGGTCAGCAGCAGCTGGCCATCGCCCAGCGACTGCCGCCAGTTGCTTACCAGCTCGGCGCCACGGGTGCGGGTATCGGCGGCATTGACGAAGAAGCTGGCGCTCTGCAGGCCACTGACGCCGTAGCTGGCGGCCACGTAATCGGTCAGCGCATCGCCGGTGATGCTCTCCGACAGCGCGATGCGGTCGTCGATATCGATCTGGAAGAAGTCCAGCGACAGGTCGAAATGCTCGCCGATGCGGCTGGTGAAGCCCAGCGAGGTGTTGATCGACTTCTCCGGCTTCAGGTTCTGCGCACCCAGGCCACGCGCGATCGGATTGTTGACCGACAGCAGCCGGCCCTGCACCAGCTGGCCGCCGGCGTTGTAGCCGGTGGAGGTGGATTCGTAGCCGATCTGCGCCAGCGACGGAGCGCGGAAATTGTTGGAGATGGCACCGCGCAGTGCGAACGCCGGGGTGAATTCGTAGCGCAGGCCGAGCTTGCCGGTCAGTTCGCCGCCAAAGTCGTCGTTGTGCTCGTAGCGCGCGGCCAGGTCGGTGGAGAACTTCTCGCCGAACTGGCTGGACAGGCTGGCATAGGCGCTGGCCACGTCGCGCGACAGGGTGGCGGCGTCCTGTGGGGTCAGGCCGCCACCGGCCTGCGAGCCGGTCGGGCGGTCGGTGTACGGGCCCGCCGCATAGCTGGCCGGGTCGCCGGGGCGGGTCTGGTAGCGCTCATGGCGCGCTTCCACGCCCAGGCCCAGCGTGTGGCTGATGCTGTCGCTCTGGGTGAACACGCGGCTCAGATCGAGGTTGCCCACGGTCTGCGCGTACTCGTAGTCGGCGGTCTTGAAGCGGGTCGGGCTGGTCGGGCCCAGCGATGCGTTGAGCGAATCACGCAGGCGGTAGGTGAAGTCGTTCTGGCCGTAATCCAGGCTGCTGTCGTAGCTCCATTCGCCCCACTGCCCGCGCACGCCGGCCACGGCCTGCACGTCGCGGTTCTCGCCTTCGGAAATGGGCCGGTAACCGTTCGGATAGACCTGCTTCCAGTTGGCCTCGCCATCGGGATAGCGGAAGTAGTTGGCGCCTTCGGTGTCACGCTGGTTGAAGGTACCGAACGCGTAGAACGTCGAGGTCTGTCCCACCGGGATCTCGGTGTTCAGCCACAGGTTGATGTCCTTGCTCTTGCCATCGCCCAGCACGTAGTTGCGCTTGCCCTGCAGCGCCAGGTTGTCCGGCGTCTGGTCCCACGGCGGAATCTGGTCGAAGCCGGCGCGGTTGGTGCCGTTGCGGTGCTTGTATTCCAGGCCGACGCGCAGGAAGCCGCCGTCCTCGCCCAGCGAAGTACCGACCTTGGCGCTGACGTTGCCGGTCTGGCCGTCGGTGAGGGTGCGGCCGATCGGCTTGAGGTCGGTGTGGTTGGCACCGTAGCTGGCCTCGATCTCGCCACCGTCGCCGCCGTTGTCGAGGATCACGTTGATCACGCCGGCCACGGCGTCCGATCCGTAAAGCGCACCGGCACCATCGCGCAGCACTTCGATGCGCTTGATCGCGCTGACCGGGATCGAATTGAAATCGACCGGGGTGGTGCCCTTGCCGATCTTGCTGTCGGTGTTGACCAGTGCGGTGTGGTGGCGGCGCTTGCCGTTGACCAGCACCAGCACCTGGTCCGGCGACAGGCCACGCAACTGCGCCGCGCGCACGTGGTCGGCGCCACCGGAGTTGGATTGGCGCGGGAAGTTGAACGACGGCAGCAGCGCCTGCAGCGCGCTGCCCAGTTCGCCGTTGACCACGCCGGCCTTGCGGATGTCCTCGGCGGTGAGCACATCCACCGGCGAGGTGGATTCGAGCACGGTGCGGTCTGCGGCACGGGTGCCGGTGACGATCACGGTGTCCAGGTTGGTGGCGTCCTGGGCCAGGGCCGGGATGGCAGCGGAGGAAAGCGCGAGGGCGATGGCGAGGCCGAGCGGCGACGCGGGCAGGCGGGCGGACATGGAGGGCTCCAGCAACAACGACGACGGGGAAGGGGGGAGATAGTTTCACTTACATCCATCCGGATGAAGCGATATATTATCTTCGCGTGATGGCCGGTGCCGATGCAAGTCCCTGCCGGTCCGGCATGAGCTGATGCCCGGTTGGCATCAGCACGCCGGGCCGGTGGCGCTGTACGCTGCCGGCTTGCCCTGTCCCCCTTCCCCGGAGCTGTACCGATGAAACACCTTGGCCTCGTCTTCGCCGTGCTGCTGGCCACCAGTGGCTGCGCCAGCCTGTCTTCGCAGGCGCCCAGCGCCTATGCCACGGCCACCACCGCCGAACTGAAGGGCGATGCCGCCCGCCCTTCCGCCGGCCATGGCTGGGTGCGCAGCGAGCTGTACTTCGGCGTAGGCGAGGAGCAGGGCGCCGGCAACCGCCCGCAGGCCGACACCATCAGCGAGGCGCAGTGGCGCACCTTCCTGGACAAGGAAGTGACCCCGCGCTTTCCAGATGGCCTGACCGTGTTCGATGCCTACGGCCAGTGGCTGTTCCGCGGTGATGCCTCGCCCAACCGCCTGCGCACCAAGGTGCTGGTGGTGCTGCACGAAGACACCCCGCAGCGCCGTGCCGATATCGAAGCCATCCGCCTGGCGTGGAAGCAGCAGACCAGGCATCAATCGGTGCTGTGGTCGCGGCAGCCGGTCGAGGTATCGTTCTGAGTGGAAGGTGCCGCCGAGGTGCCGCAGGGAGCAATGATGAACTACAGGGAATGCATGCTGGGCCTGGCATTGGCAGGCGTGCTGGCACCGACGGCGCAGGCGGGTGGGGACGACGGCGAAACGCTGCGCTTCCAGGTGGCCGCGCACGTGCAGGCGCACGCCGATCCCCAGCAGGACGGCAGCATCGCGGTGCAGCTGTCACCGTCAGGCAAGCGCCAGACGCTTGAGGGCGCGGCCGATGCCGACGGCAATTCGCGATGGTCGCTCGAAGATGTCGATTTCGATGGCTACCCGGAACTGGTCGCGCGCGCCTCGGTAGGCATGGTCAACGAAGCGGTGACGGTGTACCGCTTCGATCCGGCCAGTGCCGGGTTCCGCGCGCTGCAGGCCGACACCCACGGCAAGGACAGTTGCGGTGACCTGATGGGGCTGACGGTCGACCGTCCGAGCCGCACGCTGACCAGCAGCTGCCGCAGCGGCCCGATGTGGTACACCGACCAGTACCGGTTTGCAGGCGCGAAGCTCTATCTGTACCGCGCCGAGAGCGTGCTGATGCTGGGCGATACGTTGAACGCCGCGCTGCAGTGGGAACAGACCGGCGAGCAGGGCCCGCTGGCGGTCTGGCGCACCTATGATGCCGCCGGCCGGGTGCTGGAAAGTGCCATCGCCGATGGCCTGGGTGCACCGCCGGATGGACCGTTGCGTGGCCAGCAGGCCACCGTGGTACCCGCGCGGCTGTTCCTGTTCGATCGACCCGGCGCATCCAGCACCAGGCGTTACCTGGTGCAGGGAGACCGCGTGGAGATGCTGGATGAACAGGATGGCTGGGTGAAGCTGCGCTACCGCAACCCCAGGCAGGGTGAGGTGGAGGGCTGGATCAACGTCAACGATTGACTCGATCTCCGCCGGTAGTTTGCCTATCGAGGTGATGTGCGCCTTGCCCACGGAGGCATCACTTCTTCGGGTCTAGCCTCGGATGTTCTCCCCTCGAGGATGTATCCGATGAGCAAGCGCGTTGCCGAGATCGTTGTCGATACCCTGCAGCAGGCGGGCGTCCGCCGCTGTTACGGCATCGTTGGCGATACCTTGAATCACGTCACCGATGCCCTGCACCGCAGTGAAATCGACTGGGTACATGTACGCCACGAAGAAGTGGCCGCCTTCGCTGCCGGCGCCGATTCGCTGGTGAGCGGCGAGTTGACCGCCTGTGCGGGTTCTTGTGGTCCCGGTGGCCTGCACTTCATCAACGGCGTCTTCGAGAGCAATCGCAACCGTGCACCGATGGTACTGATCGCCAGCCAGGTGGTGACCAGTGAGCTGGGCATGGAATTTCCGCAGGAAGTGGACTTCAAGGCGGTGTATGCCAGTTGTTCGGTGTTCTGCGAGCAGGTGCACAGCCCGGAGCAGGCGCGGCGCGTCGTGGCCCTGGCCTGCCAGGCCGCGATCAGCCGCCGTGGCGTGGCGGTGGTGATCCTGCCGGCCGACATCAGCCAGGCCGAGGTGAAGCACGATGTGCCGTTCTCGGTTCACTACACCCAGCCGGTGCTGCGCCCGTCCGATGCCGAGCTGCAGCGCATCACCGAACTGCTGGGGCAGGGCAAGCGCATCGGCATCTATGCCGGTGCCGGTTGCCAGGGCGCGCACGCGCAGCTGCTGGAGCTGGCCCGGCGCCTGCAGGCGCCCATCGCGCATACCTCGCGCGCCAAGGATTTCGTCGAGCCGGACAACCCGTACAACATGGGCATGACCGGCATCTTCGGCATCGAATCCGGCTTCCACACGCTGATGGAGTGCGACACGCTGCTGCTGCTCGGCGCCGACTTCGCCTGGGGCCAGTTCTACCCGGACAAGGCCACGATCATCCAGGTCGACCGCGATGGCAGCCATCTCGGCCGCCGCCACCCGGTGAACCTGGGCGTGGTCGGTGACATCGCACCGACGCTGGATGCCTTGCTGCCGATGTTGCCGCCGCGCGAGGACAGCAGTTTCCTGGACGAATGTATCGAACGTCGCGACAAGGCGCTGAAGAAGCGCGAACAGGAAGAACAACCGGGCGAGGGTGAACTGATCCATCCGCAGCACCTGACGGCATTGCTGTCGAGGCATGCCAGCGACGATGCGCTGTTCACCGCCGACGGCGGTTCGCCGATGGTGTGGGTGCTGCGCCATATCCGCGTCAACGGCCGCCGCCGCACGCTGACCAGCCTGCTGCACGGCACGATGGCCAACGCGATGCCGCAGGCGCTGGGCCTGCAGAAGGCCTTCCCCAGCCGGCAGGTGATCTCGCTGTCCGGTGATGGTGGCCTGGCGATGCTGCTGGGTGACCTGCTCACGGCAGTGCAGGAGAACCTGCCGATCAAGGTGGTGGTGTTCAACAATGGTTCGCTGAACTTCGTCGAGCTGGAGCAGAAGGTGGAGGGCCTGCTGGACAACTACACCGACCTGAAGAACCCGGACTTCGGCCGCCTGGCCGAGGTCATCGGCTTCCACGGCCGCACGGTGACCCGCAGCGAGGATCTGGAAGAGGCGGTGCTGGATTTCCTGTCCCAGCGCGGCCCGGCGCTGCTGGACGTGCATACCAGCCGCGCGGAGCTGGTGATGCCGCCGCAGATCGAGGCCAAGCAGGTGGCCGGTACGGCGTTGTACGCGGCCAAGGCAGTGTTGAACGGCCGCTTCGACGACGTGAAGCATCTGCTGGTGGACAACTTCCTGAAGAAGTAACGGGGTGGGTTTGATGCAGGGCTGCGCCCTGCACCCGCTACGAGCCGGAGCCAGAGCAGAAGCGGCCTTCCTGAGGGATGGCGGGGTGGGTCCGGTTGCGGGGGACGCCGTAAACCCGTCCCTGGGGGCTTGGCCGCGGCATCCATGCCGCGGACACCCCCGCAACCGGACCCACCCCACCTTCGACAGTTTCCTGCGATCTGTCGGTAGATCCACGCCCTGCGTGGATAGCGTGGAAATGATCGAATTGTTCGTGTAGAGCCGAGCCATGCTCGGCTCAGAGCGAAACGACCCGCTTTTGCTTTTGATCCTTTGATTCCTTTCCGTGGCTGGCACGCGCAAGGAATTATCAGGGGCCGGTCGGGATGGGCTGCGCAGGACCGTTGGTGCCATGGATGGCGCCATCGAGCCCCCAGGGATGGGTTTACGGCGTGTCCTGCGCAGCCCATCCCGACCGGCCCACTCCGATAAAGCTGCTTTGACGACCCCCCCCAGCCACGAGGGGCCCCGCCGTTGGCTGGAACCCATCATTCCACGACGGAATTGGCGCGCCGGCCTCGCTGGGCCTACCATCGGCGCTCCCCACCCCCACCGCCCCTTCCATGTCCGCTCCCGCTTCCGCCGTACCGCGTCGCTGGTTCGTCGCCGGCGACTTCAACGGCTTCTTCGGCCTGGTCGTCGACAACCTCTCCATCCTCGGCTTCATCGCCATGGCCCTGGTCGGGATCTTCCAGTTCCCCGCCGACGTGGTGTTCGGCCGAATGTTCCCCGGCACCGCCTTTGGCGTGCTGGTCGGCAACCTGCTGTACACCCTGATGGCGCGCCGGCTGGCGGCACGTACCGGCCGCGACGATGTCACCGCCATGCCGCTCGGCCTGGATGCCCCCACCAGCATCGGCATGGCCCTGCTGGTGCTCGGCCCGGCCTTCCTCGCCTTCAAGCAGCAGGGCATGGATCCGCACGCTGCGGGCATCGCCACCTGGCAGCTGGGCATGGCCGCGCTGGTCATCATGGGCGTGCTCAAGTTCGTGCTGTCGTTCTTCGGTGAAGCGGTCACCCGCGCACTGCCGCGAGCTGCGCTGCTGGGTTCCATCGCGGGCATCGCGCTGGTGCTGATGGGCCTGCTGCCGCTGCTGGAAACGCTGCGCTCGCCGCTGGTCGGCTTCACCACGCTGGGCCTGCTGCTGTATGTGCTGATCGCCAAGGGCAAGCTGCCGGTGCGTGGCCCGGGCGTGCTGCTGGCCTTCGTGTTCGGCACCGTGCTGTATTACGGCCTTGGCCTGGCCGGGCTGGGCGCGCCCGGCTTCCATGTGCCGGAATGGGTGCCGCCGCAGGTGGTGCTGCCGCTGCCGACGCTGGGCTTCCTTGAGGGCCTGCCCACCGCGATGACCTACCTGCCGCTGCTGCTGCCGTTCGGCCTGCTGATGGTGGTGGGCGGCATCAATGTGTCTGAAAGCGCACGCGCGGCTGGCGATGACTACCGCACCCGCGACATTCTGCTGGTGGAGGCGGTGGCCACGCTGGTGGCAGGCGTCTGCGGCGGCGTGGCGCAGACCACGCCGTACATCGGCCAGCCGGCGTACAAGCACATGGGCGCGCGCAGCGGCTACACGTTGTTGACCGGCCTGTTCGTCGGCATCGGCGGCATGCTCGGCATCATCTCCGGGTTGGTGCAGTGGCTGCCGCTGGCGGTGCTGGCACCGATCATCGTGTACGTGGCCATCGACATCACCACCCAGGCCTTCCAGGCCACGCCGCGCCACCATACCGGCGCGATGGTGTTCGGTTTCCTGCCGTCGGTGGCCTACCTGCTGGCGATCAAGGCGCCCGGCTGGATCGCACCGGACCAGCTGCCGCAGCTGCTGACCAAGCTCGACGGCCATGGCCTGCCCGAGCTGGCGGTGATTTTCACCCTCGGCAACGGCTTCATCATCACCTCGATGCTGTGGATTTCGGCGGTGGCGGCGATGGTCGATGGCCGCCTGCGCCGTGCCTGCGGCTTCCTGCTGGTGGCGGCGGTGCTGACCCTGTTCGGCCTGATCCATTCGGTGGACCCGCGTGGCGGCATCTACCTGCCGTGGGATCTGGACGGGCTGGTACGCATCATCAGCTTGCAGTTCGCCGGCGCCTACGTGGCATTGGCGCTGCTGCTGGGCCTGCTGTCGCTGCAGAAGCAGCCGGTGAAACCGCTGGATGATCGCACCGATCATTGACTGGTGACGCCGGGCATGGCCCGGCGTTACCGCTCCTTCCACTTCTGGTGCTCTGTAGAGCCGAGCCTGCGCTCGGCTGCTCTGAGCCGAGCATGGCTCGGCTCTACAGGGGCGTGTTGCAGGCGGCGAATGATCACAGCGTGCTCTGCCGGCCAGCGGCCGGCACTACCGTTCGGCGTCCAGTTCCGGGTAATGGCGGAAGATGCCGTTGGTGTTGAACGGCAACCGCCGCTCAGACGCCAGATAGGCGGCGATGTTGGGTCGTTTCGCCACTCGTTCCTGCAGCGCGCGCAGCCGGGGCAGGGTGGGGCCGAGCGCCTGCATGCGGCGCGGAAACATGTAGTCCAGCCCGCTCAGCAGCTGGAACAGTGACAGATCCACATAGGAGTGCTCGCGCAGTGCATGGCGGCCACCGTTGGCGGCCATCACCTGCTCGAAGTAGCCGAGGAACTTGGGCAGGCGCTCGCTGCGCAGTGACGCGGCTCGTGCCCTGGCCTCGGTCTTCTGCTGTTCGTAGTACTTCGATGCGGCGATCGGATGGTGGGTGTCGTGCACCTCGGCTACCAGGTCGGCGATGGTCAACTGCAGTTGCAGCGCCTGCATCCGCCGCGATGCGGCCTGCGGCACCAGGTCCAGCGTCGGGGCGAGGAAATCCAGGATCGCCGCGACCTGCGCGATGACCTGGCGGCCGGCCTTCAGGAACGGCGGCGCAAAGGGCTGTGCCCCTTCGTTGCGACCCTCCAGAAACGGCTGCATCACCGCATCGCCGTGCACCCGCGCCATGTCGATGTAGTCGGCGCCGGCATCTTCCAGCGCCAGGCGCACGAACTCGCCACGGCCCTGGATGCCGGTCCAGTAGTACAGCGCGTACTGCATGGCAGAGTCTCCACGGGACAGGACTCCTAGCCTCGCGCGGGTGGCGCAAAGCAGACGTGAGCGCGGCCTTGCTGCAGGTCTCAACCCGAACGGCAGCGGAACAGGCGGGGAACCGGCTGCACTCGATGGGGTCACACCTTCTCCATGCGTGTGAAACGAGGTGCTGCATCATGCAGAGTGGAAAGGCGGTCTGGCCCTGGGTGTTGGGTGTGGTGGTGATCGGTGGCGCGGGCGGCTGGTTGTTCCGCGATCAGCTGAAGAGCCTGGCCGACGGTGTCCCGGTGCCGGTGCAATCAACCCCTGCCAGTACCAGTGCACCGGCACAACCGCAGGCGGCCGCAGAGCCCGCGCCAGCACCACCATCGATCAGGCATCCGCTGGATACCGAGGCCGCCGCCGACCCGGCGCTGCCGAAACTGGCTGACAGCGACGCCGCGGGCTGGGGCGCACTGAGCCAGCTGTTCCAGGGCGAGGGGCCGCTGACCCTGCTGCTGCGTGATCACCTTATCCAGCGCCTGGTCACCCAGGTCGACAACCTGGACAAGCCCAGCGTGCCGCCGACCGCGCTGGCCGCGCGGCCGCTGCCGGGCAACCTGCAGGTCGATACGGGCGAAGGCGGCGAACGCATCGCCGCCAGCAATGCGGCACGCTATGCGCCTTACGTACAGGCGTTCACTGCGCTGGACCCGGCGGCAACGGCTACCGCTTACAAGCGCTTCTATCCGCTGATCCAGCAGGCCTATGCCGACCTTGGCCGGCCCGAGGGTTATTTCAACGACCGCCTGGTCATGGTGATCGACCACCTGCTGGACACCCCGGAACTGGCCCAGTCGCCGCTGGTGCAGCGCGATGAACGCGGCCGCTATCGCTTTGTCGATCCCACCCTGCAGTCACGCTCGATCGGGCAGAAGGCCCTGCTACGCATGGATCCTGCACAGGCGCGGGCGATCAAGCAGCAGCTGCGGGCGATCCGCAGCGCGATCACCCGCTGAGCCCGTCCACCGTACGGAACTGATCGGGATCAACGCGCCGACCACACGCGCTCCGGCATGCTGGCCGCAGGCTGACTGGCCCCGGGGTGCAGTCGCAGCCACCCTTGAAACCGGGTGGGGCAACCGCATCTTTCCAGCATTGCCGGCCCAGGCCGGCCCTGATGACCGATGAGGATTCGCAATGCGGATGGACAAGCTCACCTCGCGTTTCCAGCAGGCGCTGGCAGACGCCCAGTCGCTGGCCGTGGGCCGCGACAACAGCATCATTGAACCGGTTCACCTGTTCAGCGCGCTGCTGGACCAGCAGGGTGGCAGCACGCGCCCGCTGCTGGCCCAGGCCGGGGTGAACGTGCCGGTGCTGCGCGAGCGCCTGACCGAGGCGCTGGACGCACTGCCGAAGGTATCCGGCCAGGCCGGCAACGTTTCGATGGGCAACGATCTGGGGCGCCTGCTGAACCAGACCGACAAGCTGGCGCAGCAGCACGGGGACGCCTTCATTGCCAGCGAGTGGTTCGTGCTGGCGGCGCTGGACGATGGCGGCACGCTGGGCATGGCGCTGCGCGCCGCTGGTGCCGACAAGACGCGCCTGCAGGCGGCGATCGACAAGCTGCGTGGCGGCGAGAACGTGCAGTCGGAGAATGCCGAGGAGCAGCGGCAGGCGCTGGAGAAGTACACCATCGACCTGACCGCGCGGGCCGAGAGCGGCAAGCTCGACCCGGTGATCGGCCGTGACGAGGAAATCCGCCGCACCATCCAGGTGCTGCAGCGCCGGACCAAGAACAACCCGGTGCTGATCGGCGAACCCGGCGTGGGCAAGACCGCGATCGTGGAAGGGCTGGCCCAGCGCATCATCAACGACGAAGTACCCGAAGGCCTGCGCGGCAAGCGCGTGCTGTCGCTGGACATGGGCGCGCTGATCGCCGGGGCCAAGTTCCGCGGCGAATTCGAGGAGCGACTGAAGGGTGTACTCAACGACCTGGCCAAGAACGAAGGCCAGATCATCCTGTTCATCGATGAACTGCACACCATGGTCGGCGCGGGCAAGGCCGACGGCGCGATGGATGCCGGCAACATGCTGAAGCCGGCGCTGGCACGCGGCGAGCTGCACTGCATCGGTGCGACCACGCTGGACGAATACCGCAAGTACATCGAGAAGGACGCTGCGCTGGAGCGCCGCTTCCAGAAAGTCTTCGTCGGTGAGCCGTCGGTGGAGGACACCATCGCGATCCTGCGCGGGCTGAAGGAAAAGTACGCCGTGCACCACGGGGTGGAGATCACCGACCCGGCCATCGTGGCCGCCGCCACGCTGTCCAACCGCTACATCACCGATCGCCAGCTGCCGGACAAGGCCATCGACCTGATGGACGAGGCTGCCTCGCGCCTGCGCATGGAGATCGACTCCAAGCCGGAGGAGCTGGATCGCCTGGAACGCCGGGTGATCCAGCTGAAGATCCAGCGCGAGATGCTGAAGAAGGAAAAGGACGAAGCCTCGCGGCAGCGGCTGGCCGACCTGGAGAACGACATCGACGGGCTGGAGCGCGAGTTCTCCGACCTCAATGAAATCTGGAAGTCGGAGAAGGCTGCGCTGCAGGGCGCCACCAAGATCAAGGAGCAGGTCGAGCAGGCCAAGCTGGAACTGGAAGCCGCGCAGCGCCGCCAGGATTTCGCCAAGATGAGCGAGATCCAGTACGGCCTGTTGCCGCAGCTGGAAAAGCAGCTGGCCGCGGCCCAGGAAGCCGAGCACAAGGACTTCAAGCTGGTGCAGGACCGGGTCACCGACGAGGAGATCGCCGAGGTCGTGTCGCGCTGGACCGGCATTCCGGTCAACAAGATGCTCGAAGGCGAGCGCGACAAGCTGCTGCGCATGGAAGAGGTGCTGCACAACCGTGTGGTCGGCCAGGAGGAAGCGATCAAGGTCGTCTCCGACGCCGTGCGCCGTTCGCGTGCAGGCCTGTCCGATCCGAACCGTCCGGCCGGCTCGTTCCTGTTCCTCGGCCCGACCGGCGTCGGCAAGACCGAGCTGTGCAAGTCGCTGGCCGAATTCCTGTTCGACAGCGCCGACGCGATGATCCGCATCGACATGAGCGAATTCATGGAGAAGCACAGCGTCGCCCGCCTGATCGGCGCCCCCCCGGGTTACGTGGGCTACGAGGAAGGCGGCTACCTGACCGAGGCGGTGCGCCGTCGCCCGTACTCGCTGATCCTGCTGGACGAAGTGGAGAAGGCGCATCCGGATGTGTTCAACATCCTGCTGCAGGTGCTGGACGATGGCCGCCTGACCGATGGCCAGGGCCGCACCGTGGACTTCCGCAATACCGTCATCGTGATGACCTCGAACCTGGGCTCGCACCAGATCCAGGACATGAGCGCCGACGACAGCCCGGAGGCCTACACGCAGATGAAGGCAGCGGTGATGGGCGTGGTGCAGGCGCACTTCCGTCCGGAGTTCATCAACCGCCTGGACGACATCGTGGTGTTCCACCCGCTGGACAAGCAGCAGATCAAGCAGATCGCGCGCATCCAGATGCGCGGGCTTGAGAAGCGGCTGGCCGAGCGCGGGTTGAAGCTGGCGGTCTCCGATGCGGCGTTCGACCTGCTCGGCAACGTCGGCTTCGATCCGGTGTACGGCGCGCGCCCGTTGAAGCGTGCGATCCAGTCGCAGCTGGAAAACCCGCTGGCGCAGCAGATCCTGTCCGGCGCCTTCGTCAACGGCGATACCATCGAAGTCGGCAACGACGGTGGTCGCCTGGTGTTCGCCAAGGCTTGAACCGGTGGCGCCCCGGCCATGGCTGGGGCGCCATCCGAGCCTTGGCAGCGCACGATGGTCCTGTTTCACTTTCGCAAGGATGAGGAGAACCGCATGGACGTTGCCCGCAGGGCTTCACTCTGCATGACGCTGGCGTTGGCTGCTGTTTGTGGACACGCCGCGGCCGCCGAACAGGTCCAGCTGCCGCCGATGAAGGGCTACCAGCAGGCCCACCAGAGCACCGACGCGCAAGGCAACCGCATCACCGAGTACGTGCCACAGGGCCAGACCGTGCACGACTGGACCGACATGGTCACCGTCAACGATGCGCCGAACAGTGGCCATGTGAGTCCGCGTGAGTTCCTCGGCATCATCGAGGCGGGGTGGCGCATCGCCTGTCCGGCGGCGCAGAGCCACTGGATCCGCGAAGGTGAAGAAGGGGGACGGCCATTCGCCCTGCTGATGCTCAGCTGCCCGCGGAATCCGGGGACAGGCAAGCCGGAGTTCACCTGGATCAAGGGCGTGCAGGGCAGGCAGGGCTTCCACACCGTGCAGAAGTCGTTCCGCTCCGAGCCGGAGAAGGAGGACGTCGTGCAGTGGATCGGCTGGCTGCGCGAGGTCGGGTTGTGCGGCAACGGCGACGCACCGGCCTGCCGCTGACCGCAGAGGGAAAGGGCGCCCAGCGGCGCCCTTCATGCATCAGACATCAGAAGCGGTGGGTGTAACCGCTCATCAGCCCGAACTGGTTTGCCTTCTGCACGATCGGGCTGTTGGCCGCATCGCCGAGCAGGCGCGTGCCTTCGGCCGAGATGTACCAGTTGCCGTTGCGGCCCACGCGGTGGCTCCACTTCAGGCCGACTCCGGCACTGATCAGGCCGGCCTTCGGCTTGTGCTCGGCGAAGCCCGTGCGTTTGGCCTGTTCCGGGCTGACGCCGTACCAGGTCTGCATGTAGCCGCGGTTGCCGTAGTCGGTGGAAACACTGCCGCTGACCACGCCACCGGCCAGGTCGAACAGCGGCATGCTCAGGTTCAGATGGATCTGCTGGGTGGCCAGGCCGTTCTCGGCCTTGTCCTCGTCCTTGCGGGTGAACTGCCAGGAGCCGCTCAGCACGGCTTCGCCCAGCGTATAACCAGCCGAGACGCCGACCAGGGGACGGGTATCGATATCACCCATGCCGCGCAGGAAGTCCGAACCGCCGAGCAGCGAGTCCTTGTCCTTGCGGATGCCGCTGGCGCCGACATAGGCACGCACGCGCGTGTGCTCGCCGAGGGAGGTGCCCCAGCCGATGCCACTGGTGCCCAGAAACCATCCCCCCGGCGAGGTGACATCAAAGGACAGCGACGGCGTCGCACGATACTCCTCGCTGCCGCTGTAGCGCGGTGCCACGCCGCCACCGGCGGCGAGCTCGAAGGTCCAGTGGTCATCCTTGGCGTGGGCGATCGGGGCGGCGAACAGCGGCAACACGGCCAGGCAGAGCAGGGCGGGGGAACGGCGAAGCTGGGACATGGAAACTCTCGACAATGGGAGGAAAGCAGCGCGCGCATCCGGCGAGTGCTGCAGGGTTGCCAGCGTGGCGATATGCCGGCGACCGATCCGTCCGCAGTTGTGCGGGAGTTGTAATCAACTGTAATCGCGCCCTTGGGCGTTCAGCTGGCAGCCAGCGGCCAGTGCATTTCCAGGCGCGCGCCGCCCAGCGTGGCGCGACTGATGCGCAGCTCGCCGCCGTGGCGGGCTGCAATGCGGCCGACAATGGCCAGGCCCAGGCCGAAGCCGCCGGTATCGCGGCTGCGGCTGTCGTCCAGGCGGGTGAACGGGCGCATCACCTTCTCCCGATCGGCTTCGGCGATGCCCGGGCCGTCATCGTCCACGCGCAGGCAGGCGCGGCCGCTGATACCGACCAGCGAGACCTCCACCTGCGAACGCGCATGGCGCAGCGCATTGCCGACCAGGTTGCTCAGCGCCAGCTGCAACAGGCGTGGCTCGGCATCCACTCGCGGCAACGCGCTGGGCTGCACGCGCAGGACAATGCCGGCACGTTCGGCATCGCGGCGGGCATCGGCCAGGCAGGCCTGCAGCCAGTCGTTGGCTTCGATGCGCTGCATCGGTTCGCCCTCGCTGGGATGCTCCAGCCGTTCGTAGGCCAGCAGTTCGCTGACCAGCCGGTTGAGCTCGGCCAGGTCGCCGTGCAGGCCCTGCGCCAGCCGTGCGCGGCGTTCGCGGTCATCGCTGTCCTGCATCAGGTCCAGGCCGAAGGCCACGCGCGCGATGGGCGTGCGCAGTTCGTGCGAAATGGCATGGGTCAGGTCGCGCTGGCGCTGCACCAGTTCGGCCACGCGTGCCGCCATGCGGTTGGAGTGTTCGACGATGACCCGGATCTGCGAGCGGGGCGAAACCTGCGCACGTGCCTGCAGGTCGCCGGAACCGATGCGGTCGGCGTGCCGGCGCAGTGCTTCCAGGTCGCGCCAGAGCAGGCGCACCCAGGCATACAGGCTGGCGCCCACCAGCAGCAGGATGCTGAGGTAGGCGGCGATGGTCATGTACGTCGTCATCTGCACCGCGCCGGGCAGGCGCAGGTGCAGCCAGCGGCCGCCGATGCCGTCGATGGGCAGCAGCACCTGCTGGTACTGATCGCGCACGACGAAGCCATCGGCCTTCACGGCCTCCTGTTCCTGCGCGTCGAGCGCGGGAGGCTTGTCGAGCAGGGTCAGGGTGATGCCGTAGTGTGGCTGCCACTGTTGCAGGCGCTCACGCTGCTGGACGGCGTCCAGGCCGGCCAGGCCACTGCGCAGGGCGTACACCTGCCCGCGCACCTGCTGCACGAACACGCGATCCTGCACGGGCGTGTAGATGCCATCCAGGATGTGGTTGAGAAAGAACACCGACACCAGGAAGCAGGCGCCGGTGATGAACCACAGCCACAGGAACAGCCGCTTCATTCCGACCAGGCCGCAGGATTGAACTGGTAGCCGCGCCCCCACACGGTCTTGATCCGCCGCGGTTCGCGCGCATCGTCGCCGAGCTTGCGGCGCAGCTTGCCGATGCAGACGTCGACGCTGCGGTCCAGACCGTCGAAGCCGATGCCGCGCACCGCCTGCAGGATCTGGTCGCGCGACAGGATCTGCCCCGGCTGGCTGGCCAGCAGCCACAGGATCTCGAATTCCGTGGTGCCCAGCTCGACCGGCTGGCCGTGCAGGTGCACCTCGCGCTGCATGCGATCGATCAGCAGCTCACCATGCATCAGCCGGCTGGGCGTGCCGGTATTGCTGCTGCCGTGGCGGCGGCGCAGCAGGGCGCGCAGGCGGGCCAGCAGCAGGCGTGGCTCGATCGGCTTGTGCACATAGTCATCGGCACCCGATTCCAGGCCCAGCACCTGCTCGATGTCGTCCTCACAGGCGGTCAACATCAGGATCGGCACATCGGAGAAGCTGCGGATCTGCCGGCACACATCGATGCCCCCCAGGCCGGGCAGCATCAGGTCCAGCACCACCAGCTCCGGCGCATGCTGGCGGCAGGCGGCGCTGGCGAGGTCGCCGCGTGCCACGTGCTGCACGGTGAAGCCATGTTCGTGGAGATAGTCGCTGACCAGTTCGGCCAGGCGACGGTCGTCCTCCACCAGCAGGACCGACGTGGGCGAACTGCTGGCAGGGGGAGTCCAGGGGGATGGCTGCATGCGTGGGGCCTCCGTTCCCAGGCAGGAGCGCCCGGCGGCGCAGCCTAGCAATGCCCCATGACGACTGCCTGAATCGCGGCCAACCTGATAACCGCGGGTACGGACGTCATCGCCAGCGGCTTTCAGCGGGCGGCCCCGGCTGGCCTATGGTGGCGGTTTCCCCGGATGGAGCCTGGTGCAATGAGCGACCCGCAGTGGCAACTGGACACCCTGGCCGTGCACGGCGGTTACCGTCCCGACCCGACCACCCGCGCGGTGGCGGTGCCGATCTACCAGACCGTGGCGTATGCCTTCGATGACACCCAGCACGGCGCCGACCTGTTCGACCTGAAGGTTCCGGGCAACATCTACACGCGCATCATGAACCCCACCACCGACGTGCTGGAGCAGCGCCTGGCCGCGCTGGAAGGCGGCATCGGCGCGCTGGCGCTGGCCTCGGGGCAGGCCGCGATCACCTATGCCATCCAGACCATCGCCGAGGCCGGCGACAACATCGTCGCCTCCAGTGCGCTCTACGGTGGCAGCCTCAACCTGCTGGCGCACACGCTGCCGCAGTACGGCATCCAGGCGCGCTTTGCCGATCCGGCCGACCCGGCGGCGTTCGCCGCGCTGATCGACGACCGCACCAAGGCGGTGTTCGTCGAATCGATCGGCAACCCGCGCGGCAATGTCACCGACATTGCTGCGATCGCCGAGGTCGCGCATGCCGCGGGCGTGCCGCTGATCGTCGACAACACCGTGGCCACGCCGTTCCTGCTGCGCCCGTTCGAGCACGGCGCCGACATCGTGGTGCATTCGCTGACCAAATACCTCGGGGGACACGGCAACAGCCTGGGCGGCGCGATCATCGATTCCGGCCGCTTCGACTGGACCGCACAGCCCCAACGCTTCGCGCGGCTCAACCAGCCCGACCCCAGCTACCACGGCGTTGTCTATACCGAAGCACTGGGGCCAGCCGCCTACATCGGCCGGGCGCGGGTGGTGCCGCTGCGCAATACGGGCGCTGCGTTGTCGCCGTTCAACGCGTTCCTGATCCTGCAGGGCATCGAGACCCTGGCCCTGCGCATGGAACGCATCAATGCCAATGCGCTGGCCGTTGCGCAGTTCCTGAAGGCGCATGCCAAGGTCGCCTGGGTGCGCTACGCCGGACTGGCCGACGACCCCGAGCATGCCGCCGCGCAGCGCTATCTGGGTGGACACGGCTCGGGCGTACTGACCTTCGGTCTGCCCGGTGGGCGCGAGGCCGGCGCCCGCTTCCTCGATGCGCTGAAGCTGTTCACCCGCCTGGTCAACCTGGGGGATGCGAAGTCACTGGCCACCCATCCGGCTTCGACCACGCATCGCCAGCTGGATGCAGCGGAGCTGGCCAAGGCCGGTGTCAGCGAGGACACCGTGCGGCTGTCGATCGGCATCGAACACATCGGCGACCTGCGCGCGGACCTGGAACAGGCCCTGGCCGGCGCCTGATAGCTGCGCGCTTGGTCGTCATCGCCACAGGCGATCACCGCCGGCACCGCGATGGGTTACGGTGGAACTGCCTCTCCAAGGCGTGGCAACGTGGCGATCCAGATCCCCGGTCGATGCGGGTCGACCGGGGATTTTTTTGTTTCCGGGGTCAGATCCGTTTTCCTGCGGAAAACGGATCTGACCCCGCCATCCCACGCTATGCCCGCTTTTGCCGTTGCCGTTGTTTCGGCAGGTGCAGGGCTGCAAGCCCTGCCGCACGCACACCCCTCACACCACCGGAATGCTGTGCTGCCCCAGGTTCCGGTACGGCGGCGTGGACATGATCATCTCCGCCAGCGAATACGCCAGCTCGCGCTCGGCCATCACCGTGCCATCGGCGCCGTGCTCCAGCAGATGCTTCACCTCGGCATCGCTGTGTGCGCGCGCCAGCAGGGTCAGGTCCGGATTGATCGCCCGCAGCTTGGCCAGCGCCTCACCGGCTTCCAGCGGCTGCGGAATCGCCAGCACCGCGATCTTGGCGCGCTCCGGATGGGCCTCGGCCAGCACCCGGTCGGCGGCGGCACTGCCGCGGATCGCCGCCAGGCCCTTGGCATGTGCCTGCTCGACGTGTTCCTTGTTGTCATCGATCACCAGCACCGGCACGCCACGGTCGCGCAGCACCTGCGCCAGTTCGCTGCCCACCCGGCCATAGCCGATCACGATGGCGTGGTCATGCAGGTCGCGCGACGGGCCGATCGCTTCGGGCGGCTCGGGTACCTGCGGAGACTGCTCCTGCTTGGCCTGCCAACGGTCGAGCAGGCCGAACACCAGCGGGTTGAGCATGATCGACACCAGTGCCCCGGCCAGCACCAGCGACTGGCCTTCCTTCGGCAGGATCTGCAGCGCCACGCCGAGGCCGGCGATGATGAAGGCGAACTCGCCGATCTGCGCCAGGCTGGCCGAGATGGTCAGCGCGGTGCTGGTCGGGTGGCCGAACGCACGCACGATGAAGAACGCCGCCGCCGACTTGCCGAACATGATGATGGCGACGGTGGCCAGCACCTGCCACGGATGCTGGACGAGGATGTTGGGGTCGAACAGCATGCCGACCGACACAAAGAACAGCACCGCGAACGCATCGCGCAGCGGCAACGAATCATGCGCGGCCTTGTGGCTCAGCTCCGATTCGTTGAGCAGCATGCCGGCGAAGAACGCGCCCAGCGCGAACGAGACGCCGAACAGCATCGCCGAGCCGAACGCCACGCCCAGCGCGATCGCCAGCACGGACAGTGTGAACAGCTCACGCGAACCGGTACCGGCGATGCGCTCGAGGATCCACGGGATGACCCGCCGACCGACCACCAGCATCACCGCCACGAACAGGCCCAGCTGCACGAAGGTCCAGCCGATGTCGGCCAGCACGCTGCCGAGCGAGTGCGATTCCTTGGCCGCGTCAGGACCGAACACACCGGCCATCACCGGCATCATCACCAGCGCCAGCACACAGGCCAGGTCTTCCACGATCAGCCAGCCGACCGCGATCTTGCCGCGCATCGTTTCCAGCAGGCGGCGTTCCTCCATCGCCCGCAGCAGCACCACGGTACTGGCGGTGGCCAGCGAGAAACCGAAGATGACGCCATGGATGGCCGGCCAGCCCATCAGCGAGGCCACGCCCCAGCCGAGCAGGGTGGCCACCGCGATCTGCCCAATGGCACCGGGAATGGCGATCGCCTTGACCGCCATCAGGTCCTTCAGCGAGAAGTGCAGGCCGACACCGAACATCAGCAGCATCACGCCCAGTTCGGCCAGCTGGTTGGCCAGCGCCTGGTCGGCGACGAAGCCGGGGGTGAACGGACCTACGCAGATGCCAGCAACCAGGTAACCGACCAAGGGAGACAAGCGGAGCTTGTTGGCCAGCGCGCCGAAGATGAAGGCGAGCCCCAGGCCAACGGCAACGATGTTGATCAGGTCGGTGTCATGGTGCATCGGCACTCGCAGAAAGCAGGGGGATACCCCGATTTTCACCGAAGCGGCCAGATACGGCAAACCCGCCGTCCACGTGCCGTGGCCGGCGGGTTTGTCCACGCATTTCTCCTCTACCCCCGCCATCGGCGCGCCCCTTCAACAAGAAGGGGCGCTCCTCCAGACGCGGCCCGGGTATGCCGGCCAGCGGCCGGCACTACCCCTTACCAGGTGTACTTGATCCGCCCGTACACATACGCGCCGTTGAAGCCGAACGGCGAATAGTTGCTGTACGGCAGCATGCCGAAGGTCGAGTTCTGCAGGTCTTCGGTGCGGTCCGGGTACTTGTCCAGCAGGTTGTCGGCGCCCACGGTCAGGGTCCAGTTGCTGCTCGGCTTGTAGCTGGCCGAGGCATCCACCACCCAGGCGTCGCCGTAGGTCTGGTCACGCAGCGCGGTGGCCGAGTTGCGCACGGTGAATTTGCCGTAGCGGGTGGCGGCCAGGCCCAGTTCCCAGTGGTCCGAGCGCCAGGTGCCGCTCAGGATCGCCTTGTCGCGCGGGTAGCTGTCCTCGATGCGGCCAATTTCATCGCGACCGATCAGCGACTGGGTCAGGCCCAGCGTGCCGAACACCGGCGGGGTGCCGCCAACGCGGCGCACTTCGGTGTCGTTGTAGCTGTATGCCGCGGTCAGCTCCAGGCTGCTGGCGCTGAACGGTACCGTGTAGCTGGAGACGAAGTCGACACCGCGGGTGCGCGTATCCAGGCCGTTGGTGAAGTAGGAGAACGCGGTCACCTGCGGCAGGCCCAGGGTGCCCAGCAGCGCGCTGGTCGCGGCATTGGTGGTGATGCTCGACGACAGCGCGATGCGGTCATCGATGTCGATCTGGTAGGCATCGACGGTGATGTACAGGCGGTCGACCGGCTGCAGCACCAGGCCCAGGCTGTAGGAGGTGGAGGTCTCGGCCTTCAGCGGCGAGGCGCCCAGCGCCTGCGCGGCCTGGCTGGTGGTCGGGAAGGTGCCGCGCTCGACGAATACGCCATTGAGGAACTGGCTGGTCACCGCCTGGTAGCCCTGCTGCGCCAGCGAGGGCGCGCGGAAACCACTGGAGGCGGTGGCCCGCAGCGCCACCTTGTCGGTGAACGCGTAGCGCGCCGACAGCTTGCCCGAGAAGCGGTCGCCGAAGTCCGAATAGTCTTCGTAGCGGCCGGTGATGCCGGCCGAGAACTTCTCGGTCAGGTCCGCTTCCAGGCCGGCGTAGACCGCGTAGTTGTGGCGGTCGGCATGCACTTCATTGGTCGGGGTGAAGCCGCCGAAGCCCTGCGCGCCACTGCCGGTGTACGAGTTCAGTTCGCCCGGGTTCTGGTCCCACTTCTCCTTGCGGTACTCACCGCCGAAGGACAGCGTGACCGGGTAGGCCAGGCCCCAGTCCAGCGACTTGGTCAGGTCGGCATTGAAGATGTCCTGCTGGTACTTCAGCGTGCCGTCGTAGAACGAGCGCGGGCTGGTCGCACCCAGGCTGTAGTTGATGCTGTTGCGGGTGTGGAAGTCCAGGGTGTTCTCGCCGTGATTCAGGCTCAGGTCCCAGGTCCAGCCGTTGTCGGTGTTGCCCTTGACCCCGGCCACCAGCGAGCGGTCCTTGGAGTACTGGTTGATCTCCGGCACGAAGCCGTCCGGATAGGTCTGCGCCAGCAGCGCGCTCTGCCCGTTGTGGTTGCGCGAGCGGTAGAACGCGAACGAGGTGATGTCGCGGTTGCTGAGCAGCGCGCTGGCGTAGCCGGTCGCGTGGTCGCTGAAATCGAAGCTGGCGTTGGCCGACGCAGCGGTGGCATCCACGCGCGGGTCGCCGACGATGAAGGTCTTCTGGCCGATGCTGGGGAAGTTGCCGGTATTCGGGGTGGTACCGCGGTACGGGCCGGCGCGGTTGCTCTCGTCCTGCTGGCTGATCTGGCCGGCCACATGCACGCGGCCACGGCCGTTGCCGAACTCGACGCCGGTATCGCCGGACAGCTGGTACTTGTTGCCGTCACCAGCCGAGTACTGGCCGTAGTCCACCGCCAGGCTGCCGCCACTGCCGCTGCCCTTGAGCACGATGTTGATGACGCCGGCGATGGCATCCGAGCCGTACTGCGCCGACGCGCCGTCGCGCAGCACTTCCACGCGCTCGATGGCGGCGATCGGGATCGCGTTGATGTCCACCGCCGACGAACCACGGCCGATGCTGCCGTTGACGTTGATCATCGCCGAGGTGTGGCGGCGCTTGCCATTGACCAGCACGAGCACCTGGTCCGGCGACAGGCCGCGCAGCTGCGCCGGGCGCACGCCGCTGGTGCCGTCGGTCAGCGCCGGGCGCGGGAAATTCAGCGAGGGCAGTGCGCGCGACAGCGCGGTGGCCAGTTCACTGGTGCCGGTGGATTGCAGGGCTTCGGGCGTGATGATGTCGATCGGCGACTGCGATTCGGCGACCGTGCGGTCGGCCACGCGGGTGCCGGTGACGATCACCGTATCCAGGGTGTTGGCAGCGGTGCCGGTCTGCTGGGCAGCGGCGACGAACGGAGAGCCACCGAGTGCGACAGCGACGGCGGCGGCGATCAGGCTGGTCTTGCGGGTCATCGGGATGGGGCTCCGGTTGGCGGGGGGCGGCACCGGAATCGACATCACGGGGGTGAGGCGGACGGCGGTTGTTGCGGTGCGCAAAGCAGGAATTAACGGGATATTCAGTGGCTGTCAAATGCCGGTCATCGGGAAAAACGTTGCAGAAGCAACCATTTAGCCCGGATCGGCAGTCGCGGGGAGGGGACCCGGGAGGCGCGCGGCGAGGACGTGGGAGAGAGGAACGCCGGCCGCCGCGCATCCCGGGGCGCGTCAAGTATTCGTTAACGCTAGAATTGCGTCGCAGGAACAGTGCTCACCAGCACATTCCATTCGGTTATATGGACGCCTTCCCCCATGATTTCGCTTCGTAATTTCGCCTTGCGCCGCGGCGAGCGGCTGCTGTTGTCCAATGTCGACCTGACCCTGCACGCCGGTTACCGGGTAGGTGTGGTCGGCCGCAACGGTGCTGGCAAGTCCAGCCTGTTCGCGGCGGTGAAGGGCGAGCTGGAGGCCGACAAGGGTGACGTCGACCTGCCCGGCAAGGTGCGCATCGCCAGCGTGGCCCAGGAAACCCCGTCGCTGCCGGATCCGGCGCTGAGCTTCGTGCTGGGCGGCGATACCGAGGTGGCCGCGGTGCTGGCCGAAGAGGCCGAGGCGACCGCGCGCGAAGACTGGGAGGCGGTGGCCAACGCGCACACCAAGATGGCCGAGATGGGGGCCTACGACGCCGAAGCGCGTGCCGGCAAGCTGCTGCACGGCCTCGGCTTCCCTGCCGAGACGCACCACCGTGCGGTGTCCTCGTTCTCCGGCGGCTGGCGCGTGCGCCTGAATCTGGCCCGCGCGCTGATGATGCCCAGCGACCTGCTGCTGCTGGACGAACCGACCAACCACCTGGATCTGGACGCGGTGTACTGGCTGGAACAGTGGCTGCTGAAGTACCCGGGCACCCTGCTGCTGATCTCGCATGACCGCGAGTTCCTCGACAACGTGGCCACCCACACCCTGCACCTGCATGGCGGCGGCGCCAAGCTCTACCCGGGCGGCTACACCGATTTCGAGCGCCAGCGCGCCGAACAGCTGCGCCAGCAGCAGATCGCGCATGAAAAGGAACAGGCCGAGCGCGCCCACCTGCAGAGCTTCATCGACCGCTTCAAGGCGCAGGCCAGCAAGGCCGCGCAGGCGCAGAGCCGCATGAAGCGCCTGGCCAAGCTGGCCGGCACCGAAGCGGTGCGCGCCGAGCGTGAGTTCCGCATCGAGTTCGCGCCGCCGGCGAAGCTGCCGTTCTCGCTGATCCGCCTGAACCACGTCGAGGCCGGTTACGGCAAGGACGCGGTGATCCTGCACAACGTCGGCTTCGGCCTGGAAGCGGGACAGCGCATCGGCCTGCTCGGCCCGAACGGTGCGGGCAAGACCACCCTGGTGAAGACCCTGGTGGGCGAACTTGCACCGATCGTCGGCGAGCGCATGGCGCACCCGGACCTGAAGATCGGCTACTTCGCCCAGCACACCGTGGAATCGCTGCACGAAGGCCAATCGCCGATGGAGCACTTCCGCGAGATCGCCCCGGACGCACCGAACCAGTCGTTCCGCGATTTCCTCGGCAAGTGGAACTTCCCGGGCGACCGTGCATTCGAGCCGGTCGATGGGTTCTCCGGTGGCGAACGCGCCCGCCTGGCGCTGGCGCTGATCGCCTGGCAGCAGCCGAACGTGCTGCTGCTGGACGAACCGACCAACCACCTTGACCTGGAAATGCGTGAAGCGCTGGCCGAAGCGCTGGCCACCTTCGAAGGCGCGATCGTGATGGTCTCGCATGACCGCCACCTGATCGGCCTGGTCTGCGATACCTACTGGCGCGTGGCCGATGGCGTGGTCGAGCCGTTCGATGGCGACCTGGATGCCTACGCCGCGTGGCTGCGCACCCGCCCGCAGGCGCAGGGCACCAAGGCACGCATGGAGCAGGTGGAAGAACCGGTGGTGGTCAAGACCGCGCCGGTGGCGCAGGTGGTGCAGAAGAAGCCGGTGAACCCGCACAAGCTGGCCGCCGCCGAGGCCAAGGTGGCCGAACTGGAGGGCGCGCTGGCCGAGCTCGACCGCCAGCTGGCCGATCCGGCCAACTACGCCGATGCGACCCGCATGGCGGTGATCGGACGTGACCGCGAAACCACCGCCGCGCAGCTGGAGAAAGCCGAAGCGGCGTGGATGGAGCTGCTGGAGTCCTGATCACGCAAAAAAGGGGACGGAGGGGATTAAGTCGTTTGTGCCACAAACGACTTAATCCCCTCCGTCCCCTTTTTTGTTACGTGCCCTGCGCCTGCAGCCATTCGCGGAACCGCTTGGCCGGTTCGCGCTCGGCGCGCGAGCGCAGCCGCGTCAACCAGTAGCGGCCCAGCTCCAAGGTGGTGCCGAAGGGCTGCAGCAGGCGGCCTTCGGCCAGTTCCTGCTCGAACATGCACAAGGGCAGCAAGGCCACGCCGGCGCCCCCGGCGGCGGCCATCGCCACCGTCAGTGAGGAATCGAACACCGGCCCGCGGGCTTCCACGCCGCTCACCCCGGCCGCCTGCAACCAGCGCGGCCATTCGTCGCTGCGGTAGGAACGCAACAACGGCAGTGTGGCGAGGTCGCGCGGTTGCTTCAGCCGCCGCGCCAATGCGGGGGCGCACAGCGGTGCGAAGGGCGCATCGAGGATTGCCGTGCAGGCCTGGCCCTGCCAGTCGCCATCGCCGAAGCGGATCGCCAGATCCAGCCCTTCGCCGGCCAGGTCGATACGGTTGTTGTGGGTCTGCAGGCGCAGCTCGATGTCCGGGTGCGCGGCTTCGAACGCGCCCAGCCGTGGCAGCAGCCAGCCAGTGGCGAAGGTGCCGACCACGCCCAGCGTCAGCACCTCGCGTGCCGGGCCACCGGTATAGCGCGCGATGCTGGCGGAAATGCGCTCGAACGCTTCGTTGAGCACCGGGTACAGCGCTGCCCCTTCATCGGTGAGCGCTACGCCGCGTGGCAGGCGATGGAACAGGCGGATGCCAAGCCGGTCCTCCAGCCCACGGATCTGGTGGCTCAGTGCGGCCTGGCTGACGCACAGCTCCAGCGCGGCTCGGGTGAAGTTCTGGTGGCGGGCGGCCGCCTCGAACGCACGCAGCGCGTTCAGTGGCAGGGTGGGGTGCAGCATCGGAGAGCCGTGAGCCAGGGTGATGGCTGATCCTACCCGTTCAATGAGGAATTTCGTAAATCTCAAACATTTGATCGCGTCAGGCATGAGTTCAACTTATGGCTTGCCCTGATTTTTCGCGCTGGTCGGTCGCAGGGGAGGCGCCAATAATCGAGCGGTCACCAGGAGAACCCCTATGCTCGCCCGTCGCCGATTCCTGCAGTTCAGTGGTGCTGCCGTTGCGTCCTCGCTGCTTGCCCCGGCGCTGGCGCAACCGGTTTCCGCCTCGTCTGGCATACCCGCCGCGAACGCCGCCATTGCCGGCGCCGCCGATTTCGCCGCGCTGGAGAAAGCCAGCGGTGGCCGCCTGGGCGTCACCGTGCTGAACACCGGCAACGGCCGTCGCATCGGCGGGCATCGGCAGGATGAGCGCTTCCCGATGTGCAGCACGTTCAAGTCGATGCTGGTCGCCCATGTGCTGAGCGTTGCCGATGCAGGCCGCGTTTCGCTCGACACCCGTGTGCCCATCGCCGGGAAGGATCTGCTGTCCTACGCTCCGGTGGCGCGCCGCCACGTGGGCAAGGATCTGACCGTGCGCGACCTGTGCCGGGGCACGCTGACCACCAGCGACAACACGGCGGCCAACCTGCTGCTGGAGGTGGTGGGCGGGCCGTCGGCGCTGACGGCATTCCTGCGCGGGCAGGGCGACAGCATTACCCGCAATGACCGCAACGAGCCGGACGTGAATCTGTTCGCGAAGGGAGACCCGCGCGATACCACCAGCCCGGCCGCGATGGCCACCAGCCTGGCCCGCTTCGCGGTGGGCAATGGCCTGCAGCCTGCATCGCGCCGGCAGTTCGCCGATTGGCTCATCGACAACCAGACCGGCGATGCCTGCCTGCGCGCCGGGCTGGGCAAGCGCTGGCGGGTGGGGGACAAGACCGGCAGCAACGGTGATGACACGCGCAACGACATCGCCGTGCTGTGGCCGCATGCGGGCGGCACCGCGTGGGTGGTCACCGCCTATCTGCAGGGCGCATCGGTCAATGACGACCAGCGCGCAGCAGTGCTTGCACGGGTGGGGGCGCTGGCCGATGCGATGATCGGATGAGGTAACCGGGGTCATCGGGAAATGGCTTGCCGGATCGGTCGGGCACGCGCATCCTGCGCGCGTTCGAACCCCACGGAAGACCCCGATGAGCCATGAGTTGATCTACCTGCTGCTGATCTTCGCGCTGCTGGTGATCCCGCGCGCACTGCAGCGCTTCAGCCTGCCGGCGCCGTTGACCTGCCTGCTGTTCGGCATCATCGGCATGCTCTGGCTGGGCGACCAGGCACACGACGCGGTGATCGGCCTGCTGGCCACGCTGGGCATTTCCTCGCTGTTCCTGTTCGCGGGCCTGGAAGTGGATCTGCAGGCGCTGCGGCGTGGCATGTGGCCGCTGCTGGCGCACCTGTTGATCCGTACCGGCACGCTGTTCGGCGTGGGCTGGCTGGCCTGGCGCTATGCGGGGCTGCCATGGCAGGCCGCTGGGCTGCTGGCGCTGGCGCTGCTGACGCCCTCCACCGGCTTCATCATGGATTCGCTGTCGCGGCTGGGCCTGAGCGAGGACGAGCGGTTCTGGGTCACCAGCAAGGCCATCGCCGGCGAACTGCTGGCGCTGGCGGCGTTGTTCATCGTGCTGCAGGCCGGCGACCCGGGCCACATGGCGCTGTCCAGCCTGGCCCTGCTGGCGATGATGATCGGCCTGCCGCTGCTGTTCATCGCGCTGGGCCGCTGGGTGGCGCCGCACGCGCCGGGCTCGGAGTTCTCGCTGCTGGTGATGGTCGGCATGGTGGCGGCGTACATCACCTATCTGCTGGGCGTGTATTACCTGGTGGGCGCGTTCATCGCCGGCCTGGTCGCGCGCCTGCTGCACCAGCGCATGCCGCTGCTGGCCTCGCACGAGAACCTGCACGCGCTGCGCCTGTTCGCCTCGTTCTTCGTGCCATTCTATTTCTTCAATGCCGGCACCAAGGTGCCCAGCGAAGCCCTCAGTTTCGAGGCGCTGGGGCTGGGCATCGTGATCACCCTGGTGGTGCTGCCGCTGCGCATCGGCGTGGTCTGGCTGCAGCGCCGGGTGATGTTCGGCGAGAGCTTCCGCAGCAGCCTGCGCGTCTCGCTGGCGCTGGCCCCGACCCTGATCTTCACCCTGGTGCTGGCGGCGATCATGCGCGAGCGTTTCCAGATTCCGGCGGTGCTGTTCGGCGCGCTGCTGCTGTACGCCGCACTGACCACACTGTTGCCGTCGCTGGTGTTCCGCACACCCTTCGACGTCGATCCGGTGGAGCAGGAGCCGGCGGGCGAGGGCGAGTCCGCGCCGGTAGCGGCCACCGAGACGCGGCCGGAACCTCACATCGCCGAACGCTGACCGGTTGCCGCGCGCGGTTTGCGCCCGTCGGCCATGGCCGTTAGGGTTGGGGCATGAAACTGCCTGCCGTTGTCACCGCTTCCGCCCTCCTGCTCAGCCTCGCTGCCTGCTCGCAGCGTTCCGATACGGTCGCGCATGATCTGGCGACCGCACCGGCCGATGCCTTCATGGCTGCCATCGCCGCGCATTGCGGCCAGGCCTATGAGGGCCGGGTGGTGGAGGACACGCCGGCACCGATCGGCAAGGACCCGTTCGCCGGCCAGCGCCTGGTCATGCATGTGCGCGGCTGTGCCGACCCCGCCCATGAACTTCGGATTCCCTTCCATGTGGGGGATGACCATTCGCGCACCTGGGTGCTGACCCGCACCGGAAACGGCCTGCGCCTGAAACACGATCATCGCCACGAAGACGGTAGCCCCGACGCGATCACCCTCTATGGCGGCGACAGCACGCCACCGGGCACCGCCGAGCGCCAGCGGTTCCCAGCCGACTCCGATTCGGTGGCGATGTTCCGTCGTGCCGACATGCTGGCCTCCACGCACAACACCTGGGCGATGGAGATCGACCCCGACCAGACTTTCGTCTACGAACTGACGCGCCCGGAAGGCCGCCGTTTCCGCGTGAAGTTCGACCTGAGCAAGCCGGTCGAGCTGCCGCCCGCACCGTGGGGCGACGAGAAGGCGCCAGCACCCTGATCTTCGGGTCGGATCCCTCCTGCGGAAGGTCCGACCCGGTCACTGCATGAACCCACGGGTCAGAGCCCTGGCCGTCGGCCAGGGATCCGACCCCGGGGCTCAGCGCGCGCTGAAGCGTGCGCGGCAGCCGTTGCTCACCCACACCTGGCCGCGTGCATAGCCCCAGCTGCGGCCTTCCTGGCAGGCACTGCCGGACAGCTGCTGCTGCAGCACCGGCCGGCCCTGGCGCTCATCCCAGTCGCAGTTCTGCGTGCGGTTGTTGTTGCTGCTGCAGGTGATCGAATAGTTGCTGTTGCCGCCGCCCCAGCCACCGCCGCCGCCCCAGCCGCGGGCCTCGGCGAACTCGGCGCGGCAGCCGTTGCTGACCCAGACCGCGCCGTTGCGCACGCCCCAGGTGCGTCCTTCGTCGCAGGGGCTGCCGGACAGCTGGCGGACCAGGCGGGCGTTGCGCCAGCCGACCGGGCAGCTGCGCTCACGGTTGCTCTGGCTCTCGCAGCGGATGGTTTCGCCGGGACGGCCGTTGTTGCCGCCCCAGCCACCGCCATTGCCACCGCCCCAGCCGCCGCGGGCTTCAACGAACTCGGCGCGGCAGCCATTGCTGACCCAGATGCTGCCATTGCGGCTGCCCCAGGTGCGGCCCTCGTCGCAGGCGCTGCCGGACAGCTGGCGGACCAGCTGCGCATTGCGCCAGCCGGTGCTGCAGACACGTTCACGGTTGTTCTGGCTTTCGCAGCGGATCACCCCGTCCTGCGCAGCGGCCGGAGCAGAGGGCAGGGCGAGCACGGCCAGAGTGCTCAGGGTCACGGCCAGGCTGGCCAGGGACAACGATTTCATGGCGGCATCCCATACGGTGGCAGGTGCCCGACTATAGGGACCGGGGCGATCAAGCCGGCGTGACTGCCCGGATTTGCCCCGGCCGGGGCCTCGGCCGCAGAATACGAGGCTTTCCGGCCCCCATCCGGTGCCGGCGTTCTCCAGCGGAGCTTCCCCCCATGCGTACCCACTTCTGCGGCCTGGTCGACGAGACCCTGATTGGCCAGACTGTCACCCTCGCCGGCTGGACCGACGTGGCCCGTAACCAGGGCGGCGTCTGCTTCATCGATCTCCGCGATCATGAAGGCATCGTGCAGGTGACCGTGGAGGTCGACAACGCCGACGTGTTCGCCGTGGCCGCGTCGCTGGGCTATGAGGACGTGCTGCAGGTGGAGGGCGTCGTGCGCGCCCGGCACGCGGTGAACGACAAGATGCGCACCGGCAAGGTGGAAGTGATCGCCACCGCCATCACCGTGCTGAACAAGGCCGCCCCGCTGCCGTTCCACGCCCACGAGAACCCGGGCGAGGAAACCCGCCTGAAGTACCGCTACCTGGACCTGCGCCGCCCCGAAATGCAGCGCATGCAGCGCACCCGCATCAAGCTGGTGCAGGCGCTGCGCCGCCACCTGGACGAAAAGGGCTTCCAGGACATCGAGACCCCGATCCTGACCAAGGCCACTCCGGAAGGCGCGCGCGACTTCCTGGTGCCGGCGCGCATGCATCCGGGCGAGTTCTACGCCCTGCCGCAGAGCCCGCAGCTGTTCAAGCAGATCCTGATGGTGGCCGGGTTCGACCGCTACTACCAGATCGCGCGCTGCTTCCGCGACGAGGCCCTGCGTGCCGACCGCCAGCTGGAATTCACCCAGCTGGACATGGAGTTCGCCTTCGTCCGCGAACGCGATGTGCAGGACTTCGTCGAGGACATGATCCGCGCCATCTTCAAGGAAGTGGTCGATGTCGAGCTGGATGCCAGCTTCCCGCGCATGACCTGGGCCGAGGCGATGCGTCGCTATGGTTCGGACAAGCCGGATCTGCGCATCGCGCTGGAACTGGTCGACGTGGCTGAACTGGTCAAGGACAGCGAGTTCCCCGTGTTCACCGGCCCGGCCAACGATGCCGAAGGCCGCGTCGCCGCGCTGCGCATCCCGGGCGGCGCGTCGCTGAGCCGCAAGCAGATCGACGAGTACGCCGCGCATGCCGCCAAGTACGGCGCCAAGGGCCTGGCCTACATCAAGATCGCCGACAACGGCGAAGTCAGCTCGCCGATCCAGAAGTTCTTCAGCGAAGAGCGCTTCGCCGCGCTGGTGGCCCATGTCGGTGCCGGCAACGGCGATATCGTGTTCTTCGGTGCCGGTGGCTACAACAAGGTCTCCGACTTCATGGGCGCGCTGCGCCTGAAGGCCGGCAAGGACTTTGGCCTGGTCGCCGACGGCTGGGCACCGCTGTGGGTCACCGACTTCCCGATGTTCGAGTGGGACGAGGAAGAACAGCGCTACGTCGCCCTGCATCACCCCTTCACCGCACCAGCCGTGGACGACATCGCCGACCTGCGCGCCAATGCCCGTACCGCCGTCTCGCGCGGTTACGACATGGTGCTCAACGGCAATGAAATTGGCGGCGGTTCGATCCGTATCCACCGTCCGGACATGCAGAGCGCGGTGTTCGAGCTGCTGGGCATCGGTGCCGAAGAGGCCCGCGCCAAGTTCGGCTTCCTGCTCGACGCGCTGAACTACGGCGCGCCGCCGCACGGTGGCATCGCCTTCGGCATCGACCGCATCGCCGCGCTGATGGCCGGAACCGAGTCGATCCGCGACGTCATCCCGTTCCCGAAGACCACCGGTGCACAGGATCTGATGACCGACGCGCCGTCGCCGATCGTCGACGCGCAGCTGGCCGAAGTGCACATCCAGGTTCGCCCCAAGACCAACTGATCAGGAGATCCAGGCAATGACCGAGTTTGCGTTTTCGCTGGAGTGGGAAAAGCTGGGCAATGAAGGCTCCGAGGCCACCCTGGTCACCGAGCGTGCACGCGTGTTCGGGGGGTGGCTGGTCCGCGTCGGTACCAATCCGGCCGCGATGGCCCTGACCTTCGTCGCCGACGGCGAAGGCCGTTGGGACGGTGAAGACTTCGGCGTCGAGGACTACGAGGACGACGAAGAGGAAGAAGAGTACGACGAGGACGAGGAAGGCGAGGAAGAAGAGGACGAGGACGAGGACGAAGAGGAGTACGAGGAAGAGGACGAGGAAGAAGAAGCGGAATCGCCTGGAAAGGCTTGACCCGCGCTTCGCCCTGACGTCAACTTCCTGCATGTATTCGATCCGCCGCGCCACTGTGGACGACGCGCCGACCCTGTCGGCGCTGGCCGCACGCACGTTCACTGAAACCTTCGGCCATCTGTACCCGCCGCAGGACCTGCAGGCCTTCCTCGAGGAGGCCTACACGGTCGAGCGCCAGCGCGTGATCCTGGCCCACCCCGATTACGCGGTGTGGCTGCTGGAACTGGATGGGGAGGCGGTCGGCCATGCCGCCGCCGGCCCCTGTGGCCTGCCGCATCCAGATGTGAAACCCGGTGACGGCGAACTCAAGCGGCTGTACCTGGTCAAGACGCAGCAGAGCTGCGGCTGGGGCAGCCGCCTGCTGGAAACCGCGCTGGCCTGGCTGGAACACGAAGGCCCGCGCACGTTGTGGCTGGGCGTGTGGTCGGAGAACTTCGGCGCGCAGCGCTTCTACGCCCGCTACGGTTTCGAGAAGGCCGGCGAGTACCTGTTCCCTGTCGGCGACACCCAGGACCTCGAATTCATCCTGCGCCGCGCGCCGCGCGCGGCCTGACGTTCACCGCCGCTTGCCGCGCGCGCGTGTTCAATCACCTCACGTTCCTGCCCCGCTGACCGCCAGGCTGTTTGCATGACTCCCCCCGTATTGCTGCTGCATGGCATCTGGAATGCCCGTGCCTGGGTCGGGCCACTGGCCTGGCGCCTGCGCGCGCGTGGTTTCCAGGTACACGCGTTCGGCTATCCCTCGGTGTTCGGTGGCCCCGATGTGGCAGTGCCGCAGTTGCTGGAACGTCTGGCCGACGCCGGGCCGTTGTCGCTGGTCGGTCACAGCCTGGGCGGACTGCTGGCACTGGAGGCGCTGCGCCGCGATCCGCAGCTGCCAGTGCAGCGCGTGGTCTGCCTGGGCTCGCCGCTGCGCGGCAGTGGTACCGCGCGCTCGTTGTCCGATCATGGCTGGGGCCTGGCGCTGGGGCGCAGCAGCGAGCTGCTGCTGGACGGCCTGCCGGACTGGCAGGGCAAGGCCGAGGTTGGCCTGATCGCCGGTTCGGTGCCGCACGGGCTGGGCAGCCTGCTGGGCGCGATCGACGATGCGTCCGACGGCACCGTGGCCCTGGCCGAGACCCGCCTGCCGGGCCTGGCCGACCATTGCGTGGTGCGTACCAGCCACAGCGGCCTGGTGGTGTCGCCCGACGCCGCGCGGCAGACCGCGCATTTCCTGCGCCACGGCCACTTCGACCACAGCCGCGACGCGGCGGCGGCATAGGGGCAGGGCAGGCGGGGCCGCCTTGTAGCGCCGAGCCCATGCTCGGCTGCATTCCGTCGGGCCCATTGAGCCGAGCATTGGCCCGGCGCTACAACAATACGGGCCTAGACACGGTTGCAGCGCCCGATCAGGTAGAATCCGCGCCTTGATCCTGAAGCAGCCAGACGGTAGCACCCATGGGTAGAGGCCCCTCCATCGAAGCCCGCAAGAACGCGTCCGACGCGAAGCGCGGCAAGATTTTCACCAAGATCATCCGCGAGATCGGCGTTGCCGCGCGCGGCGGTGGAGGCGACCCCAACAACAACCCGCGCCTGCGCGTGGCGGTGGACAAGGGCCTGGCCGTGAACATGTCCAAGGACGTGATCGAGCGCGCCATCAAGAAGGCCACCGGTGAACTGGAAGGCGTCGATTACGAGGAAATCCGCTACGAAGGCTATGCCCCGGGTGGCGTGGCCGTGATCGTCGACTGCCTGACCGACAACCGCGTGCGCACCGTGGCCGACGTCCGCCATGCGTTCAGCAAGTGCGGCGGCAACATGGGCACCGAAGGATCGGTGGCCTTCATGTTCAAGCGCCTGGGCGTGCTCAGCTTCGCCCCGGGTGCCGACGAGGAAGCCATCACCGAAGCAGCCATCGAGGCCGGCGCCGACGACATCGTGGTCTACCCCGATGACGGCTCGATCGACGTGGTCACCAGCCCTGACGCGTTCAACGCGGTCAAGGACGCGATGGCCGCCGCCGGGCATGTCGCCGACCACGCCGAGATCACCTTCCGCGCCGACAACGACATCAAGGTCGAGGGCGAGGTCGCCCTGCAGGTCAAGAAGCTGCTGGACATGCTCGAAGACCTGGACGACGTGCAGGACGTGTATTCCAACGCCGAACTCGGCGCCGACGCCTACGCCTGAGCCGTCCTCGACGGCCTGGGCGCGGGCCGTTGAATGGTCACCGCGGACAGTCATGAGCCCATACGCCTGCCAGCGCCCCCCGTTCCGCCCCGCCAGGAGCGCGGCATGACCCGCATCCTCGGCATCGACCCCGGTTCGCAGCGGACCGGGGTCGGCATCATCGATGTCGACGCCGCCGGCCGCGTCAGTTACGTGCACCACCAGCCGCTGGTGCTGCTGGGCGCCGACGACTTCCCGCAGCGCATGAAACTGCTGGTGCTGGGCCTGGCCGATCTGTGCCGCGAGTACCAGCCCAATGAAGTGGCCATCGAAAAGGTGTTCATGGCGCGCAATCCCGATTCGGCGCTGAAGCTGGGCCAGGCCCGCGGCGCGGCGATCTCGGCCGTGGTGCTGCGCGACCTGCCGGTGCACGAATACGCCGCCAGCGAGATCAAGCTCGCGGTGGTCGGGCGCGGTGGTGCCGAAAAGCAACAGGTTCAACACATGGTCGGGCTCATGCTCAACCTGAAAACCAAGCTGCAGGCCGACGCGGCCGACGCGTTGGCGGTGGCGATCACCCATGCCCACGTAAGGGCGACGGCCAACCGCCTGGGGCTCAGTGCCCGCCAGGCGTGGGGCCGCAAATGAGGAGCTGCACGCAATGATCGGTCGACTGCGCGGCATCGTCGCCTACAAGGCGCCGCCGTGGCTGGTGGTGGACGTGAACGGAGTGGGCTACGAACTGGAGGCGCCGATGAGCACCTTCTACGACCTGCCCGAGCTCGGCCGCGAGGTCACCCTGTACACCCATTACTCGCAGAAGGAAGACAGCGTCTCGCTGTACGGCTTCCTGCGCGAGGGCGAGCGGCGCCTGTTCCGCGACGTGCAGAAGGTCAGCGGCATCGGCGCGAAGATCGCGCTGGCCGTGCTGTCTGGCGTCAGCGTCGAAGAATTCGCGCGCATGGTCCAGGCCGGCGACATCACCGCGCTGACCCGCATCCCGGGTATTGGCAAGAAGACCGCCGAACGCATGGTGCTGGAACTACGTGACCGCGCGGCCCAGTTCGGTGCCGGCGGCGCGCTGCCCACCGGCAGTGGTCCGGCCCCGGCCGATCCGCTGTCCGATGCCACCGTGGCCCTGCAGCAGCTGGGCTACAAGCCGGCCGAAGCGGCCCGCATGGCCCGCGATGCCTTCAATGAAGGCGACGAAGTGGCCACCGTGATCCGCAAGGCGCTGCAGTCCGCGCTGCGCTGAACCGCGTCCCTTTTCCCCAACCTACCGCCTGAGCTTCGCCAGGAGTCCCATGTCCAGCAGTCAAACCCCGCACGCAGCCGCCCCCGGCGGCCATGGCCACGCCCCCTCCGCTGGAGGACTGGCGCTGGTCATCGGTGCGATCGGCGTGGTGTTCGGCGATATCGGTACCAGCCCGCTGTACACCCTGAAGGAGGCGTTCTCGCCACACTACGGGCTCAACAGCGACCACGACACCGTGCTGGGCGTGCTGTCGCTGGCGTTCTGGGCGCTGAACCTGGTGGTGACCCTGAAGTACGTCACCATCATCATGCGCGCCGACAACGATGGCGAAGGCGGCATCATGGCGCTGATGGCGCTGACCCAACGCACGCTGCGCAACGGCTCGCGCTCGGCTTATGTGGTGGGCATCCTCGGCATCTTCGGCGCCTCGCTGTTCTTCGGCGACGGCGTGATCACCCCGGCCATGTCCGTGCTCAGTGCGGTCGAAGGCCTGGAGGTGGCCGCGCCCGGACTTCATGTCTTCATCGTGCCGGTCACCCTGGTGGTGCTGCTGGCGGTGTTCGCCGCGCAACGCTTCGGTACCGAGAAGATCGGCAAGGCGTTCGGCCCGATCATGGCAATCTGGTTCGTGTCGCTGGCGGCAATCGGCATCTACAACATCGTCGATGCGCCCGAGGTGCTGAAGGCCTTCAACCCCTGGTGGGGCATCCGCTTCTTCATGGAGCACGGCTGGCACGGCATCTTCATTCTCGGTGCAGTGGTGCTGGCGGTGACCGGCGGCGAAGCGCTGTATGCGGACATGGGCCACTTCGGGCTGCGCCCGATCCGCCACGCCTGGTACTTCTTCGTGCTGCCGTGCCTGGTGCTGAACTACCTGGGGCAGGGCGCACTGGTGCTCAACCACCCCGAGGCCCTGAAGAACCCGTTCTTCGAGGCAGTGCCGTCGTGGGCGCTGTACCCGATGATCATCCTGGCCACCATGGCGGCGGTGATCGCCTCGCAGTCGGTCATCACCGGCGCATTCTCGGTCTCGCGCCAGGCCATGCAGCTGGGCTACATCCCGCGCATGCGCATCAAGCACACCTCGCACGACACCATCGGCCAGATCTACATCCCGGGCATCAACTGGGGCATTGCGGTGATGGTGTTCGGGCTGGTGCTGGCGTTCCGCAGTTCGTCCAACCTGGCCGTGGCGTACGGCATTTCGGTGTCGGCCACGATGCTGATCGACACCCTGCTGCTGGCCGTGGTGGCGCGGACGTTGTGGCCGAAGTCGCGTGGCTGGCTGCTGCCGCTGTGCGTGGTGTTCTTCATCATCGACCTCGGCTTCGTCATCGCCAACGGCGCCAAGCTGCTGCAGGGCGCCTGGTTCCCGGTGGTGCTGGGCATCTTCCTGTTCACCATGATGCGCACCTGGCGCCGTGGCCGCGAGCTGCTGCGCGACGAGATCCGCAAGGACGGCATCCGCCTGGATACCTTCCTGCCGGGCCTGATGCTGGCCCCGCCGGTGCGCGTGCCGGGCACCGCGGTGTTCCTCACCGCCGACCCGACCGTGGCGCCGCATGCGCTGATGCACAACCTCAAGCACAACAAGGTGCTGCACGAGCGCAACGTGTTCCTGCACGTGGAAACCCTGCCGATCCCGTATGCGATGGAAGGGCAGCGGCTGAAGATCGAATCGGTGGGTGACGAGTTCTACCGCGTCTACGTGCGCTTCGGCTTCATGGAGACCCCGGACGTGCCGCTGGCGCTGATGCGCTCGTGCGACCACGGTGGCATCTATTTTGATCCGATGGACACCACCTTCTTCGCCAGTCGCGAGACCATCGTCGCCACCGCCAACCGCGGCATGCCGATCTGGCGTGACAAGCTGTTCGCGCTGATGCACCGGAATGCCGCTCCTGCGACCGGCTTCTTCCGGATTCCGGGCAACCGCCTGGTCGAACTCGGGGCCCAGGTCGAGATCTGACGCGCGCGGGGTCGGATCCCTTTCCGCAGGAAAAGGGCTCTGACCCCATGTTCCCGGTGTTCCGGTTCGGGGTCAGAGCCGTTTTCCTCTGGAAAACGGATCCGACCCCATACGCTTTTGCCGCATAATCAGCACATGACCGACGACCGCATCATCGGCGCCGGCGCCACCCGCGAGGATGACGCCGCCGACGCCAGCATCCGCCCCAAGCGCTTGGCCGACTACCTCGGCCAGGCCCCGGTGCGCGAGCAGCTGGAGATCTACATCGAAGCGGCCAAGGCCCGTGGCGACGCGCTCGACCATGTGCTGATCTTCGGGCCGCCCGGCCTGGGCAAGACCACGCTCAGCCACGTCATCGCCAACGAGCTGGGCGTGGCCCTGCGGGTGACCTCCGGCCCGGTGATCGAGAAGGCCGGCGACCTCGCTGCACTGCTGACCAACCTGCAGCCGCACGACGTGCTGTTCGTGGACGAGATCCACCGCCTGTCGCCGGTGGTCGAGGAAGTGCTGTACCCGGCGATGGAAGACTTCCAGATCGACATCATGATCGGCGAGGGCCCCGCCGCCCGTTCGATCAAGATCGACCTGCCGCCGTTCACCCTGATTGGTGCCACCACCCGCGCCGGCCTGCTGACCGCGCCGCTGCGCGACCGCTTCGGCATCGTCCAGCGCCTGGAGTTCTACAGCGTCGAAGAGCTGACCCGGATCGTGCGCCGTTCGGCCACCATCCTCGGCATCGACTGCACCGCCGATGGCGCCGGCGAGATCGCGCGCCGCGCGCGCGGCACCCCGCGTATCGCCAATCGCCTGCTGCGCCGCGTGCGCGACTACGCGCAGGTGAAGGCCGGCGGCCACATCGACGAGGCCGTGGCACAGGCCGCGATGAAGATGCTCAAGGTCGATCCGGAGGGCTTCGACGAGCTCGACCGGCGCCTGCTCAAGACCCTGGTCGACTACTTCGACGGCGGCCCGGTCGGCATCGAATCGCTGGCCGCGGCGCTGTCCGAAGAGCGTGGCACGCTGGAAGACGTGGTCGAGCCGTACCTGATCCAGCAGGGCTTCCTGGTGCGTACCGCGCGCGGCCGCATGGCCACCCACAAGGCTTACCGGCACATGGGCCTGAAGCCGAAGAACCCGCCGCAGGACCTGTTCGCGGAGGTTCCCGATGTCGGTTGAGCCCCGATTCAGTTGGCCGACACGCATTTACTGGGAAGATACCGACGCAGGTGGGGTGGTCTACCACGCCCGCTACGTGGCCTTCATGGAACGGGCCCGGACCGAATGGATGCGCGCGCTCGGCTACGGCCAGGAGCGCATGCGCGCCGAGCACGGGATGGTCTTCGCGGTGCGCTCGATGCAGATGGATTTCATCAGGCCGGCACGGCTGGATGACACCCTGCAGGTGACTGCCCGCCTGGTCCAGCTGAAGAAGGCCAGCATGGTCTTCGACCAGCAGATCCTGCGCGACGGCGAGCTGCTGCTGTCCGCGCAGGTCCGCATCGCCGCACTGGAAGCGGCCAGTTTCCGCCCGCGTGGCATGGACGATGCCGTCCTTGCCGTGCTGCAACCCCACCTCCACCCCGAATCCGAACATTGAGGAACAACGGATGATCGCAACGCTCCTGGCCCTGCAGGCCACGGTCACCGAGGCACTGCCGGCCGACGTCAGCAACGCCGCGACACAGACCCTTGCCCAGGCCACCACCGGCGGCGGCATCAACTACCTCGAACTGATGGCCAAGGCCAGCCTGCCGGTGAAGATCATCGTGCTGCTGCTGCTGGTCGGCTCGTTCGTCAGCTGGGTGATCATTTTCCGCAAGGCCCGCGTGTTCAAGCAGGCCACCCGCGAAGCCGACGAGTTCGAGAACCGCTTCTGGTCCGGCGCCGACCTGGGCAAGCTGTACAGCGCAGCCACCGACCGCAGCCGCAGCGTGACCGGCCTGGAAGCCATCTTCGAAGCCGGCTTCCGCGAGTACACCCGCCTGCGCGACAAGCGCCGGCTGGATGGCCGTGCGCAGCTTGAAGGCGCGCAGCGCGCCATGCGCACCACCTACACCCGTGAAGTGGACCAGCTCGAGCGCAACCTGGAGCTGCTGGCCAACATCGGCTCGACTGCCCCGTACGTGGGCCTGGTCGGTACCGTGTTCGGCATCATGGTGACCATGCACGACATGATCAGCAGCGGTGCCCAGGCCGGTATCGCCGCCGTCGCGCCGGGCATCTCCGAGGCACTGTTCGCCACCGCCATCGGCCTGTTCGTGGCGATCCCGGCGGTGTGGGCCTACAACCGCTTCACCACCCGCGTGGAGCGCATGTCGGTGCGGTTCGAGACCTTCGCCGAAGAGTTCAGCTCCATCCTGCAGCGCCAGAGCGCTGGCGACGAGTAAGCGCCTGACCCGGGAGTCCAAGCCATGTCCGCTGCCATCGGTCGCCGCAAGCGCCGCAAGCTGAAATCGGAAATCAACGTCGTTCCCTACATCGACGTCATGCTGGTGCTGCTGATCATCTTCATGGTCACCGCACCGCTGCTCACCCTGAGCTTCGACGTCGACCTGCCGCAGTCCAACGCCAAGGCGCTGGAGAGCAAGCAGGACCCGGTGATCGTCTCGGTGCGCCAGGACGGCCAGCTCAGCCTGAAGCTGCCCGACGCCAAGGAGCCGGCCGCCGTGTCGACCGAGGAACTGGAAGGCCGCCTGGCCGGCATCGCCGCCCAGGACAAGGGCGTGCGCGTGATCGTCGCCGCCGACCGCGCCGTGGCCTATGAGAAGGTCATTGCCGCGATGGACGTGATCAAGCGCGCCAAGGTAGACAAGGTAGGCCTGGCCACCGATGCACGCTGACGCCCTGCCATCCCCGCATCAGCGCGAACCCGGCTGGGGTCTGCCCCTGGCGCTGGCTTTGCTGGTGCACCTGCTGGTCGCGCTGGTCTTCATCGTGGCCTGGCTGTGGTCGCCCCAGCGCAACACCGATGCCGCCGCTGGCGACCCCTCGGTCGAGGCCAGCCTGGCGCTGTCCGCCTCCGAGGCGTCCGCCGCACGCCAGGCGCTGCGCCAGTCGGAGAAGCTGGAGGACCTGCCGCCGCCGGTCGCCGAGCCGATCCCGGTGCCGGAAGACACCATTCCGCCGCCGCAGCCGATTCCCGAGCCGCGCCCGCAGGACGCGCCCACGCCCCAGCAGCAACAGGCGCAGGAGCGTGTTGCGCAGCCGGACACCAAGGACCAGGAAGCGGTGAGCGCACTGGCCATCTCGCAGGAGAAGGCCAAGCAGGAACAGGAAGCCAAGCGCCGCCAGGAGCAGATCGACCTGACCGAACGCAAGCGCCAGGAAGAAGCGGAGCAGAAGCTGCGCCTGGCCAAACAGCAGGAAGCGGACGAGAAGAAGAAGCAGGCCGAGCAGGAGCGCGTCGCGGCTGACAAGGCCGAGGCCGAGAAGCAGAAGAAGATCGCCGAGATCCGTGCCCGCCGCGAGCAGGCCGAGAAGGAAGCCAAGCTGGCCGAGCGGAAGCTGCGCGAGGTCGCCGCCGCGCGCAATGCTGCCGGCAGTGCCGCTGCCGGCTCCAGCGGCGCTTCCCAGCCGGCGGCCGGTGGTGGTGGCAACAGCGACGATCTTTCAGCCAAGTACGCCGCAGCGATCCAGGCCAAGGTGCTGTCGCAGTGGGTGCGCCCGGATACGGTGCCGCTGGGCCAGCGTTGCCAGATCACCATCACCCAGATTCCGGGCGGCACGGTGATGCAGGCCAAGGTCAGCCCGAACTGCCCCTATGACGAGGCCGGCAAGCGTTCGATCGAGGCCGCGGTGCTCAATGCGCAGCCACTGCCGTACCGCGGCTTCGAGTCGGTGTTCGCGCGTACGCTCAACTTCACCTTTACCGCCCAGGATCGCTGAGGCGGGCAGGGCAGGGGTGGCCTCGGGCCACTCCTGCCCACGGATGTCGCGCTTGCCTCTGGCGTGCTCGGTTTCGGCCGGGCAGGCTGCAGGCTGCTGTCGAACACCGCCCCGAGGGGCGGCGTGCCCGGGGCAGGCAGGTGCGATGTTAGCCACGACGTTAACGGTGCGTGAGAGGACGGGCTGGAACTGACCCGGAATTCACGTACCCTTGGTTCATGATTGCGAAGCGGTTCACTCCCGCTTTGTTATCCCTCGTTCCGGTTTCCCCCTATTGAGCGCTCCATGAAAAAGATGCCTCGCTGGCTTGCCGTGTTTGCGGCCCTGTTGCTGCCCTTTGCTGCCGTCGCGCAGCAGAAGGGGCTGGATATCGACATCATCGGCGGCAATGCCTCCGCCCTGCCGATCACCATCGTGCCGATGCCCTACCAGGGTTCGTCGGCCGCTCCGCAGACCGACGTCGCCGGCGTGGTCCGCGCCGACCTGGAGCGTTCGGGCCAGTTCCGCACGCTGCCGGAAGCGCAGATCGTCGAGAAGCCCGTGCGTGGCGGTGACATCCAGTTCGCCACCTGGCGCGCGCTGAAGCAGAACTACATCGTGGTCGGCCGCGTGCTCGATGCCGGTGCCGGTGCCTACCGCGTCGAGTACGAACTGTTCGACGTGCCCAAGGGCGAGCGCCTGCTGGGCCTGGCGATGACCGCCCGTGGCAACGCCATGCGCGACGTCGCCCACCAGATGGCCGACGCCATCTACGAGAAGATCACCGGCGTGCGCGGCGCCTTCTGGACCCGCATCGCCTACGTGACCGCCAGCGGCAAGGGCGATGCCATGCGCTATGCGCTGATGGTGGCCGACTCCGACGGCTACAACCCGCAGACCATCGTGCGTTCGGCCGAGCCGCTGCTGTCGCCGTCGTGGAGCCCGGATGGCAGCAAGCTGGCCTACGTCAGCTTCGAGCGTGGCAATTCGGCGATCTACATCCAGAACATCGGCACCGGTGCGCGCGAACTGGTCACCAGCTTCCGCGGCATCAACAGCGCCCCGGCGTTCTCACCCGATGGCCGCAAGCTGGCCCTGACCCTGTCGCGTTCGGGCAACCCGGAAATCTACGTGATGGACCTGGGCAGCAAGCAGCTGACCCAGCTGACCAACCACTTCGCCATCGACACCGAGCCGACCTGGGCGCCGGATGGCAGCGCGGTGTACTTCACCTCCGACCGCGGCGGCCGCCCGCAGGTCTACAAGGTCGGCGCCGGTGGCGGCAGTGCCGAGCGCGTGACCTTCCAGGGCAACTACAATGCCAAGCCCTCGGTGTCCTACGACGGCAAGAAGATCGCCGTTGCGCAGGGCTCGGGCAACAGCTACAAGATCGCGATGATGGACAGCTCGCTGGGTTCGCCCCGCTGGAGCACGCTGTCCCCGGGTTCGCTGGATGAATCTCCGAGCTTTGCGCCCAACGCAAGCATGGTGTTGTACGCCGCCCGCGAGGGTGGCCGTGGTGTGCTGTACGCCGTTTCCGCCGATGCGCGCGTGCGCCAGCGGTTGGTTCTGGCTGACGGAGATGTGCGCGAACCGGCATGGTCCCCATACCGTACCCAGCGCTAAAAGAGTGTTAATATTTTCGCTGTCTTGAACCCCTCATCGGCCTAGGAGCCACAAAGGTATCGCCATGAACAAGTCCACCCGCGTTCTGCTTGTTTCCCTGCTGTCTGTGGCCGTCCTGGCCGGTTGCTCGAAGAAGGTGAAGGAAGAGCCGGCAACCCCGGTCGACACCGGCACCTCCACCACCACCCCGACCGGTCCGTCGACCTCCGGCCTGTACGGCCCGGGCGACCTGGACACCGACGCTTGCCTGCGCCAGCGCGTTGTCTACTTCGACCTGGACAAGGAAGACGTGAAGCCGGAATTCCAGGCCATCATGGCTTGCCACGCCAAGTACCTGCGTGACCGTCCGTCCTCGCGCATCACCCTGCAGGGCCACACCGACGAACGCGGTTCGCGCGCGTACAACCAGGCCCTGGGTGAGCGTCGTGGCAACGGCGTCAACTCGGCCCTGCAGGCCAACGGTGGCTCGGCTTCGCAGCTGACCGTCGTGTCCTACGGTGAAGAGCGTCCGGTCTGCACCGAGTCGAACGAGTCCTGCTGGTCGCAGAACCGTCGCGTCGAAATCGTCTACACCGCGCAGTAATCCATGCGCATTGGCATCAAACTGATGCTGGTCGTTGCGGCAGCCCTCGTGGCTGCCGCACCGGCGCATGCACAGCGACAGAGCCTGGCCGACCGTGTCGGCGCGCTCGAGCAGCAGATGTACAACAACAGCGCCAACCAGGACCTGTTGAACCAGATCAATCAGCTGCGGCAGCAGGTCACCAGCCTGCAGGCCTCGATCGAGCAGTTGCAGCACGACAACGCCCAGCTCAAGCAGTCCGCCCAGGACCAGTACCTGGATCTGGACAGCCGCCTGAACCGGTTGGAAGGGGGCAATGCCGCCCCGGCCCTGCCGCCCGTTCCGGCGAGCGCGCCGAAGGCCGCACCGGCCCCGGCAAAACCCGCAGCGGCGGCCACTTCCGAGCGGCCGCCTTCCGTCCACGGTGATGCCGGCAGTCTTGCCGCCACCGGCGACGAGCGCACCTCCTACAACGTCGCCTTCGATTCGCTGAAGGCCGGCAAGTACGATGATTCGGCGCAGTTGTTCCTGAGCTTCCTGCAGCTGTACCCGAACGGCGTCTACGCGCCGAACGCGCTGTACTGGCTGGGCGAGAGCTACTACGCCACCCGCAACTTCCCGATGGCCGAGACCCAGTTCCGCGAACTGCTCTCGCGCTATCCGACCCACGACAAGGCCGCCGGCGGCCTGCTCAAGGTCGGTCTCTCGCAGTATGGCGAGGGCAAGGTCGACCAGGCCCAGCAGACGCTGGAGGCCGTCGTGGCGCAGTACCCCGGCTCGGACGCCGCGCGCACCGCGCAGGACCGTCTGCAGTCCATCCGCCTCGGCAAGCAGATCCGCTGATCCGCTGACCCGGCGTACAATAGGTGCCCTGTAGAGCCGAGCCCACGCTCGGCTGCTTTCGTTTCCGGTTCGGCAAACCCGCCCGGATCCGGCAGCGCCGGGCCCTGTCTGCCCGGTTGTTTTCGTAGAGCCGAGCCATGCTCGGCTGCGTTCGTTACCGGCCACGGTAGCCCACCCGCCACGTGTCCCACCAAGAAGTACCCGCCATGACCGCCGTTACTCCGTCCAGCGCCGCCGCCACGCCCAGTGAGATCGTGCAGTCGCCCCTGCCACGCCTGAAGATCACCGAGATCTTCACCTCGCTGCAGGGCGAAGCCGATACCGCCGGCTGGCCAACCGTGTTCGTGCGCCTGACCGGCTGCCCGCTGCGTTGCCAGTACTGCGACACCGCCTATGCCTTCCACGGCGGCACCTGGTGGGATATCGACGACATCGTGGCCGAGGTGCTGGCCCAGGGCGTGCGCCACGTCTGCGTGACCGGTGGCGAGCCGTTGGCGCAGAAGCGCTGCCTGGTGCTGTTGGAAAAGCTGTGCGATGCCGGCACGGACGTCTCGCTGGAAACCTCCGGTGCGCTGGACGTCAGCGCGGTGGACCCGCGGGTGTCGCGCGTCGTCGACATCAAGACGCCGGGTTCGGCCGAAGCCGCCCGCAACCGCCTGGAAAACCTGCCGCTGCTGACCGCCCGCGACCAGATCAAGTTCGTCATCTGCAACCGCGAGGACTATGACTGGGCCAAGGCGATGGTCGCCGAGCACGGCCTGGTGCAGCGCTGCACCGTGTTCTTCTCGCCCAGCAAGGGCGAGATCACCGCGCGGCAGCTGGCCGACTGGATTGTCGAAGACCGGCTGCCGGTGCGCTTCCAGATGCAGTTGCATAAAATCCTGTGGAACGACGAGCCGGGCCGATGAGCCGGCGCAGCGTTCCCTGATGTAACTCCGGCGCGGGACAGCGTGCTGGCTTTCCCCTCCCAACCGGATGTTTTTCCCATGAAGAAGGCAGTCGTGCTTCTCTCCGGCGGCATGGATTCAGCCGCCGTCATCGCCATGGCCCAGGAACAGGGCTTCGCCGTGCATGCCCTGAGCGTGCGCTATGGCCAGCGCCATACCTCCGAACTGGACGCTGCCGCCCGCGTGGCCAAGGCCCAGGGCGTGGTCGCGCACAAAACCGTGGACGTGGACCTTCGCAGCATCGGCGGCTCGGCACTGACCGACGACATCGACGTGCCGGAGGCCGGCGGTGCCGGCATTCCGGTCACCTATGTGCCGGCGCGCAACACCATCATGCTGTCGCTGGCCCTGGGCTGGGCCGAAGTGCTTGGCGCCAACGACATCTTCTGCGGCGTCAACGCCGTGGATTACTCCGGCTACCCGGACTGCCGCCCCGAGTTCGTGGCGGCGTTCCAGGCGCTGGCCAACCTGGCCACCAAGTCGGGCGTGGAAGGTGCGGGCATCAAGGTGCACGCACCGCTGCAGTTCCTCAGCAAGGGCCAGATCGTCAGCGAAGGCGTGCGCCTGGGCGTGGACTTCGGCCTGACCGTGTCCTGCTACAACGCCGACGCTCACGGCGCCGCCTGCGGTCATTGCGATGCCTGCCGCCTGCGCGCGCAGGGCTTTGCCGAGGCCGGCGTGCCCGACCCCACGCTGTACGCCTGACCGCGTCTGGTAGAGCCGGCCGCTGGCCGGCTTCACTGCAGGTGCGAACCGCCCCTTCTTGGTGGGTGCAAGCCGCCCCCTCTCGGTGGGTGCGAACCACCCCCTCTCGGTGGGTGCGACCGCCCCCCTCTCGGTGGGTGCGAACCGTTGGTTCGCACTCCTTGACCTACCGGGCCTGCAACCATCCCGATGCCTCGATGAAGCCGCGCACCGCGTCCGGATCGGCGTAGTCCAGTTCGATCATCCGCGCGATGGCGGCCCCCTCGTCGGTCTGTTGGCGCATGTACTCCTGCGCGATGCGGTATCCGGCGTAGTAGCCCAGATCACTCACCCCGAACGGATTGCGCGCGCTGTTGTACAGCCAGTTGTCCAGGCTGTCACCGTGCATCTCGGCAAGGAAGCGCGTGCGGATTTGTGCCTCGTGCGCGGGCCCATAGGCGTACAGCGGCAGTGCCGGACGGCGACCGCTGATGCGCTCTGCCACGTATTCGGCTACGCCTTCGCGTACTGCGTACTGGGCCAGGCTGCCAGTGGTCTCGCGCTGCTGGGTATGCACGTACTCGTGCAGGTTGTTCTGCGCGTTGTTCGCACCGGGGCGGCTGTCGTAGAAGATCCGCAGGCGGCCGCGCATCGGCTCGGGCAGCTCGCTTACGTCCACGCGCTCATCGCCCAGCGCCATCTCCGCCCCGATCAACACCTTGTCGCCCAACGTGGTGCCGCCGGTACGCAGCACGCCCATCGCGTAGGTGATGGTGGCCGGACGCAGTGCAGGGTAGAGCGCGCGGAACGCGTCCAGGTCCCGGTCCAGCGTGGCGCTGGCCTGCTGCGCGTTCGCAGTCAACGGCCGTACCGAAGTCCAGAAGCGTGGCCATGACTGCATGGCCTCGGCGTATTCGCGGGCCGTGTAGTTGCGGACCTGCGTCAGTGCATGCAGTCCGGGGCTGCCGGGATCGATGTAGCGTTGCTGGACCAGCACCACGCGGCGTTCGGCATCAGGCTCGGCGCGCACCGCGTCATAGGTGGCCCAAAAGCGGGCGATGTCGTCAGTGACGACCTGGGACGGCGAGGCCACTGCTGTGCAGGGCAACAGCAGGATGGCGATCAGATAGCTGGAAAAGCGCATCCGTGGCTCCGGGTGTTGAACATGGATGGGATGCGTGGAAGGCCCGGAAGGTTTAAGCGGGCTGACCCGACCGGGTAGTGCCGGCCGCTGGCCGGCACACGCACCAACCCTGTACTTCGCGCGACCCGGCAAAGTAGGGTAGAATGCGGACCCCGCCGAAAGGCCGGGCGATGCATCGGGCCGTTAGCTCAGTCGGTAGAGCAGAAGACTTTTAATCTTTTGGTCGAAGGTTCGAATCCTTCACGGCCCACCATTGCATTGACGATCAAGGCGCCCAAGGGGCGCCTTTTTTGTTGCTTCCTTCAAAGCACTTCCGCAATGGGGGAAGCGCCGCTGCAACGATGCGGTGTTGCAGGTGCTATCGACTCCCCGGCGCCCGCTGGCAGCGGGTGCGGGGAAGCGGCGCTCCGCGCACCTGCTTCCATCGCTGCTACCCCCACGTCGCTCACCTTAAAAAAATTACCTTTAAGGTAAAAATATTGGTAATTTCAGGTAATTGATCTCATCAGAACCGGCCGTTTCCGGCCGGCCAGGGACGCTGTCAGCCGTAATGCGCGCGCAACAGCCCGGCGTCGTGGAAGGAAATGCCCTCGCGGATGCACTCCTCCGCGCGCTCCATGTCCTTGTGCAACTGGATCAGTGCGTCGTCGGCGAGCTGCTCGATGTTGACCACACCGCAACATGCCTGGTCGATCACATGCTGCATGGGTTCGCCCCAGCGTCGGCGTACGTTGCGGATCATGCGGCAATGCCACTCGCGCATGATCGCGTCCATGCGCCTCTCCCCGCGGACCACATGTGCGTCTCCCGCCACCACCCGCAATGCCGGCGCCGGGGTGCGCTCGCCGCGCAGTTCCTGGGTCCTAGCGGCCAACCGCTGTGCGAGCTCCTCGAGTCGCGTGTGAGTCATCCTTTGCCTCCCTGATCCGTCTTGCCAGAAGCTTCGTCAGGTCGAGCACATTGTCCGGTGCAGAGGGCTGACCGAACTCGTCCACGACCATGAATGCGGTCTCCAGCAGCACGGGATCGTAGATCCATTCCGGTGGATCGCCGACCAGCTCCAGGTAGTGCGAAAGCACCTTGACCGCAGCGCTCATTTTCTCGAAATCCAGTCCCGCAGATTGAGACTGAAGCGACACGTCTCCGTCCTGATCGACGCGATCCAGCGTTCCATGTGGAAGCTGCATCACTGATTCAAGATCGCGCGCAAGCCGATGGCCGATGCTCTTCGGGTTGCTCTCGGAAATCCACTGGCTGACCTGGGGCTGGGCCCAGCGGGTGCCACCGTACAGGCGGGCCCACTCGGCCGGGCCGCCGGCGGCGGCCACGCGGAGGCGCATGTTGAGGGTGCGAGCGGTACTGGCGTCCATCTGTAGATGGTGCGCTGCATTACCAATCCAGCAAATGACCAAAACGGTATTGACTACCCATTACCGTAGCAGTAATGTGTGGCCCATGAACCTCATCGACTACGCCATCTCCCAAGGGGGCTACGGCACCCCCAGCTGTCCCGTCATGCGCCGCCTGGCCCACCAGACCGGTTGCGCGCTGCGGACCCTCTACATGATCGCCCGCGGCCACAAGCTTCCCGGCGCACGCCTGTGCCGGCGCATCGAGCTGGCCACTGCGGGCGCCGTGCGCCGCGAATCCCTGCGCCCGGATGTGTTCGGTCCGGCCCCGTCGCCCGTCAAAGGAGAAGCCACCCATGCAGCTTGATACGTTCGGTGAGTATGTCCGCAGCCGCCTGGAGCACTGGGGCGGCGAATATGCGCTGCATCGCGACTGCGAATACCTCGGCTTCCAGTCGCGCAACCTGCTGGCGGTGCTGATCGAGCATCGTGGTGACATGCCGGGGCGGGCTCAGGGCTACAAGCCTCTGGAAACCGATCAGCTGGCGCAGCAGATCGAAGACATCATCACGGCGGTCGCGCGTGACAACGTGGCGATGGCCTGTGCGCTGCGCGGCTACTACTGCGGGCGTGGCCGACGCAAGGTCGAACGATTCGAAACGGCGAATCTGCTGCTGGCCAACAGCGGGCAGCGGCCGGTATCCAACCGGCATTACCTCAACCTGGTCGAACTTGGCTTCCAGCGCGTACGTGGCTGGATGGAGGGCATCGCCCAGGCCGCATGAGCGGCGGAACCGATCTTCCGCCCGCCTCCCGACCGGAACAACCCTCGTGCCGAGCCGGCAGCGGGGCGGGCACCCCTTCGGGCCACGTCGATGCGACGCGGCCTGCATTCCCTCCAGGACCCATCATGAAAGAAGAAATCATCAGCACGGCCGGCGCGGCGGCCATCAAGTCGGCGCCACCGGTTACCGTCGCCGGTGCGCTTGCAGCCGGCATCACCCTGGACCGCCTGGTCGTGGTCCTCACCATCATCTACCTGGCGGCGCAGATTGCCTATCTGGGCTGGCGCTGGCTGCGCGAATGGCGCCGCAGGGAGCGCGAATGAGCCGGCCCGGCAGTACATTGCCGGTACGCAGCCTGGTCGCCGCGCTTGCGCTGAGTGCTGCGGGCCTGATCGCCATCGTTGACCGCGAGGGATACACCGACGCCGCAGTGGTGCCCACGCGCAATGACCGGCCCACCTATGGCTTCGGCTCGACCGTTCGCGAGGATGGCACGCCGGTGAGGCTGGGCGACCGCACCACGCCGGTACGCGCGCTGCATGCCGTGCAGGCTCATCTGGCCAGGGAGGAAGGGCAGTTCCGCGCGTCGCTGCCCGGTGTGGCGCTCAGCCAGGGCGAGTACGACGTCTATGTCGATTTCCTCTACCAGTACGGCATCGGCAACTGGCGCGCGTCGTCGATGCGCCGGCATCTGCTGCAGGGTGAGTATCACCAGGCCTGCGATGCCTTGCTGCTGTGGAGACGGGCAGGGGGCTACGACTGTTCAACCCGCATCGACGGCCGCCCCAACACCGTGTGCTGGGGAGTGTGGGAGCGCCAGCAGCAGCGCCACGCGCGTTGCCTGGCGGAGCAGTGACCCATGCCGCGCATGCTGGTGGTGATGGCGTCGCTGCTGCTGTGGTCGTTGCTGATGTTCATGACTGGCTGGCGTTGGCGCGGTGATCGCAGCGACCTCGCGATGGCGCGTGCCGATGTGGAGCAACAGGCCGGCGCGGTGCAGTCCGAACGGCGGTTGCGCCGGGATCAGGAAGAACGGAGCGAGGCGATGGCCTCACTGGGGGAACAACATGAACAGGATCGTGAGCGCGCGGCCGAGGTGGATGCCGATGTGGTGGCTGCCCTGCGCGCTGGCACTCTCCGCCTGCGCGACGACCTCGCCGCGTGCCATACCGGCCGTCTGTCCGAAGCCGCCGCCCGCACCGGCGAACGTGATGCGGGCGCCCAGTTACGAGCAGAGGTTGCGGCAGCGCTTGTTCGAATCGGACGCGATGCCGACGACCAGCTCCGTGCCTGCCAGGCCGTGATCGAACTGGATCGCCGTTGAGGGCGCCGGCGCAGTTATGCTGGCCGTCCTCTCGAAAATGGAAGTTCGCATGCGCGTCGTCGCTCTCTCCGCCCTGATCCTGCTGGCCGCCGCAGGGCCGGGCCTCGCAGCTGTTCCCACCGTGCCGGCAGCACCGCCGGCATCGACCGCTGCGGCCGCACCACTGGTCATCGGCGAGACCTTCACCGTGCAGTCGAAGGCACTGGGCGAGACCCGCCGCATCAATGTCTATCGTCCGCAGCCCTGGGGCCTGGATCCGAAGGCGCCGCTGCCGGTGCTGTACATGGCCGATGGCGGCATCGGCGAGGATTTCCTGCATGTGGCAGGGCTGGTGCAGGTGCTGACCGGCAATGGCAGCATGCGTCCGTTCCTGCTGGTCGGCATCGAGAATACCGAGCGCCGCCGCGACATGACCGGCCCCAGCAGCGACCCGCAGGACCAGAAGATCGCGCCACGCATCGGTGGCTCGGCGGCCTACCGCAGCTTCCTGCGCGATGAACTGATGCCGCAGGTACGCCAGCGCTACCCGACCACAGACGAGCGTGCGCTGATCGGTGAGTCGCTGGCTGGCCTGTTCGTGGTCGAGACGCTGCTGCAGGAGCCGACGCTGTTCAACAGCTATATCGCGCTGGACCCCAGCCTGTGGTGGAACCGTGGTGCGATGCTGGCCGGAGCATCCCGGCAGCTGCCGGCGGTGACGCGTGCACAGCCGCACGTGTTCCTGGCCAGCAGCGGGCAACCGGAACTGGCCGCCTCCACGGCACGACTGGCCGCGCTGCTGCAGCAGGCCTCGCCGTCGCCGCTGGTGAAGTACCTGCCGCTGCCGGAGGAAACCCACGCGACCGTCTACCACCCGGCCGCATTGCAGGCGCTGCGCACACTGTTCCCGGCGCCGCCGCCGGCCTCGCCCTGACCGCGCGTGGCGCGGCGCCGCGCGACGTGTGAGGATGCGGTAGCGACGCCACCCGGGTGCGTCGCCCGCAACGGGAGAGTGTGGATGCAGCGTGTGCGTGGATGGAGTGTGGCGGCCTGCCTGGCCATGGGGGGCTGTGCGATGTCGGTGGCGCCACCGGCAACTCCGGATGAAGCGAAGGAAAGCGCGGCCACCGCCGCGCAGGGCGTGGTGCTGCCGGATACCGAGGCGCTGCGCGTGCACGACCCGGTGGGACGCGATTACCCGATCTGGGTGGCGTTGCCGGCCGACTACGCCGCACATCCGGAAAAGCACTATCCGGTGCTGTACGTGACCGATGCGCTGTACAGCTTCCCGCTGGTGCGCAGCGTGCGCAACCTGGTTGGGCAGAAGGGCGTCAACATCGAGGATTTCATCCTGGTCGGGCTGCCGCCGCAGGAGGGGCTGACCTCCAAGCAGAGCCGCTCGCGCGACTACACGCCCAGCACCCCGGCGCGTACGGTCGATGGCTACTACAGCGACGACGTCTCCTACGGCGGGGCCGCGCACTACCGCGATTTCCTGGCGGCGCAGGTGCTGCCGATGGTCGATGCGCGCTACCGCACCGATCCCACCCGCCGCATGTTCGCCGGCCACTCCTATGGCGCGCTGTTCGGCGCCTATGTGCTGACCACCCAGCCGGACTTGTTCAGCACCTACATCCTGTCCAGTCCGTCGCTGTGGTTCGACCAGCTACTGCTGCCACGCATGCAGGACGTTGCCGTCATCCCGGCGCAGCCCACGCGCGTTCTGTTGTCGGTGGGCAGCTATGAAACGGACAAGCCCGGGCCGCGCTATTCAACCGGCAACGACATGCTGCGCCAGACCGCCGACTTCACCGCCCAGCTTCAGCGCAGTGGCCGCAAGCTGAAGGTGGACAACGTGGTGATCGACGGTGAGGACCACCTGACCGTCTACCCGCGGGCGATCACCCGTGCGCTGCTGGAAGTGATGCCGGGCGAGGGGCCGTATACCGGCGGTTGATGGCCGGTGGCATCCACGCATGGCATGGATACCGGGGTGTGGTGTGGATGAATGCCTCAGGCCGCCTGTGCGTCCGGCCCGGTCAATACGCCCACATCGGCGTGCCGGAAGCACAGCCGGATGGCGTCGAGCAGCTCGCTCATGTTGTAGGGCTTGGGCAGGAAATGGATGCCGTCGCGCAGCTGCGGCAGCACCTGGTGCTGGTCCATGCCCGACGTCACCAGGATCGGCAGCTGGGGATACAGGCTGCGGACCCGGTTGGCGGCTTCGATGCCACTGATCGCCCCCAGATTGACGTCGGTGAACAGCAGGTCAAAACGCTCACCGGCCGCCAGCAGGCCCAGCGCCGCTTCGGCAGAGCTCACGCCCACTACGTGGCAGGCCTGGCTTTCCAGCGCCAGTCGGCTCAGCTCGCGGGTTTCCTCGGCGTCCTCGATGAGCAGGACGCGGGGTTCAACGTGGCGCTTGGACAGCAACATGACGCGACAACTCCGGACAGCAACGGTGAAAAGGCGCGCAAGTATGCGCAAGCCGGTAGTGATCCCGACGTGCACGGCAAGCTAAGCGGGCGTTACAGCCCTCTCTGGCGCCTGAACCGCACGTGCCAGGCCAGCACCGCCACCGCGAGCAGGGCGGTGCCGATGCGCAGGCCGGTGGCCTGCCAACCCAATGCGATGGCGTCATCGAGGCTGAACACATTCCAGGCAAGGTTCATCGAAACATGCAGGATCAGGCCGCACCACAGGGTGTCGCCGTCGAGGTGGTCGAGCCAGGCGAAGATGAAGCCGCCCAGCGCGATCATCGCGCCAATGAACAGTGCGATGCCGCCGCCGTCGAACCCGCCGAAGCCGAGCCAGTGCACCATGCCGAACAGCAGTGCCTGCGGCAGCGCGAGCAACGGCCACGGACCGCGCACGATCTTCACCAGCAGCACGAAGCCGAGGCCACGGAACAGCACTTCCTCGGCCAGCGGGAACAGCGCGGCCAGCATCGTGGCATCCAGCGCAGTCAGTGCCGTGTTCGGAGTTCCGAGCAGCGCCAGTCCCAGCCAGCAGGGCAGGCTGGCCAGCAGCACCCACAACGGGCCGCCCCAGCCGTTTCCGCGCAGTCCCAAGCTGGCCATCAGGCCCATGTCACGGGGCCGCAGCAGCGCGGCCAGCAGCAGTGCCACCAGCACCGCCAGCGCGTTGTCCAACAGGCTGCCGCCATAGGGGATGGGCAGTGCGGGAACCGGTGTGCCGATGGCCGCGGCGATATCCCGCAGGTTCAGGCCAAGGCCGACACCCAGCAGCACCAGCAACAGGCGCGCGGTGGTGGGCAGGCGGGACAATACGGTCATGTACGCATTCCCTGCGGAACAAGGGCGCAGTGTGCCGCGCGGTACGCATGTGGGCACGCGCCGGAAGTCCCTGTGCCATCGGTCACGCGTTGCCGCACAGTCATCGCGGTGCAGGTACAGTCGAAACCAGACCGACAGGAGCAATACCGATGCTGTGCCCCGTGTGCAAGACCCAGACGCTGCAGATGGCCAAACGCCACGGCATCGAGATCGATTACTGCCCAAGTTGCCGCGGCGTGTGGCTGGATCGTGGCGAGCTGGACAAGATCATCGAGCGCGCAGGCGCCGGTGCGGCCGTACCGCCGCCAGCGCCCGTGCAGGCTCAGCCGGCGTCGCCGCCACTGGTGATGCACCGTGATACCCGCCACCTCGGCCAGCGCTACGAGGACAACCGGGGCCAGGGCTACAAGAAAAAGAAGAAGGACAGCTTCCTGTCGGAACTGTTCGATTTCTAGTTTGTAGCGTCGAGCCATGCTCGACTGGATATTGCAGACCCTGGCCAAGCATGGCTCGACGCTACATGGCTGCATGATCATGGCCGCCGCAGGATGAACTCGCGGTCGTGGGTATCACCGACGATGAAGTCGTACTCGCCGACCTTGCTGCAGCCATAGCGCGCGTAGAAGCGCTGCGCGCCGAAGTTTTCTTCCCATACGCCCACCCACAGGGTGCGGCGCTGCGGCTGGTCCAGCCAGGCCATGAACGCGTCCATCAGGCGTGCACCATGGCCGCCGTTCTGGTGTGCGGCCAGGATGTAGAACCGCTTCAGTTCGATGTCGCCCTCGCGTGCATCGGCATGCGGCAGGGTGTTGGCACCGGCGGCCAGGTAGCCGACCACGGCGTCGCCGTCCATCAGCAGCCAGATGGCACTGCGTGGGTCGGACAGTTCAGTGCGCTGCGGTTCGCTGCTGTAGTGCGCCTGCAGGAAATCATGCAGCTCCTGCGCGGGGTACGAGTCGCCCCAGGTTTCGGTGTAGGTGGTGATGGCGATCGCCGACAGGGCATCGACATCGGCAAGGGTGGCGCGGCGGATCTGCAACGACATGGCGGTGCCTGCACTGGAACGTGGCGCAGTGTAGCCGGCCCCGGCGGCTGCCGGGGCTGGCCATTGCGCACGAGCCGCTGCTCAGAACCACATGCGCACGCCGGCCACCCAGCGTGTGTCGCGCGCGTGGTCGCCGGCGTAGTCGGCGGTGTCGCCAAACGTGCGCTCGTGGCTGATGCCGATGTATGGCGCAAAACGGCGGCTGAACTCATAGCGCAGGCGCAGCCCGGCTTCGACCTTGTTCAGTCCGCGACCAATGCCGTACTCCGGTTCATCCCTGGCAGCGACGGTGGCTTCCAGCAGCGGCTGCAGGATCAGGCGGTTGGTCAGCAGCACGTCGTACTCGACCTCGGCCTTGGCCAGCACCTGGCCGCCGGAACCCATATACAGCGTGGCCGAGCTCTCGAACTTGTACGGTGCCAGCCCCTGGATGCCGATGGCCGCCCACGTGCGCGAGTCGGCCGGGCGGAAGTCCTGGCGCACGCCGACCAGCACGTCCCACCACGGCGACACGCTGCGGCCATACAGTGCTTCCAGCGACGATGACTCGGTGCGGCCGCGGCTGCGTTCGCCATCGGTGCGCAGCCACAGGCGGTTGATGTTGCCACCGATCCAGCCGGTGGCCTCCCAGGCCTGGCCATTGCTGCTCTTGCCGTCCCAATGTTCGAGGCGGTCGATCAGCAGCAGGCTGTTGATCTCCGGCGCATGCTCCATCGCACCGTGCGCGATCGGTGGGAATGCGGCAGCGCGGTCGGCATCGGTCGGCACCGGGATGGGGGCGCGCGGTTCGGTGGGCGCGGGCGTGGCATGGCCCATTGCCCCGTGGTCCATCTGCGAATGGTCCATCGCCGCCGGTTGCATCGCGCCATGGTCCATCTTCGAGTGATCCATGCCGGCATGATCTGTGGCGCCCGAATCCATCTTCGAATGATCCATCTTCGAATGATCGGCCTGTTCGACCGGCGCGTTGGCGGTCTTTGCGGGCGGATCCATCGCGGCCATGTCATGCCCGGCGTGCGACTGCGCGAACACCGGCAATGCGGCGGCCAGGCCCAGGGCCAGCAGGCTGGGGGAAAGCAGTGAGCGGCTCATTCTTCGATCCTCACTTCGCGCATCATGCCCGCTTCCATGTGGTACAGCAGATGGCAGTGGTAGGCCCAGCGGCCGAGCGCATCGGCGCGCACGCGGTAGCTGCGGCGGGTGCCGGGCGGCATGTCGATGGTGTGCTTGCGCACCTGGAATTCCTCCTGCGCGTTCTCCAGATCGCTCCACACGCCATGCAGGTGGATCGGGTGCTGCATCATGGTGTCGTTGACCAGCACGATGCGCATGCGCTCGCCGTAGTTCAGCCGCAGCGGTTCGGCGCTGGCGAACGGAATGCCATCGAACGACCAGGAGAATTTCTCCATGTGCCCGGTCAGGTGCAGTTCGATCTCACGGCTGGGCTCGCGGCCATCGGGGTCCTCGAACAGGCTGCGCATCGCGCCATAGGTCAGCACCTGGCGGCCGTTGTCGCGCAGGCCGATGCCGGGGTCGTCCAGCTTCGGTTCGGTCGCCGAGCTCTGCATGTCCACCAGCGGGTTGTTGCGCTCGCTGGGCGGGTGCTTCGGCGCCTTGCTGGCGGCATCACCGCCGCCATGCGCACCGTGGCCCATGCTGGCGCCGCAGCCGCCTTCCATGCCCTTCATCGCGGTCATGTCGTGGCCGCCGTGGCCACCACTGCCCATGTCGTGGCCCATGTCGCTCATCGTCAGCAACGGGCGTGGGTCGCGCTCGGGAATCGGCGCCTGCAGGCCATGGCGCACCGCCAGCGTGCCGGCAGCGTAGCCGGTGCGGCCCATGTCCTGGCAGAAGATCGTGTAGGCATCCTGGCCGCTCGGTTCCACCAGCACATCGTAGGTCTCGGCCGGCGCGATGCGGAATTCATCGATGCTGACCGGGTGGATGTACTGGCCATCAGCGGCGACCACGGTCATCTTCAGGCCGGGAATGCGCACATCGAAGTAGGTCATCGAGGCGCCGTTGATGAAACGCAGCAGCACCTTCTCGCCGCTGCGGAACAGCCCGGTCCAGTTGCCGGCCGGGGCGGTGCCGTTCATCAGGTAGGTGTAGGTGTGGGCGTTGATGTCGGAGATGTCGGTCGGCGTCATCCGCATCCGCCCCCACATGCCACGGTCGGACAGCGCGGCTGACCAGCCCCCGCGCTTCACGTCACGCAGGAAGTCGGGCAGGGTGCGCTTGTAGTAGTTGTCATGCTCGGCGAGCTTCTTCATGCGCCGGAACAGCGCACCCGGATCCATGTCGGTCCAGTCGGACAGCATGATCACGTGCTCGCGGTCGTGCCGGTACGGCGCCGGTTCGGCCGGATCGATGATCAGCGCGCCGTACAGGCCGGCCTGCTCCTGGAACATCGAGTGGCTGTGGTACCAGTAGGTACCCGACTGCTTCAGCTGGAAGTGGTAGTGGTAGGTCTCGCCGGGGCCGATGCCGTTGAAGCTCAGGCCGGGCACGCCGTCCATGTTGGCCGGCAGCAGGATGCCGTGCCAGTGGATCGAGGTCGGGTGGCGTTCCAGCGTGTTGCGCACGAACAGGTCCACGGTCTGGCCTTCGCGCCAGCGCAGGATCGGCGCCGGCAGCGATCCATTGACGGTGATCGCCGGGCGGGTGCGGCCGGTGAAGTTGGCCAGTGATTCGCCGATGGCCAGTTCGATGCGGGTGTCGCTGAGCACGGCTGGGGCGCCGGCCAGGCGCGGGGTGGCCGTGGCGGCGGCGAGCGCGCGCTGTGGTACGCCGACGGCGGCGATGCCGGCAACCACGCCGCCGGCGGCCAGGCCCTGCACGAACAGGCGGCGCGACGGCATGGGCACGGCGCCCGGACCGGGGGGAATGCGGGTATTCATGGTGGTGACTCCAGACACGTAAAGACGCCGGCAGGTGGCCGGCTACGGTGCGCAGGGCGCACGGTGCATGTGGAATCAGCCGATGGGAGGGCGTGAGATCGGCGGCAGCGGCGGCGCCGGACGGCCGGTGGCCGGCATCGGCTGTGGTGCCAGCGACAACGCCGGGCCGGCCATGAACGGCAACGGCTGCACCACCAGCAACGGGTGCTGGGCACAGCTGCGCACGCAGTCCTTGATCTGGCAGTGGGCGTCGTGGGCGGGGGCCTTGGCCTGCGGGGCCGGGTCGGCCTGCATGCCGGCGTGGTGGTGGCAGTCGGCGTCACCGCCAGCTGCGGCGGCCGCGACGGCGTGTGCCATCCGCCCCATTTCTTCATGACCGCTGGCCATGGCCGCGTTCAGCCCGTTGAGCAACAGGCTGAGCATGAGCACGACACGAAGCAGGGTCGAGGCCAGGGACATGGCGCTAATCTAGCCGCAAGCGGGCGCGGATGCACTTCCGGCTGAATGGCCGGTTCAAGGTTGGAGCTGCACCAAGGTGGAGCCGGGCCCGCGCTCGGCTGCTGTTCGCGCAGGGGCAGCCGAGCGTGGGCTCGGCTCTACCGGGGCGCCCGCGCGCCGTTGGGACCATGCCCGGCGGCCGCGCAGCGCGGCAACGCGATACCGTCAGCCCTCTTCGCGCACGATCTCGACCAGGCGCGGGCCGTAACGGCTCAGCTTGGTGCCGCCGATGCCGCCGACCCGTGCCAGTGCATCCAGGCTGGTCGGGCGCTGTTCGGCGATGTTGCGCAGGGTGCTGTCGTGGAAGATCACGAACGCCGGCACGTTCTGTTCGCGGGCCAGTTCGGCACGCAGGCCGCGCAGGGCGTTGAACAGCGCCAGATCCTGCGGCAGTACCGACAGCCCGGTACGCTGCGCACTGCGCTCGCGCCCGCTGGTGCTGCTGGCCGGGTCGCGGCGCATGCTGATCTGTCGGCGGCCGGTCAGTACGTCGCGGCTGGCGTCGGTCAGGCGCAGGCCGCCGTGGCCCTCGCTGTCCACTTCCAGCAGGCTGGCGGCGACCAGTTGGCGGAACACGCTGCGCCAGGTGCGCGCATCCAGATCGCGACCGATCGCATAGGTGCTGAGCTTGTCGTGGCCCTGCTGCTTCACCTTCTCGTTCTCGCTGCCACGCAGGATGTCGATCAGGTGGCCGACGCCGAAGCGCTGGCCGCTGCGGTAGACGCAGCTCAGCGCCTTCTGTGCCGGAATGGTCGCGTCCCACGAGGCCGGCGGTGTCAGGCAGTTGTCGCAGTTGCCGCAGGGCTGGGGGTAGGTCTCGCCGAAACCGGCCAGCAGCACCTGGCGGCGGCACTGCATGGATTCGCAGTAGCCCAGCAGATGGTCGAGCTTGGCCCGCTCCAGCTGCTTGCGCTCTTCGCCGGCCTCGGACTGCTCGATCATCTGCTTGAGCAGCACCACGTCGCCCAGGCCGTAGCACAGCCAGGCCTCGGCGGCCTCGCCATCGCGACCGGCGCGGCCGGTTTCCTGGTAGTAGCCTTCCATCGACTTGGGCAGGTCGGTATGCGCGACAAAGCGCACGTCCGGCTTGTCGATGCCCATGCCGAAGGCGATGGTGGCGCACATCACGATGCCGTCCTCGCGCAGGAAGCGGCGCTGGTTGTTCGCGCGCACGTCCGGCGGCAGGCCGGCGTGGTAGGGCAGGGCGTTGAAGCCCTGGCCGCAGAGGAATTCAGCGGTCTCCTCGACCTTGCGCCGCGACATGCAGTAGACGATGCCGGCCTCGCCACGGTGGCTGCGCAGGAAGTCGGTCAGCTGCTTGCGGGCGTTGTCCTTCTGCACCACGGTGTAGCGGATGTTGGGGCGGTCGAAGGAGCTGACGAAGTGGCGTGCTTCCTGCAGATCCAGGCGCTCGGCGATCTCGCGCTGGGTTGGCGGATCGGCGGTGGCGGTCAGCGCGATCCTCGGGATCTGCGGCCAGCGCTCGTGCAGCACGGTCAGCTGGCGGTATTCCGGGCGGAAGTCGTGGCCCCACTGCGACACGCAGTGTGCTTCGTCGATGGCGAACAGGGCGATCTGGCTGCGCGACAGCAGCGACAGGAAGCGACCGGTCAGCAGCCGCTCGGGAGCGACATAGAGCATGTCCAGCTCACCGGCGAGCAGTTCGCGCTCGACGCGGCCGGCAGTCTCGGCATCCAGGGTGGAATTCAGGTACTCGGCGCGCACGCCGAGCTGGCGCAGGGCTTCGACCTGGTCCTGCATCAGCGCGATCAGCGGCGAGATGACGATGCCGCAACCGTCACGCAGCAGGGCCGGGACCTGGTAGCACAGCGATTTGCCGCCGCCGGTGGGCATCAGCACCAGGGCATCGTGACCGGCAGCCACATGCTCCACGATGTCCTGCTGCGGACCACGGAAATCGTCGTAACCAAAGACGCGTTGGAGCAGGTCGTGCGCGGGACGGGAAGCCATCCGGTTAGTTTACCCCGGAGGGAGGGGTAGGGGTTCGGCAGGGCTGCGCCCTGCACCTGCTGCAAGCCAGTGCAACGTCAAAGGCAACAGCCGGCTCTGGGCTGTCTGCTTATTGGGCGGGGCGGTGTGGGCTTGCAGGACACGCCGTAAACCCGTCCTTGGGGGCTCGATGGCGCCATCCATGGCGCCAACGGTCCTGCAAGCCCCCACCGCCCCACCCCCGACAGTTTCCCGGTGACGGGGGGCCAGATCAATCCACGCCATGCGTGGATGAAAACTGTCAGAACTCGACAAACAAAATGGGTCAGATCCGTTTTCCTGGGGAAAACGGATCTGACCCCAATGGCTTTGCCGGCAGATCGCGGAAAACTGCCGAAGGCGGGGTGGGTCCGGTGCCAGGGGTGTCCGCGGCATGGATGCCGCGGCCAAGCCCCCAAGGACGGGTTCACGGCGTCCCCTGCTACCGGACCCACCCCGCCAACCCACAGGAAACCAGCTTTTGCTCCGGCCGTTGCCGTTGCAGTTGCCTCTGCGGGTGCAGGGCGCAGCCCTGCCGGGCCCCCCAACTCTTACTGCAGCAGCGAGCGCAGCATCCAGGCGTACTTCTCGTGGGTCTGCAGCCGCTGGGTCATCAGATCCTCGGTCGGGGCGTCGTCTCCCTTGGCCGCCACCTCCAGCACTTCACGTGCCGTACGGCAGACTGCTTCGTTGGCGACCACCAACTGGCGTACCATTTCACGCCAGTCCGCGCTGTCGGTCAGGCCCGGTTCCTCGGCGATCGAGGTCAGCGCAGCGAATTCCCGGTAGGAGCCCGGGGCATTGAAGCCCAGCGCGCGGATGCGCTCGGCCACGTCGTCCAGTGCCGCCCACTGCTCGGTGTACTGCGTCTCGAACATGGTGTGCAGCGAGTTGAACATCGACCCGGTCACGTTCCAGTGGAAGTTGTGCGTCTTCAGGTAGAGCGTGAACGCATCGGCCTGGAAGCGCGACAGACCGTCGGCGATCTTCTTGCGGTCGCCCTGGGTGATCCCGATATCGATGTTCGGCGCCGACGGTGCCGCCGCTGCAAGCTTCTGCTTGCCGGTCTTGGCCTTGGTCGTGCTCTTGGTCTTCGCCATGGGGTTCCTCCTTGTGGAATCGTTGGCCTTCACAATAAACCGGTCGTGATGACTGGTCGCTATCAAAGTTTTGAACGAACCGATTGATGAACTCTATCGATAAAAATCCATCGTCCCGCCTGCGCCAACAGCGCGCCGCCATCGACGGCGCCATGAGCCGCGACCGGGGCCGTTTGCTGGGGATGCTCTCGCGTTGCCAGGCCAAGCCACAGGATGCGGCGTTGGCCGCTACCTTCGAGCAGGCCTTGCAGGCGTCGGTGCAGCGCCGGCAGGTCCGGGCGCAGCAGCAGCCGTCCATTACTCTGGACCCGCAGCTGCCGATTGCGCGTGAAGCCGACGCCATCATCGGGCTGATCCGCGACCATCAGGTGGTGGTGATCGCTGGTGAAACCGGCTCGGGCAAGACCACCCAGCTGCCGAAACTGTGCCTGGCCGCAGGCCGTGGCCAGGCCGGCATGATCGGTTGCACCCAGCCGCGACGGATTGCCGCACGTGCGGTGGCAAGCCGCGTGGCGCAGGAACTGCAGAGCGAACTGGGCCAGCTGGTCGGCTACCAGGTGCGCTTCAACGACAAGGTCAGCGACGACAGCCGCATCAAGTTCATGACCGACGGCATCCTGCTGGCGGAGATCGCCAGTGACCGCTGGTTGTCGAACTACGACACGATCATCGTCGACGAGGCGCACGAACGCAGCCTCAACATCGATTTCCTGCTGGGCTACCTGAAGCAGCTGCTGCGCAAGCGCCCGGACCTGAAACTGATCGTCACCTCGGCCACCATCGATACCGAACGCTTCGCCCAGCATTTCGACAATGCGCCGGTGATCAGCGTCGAAGGCCGTACCTATCCGGTGGAAGTGCGCTATCGCGCGCTGGAAGGCGAGGGCGAAGACCAGGGCGAACGCACTGTCAACGACGCCATCGTGTCGGCCATCGACGAGATCACCCGCCTGGATGCGCGCGGCGACGTGCTGATCTTCCTGCCGGGCGAACGCGAGATCCGCGATGCGCACCAGTCGCTGGAGCGCCGCAAGTACCGCAACACCGAGGTGCTGCCGCTCTATGCGCGGCTGTCCAACCAGGACCAGGACCGGGTGTTCAATCCCGGGCCGAACCGGCGCATCGTGCTGGCCACCAACGTCGCGGAGACCTCGCTGACGGTGCCGCGCATCCGCTACGTGGTCGATCCGGGCTTTGCCCGCGTCAAGCGCTACAGTCCGCGCAACAAGCTGGACCGCCTGCACATCGAGCCGATCTCGCAGGCCAGCGCCAACCAGCGCAAGGGCCGCTGCGGCCGTATCGCCGAGGGCATCTGTTACCGCCTGTACGCCGAAGCCGATTTCCAGGCGCGGCCGGAGTTCACCGATCCGGAGATCCGCCGCTCCAGCCTGGCCGGGGTGATCCTGCGCATGCTGCAGCTGGGCCTGGGCCGCATCGAGGAGTTTCCGTTCCTGGAAGCGCCGGACGAGCGTGCGGTGGCCGATGGCTGGCAGCAGCTGACCGAACTGGGTGCGATCGACGCCGAGCGGCGCATGACCACCATCGGCAAGCAGATGGCACGCCTGCCGGTGGACGTGAAGCTGGCGCGCATGCTGGTCGCCGCGCAGGCCGCCGGCTGCCTGCGGCCGATGCTGGTGATCGCCTCGTTCCTGGGCATCCAGGACCCGCGCGAACGTCCGCCCGAAGCACGCGGTGCCGCCGACAGCGCGCATGCGCAGTTCGCCGATGGTCGTTCCGAGTTCGTTGGCGTGCTGCGCCTGTGGGATGCCTACCGGCAGGCCCATGAAGACCTGACCCAGTCCAAGCTGCGCGACTGGTGCGGCCGTCATTTCCTCGGCTTCCTGCGCATGCGCGAGTGGCGCGAGCTGCACCGCCAGCTGCGGCTGCTGTGCGAGGAACTGGGCTGGAAGGAAGAGGCCAACGAGGCGTCGATGGCGCCGTTGCTGGCCGGCAGCAGTGCGCCGGCGGCAGCGCGTGATGATGCCGCCGCAGTGAAGGCCACCCGTGGCCAGTTGCACCGCGCTGCACGCCTGGCCCGCGAAGGCAAGGCCGAAGCGGCGCCGACGCCGGTGGCCGTACGTGCACAGAAGGAGCAGGCACCGGCGGGCGGCGGCTTCAGCGAACGCGTGCGCGCGGCTGCCTACCAGACCCTGCACCGGGCGTTGGTGGCGGGCCTGCCGACGCAGATCGGGCACCGCACCGAGAAGGGCGATTTCCAGGCGCCACGCCAGCGCCGTTTCCTGCCGTTCCCCGGTTCGGCGCTGTCCAAGCGCCCGCCGCCGTGGTTGCTGGTGGCCAACCTGCTGGACACGCAGAAGGTCTGGGGCATGACCCTGGCCGCGATCGAGCCGGACTGGGTCATCGCCGAACTGCCGCACCTGCTGCTGCGCAAGCACTTCGACCCGCACTGGTCGCGCGCGCAGGGCCAGGTGCTGGCCTCCGAGCAGATCAGCCTGTTCGGCCTGGTGCTGGCACCGAAGAAGCCGGTGCACTACGGCCGCATCGCACCGGGCGAGGCGCACGACATCTTCGTGCGCCAGGCGCTGGTGACCGGCGAGATCAACACCCGCGCCAGCTTCGTGGCCGACAACCAGAAAGTGCTGGAGGTCGCCCGCGAGGAGGAAGCGAAGCTGCGCCGCGCCGGCATCGTGGCCGACGAGGACTGGCAGGCGCGCTGGTACCTGGACCGGGTGCCGCCGCAGATCCATTCGGCGGCAGGGCTGGATGCCTGGTGGAAGGGGCTGGCGCCGGAACAGCGCAAGACCCTGCACTGGTCACTGGTCGACCTGTTGCCGGGTGAGGGCAGCGAACAGGAGCGCTACCCGAAGTACCTGCCGCTGGGCCAGGCGCGCCTGCCACTGCACTACCGCTTCGAGCCGGGTGCCGATGATGACGGCGTGACCCTGGACGTGCCGCTGCACCTGCTCAACGCGCTGGACCCGGTGCAGCTGGGCTGGCTGGCGCCTGGCTTCGTCGCCGACAAGGCCTCGGCACTCATCCGCAGCCTGCCCAAGGCGATGCGCCGCAACTACGTGCCGGCGCCGGACTTCGGTCGTGCGTTCTTCGAGGCATTCCCGCAGCCCAGCGCCGATGCCATCACTGGCGAACTGGCGCGCTTTTTGTCACGTGCCACCGGCGCGACGGTGACGGCGCTCGATTTCGAACCCGCTTCGATCGAACCGCACCTGCACATGAACCTGCGCCTGCGCGACGAGCACGGCAAGGTGCTGGCGACCTCGCGTGATCTCGATGCGTTGCGCGCGAAATTCGGCGGCCGTGCCGGCGATGCCTTCGCTGCACGCGCGGGGCGCGAGATGGCGGCCGATGGCCTGCGCACGTTCCCGGCCGCGCCGATTCCGCTGCAGGTGCCCGGTGAAGCCGGCGTTCCGGCCTATCCGGCGCTGCTGGACGAGGGCGACAGCGTGGCGCTGCGCATCTTCGCCGATCGCCAGCAGGCGCAGGAGGCCCACCCGCTGGGTGTGCGCCGGCTGCTGGAGATTGCCCTGGCCGAGAAGGTCAAGCAGGCGCGCAAGCAGCTGCCGGTGGGTGCCAAGACCGGCCTGCTGTATGCCGCGATCGAATCGCAGGAACGCCTGCGTGGAGACCTGGTGGATGCGGCGATGAACGCGGTGCTGGCCGAAGGCCTGGAAGACATCCGCGATGCGGCAGCCTTCGAGCAACGCCGCGAGCATGCGGCCAAGGCCCTGTTCGGCGAGGCGATGTCGCGGCTGAAACTGGCCGAGTCCATCCTGGCGCTGGTGGCGGAACTGAAGCCGTTGCTGGAGGCGCCGTTGATGGGCTGGGCGCGTGGCAACCTGGACGACATGGAAGCGCAGCTGGCCGGGCTGATCCACCCCGGCTTCCTGCGCGACACGCCGGCCGACGCGCTGGCGCAGTACCCGCGCTACCTGAAGGCGATGATCCTGCGCACCGAGCGTGCCAAGCGTGATCCGCCGCGTGACCAGGCGCGCATGCTGGAATTGCACCCGTTCCTGGAGGCGCTGGAAGCGGGCGAGCAGCAGGGCCTGCGTGATCGCCCGCAATGGCAGGCGCTGCGTTGGGATCTGGAAGAGCTGCGGGTGTCGTTGTTCGCGCAGGAGCTGGGGGCGCGCACCGGCATTTCGGCGAAGAAGCTGGCGCAGCGGGTGGCTGCACTTCGCCAGGCGTGAACGCGCGCCATGGTCGCCCCATCGGGCGACCATGGCCGCCGGGCATGGATCCGGCACGGCCGGAATGCCCGGGCGTTACTTGGTGCGACGAACCTTCGGTTGCACGTTCACCCCGTCCACCTTCATGTACCAGGCGCCCATCACGCCCGGGCGCATGCTGACGTTCGGCGCTTCCTTGCGGCCACCGGAATAGTGCGTGGCGTCTATCTGCTCCCACTGCTGGCCGTTCTGCAGCACGTAGCGGCGGCCTTGGCCGAAGCCACGGAATTCGCCCTGCAGGGTGCTTTCGATCGGTTCGCTGCTGCCGAAGTCCAGGAAGCCGCGGTTCTTCTTGATCACTTCCTGGCGGCCTTCTTCGCGCGCTGCGGCGACGGCCTGGGTGGTGGCCGCCTCGACCTTGCCCTGCAGCCAGCGGTTGAGCGTGGCCAGTTCAGCGGCGCTGAGCTTGTCCAGGCCGGCGGCCTTGAACTCGGCGGGCGACATCTGCTGCTGCAGGTCGCCCTCCACCACGCGCTGGGCCAGCGCAGGCGCGGACAGGGACAGCAACACGGCGGCACAGGCCAGCAGCCGTGGACGGACGCGCAGGGCAATCGAAGGCATGGCGGGTCTCTCCTGGATGTGTTGGCGAGTGTAGCGGCATGTCTTCATGCCGGGTGATGGTGGCCGCAGTGATTGTCCCTGAACGGCACCGGCGCTAGTGTAGGGGCCTCTGTCTTGCCTGCTCGATGCTGTGAACCGCGCTTCCGTCCCTGGCCTGGATGCCTTGTTGAACCGTCCCTCGGCAGCGGTGCTGCCTGCTCCGCTGCGCCAGGCCCTGCGCGAGCATTGGGAAGCGCCCGATTGCGACCACCAGATGCGTGCCACCTGGTCGGTGCTGGGCGATACCCTCGATGCGCTGGCGATGCTCTCGGCCGACGAAGGCGCAGTGGTGGCAGCATTGCTGTTCGACCTGCCGGGCCTGCGCGCCAGCCTGGACCAGCTGCCGCTGGGCAGCCACCAGGCGGCGGTGATCGGCCTGCTCGACGGCCAGGATGCGGCCGACCCGGTGTGGGCGCTGCACGCCGGCCGTGAGGCCGGACGCAACAGCGAGGGCCTGCGCCGGCTGCTGCTGGCGATCATCCGCGACCTGCGCGTGGTGCCGATCCTGCTGGCGCGCCAGCTGGCGCGGATGCGCGCGGCCGACAAGCTGGACGACGAGCAACGCCGCGCGCTGGCCCAGCTGACCCGCGACATCCACGCGCCCCTGGCCAACCGCCTGGGCATCTGGCAGCTGAAGTGGGAGCTGGAGGACCTGGCGTTCCGCCACCTGGAACCGGAAACCTACCGCCGCATCGCCCGCGAGGTGGACGAAACCCGCATCGCCCGCGAGCGTTACGTCGAGAACGTCAAGAAGGTGCTGTCGCGCGAGCTGGTCGCCCAGGGCATCAAGGCCGAAGTCAGCGGCCGCCCGAAGCACATCTACAGCATCTGGCGGAAGATGCAGAAGAAGCGGCTGGCCTTCGACCAGCTGTATGACATCCGTGCGGTGCGCGTGATGGTCGACGACGTCGCCGCCTGCTACGCCGCGCTGGGCGTGGTGCACGCGCTGTGGGCGCCGGTACCAAGCGAGTTCGATGATTACATCGCACGCCCGAAGGCCAACGACTATCGCTCGCTGCATACCGCCGTGGTCGGCCCGGAAGGGCGCACCATCGAAGTGCAGATCCGTACCCATGAAATGCACTCGCAGGCAGAGCTGGGCGTGGCCGCGCACTGGAAGTACAAGGAAGGCGGCAAGGGCGCGGAGAAGTCCTTCGATCGCAAGATCACCTGGATGCGCCAGCTGCTGGAGCAGGCGCAGGACGGGCAGGGCAATGAACTGGCCGGGGCGCTCGATGCCGAGCTGACCGAGGACCGGGTCTATGCGCTGAGCCCGAAGGACGAGGTGCTGGACCTGCCGCAGGGCGCTACGCCGCTCGATTTCGCCTACCAGGTGCACACCATGGTCGGGCACCGCTGCCGCGGCGCCAAGGTCAACGGCCGTATCGTGCCGCTGACCTATCGCCTGCGCAGTGGCGACCGCGTCGAGATCCTGACCGGCAAGGAGGCCGACCCGCGCCGCGACTGGCTGATGCCGGCCAATGGCTTCCTGGCCAGCAACCGCTCGCGCGAGAAGGTGCGCAGCTGGTTCCACAAGCTGGACCGCGCGCGCAACGTGCAGGCCGGTCGCGAGCTGCTCGAGCGCGAGCTGAAGCGGCTGGGCCTGCAGCACTCGGACCTGGCCATCGCGGCGAAGAAATTCCATGCCGACAGCGTCGATGACCTGTACATCCAGGTGGCGCTGGGCGATACCGGCCCGAACCAGGTCAGCCGGACGTTGCTGGAGGCGGAACGTGCCGCCAGCCAGCCCGCGCCCGCGCCGACCCTGCCGCGGCCGACCGCGCGCCGCGAGAACCTGGGCAAGTCCAAGTTCACCGTGCAGGGCGTGGGCAACCTGCTGGTGCAGCTGGCACGCTGCTGCCAGCCGGTGGCCGGCGAGCCGATCGTCGGCTACCTGACCCGTAGCCGTGGTGTCACTGTGCATCGTGCAGACTGTGCCGCGCTGGCCCGGCTGGCCGCCGCCAGCCCGCAGCGCATCCTGCCGGTGGAGTGGGGCCAGGCCGGTGGCGGCTACGAAGTGGACGTGGTGGTCGACGCGGTCGACCGCCGCTGGTTGCTGAAGGACATCACCAACCTGATCGCCCAGGAAGACGCTTACGTGCTCGACATCCACAGTGACAACGTGCGCAACAGTGGCCGTGCTCATCTGCGGCTTCGGCTGAAGGTCAGCGACTACGGGCAGTTGTCGACGCTGCTGGGCAAGCTTGATGCGCTGCCGGGCGTGAGCGAGGCGCGTCGCCTCGGCTGAGCTTCACGCTGCCCCGGCTACCCTGCACGCATGGAACGCGAGCCCCCGCATCGCCCGCATGGCGCTGAACATCCTGCGCTGGACCGCGTCCGTCGCGAGGGCCGCTGGTGGTGGCTGCAGGCACGCCATGCGCGCCGGGTCTGGCGCTGGGCGCTGCTTGCGGCGCTGGCCGTGTTCGTGCTGCTGGTCCTGCTGCGCAAGCCGCTGGCCGACTGGTTCTGGGATGAGCCGCAGATCGAACAGCTGCTGGCCGAGGGGGATCGTGCGCTGGCCGCCGGTCGTTTGAGCGATGCCGATGGCAGTGGTGCGCGCGAGCGCTACCAGGCGGTGCTGGCGCTGGACGGTGATCGCCCGCAGGCGCGCCAGGGCCTGGCCAATACCGGCGCGGCAGCGCTGCAACAGGCGCGCGATCGCCTGCACGCCGGTGACCTGGACGGCAGCGCGCAGGCACTGGCACTGGCCCGTGAGCTGCAGGTGCCGCAGGGCGAAGCCGATGCGGTCGCCCGCCAGCTGCAGGCGCGACGCAGTGCCGGAGCCGGTATTGGTGCGTTGTTGGCCCAGGCGCGCAACGCGTTCGCGGCCGGACGCCTGGATGATGGCGACAGCAGTGCGTTGCCCTTGTTCCAGCGCATCCTTGCCCTGCAGCCGGACAACCTGCCGGCGCTGGAAGGTCGCGAAGATGCGCTGAGCGACCTGCTGCTGCAGGCGCGCACGCTGGCAGGGCGCGGAGAGCTGGCCGAGGCGGCCGCGATCCTGCGTCGTGCCCGCCAGTTCGATGCCGGTCATGCCGATCTGCCGGCCAGCGAGGAAGCCCTGGCGCGCGCGGTGGACCAGCGCCTGCGGCAGGCGCAGCGGGCACTGCAACGACAGCAGCTGGACGCCGCAGCCCAGGGTTTCCTGGCAGTGCTTGCGGTGGCGGCCGATGATCCCAATGCCCAGCGGGGGCGTGAGCAGGCGCTGCAGGCGGTGGTCGTGCGCAGCCAGACATCCGCCGACGACTTCCAGTTCGATGCGGCGCAACGCGATGCAGCCCTGGCGGCGGAGCTGGGCGCTTCGCAGGCAATCCGGCAGCAACTGGCACAGCGCCTGCAGCGTGCGCGCCAGGCGCAACAGGCCCTGCAGCAGCCCGCGATCAGTACGGCGCAGCGCGAACGCCAGCTGCGCGACCACCTGCGCAAGATCGAGCGTGCCGAACGTGCAGGGCAGTGGATCAGCCCACCGGGGCACAGCGCGTTCGACGCACTGCGCGAAGCCCAGTCACTGGCCCCCCGCGACACGCGGGTCAAGGCTGCCGCAGCACGCCTGCTGCCCGCCAGTCGCCGCTGCTTCGACGACAATCTGCGGCAGAACCGGGTACAGGCGGCGGGTGCCTGCCTGCAGGCCTGGCAGACGCTGTCACCGACCGCAGCGGGCCTGCCCTCGGCGCGGCTGCGGTTGGCCCAGCGCTGGCTGGCGATCGGCAGCGAACGGCTCGGCAATGGCGACCTGGCCTTTGCCGCGCACGCTTCCGAACAGGCGCGGTTGCTGCAACCGGACCTGTCCGAACTGCCGGCGTTCGAAGACCGCCTGCGTCGCGCCGGTGGACGGGCGGACTAGGCGAAGAACACCCGCTGCACGGTCGCGCGGGCGGCATCAAGTGAGAAATGCTGGGCGACGTTGGCCAGGCCGGCATCGGACAACTGCTGCCACAGCTGTGGATCCTGGTACAGGCGGATCACCGCATCGGCGAAACCGACAGCGTCATCGGCCACCAGCACGTCCTGGCCGGGATGCAGGTGCATGCCTTCCACGGCGCAGGTGGTACCGACCACCGGCTGGCCATGGGCCATGCTCAGGTTGATCTTGCCCTTCACGCCGGCGCCGAACCGCAGCGGCGCAATGGCGATGCGCGCGCCGTCCATGTAGGGCGTGATGTCTTCGACGAACCCGTGCATCTGCACACCGGGCTGGCGTGCGGCCAGTGCCAGCAACGACTCCGGCGCCGCGGCGCCGATGCAGTGCAGGCGCACTTCCGGCAACCGGGCGCGGATGCGGGCAAAGACCTCGCCGATGAACCATTCCATGCCGTCCAGGTTCGGCGGATGACGGAAGCCGCCGACAAACACCAGGTCGCGCCGCTGCTCGAATACGGCGCCGGCACCGGCGACCTCATGCAGGTTGGAGATCAGCTCCACCCGCACCTGCGGCGCATCGGACTGCAGCTGCTCCCGTTCGGCCGCACTGACCAGCACGGTGATGTCGCACTGCTCCATCACGGCCAGTTCGCTGCTGCGGGTACGTTCCGCTGCACGCAGCAGGGTTGCGTCGCCGGCCACTTCGGCACCGCGGCGTTCGCGCAGGTAGTGCAGGTCGACGGTGTCGAACACGGTCCGTGCCTGCGGTGCATAGCGCTTGAGCAGCGGCAGGCATTCGTGGGCGACGTGGTGACGCACCAGCATTGCCACGTCGAAACGCGATCCGTGGCTGCGCAGCCAGCCGGCTACGCTGTCCAGGAAGGGCGCGTACCAGACTTCCACGCCCATCCGTTGCAGCGCTTCGGTGGCCGCACCGGCGTGCTCGCGCCGGGTCGGTACGAACACAACGTGGGCGCCGCCCTGCAGCAGCAGGCGGATCAGATTGACCTGGCGCAGTGACCCGGAATCGCGATCCGGTTGCGGTACTTCCTCGTCCAGGATCAGCACCTGGCGCCGGCCGCGCAGCAGCAGCGCCGGAGACGGCACTTCGCCGACCGCCGGATGACGGCCCAGTTCGGTGGCCCAGCGGGCGGCGAAGATGGCCTGGTTGCGTACCTGGTAGGCCTTCACCCCGCTGCCGGTGTCGGTACCGTTGCTGGTGCCTTCGTCGTGGATCACCCGGCTGGCCGGCTGCACCAGCACGCGCAGGCCGTGTGCACGCACGCGGAAGGCCAGGTCGGTGTCCTCGTAGTAGGCCGGCTTGTAGCGGGTGTCGAAGCCGTCCAGCTGCTGCCAGAGGGCGCGTGGCAGCATCAGCGCCGCGCCCGAGCAGTAGTCGACGTCGCGCAGGCTGGCAAAGCGCGGATCATCGGCGGCCTCGAAGCGGCCGTAGCTCCAGCCACTGCCATCGGCGAAGATCACCCCGCCCGACTCCTGCAGGCGGCCATCCGGGTACAGCAGCTGGCTGCCGACCAGACCGGCGTCGGGCACGCTGCCGAAGGTGTCCAGCAGGGCGTCGAGCCAGCCCGGCTGCGGCACCGTATCGTTGTTCAGCAGTACCACGTAGCGGCCGCGTGCGCGCGATACACCGTCATTGCAGGCTTCAATGAAGCCGCCGTTGTGCGCACGCACTTCATAGCGCAGCCCGGCCACCTGCGGCATCCACTGCACGGTGGCATCGCTGCTGCCGTCATCCACTACCAGGATCTCGCACGCGGCGGCCGGCGGGTGCGCCGCCAGGGCGCGCAGGCAGGCCACGGTGTGGGCGACGTGGTTGTAGACCGGGATGACGATGCTCACCTCCGGCGACTCGCTGAACGGCACCGTGAAGGGGGCGAAATCCTGCGCTGGCGGCAGGAACAGTGGCGTGCGCGGGGCGGGGACGGCGCGCTGGGCATGCACGCGGATGCGTTGCCAGGTGGCACGCCAGCCACGGGTGCGCAGGCTTGCCAGGCTCCGGCGGGCCAGGCCCGACAGGCGGTTGATCAGGTATCGGATCTCGGCCAGGGACATCGCCATCCGGTTGCAACTCCAGCTTAAGCAGGGGAACCCGGGAGAATTCGCCAGCCGCAGCGGCTGGGGTAGACTCGCCAGACCCTACATTCTCGCATTCCCGTGCCCCGACGCTACGATTCCGACGACATCGACGATTCCGACGACGACCAGCAGGACAACGGTCCGCTGTGGCGGCGCCGGCTGATCACCTGGAGCATGGCTGCGGTCGCGTTGGGATTGGGTTTCCTCATTCCCTATACGCTGTACCTGAACCAACAGGTGACCCAGCGTTTCGGTGAACTGCGCTGGCAGATCCCGACGCGCGTGTACGCGCGCCCGCTGGTGCTCACCCCCGGCAAGGCGATGGATGCGTCTACGCTGAAGACCGAGCTGGCCGCCTCTGCCTACCGCGATGACGGGCAGGGCAAGGAGCCGGCCACCTATGCGGTGAACGGCGGGCGCTTCGTCATCTCCAGCCGCGGCTTCAACGACGTTGACGGCCGGGTGGCCCCGCGCCGGGTGGAGCTGTCGCTGGCCGACGGCGGCGTGGCCTCGCTGCGCGACGCCGACAACCGCAAGGCGCTGAAGGCCGCGCGGCTGGATCCGGCGCGCATCGCCACCCTGTACGGCCAGAAGCAGGAAGAGCGCCGCCTGATCCGCATGGACGAGGCGCCGGACCTGCTGGTGACTGGCCTGCAGGCGGTGGAGGACAAGGACTTCAACCGCCACCACGGCATCGACCTGTCCGGCATCGCGCGCGCGGTGTGGGTGACGATCCGTTCCGGTGGCCAGAGCCGCCAGGGCGCTTCGACGCTGACCCAGCAGCTGGCCCGCAGCGGCCTGCTCGGCATCGGCAAGGAGCAGACGGTCACCCGCAAGTTCAATGAGGTGCTGTACGCACTGATCATGGAAGCGCGTTATGACAAGCGCACCATTTTCGAGGCCTATCTCAACCAGGTGTACCTGGGCCAGCGCGGCAGCCAGGCGATCCATGGCATGTCCTCCGGCGCCGAGTTCTGGTTCGGCCGTGACCTGCAGTCGCTGGAGACCGAGCAGATCGCACTGCTGATCGGCCTGGTCAAGGGGCCGTCCTTCTACGACCCGCGGCGCAACCCGGAGCGCGCGCTGGATCGCCGCAACTTCGTGCTGGGCAAGCTGCACGAGGCCACGCTGATCGACGATGCCGAGTACCAGCGCGCGCTGAAGGCACCGCTGGGCGTGCCCAAGACGCCGGGCCTGGTGGCAGCCAACCGCTTCCCGGCCTACGTTGACCTGGTCCGCCGCCAGCTCGGCCATGACTATCCGGAATCTGCGCTGCAGGGCGCGGGCCTGAGCGTGATGACCGGCATGTCGCCGTCCGCGCAGGCCTATGCCGAAGGCGCGGTGACCCGCACCATCAAGTCGCTGGAAAGCAAGCGCCGCCCCGAGCTGCAGGCCGGCATGGTGCTGACCGACGTGCACAACGGCGACGTGCTGGCGGTGATCGGCAGCCGCGAGGTGTCCGAGGTCGGCTTCAACCGCGCGATCGAGGCGCAGCGTCCGGTCGGTTCGCTGCTCAAGCCGTTCGTCTACCTGCTGGCCCTGGCGCAGCCGGACCGTTACTCGCTGGCCAGCTGGGTGGATGATTCGCCGGTGACGGTGCAGCTCGGCCGCGGCCGCAACTGGAGTCCCGGCAACGCGGACAACCGCAGCCACGGCACGGTGCGCCTGATCGACGCACTGGCGCATTCCTACAACCAGGCCACGGTGCGCGTGGGCATGCAGGTCGGCCCGGAGCGCGTGACCCAGCTGATCCATGTCCTGGCCGGCATCAAGGCTGACGCCAACCCGGCGGTGATCCTCGGCTCGACCGACCAGAGCCCGTACGCGATGGCGCAGCTGTATCAGTTCCTGGCGTCCGGCGGCGAGATCCAGCCGCTGCACGCGGTGCGTGGCGTGCTCGATCCGCAGGGCAAGCTGCTCAAGCGGTACGACAAGACCCCGGCACCGGCGCAGGAAGGCGACTCGATTGCCGCCAACCTGATCAGTGTCGGCCTGCAGCAGGTGGTCGCCAGCGGTACCGCGCAGCGGCTCAATGCCGATGGCCTCGGCCGCCTGCAGCCCGCCGGCAAGACCGGCACCACCAACGATGGCCGTGACAGCTGGTATGCCGGCTACACCGGTGATCACCTGGCAGTGATCTGGATCGGCAACGACCAGAACGCGCAGGCCGGCCTGTATGGCGCCACCGGCGCGATGCGGGTCTGGTCGGGCATCTTCCAGCGCCTGCCGAGCGCGCCGCTGCGGGTCAGCAACAAGGGCCTGGACTGGCAGTCGGTGGCTCCCACCGGCCTCAACAGCACCGATGAAGGCTGCCCCGGCGCGCGTCGTTTCCCGTTCGTGGTGGGCTATGCGCCTGCCTATGCGCCGTGCGCGCCGGCCGCGTCGCCGGAGGGGCAGGGCGAGGCCGACGGCGAGGGCGGTGGCTGGCGCAGCTGGTTCGGCCTGGACCGCAAGCCGGAAGCGCCTGCCGAACCTGCCGCGGCACCTGCCGCCGCCACTCCTCCCCCGAGCCGATGATGCCGATGAACATGCGATCCCTGCTGCAGCCCCTGGCCCTGACCGGCCTCAGCCTGGCCCTGGCCGCCTGCGTGAGCAGCGCACCACCGGTGGTCAAGCCGGTCGATACCACCACGCCGGCGCAGCGCCTGGCTGCGGTGGATGCTGCAGCGGGTCCGGACGACAAGGAATTGTCGGTACAGCCGCTGCGTGATTCGCAGGTGGAAGATCTGCGGGTAACCGCACTGGCACAACGCCAGGCGAACGACCTGGCCGGCGCGGCCAGCAGCCTGGACCACGCGCTGGAGATCGTGGCGGGTGACCCGGCAGTGCTGCAGGAACGTGCCGAACTGGCGCTGCTGCAGGGCCAGTGGGCGCAGGCGGAGACGTTCGCGCGCAAGGCGGTGGATCTGGGCTCGAAGACCGGGCCGCTGTGCCGCCGGCATTGGGCGACGATCGAGCAGTCGCGCCTGGCGCGGGGCGAGAAGGAGAATGCGGTGTCGGCGCATGCGCAGATTGAGGGCTGCACGGTGCCGGGGATCAAGCGGTACTGAATTTCCAGCCAACGGCACAGCCCCTCGTGGCTGGCTGCTTGGCCGAGTAAAGCAAAAGCCGCGCTTGGCCGGGCGGGGTGGGTTCGCGGGGGACGCCGTGAACCCGTCCCTGGGGGCTTGGCCGCGGCATCCATGCCGCGGACACCCCCGCGAACCCACCCCGCCCGGCCTCTGACAGTTCCCGTGTGCGTCCAGCCACGGAAAAGAAAAAGAAAATCAAAAGCGGGTCGCGCGCTGCGCGCACTCGTTGTGGGGTCGGATCCGTTTTCCGCAGCAAAACGGATCCGACCCCTTCTTGTTTCCGTTCCACCCACCGCTTCTGAAAGGGCAGTCGAGCAAGCTCGACGCGACGCCGCGCGTGCATCCGTCACTGGGAAACTGTCGAGGGTGGGGCGGGAGGGGCAGGCAGGACCGTTGGCGCCATGGATGGCGCCATCGAGCCCCCATGGATGGGTTTACGGCGTGTCCTGCCTGCCCCTCCCGGCCTGCCCAGCACGTAAAAATCCAGAGCCATGAACACCGCTGTTGCTGTTGCCTTGGCTTGAAACGGGTGCCGGGCAGCGCCCGGCCGGGTATCCTCTCCCTCTGATGTCCGACCTTGTCCATGCCAGCCGCGAAGCCCTCAGCGAAGGCGGCGCGCTCGCCTCGCATCTGGATGCCTTTGTCCCGCGTCCGGCACAGCTGCACCTGACCGACGCCATCGCCGAAGCGCTGCAGCAGCGCGACCTGCTGCTGGCCGAGGCCGGTACAGGCACCGGCAAGACCTTCGCCTATCTGGTGCCGGTGCTGCTGTCCGGGCTGCGCACCATCATCTCCACCGGTACCCGCGCGTTGCAGGACCAGCTCTACCACCGCGATCTGCCGCGCGTGCGCCAGGCACTGGGCGTTGGCCTGCGCAGCGCGCTGCTGAAGGGGCGCGCGAATTACCTGTGCCGCTACCGCCTGCAGCAGGCGCGGGGCGAACCGCGTTTTTCCAGCCCGGAGCAGGCTGCGCAGTTCCAGCGCATCCTGGCCTGGTCCGGCCGTTCGGAGTTCGGTGACATCGCCGAACTGGAAGGCCTGGCCGATGACTCGCCGCTTCTGCCGATGGTCACTTCCACGGTCGACAACTGCCTGGGTACCGATTGCCCGTTCTGGGACGACTGCTTCGTGGTGCGCGCGCGCCAACGTGCGCAGGCTGCCGACGTGGTGGTGGTCAACCACCACCTGCTGCTGGCCGACCTGGCACTGAAACAGGACGGCTTCGGTGAGTTGCTGCCGGGGGCGCAGGCCTTTGTCATCGACGAGGCGCATCAGCTGCCCGAGTTGGCCGCGCAGTTTTTCGGCGAAGGCTTCGGCATGCGCCCGTGGCAGGAACTCGGCCGCGACTGCCTGGCCGAGGCGCGCGGCGTAGGCGGCGCGCAGTCGGCCCTGCAGGAGCCGGTCGACCAGTTGCAGCAGGCGTTGCTGGCGCTGCGCTCGGCGATGGAGGGGCTGCCGCCACGGGGTACGCAGTGGCGTGCGCTGGCGATGCCACAGGTGCGCGATGGATTCGATACGGTGATGGCCGGCCTGGTGACGCTGGAGCAGGCACTGCAACCGCTGCGCGAGGCGGCGGCGGGTCTGGATGCCTGTCATGCGCGGGCACGCGAGGCGGTGTCGCGGCTGCAGCGCTGGCTGGGCGATGATGAGCCCACCCTCGATTTCGATACCGATCCGGCGGAGACCCCCCGTGCCGCCGATGTGCTCTGGTATGAGCTCACCCCGCGTGGTTTCCGCTGCCAGCGCACGCCGATGGATGTGTCCGGCCCGCTGCGCGAGCATCGCGAGCGCAGCCGCGCGGCATGGATCTTCACCTCGGCCACGCTGACCGTGGGCGGTGGCTTCGACCACATCGCCACGCGCCTGGGCCTGGACGATCCGCACACGCTGGTCCAGCCGAGCCCGTTCAACTGGCCCGAGCAGGCGTTGTGCTACCTGCCCGAAGGCCTGCCCGATCCGGCGGCGCGCGGGTTTGGCACCGCGCTGATCCAGACCTTGCGGCCGGTGTTGCAGGCCTCGCAGGGCAGGGCGTTCCTGTTGTTCGCCTCGCACCGTGCATTGCGCGAGGCCGCCGAGGCACTGCGCGACGGGCCGTGGCCGTTGTTCGTGCAGGGCGAGGCGCCACGCGCGGCGCTGCTGCAGCGTTTCCGCGAATCGGGCAATGGCGTGCTGCTGGGCTCGGCCAGTTTCCGCGAGGGCGTGGACGTGGTCGGCGAAGCGCTGAGCGTGGTGATGATCGACAAGCTGCCGTTCGCGGCACCGGATGACCCGGTATACGAGGCGCGGCTGGAGGCGATCCGCAGCCAGGGGGGCAACCCGTTCCGCGACGAGCAGCTGCCGCAGGCGGTGATCGCCCTGAAGCAGGGCGTTGGCCGCCTGATCCGCAGCGAAAGCGACCGGGGCGTGCTGGTCCTGTGCGATCCGCGCCTGCTCAACCGTGGCTATGGCCGGGTCTTTCTTGAGTCGCTGCCGCCGTTCCGGCGCACCCGCAGCCTGGCCGATGTGCAGGCCTTCTTTAGGCCACAATGGCTGCCCGTGGCCGATGATGCGGGTGCCCCGGCCGCCGTTGCGGCGGGCCCGGAGCCTGCTCCCGGTGCCACGTTCCCCTTGTTCTGACCTGATCCAATGAAACTGCTTGCCTTTGAAACCGCCACCGAAGCCTGTTCCGTTGCCCTGCATGTCGATGGGCAGGTGCTGGAACGCTTCGAGATCGCCCCGCGCCGGCACGCCGAGTTGAGCCTGCCGTGGGCCGAGGCGCTGCTGGCCGACGCCGGCATCAGCCGTCGCCAGCTTGATGGCATCGCCCTCAGTCGCGGTCCGGGTGCGTTCACGGGCGTGCGCCTGGCGATTGCCATTGCCCAGGGCATCGCACTGGCACTGGACCGCCCGCTGCTGCCGGTCTCGACGCTGCAGGTGTTGGCGCTGCGCGCACCGGCGGAAGAAACGCAGATCCTGTCGGCGATCGATGCGCGGATGGGCGAACTCTACGTCGCCCGCTTCGAGCGCGTGGACAGCCTGCCGGTCGCGCGCGATGCCGAGCGCGTCTGCGCGCCGGCAGCGGTGGCGCTGCCGGAAGGGCTGTCGGCCTACGGTGTCGGTACCGGGTTCGCCGCAGCCGAGGGTGCGCTGGTCGCGCAGCTCGGTACAGGTTTGCGCGGATTCGACGCCACGGCATTGCCGCGTGCGTCGGACGTGCTCGCACTGGCGGTGCCGGCGTTCGCGCGCGGCGAAGCCATTGCACCGGAGAAGGTCGAGCCGGCCTACCTGCGCGACAACGTGGCACTGACCCTGGTCGAGCAGCAGGCCGCGCGCGAGGCGAAGGCGAAGGCCAACGGCTGAGCCCCTCGTGACGGGGTTGGTTGATCGCATAAACCAAAAGCCGCGCTTGGCCGGGCGGGGTGGGTTCGCGGGGGACGCCGTGAACCCCGCTCCGCGGTCCGGCCCAGCCGCTGGCGGCTGTGCGTTCGGGCGCTTGCGAAGCAGTGCTTCGCAAGCAAAGCGCCCTCACCCATGGGGGCTTGGCCGCGGCATCCGTGCCGCGGACACCCCCGCGAACCCACCCCGCCCGACCTCTGACAGTTTCCGTGTGCGTCCGCCACGGAAAATCAAAAGAAAATCAAAGTCAAAAGCGGATCGCTTCGCTCGCATCCACGCGTAGCGTGGATGTGTGTCGACCAAGGTCGACACCTACCAACAGCAATGATGCGTCGGGATCTGTCAGAGGCGGGGCGGTATGGGCTTGCAGGACCGTTGGCGCCATGGGCCCGAGGCACGCCTCGGGCGGGTTGGGCAGGACGCTCAACCCCGGTCTTGCCGCGTGCGCAGGACAGCGCACACGAGCAAGGCGCCATCGAGCCCCCAGGGACGGGTTTACGGCGTGTCCTGCAAGCCCATACCGCCCCGCCAAACCCAATATCCCGACCGCTGCTGTTGATGTTGACTTTGACTTTGCTTCCAGCGGGTCCCGGGCCGCAGGCCCGGGCAACAAACCCCTACCGGTCGTCGTGCAGGGTGCCACCCGGCAGGAACACCCAGGTGCGGGTGACCTGCAGGATGTCGATCTCGTCCTCGGTCTTCGGCAGCGGCGGGAATGGCTGCGCAAGCTGCACCACCCGCAGCGCCGCCTCATCCAGCAACGGCGTCCCGCTTGAACGCAGGATCCGGCTGCTTTCCACGCTGCCATCGCGGCGCACGCCCACGCTGATCACCACCTGGCCGCCGAGCCGGCGCTGCCGGGCCTCGTCCGGGTAATTCAGGTTGCCGACGCGCTCGGCGCGGTCGACCCAGGCGCGCAGGTAATTGGCGTAGGCATATTCGCGCGTGCTGGCCGACACGAACTTGCGGTTCGGGCGCTTGGCGTACTGCGCCGAGCGCAGGTGCACCTCGGCCGCCAGCCGTGCCATCTCGGCGTCGCGCTGTTCGCGCGCGGTCAGCGGTGCATCCGGTTCGGGCTGCTCCGGTGTCGGGCGTGCCTGCGCCTGGGCCACTGCCTCTTCGCCGTTGCGGCTGCTGACCACCCGCGCCTGCGGCGGGGGCGCCGGCGCGGCCGATTGCTGCTGTTGCGGCACCGGGCTCAGCCCCGCCTGGGCCTGCGGAACGATGCCGGCCTGGTTGTCGCGCGGGCGCTGCGCACGGTCGTGCTCGCCGCCACCTTCCTGGCTGGCGGCGGCAAGGAAATCGGCCTGCTTCGGGGTCAGTGCGGTGCGGGTCTGGCTGAAGATCACCTCCAGCGTCGGCACCAGTGGTGCGTCGCCTTTCACCGCAAAACCCACGCCCAGGATCAGCAGGGCGTGGACCACGATCGACAGCGCGATGGTCGCGCCCAGCCGTTGCGCTTCGCGCGCCGGCGGGGGCAGGACGGCAGGTGCGGCCGCCATCAGCGCAGGCCGGCCTCGAGCGCGTCGAACAGGGTGCCGGCGATGTTCAGGCCGTACTGCGCGTCGAGCTCGCGCACGCAGGTCGGGCTGGTCACGTTGACCTCGGTCAGGTAATCGCCGATCACGTCCAGGCCGACGAAGCGCATGCCACGGCGCTTCATCTCCGGGCCAACCTGGCCGGCGATCCAGCGGTCACGCTCGCTCAGCGGGCGCCCTTCGCCACGGCCGCCAGCCGCCAGGTTGCCGCGGAACTCGTCACCCTGGGGAATGCGCGCCAGGCAGTAGTCGACCGGTTCGCCGTCGACCAGCAGGATGCGCTTGTCGCCGGCCGTGATGTCGGGAATGAACTTCTGGGCCAGCGCCAGCTTGCGGCCGCCGTCGGTCAGGGTTTCCAGGATCACGTTCAGGTTCGGATCGCCCTGGCCGCTGCGGAAGATCGAGCGGCCGCCCATCCCATCCAGCGGCTTCAGCACGGCCTGGCCGTGCTCCAGCGCGAAGGCCTTCAATGCCTTGGCATCGCGGCTGACCAGGGTCGGCGGGCAGCACTGCGGGAACAGCAGGGCGGCCAGCTTCTCGTTGTAGTCGCGCAGGCCCTGCGGGTTGTTGACCACGCAGGCGCCGGCAGCGGCAGCCACGTCCAGCACCTGCGTGTCATAGATGTACTCGGCGTCGACGGGCGGGTCCTTGCGCATCAGCACGATCTGGCCGGGACCGAACGCGGTACGGCTGAACGCGCCCAGCTCATACCAGCCGGCCGGGTCGTCGCGCACCTGCAGCGGTGCGGTCTGGGCCACCGCCACGCCACCTTCCAGGGCCAGCCCGCCGGGCCGCACGTAGTGCAGGGCATGGCCACGGCGCTGGGCTTCCAGCAACATGGCGAAGGTGGTGTCCTTGGCGATCTTGATGTGGGCGATGGGGTCCATCACCACGATGACGTTCAACGGCATGGGCGCACCTGTCAGGCAAGGCGTTGATGGTAGCGGCAACGCCGGCCGTGCGCCTCCCCGCCGTAGTGCAACGCAGCGTCCGCCTGCCGGCAGCGCAGTCATTGCGAACCCGGTCACGTTCAGCCCGGTGCTACCCCCTGCGCGGCAGGCCGGCCTTGAAGCGGGCGCGGGAAGTGCGATATAGATACGCTTTCGCAGCGGCTCCCGCCAGAGATTGGGCCGTGCGCTTGGGGATAGGCAATGACTGAAAACACGACTGCGGGCGGGGAACTCGCAGGACTCCGGGTGATGGTCATCGATGATTCGAAGACCATCCGCAGGACTGCGGAAACGCTGCTCAAGCGCGAAGGCTGCGAGGTGGTCACCGCCACCGACGGCTTCGAAGCGCTTGCCAAGATCGCAGACCAGCAGCCGCAGATCATCTTCGTCGACATCATGATGCCGCGCCTGGATGGCTACCAGACCTGTGCGCTGATCAAGGGCAACCAGCTGTTCAAGGCGACCCCGGTGATCATGCTGTCGTCCAAGGATGGTCTGTTCGACAAGGCGCGGGGGCGCATCGTCGGCTCGGAGCAATACCTGACCAAGCCTTTCACGCGCGAAGAACTGCTGGGTGCCATCCGCACATACGTCAACGCCTGACCAGGGGGGAAAGGCACAATGGCTCGTATCGTCCTGATCGAGGATTCACCGACCGACCGCGCGGTGTTCACCCAGTGGCTGCGCCGTGCCGGCCACGAGGTGCTGGAAGCGGACAACGCCGAGGATGGCCTGCAGCTGGTCCGCGACCAGGTGCCGCAGCTGGTGCTGATGGACGTGGTCCTGCCCGGCATGAGCGGGTTCCAGGCCACCCGGGCGATGGCCCGCGATGCGGCGATCAAGCACATCCCGGTGATCATCGTCAGCACCAAGGCGATGGAAACCGACAAGGCCTGGGGCCTGCGCCAGGGCGCAGCCGATTACATCGTCAAGCCGCCGCGCGAGGATGAACTGATCGCGCGGATCAACGAACTGGTGGCCTGATGCGCTCGCCCTTCGACATCCTTGAAGCCTACGAACGACGCAGCCTGGCCCATGCAGTGCAGCTGCCCGGGCGGCAGTTCGCCCAGGACCTGTGGCGTGGCGTCGGTTACCGCGTCGGCCAGCGCCGGCTGGTGTCCGATTTCCGCGAAGTGGTGGAAATCGTGCCGATGCCGCCGGTGACCCCGGTGCCCTGCGCGCAGCCCTGGCTGCTGGGCGTGGGCAACCTGCGTGGCAACCTGTTCCCGGTGGTCGACCTGAAGTACTTCCTGGAAGGCATGCGCACCGTGCAGCAGGAAGGCCAGCGCGTGCTGATCATGCGCCAGGCTGGCGGCGACGTCGCACTGACCATCGATGAACTGTTCGGCCAGCGCAGCTTCGAGCTGGACCAGCAGATCGACGCGGGCACGTTGGCCGAAGGCCGCTACGGCCATTTCGTTGACCGTGCCTTCCATGCCGACGGCCATGACTGGGGCGTGTTCTCGCTCTCGCTGCTGTCGCGCACCCCTGAATTCCGGCAAGCCGCGGCCTGAGGCCGGGCATCGCCCCCTGCATTGAAGATCGAGGTTGAACGATGAGTACTGCTTCGGACGCCACCAAGACCGGCAAGCTGCGGCTGGGCGGCAGCAACCTCTGGCTGTTCCTGCTGCTGGCATCGATGATCCTGTTCGGCGTCAACACCGGCGTCGCCACCTGGCAGGGCAGCCGCCTTGCCGACGCCGGCTCCAAGGCCGCCGACCTGCAGGTGCTGTCGCAGCAGCTGGCCAACCAGGGACGTGACGCGGTCGGCGGCAACGCCCAGGCCTTCACCGCCTTCAAGGCCACCCGCAACGCGATCGAACAGAACGTGTCGACGCTGCAGGGCCGCTATGGCAAGGAGCCGGGCGTGTCCGGCGCCATCGCCACCCTGGGCGAAACCTGGGCGCCGCTGGGCAAGCAGGCCGGGCAGCTGGTGGCCAGCGAGCCGGCGGTGCTGGCGCTGGCCGGCAATGCCAACAACTTCACCGGCGCGGTACCGGGCCTGCAGGCCCAGCTGAACGAGCTGGTGCGCGCGATGTCCGCCTCCGGCGCCCCCTCGTCGCAGGTGTACAGCGCACTGCAGCAGGTCGTGGTGGCCGGTTCGATGGCCCGTCGGGTGACCGAAATGCGTGCCGGTGGCAGCGCCGCAGCGACCTCCGGGGATGCGCTGGCGCGTGACATCACCGTGTTCTCGCAGGTGCTCGACGGCCTGCGCAACGGCAACGAGGAACTGGGCATCACCGCCGTGCGCGGTGCTGCCGCCGTGGCCGCACTGGAGCAGTCGCAGCAGAAGTGGGAAGCGATGAAGCAGGACGCCGACGCGATCCTGGCCAGCTCGCGCCAGCTGTTCGCGGCGCAGTCCGCCGCCACCGCGCTGGGCCAGGGCTCGGCACACATGCTGGACGACAGCCGCAAGCTGTTCGATGCGTTCTCCTCGTTCGGCTCGGTGTCCGACACCCGCCTGTTCCCGAACTTCTGGATCGGCGTGGTGTCCGGCGCGCTGTCGCTGATCGCGATCATCGGCTTCGTCTCCACCAACGTGCGCAGCCGCTCGCGCGAGCAGGAACTGCGTTACCAAACCCAGGTGGAATTCAACAGCCGCAACCAGCAGGCGATCATGCGGCTGCTGGACGAAATCTCCTCGCTCGGTGAGGGTGACCTGACGGTGAAGGCCTCGGTGACCGAGGACATGACCGGCGCGATCGCCGACGCGATCAACTATGCGGTGGACGAGCTGCGCCACCTGGTGACCACCATCAACGACACCTCGGCCAAGGTCGCGATGTCCACCCAGGAAACCCAGGCCACCGCGATGCAGCTGGCAGAGGCGGCGGGCCACCAGGCCAACCAGATCACCTCCGCCTCGGACCGCATCGGTGAAATCGCAGCGAGCATCGAGCAGGTGTCGCGCAACTCGGCCGAGTCGGCCGACGTGGCACAGCGCTCGGTGGTGATCGCCGCCGAAGGCGCCGGCGTGGTGCGCGAGACCATCCAGGGCATGGACCAGATCCGCGACCAGATCCAGGAAACCTCCAAGCGCATCAAGCGCCTGGGCGAGTCGTCGCAGGAAATCGGCTCGATCGTGGAACTGATCAATGACATTTCCGAGCAGACCAACATCCTGGCGCTGAACGCGGCGGTGCAGGCGGCGTCGGCGGGTGAAGCGGGCCGCGGTTTCGCGGTCGTGGCCGACGAAGTGCAGCGCCTGGCAGAACGTACCTCGGGTGCGACCCGACGCATCGAAAACCTGGTGCAGGCCATTCAGGCCGATACCAACGAAGCGGTCACCTCGATGGAGCAGACCACGGCCGAAGTGGTGTCCGGTGCGCGCCTGGCCGAGGACGCCGGTACCGCGCTGACCGAGATCGAGCGCGTGTCCAACGCCCTCAATACCCTCATCAAGAACATCTCCATCGCCGCCCAGCAGCAGTCGGCCGCGGCCTCGGACATCACCCGCACCATGGGCGTGATCCGGCAGATCACCGGCCAGACCTCGCAGGGTGCCGGGCAGACCGCAGAGTCGATCGGCCACCTCGCGCAGCTGGCGGCGGACCTGCGCCGTTCGGTCGCCGACTTCAAGCTGCCGGCGTGACGCGGGCAGGGCGGCGAGCAAGGAACCAGTCGATGAAGCATTTCCATTCCCCACGCCAGAATCCGCGCGGCCATCGCGCGGCGGCGAACGGAGCGCGTCCATGAGCAGTCTGCGCGATGCGATGAGCCACGCAGCGCTGGGCTGGGTCAAGCCCGAGCTGGACGAGACCCTGCGCCAGGTGCGCAACGAGGTCGAGTACTACGCGGAAGACCCGAGTGATGCCAGCCGCATGCGCATCTGCGCCGGCTACCTGCACCAGGTGCAGGGCACCCTGCGCATGGTTGAACTGTATGCCCCGGCGATGGTGGCCGAAGAGCTGGAGCAGCTGGCCAATGCCATCGGCGCCGGCCAGGTGGCCGACCGGGATGAAGCCTGTGCGACCCTGATGCGTGGCAGCGTGCTGCTGCCGGACTATCTGGAGCGCCTGCAGAACGGCCATCGCGACATTCCGATCGTGCTGATGCCGCTGCTCAACGAGATCCGCGCGTCGCGTGGCGAAGAAGGCGTCAACGACAGCGTGCTGCTGGCCTTTGCGCCGGACAGCATCACCGCCACCGAGGCCGAACTGGACCATGCCCGGGGCAGCCTGAGCGGGCGCAACCGCGAGCTGCTCGATACCGTCGGCAGCGCAGTGAAGGAAGAACTGCTGCGCATCAAGGATGCGCTTGACCTGCACCTGCGCACCGGCGGTGCACCGGAACAGTTGCAGACCCAGGCCAACGAACTGGGCGCCGTGGCCGACACGCTGGGCATGATGGGCCTGGGCGTGGCCCGCGGCGTGGTCGTGCAGCAGCGCGACGCGCTGCGTGGCGTGGTCGAGGGGCGCCAGCAGATCGACGAGAACCTGCTGCTGGATATCGCCGGTGCGCTGCTGTACGTCGATGCCTCGCTGGACGACCAGGTTGCCCATCTGGGCGCCGGCGGCAGTGGCGAGGACGATCCGAGCGCGGTGGAGAACCGGCGCACGGTGGAAGTGCTGGCCCATGAAGCCATCGCCAACTTCGCTGCCGCCCGCGAGCATTTCGTCGCCTTCATCGAAACCAGCTGGAACCATGCCGAGCTGCAGGATGTACCGCGCCTGCTGGGCGATGTGTCCGGCGCGCTGCGCATGCTCGACCTGGGTACCGCCGCCGATTACCTGCGTGGCGTGCAGCAGTACATCGAGGCCGAGCTGATCGGCCGCCAGCGCGTGCCCAGCGGCCGCCAGCTGGACACCCTGGCCGATGCCATGGCCAGCCTGGAGTACTACCTGGAAGCCCTGCGCGATCGTCGCCCGGGCCGCGAAGACATCCTCGAAATCACCCGCAGCAGCCTCGAGGCACTGCGCTACTGGCCGCTGCCCGAACGCAACGCCGCCGCACCGGAAGCGCCGGCAGCGCTTGCGATCGAACGTGAGCCGCTGCCGGTGCAGGTCGAGCCGCTGCAGCCCGAGCGCATCGAGGTACCGGTGCAGCCTGCTGCGCCCGCGGCCGGCGACGTGCCGGTATCGCTGCCGGACTTCACCTTCGATCCGCCGCCGGCCACACCGGCACCGAGGGTGCCCGACAACAGCCTGATGTTCGGCGCGCTGGGCACCGCGGGCGTCGTGGCCGCCAGCCCGTTGGATGCTGGCGCCTCGCCGCTGCCAACACAGGCTGATGCCGAGGCATCGCTGGTCTTCGCCGCGTCCAGCGCACCTGCGCCTGATGTCCCGCAGTGGGAGCTGGCGCCGTTCTACCCCGAAGCCGAGGCGGCCGCACCCGCCGGCGACGAACGCGCGCCGACGTTCGCCAGTTTCGATCCCGTCAGCTTCGAACTGGCCGACAGCGATCACGCCGATGCACCGCAGTGGTCGCTGTCCGAGGCGCCGCAGGTGCTTGAGGAAAGCGCAGCGCCTGCGATCGACAAGATGACGGACAGCGTGGTTTCGCCCGTGACCGGATTCGATGCTGGGCCGGTGTTCGATCCGGTAGCGGCCGAACAGGGCGCGGTTGCCGAGGCCGACGACGTGGTGTTCCGCTTCGACGCCGATGCATTGGACAACGCTGACGATGTGCTGTCGCTGCATGCGATGGAAACGTTGTCGCTGGACGATGACGCCGGGTTGCATCCGTCGCTGGAGATCGTCGATGCCGTGGCACCGCCGCTGGCCGATGCATCGCCTGCGGCGGAGGTCAGGGTGGACGAGGCTCCGGATGACCTGCCGGCATCGTCGATCACGCCGCCGTCGATCGAAGCGCCCGCCCCGGCAGCGGAAACGTCGGCGCCGGCCGTGTCGGTGATCGATATCGACACCATCGCGCCGATCGATTTCAGCGAAGCCGATGCCCAGTTCTTCGCCGAGCTGAGTGCAGCCGCTGCCGGCTTCAATCCGCAGGCGATGCCCACCGCGGCGGCACCGGAAGCGGTCGTTGCGACCGGCGCCGACGCCAATGCCGATGCGACTACGGGCTTCGACGCCGGCTTCGACGACGACGCCGAGAACATCGACGAGGACATCCGCGAGGTGTTCCTGGAAGAGTTCGACGACGAGCTCGCCAATCTGGGCACGCTGCTGCCGGCGTGGCGCATGCAGCCGGACAACATGGACCGGCTGCGCCCGATCCGCCGCATCTTCCATACCCTCAAGGGCAGTGGCCGCCTGGTTGGCGCACGTACGCTGGGCGAGTTCGCGTGGAAGATCGAAGGCATGCTCAACCGCGTGCTGGATGGCAGCCGCGCCGCCTCGCCGGCGGTGCTGGCGATGGTCGACAACGCACATGCGGCGCTGCCACAGCTGAACGCAGCGCTGCGCCACGGCCAGCGCATCAGCGTCGACCTGCAGGCCATGCAGGCCATTGCCGATCGTGTCGGCGCAGGCGAGGAAACCTACTACGTACCGCTGCCGGGTGCGGCTGCGCCGGTTGTACCGGTTGCTGAAGCTGACGGCGAAGACGAGATCAGCCGCATTCTCGATGTGGAGGCTGCCGCCTCGGCGCCGGCCGATACCGACGTGGAGGCCGAAGTGGCCGGTACGCCGGCCAACATCGACAGCGTGCTGCGCGAGATTCTCGAGGCCGAGGTGGAAGTCCACCAGGCCACCCTGCAGGACTGGCTGCGTTCGGCGCAGCAGGCGCCGCAACCGGTCAGCGATGCACTGCTGCGCGCGGTGCACACCATGAACGGCGCCTTCGCGATGACCGAAGTGCCCGAGATCACGGCGGTGACCGGCGGCGCGGAGTCCTACATCAAGCGCGCACTGGCCGCCGAGGTGGTCCCGGGTGATGAAGGCGTAGCCGCCCTGGATGCGACTGCGCAGGCGATCACCGCCACCATGGAAGCGTTGCAGGCCGAACAGCCGCGCATCGCGCCGCAACAGGTACTCGCGCAGCGCCTGCAGGCGCTGGCTGGCGCGTTGCCGGAAGCGCGCTGGCCGATGGTGGGCCTGGAAGACGAAGAAGACGATCTGGCGCTGGATGACGAACCGCCGGTGGAACTGGACGCGGATGCATCGACAGCCGTCGCGCCTGAATCCGATGCGGTGCCGCATTCGTTTGCCGCACCGGAGCAGGACGCGGAAGCACGTGCCGATACTGCCGAAGCCCCGGTCGCCGACGTGGCGATCGAGGCCGGGCTGGAGGTCGGTGAGCTGACGGCCAGCGATGATCTTTCGCGCTACTTCGATGCCGGATGGCCGTCCGTACCGGGTGAGGAGGATGCGTCGCTGCCGGTGGTCGAATCGATCCAGGTGGCCGACGACGTTCCAGCCGTTGCCGTAGCCGGTGTCGAGGCGGAGGCCGAAGGCGTGCTGCGGTTGTCCGACGATGCCGGTTTGACCGTCGTGGATGATCTGTCGCCGTACCTGGATGCCAGTGCGCTGCCGGTTGACGACCGCGACGCCGAAGAGACTCCGGCCGCTGTCGAAGCCGTCGCATCTGACCTGAATACGCCCCCGGCCGATCACGCGCAGGTCGCTGATGCCACGGCGTTCGAAATGCCTGCTGCACTGCCACTCGACAGCGAGCTGTCGAGCCTGCAGGATGAAATGGCTGCGCCGGGGTTTGCAGAACCGGTCTCGCTGGAAGCCGCGCTCGAGGCCGGCCTGCACGTGATCGACGAAGAGCAGCCCCTGGCCGACGACGGGCAATGGCCCGTGCTCGGCCTGCAGGCCAGCGAACTCGCGCCGGGCGAGGCGGAAGCCTTTGCCGAGGACGCGGACGTCGGCGGGGAGGCGGCGATCGGTGAAGGAGAGAGCGCCGATCAGCCGTCCCCGGCGACGGTGAATGAGGAGATCGCGGAGGCCGCAGCGCAGGCCACCGCCGAACCGGTTCGCTTCTTCGAACTGGAAGACGCGCCGGGCCAGGCGGAGGTCCACGCCGAAGCTGCCGATGTCGATGCGGTTGCGGTATCGGATGCCGTGGCAGCCAGCGCGCCCGAAGCCGACGTGCCTGAAACCGTGACACCTGACATCCTTGCCATGCCGGTGCCGGAAGACAGCACCGATACGCTCGACTTCAGCGTCTACGATCGCGAGCTGGTCGACATCTTCGTCGAGGAAGGCAAGGACCTGCTCGACCACTGCGATGGCCTGATCAGCGAGCTGCGTGATGCACCGCAGGACCGCGAGGTGCTGGCCGGCCTGCAGCGTGACCTGCACACCCTGAAGGGTGGCGCACGCATGGCCGGCATCAACGCCATCGGTGATCTCGGCCACAGCATCGAATCGTTGCTGGAGGCGGTCGCCGCCGGTCGCACCGAGATCGAACGCCGCGATGTGCAGTTGCTGGAGCGCGGATTCGATCGCCTGCACCAGCTGCTGACCCGCACCGGTAACCACCGCGTGGTGGAACCGGCGCAGGATCTGGTCGATGCGTTCGAAGTGCGTACCACCACCGATATTGCCGCAGCAGCAGCGGCTGCCGCAGGCGCAGCGGACGTGGCGAGCGTTGCAGAAACCGCGTCGGCAGCGGTCGCCGGCCCGGCGCCGGCGCTGCTCGATGCGCCGTTGTCGGCACCGCTGCCGGCTGAAGGCGTGATCGATGAAGATCCGCTGGCGCGCCCGCAGCAGGAACAGGTGCGCGTGCGCGCGGATCTGCTCGACCGCCTGGTCAACCATGCCGGTGAAGTGGCGATCTACCGCTCGCGCCTGGAACAGCAGCTTGGTGCCTTCCGCGGCGCGATGGGCGAGCTGGAGCGCACCAATGCGCGACTGCGCGACCAGCTGCGCCGACTCGACCTGGAAACCGAGGCGCAGATCGTCGCCCGCTACCAGCGTGAGCAGGACCAGGCCGATCAGAAGTTCGATCCGCTGGAACTGGACCGCTTCTCCACGCTGCAGCAGCTCAGCCGTGCACTGAACGAGTCGGCGGCCGATCTCGGGGGCCTGCAGGGCGTGCTCGACGATCTGTCACGCCAGTACGATTCGTTGCTGCAACAGCAGTCGCGCGTCAGCTCCGAGCTGCAGGATGGCCTGATGCGCGCGCGCATGGTGCCGTTCGATGGCCTGGTGCCGCGCCTGCGCCGCGTGGTCCGCCAGTCCGGAATGGATACCGGCAAGCAGGTGCACCTGACCCTGGAGGGCACCCACGGCGAACTGGACCGCAATGTCCTCGATCGCATGGTCGCGCCGCTCGAACACATGCTGCGCAACTCCGTGGCCCACGGCCTGGAGGCGCCGGAACAGCGTCGCGCCGCCGGCAAGCCGGAGGAGGGCGAAGTCGCCATCCGCCTGCACCGTGAAGGCTCGGAAATCGTGCTGGAAGTGGCCGATGACGGTGCTGGCCTGGACCGCGAAGCGATCCGCCGCCGCGCCATCGATCGTGGCCTGTTGGCCGCCGATGCGCAGCCCAGCGAGCAGGAACTGGACAACCTGATCTTCGCCTCCGGTTTCTCCACCGCCGACCAGGTCAGCCAGCTGGCGGGTCGTGGCGTGGGCATGGACGTGGTGCGCAACGAAGTGCGCCAGCTCGGCGGCTCGGTCGACATCCAGTCGGTGCGTGGCCAGGGCGTGCGCTTCACCTTGCGCCTGCCGCAGACGCTGGCCGTCACCCAGGCGGTGTTCGTGCAGATCGGTGAAACCACCTTCGCCGTGCCGGTGGCCTCGGTCAGTGGTATCGGCCGCCTGTCACGCGAACGCTTCGAGGCCGCCGACAGCAGCTACCGCTACAGCGGCGAAGACTATCCGCTGTATGACCTCGGCAGCCTGGTCGGGCAGGCCCCGGCACGCGCCGATGGCCAGGACCAGGTGCCGCTGCTGCTGGTGCGTGCCGGTGACCTGCGCGCTGCCGTGGCGATCGACCAGGTGCTGGGCAACCGCGAAATCGTGGTCAAGCCGGTCGGCCTGCAGATCGCATCGGTACCGGGCATCTACGGTGCCACCATCACCGGCGATGGCCGCGTGGTGGTGATCCTGGACGTCGCGCCGCTGGTGCGCCGTTTCCTCGCCAATCCGACCGCACCGGTGCTGGCCAATGCACCGCGCGACGAACGCCAGGTGCCGCTGGTGATGGTGGTCGATGACTCGCTGACCATGCGCAAAGTGACCGGACGCATCCTGGAACGCCACAACTTCGAAGTCAGTGTTGCCCGTGACGGCGTGGAAGCACTGGAGCGGCTGGAAGAGCGCGTGCCGGACCTGATGCTGCTGGATATCGAGATGCCGCGCATGGACGGCTACGAGCTGGCCACGGCGATGCGCGCCGACCCGCGCTACAAGGATGTGCCGATCGTGATGATCACCTCGCGCAGCGGCGACAAGCACCGCCAGCGCGCCTTCGAGATCGGTGTCCAGCGTTATCTGGGCAAGCCGTACCAGGAACTGGACCTGATGCGTAACGTGTACGACCTGCTGGGGATCGCCCGTGTCCGTGAGTGAAACCCATCCGGCCCCGGCCGTCGCCCTGCTGGCCCGCCCCGGTGCGGCGCGCGAACGCCTGCGCGAGGCGCTGTCGCACGCAGATGTGCAGCTGGTCCTGGAAGATGACCCGAACGGCCTGGAGCCACAGGTCCTGCAGGCTGCGGATCCGCAGTTCGTGGTGATCGCGCTGGAAACGGCCATCGAGGACGCACTGGAACGGCTGGACGCCGTGCTCTCGGCACCGGGGCTGACCCTGGTGTTCGATGAGGCCGAGCTGGCCGCGCGCCGCGACGGCTGGGAGGCGCAGCGTTGGGGGCGCCATCTGGCCGCCAAGCTGCACGGCCACCAGCAGGTGTTGCCGCCGGGTGCCGAGGAAGAGCCCAGCCTGCAGCTGGAGCCCGGCCATCCGGCGCCCGCGCCGGCGCCGCAGGAAGAAGCCCTGCAGCCGCATCTGGCGCAGGCGCTGAGCTGGGCCGATGACGTTCCGGCCGACGGTCTGTACTCGCCGCCGGCACACCTGCACGAACCGATCGCGCTGGAGCAGGCCCTGGCGGCACTGCAGCCGGACGTGCCCGAACCACGGGATCCGCCTTCGCCGCCGCAAGCGCCGGCCGAACCGGCGGCGCCTGCGGCACCGCCGATCTCCTTCGATCACACCGCCTGGTCGCTGGTCGAGGAATCGATCGAAGCGCCGGCACCGGCAGAAGTGGCGGCGCCGGCCGCCGCGCCGCAGCCCTCCTTCGATACCGATCATTTGACCCTGGTCGATCTGGATGCCGCCGCCCCGGCCGGTGCGCGCGCCGCATCAGTGCTGGTGCTGGCCGGCATCGGTGGCCCGGATGCGTTGCGTCGCCTGCTCGGCGCACTGCCCGCGTCGTTGAGCGTGCCGGTCCTGGTGCACATGCGCCTGGACGGTGGCCGCTACGGCAACCTGGTCAAGCAGATGTCGCGTGTTTCGCCGTTGCCGGTGCAGCTGGCCGAGGCCGGCCAGCGCGCCGCGCCGGGCGAGGTCCACGTGCTGGCCGATGATATCGGCGTGCGCGCGGCCAGCGATGGCCTGCATTTCCAGAGCGATGCCACCGGTATTTCGCTCGCTGCATTGCCGGCCGCACACACCGCGCTGGTGCTGCTCAGCGGTGCCGACCTGGCCCATGTCGGCCCGGCGCTGGACCTGGCGGCCGCCGGTGCGTGGGTGGCCGGGCAGGTAGGCGAGGGCTGCTACGACCCGGCTGCGGCCACCGCCGTGGTTGCTGCCGGCATGGTGGCCGGTGAACCGCAGGAGCTGGCGCAGGCAATTGCCGCGCGCTGGGGTGAGCAGGACGACAACGGAGAGGCACCATGAGCTACGCCAGCAACGACGAAATCCGCGGCGTCCTGATCCAGGCCGGCAACGAGCGCGTACTGCTGCCCAATGCCACCGTGGCCGAAATGATGTCGCGCGTACCGGTGCAGCCGGTCTCCGATGCGCCGCGCTGGCTGGTTGGCGAGATCGGCTGGCACGGCTGGCAGGTGCCGCTGGTGTCGTTCGCACGCCTTTCCGGGCTGGGCGAAGAGACGGTGGCCGGCCACAACAAGGTGGTGGTACTGAAGTCCCTCAGCGGCAACGCGCAGCGCCCGTACTACGCGCTGCTGACGCAGAACTTCCCGCAGCTGATCTCGGTGCCGCGCGACGGCCTGCTGGCCGACGCCTCCGAAGAAACCCTGCCGCAGATCGTGCACATGCGCGTGCTGCTGGGTGAGCAGAGCGCGCTGCTGCCGAACCTGGATGCACTGGAAGCGGCGCTGGATTCGCTGGCGGCCTGATCGGCAATCCGCCGGTCGGGTAGCTGGTAGTGCCGGCCGCTGGCCGGCAACCTCATGATCCCGTGGATGCCGGCCAGCGGCCGGCACTACCACGAAGCCTTACCCCAGATCGCCCAACCGCGCCTGCAACGCCGCGATCGCGGCCAGCCCGGCCGTTTCCGTGCGCAGGATCTGCGGCCCCAGTTGCAGCCCCTGGAATCCCGCCGATTGCAATCACGATGCCGCCAGCGGGAGCGGCTTCCAGCGTCGACATCCGCTGGCGGCCTGATCGGCAATCCGCCGTTCGGGTTCCCGGTAGTGCCGGCCGCTGGCCGGCAGCCCCATGATCCCGTGGATGCCGGCCAGCGGCCGGCACTACCACGAATCAGCCTTACCCCAGATCGCCCAAGCGCGCCTGCAACGCCGCGATCGCGGCCAGTCCGGCCGTTTCCGTGCGCAGGATCCGCGGCCCCAGTTGCAGCCCCTGGAATCCTGCCGATTGCAATCACGATGCCGCCAGCGGGAGCGGCTTCCAGCGTCGACATCCGCTGGCGGCCTGATCGGCAATCCGCCGGTCGGGTTCCCGGTAGTGCCGGCCGCTGGCCGGCAACCTCATGATCCCGTGGATGCCGGCCAGCGGCCGGCACTACCACGAAGCCTTACCCCAGATCGCCCAACCGCGCCTGCAACGCCGCGATCGCGGCCAGTCCGGCCGTTTCCGTGCGCAGGATCCGCGGCCCCAGTTGCAGCCCCTGGAATCCTGCTGCGGCCAGTTGATCGCGGTCGCGTGGCGACCAGCCGCCTTCCGGGCCGATTGCAATCACGATGCCGCCAGCGGGAGCGGCTTCCAGCGTCGACAGGCGATGTGCTCCCTGCGGATCCAGGGTCAGCCGCAGCGAATCGGCTGGCAGCGCCGCCGCAGCCTGCGCCAGCGACAGCGGCGAACCTACCGGCGGAATGCGCGCGCGCCCGGACTGGCCGCAGGCCGAGGTCACCACGTTGTTCCAGTGCGCCACGCGCTTCTCGGCCCGTGCCGCGTCCAGCTTCACCTCGGTGCGCTCGGCGTTGACCGGAATGATCGCGGCCACGCCCAGCTCGGTGGCCTTCTGCAGGATCAGGTCCATCTTCTCGCCACGGGCGATGCCCTGCAGCAGGGTGATCGCCAGCGGGGACTCATTGTCGATGGCCTGCACGGCGTCGATGCGGACCTGCACCTCGCGCTTGCCGGCCACGGTCAGCGTCGCGCTGTAGTCGTGGCCATCGCCGTTGAACAGCACGCAGGTATCGCCTTCGCGCAGGCGCATCACCCGCACCAGGTGGTTGGCGGTCTCTTCCGGCAGGGTCACGGTCTGGCCGCTGTGCAGCGCCAGGTCGATGGGGCAGCGGGTCACGCGCATGCAATCGCCTCGTCGATGGCCGCCAGCGTAGTGTGCGCCAGCAGCTCCAGTTGTTCGTCGTCCACGCAGTAGGGTGGCATCCAGTACAGCACGTCGCCCAGCGGGCGCAGCACCACGCCGCGCTTGAGGGCGGCCTTGTAGGCCTGCAGGCCCAGCCGCAGGCCCGGGTCGAACGGCGTGCGCTTGTTGCCGTCGCGCGACAGCTCGAACGCCACCACCATGCCGGCCTGGCGCACGTCGGCCACGTGCGGGTGGTCGGCAAACGGTGCCGCCAGCGTGCCCATCACCGAGGCGATGCCCCGGTTGCGCGCGATCACATCGTCGTCGCGGAAGATGTCCAGCGTCGCCAGCGCCGCGGCGCAGGCCAGCGGGTTGCCGGTGTAACTGTGCGAATGCAGGAAGGCGCGCTCGCGCGAGTCGTCGAGGAAGGCGTCATACAGCGCCTGCGTCGCCAGTACGGCGGCCAGTGGCAGGAAGCCGCCGGTCAGGCCCTTGGACAGGCACATCAGGTCCGGCATCACCCCGGCCTGCTCGCAGGCGAACAGGGTGCCGGTGCGGCCGAAGCCGGTGGCGATCTCGTCGGCGATCATGAACGCGCCATGGGCATCGCACAGTTCGCGCACGCGCTGCAGGTAGACCGGGTCATGCATGCGCATGCCGCCGGCACACTGCAGGCGCGGTTCCAGGATCACCGCGCAGACCTCGCCCGGGTGCTGGTCGAACAGCGTGGCCAGGCCATCGGCCGCCTGCCGTGCGCGATCGGCCGCGCTCTGGCCCGGTTCGGCCAGGTAGGCATCGGGCGACGGCGCGAACAGGCCCTCGGCCAGCAGCGGCGCATAGACGCGGCGGTACAGCGGAATGTCACCCAGCGCCAGCGCGCCCAGGGTTTCGCCGTGGTAGCCGTTCTCGAGCGCGATGAAGCGCGTGCGCCGGGGCTCTCCGCGGTTCTGGAAGTACTGGAAGGCCATCTTCAGCGCCACTTCCACGCCGGCGGACCCGTTGTCGGCGTAGAACACCTTGGCCAGCGGTTCGCGGCCGGCCTGGCGTGGCGCCAGTGCCAGCAGGCGTTCGGCCAGGGTGATCGCCGGCTCGTGGCCGAAACCGGCGAGCATCACCTGTTCCAGCTGCCCGGCCTGGGCAGCGATGGCACCCCCGATGCGCGGTTCGGCATGACCGAACAGATTGGTCCACCAGCTGCTGACCGCGTCCAGATAGCGGTTGCCGTCGTGGTCGATCAGCCATGCGCCTTCGCCACGGGCAATCGGTACCAGCGGCAGGGTGTCCGGATGCTCACGCATCTGCGTGCACGGGTGCCACAGCACCTGCAGGTCGCGCTGCCGCCAGTGGCGGGCCAGCGGGGAGGGGGTTGGGTCTGCTAGCATTTCGGGCTCATGAACATGTTGCTGCCTGCACATTCTATCGGCCCCGGCGCAGCCGCCGGTCGCCGCGGAGATTCCGCATGAACGATGACCGTGCCGGCCGTCGCTTGCCGATCATCCATCGGATCACCGATGAGGAGAACGGCCCCTTCCAGCGCCAGCACCTGGACCTGGAGTTCTCCAACGGCGAACGCCGCCGCTTCGAGCGCCTGGTCAGCCGTGGGCACGGTGCGGTGGTGGTGGTGCCGATGCTCGACGACGAGACCGTGCTGCTGGTACGTGAATACGCCGCTGGCATGCACCGTTACGAACTGGGGCTGGTGAAGGGCCGGATCGATGCCGGCGAGACGCCCGAGCAGGCGGCCGACCGCGAACTGAAGGAAGAGGCCGGTTATGGTGCGCGCCGGGTCGACGTGCTGCGCGCAGTGACCCTGGCCCCGACCTACATGAGCCACCAGTCGTGGCTGGTGGTGGCGCGCGACCTGTACCCGGAAAAACTGGCCGGCGACGAGCCGGAGGAGCTGGAAGTGGTGCCGTGGAAGCTGGCCGAACTGGACCAGCTGATGCTGCGCGAGGACTTCTCAGAGGGACGCTCGCTGGCGGCGCTGTTCATTGCCCGCCAGTGGCTGCAGGGAACGCGATGATCAAGCTGACGACGGACCTGCGCGAGACCGCCATCGCCATCGCCCAGGAAGCCGGACAGGCCATCATGCAGGTGTATGCCGATGGCTTCGACGTGCAGATCAAGGACGACAACAGCCCGGTCACCGCAGCTGACCTGGCCGCCAACCAAGTCATTGAACTGGGCCTGCGCCAGCTGACCCCGGACCTGCCGATCCTGTCCGAGGAATCGGCGCAGGTGGGCTGGGAGCAGCGCCGCCACTGGGGCGCCTACTGGCTGGTGGACCCGCTCGACGGCACCCGCGAGTTCGTCAAGCGCAACGGTGAGTTCAGCGTCAACATTGCCTTGATCTACCAGGGCGCACCGGCATTCGGCGTGGTGCTGGCGCCGGTCACCGGCATTGTCTGGCATGCCATGCGCGGGGAACTGGCCTATCGGCGGCAGGGTCTGCACGACACCGTGCTGCGCACCCGCACGCCGGCCACTGCTCCGCTGCGCGTCGCCGCCAGCCGATCGCACCGTTCGCCGGAAACCGAGGCGCTGCTGGCGCGCATGGGCCGCATCGAGACCATCGCGCAGGGATCGTCGCTGAAATTCTGCCGGATCGCCGAAGGCGGCCTGGATGTCTATCCGCGGCTCGGCCCGACCTCTGAATGGGATACCGCCGCCGGCCAGTGCGTGCTGCATGCGGCGGGTGGCGCGGTGCTGTCGGCCGCGACCGGCAAGCCGTTCCGCTACAACCGCCGCGAAACGCTGTTGAACGGCGATTTCATTGCCCTTGGTGATACCAGCCTGCCGTGGCGCGACTGGTTGTCCGACTGAACCTGGAGGCCGCATGAGCGCGCACGACACCCCTGCCACCGGCAGCGAGGCAAGCCATCAACTGGAACGCCTGCTGGTCATCATGGCGCGCCTGCGCGACCCGCAGGGAGGTTGCCCATGGGACCTGGAGCAGGACTTCTCGACCATTGCCCCGTACACCATCGAGGAAGCCTACGAGGTGGCCGATGCGATCGACCGCGGCGACCTCGACGATCTCTGCGACGAGCTCGGCGACCTGCTGCTGCAGGTGGTGTTCCACTCACGCATGGCCGAGGAGCAGGGAGCATTTGCCTTCGCCGATGTCGCACGTGCGATCAGCGACAAGATGCAGCGCCGTCACCCGCATGTGTTTGCCGATGTCAGCGTCGACGATGCCGACGGAGTGATGCGCAACTGGGACGCGATCAAGCGCGCCGAGCGTGCCGCCAAGGGCGAGCAGGACACCTCCGCACTGGCCGGTATCTCGCGTGGCCTGCCGGAATGGCAGCGCGCCGTGAAGCTCCAGTCGCGCGCGGCCAGGGTCGGTTTCGACTGGCCGGGCCCGCTGCCTGTGCTGGACAAGGCGGCCGAGGAGCTGCAGGAGCTGCGAGAGGAATTCGAGCGCGGCGATATCGCGGGCAACAAGGCGCGCCTGCAGGAAGAACTGGGCGACCTGCTGTTCGTCTGCGCCAACCTGGCCCGGCACGCCGATATCGATCTGGGCGCCGCACTGCGCGGGGCCAACCACAAGTTCGAGCGGCGCTTCCGCGCGATGGAAGCGCAGGCCGAGGCGCAGGGGGAGGCGTTGGCGGCACTGGACCTGGATGCGCAGGAAGCGCTGTGGCAGCACGCCAAGGCAGCAGAAAAAGCGTGAAGACGCTTGGCCTGTTCCTGCTGACCGCGCTAGCCGAGATCGTCGGCTGTTACCTGCCATGGTTGTGGCTGCGCAAGGGAGGCAGCGTCTGGTTGCTGCTGCCGGCCGCGGCCAGCCTGGCCCTGTTCGCCTGGCTGCTGACTCTGCACCCGACTGCCAGTGGACGGGTCTATGCCGCCTACGGTGGCGTGTACATCGGCACCGCGCTGTTCTGGTTGTGGCTGGTCGACGGCATCCGCCCCAGCCGCTGGGACCTGTTCGGTGCAGCCCTGTGCCTGGCCGGCATGGCGGTGATCATGTTCGGTCCGCGCACGCCTTCGGTGTAGAGCCTGGCATGGCCCGGCGCAACAAGGTCCGCGATGGCGCATGATGGGGGCGCCCCTGGCCCCCGGAGCACGCGCATGTCGCGCTTCGCCAGCTTCCGCGAGTTCTATCCGTTCTATCTCAGCGAGCACCGCCACCCGGTCTCGCGGCGCCTGCATTTCATCGGCAGCTGCGGGGTGCTGCTGCTGGCTGCGGCTGCCGTGTTGCGCGGCCAGCCGACGCTCCTGCTGGCCGCGCTGTTCTGCGGTTATGGATTCGCCTGGGTCGGCCACTTCTTCTTCGAGAAGAATCGCCCGGCCACCTTCCGGCATCCGCTGTATTCATTCATGGGTGACTGGGTGATGTTCGTCGACATCCTGCGTGGGCGGGTGCGCCTGTAACAGGCGGTTGCGGGGAGCGCAGCCATTGCCTTGCCCGAAAGGGAAAGGGCGCGGCGGGCCGCGCTTCCGCTTCCACGAACCGCTGCGCTGCGGCACGCCTGCGGGCGACCGATCTGGGATAATGGGAATTCCTGTTTCCTCTGCTGCCGGACCGGTCATGACCCAGAAGACGCTGCTCAACGATACCCACCGCGCCCTTGGCGCCAAGATGGTCGATTTCGGGGGTTGGGACATGCCCATCCACTACGGCTCGCAGCTGGACGAACACCACCTGGTGCGTCGCGAAGCCGGCGTGTTCGACGTCAGTCACATGACCGTGGTCGACCTGCGCGGTGACCAGGTCAAGCCGTTCCTGCGCCGCCTGCTGGCCAATTCGATCGACAAACTGAAGGTGACCGGCAAGGCCCTGTACTCGTGCATGCTGAATCCGCGCGGCGGCGTCATCGACGACCTGATCGTCTACTACCTGGGCGACGATTTCTTCCGCATGGTGGTCAATGCCTCCACCCGCGAAAAGGACCTGGCCTGGCTGCGTGAGCAGGCGGCACCGTTCGGTGTTTCCGTCGAGCAGCGCCCGGACCTGGCCATCCTCGCCGTGCAGGGCCCGCAGGCGCGCGACATCGTGATCGGCCTGGCCCGCGAAGCCGACCGTGCAGCACTGACCAAGCTGGGCCGCTTCGCCGCCCTGCAGGCGCAGTCCGACGACAGCGTCGAGTTGTTTGTCGCCCGCACCGGCTACACCGGTGAAGACGGTTTCGAGATCCTGCTGCCGCAGGATGCCGTGGTCGCCTTCTGGAACCGCCTGCTGGCGGCAGGCGTGAAGCCGGCCGGCCTCGGTGCGCGCGACACCCTGCGCCTGGAGGCCGGCATGAACCTGTACGGCCAGGACATGGACGAAGAGATCAGCCCGTATGAAGCGGCACTGGCCTGGACCGTGTCGCTGGACGAAGGCCGCGACTTCATCGGCCGCGACGTGCTGGAGGCGCAGAAGGCCGCCGGCACCGCGCGCCAGATGATCGGCCTGGTGATGGACGAGAAGGGCGTGCTGCGCCACGGCCAGGCGGTGACCACCGCTGGCGGCCAGGGCGAGATCCTGTCCGGCACCTTCTCGCCGACCCTGGCCAAGGGCATCGCCTTCGCCCGCGTGCCGGCCGGTGAACTCGGCGAGGTCACCGTCGACATCCGCGGCCGGCAGGTGCCGGTGCGCGTGGTCAAGTTCCCGTTCGTGCGCGAAGGCCAGGCCCAGCCCGGCGTGCTCGCCGACGCCTGATCCGAACGTGCCGGTCGTCACTGACAGCAGTGGCGGCCGGTTGGTTACACTAGCCCCGTTTTTTCCACCCCTGCATATCTCTGGAGCAGTCCCATGAGCGAGATCCCCGGCGACCTCAAGTTCCTCAAGTCCCATGAGTGGGCCCGTGTCGAAGGCAATGGCCGCGTCACCGTCGGTATTTCCGACCACGCCCAGGGCCTGCTGGGTGACCTGGTCTACGTCGAACTGCCGGAAGTCGGCGCCGACGCCAAGGCCGGCGAACAGATCGCCGTCGTCGAGTCGGTGAAGGCCGCCTCGGACGTCTACAGCCCGATCAGCGGCAAGGTCGTCGAGGTCAACTCGGCCCTGTCCGACAAGCCGGAAACCATCAACGAAGATGCCTACGGCGAAGGCTGGATGTTCGTGATCGAACTGACCAACGCCGAAGAGGTCAACGAGCTGCTGGACCCGGACGCGTACGCCGAAGCCCTGGAGAACGACGACCACTGAGTCGTCGTTTCCGGATTCTGGAACGGCCACCTTCGGGTGGCCGTTTTTGTTTTGGCGACCGCGTCGGACTCATGACGCGGGGTTCGCTGTGCACCCTCGGCGTGGCATCAGCCGACAGGCGAACGGTGCCGATGGGCGTGCGCAGTTTTGCGCAAATCCGCGTTTCAGCCCCGCGCCGAAGCGTTCGAATGTGAAAACTTTTCGGCCCCCGTTGCGGCGCCGTTGTGCTGGCGTTGGCGGCGGTGCCGGTGATCACCGACGATGCGCGTACGCCGTTGTGCCTTGCCTGCGCCTGTCTACGCGGAGTGCTTATTTCAAGTGTTTTTTGATCAACGCCTGCATTGGCATCGATGCAGGCAACGTGCGTGCGCGCCGCTTCCACCGTCGTTGCAGGCCGTGCAGAGTGGTGGCGCCGGCGGCGCCCGGGAAGGCGCGGATGTGAAAATTTTTCGCGGGGGTTGTTGACAGTAAAAAAAACCGTGATTAGGTTTCGCCTCAGCAGACCTTGCCTGCCCAACCGAGTGCGCAGAATCAATCGTCCGATGCGAAGCAGCCCCTTCAAGACCACCGCGACCCTGATGACGGTGGACATGGCCCCGCTTCCCCCGGAGAAATGCAAGGCAACTCCCGTTCCGATGCCCGCTCCGCCGATCGAGGCGGGCATTGCCGCATCCGTAACGGCGCGCCTGACGCGCCGGCGGTCCCCGCACGCAGCATCCGCGGGTTTGATCCAACTGGGCGTTTCAACTCCCTATCACTGACGAGGAGCCATCCCATGGCAACCAAGAAAGCTGCGAAGAAGAAGCCCGCCGCCAAGAAAGCGGTGAAGAAGGTCGCGAAGAAGGCCGCTGCCAAGAAGGCAGTGAAGAAGGTCGCGAAGAAGGCAACCGCCAAGAAGGCAGTGAAGAAGGCTGCGAAGAAGGTCGCCAAGAAGACCACTGCGAAGAAGGCAGTGAAGAAGGCGGCGAAGAAGGTAGCCAAGAAGTCCGCTGCCAAGAAGGTAGCCAAGAAGGCCACCAAGAAGGTTGCCAAGAAGGCCACCAAGAAGACTGCCAAGAAGGCCGCGGCCCGCAAGCCGGCCAAGAAGGTCGCGAAGAAGGCCACTGCCAAGAAGGCCGTCAAGAAGACCGCCAAGAAGGCAGTGAAGAAGACCGCGAAGAAGGCCACCAAGAAGGCTGCCCCGAAGAAGGCAGCGAAGAAGGTTGCCAAGCGCAAGCCGGCCGCCCGCAAGAAGAAGGCCGCTCCGGTCGCTCTGCCGGCAACCCCGGCGCCGCTGATCTAAGTACTTCCCGATAGCCGCATCCTGAAACCCCCTTCCCTGGCTGCCCAGCGGGGAGGGGGTTTTTTTATGGGCCACTTGTAGCGTCGAGTCGAGCCAGGCTCGACCGCTTTCCTGACGGTCGGCGCTAGCCGTGCGGCGCCGCTGGAAAGCGCTCCATCAGGAAGTCGAGGAAGCTGCGCAGGCGGGTGGAGTGGTAACGGTCGTGCGCATAGACCACGTGCATCGGCCGACCGGCCTGACCGTATTCCGGGAACAGCTGCACCAGACGCCCCGCCTCGACATCGGCGGCCAGCAGCAGCGTCGATTGCAGGACGATGCCAAGGCCATGCAGCGCCGCCGAACGCAGCGCTTCGCCATTGTTGATCTGCAGTCGGCCGTCGGGCACGTGGTCGAGCTCGCCAGCGTCGTCCTGCAGCCACTGCGCAAGCGCACTCGGTTCGAACGACAGGCATTGATGGCCGGCAAGTGCGTGCACGCTGCGTGGCGTGCCATGCGTGGCCAGATACGCCGGCGAGGCGCACATCATCAAGCGATAGGGGGCCAGTGCTCGTGCCACCAGCACGCTGCTGTCGGCCAGCGTGCCGATGCGCAGTGCCGCCTCGAAGCCCTCTTCGGCCAGGTCGACCACACGATCGGTCAGCGTGGCTTCGACCCGGACATCCGGATGACGGGCCATGTACTCGGCCAGCGCCGGTACCAGCGCGTGTGTACCGAAGATCACCGGTGCGCTGATGCGCAGCGTGCCCGCCGGTGAGAGCTGCTGGTGCTGCGCCTGCGCGTCGGTTTCCTCCACCAGGCGCAGGATCTCCTTGCAGCGCGCGTAGTAGTCCTCGCCGAACGGTGTCATGTGCTGGCGCCGGGTGGTACGGCTCAACAGCTGCATGCCCAGCCGGGCTTCCAATGCGCGCAGGTGCTTGCCGGCCATCGTTGCCGAGATATCCATCGCCGCGGCTGCCGCACTGAGGCTGCCCTTGTCCACGATCAGCACGTAGACCTGCATGCTCTCCAGCAGGTTCATCTGACACCCCGGGTGTTGAATGCTGAAACCTGCGTGGAGTTTATCAATCAGGGGTGATCAAACAGCATGTCGTGCACGGACCGGATTCGCCGGCCACGCTGACAGGAGAACACCATGGACTTGAACCTTGCTGGCCGTACCGCGTTGGTGACGGGCGCGGCCAGCGGCATCGGTGCCGCCGTCGCCAGGCAGCTGGCGGCCCAGGGCGTGCGCGTTGCCATCACGTCGCGGCAGCGGGCACCGCTGCAGGCGCTGGCGGCGCGGATCGAAGCCGAAGGCGGCGCCGCACCGGTCATCGTGGCCGGCGATGTCACAGTTGCCGGCGACCTCCGGTACATCGCGGACGCATCCCGTGAGGCATTGCAGCGTGTCGACATCCTGGTCAATGCCGCAGGCGGTTCCCGGCCGACCACGGTCGATGCCGATGACGATATCTGGGAGGAAGCGATCGCCCTGAACTTCTCCGCCGCACGACGGCTGACCCAGGCGCTGTTGCCCGGCATGCAGGCGCAGGCATGGGGACGGGTGATCAACTTCAGCGGTTCGATGGAACCGCGCGCGGTGAACGCGGCCACCGCGGCGAAGGCGGCATTGCACCTGTGGAGCAAGGGCCTGTCGTCGGAGGTGGCGGGGCAGGGCATCACGGTGAACGCGATTGCACCGGGGCGCATCAACAGCGCGCAGATCCTGGACCGCCTGCACCCCACCGAGGAAAGCAGACGCGCGTTCATTGCCCGCAACATCCCGATCGGACGCTTTGGTGAACCGGAGGAAGTGGCGCCGCTGGTGGCGTTCCTGGCCTCGCCGCTGGCGGGTTACATCACCGGTGCGGTGATTCCAGTGGACGGCGGCATGCACTACTTCGCGCACTAGCGCTGCGGAACTGCAGAGCCGAGCATGGGCTCGACGCTGCAACGGCCAACAAAAAGGGCGACCGATGGGCCGCCCTTCGCACACACGGTCGAGCCCGCCTGGTCAGCGCGGCGAAGCCACCGCGCGGTTGCCCGAGGCGCCCTTGCCCTTGCGCTTGTCCTGCTGCGCCGGGCTTGCGCCCTCGGCCATCAGGTTGTCGCTGCCGAAGTCGGTGTCCACGTCCAGCCAGCGCTGCGCCGGCAGGCCGAGCGCCGAGTCGAGCACGGTCGGCAGCAGGCCGCTGGGCAGGCCGCTTTCGCCATTCCAGAGGATGGCGATGCCGAGGTCACGTTCCGGCACCAGCGCGACCAGGCCGCGATAGCCCTGCACGGCACCTGCATGGAACACCACGTCGTGGCCGGCGTAGTCGAAGGTACGCCAACCCAATGCGTAGCCCGCCGAGTGCAGGCGCTCACGGCGCCAGCCCGAACGCATCTCGCCCGGCGTGTTGATCAGGCTTGAATGCAGGGTGGCCAGCAGCGGTGCCGGCAGCACGTCGGGGCGATGGCCGGTGTGGGCCAGCAGCCACTGCGCCATGTCGCTGGCGCTGGCGTTGACGCCAGCCGCCGGAGCGACGCGGTAATAGGTGGGCTTGGGCGTCAGCGAGACCCAGCCGTTGCGGCTGCGCACGTGCGGACGCGCCCAGCGCGAGCTGGCCTGGATGCCGGCCAGGCCGAGGCTGGCATCATTCATGCCCAGCGGCTTGAAGATGCGGCGCTCGACCGACTGCTCGTAGAAGCTGCCCGAGGCCGCATAGACCACGTCGCCGATCAGGCTGAAGGCCACGTTCTGGTAGGCGTAGCAGTCGCCCGGCAGGCATTTCAGGCTGGTGTTGGCCAGCTTCTGGGTCAGCGCGTAGTACTCGGCGTTGCCTTCGATGTCGCGGTCGTAGGCGTTGTACGGCAGGCCGACGCGATGGCTGAGCACGTCGGCCACGGTCAGGCGGTCGGTGGCTTCGGGCGAATTGAGGCGGAAGCCCGGCACGTAGTCGGTGACCTTGCTGTCCCAGCGCAGCGTGCCGTCGTTGACCAGCAGGCCGGCCATGGTGCCGGCGAAGGCCTTGGACAGCGAGGCCAGGCGGAACACGGTGTGCGCATCGACCGGCAGCGGGTTGTTGACGTCGGTGACGCCATAGCCACGCGCGCTGAGAATGCGGCCGCCCTGCACGATCGCCACCGCCATGCCTGGCACGCGCTCGCCATAGGTCAGCTGCTGCGCCATCGATTCGATGTTGGCGACGTTGAAGCCAGCCGCCGGCGCCTGGACGCGCGGCACCAGACCGGTGCGGTAGGCCGCAGGCTGGGTGTGGGCGACGGTGGCAGCCGTCGCGGATTCGATGTTGGTCGGCATCGGCGGCAACGCCGGCGGTGTCTGCGCGGTGGTGGACAAGGCAACGGGCATCAACATGCCCAGCAAACCGGTGGCCGCCGAACGGATCGGACGACGCAGGCTGTTCTTTTTCATCGGTTGGACCCGTGCGCGACTGCTGATGGCGATTCTAGCGCCGCTTTTCCCCTGTGCACAAACAAAGCGAAGATGAATGCGCATCTTGTTGAAAAAGTTGGAATTTTGACGCCCCGAAAGTGTGTATCGGAACGTGTCGTCCAGGCCGGTCGTCGCGTCCGTCCGCAGGCGCGAGGGCGCGTCACGCTGGCGATGTTGCAGTGCATTGGCTAACGTACGCGCTTCACCGCCCCGGAGCCTGCCATGCTGCTGTCCAACCGCCGTCTGTGGGCGAGGGGCGCTGCATGAGCGCTGCATCGGGCAAGGGGCCGCTGCAGGGCCTGGCGGCGGCGCTGCGCGAGTCGCCGGCGCTGTGGTGGTCGTTCCTGTACTTCTTCTGCCTGCTCAGCGGCTACTACGTGCTGCGCCCGGTGCGTGAGGCCATGGCCGCCTCGGCGGACCTGGAAACGGTGTTCCCGCCCGTGCTGATCACCTGGTTCGCCAGCCATGGCATCGCGTTGAAGGACTTCGTCCTGCAGTTCCTGTTCTCCTGCGTGTTCGTGATCATGCTGGTGCTGCAGCCGGTGTACGGCTGGCTGGTCAGCCGCTTCCCGCGCCGTGTGTTCCTTCCCATGGTGTACGGCTTCTTCATCGTCACCCTGCTGGGGTTCTACGCACTGTTCGACAGTCACGTGCCAGGGCGGGGCATGGCCTTCTTCCTCTGGGTGATGGTCTTCAACCTGTTCGCGGTGGCGGTGTTCTGGAGCTTCATGGCCGACGTGTTCTCCAACGCACAGGCGCGTGCCTACTACGGCTACATCGGTGCGGCCGGCACCGTTGGCGCGTTCCTCGGCCCGTTGATCACCAGCGCGCTGGCCCAGCGCGTGGGCATCGCCAACCTGATGCTGGTCTCGGCAGCATTCCTGGTCGTGTGCCTGTTGTGCATCTGGCGGCTGCGGCATTGGGCGGTGCTGCGCGAACGCGAGCAGCAACTGGTGTCCGGCGAGCAACCGATGGGCGGCAGCGTGCTGGACGGCCTGAAACTGATCGTGCGCGAGCCGCTGCTGCGCTGGTTGGCGGTGATGGTGGTGTTCGGCGTGGGCGTCGGCACGCTGCTGTACAACCAGCAGGCCAGCATCGTGCGCGCGGCGTTTACCGACCCGGCGGCCAGTACCGCGTTCTTCTCGCGCATCGACCTGGCGGTGAACGCGCTGGCGCTGCTGATGCAGGTGGGCCTGACCCGCTGGCTGCTGTCGCGCCACGGCATCGCGCCGGCGCTGCTGATTCCCGGTTTCGCGATCCTGATCGGCTTCTCGGTGCTGGCAGCCTCGCCGATGCCGTTGATGGTCGCGGTGGTGCAGGTGATGACCCGCGCCAGCGAATTCGCACTGGCCAAGCCGGCGCGCGAGACCATCTACACGCGCGTGGACCGGCAGTGGCGCTACAAGGCCGGCGCGGCGATCGACACCGTGGTGTACCGCGGCGCGGACCTGGGGTTCACCTGGATCCACAAGGCACTGACCCTGTTCGGCTCGCACGTGGTGTTCATCGGCGGCGTGCTGGTGGCCGGCTTCATGACCCTGGCTGCATTCGGCGTGCTGCGCGAAGAAAAGAAGCTGCCGCGCGACCGTTGATTTGCCGGGGTCAGAGCCTTTTCCCGCGGGGATAGGGCGCTGACCCCATTCTCCTTCCCTGTCCAAGGAACCGCACATGTACTGGATCGCACTCGCCCTGACCTTGCTGGTCGCACTGCTGCACGTCTATTTCCTGGTCCTGGAGATGTTCCTGTGGACCCGCCCGCTGGGCCTGAAGACCTTCCGCAACACGCCGGAGAAGGCCGGGGCCACGCGCGTGCTGGCGGCCAACCAGGGCCTGTACAACGGCTTCCTGGCGGCAGGCATCGTGGTGGGGCTGGTGATCGATCAGCCGGTGCTGGTGACGTTCTCGCTGGCCTGCGTGGTGGTGGCGGGGTGCTATGGCGCGTACAGCGTGAGCCGCCGTATTTTCATGATCCAGGCGGTGCCGGCGATCCTGGCGTTGGTGTTTCGCGCGCTGGCGTAGTTTCCAGCCAACGGCGCAGCCCCTCGTGGGTTGGTCGCGTGGAGCGGGTCATGTGTTGGGGGTGGCGGGTGGGCCGTGCAGGGGACGCTGCAAGTACGTCCATGTAAGCTCGATGGCGCCATCCATGGCGCCAACGCCCCTGAACGGCCCACCCGCCACACCCCTGACAGTTTCAGGGCGCGGCCAGCCACGGAGAAGAAAAAGAAGTTCAAGAGCAACAGCAACAGCAAAAAGCGGCCGGTGGGCCGCTTTTGCTTTTGCTTCTGCCCTTCTTTTTTCTCTTGCGTGGGTGGACGCCGCAGAGATGCGTCCGAGGCTGGGGGCGGTGGGTTCGCGGGGGTGTCCGCGGCATGGATGCCGCGGCCAAGCCCCCAGGGATGGGTTCACGGCGTCCCCCGCGAACCCACCGTCCCCAGCCTAACCAGGGCTTTCCGCGATCAACCGTCCACCCACGAGGGGCTGCGCCGTTCGCGGGGACCTACTTCGCCGGCGACAACCACATGTCGATCACCGCGCTGAACACCTCCGTGCCCGCACGGTCGCGCACGCTCACCGTCACCGGCAGCGCATAGCCCTCGGCCGCGACGACAATCGGCTGTGCCGGCAACGCCACCGCCTGCAGCGTGCCACGTGCCTTGGCCAGGTACTGCACCTGCATCCCCTTCGGGATCCAGCGCATGCCCTTCGGCAGCGATGCATCGACCATCAACCCGGCGGTCAGTTCGGCCAGGTTGCACATCGCGATCGCGTGCACCGTGCCGATGTGGTTGCGCACCCTGCGGCGGTCGGCCAGCGTGCCTTCGCAGCGGCCGTGTTCCAGGCGGGTGATGCGTGGCGCGATGCTGGCGAAGTAGGGCGCCTTGAAGCACACCGCGCGCGAGAACAGCCAGGTGCCGGCGGGCCAGCGCTGCAGCCGGTGGTAAAGCGAGAGCAGGGGCGTGGACATGGTGGGTATTCCGGTCGGCGGATAAAGCGACGGCGGGCCGAGGCCCGCCGTCGAAGCAACGCGTGTCGCGGGCGATCAGGCTGCCTGCGAATGCGGGTCCTTGTGCTGGCGGTCGTAGTAGCTGGCCGCGCGCAGTTCGTGGGTGTCGAAGTCGTCCACGGTGATGGTGTCCAGGGTCAGCGTGCGCAGCTCTTCCAGCAGGCTGCGCTCATCCTGGGTGATCACGCCCTCGGCCACGGCTTCGTCCAGCTGCGCCTTGAAGTCCAGCGCCTCGATGCCCTTGCTCTTCAGCGCCTTCAGGAACTTGCGCTCCACCGGCTCGGCCATGATCGCCTTGCTCAGGTAGCTGTTGATACGGCCGCCCGGGTTGTTCTCGCACGGGGTCAGGAACACGCCACTGGCCAGACGGTCGCGGGCTTCATTCGGCGCCATCAGCAGGGCGGCGACACGACGGCTCAGGCGATCGCCCGGAGCCTCGGCACGACGGCCCAGCGGGAAGATCAGTGCCCACATCAGCCAGCCGATCGGACGGATCGGGAAGTTGCGCAGTGCGGCCGACAGCGACTCTTCGATCTTGTGCACGCTGTCATGGAAGGCCCAGGCCAGCAGCGGCTGGTCGGCCTGCGGTGCGCCTTCGTCGTGGTAGCGCTTGAGCATGGCACTGGTCATGTAGACGTGGCTCAGCACATCGCCCAGGCGGCCGGACAGCGATTCCTTGAACTTCAGCTTGCCGCCGAGGGTCATCATCGAGATGTCGGCCATCAGCGCCAGGTTGGCCGAGTAGCGGTCCAGCTTGCGGAAGTAGCGGCGGGTATAGGCGTCGCCCGGGGCGGCACCGAAGCGCGCGCCGGTCAGGCCGAACCAGAACGAACGCACGGCATTGGAGATGCCGAAGCGGATGTGGCCGAACAGGCTGCGGTCGAAGTCCTGCAGGCCGGCGCGGGTATCCGGATCCTGCGCGGCCTTCATTTCCTTCAGCACCCACGGGTGGCAGAGGATCGCACCCTGGCCGAAGATCAGCAGGCTGCGGGTCATGATGTTGGCGCCTTCCACGGTGATCGCGATCGGCGCGGCCTGCCAGCTGCGGCCAGCGAAGTTGCGCGGCCCCAGGATGATGCCCTTGCCGCCGATCACGTCCATCATGTCCGAGATCACTTCGCGACTCATGGTGGTGCAGTGGTACTTGGCGATCGCCGACGGCACCGACGGCACGTCGCCACGGTCAACCGCGGCGGCGGTGGCCTGCGACAGCGCACTGATCTTGTACGCCTTGCCGCCGATGCGGGCCAGCGCTTCTTCCACGCCCTCGAAGCGGCCGACCGACAGGCCGAACTGCTTGCGGATGCGCGCATAGGCGCCGGTCACCGCGGCACCGGCCTTGGCACCACCACTGGCGGTGGACGGCAGGGTGATCGAGCGGCCCACGGCCAGGCACTCGTTGAGCATGTTCCAGCCCTTGCCGGCCATGGCCGCGCCACCGATCAGCTGGGTCAGCGGAATGAACACGTCCTTGCCGCGGATCGGGCCGTTCTGGAACGTCGAGTTCAGCGGGAAGTGGCGACGGCCGATTTCAACGCCGGCGGTGTCGCGTGGCAGCAGGCCCAGGGTGATGCCGATGTCGCGGGTATCGCCGATCAGGCCATCCGGGTCGTACATGCGGAACGCCAGGCCGATCAGCGAAGCGACCGGGGCCAAGGTGATGTAGCGCTTGTCGAAGGTGAGCTTGACGCCGAGCACCTGCTCGCCGTTCCACTCGCCCCTGCAGACGATGCCGTAGTCCGGGATCGAGGTGGCGTCGGAGCCGGCGAACGGACCGGTCAGGCCGAAGCAGGGCACTTCGCGGCCATCGGCCAGGCGCGGCAGGTACTGGTCCTTCTGTTCCTGGGTGCCGTAATGCACCAGCAGTTCACCCGGGCCCAGCGAGTTGGGCACGCCGACGGTGGAGCTGACCACCGAAGACACCGACGCCAGCTTCTGGATCACCTTGTGGTGGGCCAGTGCGGAGAAGCCCAGCCCGCCATATTCCTTCGGGATGATCATGCCGAAGAACTTGTTCTTCTTGATGAAGGCCCACAGTTCCGGCGGCAGGTCCGCATGGACGTGGGTGATTTCCCAGTCGTTGACCATCGCGCACAGCTCTTCCACCGGGCCATCGAGGAAGGCCTGTTCCTCGGCGGTCAGCTGCGGCTTGGGATAGTTGAGCAGGATGTTCCAGTCCGGATCACCGGTGAACAGTTCGCCCTCGAAACCGACCGAACCGGTTTCCAGTGCGATGCGCTCGGTCTGCGACAGCGGCGGCAGCACCTTGCGGAACACCTTCATCATCGGGCCGGTCAGCAGCGGCTTGCGGATGAACGGCAGCAGCAGCGGCACGGCGATGACGGCCAACACGGCGGCCGCGACGATCGTGGCGGTCTGGTTGACGTAGGGAATGAACCAGCAGGCAGCCAGCAGGGCCACGCTGATCAGCGTCCAGGTAACCAGCCGCATGCGGTGGTAGGCGACGAACGCGCCTGCCAGCAGCAGGGCGAGGAAGGGAAGAACGATGCTCATGAGCGTGCTCCGGTGACGTGCTCGTTTGTGGCGGACGAAGCCGCAGCGTCCGCTGCGGGCAACACGTCCAGATAGTCCAACACAGTAGCGGTAAAGGCGTCGTTGTCATCGCCGGCGACCATATGGGTGGCCTGCGGCAGCTGCACATGGCGCGCATGCGGCGCCAACGCCAGGAACTCGGCCACGGTCTGCGGCGTGACCAGGTCGCTGCGTCCGCCGCTGACCAGCAGCAGCGGGCACTTCACCTGGCGCGCGGCCTCGGCCAGTGCGTCCTGGTGCTGTTCGCTGTCGCGGGCCAGTTCGGCCACCAGGCGCGGATCCCAGTGCCAGCGCCAGCGGCCGCGGCCGTCCTCGCGCAGCAGCGCACGCAGCGACTGCTCGGATTTGCGCGGACGGTGCGGCATGTACGCCGAGATCACGTCGGCGGCCTGGGCCAGCGAAGCGAAGCCGTCGGGATGGGCGGTCATGAAGGCGAGGATGCGCTCGACGCCGGCGGTATCCCAGCGCGGGGTGATGTCGACCAGCACCATCGCCGAGAACAGGCCGGGCCAGCGCGACTCGGCCAGCAGGCCGAACAGCCCGCCCATCGATGCGGCAACCAGTACCGGCGGGCGCGGCTGCTCGCCGGCCAGCACGATCAGGTCATCGGCGAACTGTTCGCCGTGATAGGGCAGGTTGGCGGCATTCCAGTCCGAATCGCCGTGGCCGCGGGCGTCGTAGGCCAGCGTCTGCAGGCCGGCGGCATTCAGTGCGCGGGCAGTGGCATTCCAGGCGTGGCGGGTCTGGCCGAAGCCATGCGCGAACAGCACCCGGCCGCGCCGGCCATGGTCGCTGGCGGTGGCGGCCAGGCGGGCGCCATGGGCGGCGTCCAGGCGCAGGTCATGGAACGCAGCGGGAGGTGGGGACGTAACCATACTTGCTAGTATGGATCGGTTCGGGGGGAAGTCAATACTGCACGGTATGGTGCGCTGCGGAAGTCCCCTGAATGGACCTCGCCTGGGAGGCTGCGACGGTTTCGACCGCAACCGCGTACTGCAACGAACCCCGGCGTATGGTTAAATCAGCCCATGAATCAACCTGACGCTTCCGCCGGCGAACCGCGCGCCGGCCGCAACAGCCGCCTGAGTGCCGAAGACTGGGCCCAGGCGGCCCTCGATCTGATTGCTGAACAAGGTGTCGGCGCCGTCGCGGTGGAGCCGCTGGCACGGCGGCTCGGCGTCACCAAGGGCAGTTTCTACTGGCATTTCCCTTCGCGCGATGCATTGCTGCAGGCGGCGCTGGAGCGCTGGGAACTGTTCGAACAGGAACAGGTGTTCGGCAGCCTGGAAGACGTGCCGGATCCGCGCGTGCGCCTGCGCCAGCTGTTCCAGATGGTGGCGCATGAAGTGCAGCCGCACATCATCTACAGCGAGCTGCTGAAGGCACTGGATCATCCGATGGTGCGGCCGGTGATCGACCGCGTCTCGCAGCGCCGCCTCGATTATCTGGTCGCCTCGTTCCGCCAGGCGGGCCTCAGCTCGACCGATGCACGCCATCGCGCGCGCCTGGCCTATGCCGCCTATGTCGGCTTCCTGCAGTTGTCGCTGCAGCTGCAGCAGCCCAAGCAGGCACGCGAGGATTTCGAAGCGTACGTCGAGCATCTGATCGAGACGCTGATTCCGAACGGATGAGCGCCCGGGAATGATGTCGAAGGAAGGCCGCGGCGACACCGCGGCCTTTTTTGTTGCGCGCCGGCCAGCCTCCGTCCATGGCGCACAAAGAACAACGGCCCCTTGCGGGGCCGTTGCTGCATCAGCTGATCAGAGTGCCGATCAGAACTTCTGCTTGTACTGCATGTACATGAAGCGACCGATGTCGTAGCCACCGTAGTAGGAGAACTGCGAGTTCGGTGCCGAGTACATCTGCGGGCCGTAGTGGTCGAACACGTTACGTGCGCCGACGGCGATGGTCGCATTCCACGGTGCGTTCCAGGAAACCTGGACGTCGTGGAACATGGTCGAACCACGCTTGTTCATCGGCTGGTCGCGCACCGGATCCGGCGAACCGAAGTCCGGCAGGCTGCACTCGTCGCTGTAGTAGCAACGCTCCTTGACGCTGGAGAAGTAACGGGTGCCCCAGGTCACGCCCCAGTCGCCACGCTCCCAGCCCAGCACCAGGTTCGAACGCAGGCGGAAGTTGCTGCCGAAGCCGTTGAGGATCGACACCGGCACCTGCTGCGCATTGGTGGTCTTCAGCACGTTCTTGGTGACGTAGCTGTTCTGCAGGTTGGCGTTGAAGGTACCCCAGCTGTCGGTCTCGAAGCGGTACGCCACGTCGAAGTCGAAGCCTTCGGTTTCCTGGTAACCGGCGTTACGCGGTGCGTAGGTCAGGTTGATCACGTTGTGACGGTTCGGATCACGGGTGAACGAGTTGCAGCGCTCGGCGATGCCAAGCACGTAGCAGTCGTTCAGCTGGTCATCCGGGCTGTCGGTGACGATCGTGTTGGTGATCTTGATGTTCCACCAGTCCAGGCTCATGTTCAGGCCCTGGGCGAAGGTCGGGCTCCACACCAGGCCAACGGTCTTGGACTTGGACTTTTCCGGAGTCAGGTTCGGGTTGGAGACGGCGTTGAACGGGTCCGGCGTCTGCTCATCCGGACCGCTGGCCGGCACGTAGCCCTGGCGCAGCTGGCGGAAGGTGCTGGCGGTCGGGCCGATGGCCGCGGCGCAACGGGCAGCGACGCCCGGCTGGCCGGTCGAACCGAAGTCGGTATCGCACGGATCGGTGAAGTACGCGAAGGTCTGCGAGCTGCCACCGTACAGATTGTCGATGGTCGGCGCACGGAAGCCTTCGGCGTAGGTCGCACGCACCAGCAGCTGGTCGATCGGCTTCCACTTCAGGCCGAACTTGTTGTTGGTGGTGTTGCCGAAGGTGCTGTACTTCGAGTAGCGCGTCGCGGCGTTGAAGCTCAGTTCCTTGGCACCCGGCAGGTCGGCCAGGATCGGAACATTCAGCTCCAGATAGACTTCGTTGACGTCGTAACCACCACCGGTCGGGCCGGCGGCCAGGTCGGTCGAGTAGCCGGTCTGCGACAGGGCGTCCGGATTGTACGAACCCTTGTCCTCGCGGTACTCGTAACCCAGCGCGAAGCCCAGGTCGCCGGCGGGCAGGGTGAACAGGCTGCCGGCGATGTTCGCGTAGTAGGTCTTGGTGGTGACTTCACCGGTGTTCTTGGTGGTCGGGAACAGGAACTGCTGCAGATCCGGGTTGCCGGTCAGGCCACCGTCACCGGTACGGCCGTACGGAATGGCCGGGTTCCACGGCAGGCAGCCGCCGGCGCCCGGGCCATAGATCGGGTTGGAGCCATCGACCAGGCCTGCTGCCGTGCCGCACTCGACGCGGCCGGTGGCCGGGTTGTAGAACGACGGGCCGGTGGCGGCATTGACCGCCAGCACGTTGTAGTTGCCGGTCTGGCTCTGCTGGTTCTCCGAGTTCTGGTAGATGTAGCCGGCTTCCCAGTCGAAGTACTTGTCATTGAACTGGAAGCTGCCCTGCAGGGCGCCGGTGAAGCGGAAGGTGGTCAGCTTGTTGGTCGACAGGCGCGGCACTTCCCAGCCACGGCGCATGAAGCCCATGTCCTTGCCGAAGGGGTTGTAGTAGCTGTCGGCATCCCACTTGGCACCCAGGCGCTCATACGACGCCGACTGCAACGGATAGCCTGCGACCTGGGCCTGCGACTCACGACGGGTGTACAGCAGGTCGGAGACGAAGCGGATGTTGTCGGTCAGGTCGTACTGGACGTTGGCGAACACCGAGCGACGCTTGGTCGGCGTCAGCAGGTGCATCTGCGTATTGGAGTTGCTGGTGTCACCGGTGATGCCGGCGAAGTCCTGGTCGTGGTACTGGTTGACGTCGCGGTAGTCGCCACCGCGGTTCAGCACCAGCCAGTCATCGGTATCCGGATCGATGATGGTGCCCCACTGGCTGACCGGGCTCCAGTTCTGGGCCGGGTGGAAGGTGGTGCGCGGATAACGGCTGAACCAGCGATCCTTGGCCCACACTTCCTTTTCTTCGGCGTACTCGGCGCCGATGGTGATCGAACCGCGGTCACCGGTGAAGCCGGCCACGAAGTCGTAGCTGGTCTTCTGGCCGTCGCCTTCGCCGTACTGGCCGACGTAGGCGTTGGCTTCCAGGCCCTGGAAGTTCTTGCGGGTGATGATGTTGATCACACCGGCGATCGCGTCGGAGCCGTAGATCGACGACGCGCCGTCCTTCAGGACGTCGATGCGCTCGACGATGGCCGACGGAATCTGCGACACGTCCTGCAGGCCGCTGACGCTGGCGCCGAGGCGCTTGCCGTCGACCAGCACCAGGGTGCGTTCGGCGCCGAGGTTGCGCAGGTCGATGTAGAAGCCACCGACGGCTTCACCGGAGGACAGCGGCTCGGAACGGCTGATGGCCGGGCTGCCGGCTGCGGCGATGTTCTGCAGGACGTCGGCGACCGTCTTGAAACCGCTCTTCTCGATCGAAGCGCGGCTGATGCTCAGAACGGGCTGGGCGGTTTCGGTATCGACCTGACGGATGCGCGAACCGGTGACCTCGATGCGGTCGAGGTTGGTGGCTTCCTGGGCGTGCGCCGTCGCGGTGGTGGCACCGGCGACAAGCGCGATCACAACTGCGTCACGCAGCTGGCTGGACTTGAGTTTCATTGGCTCTCTCTCTCCAAGAAATCTTGGCTGGGGTTAATGCCCGGCGGGGGAGCGAAAAAGCGCTCCCAAATCGCGAGGCTGACCCGATAGTAACGGGCGTTCGCCAAGAATTAAAGCTGTGTTAATCAAGCCTGTGATTTTGGTAAAGATGCGCTTTTCCCATGCCACTCAATAGTTTACCGGCATGGTCAGGGCGCTCTGCCTCGTTTGTTAACGCAGAATGATGAAAAAAGTTTCGATTGAAATGTATCTCACTATGTCGGTGCGCAGCGCTTCATCGCCCAGCGGCGATACCGGTTACACAAGTGCGCGGCAGGCTTGCACATGCAAAAGGCGCCTTTCGGCGCCTTTGGGAATATCGTTGCTGAGCCTGTTTACCGGGATCAGAGATCCTGTTCGTAACGCACATACGGCACGGTGCCGTCGTCGTTGCTTTCGTTGCGCGGGGAGAACGGATTCTTGCCGCGGCTGATCACATTCTCGGCGCCGACGGTGAGCTGGCCGGACCACGGGGTACGCCAGGTCAGGCCGATGCCCAGGCCTTCCCACTTGCCGGGCTTGCCCGGGACGTCGACCACGCGGCCGATGATGCTGCCGGTGAAGTTGCCGTAACCGGCGCCGATGCTCAGGCTCTTGCTGTCCCAGCGATCGACGATGGCCGGCGAGGCGTCGGCCAGCGGAACCAGGCGCGCCTTGGCGTAGGTACCGGCAATGGAGACGAAGCCTTCGCGACCGATGTTCTTCTGCGCGAACACGGTCAGATCGTTCTGCTCGGCACGCAGCGAGGGCGTCTTGTTCGGGCCCGACAACCAGGCGGGCAGGGTTTCACGGCCAGTGCCGGCGGTAATGCCCAGGCGGCTGTTGCCGCGGTTCAGCGCGGCGGTACCGCTGAAACGACGGCTGTTCAGATCATCCTCGTCGCCCAGGCTGGCCAGCATGCAATGGCTGGCCAGACCGCTGATGCTGGTGCCGCTGCTGCTGTTGCAGAGCAGGCCCAGCGAATCGCCGGAGGACAGGCCAAAGGCCGCGTCCAGCGAGTTGCGGCCGAAATGCCAGCGGGCGCCGGCCGCCTGTTCGCCGGTCGGCTCAAGGTACAGCAGCGCCTCGACCTTGCCGCTGCCCTTGTTCCAGACCGGCAGCACGGTGCGGGTGTCCTTGCTCTGCGCATGCACGCCCGTGATCGCGCCAAGGGCGATCAGCAGGGCCAGCGGTAGACGCAGGAAGGTACGCATCGGACCAGTTCAGACAGGGACAGACAACGGAAGTTCCCGTGGGGACGGGAACTCGATCCTAGGGTGTTTATGAATTCTTAACAAGCCTTGATCCTCCCCAGGTACAAGACTGCCGTTCACTGAAGTCGTTCAGGCGCCGGTACAGCCCCCTGGGCGCCGTGGAACAGTATGCCGAACTCCGTCAATGGAAAGTGATACTCGCGTCCGCAGAATTCGCAACGCACCTCGACGGCGCCAGTGTCCTCGGCGGCCGCTCGGGCCTCCTCTTCCCCCAGCGACTGCAGCATGCCGGCCACCCGCTCGCGCGAGCAGGAGCAGGCGAAGGAGAGCGGCTTTTCACCCAGCAGCTCCGGCCGCTCCTCGTGGAACAGGCGGTGCAGCAGCTGCTCGGCCGGGGTCGCCAGCAGTTCGGCCTTGCCCAGGGTCTCGAACAGGGCGCTGGCGCGCGCCCAGCCATCTTCGTCGCCTTCGTCGCCCGGCAGTTTCTGCAGCAGCAGGCCGGCGGCACCGTTGCGGTCGGCCGCCAGCAGCAGGCGGGTGGGCAGCTGCTCCGACTGGCGGAAGTAGTCCTCGAAGGCCTCGTCCAGTTCCGGCGCGGTCAGCGCGACCAGGCTCTGGTAGCGCTGCGGCTCGCGCGGGTCCAGGCCGGGGTTCTCGATGGTGATGGCGAGGATGGCGTCATCGCCGAGGCTGGACAGGTCACGCGGCGCGTCGGCGCCTTCGCTGAGCTGGGCGATGCCACGCAGGGTGCCGCCCGCGGTGCATTCGGCGAACAGGGTGCGCAGGGCAGTGCTGCTGCGCAGCTGCACTGACAGGCGGCCGTCGATCTTGGTGTGGCCGGTGAACAGGGCCGAGGCGACACAGGCCTCGCCGAGCAGCTCGGCAGCGGCGTCCGGGTACACGGCGTGGGACAGGATTTCCTGCCAGGTGGCCTGCAGGTGCACATGCACGCCGCGGACGCCGGCGTCGGGGAGCAGGAAACGGATCAGGGAATCGGAGTTGGCGGTCATCGGCTCACATCGCGCGTAAACGGGGGCGGTTGCCGGATAATGCGCCGACAACCAGACAGAAGAAGGATGCACCAGTAATGGGGGCAGCGGGAGAGCAGCACAAGGTAGTGGCGGAGGTGGCCGCGCCGCGCCGGCGGCGCTGGCGCTGGAGGCGGCTGCTGTGGCTGCCGGTGCTGCTGGCTGCTTTCAGCTGCCTGCAGGTGCTGGTGCTGCGCTTCATCGACCCGCCGGTGTCCACGGTGATGCTGTGGCGCTACGGCGAGGCGCTGGGCGAGGCGGACTGGTCCTATCGGCTGCATTACCAGTGGCGCGACCTCGACCAGATGGCGCCGAGCCTGCCGATCTCGCTGGTGGCGGCCGAGGACCAGCGCTTCCCCGACCACAATGGCTTCGATCTGCAGGCCATCGAAAAGGCCCGCGACCATAACGCCAGGGGAGGGCGCCTGCGTGGCGCCAGCACGATCAGCCAGCAGGTGGCCAAGAACCTGTTCCTGTGGCAGGGCCGCAGCTGGATCCGCAAGGGCCTGGAAGTCTGGTACACGGTGCTGATCGAGGCGCTGTGGTCGAAGGAGCGCATCCTGGAGATGTACGCCAACATCGCCGAGTTCGGTGATGGTGTGTACGGTGCGCAGGCGGCCGCCCAGAAATACTGGGGCAAGGACGCGGCCCGGTTGAGCCCGGCCGAGAGTGCGCGACTGGCGGCGGTACTGCCGGCACCGCGACGCTACAACGCGGCCGCACCGGGGCCGTATGTGCAGCGGCGCGCCGCATGGATCCAGCGCCAGGCGCGCCAGCTGGGAGGCGCGTCATACTTGTCGGAGGACTGAGGCAGGCGTGGCGTGAGCGGCGGGCGACGGGTCGTGCGCCTGGCCGGCAATGTACAATCCGGGCATGACCCGCGAACGGCTCACTTTTGTCATCGCCGCCTACAACGAGGCCCTGGCATTACCGCTGCTGCATCCACGGCTGTGCGCGGTGCTGGACGGCATGCCCGACATCGACGGCCACATCCTCTATGTGGATGACGGCAGTCATGACCGCACATGGGAGGTGATCGCGGGGTTGGCCCAGGCTGATGCGCGCGTCTCGGCGCTGAAGCTGTCGCGCAACTTCGGCAAGGAGGCGGCGCTGACCGCGGGCCTGGATCTGGTGCACGAGGGGGCAGCGATGATCCTCGATGCCGACGGCCAGGACCCGCCGGAGCTGGTGCCGCAATTCGTCGCGCGCTGGCGCGAGGGCCATGACAACGTCTACGGCACGCGCATGGCCCGCGATGGCGAGTCCTGGATCAAGCGCGCCACGGCAGCGATGTTCTACCGGGTGATGGGTCGCCTGTCGCGTACGCCGATTCCGGCCGATACCGGAGATTTCCGCCTGCTGTCCCCGCGCGCGCTGAGCGCCCTGCGCGGGATGCGTGAGCGCCACCGTTTCATGAAGGGGCTTTTCAGCTGGGTAGGCTTCAAGCGGATTGCCGTGCCCTATCACCGCCACGCGCGCGTGGCCGGCACCAGCAAATTCAGCCTGTGGCGGCTGTGGAATTTCGCCCTCGAAGGCATCACCGGCTTCTCGACTGTGCCGCTGCGGGCGGCCACCTACCTGGGACTGGCAACCGCCGCAGTCGCGTTCGTGTTCGGCCTGTGGGTGATCGTGAAGGCGGCGCTGTATGGCGACCGGGTGGCGGGTTGGCCGACGATGATGGCGGTGATCCTGTTCCTGGGGGGAGTGCAGTTGATCGCGCTGGGGCTGGTGGGAGAGTACCTGGGGCGGCTGTACGAAGAGTCCAAGCAGCGGCCGTTGTACCTGGTTGACGCGTGGCTAGCATCCGCCGTGGCAGACTCGGCCCTGCAACCCACCCTCGGAGGGCAGGCAGATGACGACGGTACGGCAACTGTTGGATGGCAAGTCTCCTGAAGTACATGCGGTCGCGCCGGACGCGGCGGTGATCGATGCGATCCGGTTGATGGCGGAAAAGGGCATCGGTGCGGTACTGGTGATGGACGGGCCGCGGCTGGTCGGGATCCTGTCCGAGCGTGACTACGCGCGCAAGATCGTGCTGCGTGATCGTTCATCGCGCGATACCGCGGTGGCGGAGATCATGACGGCGCAGGTGGTGACGGTGTCGCCCGGTGAGCAGGTGGAGCATTGCCTGCAACTGGTGACCGACTACCGCATCCGCCATCTGCCGGTGGTGGAGGGCGCGCAGGTGCTGGGGGTGATCTCCATCGGTGACCTGGTGAAGTCGGTGATTGATGCGCAGCGGCGTGAGCTGGACCAGCTGCAGCAGTACATCGTGGCGGGGTGAGGTGTTCGCTGGCGGGCCTGCGGCCCGCCGGCCCGCCAACAGCAAGTGCAGAAGCAGAAGCGGCGCCTTCCTGATACGTCGGAGAGGCGGAGGGCATGGGCGTGCAGGACACGCCGCAAGTACGTCCCTGTAGGCTCGATGGCGCCATCCATGGCGCCAACGGTCCTGCACGCCCATGCCCTCCGCCTCTGGAAACATTTCCGCGAGCGCGGTGCGTACATGCGCGGTGCCTCGCCTTTGGTAGCCGCCAACCTTGGTTGGCAACAGCTTTTGACTTTGCTTTTTTTTTTGACTTTGAATTTCCGCTCTCGTTCCGCGCGCGCAGGAAACTGTCAGGAGGGGGACGGGTGAGGCAGGCAGGACCGTTGGCGCCATGGATGGCGCCATCGAGCCTACAGGGACGTACTTGCGGCGTGTCCTGCCTGCGTCACCCGTCCCCCTCAAGCCACCATCAATGCAGGCGCCGCGAACAACGCTGTAACCCTACTTCGCATACTGCCCCCCGCAGTCGGCATCCTTGCCCGGCCCCAGTTCGATGGTTGCCAGCAATGCCGCCGGCGGGGCGATGCTGCCCAGTGCCAGGGCCACCGCGCCGCGGATGCCCAGCGCCTTGAAGTCCGGGCGGAACGACGGGTCCTTGAAAGTGCCGGCGATGTGCAGTGGCGAGCGCAGCACCAGGATGCTCTTGTCCTTCGGGCGTGGCTTCAACAGCAGGTCCAGGCTCTCGTCGCGCAGGCTGACCGTGCCTTCGCCGATGAGGATCGTGTCGGTGGTATCCACCGCCAGCGCCTGGCTGGTCATCAGGCCGTCGCGCACGCCGAAGTCGGCGAAGGCGCAACGCAGGGGGATCTGCTTGTCGCCGGTCACCAGGAATTTCAGCGACTCGGTGATGTCCAGGCCGGCCAGTTCCATCACCAGGTTGCCGACATGGCCACGGCCCATTGCCAGGCCGACCTTGCCGCTGCTGCTGCCGAGCATCGCGGCGATCGAATTGCCGCGGCCACTCAGGTCTACCTCGCCGCCGATGCCGCCCTTGGCCTGTTCGGCCAGCTTGGCGTCGGGGAACAACTGGCCAAGCTGCACGCCGCGCACACTGGCCTTCAGCGCGGTACTGATCTGCGGCTGGCGCGCGTCCATGCGGATCGTGCTGCGGATGTCGCCGCCGGCGACGCCGAAGTTCAGTGGGTCCAGCCGCAGCACACCGTCATCCAGCAACAGGTGTGCATCCATGTCGTCCAATGGCAATGACGGCGCGTTGATGCGGTGGGCTTTCCAACGCACGTCGGCATCCATCGCACGCAGCTTGCCGAGGTTGTAGGGCGTGTCCGGCAACACACGCGCTCGCGCGGCGAGCCGTGCGGCCTCGGCCTTCTGCTCTGCATTGGCGGTTTCGCCGCCGCCGGTCTTCGGTGGCGCACCGACGAAGCCGGCCAGGTCATCGAAGTCCAGGCGTCTGGATTCCAGCGTGGCGGTCAGTCGCGGGCGCGCGCCTCCCACTTCGAACTGCAGGTTGCCACCGAGGTCGCTGTCGCCGACCTTGCCGGTGAACTGCTCGTAACGCCAGAGGTCGTGGTCACGCTTGAGCCGACCATTCAACGCGTAGGGTGGGGACGGCGGAATGGCGATGCCGAGCAAGGGGTAGAGGTCGGCCAGGTCCTGGCCGCTGAGCGCGAACTGCAGGTCGAACACGCGCAGCTGGAAGGGATTGGTCAATGTGCCGCTGGCGACGGCGTGGGTGGCGCCAGCGCGACCGTCGAGGTGGATGCGGAACGGGTGGCCGCTGTCGGTCAGCTCCAGCGGTGATTCAGTACCACCGCGCAGGGTGAACGGATTGCCCTGCCAGCGTCCCTTGCCCTGCACCAGCAGCGGTGGCGCCGCGTCGGCCTGTTTCGGCTGGCCGCTGCGCACGTCCACGCGGATATCGGTGCGGCCGAGCGCATCGAGGAACTGCAGGCGACCGTCATCGACGCGCAGCCGTTTGAGCTGGGGGCTGGTCCCGCCGGCGCTGTCACCGAGGAAATCCCAGTTGCCCGGTTCGCCTTTGCGCGGGGCGGTTTCCAGCAGCACGTCCGGCCGGGTCAGGCGCACTTCGGGCAGCTGCACGCTGCCGCGCAGCAGGGGCCAGACCCGTACGTCGATCTCGACGCGGTCGGCGCTGGCCATATCGGGTTGTTTCGCCCAGCTGGCATTGGCGAAGGTGACCGCATCGGCGCGGATCGTGCTGGTGCGGCCGAGGTCGACATCAAGGTTCCCGATGTGCAGCACGCGGCCGGTGCGTGCCTGCACCGCGCGCTCCACCGGCCCCTTGAACCAGTTCCAGTCCCACAACGCGATCAGTACCAGGATCGCCGCCAGCAGGAAGATCAGGATCGTGAGCCAGCGCCGGCCTCGTGGGCCGGGGCGGCGGAGGCGCCAGCGGGGCGTGCGCTTTGCGGCAGGGGAGGCGGCAGCATTCACGCTGCCATGGTTGCCCCCTCTTCGTGGACAGGGCGCGAAGCGACCATGTGCATGGTGTGCACGCGCTGCCGTCGAGCGGCCGTTTACAGCACCTGCATGGTGACCGCGACGAAGTGGCAGACGCTGCCGCCGATCACGAACAGGTGCCAGATGGCATGCGAGTACGGGATCGATTCACGGTGGTAGAAATAGGTCCCCAGCGTGTACGACAGGCCGCCGGCGAACAGCCAGGTGAGGGTGCCGCCATCGATCGAGGCCCACATCGGCTTGATCGCCACGACCACCAGCCAGCCCATGGCGATGTAGATCACCGTTGAGAGCACCTTGAAGCGGCCGGTGTAGAACAGCTTGAACACCACGCCGCCCAGCGCCAGCGCCCAGATCGCGGTGAACAGGCCCCAGCCCCACGGACCGCGCAGGCCGATCAGGGTGAACGGGGTATAGGTGCCCGCGATCAGCACATAGATCGCGCAATGGTCGAACACCTTCAACCGGCCCTTGGCGGCCGGATGCTGGATGGCGTGGTACAGCGTGGAGGCGGTGTACAGCAGCAACAGCGCGATACCGAATACGATCGCGCTGGCCAGCTGCCAGCCGTCGCCGTAGATCGCCGCCAGGGTGATCAACACCGCGCTGGCGGCCAGGGCGAATACCGCGCCCAGGCCATGGGTCAGGGCACTGGCGATTTCTTCACGGATCGAAGCAATGGACGTCGTGGACATGGCGTAGGCATTGTTCGCGGGGAGGGGGACCCGCACCCCCCTATCATCGCCGCGATGGGCGATGCGTGCACGCCTGTCACCGTATGGTGGGTGAATGTCTGCCTTGCGTTGGCTGGGGTCAGAGCCCTTTCCTGCCGGAAAGGGATCCGACCCCGTGGCATCAGCCTGCCGAAACGGTATGCGCCGCTTCGCGGGTGGCAGAGAAGCGCACATCCGGCGAGCGTTCCTGGGCCAGCTGCAGGTTGACCCGGGTCGGCGCCAGGTAGACCAGGTGCCCGGCGGCATCCAGCGCCAGGTTCAGCGCGTTCTTCTCGCGGAACTCTTCCAGCTTCTTCTCGTTGCTGCAGTGGACCCAGCGCGCAGTGGTCACGCTCACCGGCTCGAAGGTGGCTTCCACGCCGTACTCGTCCTTCAGGCGGTAGGCGGCCACGTCGAACTGCAGCACGCCGACGGCACCCAGGATCAGGTCGTTGCTGGTGAGCGGGCGGAAGAACTGGGTCGCGCCTTCCTCGGACAGCTGGGCCAGGCCCTTCTGCAGCTGCTTGAGCTTGAGCGGATCGCGCAGGCGGGCGCGGCGGAACAGTTCCGGGGCGAAGTTGGGGATCCCGGTGAAGGTGACCGCTTCGCCTTCGGTGAAGGTATCGCCAATGGAGATGGTGCCGTGGTTGTGGATGCCGATCACATCGCCCGGCCACGCCTCGGCGGCGATCTCACGGTCGCTGGCCATGAAGGTCAGCGCGTTGGCCAGCTTCATTTCCTTGCCGGTACGCACGTGGAAGGTCTTCATGCCGGCGCTGAAGCGGCCCGAGCAGACCCGCATGAAGGCCACGCGGTCGCGGTGCTGCGGGTCCATGTTGGCCTGGATCTTGAACACGAAGCCGGTCAGCTTGTTTTCTTCCGGGGCGATCTCGCGGCCGGTGGTGGAGCGCGCCTGCGGTGCGGGTGCGTGTTCGACGAAGAAGTCCAGCAGCGGCTGCACGCCGAAGTTGTTGACGCCCGAGCCGAAGAACACCGGCGTCTGCTTGCCCTCGCGGTAGGCCTGTAGGTCGAACGGGTGGCTGGCGCCCTGCACCAGTTCCAGCTCGTCGCGCAGGTCGGCCAGCATCTGTGCACCGATCTTCTCGGCCAGGCCGGGAGCATCGATGGACGGGAAAATGGTCGAGTCCTGGCGGGTGAAGTTGCGGCCCGGTTCGTACAGGTGCACTTCGCCGGTCAGCAGGTGGACCACGCCCTTCAGGCGCTGGCCCATGCCGATCGGCCAGGTGACCGGCGCACACTGGATGCCGAGCACGGTTTCCACTTCATCCAGCAGCTCGATCGGGTCCTTGCCCTCGCGGTCGAGCTTGTTGATGAAGGTCATGATCGGGGTGTCGCGCAGGCGGCACACTTCCATCAGCTTGATGGTGCGCTCTTCCACGCCCTTGGCCACGTCGATCACCATCAGCGCCGAGTCCACCGCGGTCAGCACGCGGTAGGTGTCTTCGCCGAAGTCGGCGTGGCCGGGGGTGTCGAGCAGGTTGACGATCTTGCCTTCATACGGGAACTGCATCACCGAGGAGGTGACGGAGATGCCGCGCTCCTTTTCCAGCGCCATCCAGTCGGAGGTGGCGTGGCGGGCAGCCTTGCGGCCCTTGACCGAACCGGCCATCTGGATCGCGCCCCCGAACAGCAGCAGCTTTTCGGTCAGCGTGGTCTTGCCGGCGTCAGGGTGGGAAATGATGGCGAAGGTGCGGCGACGCGACGCTTCGTTGGCGACTTCGGACATGGCAGTGGCGCCCGCCCGGGGCGCTTTTCAAAGAGATAAGCGCCCGATTATACCGGCCGGGGGCGGTCAGCGCCCGGTACCGCCTTCGGCCTCGCCCTGGCGGGCGAACTGCAGCTGGCCCTGCTCGGCGAAGATGCGCACCGGCACCGAGCGCAGGCCCATGCCGCGGTTGACCTGCACCACGAAGTGCAGGTGCGGCGCACTGCTGTAGCCGCTGTTGCCAGACAGGCCGATCGGCTGGCCGGCCCCTATCGCCTGGCCACGACGCACGCGCATGCCGCCGGCCTGCAGGTGGCCGTACAGCGCCATGCTGCCGTCGCTGTGCAGCACGCGGATGAAGTTGGCGCGGGCACCATCGCGTTCGCGGTCCTGGCCGTTGCCACGGAAGCCATCCTGGATCTGCATCACCGTACCCTCGCGCGCGGCCAGCACCGGGGTGCCCTCCGGCAGTGCGAAGTCGACCGCGTCGCGGTTCTCCTCGTCGTCATGGCTGAATCGTCCCTGCGGCGCCTGGTCCACGCGCAGGCGCGCCGCATCGAATGGCAGGCGGTAGGCGACATCTTCGGCCTGTGCGGCCGGGTTGCCCGGCACCGACTGCAGGCGCAGATCCAGCATGCGGCCATCGATCGGGGCGGGCAGGTGGCCGACTACCAGGCTGCTGTCGCCCTGGATCAGCGACTCGACCGGGAGGCCTTCGACCGGGTGCCCGGGGGCGGCGCGCAGCTGGATCTGCAGCGGCCCTGCCAGCCCGTTGTCGATCCGGGCCTGCCATTGCGTACCGACCGGCTGCAGGCGCAATTGGGCCATGGGGGCGGCGCCCTCGGCACTGCCTGCGCGGGTGGCAGGGGCGGAAGTGGGAGCCAGTCCCCAGCCCTGGCGCCAGTCGCCGGCGTGTGCGGTCGCGCTCGCCAGCAGAGGCAGCAGCAGGCAGGACAGGGGCAGGCGCGACATCGGCGTTTCCAGCGGAATGGACCGCCCGGACTGTACCCGATCCTGAACAGGGCGACCGGGACGGCCTTCGCATAGCTGTCCCAAGAATATTCATCGCTTTATCCGCATGAAGGGATTGACAGCGCCGGAATGGGCTGGCATCGTGGCCCCACCATCGAGACCGGCAGAGGGACAGGCCCTTTGAAGCCGGGGCAGCCCGCAGGCGCGCAAGCGTCTGCGTAGGTGCCAAATCCTGCGGGGACCGTGGCGTCCACCGAAAGATGGTTCGAACCATGCACCACACGTGCATCTCGAACGCGGGCCCCGCGAAGGCTCGATGGCCGATTCCCCAACCGGATCCCGCCATGAGCTTCGCCGCCAGTACCGCCATTCGCCCCGAACCCTTTGTCCCCGTCAGCGTGCCGGTCGAAGACCGCGTGCATGCCGAGCGCGGTGAGTTCGCGGCGGTGCTGTCGATGCGCCACGCCGGCCCCAGCCCGGTGCGCCTGCGCTATGAGTGGGTCGGTCCGGCCAATGCACCGGTGGTGGTGCTGGCCGGCGGCATTTCCGCCCATCGCCACGTGGCGTCCAACACGCAGTTCAGCGAGAAGGGCTGGGCCGAAGACCTGGTGGGCAGCGGCCGCGCGCTGGATCCGCAGCAGCTGCGCGTGCTGGCCTTCGACTTCATCGGCGCCGACGGTGCACTGGATGTGCCGATCGATACCGCCGACCAGGCCGATGCCTTGGCGCTGCTGCTGGACCATCTCGGCATCCGCACGCTGAAGGCCTTCGTCGGCTATTCGTATGGCGCGCTGGTCGGCCAGCAGTTCGCGATCCGTCATCGTGCCCGCGTGCGCCAGCTGGTGCTGGCCAGCGGTGCGCACCGACCGCATCCGTATGCCGCCGCCTGGCGCGCATTGCAGCGCCGCGCGGTCGCGCTGGGCCAGCTGCAGTGCGGCGAAGACCATGGCCTGGCCCTGGCCCGGCAGTTCGCCATGCTCAGCTACCGCACCCCGGAAGAGTTCGGCGAGCGCTTTGATGCTGCGCCGGAGGTCATCAATGGCCGCGTGCGCGTGGCTGCCGAAGACTATCTCGACGCGGCCGGTGCGCAGTACGTCGCGCGCACGCCGGTGACCGCTTACCTGCGCCTGTCCGAATCAATCGACCTGCACCGCGTCGATCCCACCGCGATCCTGCCGCCGACCGTGGTGGTGGCCGTGGAGGGCGACCGCCTGGTGCCGCTGGCCGACCTGGTCGGCCTGGTCGAAGGGCTGGGCCCGCGCGGCAGCCTGCGCGTGCTGCGCTCGCCCTATGGCCACGATGCCTTCCTCAAAGAAACCGATCGCATCGATGCGATCCTCGCCACCGCCTTCCGCACTTCTGGAGAGTCCGCATGAGCCTGCACGCCAACGAGCCGTCCTGTAGTCGTACCACTGCCGCCGTCCGTGCCGGCATCGATCGGGACACCGCGCATGGCGCGGTCACGCCGCCGATCGTGCTGTCGTCGAACTTCAGTTTTGAAGGCTTCGGCAACAAGCGCCAGTACGATTACACGCGCAGTGGCAACCCGACCCGCGACCTGCTGGGTGAAGCGCTGGCCGAACTGGAAGGCGGCGCCGGCGGCGTCATCACCGCGACCGGCATGGGCGCGATCAACCTGGTGCTGAACGCGCTGCTGCAGCCGGGCGACACCCTGGTGGTGCCGCACGATGCCTACGGCGGCAGCTGGCGGCTGTTCAACGCGTTGGCAAAGAAGGGGCACTTCGAACTGGTCACCGCCGACCTGACCGATCCGCGAGCGCTGGCGCAGGCGCTGGCCACGCAGCCAAAGCTGGTGCTGGTGGAAACCCCGTCCAACCCGCTGCTGCGCATCACCGACCTGCGCTTCGTCATCGATGCCGCGCACAAGGCCGGTGCCCTCGTGGTGGTCGACAACACCTTCCTGTCACCGGCGCTGCAGCAGCCGCTGTCGTTTGGTGCGGACCTGGTGCTGCATTCCACCACCAAGTACATCAATGGCCACAGCGATGTGGTGGGTGGGGCGGTGGTCGCGCGCGATCCGGCGCTGCACGAGCAGCTGGTGTGGTGGGGCAACGCGCTGGGCCTGACCGGTTCGCCGTTCGATGCCTTCCTGACCCTGCGCGGCCTGCGCACGCTGGATGCGCGCCTGCGCGTGCACCAGGAAAACACGGCGTCGATCGTTGCCCTGCTGGACCAGCATCCGGCGGTCGGCGCGGTGTACTACCCGGGCCTGGCCGATCACCCGGGCCACGCCATCGCCGCGCGCCAGCAGAATGGCTTCGGCGCGATGCTGTCGTTCGAACTGGCGCACTGCGCCGGTGATGATCCGCATGCGGCGGTGCGTGCATTTGTGGACGGGCTACGCTGTTTCACCCTGGCCGAATCGCTGGGCGGCGTCGAAAGCCTGATCGCACATCCGGCCACGATGACTCATGCGGCGATGACCGCCGAAGCGCGTGCAGCCGCCGGCATCAGCGAAGGGCTGCTGCGCCTGTCGGTCGGCATCGAGGCCGAGCGTGACCTGCTGGCCGATCTCGGCGCCGCGCTGCAGCGCGCCGAAGCGGTGATCGATGCGGCCGCCCGCCGCAAACAGGTGGTGGACGCATGAGCGCACTCGCCGCTGACATTCCTGCGCTGGGGGCGGGACGCCTGGCGCTGCTCGGTACGGGCACGGTCGGTTCGGCCTTCGTACAGCGCTACCAGGCGCTGCAGGCACGCGGGTTGGAACTGCCCAGCGTGCAATGGCTGGCCAACTCGCGCACCGCGCTGGAGATCGATCGCGACCTGGCGCTGCCCTTGGAACTGGCACGTCGAGCCCCCCGCGATGGCCACAGTTCGCCACCATGGGCGAGCGCCGAAGGGCTGGAGCGTGGCGACGTGGTGGTCGATGCCACGGCCAGTGAAGACGTGGCCGCCCGTCACGTGCAATGGCTGGCGCGCGGCGTGCATGTGGTGACCGCCAACAAGCTGGGCCGGGGCGCGCAGCTCGCCCGCGCGCAGGCCATTGCCGAAAGCTGTGCCGACAGTGGCGCGCGTTATGGCGACAGTGCCACCGTTGGTGCCGGGCTGCCGCTGTTGAGCAGCCTGCGCGCGCTGGTGGCCGGTGGCGATCACATCCATGCCATCGAGGGCGTGCTGTCCGGCTCGCTGGCGTGGCTGTTCCATCGCTATGACGGCCAGTCGCCGTTCTCGGCGGCGGTGCGCGAGGCGCTGGCGGCCGGTTATACCGAGCCAGACCCACGCCTGGACCTGTCCGGCGAGGACGTGCGCCGCAAGCTGCTGATCCTGGCGCGCAGCAGCGGGCTGGCGCTGGATGCGTCGCAGGTACAGGTGGATTCACTGGTGCCTGAAGCGCTGGCAGCGTTGCCGCTGGAGGATGCCGTGGCTGCCTTGGAGCAGCTGGATGCGCCGCTGCAGGCGCGTTGGCAGCAGGCACGTGACAACGGCCGCGTGCTGCGTTTCGTTGGCCGTGTTGACAGCGAAGGTGCGCAGGTGGGCCTGCGCGAACTGCCGGCCGATCATCCGCTGGCGCAGGGTGCCGGCACCGACAACCGCGTGGCCATCCACAGCGATCGCTACCGCCGCCAACCCTTGTTGATCCAGGGACCGGGTGCCGGCGCGGAAGTCACTGCGGCCGCGTTGCTGGATGACGTGCTGCGGATCGTGGGTTGATCGCATTGTTCCTGTAGCGCCGAGCCCACGCTCGGCTGCTCCTGACAGAACCCCGGTCCTGCCGCATGAGCCGAGCGTGGGCTCGGCTCTACAGAGGGCACGCCTGCCGGTCAGCGGGACTTCAGGGCCTTCAACAACGCGCTGTTGAACTGCTTGGGTTCCTGCACCTGCGGCGAATGGCCCAGTTCGGCGAACTCGACCAGCGTCGCGCCGGGAATCGCTGCGGCCGCTGCTTTGCCCAGCACCGGATAATTGCCCAGCGTCGCCTTCACCGCAGGCGGCGCCAGGTCGCGCCCGATCGCGGTGCGGTCCTTCTGGCCGATGAACAGCGTGGTCGGCACCTGCACGTGCTTCAGTTCGTAGACCACCGGCTGGTTGAACACCATGTCCGAGGCCAGCGCCTGGCTCCATGCAACGGCCTGCTTGCCCGGGCCTTCGTACATGCCCGACTGCATCCGCGCCCACGGTTCGTAGGCCGGTTTCCATTTGCCGTCGTAGTACACCTCCAGCTGGTAGCGGCGGATGCTGTCATAGCTGATGTTCATTTCGCCGGCGTACCACGCGTCGACGCTGCGCCAGGGGACGCCCAGCGCCTTCCAGTCCTCCAGCCCGATCGGATTGACCAGCGACAGGCTGCGCAGGTCCTGCGGGAACATCAGCGCGTAGCGCACCGCCAGCATGCCGCCCATCGAATGACCGACCAGGTGCACCGGGACGTCACCCAGTTGCAGCTGTTGCAGCAGGGCATGGGTGTTGGCGGCCAGCTGCGCGAACGAATACTGGTAACGCTCGGGCTTGCTGGATTTGCAGAAGCCCACCTGGTCCGGGGCGATCACCCGATAGCCGGCGGCGACCAGTGGCTTGATCGATTCCTTCCAGGTGGCGGCACAGAAGTTCTTGCCGTGCAGCAGCACCACCACGCCGATGGGTGCCTTCTTCGGCGCGATGTCCAGGTAGGCCATCTCCAGCGGCTGCCGCTGCGATTCCAGCGCGAAGGTCTTCACCGGATAGCCGTAGTCGAAACCCTCCAGCCGAGGCCCGTAGGTGGGGGCGGCCAGGGCGGCCAGCGGAAGGCAGGCAAGCAGGGCGGCAGCGATCACGCGCATGGGGCAATCCGGGGTGGGGAAGCCCCGAGCCTAACCGGAACGCGGTGACGGTGTCGCCCGTACGGACAAGGGTGACCGGGTAGAGTCGACTGTTGGTCGACTGCTCTTCCCTCAGGCCGCGGAAATCCCGCGCTGCGCGCGATGGTCGACTGACAGTCGACTCTACCTGTGGCCCGTCGCCATCGCGCCGGAGCCGGTCGCCCTCAGCACTCGATGACGTTCACCGCCAGGCCACCGCGGCTGGTTTCCTTGTACTTGTCCTGCATGTCGCGGCCGGTATCGCGCATGGTCTTGATGACCTTGTCCAGCGACACCTTGTGCTTGCCGTCGCCACGCATCGCCATGCGCGAGGCATTGATCGCCTTCACCGCGCCCATTGCATTGCGCTCGATGCAGGGAATCTGCACCAGGCCGCCGATCGGGTCGCAGGTCAGGCCCAGGTTGTGTTCCATGCCGATTTCCGCGGCGTTCTCGATCTGGCTCGGGTTGCCCCCCAGCGCCGCGACCAGGCCACCGGCCGCCATCGAGCAGGCCACGCCCACTTCGCCCTGGCAGCCCACTTCGGCACCGGAAATCGAAGCATTTTCCTTGTACAGGATGCCGATCGCCGCCGAGGTCAGCAGGAAATCGAACACGCGCTGTTCGTTGGCGCCGGGGCAGAAGCGGTCGAAGTAATGCAGCACCGCCGGCAGTACGCCGGCCGCACCGTTGGTCGGTGCGGTCACCACGCGGCCACCGGCAGCGTTCTCTTCGTTCACTGCCAGTGCGTACAGGTTGACCCAGTCCAGCGTCGTCAGCGGATCGCGCATCGCCGCTTCCGGCTTCGACGACAGCTCGCGGTACAGCGCCGGTGCACGACGGCCGACCTTCAGGCCACCCGGCAGCACGCCCTCCTCGCGGATGCCGCGGGTGACGCACGACTGCATCGCGCTCCAGATCTCGCGCAGCTGGGCGCGGATCTCGTCTTCGCTGCGCCAGCACTTTTCGTTCTCGAACATCAGCTGGGCGATGCTCAGGCCGCTGCGTGCGGTCTGTGCCAGCAGCTCGTCGCCGCTCTTGAACGGGTAGGGCAGCGGGGTTTCATCGGGCACGATGCGGTCATCGGCTGCGTCGTCCTGGTTGACCACGAAGCCACCACCGACCGAGTAGTAATCGCGGGTGGCGATCACTTCGTCGTCGGCGTTGTACGCGGTGAAGCGCATGCCGTTGGTGTGGTAGGGCAGCTTCTGGCGCTTGTTCATGCCGAGATCGCGCTTCTCGTCGAAGGCGATCTCGTGCTGGCCCATCAGCTGGATGCGCTTGCTGCTGCGGATGCGCTCCAGGGTGGCCGGAATGATGTCCGGGTCGATCAGGTTAGGCCGTTGGCCTTCCAGGCCCAGCAGGATCGCCTTGTCGGTGCCATGGCCGCGGCCGGTCAAGGCCAGCGAGCCGTAGACATCGGCGCGGATGCGCGCGACCTCGTGCAGGCGACCCGGGTCGAGCAGCCAGCGATGGATGAATCGCTCGGCGGCCTTCATCGGTCCGACGGTGTGCGAGGAGCTCGGGCCAATGCCGATCTTGAAAACGTCGAACGTGCTGACAGCCATGGATGCCAAACTGCGGGTACCGGACAAGCGGCTATTCTAGCGGCTTGCCGGGCCATCCGATGGCTGCGGCGCAGCATTTCCGCCACGGGAGCCTGACTGGTGCTGACCCTGATCCAGCGTGACGATTGCCACCTGTGCGACCTGGCCCTGGCCGAGCTGGCCAAGGCGCGGGCGCCGGAGTTCGAATCGGTGTTCCTGGATGACCAGCCGGCGCTGGAAGCGCGCTATGGCACGCGCGTGCCGGTGCTGCGCGACGAGCGCGGCGAGCGCGAGCTGGACTGGCCGTTCGATGCGGCCACGGTGCAGGCCTGGTTGGCCGTCGATCGGTAGTGCCGGCCGCTGGCCGGCAACCCCTCTGTTCCCGGTGATGCCGGCCAGCGGCCGGCACTACCGGATGCGTTGCGATGCCCGGTGATGCCGGCCGCGGGCACGGCATCACCGGATGGTCTTATTTCGCGTCGAACTTCACGATCGTGCTGATCGCGGTGTCGTCCGGAATGGTCTTGGTATCGGCCCAGTCACCGCCGCCGACGCCGAAGTCCAGGCGCTTGACCGTGGCCTTGCCGGTCAGCACCGGCTGGGTGCCCGGCTTCCAGGTGAAGGTCAGGGTGACCGGCTTGCTGACGCCGCGCAGTTCCAGGATGCCATCGGCGGCGAACTGGTCGTTGCCCACGGCGCGGAAGCCCTTGGCGGTGTAACGCGCGGTGGCGAACTTGCCGACATTGAAGAAGTCGGCGCCCTGCAGGGTCGAGTCACGGTCGCTGTTGCCGCTCCTGGCGCCTGCCAGCGGAATCACCACATCCAGCGAACCGGCGGCCGGGTTGGCCGGGTCGAAGCTGAGCTTGGTGGCGAAGCCCGGGAAGCTGCCGGTGAACACTTCGCCGTCGTACTTGCTGGCGAACACCAGGATCGAGCCGGCACCGGGGGCCTGCGCATACTCCGCAGCGAGCGCCGGGGCGGTGGCCAGCATGCCGGCCAGGGCGGCAGCCACGGCGGCCGGAGTGGTCAGTTTCAGGTTCATCGGTCAGTCCTTCTGAGGGGAGGCGAGCCAGCCGCGCGGCAACATGCGGGACAGCGTTGCATCGCGCTGGAACAGGTGGTGGTAGAAGGCAGCGCCGGCATGGGCCAGCACTACCGCGATCAACAGCCAGAAGCCGTATTCGTGGAGGGCATGGGACACCGCGACGACCTGCGGGTCGGGGCCGCTCAGCTTGGGCACGTCGACCAGGCCGAACCAACGGAACGGGCGCAGGCCACTGGCCGAATCGTACAGCCAGCCCGACAGCGGAATGGCAAACATCAGCACGTACAGCAGCACGTGGGTGGCACTGGCGATGCGTTCCTGCCAGCTGGGCACGCCCGGCACCTGCTTCGGCGCACCGGCATACAGGCGCCAGCCGAGACGGAACAGCACCAGCGCCAGCACGGTGATGCCGATCGACTTGTGCGCGGTGTAGACCCAGAAGTACTTGGGCGTCTTGGGCAGTTCGCCCATGGTCAGGCCGACCACGCCCAGGGCGAGGATCAGCAGTGCGATCAACCAGTGCAGGAGCTGGCTGACACTTCCCCACGCGGCGGGGGTGTTCTTGGCGGTCATGAAGGGTCCTTGGGGGCCGTCGTGTGGTCGGAGTGTGGAACGGGAGCGGGAGTTCCCGGGGCGTCGCTGCGGTCGAGGGTGGCTTCGGCCTCGATCCGCACCTGTACCGCATCACCGATGACCCCCGGCCAGGCGGTGATGCCGAACGCGCGCCGGCTCAGCGTCGTGCTGGCGGAAAACCCGGCGGTGCGTCGGAATGGAGGGAGCGGGTAGCGCTTCAGCGCGTTGAGGGTCACGTCCAGGGTGACTTCCTGGCTGACCCCGCGCAGGGTCAGCGTGCCGATCACATGCGCACGCTTGGCGTCGATCGGTTCGACCCGGCTGGAGACGAAGCGTGCGCTGGGGAATCGCTCGCCATCGAGCAGGCTGCGGGCCAGCGTGGCCTGGTTCCACTTGGCGTCGCCAAGGTCCAGACGCGACACCGGAATGTCCACTTCCAGGGTGGCGTCGCGCCAGTTGTCGGGATCGAACAGCACGCGGCCCTCGCTGCCGGACACGGTGCCCATGGCCTGCGAGTAGCCCGCGTGATCGATGGAGAACAGCACCCGCGTGTGCACCGGATCGAGGCGATAGGTGTCGGTGGCCGCCCAGGCAGGGGCGGTGGCGAGCAGCATCGGCAGCAGGGCCAGGCAGGGACGCATCGATGGCGGGCTCCGGAAGGTGACGCTGTGATCATACGCACAGCCCCCTGCCAACGTTGCGTGCATGGCTGCAACAGTTCGTGGTGGTGCCGCCGCTGGAAACAGCCTGTTGCAGCCATGAACCCGGCCCTGTGTGACAATCGGCCCAGGACAGGGGGTTCAGGATGACGAGCGGCTGGCGCCGGTGGTGCCGTGGCATCGCAGGTATGGGACTGCTGCTGATGGCTTTGGCCACGGCGGCTGCGACCCTGGACATGGCAGAAACACCGCGCCTGCGCCGCTTCGGTGCCGCCGAAGGCTTGCCGTCACGCATGGTGGTGGCGCTGGCCGAGGATCGCCAGGGCCACATCTGGGCCGCCACCGATGGTGGACTCGCCCGTTATGACGGCAACAGCCTGCGGGTCTGGGAGCACGATCCGGAACAGCCGGGCTCGCTGCCCGGCAACGAGATCGAGACCCTGCTGATCGATCCGCTGGACCGGGTCTGGGTGGGCATCAACGGCAAGGGCGTGGCCCGCCTGGATGCCGACCGCGAGCGCTTCCGGACCTTCGACACGGTCAATTCCACCTGCCAGGGGCAGTTCTGGGCGCTGGCCTATGTCGACGACGCCTTGTGGATCGGGACCAACAACCATGGCGTCTGCCGGCTTGGCGAGGACGGCAGCGTGCGCCTCTACACCCATGACCCGGCGCAGCCGGGGGGCCTGCCCAGCAACAGCATCTTCACCAGCCTGGTCGATGCGCAGGGCCGCCTGTGGCTGGGCACCGAAGCGGGCGTGGCGCGTTGGAACGGCAGCGGATTCGAGCCGGTGGCCGCGCGGGAACTGGGCACGCTGAGCGTGCTCCGGTTGAGCCGGGATGCGGAGGGTTCGATCTGGGTCGGCAGCCAGAACGATGGCCTGTACCGCATCGATGGGCAGGACCGGGTCAGTCGTCCGCGATGGGCCGACAGCGCCCAGCTGCGCTCGGCCCTGGTCCTGGCCGATCGCCAGGGGGGCTACTGGGCTGGCACCTCCGATGGCCTGTTGCGGGGGGATGCGGCGGCGCTGCGCCGGCTGGAGGGCGACCGCGGCAGCGGCTTCCTGACCGCGCACAGCGGTGTGCTCGATCTGCTGCAGGACCACGAGGGCGGATTGTGGGTGGCGCTGCTGACCCAGGGCCTGGCCTATCTGCCACCGGACTGGCGGCGCTTCTCGATCTGGAACCAGCTCGACGGCAAGCCGCTGGACAGCCAGTACCTGTTGAGCGCGGCCAGCGATGGGAAGAACTACTACGTCGGCTCGGCGCGAGGGGTGTACCAGCTCGATGCGCAGGGCACCCTGCGCCTGCTGGCCAGCGACCGGCAGCTCGGCAGCGGCGTGGTGTGGTCGGTGCTGCCGCGCCCGGATGGGCGCCTGTGGCTGGGACGCGGCGGCCGCATCACCGTCTACGATCCGGCTACCGGCGCGCTGCGCGATCTGCGGATCGATGGCAGTGCCGACCTGCGCCAGCGCATCGACCTGATGCGGCAGGCGCCTGATGGCACGGTGTGGGTGTCGGTGATGGGCCTGGACCTGCAGCAGCGCGATGCAGATGGCCGGCTGCTGCACCGCTATCCGCTGGAGCATTTCCGCGGGACCGCCGATGCGCCGATCGAGCAGATCCGCTTCGACGCCCATGGCCGGCCCTGGGTGATGGGTGACATGGGCATCTGGCGCGAGCAGGCTGGACGCTTCGAGGCAGTACCGGGCGTTTCGCGCGGGCCCATCTACGACCTGGTGTGGATCGATCCGCAACAGTTGTGGCTGGCGCGCCAAGGCGCGTTCGAGCGCTACCAGTGGGATGGCCTGAGCCTGCGCCTGATCCAGCGCATCGACGGCAGTGCAGGCGTGCCGCCGGTCACCATGGGCGGGCTGGCGCTGGCCGGCAACGGCCAGCTGTGGGCGACGACGCCGCGCGGCCTGCTGCGTTGGGACCCGAAAACGCGGCGCCTGCAGCAGTTCAACGAGCGCGATGGACTGTCCGATGCGGAGTTCACCGGCCGGCCACCGGCAGTGAATGCAGATGGTCGCGTGCTGGCCGTCACCCAGACCGGGTTGGTTGCCTTCGATGTGAATGCCGACGACACGGTGCTGCCTTCTTCGTCGCTGGTGATCGCCGAAGTGCGCGTACGCCGCGACGACGCGCGCGGCTGGCAACCGTTGCCGCTCACCGGCACCCTGTTGCTGGGACCGGATGACCGCGATCTGCAGATCGATGCGCGGCTGCTGTCCTATGCCAGCCCGCAGGGCAACCGTTACCGCTTCCGCGTGCAGGGCTATGACCAGGACTGGGTGGAGCAGGGGGGCGATGGCCAGCGCACCCTGTCGCGGCTGCCGACCGGCAGCTACGTCATCGAGGTGCAGGCAGCGACCGCCCGGGGCGCGTGGACGCCTTCGCAGCAGTTGCAGGTGAAGGTGCTGCCGCCGTGGTGGCGCAGCGGCATGGCGATCTTCGGCTACATCCTGCTGGGGTCGCTGCTGCTGGTGGTCCTGGTCTGGTCGGTCCGCGCGCGGCTGCGCCGTCGCCAGCAATGGCAGCTGACGGTGCACAAGCAGCAGCTGGCCGAGCAGGCCTCGCAGGCCAAGAGCCGTTTCCTGGCCACGCTGGGCCACGAAGTACGCACGCCGATGACCGGCGTGCTGGGCATGAGCGAACTGCTGCTCGCGACTCCGCTGGATCCGGTGCAGCGTGGCTACGCGGGGTCGATCCAGCAGGCCGGCAGCCATCTGCTGCGGCTGGTCAACGATGCGCTGGACCTGGCCCGTATCGAAGCCGGGCGGCTTGAGCTGGATCTGCGTCCGTTCGACCTGGAGGAACTGCTCGACCAGGTGCAGGGCCTGATGCAGCCGATGGCGCAGCAGCGCCAGCTGGAATTCCGGCGTGGTGAAAACCCGGCAGGGCCGGTCAGTGTCAGCGGCGACGAGATGCGCGTGCGCCAGATCCTGCTGAACCTGCTCGGCAACGCCATCAAGTTCACCGAGCGCGGCCACGTCGGCCTGGCCGTGCGCCTGGAAGAGAAGGGCGGCCTGTGTTTCGAAGTGCATGACAGTGGCCCGGGCATCAATGCCGAGCAGCAGCAGCGCCTGTTCCATCGTTTTGAACAGGCCGACGGTCCGCGCACCGCGTCGCGCTACGGCGGCAGTGGCCTGGGACTGGCGATCTGCCAGGAACTGGCGGTGGCGATGGGGGGGCGTATCGAAGTGGACAGCCAGCCTGGCAAGGGTGCGCGGTTCCGCGTGCGCCTGCCCCTGCCCTGGACGCGCCAGGCCGCCAGCACCGCGGGCGAGGTGGCGGCCCTGCCGGAACTGCCGCCGCTGCGCATCCTGCTGGTCGAGGACGACGCCACGGTGGCCGAGGTCATCGCCGGCCTGCTGCGGGTGCGCGGGCATGAGGTGGTCCACGTGCTGCATGGCCTGGGTGCGCTGTCGGAGATCGCCACCGATGGTTTCGACGTCGGCCTGCTCGATCTCGATCTGCCCGCGCTGGACGGTACGGCCATCGCCCGCCAGCTGCGCACCATGGGCTATGAACTGCCGCTGGTGGCAGTGACCGCCCGTTCCGATGCCTACGCCGAAACCCAGGTGCTGGCCGCCGGCTTCGATGGCTTCCTGCGCAAGCCGGTGACCGGCGACCTGCTGGTGGCGGCCATCGCCCAGGCGCGTGCGAAACGGCAGGCGACTGCGTGACTGTGCCGGCGCCGGGCGTGAACGGCGCGACTTTCGGTTTACCATGCCGACGCCCGCAGCGCGGGAATCATCAGGACCAGCGTGAGGAGGCAATCGGTGGTGTATCTGCGGGCGGCGATGCTGCTGCTGGTCCTCCTGTGCTGCGCGTTGCCCGCTGCGGCACAGCCGGTGCCTCCGAGCCCGCGGCAGGTGACGGTGTTCGATGGCCTGCCGTCCAATACCGTCAACCGCATGGCCGAGGACCGGTACGGCTACCTGTGGATCGCCACCAACGATGGCCTGGCCCGCTATGACGGCCGCACCTACCGCGTGTGGCGTTCCGAGGATGGACTGCGTGACAACCGCATCTGGACGGTGCTGGTCGATGCCCGCAACCAGTTGTGGATAGGCACCGAGAACGCTGGCCTGGTGCGCATGTCGGCCGACCGCCGGCAGTTGCACTTCTACGACCGCAGCAGCCAGCCGTTGATGGGCACCAACACGGTCTGGAGCCTGGCCAGCACGCCTGATGGCTCGATCTGGTTCGGTACCCACGAAGGCGGCCTGTACCGCCTGGACAGCCAGGACCGCCTGCAGCGCTTCCTGCCCGAGCCGAACAATCCGCGCAGCCTGCCTTCGTCGTCGGTGCCCTACCTGGCCACGCTGGCCGATGGCAGCCTGTGGATCGGCACCAAGCATGGCGTGGCACGCTGGACCGGGACCGACTTCGAGCGTGTCGGTACGGACATCATTCCCAGCCTGCTGATCAACGGGTTGACCGCCGAGCCCGATGGCAGCCTGTGGATCAGCACGATGGCCGGGGCCACCGTGCGCCGCCCGGATGGCCGCTTCGAGGCACCACCGTGGAAGCTGCCGCCAGGCGAGCAGGTGCTGGGCATGATGCTGCGCGACGAGCAGGGCGGACATTGGCTGGATACGCGCACCGGGCTGGGACGTGCGGTCGACGGCCAGTACCAGACCGTGCCGCTGTACAGCGCGATCGCACGCGGTCCGGTGCGGCCGAACTGGACCGGTGCCTATGAGGACCGCGAAGGTGGCATCTGGCTGGCCAGCACCAATGCCGGGTTGTGGCACCTGCTGCCACGCTGGTGGCAGTTCTCGGTGCTGTCGCGGCTGGAGGACGACCCCAGCTCGCTGCGCAATGCGCTCGTGCTGGGCACCAGCCCGTCCAGCAATGGCGGTGTCTGGACCGTGGGCAGCCATGGCGCGCTGGACCGCTTCGATCCGAAGACCGGCAGGATCGAGCAGCACCGCACCTGGGTCAACGGCATGCACTGGCTGACCTCGGTGCGCGAGGACCGGCGTGGCCAGGTCTGGATCGGATCGACCGATGCACTGGTGCGCTACGACCCGCAACGGCGCGAACTGCGTCGTTGGGGCCGTGATGCCGGTACCGATGCGGCGATGGAAGGGGTCATCGAAGCGATGATGACCTGCGACGGCGACAGCCTCTGGTTGATGCTGCCCGCGGGCCTGCAGCAACGTGATCTCGACGGACGCCTGCGGCGCCAGCTGGACAATGGCCAGCGCGGCCTGCAGCAGGGCCAGCTCAACCTCGATGTGGAATGCGGTCCGCAGGACCATATCTGGCTGGCCAGCAGCCGTGGCCTGCTGCAGTGGCTGCCGGAAAGCGAACGCTTCCAGCCGGTGCCGGGTGCGCCGGCAACGGCCATCCATGCGTTGCATGTGGGCCGCGATGGCCAGGTCTGGTTGTCCGAGGACGGGCGCCTGTCGCGATACCGCTGGAGCCAGGGGCGGCTGGAACGGCAGGCGGTGGTCGGTGCCGAACAGGGCTATCCGGCGATCTCCGCCTCTGGACTGGTGGTGGATGCGCAGGGCGTGGCCTGGGCGACCAGCGCACGCGGCCTGGTACGTGTCAGTGCCGATGGGCAGAGCGTGCGCCTGTACGGCGTGCACGACGGCCTGCCAAGCCAGGAATTCCGCGAGCACACCCTGATCGCAGCGGCCGATGGCCACCTGGTGGCCGGAACGGCGGCAGGCGCGGTGGTGTTCGACCCGGAGCAGGTACGGCCTTCGGTACGTCGCGCGCCACTGGTGATCGAGCGGGTGGAAGTGCGCCGCAACGAACAGGTGCTGGACATGACCCACGATGCGCCGTTGCAGATCGCCGATGGCGATCGCGACCTGCGCATCGTCGCGCGATTGCTGTCCTTTGCCGACTCGGCGTCCAATACCTACCGTTATCGCCTGGCCGGCTACGACCCGGATTGGGTTGAAGTCGGTCCGGCGGGTGAGCGCCTGTTCTCGCGCCTGGCGCCGGGCAGCTACCGGCTTGAAGTGCAGGCACGCTCGGCCGACCATGTGTGGTCGCGGGTGCAGAGCCTGGAGTTCCGCGTGCAGCCGCCGTGGTGGCGCAGCCTGTCCGGCCTGCTGGTGCTGGCGTCGGTCGGGTTGCTGCTGACCAGCTGGTTCGCCTGGTTGTACCGACGCCGCCTGCAGAGGCGCCACGCCTACCAGCTGGCGCTGCACAAGCAGGAACTGGCCGAGCAGGCCTCGGCGGCCAAGACCCGCTTCCTGGCCAACCTCGGCCATGAGATCCGTACGCCGATGACCGGCGTGCTGGGCATGAGCGAGCTGCTGCTGGCCTCGCCACTGGACCCGCAGCAACGCGGCTACACGCAGTCGATCCGGCATGCGGGCGAGCACCTGCTGCATCTGGTCAACGATGCGCTGGACCTGGCGCGGATCGAGTCCGGGCGCCTGGAGCTGCAGTCGCAGTCGTTTGCGTTGAATGGCCTGCTGCAGGATCTGGCGGCGCTGATGGGCCCGCTGGCTGCACAGAAGGGCCTGCGCTTCGTCCTGGACAACCAGCTGCCGCCGGGCCTGCAGGCGACCGGTGATGCCATGCGGGTGCGGCAGATCCTGCTGAACCTGCTGTCGAACGCAGTGAAATTCACCAGCCGCGGCACCATCACCCTGCATGCACGTTGCGATGGCGAGCTGCGCGCGCTGCATTTCGAGGTACGTGATACCGGCCCGGGCATCAGCCAGGAACAGCAGCAGCGCCTGTTCCGACGCTTCGAGCAGGCCGATGGTGCACGTACGGCAGCGCAGTACGGTGGCAGCGGCCTGGGCCTGGCGATCTGCCGCGAGCTGGCACAAGCGATGCAGGGGCGGATCCAGGTGGAGAGCCAGCTGGGCCGGGGCACCTGCTTCGGCGTCACCCTGCCGTTGCCACTGGTGGTGGACGGTGACGCCGAGGTGTCCGCCGAGGGGCATCGCGACGATGCGGCGAACATGCCACCGCTGCGGGTGCTGCTGGTCGAGGACGATGCCACCGTGGCCGATGTGGTGCGGGGGTTGTTGAGCGCACGCGGCCACGAGGTGGTGCATGCCGGCCATGCGCTGGCGGCGCTGCGCGAGATCAGTGCCGGCGATTTCGACGTCGGCCTGCTGGATCTGGACCTGCCCGGCCTGAGCGGCTTCGAACTGGCCCAGCACCTGCGTAACCAGGGCTACATGCTGCCGCTGCTGGCGGTGACCGCGCGGACTGATCCGGACCTTCAGCAGCAGGTGGAAGCGGCCGGCATCGGCGGCTTCCTGCGCAAGCCGGTGACCGGTGAACTGCTGGTGGAAGCGATCGCCAGGGCGATGGGCAGGTAGGGTTTATTGCAGGGCTTGCAGTCCTGCACCTGCAGAATCAACGTCAACGTCAAAAGCCCGCCTTCGACAGTTTTCCGCGATCTGTCGGAGCTCGGGGTCGGATCCCGTTGCTGCGCAACGGGCTCTGACCCCAATCTGGAATTCGATATCTGACAGATGTGTCGACCAAGGTCGACACCTACCAACAACCGCGCGTTCCAACAGTCGCCGTTATCCACAGCCGCGTGAACCTGTCAGAGGTGGGGCGGTGTGGGCTTGCAGGACCGTTGGCGCCATGGATGGCGCCATCGAGCCCCCATGGGTGAGGGCGCTTTGCTTGCGAAGCACTGCTTCGCAAGCGCCCGAACGCGCAGCCGCCGGCGGCTGGGCCGGACCGCGGAGCGGGATTTACGGCGTGTCCTGCAAGCCCGCACCGCCCCGCCAACCCACGGAATGCTCGCTGTTGCTGTTGCCGGCCAGCGGCCGGCACTACCGCAGGTGCAGGGCCGCAGGCCCTGCCGAACCCCCTTCACTCCGCGACGTGCTCGACCTGCCGCGGTTCGGGCTTGGTGTCGGGCAGCTGCCAGAAGATCATCGTCGAGGTCAGCGTGATCGCGCCCACGCACAGGAACGTGGCATGCAGCGCGGCGGTGGCGCTGTTGCTGTCCAGGTGGTTGCCGAACGCGGCCAGCAGGCTGCCGGCCGCAGCAGCACCAAAGCCGGCGGCCAGCATCATCACCATCGACAGCAGGCTGTTGCCGGAACTGGCGAACTCACGGTCCAGATCGCGCAGGGTCACGGTGTTCATCACGGTGAACTGCAGCGAATTGACCGCGCCGAAGAACGCCAGCTGCAGCAGGCGCCAGGCCAGGTGCTGGCCGGGTGTCATCAGGATGAAGCTGGCCATCGCCAGGCCGACCAGCACGGTGTTGACCATCAGCACGCGGCGGTAACCGAAGCGCTCGACCAGCCTCACCGCCAGCTGCTTGGAGACCATGCCGGCGGCCGCTACCGGCACCATCATCAGGCCGGCATGCATCGGGCCCAGGCCGAGGCCGACCTGCAGCAGCAGCGGGATCAGCATCGGCATCGCGCTGCTGCCGATGCGCGAGAACAGGTTGCCGAGAATGCCGATGCGGTAGCTGGGCACGCGGAACAGGGCCAGCGAGAACAACGGTGCGGTCGAGTTGGCGGCGTGCAGCCAGTAGCCCACCAGCGCGGCCAGGCCAGCCACGGTCATCAGCATCACCAGTGCGTGTGGCGTACCCAGGCCGGAGATGCCGTCCAGTGCCAGCGACAGCACCACCATCGCGAAGGCCAGCATGACGTAGCCGCGCAGGTCGAAGCGGGTGCGGTGGCTGGCGTAATGGTCGGGCATGATCTTCATCGCGGCGATGAAACCGATCACGCCGATCGGCAGGTTGATCAGGAACACCCAGTGCCATGAGGCGATCTCGACCAGCCAGCCGCCCAGCGTGGGGCCGATCAGCGGGCCGACCAGCGCGGGGATGGCGATGAAGCTCATCGCGCGCAGGAAATCCTCGCGGGGCACCGAGCGCATCACCGCCAGCCGGCCGACCGGCAGCAGCATCGCACCGCCGATGCCCTGCAGCACGCGCGCACCGACCAGCTGGTGCAGGTGCTGGGCCAGCGCGCAGGCCAGCGAGCCGAGGGTGAACAGGATGATCGCCACCAGGAAGGTGCGCCGGGTGCCGTAGCGGTCGGCGATCCAGCCCGAGGCGGGAATGAAGGTGGCTACCGCCAGCGCATAGCTGAACACCACTGACTGCATCTGCAGCGGGCTCTCGCCCAGGCTGGCCGCCATCGCCGGCAACGCCGTGTTGACGATGGTCGAGTCCAGCATCTGCATGAAGATCGCCAGGGACACCAGCCACAGCAGGGGACGCTGGCGGTTGTAGGTCGATGGCGATGTGGACATGGGGTGCGGCCGGTGCAGCGTGGGGGCCGCCATGATCGCGCACTGCGGGTCACGGCGCGATCAAGGTCGCGCCGTACCTGCATGCGGAATGCTCAGCGTTGGCTGTGCGCGTGCACTGCGTCGACCAGCACCTGTACATGCGCCGGGTCCATGTCCGGCGACATGCCATGGCCGAGGTTGAACACATGGCCTTCGCGCGAGCCGCCGTTGCCGGCGGCATAGGTGTCGAGCACGCGCGCGGCGGCCGCGGCGATCGCATCCGGCGAGGCGTACAGCGTGGTCGGGTCGAGGTTGCCCTGCAGGGCGACGCGGCCACCGGTGCGGCGCATCGCCTCGTCCAGGTCCAGCGTCCAGTCCAGGCCCAGTGCATCGGCGCCGGTCTGCGACAGCGCTTCCAGGTGCAGGCCGGTGCCCTTGCCGAACAGGATCAGCGGCGTGCGCTCGCTGCCTTCGCCGCGCTCCAGCCCCTCGGCAATGCGCTGCAGGTAACGCAGCGAGAATTCGCGGTACATCGCCGGCGACAGCACGCCGCCCCAGGTGTCGAACACCTGCAGCGCCTGCGCACCGGCCGCGCGCTGCGCGCCGAGGTAGGCGATCACCGCCTCGGTGGTGACCTCCAGCAGGCGGTGCAGCGCCTGCGGATGGTTCAGCGCCATGGCCTTGATGCGCGCAAAGTCCTTGCTGCCACCGCCTTCCACCATGTAGCAGGCCAGTGTCCACGGGCTGCCGGAGAAGCCGATCAGCGGCACCTGGCCGTCCAGTTCGCGGCGGATCAGCCGTACCGCATCCATCACGTAGCCCAGGTCCTGTTCCATGTCCGGCACCGCCAGCCGGGCGATGGCGGCTTCGTCACGCACCGGGTGCCGGAACTTCGGGCCTTCGCCTTCGACGAAGTACAGCTCCAGGCCCATCGCATCGGGAATGGTGAGGATGTCCGAGAACAGGATGGCCGCGTCCAGCGGGAACCGGCGCAGCGGCTGCAGGGTGACTTCGCAGGCGATCTCCGGGGTCTTGGCCATGGCCAGGAAGCTGCCGGCCTTGGCCCGGGTCGCGCGGTATTCCGGCAGGTAGCGGCCGGCCTGGCGCATCAGCCAGACGGGGGTGCAGTCCACCGGTTCGCGGCGCAGGGCGCGCAGCAGGCGATCGTTGCGGAGAGGGCTGGTCACGATGGGCATTCCTTGGACGGGAGGAGCAGCGGCGTCAGTCGCCGTGCGAAAGGATCTGGAAGCCGCGATGCAGTTCGGCATCACGGGCCTTCTCGAAGGCGTGGCGGGCGTCGTCGGCCTGCAGGAACAGCTCGCGCCGCAGCTGCGAGCGGCTGCCGACACGGCCGCTCTCGCGCAGCAGCTCCCAGCCGCCGAACAGGTCCGGCAGCAGGCTCAGGCGCAGGAAGCGCGGTGCCTGCGCGCCGGCATCGGGATGTTGCAGGTAGACGTGCATGGCGCCGATTGTAGCGGGGCCAGGGTGACCCCGGCCGCAACGCCGGCGTGCCGGTCGCTGGCCGGCAATCCTGCCGCGCAGCCCGGTAGTGCCGGCCGCTGGCCGGCCTCCTCGTTGCTGACGTTGCCGGCCAGCGGCCGGCACTACCGGACCGACAGCACCTTCAGCACCGCCGCCTCATCCACGTCCGGCACCACTTCGGCACGGCCCATCCCGCGCCACAACACCAGGCGCAGGCGGCCGGCCACGTTCTTCTTGTCCAGGCGCATGCGGCCGAGCAGGGCCTGCGGCTCCAGCCCGGCCGGGATCGCCACCGGCAGGCCGAGGCGTTCCAGCAGGGCCTGCAGGCGCGCGCGGTCGGCATCGTCGGCCAGGCCCAGGTCGGTGGACAGCTTCGCCGCCAGCACCATGCCCACCGCCACCGCCTCGCCGTGGTTCAGCGCATCGCGGCCCGGGGCCGAATAGCCCTGTTCGGTCTCGATGGCGTGGCCGAAGGTGTGGCCGAGGTTGAGCAGGGCACGCTCGCCCTTTTCGAACGGGTCGCGCTCGACGATGGCGGCCTTGTGCCGGCAGCTGCGCGCGATGGCCTCGGCCAGCACCGCATCCTCGCCGGCCAGCAGCGCATCGGCATGCTGCTGCAGCCACTCGAAGAACACGGCATCACCCAGCGCGCCGTACTTCACCACTTCGGCCAGGCCGGCACGCAGCTCGCGTGGCGGCAGGGTGGCCAGCACGCGGGTATCGGCGATGACCGCACGCGGTGGATGGAAGGCACCGACCAGGTTCTTGCCGGCCGGAATGTCGACTGCGGTCTTGCCGCCCACCGACGAATCGACCATTGCCAGCAGGGTGGTCGGCAGCTGCACGCAGTCCACGCCGCGCATCCAGCAGGCGGCAGCGAAACCGGCGAGATCACCGACCACGCCGCCGCCGAGGGCGAAGACGCAGGCGTCGCGGGTGGCGCCGAGCGCGGCCAGCGCTTCGATCGCGCGGCCGAACTCGGCCAGCGTCTTGGAGGCTTCGCCCGCGGCCAGCACGTGCTCGCCGATGACCAGGTCGGGGCGAGCGGCCAGCAGCGTCTGCTTCACCGGCGCCAGATAGCGCGGGGCGACTTCACTGTCGCTGAGCAGCAGCACATGACGGCCGCGCACGTGCGAGGCCAGCGCGGTGCCATCGGCCTGGGCACCGGCGCCGATGGTGATGGAGTAGGGGCGGTCGCCGCCAACGGCGACCTGCAGCAGGGCGGGGGAGGTCATGCGGTCAGGTCCTGGCGCTGCCATTGCGTGGCCAGCTTGACCACCAGTTGGGCGGTCGCATCGGCAGCGGTATACGGGTCGGTGTCGAGGGTGAGGTCGGCCAGTTCGCGGTACAGCGGGTCGCGGTGTGCGGCCAGATCGTGCAGCACCTGCTCGCGGTCCGGGCGCTGCAGCAGCGGCCGGCCCTTGTCGCGGGCCAGGCGCTCGAGCTGTTCGGCCACGCTGACCCGCAGATAGACCACGAAGCCGCGCCGGGCGATCAGTGCACGATTGTCCGGATCCAGCACGGCGCCGCCACCGGTGGAGACCAGCTGGCCACGGCCTTCCAGTACCCGCGCAAGCGCCTGGCGTTCATGGCTGCGGAAGCCGGCTTCGCCGGAGTGCTCGAAGATGGTCGGAATGCTGGCGCCGGCGGCATCGACGATGGTCTGGTCGACATCGACGAAGTCCAGCGTGAAACGCTCGGCCAGGCGGCGGCCGATGCAGGTTTTGCCGGCGCCCATCGGGCCGATCAGGATCAGGTTCGGAGCAGGATTCATGCCTTCTGATGCTAACACCTCCGTGCCCTGGCCTTTACGTTCTTCACGTCAGGGTGGGCGTTCCTGCGGGGTCTCCCGCGCCAGACGGAGTACAGGCCATGACGGTCGCCAAGGTCATCGAAATCACTGCGTCCTCGCCGAAAAGCGTGGAAGACGCCGTGCGCAGCGGGCTGAAGAAGGTCTCCGAGACGGTCAAGGGCATCCAGGGCGCCTGGGTGAACGAGACCAAGGTGGTCACCAATGGCAGCGGCGAGATCACCGAATGGCGGGTCAACCTGCGGGTGACTTTCCTGGTGGAATAGGGGCGCGTTCAGCGCACGTCCTGCACCTGTCGCTGGCCGTCCAGCACCACCACGTGGTCGGCCAGGGCGGGCAGGGCGCTCAATGCCTGCCGGCTGACCCGCTCGTAGTACTGCACGAAGCGCTCCAGCTGTGGCCGGCTCATGCCGTGCCGGCCCGGCTGCGCGGCCTGCAGGTTCTGCTCCTGCTGCCAGCGCCAGCGTGGTACCACCGAGAAATCCGGCGGCTGCAGGAACCACAGGCGGTCGCAGCGCTGCCACAACGCCGGGTAGTCACGGGCCAGCGCCTGGTTGCACCAGCGCCGCCAGCGGCCATCGGCGTCGGCTTCGCGTTCCAGTGCGTTCAACGGGCTGTCCAGCGCGTCGTCATCCTGCGCGGGCGTGCCCAGGAACCAGCCTTCGAATACCAGCAGGTCCAGCGGTTGCTGCAGCTGCGGCCAGTGTGCTTCGGGCAGGCGCTCGTCGGCCAGCTTGTCGAAGCGCGGCATTGCGAAGGGCTGGCGTGCGGCCACGGCGTTCAATACCGCATGGGCCAGCGGCAGGTCGTGGGTGCCGGGCGGGCCGCGGGTGATCAGCAGTGGGTGCACCTGGCGGGCCAGCCGTTGGCGCTGTGCGCGGGTCAGGTAGACATCATCGATCGACAGCGTGGCGGCGTTCAGGCCGCGTGCCTGGGCACGGGCCACCACCTGCGCCGCCAGCGTCGATTTGCCGCTCCCCTGCAGGCCGCTGATCGCCAATACTGGAACCGCTGCGCCGCTGCCCAGCGCATCATCCAGCGCCTGTTCGGCCAATGTTTCGGGGAATCCTTTCACCTGGGGCATATACGCAGCAGCGGCCATGCAGCCACAATAGCCCAATCCGTGTGAGAAGAACGCAATCATGAGCGACCTGTACGCCGAAGCCCTGTCCACGTTTGCCGGCCTGTTCGACGAGGCCAAACAGAGCCGCGAGGTCGAGCCGAACGCGATGACCGTGGCCACCGCCGATACGCAGGGTCGTCCCTCGGCGCGCACCGTGCTGCTGAAGGCGTTCGATGAGCGTGGCTTCGTGTTCTACACCCATCTGGACAGCCACAAGGGCCGGGAGCTGCAGGCCAATCCGCAGGCTGCACTGCTGTTCCTGTGGCGCAGCCTGCGCGAGGCCGGCATCCAGGTGCGCATCGAGGGTCGCGTCGAGCAGGTTGCCGCTGCCGAGGCCGACGCCTATTTCGCCAGCCGTCCACGCATGAGCCAGATCGGTGCCTGGGCTTCGCAGCAGTCGAAGACGCTGGCAACGCGCGAGGAATTCGATGCGCGCGTGGCCGAGGTCGAAGCCCGCTTCGAGGGCAAGGACGTGCCGCGCCCGGAGGGCTGGAGCGGCCTGCGCGTGGTGCCTGACCGCATCGAGTTCTGGTATGGCGCGCAGTTCCGCCTGCACGAGCGCTGGTGCTATGAAGCCGGCGCCGAAGGGCGCTGGAGCAAGCGCCTGCTGTACCCGTAAGGCGGGGTGGTGCCGGGGCTGCTGTAGAGCCGAGCCCATGCTCGGCTGATGTTCTCGCAGGAGCAGCCGAGCATGGGCTCGGCTCTACAGCAACCTGCGTTTGTCGCGAACGGACTGGTCCGCTTCATGCACGAGCAGGTCGGCGACGGGCACACTCGCTGCGATGCCCTCGATCTGCGGAGTTGCCATGCCCTCCTGGCGTTGCCTGTTTGCCGTGCCGCCACCACGCCGCGGCGTGGAAGCGTTGTTGTTGCTGCTCGCCCGCATCGTCGCCGGTGTGATGTTCTGCGTGTCCGGCTGGAACAAGGTGTTCACCGACGCCGGGCGCGAGCGCATGGTGCATACGCTGGTCGATGCCGGTATCCCATTCCCGGTGTTCAGTGCGCCGGTACTCGGTGCGATCGAGTGGATTGCGGGTGGTCTGCTGGTGCTGGGCCTTTTGAGCCGCCCCTCGGCCCTGCTGCTGGCGGCGATCTGCGTAGTGGCTGCGCTGACCGATGGCATCGCGCGCATTCCTACGGGACTGAGCGTGCCGGATTGGCTGAGCTGGTTCTTCTACCTGAGCGAAGTGCCGTTGGGCGTACTGCTGCTGTGGATTGCCGCAGTGGGTAGTGGACGGTTCGCCATCGAAGCGCGCTGACGACAGGCACCCTGTAGAGCCGGGCCCATGCTCGGCTGCTTACGCGGGAACCTCAGCCGGGCATGGGCTCGGCTTTACAGGTCCTCCGCGCGCAGCCAGCGCCACAGCGTGGTGCGTGACACGCCCAGCGCCTGCGCCATGCCCTCACGATCATGCCGGTGTTCCCGCAGCAGTGCTTCCAGCTTGGCCCGCGGCGGGCGCCTGCCGTTGCTTTCCAGCGGCAACGCCGCGACACCTTCATGCACCAGCTCGGGTGCCAGCTGCAGCAGCCGCGCCGTATCGATCAGCCCTTCACCGGGCTGCCAGTGGATGCGCAGGCGATCGACCAGATTGCGCAGCTCGCGCACGTTTCCCGGCCACTCGGCCGCGCACAGCACCGCCAGCGCCGCCTCATCCAATGGCGCGTCGATGCCACGCAGCTGGCGGAAGAAATGCTGCGCCAGCAACGGGATGTCACCGCGTCGGGCGCGCAGCGAGGGCAGGGCAATCCGCAGCGCGGCCAGGCGGTAATACAGGTCGCGGCGGAAGCTGCCGGCCGCCGCGCGCTGCTCCAGCGATTGCAGGGTGGCGGCGACCACGCGCAGGTCCACCGGCGTCGGTTCGGTGGCACCCACGCGCAGCACTTCACGTTCCTCCAGCACCCGCAGCAGGCGGGTCTGCAGCGGCAGCGGCAGTTCGCCGATTTCGTCCAGGAACAGGGTGCCGCCATCTGCAGCTTCCACCAGGCCAACGCGGCCGCCGCGCCGTGCGCCGGTGAAGGCGCCATCGCTGTAGCCGAACAGCTCCGCTTCCAGCAGCGATTCGCTGATCGCGCCACAGTTCAGCGCGACGAAGCGGCCACGGCGCCCGCTGGCGGCGTGCAGCTGGCGCGCCACCAGTTCCTTGCCGGTGCCGGTTTCGCCGCTGACCAGCACGGTGCTGTCATGTGGGGCATACAGCGCGATCTGCGCGCGCACCTGCGCCATCGCGTCGCTGTCGCCGAGCAGTTCATGCGCATCGGCACGCGCTGCCGGGCGCCGGCGCGGTGCAGCGCGGTTGCTGCCGGAACGTGCCAGGGTCTGGGTCAGTTCCAGCGCATGTTCGAACGCCTGCCGCACCGAGTCGGCCGAATACAGCAGCACCCCGGGCAGGCCGGCCTGCTCGGCATGGTCGATGGCCATGCCGGTGCCGACGATCACCTCGATGCCGTTGGCGCGCAGGTCGGCGATGCAGTCGCGCGCATCCTCGCGGGTGACGAAACGGCGATGCTCGATATCCAGGCCGAAACTCTGCTGGAAGTTGCTGAACACCGGTACGTCGCTGGCGTGGGTGACCAGGCCGATGCGGCTGGCGATACGCCGTGCCCGGGCCAGCGCTTCCATCAGGTCGAAGCCGTTGGCCTGGATCGGCACCAGCGGCAGCTCCAGCCGGCCGCGCAGCCAGGCCGCGTTGGAGCCGCCAGCGATGACCACGTCGCAGTGCTCGCGGCGCAGGCGTTGGCCGATCACCTCCACCGCTTCCTCGAAGCCGAGATTGATCTGTTCGATACGCGCGCGGCGGTCGAACTCGGGGATCACGTCGCCGAGCAGGCCGGTCAGCCGCGAGACGCTGACCGTCCAGATCACCGGACGGCCCGGGTCGGCATCGGCATGGCGAAGCGGGGAGCGGGGCAGATACATGGCAGCCGGTTCGGGGAGGATGTTTCATGATACATCCGTTTCAATGTTTCATATGTTCCACTGCTGCATGCCGGTCATTCCCGTGAAATCAACCGCTTGCAGCTTGGCATGGTGCTTGCGCTTCCTTATCCGTACTTCAACCTGGATCGTCGCATGACCGCTTCTGCCCCTTTCTCCGCCGGTGCCCGCTTCCGTGAGGCGCTGGCTGCCGAATCGCCGCTGCAGGTGATCGGTGCGATCAACGCTAACCACGCCCTGCTGGCCAAGCGCGCCGGCTTCCGTGCCATTTACCTGTCCGGCGGCGGCGTTGCCGCAGGCTCGCTGGGCCTGCCGGACCTGGGCATCAACACCCTGGAAGACGTGCTGGTGGACGTGCGCCGCATCACCGATGTCTGCGACCTGCCCTTGATGGTCGACATCGACACCGGCTTCGGCCCGAGCGCGTTCAATATCGCGCGCACCGTGAAGTCGCTGATCAAGGCCGGCGCGGCCGCCTGCCACATCGAGGACCAGGTCGGTGCCAAGCGTTGCGGCCATCGGCCGGGCAAGGAGATCGTCTCGCAGGGTGAAATGGTCGACCGTGTGAAGGCCGCTGCCGATGCCAAGACCGATCCGGACTTCTTCCTGATCGCGCGCACCGATGCCATCCAGGTGGACGGCGTGGACAAGGCGATCGAGCGCGCCATCGCCTGTGTCGAGGCCGGTGCCGACGGCATCTTCGCCGAGGCCGCCTACGATCTGGATACCTACCGCCGCTTCGTCGACGCGGTGAAGGTGCCGGTGCTGGCCAACATCACCGAATTCGGCGCCACCCCGCTGTTCAGCCGCGATGAACTGGCCTCGGCCGGCGTCGCCATTCAGCTGTTCCCGCTGTCGGCGTTCCGTGCCGCCAACAAGGCCGCCGAGAACGTCTACCAGGCGGTGCGCCGCGATGGCCACCAGCGCAACGTGGTGGAAACCATGCAGACCCGCGAGGAACTCTACGACCGCATCGGCTATCACGCCTTCGAGCAGCAGCTCGATGCGCTGTTCGCCGCCAAGAAATAAGCAGTACCCTGCACCATCAAGTTTCGGAGGGAAACATGAACGATACGACCGCAACCCCGACCTTCAAGCCGAAGAAGTCCGTCGCCCTGTCCGGCACCGCCGCCGGCAACACCGCGCTGTGCAGCGTGGGCCGCAGCGGCAACGACCTGCACTACCGCGGCTACGACATCCTGGACCTGGCCAACACCAGCGAGTTCGAGGAAATCGCCTACCTGCTGGTGCACGGCAAGCTGCCGACCCGCGCCGAGCTGGTTTCGTACAAGGCCAAACTGAAGTCGCTGCGTGGCATTCCTGCTGCGGTGAAGGCGGCGCTGGAAGAGCTTCCGCCGTCGGCACACCCGATGGACGTGATGCGTACCGGCGTGTCCGTGCTCGGCTGCGTGGCGCCGGAGAAGGACGACCACAACCATCCGGGCGCGCGTGACATCGCCGACAAGCTGATGGCCTGCCTCGGTTCGATGCTGCTGTACTGGTACCACTGGAGCCACAACGGCCGTGCCATCGACGTGGAAACCGACGATGACTCGATCGGCGGCCACTTCCTGCACCTGCTGCACGGCGAGAAGCCGCAGGAATCGTGGGTGAAGGCGATGCACACCTCGCTGATCCTGTACGCGGAGCACGAGTTCAACGCCTCGACGTTCACCTGCCGCGTCATCGCCGGCACCGGCAGCGACATGTACAGCGCGATCTGCGGTGGCATCGGCGCGCTGCGCGGTCCGAAGCACGGCGGCGCCAACGAAGTGGCGTTCGAAGTGCAGAAGCGCTACGACAACCCGGATGAAGCCGAGGAGGACATCAAGGCGCGCGTCGAGCGCAAGGAAGTGGTGATCGGTTTCGGCCACCCGGTCTATACCGTCTCCGATCCGCGCAACAAGGTGATCAAGGACGTGGCCCGCGAGCTGTCCGAGGAACAGTCGAGCATGAAGATGTACGACATCGCCGAGCGCCTGGAATCGGTGATGTGGGACATCAAGAAGATGTTCCCGAACCTGGACTGGTTCAGTGCGGTCAGCTACCACATGATGGGCGTGCCGACCGCGATGTTCACCCCGCTGTTCGTGATCGCGCGCACCGCCGGCTGGAGCGCGCACATCATCGAGCAGCGCATCGACGGCAAGATCATCCGCCCGAGCGCCAATTACATCGGTCCGGAAGACCGCGACTTCGTCGCCATCGACAAGCGCGTCTGATCCCCCTGCTGTACCCATCCGGCCGGCCGCATGCCGGCCGGGTGCTTTCGCCGCCGCACCGCCGGCACCCGGCCCGCCCCAAGCACTCCGCCAGCCCATGAATACCGATTACCGCAAGAACCTCCCCGGCAGCGCGCTGGACTATTTCGACGCGCGCGCCGCTGTCGATGCGATCCAGCCCGGCGCCTATGCCACCCTGCCGTACACCTCGCGCGTGCTGGCCGAGAACCTGGTGCGCCGATGCGATCCGGCCACGCTCGGCGATTCGCTGAAGCAGCTGATCGAGCGCCGTCGCGACCTCGACTTCCCGTGGTTCCCGGCACGCGTGGTGTGCCACGACATCCTCGGCCAGACCGCGCTGGTGGACCTGGCCGGCCTGCGTGATGCGATCGCCGACAAGGGCGGCGACCCGGCCAAGGTCAATCCGGTGGTGCCGGTGCAGTTGATCGTCGATCACTCGCTGGCGGTGGAATGCGGTGGCTACGATCCGCAGGCGTTCGAGAAGAACCGCGCCATCGAGGATCGCCGCAACGAAGACCGTTTCCACTTCATCGACTGGACCAAGCAGGCGTTCCAGAACGTGGACGTGATTCCGCCGGGCAACGGCATCATGCACCAGATCAACCTGGAGAAGATGTCGCCGGTGATCTACGTGCAGGACGGCGTAGCCTTCCCGGATACCTGCGTGGGCACCGACAGCCACACCCCGCACGTCGACGCGCTGGGCGTGATCGCGATTGGTGTTGGCGGCCTGGAAGCGGAGAACGTGATGCTGGGCCGCGCGTCGTGGATGCGCCTGCCGGATATCATCGGCGTCGAGCTGACCGGCAGGCCGCAGCCGGGCATCACCGCCACCGACGTGGTGCTGGCACTGACCGAGTTCCTGCGCAAGGAACGCGTGGTGGGTGCGTATCTTGAATTCTTCGGCGAGGGGGCGTCGGCACTGACCATCGGTGACCGCGCCACCATCTCCAACATGTGCCCCGAATACGGCGCCACCGCCGCGATGTTCTATATCGACGGGCAGACCATCGATTACCTGCGCCTGACCGGCCGCGAGGAATCGCAGGTGGCGCTGGTGGAGAACTATGCGCGCACCACCGGTCTGTGGGCCGATGACCTGGCCACCGCGCAGTACGAGCGCGTGCTGCGCTTCGACCTGTCCAGCGTGGTGCGCAACATGGCTGGCCCGTCCAACCCGCACAAGCGCGTGGCCACTGCCGAGCTGGCCGAGCGCGGCATCGCCGACGAAGCCAAGCTGGCAGCGGGCAGGGCCGAGCAGGCGCAGGGCCTGATGCCCGACGGCGCGGTGATCATCGCCGCCATCACCAGCTGCACCAACACCTCCAACCCGCGCAACGTGATCGCTGCCGCACTGCTGGCGCGCAAGGCCAACGAACGTGGCCTGCTGCGCAAGCCGTGGGTAAAGTCGTCGCTGGCGCCGGGCTCGAAGGCGGTGCAGCTGTACCTGGAAGAATCCGGCCTGCTGCCGGACCTGGAAAAGCTCGGCTTCGGCATCGTCGCCTTCGCCTGCACCACCTGCAACGGCATGAGCGGCGCGCTGGATCCGGCCATCCAGCAGGAGATCATCGATCGCGACCTGTACGCCACGGCCGTGCTGTCGGGCAACCGCAACTTCGATGGCCGCATCCACCCGTATGCGAAGCAGGCCTTCCTGGCGTCGCCGCCGCTGGTGATCGCCTATGCCATCGCCGGCACCGTGCGCTTCGACATCGAAAAGGACGTGCTGGGCGTGGATGCCGATGGCAACGAGGTGCGCCTGAAGGACATCTGGCCGAGCGATGCCGAGATCGACGCGGTGGTGAAGGCCTCGGTGAAGCCCGAGCAGTTCCGCCGCGTCTACAACCCGATGTTCAACGTGCGCGTGGAGCATGGCGCGGCGGTCAGCCCGCTGTACGACTGGCGCCCGCAGAGCACCTACATCCGCCGTCCGCCGTACTGGGAGGGCGCACTGGCCGGTGAGCGCACACTGTCGGGCATGCGTGCGCTGGCGGTGCTGCCGGACAACATCACCACCGACCACCTGTCGCCGTCCAACGCGATCCTGGCATCCAGTGCCGCCGGGGAATACCTGGCGAAGATGGGCCTGCCGGAAGAGGACTTCAATTCCTACGCCACCCACCGCGGTGACCACCTGACCGCACAGCGCGCCACCTTCGCCAACCCGAAGCTGTTCAATGAAATGGTGCGCAACGACGATGGCAGCGTGAAGCAGGGTTCGCTGGCGCGCGTGGAGCCGGAAGGCAAGGTGATGCGCATGTGGGAAGCGATCGAGACCTACATGGACCGCAAGCAGCCGCTGATCATCATCGCCGGTGCCGACTATGGCCAGGGCAGCTCGCGTGACTGGGCAGCCAAGGGCGTGCGCCTGGCCGGTGTGGAAGCGATCGTGGCCGAAGGCTTCGAACGCATCCACCGCACCAACCTGATCGGCATGGGCGTGCTGCCGCTGGAGTTCAAGCCGGGCACCACCCGCCTGACCCTGGGCATCGACGGTACCGAGACCTTCGACGTGATCGGCGAGCGCACCCCGCGCGCCGACCTGACCCTGGTCATCCACCGCCGCGACGGGCAGGACGTGATCGTGCCAGTGACCTGCCGCCTGGACAGCGACGAGGAAGTGGCGATCTACGAAGCCGGTGGCGTGCTGCAGCGCTTCGCCCAGGATTTCCTGGAAGGGGCCAAGGTGGCGTGATACCGGCCTGAATGCCTGCCCCCGGAGGCCGGGGGCGGCTTGTCCGACACCCGGGCAGGGCGCACACTGACTTGGCAAAAACTGCCAATGGAGAGTCTCATGGCCACCATGAACATTTCGCTGACCGACCCGCTCAAGCAGTTCGTGGACGAGGAAGTGCGTGAAGGCGGCTACTCCAGTACGTCGGACTACGTGCGTGACCTGATCCGTCAGCGCCAGCGCAGCAAGGCCGAAGAGCTGCTCAAGCAGTTGATAGCCGAGGGGCTGGCTTCTGGTCCAGGCGTCGCGGTGACGGCCGACACATTCGAGCGCATGCGTCGCGAACTGACCGAAAGGATGGAGCGTGAAGGCGATTGAATGGCGGCCAAGGGCCGAAGCCGACGCAGCCGATGCCGCACTGTGGTTTGCACGGCAGGGTGGGCTGGTACTGGGTCGGCGCTTTCTCGCCGAGTTGGAGGCCACGCTTCAACGCATCGCCGTGTTTCCAGGCTCGGGTTCCACCCGGCACGCCGACCTCGCAGCACAGCTGCCGGTGCCGTTGCGGTTCATGCTGGTTCCGGGCTTCGAACGCTACCTCGTCTATTACCTCGATCTACCGGACCGCGTGGACATCATGCGTGTGGTGCGTTGATCGTGGTCTTGACGCACTGATGCAAGACATTTCCTGAAATTCAAACGCGTGGATTCGACGATGACCTTCCTCCCGCAACTCCGTATTCCCGCCACCTACATGCGCGGCGGCACCAGCAAGGGCGTGTTCTTCCGCCTGCAGGACCTGCCCGAAGCCGCTCAGGTGCCGGGCGCCGCGCGCGATGCGCTGCTGATGCGCGTGATCGGCTCGCCCGATCCGTATGGCAAGCAGACCGACGGCATGGGCGGTGCCACCTCCAGCACCAGCAAGTGCGTGATCATCTCCACCGCCTCGGTGCCGGACCACGATGTGGACTACCTGTACGGCCAGGTCTCGATCGACACCGCCTTCGTCGATTGGAGCGGCAACTGCGGCAACCTCAGTACGGCAGTGGGTCCGTTCGCGATCGCCAATGGGCTGATCGATCCGGCCCGGGTGCCGCGCGATGGCCTGTGCACCGTGCGCATCTGGCAGGCCAACATCGGCAAGACCATCATCGCCCACGTGCCGATGCGCGATGGCGAAGTGCAGGAGATCGGCGATTTCGAGCTGGATGGCGTGACCTTCCCGGCCGCCGAGATCCAGCTGGAGTTCATCGATCCGTCCGATGACGGCGATGCGGGCGCGATGTTCCCGACCGGCAACCTGGTCGACACCTTGGACGTGCCGGGCGTCGGCAGTTTTGAGGTGACCATGATCACCGCCGGCATTCCGACCATCTTCCTCAATGCGGCCGACCTGGGCTACACCGGCACCGAACTGCAGCCTGCGATCAACGAGGACAAGGGGGCGCTGGAGCGCTTCGAGAAGATCCGCGCCTACGGCGCCTTGCGCATGGGTCTGATCAGGAACCTGGAAGATGCGGCCACCCGCCAGCACACGCCGAAGGTGGCCTTCGTGGCGCCGGCACAGGACTACGTGTCCTCCAGCGGCAAGGCCATTCCGGCCTCGGCCATCGACCTGCACGCGCGGGCGTTGTCGATGGGCAAGCTGCACCACGCGATGATGGGCACCGCCGCCGTGGCGATCGGCACGGCGGCGGCGATTCCGGGCACGCTGGTCAATCGCGCGGCCGGTGGTGGTGAACGCGAAGCGGTGACCTTCGGCCACCCTTCCGGCACGCTGCGCGTGGGTGCGCAGGCCGGCCTTGTTGACGGCCAGTGGACAGTGACCAAGGCCATCATGAGCCGCAGCGCCCGCGTATTGATGGAAGGCAAGGTGCGGGTGCCGGCCGAATAACCAGCCGGTCGGCGCTGGCATCACATGCTTCGGTAGATGCCAACCTTGGTTGGCATGGCATTGGCACCGCCCGGGCAACGTCCAGCGCCAACCAAGGTTGGCGACTACCGGGAGGCGCGGCCTGAGCTCTGAAGAGGAGATCGACGATGTCTGACAGCCACACCCCATCCAACGAGCGTGCAGCGTGGGATGCGCTGCTGGTGGACATCGTCGATTACGTACGCGACGCGCGCATCGACTCCCCCCTGGCCTTCCAGACCGCGCACTACTGCCTGCTCGACACGCTGGGCTGCGGGTTGGAAGCGCTGTCCTTCCCGGCCTGCAGCAAGCTGCTCGGTCCGCTGGTGCCGGGTATCAGCGTGGTCAACGGGGCGCGCGTGCCGGGTACGCACTACGTGCTGGACCCGGTGCAGGCCGCCTTCAACCTGGGCGCGATGGTGCGCTGGCTGGATTTCAACGACACCTGGCTGGCCGCCGAATGGGGCCACCCGTCGGACAATCTGGGCGGCATCCTGTCTGTCTGCGATTGGCTGGGGCGCAACGCGCAGGCCCTGCATCGCCCAGCGCCGACCCTGCATGACGTGCTGCTGGCGATGATCAAGGCACACGAGATCCAGGGCGTGCTGGCCCTGCAGAATTCCTTCAACCGGGTCGGGCTGGACCACGTGGTGCTGGTCAAGGTGGCCACCACCGCGGTGGTCGCGCAGTTGCTCGGCCTGGATCGCGAACGCATGCTCAATGCACTGTCGCTGGCCTGGGTCGATGGCCAGGCGCTGCGCACCTACCGGCACGCGCCCAACACCGGCTTGCGCAAGAGCTGGGCGGCCGGCGATGCGACCAGCCGTGGCGTGCGCCTGGCGCTGATGGCGGCCAGTGGCGAGATGGGCTATCCCAGTGTGTTGAGCGCGCCGACCTGGGGTTTTGAAGCGGTATCGATGCAGGGCAAGGCGCTGACGCTGGAGCGACCGCTGGGCAGCTACGTGATGGAAAACGTGCTGTTCAAGATCAGCTACCCGGCCGAGTTCCATGGCCAGACCGCGGTGGAGGCGGCGATCACGCTGCACCAGCAGCTGCGTGCGATGGGGCGGCGGGTCGAGGACATCGCGCACATCGCCATCCGCACCCAGGAAGCCTGCATCCGCATCATCGACAAGCAGGGGCCGCTGCACAACCCGGCCGACCGCGACCACTGCGTGCAGTACATGGTCGCCATCGCGCTGCTGCATGGGCGGCTGGTGGCCCAGGACTACGAGGACGACGTTGCCGCCGACCCGCGCATCGACGCACTGCGCGCGAAGATGGCCTGTCATGAGGACGCGCAGCTCAGCGCCGACTACCTGGACCCGGACAAGCGCAGCATCGCCAACGGCCTGAGCGTGCGCTTCAGCGACGGCACTGAGCTGCCCGAGGTGCTGGTGGAATACCCGCTGGGCCACGCGCGCCGACGTGAGGAGGGCATTCCGTTGCTGATGGACAAGTTCCGCCGGCACCTGGCCCATCGCTTCCCGACCACCCAGCAGCAGCACATCCTGGCCGCATCGCTGGATCCGGTGGCGCTGGCGGCGATGCCGGTGACCGACTATGTGGACCTGTACCTGCCGGGGTAGGGGACGCTTCACCGGATCTGACACCACGCCTGCTTGCCGGGCACGTGGCTCGATCCGCTTGGGTAGGTGCCAACCTTGGTTGGCATGGGCCCAATCCCAACCAAGGTTGGCGGCTACCGAGACTGCCGGCCAGCGGCCGGCACTACCCGCGCCTGGGGCAATTGCCGGATTTGCGTCAACACCTTGACGTGGCCTGCCTATAATGGCGGCCTCGATCAAGGAGTGACGACATGAGCGGTCCGGCACGGCGGAAGCGGTGGGGATGGGCGGCGGCCGTACTGGCAGGAGGCCTGTTGCTGGGGCTGGCCGGCTGCCGCAATGACAGCGGGCAGCTGCCCAAGGCCAGTGGTGAAGCGATCACCACCAAGGCCGAGCAGGTGAAGGAATTCACCCTGCTGCGTGCCTACCCGGACCAGAAGAATGACGGCCTGTCGCTGGCGCTGGAGTTCTCGCGCCCGCTGGTCGGCACCCAGGATTTCGACAAACTGGTTCGCTTCGAAGAGAAGGTCGGCACCGAGGACAGCAGCTGGACGCTGTCCGATGACGGCCTGACCCTGCGTTACCCGTTCGTCGAGGCCGGCAAGGAGTTCAGCCTGGTGGTCTCGCCGGACCTGCTGGCCGCCGACGGCAGCCGGCTGGGCAAGGAACTGAAGCAGAAGGTGTTCAGCGGCGAGCTGAAGCCGGTGGTCGGTTTCGCCTCGCAGGGCAGCGTGCTGCCGGCCAAGGACAGCCGCGGCCTGCCGGTGGTCTCGGTGAACGTGCCGGAGGTCGACGTCGAGTTCCTGCGCGTGCGCGAGAAGGACCTGCCGACCTTCTTCAGCCAGTACCAGCGCGGCGGCCGCCGTGGCAGCTGGGAGCTCAGCAGCGACTACGAGCGCAGCCCGATCAACAAGCTGGCCGAGCCGGTCTACGTCAACCGCTTCATCCTGGGTGGCAAACAGAACGAGCGGGTGCTGACCTACCTGCCGACCCAGGACATCAAGGAACTGCAGGAGCCGGGCCTGTACTTCGCCCTGCTCAAGCGCACCGGTGACTACGAGGGCGAGTTCGATACCGCGTTCTTCTCGGTCAGCGACATCGGCCTGCATACCCGTGCCTACAAGGACAAGCTGTTCGTGCACACCGCCGGCCTCAAGGACGGTGCGCCGCTGAAGGGCATCGACCTGCGCGTGCTCGACGCCAAGGGTGAGGTGGTGCTGAAGGGCAGCACCGACGGCAACGGCAATGCGCTGCTGAACTACACCCTGGATGCCACCCACCTGCTGGTCGCCAGCAGTGGCAAGGACACCAGCTTCCTGCCGTTCAACCAGCCGGCGCTGGACCTGAGTGAGTTCGCCGTGGCCGGTCGTGACAACGCCTGGTTCGACGTCTACGCCTGGTCCGGCCGCGACCTGTACCGCCCGGGCGAGACCGTGCGCCTGTCCGCGCTGCTGCGCGACAACGACGGCAAGCCGGTCAAGGCACAACCGGTGTTCCTGCGCCTGAAGCAGCCCGACGGCAAGACCTTCCGCGAGACCCGCCTGCAGCCGGGCGACCAGGGCTACATCAACTTCGAGCAGGTGATCCCCGCCGAGGCGCCGACCGGGCGCTGGCAGGTCGAGTTCCGCACCGACCCGGCCAGCAAGGAAGCGATCCAGGGCATGACCCTGCGCATCGAGGAGTTCCTGCCCGAGCGCATGAAGCTGGACCTGGACAGCGCGCAGAAGACGCTGAAGCCGGGCGAGGACCTGCGCCTGCAGGCCAACGGCGCCTATCTGTACGGCGCGCCGGCCGACGGCAACCGCTTCACTGCGCGCATGGCGGTGGCTGCCGAGCAGAAGCCGGTGGACGGCCTGCCGGGCTATTTCTTCGGTGACCCGACCCTGCAGCTGCCGCGCGAGGCCAAGGACGTGATCGATACCACGCTGCCGGCCAATGGCCAGCTGCGTGAGGATGTGGCGTTGCCGGAAGAGGCGGCCAAGGCCAAGGCACCGATCGCCGTGGTGTTGTCCGGCAGCCTGTATGAAACCGGTGGCCGCACGGTCACCCGTACCCTGAAGCGGGTGATGTGGCCGGCCAACGCGCTGGTCGGCGTGCGGCCGCTGTTCAATCCCGACGATGGTGCTGATTCCAACGGCAACGCACGCTTCGAACTGATGCGCGTGGATGCCGCCGGCACACCGCAGCCAGCCAAGGGCCTGAAGATCACCCTGGTGCGGGAACTGCGCGACTACCACTGGACCTTCAACGACAACCGCTGGGATTACGATTTCACCCGCCGTTTCGAGAACAAGGAAACCCGCACCGTCGATTCCGGCAGCAGTGCGGTTGCCTTTGATTTCCCGGTGGAGTGGGGCGAGTACCGGGTGGACGTGTTCGATCCGTCCACCGGACTGACCAGCCGCTACCCGTTCCGTGCGGGTTGGAGCTGGGGCGATGACAACCGTGGCCTGGATGCACGCCCGGACAAGGTCAAGCTGGGCCTGGACAAGACCGGCTACAAGGCCGGTGACACCCTGGAAGTGACGGTGACCCCGCCGCACGCCGGCAAGGGCATCCTGATGGTCGAGACCGACCGCATGCTGTATGTGCAGGACATCGAGGCCAAGCCGGGCTCGACCTTCAAGATCCCGGTCACCGCCGACTGGGAACGCCACGACGTCTACATCACCGCGCTGGTGTTCCGCGGCGGCAGTGCGCCGAGCAAGATCACCCCGGCCCGTGCCGTGGGCGTGGTGCATGTGCCGATGGACCGCAAGGGCCGAACCGTGGCCGTCGGCCTGGTCGCGCCCAAGCAGATGCGGCCGGAACAGGACCTGCCGGTAACGGTCAGCGCACCGCAGCTGGCCGGCAGGGCCGCGCACGTGACCGTCTCGGCGGTGGACGTGGGCATCCTCAACATCACCCGTTTCCCGGTGCCCGACGCCGGCGCGCACTTCTTCGCCCAGCGTCGCCTCGGGATCGATGCCTATGACATCTACAGCCGGGTGATCGAGAGCTTCGATGGTGGCAGCGGCAAGCTGAAGTTCGGCGGCGACATGGCGCTGCAGGCGTTGCCGCAGGCCAAGCGCCCGACCGCGCGCGTGCAGACCGTGGACCTGTTCTCCGGCCCGGTGCAGCTCGATGCCAAGGGCAATGCCCGCATCCGCCTGAAGGTGCCGGACTTCAACGGCACCCTGCGCGTGTCCGCGCTGGTCTACAGCGATGACCAGTACGGCAAGCGTGACGTGGAAACCATCGTGCGCGCCCCGATCCTGGCCGAAGCCAGCATGCCGCGCGTGCTGGCCCCGGGCGACCGCAGCACCGTGACCCTGGACGTGCAGAACTTCACCGGCAAGCCGGGGCAGTTCAACGTGAAGGTGGAAAGCGAGGGTCCGCTGAACCTGGGTGAGGGCAGCCGCAGCGTGCAGTTGAATGCCGATGCCAAGACCACGCTGAGCTTCCCGTTGTCGGCTCGCGAGGGCCACAGCGTGGCCAAGGTGCGGGTGCGGGTGGACGGCAACGGCTTCAAGGCTGATCGCCGCTACGACCTACCGGTGCGTGCGGCGTGGCCGCAGGTGCTGCGTTCGCAGGTGCGCACACTCGATCCGCTGGCCGCGGTCAGCCTCGACAACAGCCTGACCGATGGCCTGATGGCAGAGTCGGTGAATGCCCGCCTGCTGGTCAGCCCGCTGCCGCCGATCCCGTTCGCCAGTGCACTGCAGGGCGCGCTGAACTACCCGTATGGCTGTGCCGAGCAGACCACCAGCAAGGGTTACGCCGCGCTGATCCTGGACCAGGCGACGTCGTCGATGCTCGGTGCCGACGGCCTGGATGCCAAGACCCGTAGAGAGCGCATGGAAGGTGCGTTCGGTCGCCTGGCGTCGATGCAGGTGGCCAATGGCAACTTCTCGATGTGGGGTGACGACGGCTACGTCAATCCGTGGCTGACCCCGTACATCACCGAATTCCTGCTTGATGCCAAGGACGCCGGCTTCGCCGTGCCCGACAACGTGCTGCAGAAGGCGCTCAACCGGCTCAGCGAGGATCTGCTGTCCGGCGGCAATCAGTTCTATGGCCAGGAGGATCGCGAGAAGCTGAAGTTCGCCAACCAGGCGTATTCGGGTTACGTGCTGGCCCGGGTCAACCGTGCACCGCTGGGTACCCTGCGCACGCTGTACGACAACGAGCGCAGCAAGGCGGTCGGCGGCCTGTCGCTGGTCCACCTGGGCGTGGCGCTGTCGTTGCAGGGTGATGCCAAGCGTGGCCAGGCCGCGCTGGCGGCGGCCTTCGCCAAGTCCAGTAGCGAGCGCCCGTCGTACTTCGGCGACTACGGCAGTGCGATCCGTGATGACGCGCTGATGATCGCGCTGACCCATGAAAACAAGCTGGCCAAGCCGGCCTGGGATGCGCGTGCGGTCGATCTCGGCCGTGGCCTGGATGCGCGCCGCAATGCCGGCTGGATGTGGCTGAGCACGCAGGAACAGGTGGCGATTGCCCGCCTCGGCAAGGCCCTGGCCGCCAACCAGAAGGCGCTGGTGGCCGGTGAGCTGGTGATCGGTGGCAGCACCGAAGCCATCGGCGAGCGCAAGCTGTTCGGACGCAACTTCAGCGCCAGTGAGCTGGCCAGCGGCGTGCGCTTCACCCCGCAGGGGCAGCCGCCGATGTTCGCCAGCATTGATGTGGCCGGCATCCCGCGCAGCGCACCGGCACCGGACAACAGCGTGCTGGGCGTCGAGCGCAGTTACTACGGCACCGATGGCAAGCCGTGGTCGCCGCGCCCGCTGAAGGAAGGCGAAGCGCTGATCGTGCGCGTCACGGTGACTGCCGACACCACGATGCCCGATGCGCTGCTGACCGACCTGCTGCCGGCGGGCCTGGAAATCGAGAACTTCAACCTGGGCGACGCCAAGCAGTGGGCCGACGTGGTGGTCGATGGCATCACCATCAGCGACCGTGGTGAGGCCGCCGACACCAAGCACGAGGAGTTCCGCGATGACCGCTATGTGGCCGCGCTGAAGCTCTCGCGTGGCAGCAAGGCCAACGTGTTCTACCTGGTACGCGCGGTGACGCCGGGAACCTACTCGGTGCCGCCGCCGCTGGTGGAGGACATGTACCGGCCGCAGCTGCGCGGCGTCGGCCGCAGCAACCCGACCACGATCACGGTGGTACAGCCGTGACCGCGCGGACGGGCCGCGACGGCGCGGCCCGTCCTGCCGGCAACCTGCAATGAACAACACGATGCCGATCTGGCTGGCGGCCCTGCGCCGCCGGCTGCAGCCGCTGTGGCCCTGGCTGCGCTGGGGTACGGCCGCCACGCTGGTGCTGCTGCTGGTGCTGGATTTCGCCTTCCCGCCACCGCTGCCGAAGCAGCGTGATACCAGCACCCTGGTGGTGGCTGCCGACGGCACGCCGCTGCGTGCATTCGCCGATGCCGAGGGCGTGTGGCGCTACCCGGCTTCGATCAACAGCGTCTCGCCGCTGTACCTGCAGGCGTTGCTGACCTATGAAGACCGCTGGTTCTGGCGGCATCCGGGCATCAACCCGCTGGCGATCCTGCGTGCCAGCGGCCAGCTGCTGCGTGGCGGCCGCATCGTTTCCGGTGGCTCGACCCTGACCATGCAGGTCGCCCGCATCCTCGATCCGCATACGCGCACGCCGTGGGGCAAGCTCAAGCAGATGCTGCGCGCGGTGCAGCTGGAAGTGCACCTGAGCAAGCAGCAGATCCTGGCCCTGTATCTGGAGCGCGCGCCCTACGGCGGCACCATCGAGGGGGTGGAAGCGGCCAGCTGGGCCTACCTGGGCAAGCCGGCGGCGCAGCTGTCGCATGCCGAGGCCGCGTTGCTGGCGGTGCTGCCGCAGGCGCCGAGCCGGCTGCGCCCGGACCGTCATCCGGAAGCGGCGCAGAAGGCGCGCGACAAGGTGCTGTCCCGCATGAACGAGCTGGGCGTGTGGACGGCGGACGAAGTGGAAGACGCGCGCATCGAGAACGTGGTGGCGCGCTCGCTGCGCCCGCCGCTGCACGCCGCGCTGCTGGCGCAGCGCCTGCACTCGGCGCATCCGGGCCAGGCACGCATCCAGAGCAGCATCGACATCGGCCTGCAGCGCACGCTGGAAGAACGCGTGGCCAGCTATTTCTCGACGCTGCCCGAACGCACCTCGGCCGCCCTGCTGGTGGTCGACAACCAGACCCTGCAGGCGCGAGCCTATGTCGGCACGCTGGCGTTCGGTGACCGGCAGCGGCTGGGCCACGTGGACATGGTGCAGGCCTGGCGGTCGCCGGGCTCCACGCTCAAACCGTTCCTGTATGCCATGGCGCTGGACGATGGCCTGATCCACTCGGAAAGCCTGCTGGTCGATGCGCCGCAGAGTTTCGGCAGCTACCGCCCCGGCAACTTCGACATGGCTTTCAATGGGCCGATTGGTGCCTCCAGCGCGCTGCGGCTGTCACTCAACGTGCCCTCGGTGGACCTGCTGCAGCGGGTCGGTCCGGCGCGCTTCGCCGCACGCCTGTCGCACTCCGGCATCCAGTTGCGCTTCCCGCCGGGCAGTACACCCAATCTGTCGCTGATCCTGGGCGGCACCGGTGCGCGGCTGGAAGATCTGGTCGGTGCGTTCGCAGCGCTCAACCGCAACGGCATCGCCGGGCGCGTGCGCTACACCGATGACGAACCGATGATCGAGCGTCGCCTGGCCTCGCCGGGCGCCAGCTGGATCGTGCGCGAGATGCTGGAATCGAATCCGCGGCCGGGGTATAGCGTCGGGACGTTCGATGTCGGTGGCCGCCCGCGCGTGGCGTGGAAGACCGGCACCAGTTACGGGTACCGCGATGCGTGGGCGATCGGCAGCACCCGCCACTACACCGTGGGCGTGTGGGTGGGGCGGCCGGACGGTACCCCGTTGCCGGGCCAGTACGGCGCGGTGACCGCGCTGCCGCTGATGTTCGAGGTGGTGGACAGCCTGCCGCGCCAGCGCGGTGATTCAGCTGCTGCACCGATGCCGGCCAGTGTCAGCCAGGAGGACGTCTGCTGGCCCACCGGCGAACGTGCCGAGGGCCTGCCAGCGGCGCTGTGCCAGCGGCGGATGTCGGCCTATCTGCTGGACGGTGCGGCACCGCCGACCTTCCCCGAGCGCGAGGCGCGGCGCTGGCAGCCGGGGCGGCAGCGTTACCTGGCCGACGCGCGGACCGGTCTGCGTGTATCCGCTGATTGCCGTTTGCCGCATCAGGAAGTCACGCGGGAGATCGCGCGTTGGCCGGCGTTGTTGTCGCCGTGGCTGCCGAAGGCCACGCGCGAGGCTTCGCAGCTGCCGGCGCTGTCGCCGGACTGCCGCGACGACGGGCGTGAGGCCAGCGTCGCGCTGCACGTGGACGGGCTCAATGACGGCGCCACGCTGGCGCGCGCGCCGAATTCCGAGCACGGCGTGCGCCTGCAGCTGCGCGCGCTGGGCAGCGAGCAGGCGGTGGACTGGCTGCTGGATGGACGCTGGATTGCACAGACCCACGGCGCGCAGCTGATGCAGCGCGAGTTCGCCGATCCGGGCGCACACACCCTGACCGCGCTGGCAGCCGACGGCGCGTGGACGCAGGTGCGGTTCAACGTCCTGCGATAGGTGCTGGGAATGGCCCGTCGACCCGACGCATCCGTGCTCTGGTAGGTGCCAACCTTGGTTGGCACGCGATGAATGCGCCCACCAAGGTGGGCATCTACCGAGCGTTTGCGGGGTCGCTATTCCCCGATCCACCCGTCCAGCAGGTCGGCGAACTCGTCGGCGTGTTCTTCCTCCTGCGCCAGGATCTCTTCAAGGATGCGCTTGGTGGTGGTATCGCGGTCGCCGATGAAGTTGATCATCTCGCGGTAGCTGTCGATGGCGATCCGTTCAGCCACCAGGTTCTCGCGCACCATGTCGCGCAGGTCGCTGCCTTCCTTGTACTCGGCATGCGAGCGCGTGGTCAGCGTATCCGGGTTCAGGTCCGGCTCGCCGCCAAGCTGGACGATGCGCTCGGCCAGCTTGCCGGCGTGCGCCTGTTCCTGCTGTGCATGCTCGAGGAACTCGGCCTTGACCGCGTCGGCCAGCATGCCCTTGGCCATGAAATAGTGCCGGTAGTAGCGCAGCACGCACACGTACTCGGTGGCGAGGGCATCGTTGAGCAGCTTGATCACCACCTTGCGGTCGGCGCTGTAGCTGTCGGTGATCGCGCCGTCTTCGATGTTGTGCCGGGCACGCTCGCGCAGGGTCTGACGGTCACTGATGCCGGGAATCCCGGCGGCGGGCTTGCTGGCTTTGGCTGGCTTGCTGGACATTGCTGGCCGTTTCCTTCTGCGGTGGGGAATCAGGTAGGCAGGTGCTCCAGCACGTACTCGGCGGAAGACACCTCGAACTGGCCCGGCTGCTCGATCCAGGCCGCACGCACCACGCCATCGACCACGTACAGCGCGAAGCGGCGCGAGCGCATGCCCATGCCCGAGGCGCTGGCATCCAGCTCCAGGCCGAGCGCGCGGGTCAGCTCAGCATTGCCGTCGGACAGCATCAGCAGGCCGTCGGGCACCTTCTGGTCGGCGGCCCAGGCTTTCATCACGAACGGGTCGTTGACCGCCACGCAGTAGACATCGATGCCGCGCTGGCGGAAGGCCTCGAATTTTTCGACGTAGCTGGGCAGGTGGCGGGCCGAGCAGGTGGGGGTGAACGCGCCGGGCACCGCAAACAGGACGACCTTGCGGGCGTCGAACAGCGAATGCGTATCAAGTGTTTCGATGCCCTCGCGGATGCGCTTGAGGGTCACTTCCGGAATGTGGTCGCCGACATGGATGGTCATGGGGAACTCCTTGCTGGGGCAGGCTAGTGGGCCGGATGGGACAGGGGCGTCAAGACATTGGAAAACCCGTGTGCAGGCCCCATCTTCAGGCTTTGCGGCGGGCGCTTCCAGCCACAGCCTGGGGCATCGGGATGGCAGCGGCATTGCGCAGGATCAGTCGGCCTCACCGGGGCCGCACGAGGGGCGGCGTAGCATCGCCGGCGCGTAGAATGAACCCGGGGCGGCGCCACCGGCGCGGCCGAAGCAGATCGAGGTAGCTGGATGGAATTCAAGGATTACTACGCCACCCTGGGGGTGGAACCGAGCGCGGGCGAGGCGGAGATCAAGACCGCCTACCGCCGGTTGGCACGCAAGTACCACCCGGACGTCAGCAAGGAGGCCGGGGCCGAAGACAAGTTCAAGGCGGTCAACGAGGCCTACGAGGCGCTGCGCGATCCGGAAAAGCGCGCAGCCTACGACCAGCTGCGCGCGCAGGGCTATCGCCCGGGCGAGGAGTTCAACGTGCCGCCGAACTACGGCGGCGCCGGCGGTTTCAATTTCGAGGAAGTATTCGGCGGTGGTGGCCCCAACGGCGGCTTCAGCGACTTCTTCGAAAGCCTGTTCGCGCGCCAGCGTGGCGGTGCCGGTCCGGGCCCGGGCTTCAGCAGCCAGGGCCACGCACCCAACCGCGACACCCGCGCCAAGCTGTCGGTCCCGCTGGAAGCGGCCTACAGCGGCGACAGCCTGCGCATCACCGTCAACGGCAAGCAGCTGGACGTGCGCGTGCCCAAGGGCATCCGTCCGGGCCAGGTGATCCGCCTGGCAGGGCAGGGCAACCATGGCGGCAACCTGCTGCTGGAAGTGGAGTACGCCGCGCATCCGCAGTTCGAGGTCGATGGCCGCAACATCCTCTATACGTTGCCGGTCACGCCCTGGCAGGCCGCGTTGGGCACCAGCATCAGCGTGCCGACCCTGGGCGGTGCGGTGGAGCTGAAGATCCCCGCCGACTCCGATGCCGGCCGCAAACTGCGCCTGCGTGGCCGCGGCCTGCCGGGCAGCCCGGACGGCGACCAGATCGTTGAAATCGAGATCGTGGCCCCGGCCGCGACCGACGAGGCGCAGAAGAAGGCCTACCGCAATCTGGCCAAGGCCTTCGGCGAGGCCATTTGAAGGTAGTGCCGGCCGCTGGCCGGCAACTTCATTGCCCTGGACGGTGATGCGTGGTTGCCGGCCAGCGGCCGGCACGACCACGCGCGTCTCAGCCCTGGCCGGCGAACACCCGCTCCAGCACCTCGGACAGCTCGTCTTCCGAGAACGGCTTGGTGATGTAGGCCTTGGCGCCCTGGCGCATGCCCCACATGCGATCGGTGTCCTGGTCCTTGGTGGTCACCAGGATCACCGGGATATGCCGGGTCGCCTCGTCGCGGGCGAGGGTACGGGTGGCCTGGAAGCCGTTGAGATTGGGCATCACCACGTCCATCAAAACCAGGTCGGGCAGCTCGGCCCTGGCGGTTTCGACCCCGGCGGCGCCATCGGTGGCGGTCAGGATCTGGTGCCCGAGCTTCTCGACGATGCGCTGTATCCCCAACAGCTGCGACGGTGAGTCGTCGACGATCAGAATGCGTGCCATGTTGTTCCCCATGTAATGCCCGCAGTGTAGTGCGGGCTCATTACCGGCGGGAGGGGGGCACCTGCCGTCCGTCGCCTGCCTGCGACGTTCAGTCGATCCGCACCACCGTGCGGCCCAGCGATCCACCCGCCAGCATCCGCTCGAACACTGCCCGGAGGCCATCAAGGCCGACCTCGGCGGTGCAGATGCGGTCCAGGTGCTGCGGCTTCCACTCACCGCCCAGGCGCGACCACACCTCTTCGCGCAGCCGGCGCGGCGCATTGGCCGAAGACACGCCGAGCAGCGACACACCGCGCAGGATGAAGGGCATCACCGTCATGTCCAGCGTCGGGCTGGCCGCCAGGCCGGCGCTGACCACGCTGCCGTAGGGCACGGTCTGCGCCAGCAGGCTGGCGAGCATGGCGCCGCCGGCATTGTCCAGGCCCCCGCCGAAGCGCGCCGACTGCAGCGGGCCGGTGTCGGCCAGCGCCTCGCGCGGCAGCACCTCGCTGGCACCGATGTCGCGCAGGAAGTCGGTCTGGTCCGGCTTGCCACTGACCGCGTGCACGGTGTAGCCGGCACGGCTGAAGATCGACAGCGCCAGCGCACCGACGCCGCCGCTGGCGCCGGTGACCGCCAGCGGGCCGAGCTCCGGGGTCTGGCGGTTGTCCTGCATGCGCAGCAGCGCCAGCGCCGCCGTGAAGCCGGCGGTGCCCAGCACCATCGCCTCGCGCGGGCTCAGCCCGGTCGGCTGTGCAATCACCGCACGCGACTCCAGCCGCACATACTGGCTGTAGCCGCCGTCACGGGTCTCGCTGAGGCCGCAGCCGGTGGCCAGCACCGCGTCGCCTTCACGCCAGGCCGGGTCGGTGCTGGCGACCACGGTGCCGGCCACGTCGATGCCGCCGACCAGCGGGAAGCGGCGCAGGATCTTCCCCTTGCCGGTGCCGGCCAGGGCATCCTTGTAGTTGACCGAGGACCAGTGGGCGCGGATCAGCACCTGCCCGGGGTTGAGGTCGTCGACACCGAGCCGGGTCAGGCCGCTGCGATAGCCGGCGTCGTCGTTTTCGATGCGGAAGGCGGTGAACGGGGTGGTGGGGGCCATCGGCGTTGCCTGACTTCGAGGAAAACGCCACCTTACCCCGTCGTCGCCCTTTCGATCCTGCCGATCCGCCCCATCTTGTATGATCGGTAATGGTTTCACGGCTGGCGCCGCGGGAAGGGCCCGCGCCGCAGCCCACATCTTGATGGAGCGTGCATGGCCTGGAATACACCCGGCGGCAACAAGGGCGGACAAGGCCCCGAGGACAATCGACGCGGGCCGTTCGGGTCGCGCGGCGGTGGCAATGGTGGTGGCTGGGGCGGACTGCCCGGGCCGCTGAAGGACCTGTTCGACGGCGGCATCGTGCGTTGGGTGGTGGCGGCCGTGGTGCTGCTGGTGCTGTTCTCCAGCTTCCAGCTGATCGGTGAACAGCAGCGTGGCGTGGTCCTGCGCTTCGGCCAGTTCTCGCGCATCCTGCAGCCCGGCCCGAACTTCAAGCTGCCGTGGCCGATCGAGTCGGTCACCAAGGTCAACGCCACCGAGATCAAGACCTTCTCGATCCAGGTGCCGGTCCTGACCCGTGACGAGAACATCGTCAACGTCTCGCTGAACGTCCAGTACCGCATCGACGATCCGCAGCAGTACCTGTTCGGCACGGTCGATGCCAACCAGGTGCTGGAGCAGTCGGCGCAGAGCGCGGTGCGCGAGGAAGTCGGCCGCGCCGACCTCAATGCCGTGCTGAACAACCGTGGCCCGCTGGCCGTGGCCGCCGAGGAGCGCCTGCAGGCGCTGCTGAAGGCGTTCAAGACCGGCCTGACCGTGACCGGGCTGACCCTGCAGGACGCGCGTCCGCCGGAGGAAGTGAAGCCGGCCTTCGACGAGGTCAATGGTGCCCAGCAGGTCAAGGAACGCCTGATCAACGAAGCCCAGGCCTACGCCGCCAAGGTCGTGCCGGAAGCCCGGGGCCAGGCCTCGCGCGCCCGTACCACCGCCGAAGGCTACAAGCAGGCGGTGGTGTCCAAGGCCGAGGGTGACGCGCAGCGCTTCAGCCTGTTGCAGGCCCAGTACAAGGACGCGCCGGAAGTGACCCGCAAGCGCCTGTGGCTGGAGACCGTGCAGCAGGTGCTGAGCGAGAACCGCAAGGTGATCGGCGGCGATGGCCGCCAGCTGATCTACGTGCCGATGACCGGCGACACCCGTCCCACCACGTCGGCCCCGGCCGCAGTGGCAAACCCGGACGTGGTCATGCCGTCGCTGCCGGGCGCAGCGGTGGAAGCTTCCCGTGATCCGGGCCGGCCGGTGGGCCGCCCGACCGGGCGACCGAGCGGCCGTGAGGAGGGCAGCCGATGAAGAGTCCTATCTGGATCGCCGTGATCGTGGCGGTGGTGCTGGGCCTGCTCGGCTCGGTGTATGTGGTCCGTGAGGACCAGACCGCCATGGTGCTGAACCTGGGCAAGGTGGTGCGTTCGGACATCAAGCCAGGCCTGCACTTCAAGGTGCCGGTGGTGGAAACGGTGAAGGTCTTCGACCGCCGCTTCCAGGTGCTCGACACCGCGCCGGCGCGCTACTTCACCGCCGAGCAGAAGGACGTCAGCGTCGACTTCTTCGCCATCGGCTACATCTCCAACGTGGGTGACTACTTCCGTGCCACCGGCGGCGACCCGCGCGTGGCCAACGCCCGCCTGGCGCCGATCATCACCGATTCGCTGCGTAACCAGATCAACTCGCGCACCCTGCAGCAGCTGGTGTCCGGCGACCGCAGTGAGCTGATCGCCGAGCAGTTGAAGGGAATCAACGAGGCCGTGGCCGGCCTGGGCATGCAGATGATCGACCTGCGCATCAAGCAGGTGGACCTGCCCACCGACAGCCAGGTGATCAACGATGTGTACGAGCGCATGCGCGCCCAGCGCAAGCAGGAAGCCGCCAAGCTGCGCGCGGAAGGCGAGGAACAGTCGCTGACCATCCGCGCCCAGGCCGACCGTGACAGCACCGTGCTGATCGCCGAGGCCGAGCGCGATGCACAGCGCCTGCGCGGTGAAGGTGATGCGGAAGCCACCCGCATCTACGGCAAGGCCGGTTCGGCTGACCCATCGTTCTACGCGTTCTACCGTAGCCTGGAGGCGTACCGCGGCTCCATGACCGACGGCAACGGCGTGATCGTGCTCGACAAGAACGACCCGTTCCTGCAGTACCTGAAGAACGACCGCTGAGGTCGCAGGGCATTACCCCACGGGGCCCGGCCAACTGCCGGGCCCCGTGCTTTTTTTCGGAGTTCCGATGAAAGATCTGTTCGCCGCCGTCTGCCTGGTCGCGGTGCTGGAAGGCCTGTTCCTGTTCGTCGCGCCGTTCGCCTGGAAGCGCATGGCCGAACGCCTGCTGGACCTGCCCAGCCCGGCCCTGCGCAGCTTCGGCGGACTGGTGCTGCTGGCCGGCCTGAGCCTGCTGTGGTGGGTGCGGCACTAGACGCCCCGGCGCGGCCGCCTGCGTCTACGGGCGTGGCCTGGCCTTGGTAGCTGCCAACCTTGGTTGGCATTGCCGGCCAGCGGCCGGCACTACCGGGCGGGGCAGTTGACCGACCGGCACCAGCGTGGCCAGGCCCTGGTAGATGCCAACCTTGGTTGGCATTGCCGGCCAGCGGCCGGCACGACCGGGTGGGGCGGCTGACCGACCTGCACCTGCGTGGCCTGGCCCTGGTAGCTGCCAACCTTGGTTGGCATTGCCGGCCAGCGGCCGGCACTACCGGGTGGGGCAGCTGACCGCCCTGCACCTGCGTGGCCAGGCTCTGGTAGATGCCAACCTTGGTTGGCATTTCCGGCCAGCGGCCGGCACTACCGGGCGGGGCGGCTGACTGACCGGCACCAGCGTGGCCTGGCCCTGGTAGCTGCCAACCTTGGTTGGCATTGCCGGCCAGCGGCCGGCACGACCGGGCGGGGCGGCTGACTGACCGGCACCAGCGTGGCTTGGCCCTGGTAGCTGCCAACCTTGGTTGGCATTGCCGGCCAGCGGCCGGCACGACCGGGCGGGGCAGCTGACCGGCCTGCACTTGCGTGGCCAGGCTCTGGTAGATGCCAACCTTGGTTGGCATTGCCGGCCAGCGGCCGGCACGACCGGGCGGGGCGGCTGACCGACCTGCACCTGCGTGGCCAGGCTCTGGTAGATGCCAACCTTGGTTGGCATTGCCGGCCAGCGGCCGGCACGACCGGGCGGGGCGGCTGACCGGCCGGTGAAGCCGTCCGTCGGAAAGGTGGCAGCGGACCCCGGAAACCCGGATAATGCACAAAAGCCGGACGGGCCTCCCCGTTCGGCTTTTTCCGTGTCTGGGCCCTCCATCGCCGGCCGCTCCCCGTTTGGAGCCGCCCTCCAGGTGCTGGCCAGCCCCGCCACGGTTTACCCGTCCGCGGCCCCGATGGCCGCAACAAATCGAGGAGCCCGTCATGGGTCAGTCTGTCGTAGTGTTGGGTGCCCAGTGGGGCGATGAAGGCAAGGGCAAGATCGTCGATCTGCTCACTGAGGAAATCGGCGCCGTCGTGCGCTTCCAGGGCGGCCACAACGCCGGCCACACCCTGGTCATCAATGGCAAGAAGACCGTCCTGCACCTGATCCCGTCGGGCATCCTGCGTGACGACGCGCTGTGCCTGATCGGCAACGGCGTGGTGATCTCGCCGGCTGCGCTGCAGAAGGAAATCGCCGAGCTGGAAGCCTCCGGCGTGGAAGTGCGTTCGCGCCTGAAGATCTCCCCGGCCGCGCCGCTGATCATGCCGTACCACATCGCCCTGGACCAGGCGCGCGAGCGCGCAGCCGGTGGCAAGGCGATCGGCACCACCGGCCGCGGCATCGGCCCGGCCTACGAAGACAAGGTGGCGCGTCGCGGCATCCGCATCGCCGACCTGCATTACCCGAAGCAGCTGGAAGAACTGCTGCGCACCGCGCTGGATTACCACAACTTCGTGCTGACCAAGTATCTGAACACCGATGCGGTCGACTTCCAGAAGACCTTCGACGAAGCGCTGGCCTTCGGCGAATACGTGCAGCCGATGAAGTCCGACGTGGCCGGCATCCTGCACGACCTGCGCAAGCAGGGTAAGCGCGTGCTGTTCGAAGGTGCGCAGGGCGCGCTGCTGGACATCGACCACGGCACCTACCCGTACGTCACCAGCTCCAACACCACCGTCGGTGGTGCGCTGGCCGGTTCCGGCGTCGGCGCTGATTCGATCGACTACGTGCTGGGCATCGCCAAGGCCTACGCCACCCGCGTCGGCGGTGGCCCGTTCCCGACCGAGCTGGACGACGAAGTCGGCCAGGGCATTCGTGACCGCGGCGCCGAGTACGGTGCGTCGACCGGCCGCCCGCGTCGTTGTGGCTGGATGGACATCGTCGCGCTGAAGCGCGCCGTGGCCATCAACGGCATCAGCGGCCTGTGCATCACCAAGCTGGACGTGCTGGACGGCATGGAAAAGCTGAAGGTCTGCATCGCCTACGAATACAACGGCAAGCGCACCGAGTACGCGCCGCTGGACGCGCAGGGCTGGGAAGAATGCACCCCGGTGTACCTGGAGTTCCCGGGCTGGAGCGAGAACACCCACGGCATCACCCAGTGGGACGACCTGCCGCCGGCCGCACGCGCCTACCTGCGTTCGCTGGAAGAGCTGGCCGGCTGCCCGATCAGCATCGTCTCCACCGGCCCGGACCGCGACCACACCATGGTCCTGCAGGATCCGTTCGCCTGAGGTGGCGCCGGGCCATGCCCGGCGTTGGTGACAGGAAAAGCCCCGCGCACGCGGGGCTTTTTCGTTACTGTGTGGCCAGGCCAGCGGGGAAGCGACGCGATGACCAGGATGTCAGCGTGAAAGGCGGGACGGTAGTGCGGGTCACCCTGTGGGTGTCGTGGAGCCTGTGGTGCATGGCCGGCCTGGTACTTGTGTTGGGTGCAGCCGCCAATGCCCTGGCTTCGCGCACGCAGACGGTGCCGCTGGTGCTGCGCCCTGGCGCAACCGCCCAGATCACCGTCTACCGCCTCATCGATGACCAGCTTCGGCTGCGCCTGCGCTATGCCGCGGACGGTACAGAGGCTGACCCTGAAGTGCTGCTGCGCATCGAGACTCCCACCGAACATGGAGACTTCCGCGCAGGGGAGCGTTGGGGAGTGGCCGGGCAGGGCATCGACCGCGCGCTGGTATCGGCTGAGTCCGGCGGCCTCATGGCCTCCTACTTTGGTTACGGTCGCGGCGACGCATTGCCACGCGGCCGTTCATGGCTGCGGGTAACCGTGCTGGAGGTGGGTCCGGCGCTGGCGGGACGCACTGCAGACATCGAGCTGCAGCCGCCGCTGGGTCTGCTGAAGCTGACCGACCTGGACTACCTCTGGCTGTGGCCGTTCTTTTTCTGGAAGATGGCGGCGCTGTTCCTGCTGATTCCAGGGGCTGCGTTGGCTGTCTTTACTGTGGCGTTGCGGCGCCAGCAGCGCCGGGCATCGGTGCCGCCGACTTCAGCAAGGGATAGGGATTGATCGAGTCTCCCTTCCACCACTGCTTCTCCGGCCCCAACACATGCACTTCGAAGTGCAGGTGCGGGGCCTCGGCGCTGGCATTGCCGGTGCTGCCGACGTAGCCGATCACATCCCCGCGCTTGATCGCCTGTTTCTCGGCCAGGCCATCGGCATAGCGCTGCAGGTGCGCGTAGTAGTAGCACCAGCGTCCGCTGGGCTCGAACTGGTAGATCGTCAGCCCGCCGCGTTCGCTGTCGAACAGTTTTTCCACCGTGCCATCAGCCACCGCGAGTACCGGAGTACCGGCATCGGCCAGGATGTCGATGGCATCGTGCACGCGGCCTTCGCTGCGCGCATCGGTGAAGGTATCGTGCAGCTGCGAGGCCAGGATGCCCTGCACCGGCAGCAGCAGGCCGGACGGTGCATCCGCAGCCTGCGCGGCCGGCGGCGCGGTGGTGGCGGGTGGGGCCGTTGCGCGTGGCGCTGGTTCGACCACCGGCGCGGCGGCCACCGCCGATGGCGCTGCCGGCAGCGAGGCGGCTACCGGCTCACTCCCATCGCGACGCAGCCACCAACCTGCCCCCAGTCCCAGCAGTACGCCCAATACGATCAGCTGCGAAAGACGCATGGGCTTACTCCTGCATCACCACGGGCACCGAAGTATCCACTGCGTCGGCCACACGCACCGCATCCCAGTTGGTCATGCGTACGCAGCCATGCGATTCGGTCTTGCCCACGTGGCTGGGTTCGGGTGTGCCATGCAGGCCGTAGTGCGGCTTGGACAGGTCGATCCAGACCCGGCCGACCGGGTTGTTCGGGCCCGGTGGCAGCGTCGCCTTCTTTTCGCCCTTGCGCGCATCCCAGAACAACTTCGGGTTGTAGTGGAACGGCGGGTCGCGATACACGCCCAGGATCTTCCATTCGCCGATCGGCAACGGGTCGTGCTGGCTGCCCGACGACACCGGCACCTGCGCGATCAGCTTGCCCTGCGCATCCAGCAACTGCAGGGTGGAGTCGGATTTGTCGACCACGATCTTCGCCGCCTTCGGCAATGCCGCTGGTGCGATGTTGGGCACTTGGATGCGGCTGCCAGCCTTGGTCAGATCCACGCCGGGATTGAGCACCTTTAGCAACTCCGGCGAGGCGTGGAAGCGCTCGCCCAGGGCTTCTTCCATACTGCTGAAACCCAGCGATTTCAGTTTGGCCTGTGCGGCAGGTCCTTTCGGTATGGGCTGGAACGGGCCGGCGACATCCTCGGCAGTCAGCGTGTAGCTGGCCAGCGGCCCCACCGTATCAGCCTGCAGAGCCTTCCAGGTGGCGTCGTCCAGCTCACCCGTCACGGTCAGCCCATGCGCGGCCTGGAAGCCCGCCACCGCGCTTCGCTGGTTGCTGCCCACTTCGCCATCGATCTGGCCAGGCGAGAAATTCGCGCGATCCAGCAGCACCTGGGCATGCAGTGCGGAGCGCACTGCGGTGTCCGGGTCGGCCTTCTCGGCAATGGGGGCGGGCAGGTTGGGCGGCGGCACCTGCGCGAAGGCCGGCGACGCCAGCAGCGAGAGTGCGAGCAGGGTGGATCGGGACACAGATGAGGGCATTGGGATCTCCAGCAGGTACGCCGCCACCTTGCCCGCAGACAGCGCCGAGCCGCCGTGAAAGGGATCTGATGCCCGCATGAGCAGGCATGTCATTGCGGCCGATTGCCAGCGGCAGGTGCCGCTGGGACGGGGACTCACCAAGGTGAACCGTGGCCGAAGCCACCGATGGAGGGCGATCAAGATTGCCTGCCGTGCCGCCGATAAGGGCGCATCCCCCCGTTTTGGATGTACCGATGAACTACTTGAGGAACGTCAGGGTTGCCTGGCGTCTTGGGCTGGGCTTTGGCCTGTTGCTGCTGCTGGTCGCCGCCGTGGTGGCCACCGGCGCCACTGCCAGTGTCGTGCAGAAGCGCGCGATGCAGCAGGTGGTCGACGTCAGCGTGGCCAAGGTGCGCCTGCTGTCGCAGATGCTCGATGCCAACAACCAGATGATGGTCGTGCGCCGCGAAATGCTGATCCGTCAGGGCGAAGACCGCGGCAGCGACGAGAAGCGCATCGCCGACCTGGTCAAGCGCTATGAGGCCAGCTGGACCGCCTACCAGGCGCTGCCCAGCGATGCCCAGGGCAAGACCATCGCGGAAACCATCGCGGCCAAGCGTGCCGTTGCGCGCCCGCTCAACAAGCAGACCAGCGAACTGATGGAGCAGGGCGATTATCCCGGCGCCGTGGCGCTGACCCTGGGCCCGGTGCAGGAAGCGGCCAACGGCTGGAACAAGGCGCTGTCCGATGGCGTGGACTTCGAGGAGAAGGAAAGCCGTGAAGCTGCCGCCGAAGCGATCCGCCTGGGCGAACGCAGCCTGCTGCAGCTGCTGGTGCTGGGCGGCGTCGCGCTGCTTGCCGGCATCGGCGCCTCGGTGATGATCGGCCGCAGCCTGACCGGCCCGCTGGCGCGCGCGGTGAACCTGGCCGAGCGGCTGTCCAAGGGCCAGCTGGACCAGGAGTTCCGCCTCGGTGGCCGGGATGAACTGACCCAGCTGGGCGAGGCGATGGCCAGCGTGCGGCAGAGCGTGCAGGCGGCGATCGGCGCACAGCTGCAGATGGCTGAGCAGCACGAAGCGGGTGCGATCCGCTATCGCATGGACGACAGTGCCTTCCCCGGTGATTTCGGCCGCATGGTGCAGGCCACCAACAGCCTGGTCGAATCGCACGTGCAGGTGGAGCTGCTGATGGCCGAAGTGATGCAGCGTTACGCGATCGGCGACCTCAGCCGTGACCTGCCGGACTACCCGGGCGAGAAGGGCACGCTGACCCGCACTCTGGCCGCGGTAAAGCAGAGCCTGATGGCGATCAACGCGCAGATCGATGAACTGGCTCGTGCGGCTCGCGCCGGCGACTTCAGCATGCGTGGCGATGCTGCTGCGTTCCAGTATCAGTTCAAGGCGATGGTCGAACACCTCAACGGCATGATGGCCAGTTCGCAGGCCAGCATTGCCGATGTTTCCGACGTGCTGCGCGCGATCTCGCACGGTGACCTGACCGCACGCATGGACGGTGAGTACGATGGCGTGTTCGCCCGCATGCGCGACGACGCCAACACCACCACCGCACAGCTGACCGGCATTGTGCGGGGCATCCAGGTGGCTGCCGACAGCATCAACAACGCAGCACAGGAACTGGCCGCCGGCAACAACGACCTGTCGCGCCGCACCGAGCAGCAGGCGGCCAACCTGGAGGAAGCTGCCGCGTCGATGGAGGAGCTGACCTCCACCGTGCGCCAGAACGCCGAGCTGGCGCGTCAGGCCGACAGCGAAGCGCATGCCGCCGGTGCCGCCGTACGCGAGACCGAGCAGGCGATGGCGCAGATGGCCTCGGTGATGGGTGAGATCGATCAGTCCTCGGCACGCATCTCGGAAATCTCCACCGTTATCGACGGCATCGCGTTCCAGACCAACATCCTGGCGCTGAACGCTGCGGTGGAAGCCGCGCGCGCGGGCGAGCAGGGCCGTGGTTTTGCCGTGGTCGCCAGCGAAGTACGCACGCTCGCGCAGCGCGCCGGCGTCGCGGCCAAGGAGATCAAGGAGCTGATCGAAGACGCCGCTGCCAAGGTGAAGAGTGGCCTGGCGGTGACCGTTGAATCGGAAGCAGCGATCGCACGCGTCGCCCAGGCCAGTTCGCGCACCACCCAGCTGATGAGCGACATCGCAGCGGCCAGCAAGGAACAGGCCGCCGGCATCGAGCAGGTCAACCAGGTGGTGGTGCAGATGGACCAGGTGACGCAGCAGAACGCGGCCCTGGTGGAAGAAGCCACTGCGGCGAGCCGCGCGCTGGAAGAACAGGCGCATGCGCTGACCACGTCGGTAGCGGTATTCAAGGTGGAAGGCGCAGTGGCTTCGGCCGTGCCGCGCCGTGCAGCCTGAGCAGGCTGCTGACCCCGTGACAGGAATACGGCCGCCTTGAGCGGCCGTATTTGCATCGCCCGCTCAGGCAGCAGGGAGGATCGCCCTCATTGCTCCAGGACGCTGCCGAGCATGGCCCCAAGCACGTACAGCACGCCAAGCGTGGGAGGAATCACCAGAAGGTAGACGGTGATCCAGGTCATTCCGGAAAGCCAGCGTCCCACGCCGATGACGTTGAGTGCTGCGGTCTGCAGCATCACCGGCAGTTGCATGAGGATGTAGGCGCTCTTGGGGTCGCTGTTGGACCGGGCATCGAGCACCAGCCAGGCGGTCAGCGCGAGATAGAGCGCGCATAGGGCAATGCCGGTCCAGCTGAGCCAGCGTGGCTTGCGCATGCCGCCTTCTTCGTTCCGTCCGGGGCCATCAGGGTAGCGCCGCGAGCAGCGGCGTGCACTTCCCTGGGGCGAGCCGATAAGCGAAGCTGCGCGGCAGCGAGTCGTGCGAAGGGACCTGAGAGGTGAGCAATGTGATGAACGCCGTGATGCTCCCGATCGTGATGCTGCCCGGGCTGGATGGCAGCGGCCTGCTGTCGACATGCTTCGTGGAAGCGATGCAGGACGAGGGGGCTACCGTGCAGGTGCTGCCGCTGCCCATGCACGGGCCACAGGACTACGTCACATTGGCGTCGATCCTGCGCGCGCAGCTTCCCCTCTCTCCCTTTGTGCTGCTGGCTGAATCGTTTGCCGGGCCGCTGGCTATCGAACTGGCGGTGGCTTCACCGCCGGGATTGCGCGGATTGATACTGAGTACGACCTTCGCGCGGCGACCGGTGCCGCTGCCAGCGGCGAGCGCACGCTTGCTTGCCCCTGCATGGCCACCGCCGCCGCTGGCGTTGCTGGCCCGGCTTCTGCTGGGGCATTGGCGGACACGCATGAACCTTCGCGAGCTGCGACATGCGATCGCTGCGGTACCGACCGCGATCCTGCGGCAGCGCGCTGCGGCGACACTGCAGATCGATGTCCGCGCGCAGTTGCCGAAGCTCACGCTGCCGACGTTATGCCTGCATGCACGACAGGACCACCTGTTGTGGCCGCCCAGCGTGGCCGAGCTGCAGGTCTTGTTGCCCGATGCCCGGCACGTATCGCTGGAAGGGCCGCATCTACTGCTGCAGGCCCGTGCCGAGGCAGCCTCAGCCGAAGTTGCCGCATGGATGAGGGCGCTCCCCTCCTGATCGAAGACTCAGCCGCGTGCACGCGTGCGCGCGGCTTTCTTCGCCGCCGCCTTGCGCACGGTCTTCTTCGCGGCCCGCGTCTTGGCTGCCTTCTTCGCGGCGGCGCTCCGCGCGGCGGCCGTACCCGCCTTCTTTACCGCTGCCTTCTTCGCCGTCTTCTTTGCGGCCTTCTTTGTCGCGGTCTTGCGAGCCGGTGCCTTCTTTGCCACCGCCTTCTTCGCAGGTGCCTTCTTCGCCGCCGTCCTCTTGGTTGCGGCCTTCTTTGTGGCCGATTTCCTGGCAGGCGCCTTCTTGGCAGCCTTCTTGCTGGTCGCCTTCTTCGCGCCCTTGCGGGCACTGCCGGCGCGCTTGCCGCCGCCGTCCTGCTTGTTCACGGTGGCCCAGGCAATGCGTTCGGCGGTGCCTTCACTCGCGCCGCGATCACGTTCGCTTTGCTCGATGTGCTCGGCCTGGCGCTTCTGCTTTTCGGTATATGCGGATTTGTCACCACGGGGCATGACGATTCTCCTGTCGTTGTGGTCAGGCCAGCAGGCGCAGCTTGGGTTCGCGCGCCCACTGGCGGGTGGCGGCCGCCGCCAGGAATGCCTTGGCGTCTTCTGCTTCGATGATGCCGGGGTCGTTGCCGACGCGCGCCGCCTTCAGCAGCACCTGGCCGCCCGCGTCGCTGGCGATGGCCTTCAGGTGTGCCCACGCCTGGCTGACGAATTCGACGGCTGCACTCTCTTTCGACAAGGCCTTCGCGGCTTCAAGGCTGAGCACCACGGCTACTGCATCGAACACGGCTGACGGGGTGCCCGCCAGCTGCCCATCTGCCGCCTGCAATGCGCCATCGCTCAGCGTGGCGCCTCCCACTTTTGGCGCGACCAGCTTCACGTCTGCACCTGCCTTCCGGGCGGCCTTGCTCAGGCTGGCAATCACGCGCGCGTCGGAGCCTTCGTCGAACAGGATGCCGATGCAGCGACCCTGCAGGGTGGGCTTGTTACGCCCGATCACGCGCACCTCGGGAGCGGGTGGCATGTCCCGCACCGGCGTGGCGGTTGGGGCCGGGTCGGGCAGCGCAGGCAGGGCCAGGCCATCGGCCACGCGCTGCGCCAGCGCGTCATCGATGTTGCGCAGGTGGCTGACGGTGCGCACCCGCACCTTCAGCGTTTCCACCTTGGACAACTCGAACACCAGCGCCGATGCCAGGTGCGCCTGCTCCGGCTTTTCCAGGCTGCGGAAGAACATCCGGGCCTGGCTGTAGTGGTCGGCGAAACTCTCCGCGCGGGTGCGGCCCTTGCGGCCATCGTCGGCGCTGGCATGGCTGCGGAATCCGGCAGGCGTCTCGCGCGGGCTGTCGTCCTGCAGCGAGCTGGGATCGTAGGCGACGCGGCCCTTGGGCACCTGCATCTGCATGTGGCCGTCGCGCTGATGATTGGCAAACGGACACTTCGGTGCATTCACCGGGATCTGGTGGAAGTTCGGGCCGCCCAGGCGCAGCAGCTGGGTGTCCAGGTAGGAGAACAGGCGGCCCTGCAGCAGCGGGTCGTTGCTGAAGTCGATGCCGGGCGGCACGTTGGCCGGGCAGAACGCCACCTGCTCGGTCTCTGCGAAGAAGTTGTCGGGCCAGCGGTCCAGTACCATGCGCCCGATCACCTGCAACGGCACCAGCGATTCGGGAATGATCTTGGTTGGATCCAGGTGGTCGAACGGGAATGCGTCGGCGTCTTCTTCGGTGAACAGCTGCACCGCCAGCTCCCATTCGGGAAAGTCGCCGCGCTGGATGGCCTCGAACAGGTCGCGGCGATGGAAGTCATTGTCGGCCGATTGCAGTTTCAACGCTTCGTCCCAGACCGTGGACTGAATGCCCAGCTTGGGCCGCCAGTGGAACTTGACGAACGTCGACTCGCCGGCATCGTTCAGCAGGCGGAAGCTGTGCACACCGAAGCCTTCGATCATCCGCAGCGAACGCGGGATGGCGCGGTCGCTCATCGCCCACATGATCATGTGCATCGATTCGGGCATCAGCGAAATGAAGTCCCAGAACGTGTCATGGGCCGACGCGGCCTGCGGGAAGGCGCGGTCCGGTTCCATCTTCACTGCGTGCACCAGATCCGGAAACTTCATCGCGTCCTGGATGAAGAACACCGGGATGTTGTTGCCGACCAGATCCCAGTTGCCCTCCTTGGTGTAGAACTTGACCGCAAAGCCGCGCACGTCGCGCGGGGTATCCACCGAGCCTGCGCCACCGGCCACGGTCGAGAAGCGGGTGAATACCGGCGTCTTCACGCCGACCTCGGTCAGGATGCGTGCGCGGGTATGGGCTGCCAGTGATCGGGTCAGCTCGAAGTAGCCGTGTGCTGCGCTGCCACGTGCGTGCACGATGCGCTCGGGAATACGTTCGTGATCGAAGTGGGTGATCTTCTCGCGCAGGATGAAGTCCTCCAGCAGCGTGGGCCCCCGAGGTCCCTGCCGCAGGGAGTTCTGGTTGTCCGCCACCGGAATGCCCTGGTCGGTGGTCATTGCCGGATGGCTACCCCCGGCCTGCTGGTGCAGTTCATCGCCATCGCCCCGGCGGTGGCTTTCGGCAGGGACGGTTGCGCGCTTGCCGGTCGGCTTGCTGGCGGCCATGGACGTTGGCTCCGGATCATCAAAAGGAACCACGACACTGGAACCAGCCCCGTTAAACCACGGTCCGGCAAAGGTGAACGTACGGGCAAAAGCAGGCTCGGGTATGCTTGCCGCATGCGAGTCGAGCCCGCCGACATCGAAGCCCTGTTCGACGCCATCCCGGATGTGCTGTTCTTCATCAAGGACCGCCAGGGGCGTTACACCCACGTCAACCAGACCATGCTGCGGCGGCTGGGTCTGCGCGCGCGCAAGGACGTGATCGGGCGTACGGCGGCCGAAATCTACCCGACCGGCCTCAGTGCGGACTACGTTGACCAGGACGCCCGCGTGCTGTCCGGTGAGGTGATCGAGAACCTGATGGAGCTGCACCTGTTCGCCAACCGCGAACCGGGCTGGTGCCTGACCTGCAAGCGCCCGCTGGTGGTCGACGGGGCCATCGAGGGCCTGATCGGCATTTCCCGCGACCTTGGCCAGAAGGACAGCCTCGGCACCCAGTACGAGCAGCTGCGGCTGGCGCTGGCCCACCTCAACGCGCACTACGCCGAGAACGTGCGCATGCAGACCCTGCTGGACATCACCGGCTTTTCGCTGTCCAAGCTGGAGCGCAGCTTCCGCAAGGTGTTCCAGATGACCCCGCAGCAGGTGCTGACCCGGCTGCGGATCCAGATGGCCATGCATCTGCTGCATGGCGACGACAGCATCGCCTGCATCGGCCAGGCCTGCGGTTTCAGCGACCAGAGTGCCTTCACCCGCAAGTTCAAGGCTGAAACCGGTTTCTCGCCGCGTGCCTATCGTGCCCGTATCGGTGGGAACGTCGGCGAGCCGGCGCTGGCCTGAGCGGCCTGCTGCGCTGTGCCTATCCCCGTGGGCACGGGACAGGGTAAGGTGTCGCCCCTGTAGCCCGCCGCCAGCCCCGCCGATGCCCAACTCGATTCCGACCGCTTCGCCGTCCCGCCTCGGACATTCGCTCAAGCCCCGCCAGCTGATCATGATGGGCCTGGGCAGCGCCATCGGCGCCGGGCTGTTCCTCGGCTCGGGCGTGGGTGTGCAGGCGGCCGGTCCGGCGGTCCTGGTTTCGTATCTGGTCGCCGGAGCGCTGGTGATCATCGTGATGAACGCGCTGGGCGAGATGGCGGCGGCCAAACCGACCAGCGGCGCGTTCTCGGTGTATGCAGCCGACGCCATGGGCGCTACCGCCGGTGCCACCGTGGGCTGGCTGTGGTGGGTGCAGCTGGTGATCGTGATCGCCGCCGAAGCAGTGGGTGCGGCCGGGCTGCTGGCCACGGTCTGGCCGGCGATACCGGTACCGATGGCGGCGTTGGCGTTCATGCTGTTCTTCACCGCGATCAACCTGCTCGGAGTGAAGAACTTCGGCGAGTTCGAATTCTGGTTCGCCATCCTCAAGGTCGCGGCGATCCTGGCGTTCATCGCCATTGGCGTGGCGCTGCTGATGGGATGGCTGCCGCAGGTGACCTCCCCGGGCCTGAGCAACTTCACCGAACACGGTGGTTTTGCGCCGAAGGGCCTGGCCGGGATCGGCGCGGCGCTGCTGGTGGTGGTGTTCGCCTTCGGCGGCACCGAGATCGTGGCCGTGGCGGCGGCCGAAACCGAAGACCCCGAGCGCAGCATTGCCCGTGCCATCCGCACCGTGGCCTGGCGCATCCTGGTGTTCTACATCGGCTCGCTGAGCGTGATCATCGCCGTGGTGCCGTGGACCAGCGAGGCGCTGAAGTCGCCGTTCGCCGCCGTGCTGGACATCGCCCGCATCCCGGGCGCGGGCACCGCCATCACGCTGATCGCCGTGATCGCGCTGCTGTCGGCGCTCAATGCCAACCTCTACGGCGCCTCGCGCATGATGTATTCGCTGGCGCAGCGTCGCGAAGCGCCGGCCGTGCTTGGCTGGACCGACCCGCGCCAGGTGCCGGTGATCGCCGTGCTGGCCAGCGTGCTGTTCGGCTTTGCCGCCACGGTGATGGAACTGCTGTTCCCGGACCGGGTGCTGCCGGTGCTGCTGAACATCGTCGGTTCCACCTGCCTGCTGGTGTGGACGCTGTCGCTGGTCTCGCAGCTGGTGCTGCGTCGTCGCGCGGATCGTCTGGGTACCCGACTGCCGTTCCGCATGGCCGGTTTCCCGTGGCTGACCTGCTGTGCACTGGCGATCCTTGCGCTGATCTTCGGCCTGCTGCTGAGTGAGTCGCACACCCGCCTGCAGTTCCTGTCGATGGTGGCGTTGACTGCCACGATCGCCGCCAGCAGTGCCATCGCGCGGCGCATGCGCCAGGCGTGATTGAAGCTGCCGGCCGGCGGCCGGCACTACCACGGGGGCTGCACATCTGCCGTGCCATCCTGATCGCGTGGGCCGTCATCGGCCCGTCGACCAGGAGTACCGCATGCTGCGCAGCCGTCCCTTCCTGATGTTCACCGGCCAGGCCGAGGCCGCGCTGGCCCTGTACGCCGAAGCCTTTGCCGATTTCCGGCTGCTGGCCCTGCAACGCCATCCCGAGGGGGCCGGCGCCGGCGTGCCGGGGCAGGTCCGCCAGGCCATCTTCCTGCTCGGTGGCACCCACTACCTGTGCTTCGACAGCCTGGACGTGCACGATTTCACCTTCTCGCCGTCGATCTCGCTGTTCGTCGAGTGTTCCGGTGCCGAGCAGTTCGAGCGCGCGGCACGCGTGCTGGGTGAGGGCGGCCATTGGTTGATGCCGGTGGGCGACTATGACTTCAGCAATCGCTACGGCTGGGTGCAGGACCGCTTTGGCGTGTCGTGGCAGTTGAGCCTGGGGCAGATGCCGGACCCTTGATCGGATGCTTGTGGGTGTGGGCCTTGGTCCACACGCCCCATGAAAACGGCCCGCTTGCGCGGGCCGTTTTCTTTACCGATGCAGTGAGGAATCACGCCTCGACTTCATCATCCTTGTAGGCATCGACCGGGATGCAGGCGCACATCACGTTCTTGTCGCCGTACACATTGTCGACACGCGCCACCGGCGGCCAGTATTTGCTCTGCTTCAGGCTGGCCAGCGGGAAGGCGGCCAGTTCACGCGGGTAGGCGTGGGTCCACTCGCTGGCGGTCACTGCGGTGGCAGTGTGCGGCGCGTTCTTCAGCGGGTTGTCCTCGCGGTCCAGGCGGCCGTCTTCGATCGCGGTGATCTCCTCGCGGATCTGGATCATCGCGTTGATGAAGCGATCCAGTTCGTGCAGCGATTCGCTTTCGGTCGGCTCCACCATCAGCGTGCCGGCAACCGGGAAGCTCAGGGTCGGAGCATGGAAGCCGAAGTCGATCAGGCGCTTGGCCACGTCCTCGGCACCGATGCCGCTGGTCTTCTCCAGCGGGCGCACGTCCAGGATGCACTCGTGCGCCACCAGGCCGTTGCGGCCGGTGTACAGGGTCTTGAAGTGCGGGGCCAGGCGCTTGGCGATGTAGTTGGCGTTGAGCTGCGCGACCTGGGTGGCCTTGCGCAGGCCGTCGCGGCCCATCATTGCGATGTACATCCAGCTGATCGGCAGGATCGAGGCGCTGCCGAAGCTGGCCGCGCTGACCATGCCGACCGGGCCGTTGTCACCCAGCTTGCCCGGCAGGAACGGGGCCAGGTGCTCCTTGACCGCGCACGGGCCGACGCCCGGGCCGCCACCGCCGTGCGGGATGCAGAAGGTCTTGTGCAGATTCAGGTGCGAAACGTCCGAGCCCCACTTGCCCGGCTTGGCCACGCCGACCAGGGCATTCATGTTGGCACCGTCGGTGTACACCTGGCCGCCGTGCTTGTGGATGATCTCGCAGATCTCCACCACCTCTTCCTCGAACACGCCGTGCGTGGACGGGTAGGTCATCATGATCGCGGCCAGGCGGTCGCTGTACTTCTCGGCGTTGAGGCGGATGTCCTCGACGTCGACGTTGCCGTTGGCATCGGTCTTGGTCACCACCACCTTCATGCCGCACATCTGCGCCGAGGCCGGGTTGGTGCCGTGCGCCGAATCCGGGATCAGGCAGATGTCGCGGTGGCCTTCGCCGCGCGAGCGGTGGTAGGCGCGGATCGCCAGCAGGCCGGCGTACTCGCCCTGCGCGCCGGAGTTCGGCTGCAGGCTGACCGCGTCATAGCCGGTGCATTCCACCAGCATCGCTTCCAGCGTGTCGATGAGTTCCTTGTAGCCCAGCGCCTGGTCGGCCGGCACCAGCGGGTGGATCTGCGAGAACTCCGGCCAGGTCACCGGGATCATCTCGGCGGTGGCGTTGAGCTTCATGGTGCACGAGCCCAGCGGGATCATCGTGCGGTCCATCGCCAGGTCCTTGTCGGCCAGCGAGCGCAGGTAGCGCAGCAGTTCGTGCTCGCTGTGGTGGGTGTTGAACACCGGATGGGTCAGGAACGCGGACTGGCGCAGCAGGCCGGCCGGCAGTGCGTCGGCGGTGCTGGCATCCAGCGCATCGATGTCGGCCTGCGCGCCGAACACGGCGGCCAGCGCGACCACGTCGCCGCGGGTGGCGGTCTCGTCCAGGCTGATGCCGACCGAGTCGCTGTCGATCGCGCGCAGGTTGTAACCGGCGGCGCGTGCCTTGGCGTGGATCTCATCGGCATGCACGCCGGTGATGTGCAGCGTATCGAAGAAGTCGCCACCGACCTGCACGCCGGCCTCGCGCAGCGCGGCGGCCAGGATCGAGGCCAGGCGGTGGGTACGCCGGGCGATGCGGGTCAGGCCTTCCGGGCCGTGGTACACGGCATACATCGAGGCCATCACCGCCAGCAGCACCTGTGCGGTACAGATGTTGGAGGTGGCCTTCTCGCGGCGGATGTGCTGCTCGCGGGTCTGCAGGGTCAGGCGGTAGGCCGGGTTGCCCTGGGCATCGACCGAGACGCCGATCAGGCGGCCCGGCATCGAGCGCTTGTAGGCGTCGCGGCAGGCCATGAATGCGGCGTGCGGGCCGCCGAAGCCGAACGGCACGCCGAAACGCTGGCTGTTGCCGACCACGATGTCCGCACCCCATTCGCCCGGGGCGGCCAGCAGGGTCAGCGCCAGCAGGTCGGTGGCCACGGCCACCAGGCCGCCGCGCGCGTGCACGGCCTCGACCAGCGCCTTGTAGTCGCCGATCTGGCCGAAGGTGTCCGGGTACTGCAGCAGCAGGCCGAAGGCTTCTGCTTCCAGTGCCTCGGCCGGGGTGCCGACGCGCAGCACGATGCCCATGGGCTCGGCGCGGGTACGCAGCAGTTCCAGGGTCTGCGGGTGCACGGCGTCGTGCACGAAGAAGGTGTCCGACTTCGACTTGGCCGAACGCTTGGCCAGGGTCATCGCTTCAGCTGCGGCGGTGGCTTCGTCCAGCAGCGAGGCGTTGGCGATTTCCATGCCGGTGAGGTCGGCGCACAGGGTCTGGAAGTTGATCAGCGCTTCCATGCGGCCCTGCGAGATCTCGGCCTGGTACGGGGTGTAGGCGGTGTACCAGGCCGGGTTTTCCAGGATGTTGCGCAGGATCACGTTCGGCGTGTGGGTACCGTAGTAGCCCTGGCCGATGAAGCTGCGCAGCACGGTGTTCTTGTCGGCGATCGCACGGATCTTCGCCAGTGCCTGCACTTCGGTCATCGATTCCGGCAGTGCCAGCGGCGCCGGCGACTTGATCTTGGCCGGTACGATGGCATCGGTCATCGCATCCAGCGACGCGTGGCCGACGACGTCGAGCATCTGCGCGATCTCGGCATCGTTGGGGCCGATGTGGCGCTCGACGAACGCATTGTGGTGCTCGAGCTCACGCAGGGAAGGGGTGTTCTGGGACATGGCGAAGGATCCGTCAGGAAAGGGCACACGCACGGGCACAAGCCGCCGGTCGGCGGTCTGCGGGGCGCCCCTCTGTCCTTTTGCCTGAGAGTTTGGAAGCGCGGAAAACCGCGGCTTCGTGCCCCTTCGGCGCCGGATCGAACCGGTCTCTCCAGAGTTGTGTTACGGGTGGTATCGGGCCTGAGCGATTACGGGCGTTGCGCCTTCGGCAGCGGTGTTCCGCTTCTCCCACCGTGTTGCCCGCCGATTATAGCCCGTTGCGGGCGCGCCAGCCGCCTGCGGGCCCGGCCGCGGCGCCTGAATGGCCGATGGCCCGCCCGTGCGTTTTGTGCACTGCTGCATGGCATCAGGCGCAATCCCCACCTATGATGGGCGGATACCCGAATTCATCTGGCGCCGTCCCTGCTGCAGGGGACTGGCGCCCGCCGTGCGTGCCGCGCATGGCCCTGCCGGACGCCTTCTCCATGACCGCCGCTGTTGCTCCTTCCACCCGCCGCATGGCCCTGCTGCTCGCCGGCCTGGCCATGTTCGGTCCGTTCTCGATCGACACCATCTTCCCAGCGTTCCCGCAGCTGGCCCAGCGCCTGGCGGTGGACGAGGTGGCGGTGCAGCAGACCATCAGCGTGTACCTGCTGTTCTACGGCCTGATGAGCCTGGCACACGGCCCGCTGTCCGATGCCTGGGGCCGCAAGCGGGTGATTCTTGGCGGCCTGGTGGTGTTCGTCGGCGCCTCGGTCGGCTGTGCGCTGTCCACCGATCTGACCACGCTGCTGGGGTTCCGCGCCCTGCAGGGCCTGTCCGCAGGCGTCGGCATGATCGTCGGCCGCGCGGTGATCCGCGACCTGTACCACGGTCACGACGCGCAGCGGCTGATGAGCCAGGTGTCGATGCTGTTCGGCATCGCCCCGGCGATCGCGCCGATCATCGGTGGCTGGATCCTGCTCAGCGGTGCTGGCTGGCCGCTGATCTTCTGGTTCCTGGTGGTGTTCGCACTGGTTCTGCTGGCGGCCACCGCCCGCTACCTGCCGGAGACCCATCCGCTCGAAGCGCGCGTTCCGTTGTCGCCGCGGGTGCTGATGCGTGATTACGTGCGCATCGGTTTCAATCCGCGCTTCCTGCGCCTGGCGCTGGCCGGCAGCATCGGTTTCGGTGGCATCTTCCTGTACATCTCCTCGGCACCGGTGTTCGTGATGCAACACCTGCACCTGGGCGAGGGCGGTTTCGCCTGGCTGTTCATCCCCACCATCGGCGGCATGACCACCGGCTCGTTCCTGTCCGGGCGCATGGCCGGGCACACCACGCCCACCCGCCAGGTATCCATTGGTTTCGGCCTGTGCGCGCTGTCGGTGCTGCTGAACGTCGGCTACGTGGCGCTGGCGCCGCAGTTCGTGCTGCCGTGGGCGGTGCTGCCGATCTTCCTGGGTGGCATGGGCATGGCGCTGATCTTCCCGATCCTGGCGCTGGCGGTGCTGGACATGTACCCGCACCAGCGCGGCCTGGCCTCGTCGCTGCAGGCCTTCGTGCAGCTGATGATCAGCACCGTGGTGGCCGGCGTGGTGTCGCCGCTGCTCAGCGCCAGCCCGCTGCACCTGGCGTTGGGCCAGGCTGGGTTCTTCGGCGCCGGCTTCGTGTTCTGGTACTGGGAACACCGGCGCGAACGCGCGGCGCAGGCAGCCTGCACGGGTCACTGAGCAGCGCGCAGGGGTAGGGCGGGCCGTGGCGCCCGCAACGCTTGCGACGGGAAATCACCGGACTAGGCTGGGCACTCCAGCCAGCCGGTGCACAGGTGCACGACAGCCAGCCGATCCACTGTCGTTGCATGAGGTTCCCCATGGCTGCGCAGCAGACCTACCGCCTGTTCGAGGTGGCGCTGAAGGAGCGCCGCGTTCTTTCCCCTTCCCTGGACCGCATGGTGTTCACCGGTGCCGACGTGGCGCGGATGGCGACCGGAGGGCCGGACCAGCGCATCAAGGTGTTCTTCCCCTTGCCCGGCCAGGAGGCGCCGCAGGTCCCCAGCGGCGAGGACTGGTACCCGCGCTACCGGGCCCTGCCGGACGATCAGCGCCCGCCGATGCGCACCTACACCATCCGCCAGCTGCGTGCAGAGCAGGGCGAAGTCGATGTTGATTTCGTGCTGCATGGCGAGACCGGGCCGGCCTCGCGATGGGCCATCCATGCACGGCCGGGCGACCGCGTGGTGCTGCTGGCCCCGGATGCCGACTGCGCCGACAGCAGCGAGGGCTGGGAATGGAAGCCGCCGGCCGGCGTTGGCCAGGTGCTGCTGGTGGCTGACGAGACCGCGCTGCCGGCAGTGGCCGGCATTCTTGAGGAACTGGCGGCCAGGGTGGATCCGCCACGTACGCTGGCCCTGCTGGAAGTGGCGCAGGCCGGTGATGCGGTTCGCCTGAAGGCGCCGGCCACGGCCGAGCTGGTCTGGTTGCCGCGCGGGCAGGCGGCGTACGGGGCGCCTCTGTTGCAGGCGGTGCAGGCGCGCCTGGCCGCCTCGAGCGTGGTCGCTGGCGAAGAACTGGAAGAGATCGACGTCGACGCGCAGATCCTCTGGGAACAGGCCGATGCCAGCGTGGCGGGGCCGCTGTATGCCTGGGTGGCAGGCGAGGCGGGAGCGGTGATGGCGATCCGTCGCCATCTGGTCCGCGAGTGCGGGCTGGACCGCCACACGATCACCTTCATGGGCTACTGGCGGCACGGGAAAGTGTTGGACTGAGGGGGTGTGAAGCGGTGTGGCGGGCGGGGTGCGCTATCCTTGCGCCCCCCTCGCAGCGGTACCGCACCATGTCCACCAGCTCCAAGACCCGCCGCGACCAGCGCCGTCGCCAGGAAAAGCAGGCCGCCAACAAGGCCGCTGCCCAGGCCTCGCCGGTGGAGCCGCATGCGGAACTGCGCGACGCGCAGCGCACCCTGCTGGCCGGTGTCGTGCGCCGCGATGGCGAATGGGTGCTGGGCATGGACGGCCGTATCGCCGGCCACAGTGACTCCGCCGCGCAGGTACTGGCGCTGATCATGCAGGCCGGTGAACTGCACGAGCGCAACGGCACGCCGGTGCGCCTGATGTACTCCGATGCGCTGCGCGACGCCGCACAGGCCGAAGCGAAGGAAAAGGGCCAGACCTTCGAGGAGTTCAAGGCGGACCTGGCCGCGGCGATGGCGGCGAAGAAGGACAGCTGACAGGCATTCCGGTAGAGCCGGCCGCTGGCCGGCTGCCCGCGGGGTCTTCATCGCGTAGTTGCCGGCCAGCGGCCGGCACTACCAGGAAGGGGCGGATCCTTGCGGACCCGCCCCTTTTCTCATTTCGCCGCCGGTGCCGCGTTGGCCTGCCAGCCGCACATCTGGCCTTCGTTCTGCTGCTTCAGCCACTCGTTGACCGGCGTGAAGTACTCGATCATCGGGCCGGCATCGAGCTTGTCGGTGCCGGTCAGCTCCTTCAGCGTGGCCTGCCACGGCTGGCTGGCACCCTTGCTCAGCATCGCCCAGTATTTCTGGCCGGCTTCCTTGTTGCCGTAGAAGGTGCACTCATGCAGCGGGCCCTTGTAGCCGGCCGCGTCGCACAGGCCCTTGTAGAACTGGAACTGCAGGATGCGCGCCAGGAAGTAGCGGGTGTACGGGGTGTTGCCTGGCACGTGGTACTTCGCGCCCGGATCGAAGAACTCCTCGCCACGGGTACTGGCAGGCGCCACGCCCTGGTACTTGGCCTTCAGGTCCCACCATGCCTTGTTGTAGTTGTCGGCGGTGATCGAACCATCGAACACACCCCAGCGCCAGCGGTCGATCATCAGCCCGAACGGCAGGAACGACACGCCCGACAGCGCCATGCGCATCTGGTTGTTGATGACCGCTTCGCGGCTTTCGGTCGGCGCATCGACCAGGCCGATCGAGCTGAGGTACTTGGGGGTCATCGCCAGCACGATGGTGTCGCCGATCGCTTCATGGAACCCATCGTTGGCACCGCCCTGGAACAGCGGCGGCAGCGGGTTGTAGGCCAGGTCGTAATAGATGTGGCCCAGCTCGTGGTAGATGGTGGTGAAGTTCTCTTCGTTCGGCTTGATGCACATCTTGGTGCGCACGTCGCCTTCCATGTTCATGTCCCAGGCGCTGGCGTGGCAGACCACATCGCGGTCATCGGGCTTGATGAACTGGGTGCGTTCCCAGTACGACTGCGGCAGCGACGGCATGCCCAGCGACACGTAGAAGTCCTGCGCGCGTTCGGTCATCTGCTTGGCGGTGCGCAGTTCGGCCTCGCGCTGCGCCTTGTACTGCGCGGCCACGTTGGCATCCTTGCCGGCCTTGGCCAGCGCCGCGCTCAGGTTGGTCTGGTATTGCTTCTCCAGCGCCGCGGTGATGTCCAGGCTGCCGGCGCCCGGGTACGGTTCCAGCTGGTCCCACAGGTTCGACCAGTCCTGCTGCCACATGTTGCCCAGCAGGTGCGCGGCGATCAGGCCGTTGCCCACTTCGGCCTTGTCCTTGCCGTAGGTCTTGTCCAGCTTGCCGCGTGCGTAGCAGTGCAGCTGCTCGTACATCGGCTTGACCTGTTCCCACAGGCGGTCGGTTTCCGGGCCGATCTGCTCCGGCGGCATGTCATAGCCGCTGCGCCACATCTGGCCGGCATCGGTGAAGCCCATGCCCTTGGCGCCTTCGTTCACCAGGCCGACGAACTTCTGGTAGTCGCCGCGCATGTTCTTGGTGGTGCTGTGCCAGCCCTGCCAGGCGTCGAGCTGCTTGTCATAGTCGCGGCTGCGTGCCAGCACCTGCTCCAGCTCGCCCAGCTGGCGGCAGGAGTTCGGATCGTTGGCATCGGTGCAGTACTTGCCGGCGCCATAGCTGCCTTCCATGCGGGTGGCGATCTGGGTCAGCTCGGCCAGCTTGGCCGGGTCGCGCGGTGCCGGCATCGACGACATCAGCTTCAGCAGGTGGATCGCGCGCTTGCTGTCCTCGCTCATCGGCTTGCCGTCGAACTTCGCAGCCTGTTCGATCCAGCTGTTGAGCTGGGTCAGCGAGCGCTCGTTGGCCTTGGCCGCGATGCGTTCCGAATCACTGTTGATGTAGGTGGAGGACAGCCACTGCGCCGAGGTCATCTCCGGGTAGGCGGCCTTGAACTCGGCATTGATGCGGGCCACGAACTGGTCGGCGGTTTCGCCGGCCGGGGCGCTGCTGCTGGCGGTATCGGTGCCTGGGGCAGCTTCCTTCTTGCAGGCGGCCAGGGCCAGCGTGGCGGCGGCGATTGCCGAGGCCAGCAGGAGATGACGGTGTTTCACGGGCGGTCCTTGGGTGGTGAACGACGGCCGAAGGCTAGTGGGCAGCCGCTGCCACCGCAAGTGGCGGAAGTCGGCCGGGCGGCGCCCGGCACCCGCAGAGGCCAGAGCACAAGCAACAGCAACCGCCGAAGCAACCGCAACAGCGGGGTATCCGTGGGATGGCGCGGCGGTGTGGGCTTGCAGGACACGCCGTAAACCCATCCATGGGGGCTCGATGGCGCCATCCATGGCGCCAACGGTCCTGCAAGCCCACACCGCCCCACCTCTGACAGATCGTGGCGGCTGTTGGTAGGTGTCGACCTTGGTCGACACATCTGTCAGGTATCGACAATCAAAATGGGGTCAGATCCGTTTTCCTCCGGAAAACGGATCTGACCCCAAGATCGTTCCAACAGATCGCGGAAAACTGTCGAAGGCGGGGTGGGTCCGGTGGCGGGAGTGTCCGCGGCATGGATGCCGCGGCCAAGCCCCCAAGGATGGGTTTACGGCGTCTCCCGCCACCGGGCCCACCCCGCCATCCCAAGGAATGCACGCTGTTGCTGTTGCTGTCGAGGCTGCCGGCCAGCGGCCGGCACTACCGCAGGTGCAGGGCTGCAAGCCCTGCCGAACACCCCTCAACTCTCGCAGTTGGCGAACACGTCGCGGTCGCGTTCGTACAGCGAGGTCTTCACCTGCATCAGGCCCAGCACCGACGGGAACAGGTTGTCATGGTCGGTATACGCCGCCGAACGCTTGCGCACGCACTGCAGGTCCAGCCCACGGCTGCTGGCGAAGCCTGGCGAGAACCACATCGTCATCGGTACCCGGGTCTGCTCGGCCGGGGCGATGGCGTAGGGCACACCATGCAGGAACAGCCCCTTCTCGCCCAGCGACTCGCCGTGGTCGGACAGGTAGATCATCGCCGTGTCGTAATCCTGCATGCCCTGCAGCGTGCCGATGGCCTTTGTCAGGAAGTGATCGGTGTACAGCACGGCATTGTCGTAGCTGTTGGTGATCTCTTCGCGCGAGCAACGGCCAATGTCACGGGTATCGCAGGTCGGGGTGAAACGGCGGAATGCGGGCGGATAGCGCTCGAAGTAGGCCGGTCCGTGGTTGCCCAGCTGATGCAGCACCACCACCCGGTCGCCGGGCCTGGCCCGCACCTGGGTGGCCAGGTCCTGCAGCAGGATCTCATCCATGCAGCGGCCATCGGCGCACAGGCCCGGCGTGGTGGCATCGGACAGCGACTGGAAGTCCAGGCCCTCGCACACGCCCTTGCAGCCGGACTGGTTGTCACGCCACAACGGCACGATGCCGGCGCGGTCCAGGACGTGCAGCAGCGACTGGTGCGCACGGATCTTCTTTTCGTCGTAGTCGTGACGACCCCATGGCGAGAACAGGCACGGTAGCGAAACCTCGGTGCTGGTGCCGCACGAGTGCATGTCCGGGAAATTGATCACGCTGGCCTGCGCCAGTTCCGGGGTGGTGTTGCGGCCGCCGTTGAGCCCCCAGTTCTGCGCACGCACGGTCTCGCCCATGACGATCACCAGCAGGCGCGGCTTGCTGGCCGGCGCGCGCGGGGTGGCCTTGGCATCGGTGCCGATCGGCAGCTTCGGCGCGCGCTGCACCGGATTGTCGCCACGCAATGCACGCGGCATGCCCAACAGGACATTGGCCGGGGTCGCGAGATAGCGCACTTCACGCTGGTTGCGCATCAGTGCCGAGACATCCTGGAACGAGATCAACGCGCCGCCGACAGCCGTCACTGCCGCCACCACCAGGAAGCCGACGCGCCAGAGCAGGCTGCGGCCCCAGCTGCGGCGGCGCAGCTGCACGCGCCACAGCACCACCATCGGCAGCACTGCCAGCAGCAGTACCGGCCACAGCAGCGATACGGTCATCAGCTCGCGGCTTTCCTTGGGGTCGGTCGCCAGCACGTTGCGCAGCATGTCCGCATCCAGGTAGATGTGGTAGCGGCTCATGTAGTGTGCGGCGAATGCGGTCACCAGCAGCAGCAGGCTGATCACCACCTTGGCGTTCCAGCGCCAGACCAGGATGCCCAGCAGCACGCCGTGCGCACCCAGCAGCAACAGCAGCAGCGACAGCGCGTAGCGCAGGCTGCCCGGATGGCTGGCCATCGCGCTGTGCCAGAACAGGCCGTTGCCGGCCACCGCGAAGAACAGGCTGGTGAACGCGATCAGTGCTTCGGTGGACAGCTGTGGCCGCCAGTGGCGAAGACCCGCCAGCGCAGAAGAGCGGGCGGGGCGTTGGACCGATGCACTCATGCGTTTGCCTCCTGGCGGTTGGGACGGTCCAGCTGACGGCGGATCAGGATGCCTTTGACGATCAGGTACAGGCCGAGTGACAGCAGCCAACATATCAACGCGGTGGCAACGTCATGCGAAAGGAAATGCGCGCCGCGCAGCTGCTGGCTGATGCCGAACACCAGACCGGTGCCGAGGCCGATCCACAAGCCTGCCCAGCGCCACGACGGGCGCCACAGCAGGGCGAAATAGTACAGGCACAGCCACGCATAGCCTGCGCTGGCGTGGCCGGCAGGGAAGCAGGCCTGTGCGGCCATGCCGGCCGGGCGCTGCGTGAAAAGCCCGATATAGGGCTGATGGCCACCGTAGCGCAGCAGGTCCCAGGGACATTCCATCGGCACCAGGGTCTTCAGCAGGGAGATCACGCCCGTACCCAGCGCCATGCCAATTACGACATAAAGCAGCGCCCATCGCAGGGTGCGATCGCCCCCCTTGCGCCAGTGGTGCACGCACAACAGGATCGCGACCAGCGCCGCCGATGTGCTCAGCCACTTGCCGGCCTTGTGCACCACCGTGCGGGTGACCCAGGCGTCCTGCAACGCCCAGTGGCCACCTTCGAGGCGGAACAGGTGATCGGCCACCCATTGATCACCGCCGAAACCCATCAGCAGCGTAAACACGGGCAGACCGATTGCGACAGGCAGCCAGAAGTGAGTTACGGCGAATCTTGACGCCAGTGGTGATGTCGCAAGCGGCGCAACCGCATCAATGGGACGAACGGGCATGCTGGGAAGGGGCGGTTCGGGAATCCGCGCTCATGCTCGTCACCTCGATGTCGGAGAAGGGTCGGACGCCCGTTCGCGCCGGGTTAATGAGTCCCCGGCGCGCGTCACCGTTCAGTCTTCTTCGGCGGTCGATCCGGTGCGCTCGGCGTGGCACTTCGGGTCCCAGGCCGTACCGGGAAGCAGTTGCCAACGATTCCTGTTGGCAATGCCGATGTCGATCACCTTGGCCGGGTCCACGCAGGGGCTCATGGCATCGTCCAGCACCAGCACCCAGCGCTTGCCCGGTGCCTCGGCCAGCCACGGGCCGGCGTCATGCCACTGCTCGGCCCACGGGCGCTTGAAGCCGAACTCGCGCACCGGCCGATCTGCCTGCAGCAGGTTCTGTTCGCGCCAGGCGACCAGTGCCAGCTCCGCATCCGGGCCGATCCGCGCGCCCACCCGGCGCATCACCGCCGACGCGGATGCATACGGATCCAGCGCCGGGATCAGCACCAGGCCGTAGAGCATCCACAGCATGCCGTGGGTCAGCAACACCAGCGTTGCGGCACGTCGCACCCGCAGCCACACGATCAACGTGGCCAGGGCAATGGCAAAGGTCAGCAGGCCATCTCCCAGCACCGGCAGCAGCGAATCGGGCATCGCCCGCCGTTCCAGCTGCGCCAGGGCCCACGGATGCTCGGTCATCAGCATCACGCCGAGCACGCCGGTGGCCAGCATCAGCACCACGGTGTAGCCGAACAGGTACCGCCGCACGCACAGCCGTCGCAGCAGGCCAGGCAACAGCGGGGCCACCGCCAGCGCCATCGCCGGCAGCATTGGCAGCACATAGACCTCGCGCTTGCCGGGGCTGGCACTGAAGAACACCAGCACCAGCAGCGCCCACCCCAGCAGCAGCCATTGCCGGCGGTCACCACGGCGGATGCGGCGCCACCAGGGTTTGAACAGCATCGGCAGCAACAGGCTGCCCGGCAGCCACAAGGTCAGGATCACCTGCAGGTAGTACCAGACCGGCTGGCGGTGGTGCCAGGCGTTGGCGTAGCGGGTGCCGGTCTGCTTGAACAGCAGTTCGTGGGCGTAGGACTGCAGGGACGCGCTGGGCTCATGCAGCAATGCCCAGCCCAGCGGGGCAAGCCACACCGCCACGCCCAGCAGGAAGGCCGGGATCAGCCACAGCAGCGTTGCCGGGTGCGGACCGTCCACGCTGCGTCCGCGGCGGCGCTGGTACAGCCACCAGCCGAACCACGGCAGCACCATCAGCAGCGGCAGGAACCCCACGCCCTTGGTCACCGTGCCGAGGCCAGCGGCGAAACCGGCCAGCCACAGCGCGGGCAGGTTGCGGCGCTCGCACAGGTGGCGCATCAGTCCCCACAGGGCCACCGTGGTCATGCCGACCAGCACCATGTCGATCTGCGCGCGCTTGGCCATCAGGCCGAACTGCAGGGTGCAGAACAGCGCCGCGAGGGCGTACAGGGAATGCCGGGGTGACCACAGCCGCCGTGCCAGGTCCGACACCAGCCACAGGCTGAGCAGGGCGCCCAGCAGCGACGGCAGCAGGAACGACCATTGCCAGCTGCCGACCACCTCGTAAGCGGCCGCCTGCAGCCACATGAAGACCGGCGGCTTCTCCGCGTACAGCTCCACGCCCCGGTGCGGCAGCAGCCATTCCCCACTTTCGACCATGGTACGGGCCGCCAGCACGAAGCGCGGCTCGTCCGGCGGCTGCGGCTGGCGCAGGCCGATACCGGCGGCCAACGCGGCGATGATCAGCAGCCACAACAGGGGCAGGCGCCAACGGCGGGGCAGGGCTACGGGCACGGCAGGCTCCGGGAGCAAAACCGCCACTCTGACGTGGCTGGGGTAGGAAAGGCGTCGGAGCGGGCGCAGGGCGACCGCATTCCGACATGGTCGGCGCTACCATGGTACGAACTTCCGTGGATCTTTCGTGCATGCGTCTGTTGGTGATCGAGGACAACCGCCAGCTGGTGGCCAACCTGTTCGACTATTTCGAGTCGCGCGGGCACGTGCTCGACGTGGCCCCGGATGGCATCACCGGCCTGCACCTGGCAGGCAGCCACCCCTACGATGCGGTGATCCTGGACTGGATGCTGCCGCGCATGGAGGGGCCGGAGGTGCTGCGTCGCCTGCGCGCCGAGCACGCGTCGGAGGTGCCGGTGATCATGCTGACCGCGCGCGACGAGCTGCCGGACAAGATCGCCGGCTTCCGCGCCGGTGCCGACGACTACCTGACCAAGCCGTTCGCCCTGCCCGAGCTGGAAGTGCGGCTGGAGGCGCTGCTGCTGCGCGCGCAGGGCCGCAATCCGCGCAAGCGCCTGCAGGTGGGCGACCTGGTGCTGGACCTGGCGACCCTGGAAGCCCAGCGTGGTGGCCAGGTGCTGCACCTGTACCCGGCCTGCCGCAAGCTGCTGGAAGTGCTGATGCGCGCCAGCCCCGGTGCGGTCACCCGCCAGCAGCTGGAGTTCGCCCTGTGGGGCGACGAGCCACCGGATGGCGATCTGCTGCGCTCGCATGTCTACGAGCTGCGCCGCAGCGTCGACGGCCCGTTTGCCGACAAGCTGATCCATACGCTGCCGCGGGTGGGCTATCGGTTGGCGCTGATGGACGCTGCCGACGCAGGCAGGAATGCTGATGAGGGCGCGTAAGCCGGGGCCGCTGTACCGGCGGGTGGTGTGGTGGTTGCTCGGGTACCTGGCACTGCTGTCGATTGCAGTATTCAGTGTCGGCAACTACGTGCACGAACACGCCGAGCACGCCGCGTGGCGCGCGCTGCTCAATTCCGAACTGGACAGCATCGTCGAGCATGTCGAGCACGAACCTCACTATCGCTGGCAGGACTCGGACACGCTGAGCCTGTACCGCTTTGACGCAGTCAATCTGCCAGAGAGCCTGCGCTCCCTGCATCCTGGGTTGCATGACGGAGTGATGGTCAAGGGCCGCGAGACGGCGGTGATGGTCCGTGAAACGCAGTCGATGGGACGGGTGGCGCTGGCGCTGGACATCTCCGATTTCCATGACCTGGAACAGTTCGCCACGCGCTGGGTGATGCTGGCCGGGGTGATCATGATCTTCGTCACCGTGCTGATGGCGTCGTTCGGCATGGAGCGGATGGTGCGTCCGTTGAGCCTGCTGGCACAGCACATTGCCGGGCTGCGGCCGGGCGTGCAGGGCCAGCGTATCGAAGTCGATCCGCGCGGCAGCGCTGAGCTGCATACCATCGCCGGTGCGTTGAACGACTACCTGGACCGCAACGAGCAGTTCGTCGAGCGCGAGCGGGTCTTCATCAGCACCGCCAGCCACGAACTGCGCACGCCGATCGCGGTGATGACCGGTGCTGCCGAGCTCGCGCTGGAGCAACCGGGCCTGCCCGAGCGCGCCCGCCAGCAGATGCAGCGGGTGTTGCGCACAGCGCAGAGCGTGGAGCAGCTGATCGAGCTGCTGCTGGTGCTGGCGCGTGATCCGGCACGCCTGGCCGCGCGTGCCGAGCGCATCGCCCTGGACCAGCTGCTGCCGGAGATCGTCGACGACCATCGCCACCTGCTCGGTGACAAGGACCTGAGCATCGGCATCCAGGCGGCGCCGGTGGATATCGTTGCGCCGATGGCAGTGGTGCAGGCGGCGATCGGCAACCTGCTGCGCAATGCCATCGAGAACAGCGGCCGCGGCCATATCGAGCTGCAGCTGAGTGCGTCGGCGGTGCTGACGCTGCAGGACCCAGGGCATGGCATGAGCCCGGAGGAGATTGCCGCCATCCACGCGCGCATGGCCCGTGGCGGACGCGCCGATCGTGGCAGCGGCATTGGCCTGGACCTGATCGCGCGGCTGTGCGAGCACCTGGGCTGGACCCTGCAGCTGCAGCCCTGCGAACCGCGCGGAACGCGTGTCACGCTCGATTTCAGTGCCTCGCGCCCGGCCTGAACCGGCCGTCCTGGTAGATGCCAACCTTGGTTGGCATGCGGCCCGTCGACCAAGGTCGACGCCTACCCACGCAATGGCTGTTCGCATTACCGCCCGTTCGGCTGCGCCACGTGCTGGTCGATCAGGATCACGTTGCCGTCGGGATCGGCCAGCTGCAGGTAGCCGGTCCCCTGGCCATCGGGGTCAGTGCGGACTGCCAGTTCGATACCCTTGGCATCCAGTTCCGCCTGCAGTTCACGCACATCCTGGAAGTGGGGCAGTTCCTGCCTGTGCTGGTCCCAGCCGGGGTTGAAGGTCAGCAGGTTGCCCTCGAACATGCCCTGGAACAGCCCGATGACCGTGCCGTTGCTGCGCATTACCAGCCAGTTCTGCGTGGGATCGCCACCGGTGACCGAGAACCCGAGGGCTTCGTAGAACGCACGGGAGGCGGCCAGGTCCTTCACGGACAGGCTGACAGAGAAGGCACCAAGCTGCATGGGCCTGCTCCACAACGGTGATGCCGCAATCGTCGTCAATGCAGGGGAAGGCGACAAGCAGCGCAGCATGACCAGGCGTGAAGACAATGTTAATCTCGACCTGCGCCGCTTCATGCGGCGCTTTTTTTTCTCCGCTCTTTCGATCGACAGAGGATCCCATGCCGACCGAACCCGCTACCGCCCTGATCAGCAACGACATCGTTGGACTGGGCCTGATTGCCGCCACCCTGGCCCTGATCTTCTGGGCCGCCAGTGGTCCGACCCCGTTGTTGAAGAAGATCTTCGCCTGGGTGCCGGCACTGCTGCTGTGCTACTTCATCCCCGCCATCTACAACACCGCCGGTGTCATCGATGGCCACAACACCTCGCTGTACAACCCGGTCGCGCGCGACGTGCTGCTGCCCGCTGCGCTGGTCCTGCTAACACTGTCGATCGACCTGAAAGGCGTCATCAAGCTCGGCCCAAAGCTGCTGATCGTGTTCTGTGCCGGTACCGCCGGCATCATGCTCGGCGCCATCGTCTCGTTCCAGCTGATGAAGCTGATCCATCCGGAAACGGTGGCCGGTGATACCTGGGCCGGCATGGCCGCGCTGGCCGGCAGCTGGATCGGTGGCGGCGCCAACATGGTGGCCATGCGCGAGGTGTTCGGCACCGATGCCACCACCTTTGGCCAGTTCGCGGTGGTCGACGTGGCCTGCGCCAGCCTGTGGATGGCGATCCTGCTGTTTTTGGCCAACCGCGCGCAGCAGATCGATACCCGCAACGGTGCCGACACCCGCGCCATCGACGAGATGAAGGCGCGCATCAGCGCCTACGAGGCACAGAACGCGCGCATTCCCAGCATGACCGACCTGATGGTGATCGTTGGCGTGGCATTGGGTGGCGTCGGCCTGGCCCATGCCATCGCCGCGCCGTTGTCGGGCTGGTTCAAGGCCAATGTCAGCTGGGCCAGCCAGTTCAGCCTCGACAGCCAGTTCGTCTGGGTGATCCTGCTGTCCACGGCGATGGGCCTGGGCCTGAGCTTCACCCGTGCGCGCCGGCTGGAAGCCGCAGGCGCTTCGCGGCTGGGCACGGTGTTCCTGTACTTCCTGATCGCCTGCATCGGCATGCAGATGAACCTGCTGTCGCTGCTGGATCGGCCGTGGCTGTTCCTGCTTGGCGCGATCTGGATGGCCACGCACGTGCTGGTGCTGTGGGTGGTGGCCAAGCTGCTGCGCGCGCCGCTGTTCTTCTTCGCGATCGGTTCGCAGGGCAACATCGGCGCGGCCGCCTCGGCCCCCGTGGTGGCCGCAGCCTTCCATCCGACGCTGGCCCCGGTGGGCGTGCTGCTGGGTACGGTGGGCTATGCCACCGGCACCGGGCTGGCGTATGTCACCGGCCTGATCCTGAAGTGGATGGCCGGCGCCTGAGTCCTGGCCGGACGATCCTGTTGCGGGTTCGCGGCGTGCGTCGCGAACCCGCTCTGCCCGTGTAGAGCCGAGCCCGCGCTCGGCCTTCTTTTGCCTGCCTCAGCAGCAGCGCCCGCCGTTGCGTCCGCCGTAACGCGCTTCCTGGCGCTCGCGGAAGAACGTCTTGTAGTCCATCGGCTCCTGGTCCGGGTGCTTATCCAGCATGTGCCGGACGTAGTTGTCGTAGTCAGGAATGCCGCAGCACAGTCGTGCGGTCTGCACCAGGCGCCGCCAGATGCGGCGGTGCGCCTGGTACTGGCCGGCGGGAACCAGTTGCGTGCTCATCACAGATCCACCATTTCATGCGGCTTCAGCGCCACGTACGGGGTCTCGCGGTCGCTGCGCTGCGGGTTGCGGCGTGCCGCCAGGATGGTCTTGATCGAATACACCAGCACCGCGCCGACCACCAGCAGGAACAGCGCGGTCAGGCCGGTGTTGACGTAGGCGTTGACCACGATCTGCTTCATCTGCGCCACCGACTTGGCCGGTGCAGTGATCGTATCGCTGGCGAGCGCGGCCTGGAACTTGTGTGCCTGCGCCAGGAAACCCTGCGCCGGGTTGCTGTCGAAGATCTTGATGAAGCCGGCGTAGGTGGTGCAGATCAGCAGCCACACCGCCGGTACCGCAGTGACCCACGCATAGCGGTCACGCTTCATCTTGAACAGCACCACCGTGCCCAGCATCAGCGCGATGCCAGCCAGCATCTGGTTGGAGATGCCGAACAGCGGCCACAGCGTCTGGATGCCGCCGAACGGATCGACCACGCCGGTGTAGAGCAGGTAGCCCCACAGCGCCACGCAGCCGGCGGTACCGATGATGTTGGCGGTCCACGACTCGGTCTTCTTCAGGGCCGGCACGAAGTTGCCCAGCAGGTCCTGCAGCATGAAGCGCCCGGCGCGGGTGCCGGCGTCCACCGCGGTCAGGATGAACAAGGCTTCGAACAGGATCGCGAAGTGGTACCAGAACGCCATCATCGCGTCGCTGCCACTGGGAATCGCTTCGTGCAGGATCTGCGCGATGCCTACCGCCAGCGTCGGTGCACCACCGGCGCGGTGCAGGATGGTCGGTTCACCGATGGCGGCCGCGGTCGCGGTCAACTGCTCGGGGGTAATGGTGAAGCCCCAGGTGTTGGTGATGTAGTGCGCCGCCGAGGCTGCATCGGCACCGATCACGGCGGCCGGGCTGTTCATCGCGAAGTAGATGCCCGGATCGATGATCGAGGCCGCCACCAGCGCCATCACCGCCACGAACGATTCCATCAGCATGCCGCCGTAGCCGATGTAGCGCATGTGCGCTTCATTGGCCAGCAGCTTCGGCGTGGTGCCGGAGGAGATCAGTGCGTGGAAACCGGAGACCGCACCGCAGGCGATGGTGATGAACAGGAAGGGGAACATGCCGCCCTTCCACACCGGGCCATCACCGCTGGCGGCGAACTGGGTCAGCGCCGGCATCTTCAGTTCCGGCATCACCACCAGGATGCCGATGGCCAGCGCGATGATGGTGCCGATCTTGAGGAAGGTCGACAGGTAGTCGCGCGGGGCCAGCAGCAGCCACACCGGCAGCACCGAGGCGACGAAGCCGTAGCCGATCAGCATCCAGGTGATCTGGGTGCCGGTGAAGGTGAACGCCGGCCCCCACACCGGGTCGGCGGCGACCTTGCCGCCGTACCAGATCGCGGCCAGCAGCAGGATCAGGCCAACCACCGAAATCTCGCCGATCCTGCCGGGGCGGATGTAGCGCATGTACACGCCCATCAGGATCGCGATGGGCATCGTCGCGATCACCGTGAACATGCCCCACGGGCTTTCGGCCAGCGCCTTGACCACCACCATCGCCAGCACCGCCAGGATGATGATCATGATCAGGAACGCACCGAACAGGGCGATGGTGCCGGGTACCTGGCCCATCTCCTCGCGCACCAGGTCACCCAGCGAGCGGCCGTTGCGACGGCTGGACAGGAACAGCACCATGAAGTCCTGCACTGCGCCGGCCAGCACCACGCCCACCACCAGCCACAGCAGGCCGGGCAGGTAGCCCATCTGCGCGGCCAGCACCGGGCCGACCAGCGGGCCGGCGCCGGCAATGGCGGCGAAGTGGTGGCCGAACAGCACGTGCTTGTTGGTCGGCACGTAGTCCAGGCCATCGTTGTTGATCACCGCCGGGGTGGCCCGGGTCGGATCCAGCTGCATCACCTTGTTGGCGATGAACAGGCTGTAGAAGCGGTAGGCGACCAGGTACAGCGAGACCGCGGCCACCACGATCCACAGTGCGTTGACGTGCTCGCCGCGGCGCAGGGCGACGGTGCCCAGACAGAATGCGCCGAGCAGGGCGAGTGCCGCCCAGCCCAGTTTGGAAAACCCTTTCATGAGGTGCTCTCTCCCGGAAAGACAGTCAAAGAGTCCTGCTTGCCCACGACAGGGTCAATTGGCACAGGACGAATCGGCGGTAGTACTTTGGTCGTACGACGGTGGCGCTGACGTGCAGCCAACATCAGGGATGGAACAATTGGTTGCGGTGCCATCCATTGGCGTACGGCCATGTGGCGTCCATCTTCAGGGGCATCCATCCCACAGGAGTCGCCATGAGCCTTCCCGAACCGGTCCGCGTGCTGCGCACCATCCGTGGCATGCCCACCTCCGACGGTGCCGGCGTGCGCCTGACCCGCGTCATCGGCGGCCCGACGCTGCCGGACCTGGACCCGTTCCTGCTGCTCGATGAATTCGGCACCGACCGGGCCGAGGACTACATCGCCGGCTTCCCGGAACACCCGCACCGCGGTTTCGAGACCGTCACCTACATGCTCGACGGACGCATGCGGCATCGCGACAACCATGGCAACGAAGGCCTGTTGACCCCGGGCAGCGTGCAGTGGATGACCGCTGGCCGCGGCCTGGTGCACTCGGAGATGCCCGAGCAGGAAAGCGGGCAGATGCGTGGATTCCAGCTGTGGGTGAACCTGCCGGCGAAGGAGAAGATGACCGAGCCGAAGTACCAGGAGTTCCCGCCCGAGCGCATTCCCGTGGTGCAGCCGGCAGCCGGCGTGGAAGTGAAGGTGATCGCCGGCTCGGTCGACGGCACCCGCGGCCCGATCGTGCAGCCGGCCACCGAGCCGCTGTATCTCGACATCACGTTGGCGCCCGACCGGGCCTGGACTTACACGCTGCCGGAAGGCCACAACGCCTTTGCCTATGTATTTGAAGGCGGACTGACGGTGGGTGAACAGGACGCCGCCCGTGATGTTGCGCGCCAGGAGCTGGCGGTGCTGGGCGGCGGCGAACAGCTGCATGTTTCGGCTGGCAGCGAAGGCGCGCGGCTGATCCTGGTGGCCGGCCGTCCGTTGCGCGAGCCGGTGATGCGGCACGGCCCGTTCGTGATGAACACGCGGCAGGAACTGATGCAGGCCTTCGTCGATTTCCAGGAAGGCAGGTTCTGAGGTAGTGCCGGCCGCCGGCCGGCACCTGCTTTTGATCAGGACCGAAGGGTTTGCCGGCCGGCGGCCGGCACTACCTGCCGATCGAGGTGCATTGCGGGGATGCTGCCAGGCAGTCATCCCCGTCACCTTCAGCGCCCGGCGGCCACGGCCGAAGGGGTCAGGCTCATGCCCTGCGCCAGCTGCTGCAGTGAGCTCAGTTCCTGCGCGCTGTCCGGATACAGCGCAATCTGCGCATAACGCCCTTTGTCGATCTTGACCACGCTGATGCGCCGTTCGGCATATCCCGGCGGTTGCTGGCCGCCCAGGTCGGGCTGGTACCAGTACAGCGATTCACCGCCGAAGCTGCCTTTTTCCTGGCGCAGCGAGCGGCTCAGCGGAATGGCGGGGTCACGCGCGCTGAGCATCAGGCTCAGTACTTCGCGGCCATCAGGGGTGCTGGCGCGGCAGACCAGGAAATCGGCCTGCACCTGCTGCTGCCACTGCAGGCCACTGCTGGCTGGCAGCGAAGGACATTCGGACGGCGCCTGCGCGGCCGCCTGGGCCGCAGCGAACAGCAGGCTCGACAACATGACAGGCACGAACTTCATGCATCCCCCAAGGTGATGAGTTGTTTGGCTCCGCCAGCAGGGCCGGCGGCCGTGGCATCCCATCCCCGGATGCCGCCCCATCCGGCATGTGCACGGACGGTCAACTCAACCTTAACGGAACGTGAGCAATCGCACAATTCGCGGTTGCAGAAGTAACCATTGCGGCCGAGGGTGGGCCGCAATGGGAGCCGCGTGGATCAGCGGTCGCTGCCGATCCACTTGTAGATCAGGCCGCCGATCGCGCCGCCCAGCAGGGGAGCGACCCAGAACAGCCACAGCTGGCTGACTGCTCCGCTGCCGGCAAAGAAGGCCACGGCGGTGGAGCGGGCCGGGTTCACCGAGGTGTTGGTGACCGGAATGCTGATCAGGTGGATCAGGGTCAGCGACAGGCCGATCGCCAGCGGGGCGAAACCGGCCGGTGCCTTGCCGTGGGTGGAACCCATGATCACGATCAGGAACACCGCCGTCAGCACCACTTCGCACAGGAAGGCGGCTGCCACGCTGTAGCCGCCGGGCGACAGCGTGCCATAGCCATTGCTGGCGAACGCACCCGCCTGGCTGCCATCGATGGCGAAGCCAGTGGCGCCGGAGGCGATCTGCAGCAGGATGAAGCCGGCCAGCAGGCCGCCGGCAACCTGGGCGATGATGTAGGGCACCAGATCCCTGGTCGGGAAACGACCACCGGCCCACAGCCCGACGCTGACTGCCGGGTTGAAGTGCGCGCCGGAGATATGGCCGAACGCATAGGCGCCGGTCACCACGGTCAGGCCGAAGGCCAGCGCCACGCCGAGGAAACCGATACCCAGCGGATTGCCGTCGCCACCGAACTTGGCGGCCAGCACCGCACTGCCACAGCCACCCAGAACCAGCCAGAACGTGCCGAGGAACTCGGCGGACAAGCGTTTACCCATGCTCATGTGTTGCACTCCTTTGACGGTCGAAAGTGTGATTTATGTCACATTTCAATGATCAGCGGGTGACTGTAGCGTCAACGCCGGGTGCAGGGATACACCTTCAGATGTGTGCAACACGCGATGTTCAGTACTGCGGAAGTGGGATGAATTCCTTGTCGTCGCCCGGAATGGTGCCGAAGCGGCCGGCTTCCCAGTCGTGCTTGGCCTGCTCGATGCGCTCCTTCGAGCTCGACACGAAGTTCCACCACAGGTGGCGCGGGCCATCCAGCGGCTCGCCACCGAACAGCATCGCCTTCACCGGCGTCTTCGCGCGCAGGCGGCCGCGTGCACCGGCTTCGGGGATCACCAGGTGCTGCGCGGGAATATCCACGCCATCCAGCTGCGCGTCGCCCTCGAGGATGTACAACGCGCGCTCGCGGTGGCCGTCGTCGATATCGATTTCCGCATCGGGGTCGAGATCGATTGCCACGTTGAGGGTGTCGGCGAATACCTTCACCGGCGATTCCTCGCCGTACGCACGGCCGGCGATCACCCGCAGCCACGCGCCGTTGCGACGCTGCTCGGGCAGGGTGGCAGCGGCATGGTGGTAGAACGCCGGCTCGATTTCCTCGTGCGACTTCGGCAGCGCGACCCAGGTCTGCATGCCGTGGATCGGGTTGTCATGGTCGCGGTCCGGTTGCGGCGTCCGCTCGGAATGGGCGATACCGCGGCCGGCGGTCATCCAGTTGACGTCACCGGGACGGATCACCTGATCCGAACCCAGCGTGTCGCGGTGGCCGATCGCGCCCGACCACAGGTAGGTGACGGTGGCCAGGCCGATATGCGGATGCGGGCGCACGTCGATGGCGGTGCCGGGGTGCATGAGTGCCGGGCCCATCTGGTCGACGAACACGAACGAGCCGATGCTGCGCGCCTGCAGGGTGGGGACGGCGCGACGGACTTCGAGGCCGCCGATGTCGTGCACGCGCGGGGCGATGATGGTGGTCATGCGGGCATTCTCGCTGGCAGGGATCAGGTGGTGAGCATCGCATGCAGCTGTGATGGGCACATGCCCCGTCTGGGTAACAGGGTGTTCCAGCCAACGGCGCAGCCCCTCGTGGCTGTGGGGTTGGTTGCGTAAAGCAAAAGCCGCGCTTGGCCGGGCGGGGTGGGTTCGCGGGGGACGCCGTGAATCCGTCCCTGGAGGCTTGGCCGCGGCATCCATGCCGCGGACACCCCCGCGGACCCACCCCGCCCGGCCTCTGACAGTTTCCGTGTGCGTCCAGCCACGGAGAAGAAAAAAGAAAATCAAAATCAAACGCGGGTCGCTTCGCTCCTGGTGTCGACCAAGGTCGACACCTACCAGCCATCGCAGTTCAGCAACCGTCACCGGGAAACTGTCTGGGTGGGGCGGTGTGGGCTTGCAGGACCGTTGGCGCCATGGAAGGCGCCATCGAGCCCCCATGGATGGGTTTACGGCGTGTCCTGCAAGCCCACACCGCCCCGCCAACCAAACAGAAAAGCCAGAGCCGGCTGCTGCTCCGGCTCTGGCTCTGGCTTTTGCTTCGGCGGTTGCCTCTGCGGGTGCCGGGCCGCAGGCCCGGCCGATGAACTCAAATCATCGGTTCGCGCAGGGCGGGGTTGTCCCAGCCGGGGCGCGGCGCGAAACGGTCGCCATGGCGCTGCTGCAGCGCCTTCAACCGCTCGACGATCGCATCGGCACCGACCGCACGGATGTGCTGGATCGGACCACCGCGGAACGGTGCGAAACCGGTGCCGAAGATCACGCCGGCATCCAGCAGGTCCGCGTCGGCCACCACGCCCTCGTGCAGGCAGGCCACCGCCTCGTTCAACAGCGGCAGGATCAGGCGGTCCTCCAGATCGGCCGGGGCCTGGTAGTCGCTGGCCACGTCCGGCTTCTTCGGCTTGCCGTTCTCCCAGGTGTAGATGCCCTGGCCATCCTTCTTGCCGCGCTTGTCCGGTTCCACCGTCTGCAGTGCGGCCGGGATCTGCAGGCCCAGGAACGGCGCCAGTTCGCGGCCGACGCCGGCGGCCACGTCCAGGCCGACGGTATCGATCAGTTCGATCGGGCCCATCGGCATGCCGAACTTCACCGCGGCCTTGTCGATCACCGGGCCCGGAATGCCCTCGGCATACGCGGTGGCCGCTTCCAGCATGTACGGGAACAGCACGCGGTTGACCAGGAAGCCCGGGCTGCCGGCCACCGGCACCGGGAACTTGCCCAGCGCCTTGCAGAACGCGGCCAGGCGGCGCTCGGTCTCCGGCGCCATGCCGTCGTGATGGATGATCTCCACCAACGGCATCTGCGCCACCGGGTTGAAGTAGTGCAGGCCCGCGAACTGCGCAGGGCGCTGGATGTGGTCGCGCAGTTCCACCAGCGGAATCGACGAGGTGTTGGTGGTCAGCAGGGCGTCCTGCTTCATCTTCGGCTCAAGCGTCTGGTACAGCGCACGCTTGGCTTCGGGGTTCTCGATGATTGCCTCGATCACCAGGTCGGCCTCGGCCACGCCGTTGCCTTCCAGGTCGGCACTCAGGCGCGCGGCCACGGCCGGGCGCTTGCTCTCGTCGCGCACCTTCTTGGCGAACAGCGCCTGCGCGCGTTCCATGGCCGGGTCGATGAAGCGCTGCTCGCGGTCCTGCAGGGTCACCTCGAAGCCCTTGTAGGCGGCCCACGCGGCGATGTCGCCGCCCATCACGCCGGCGCCGACCACGTGCACGTGGCGGATGCCGGAATCACCGCCACCGAGGCCCTTCAGGCGTTCGGTGAGGAAGAAGATACGGATCAGGTTGCGCGCGGTCGGAGTACTGGCCAGCTTCACCACGGCACGCCGCTCGGCGTCCAGGCGGGCCTGGATCGGCTTGCCGCCACTGCGCTGCCAAGTGCTGATCAGTGCGTACGGCGCCGGGTACTGGTCCTTCTTCGCCTTGCGGGCGACCTGCTTGACCATCTGCGGTGCCAGCAGCGTGCGTGCCAGCCAGGTGTTGGTGGCCCAGGCCGTGGCGCGCTGCTTGAACGGGCGGGTGGTGCCGGACAGCGCCAGTGCAACGGCCGTGTCGAGCACCACCGCCGGTGCCACCACCTTGTCGACCAGGCCGATGCCACGCGCGGCCGAGGCCGACAGGGTGCGGCCGGTCAGCATCATGTCCATCGCTGCCGGGGCGCCCACCAGGTGCGGCAGGCGGGCGCTGCCACCCCACCCCGGGAAGATGCCCAGCTGGGTTTCCGGCAGGCCGATGCGGGTGCTGCTGTCATTGGAGGCCACGCGATAGCGGCAGGCCAGGGCAAGCTCGGTGCCACCGCCGAGGCAGTGGCCGTGGATGGCCGCCACGGTCGGGCAGGGCAGCTCGGCCAGCTTCTGGTAGGTGGCCTGGCCACGCCGGATCGCGTCGTTGACGGTGCCGCGACGGTCGAATTCCTGGAACTCCTTCAGGTCGGCACCGGCAATGAAGCCGGCCTTCTTCAGCGACTGGATGACTACGCCCTTGGGCGGGTCCAGGGCAATGCGCTCAAGCAGGTCGCCCAGTTCCAGCAGCACGTCCTGCGACATCGCATTGACGCTGCTGTCCTGGCGATCCAGGGAGAGAACCACCACGCCGTCGTCGCGGATCTCGGGGTGCCAGTGGCTGAAGCGGAGACCATCGAAGCCTGAGAGCATGGACGTTCCATCCGGTTGTGTATGGAGAAGCGGCTATGATCCAGAGGTTGTTTCCCCCGCGTCAAATCCCAATAGCAGGGGAGTGGCGCCCCCGGATCCATGGCCGTGGACCGGGACGCTAACCGAATGGTGGTTAAAAGCTGGTGCGGCGCCAGGTGATCGGCGACTGAACTTTTCCCGGGATTGGCAGTCTCATTGCCCGACGTCGGTTGGGCTGACAGGAGTGCGGCCCCTCATGGCCGATGTTGATACACCTCAGGAGCTGGATCTGGAGCTGGTCCGGCGCGTGCAGCACGGCGAGAGTGCCGCGTTCGATGTCCTGGTGCGCAAGTACCAGCATCGGGTCGTGGCCCTGGTCGGTCGCTACATCGCCGACTGGAGCGAATGTCAGGACGTCGCCCAGGACACTTTCATCCGTGCCTACCGCGCGATCGGGAGTTTCCGTGGCGATGCCCAGTTCTCAACCTGGTTGCATCGAATCGCCGTGAATACCGCCAAAAACTACCTGGCTTCACACAATCGTCGTCCGCCGACCGATGACATCGACATCGGTGACGCCGAGCAGTTCGACAGCGGTACCCGCCTGCGGGACACCGACACGCCCGAGCGCGAGTTGATGCGCCAGGAGCTGGAACAGACGGTCATGAAGGCCGTCAACGCGCTGCCGGAGGAACTCCGGTCGGCGATCACCCTGCGCGAGGTGGAAGGCCTGAGCTACGAGGATATCGCGCAGAAGATGGGGTGCCCGATCGGCACCGTGCGTTCCCGGATCTTCCGGGCGCGCGAGGCGATCGACACCGAACTCCGGCCGCTGTTGGACATCGGCAGCGCCACCCGTGAGAAGAGCCGCGTATGACCAGTAATCCGTTCAACGAATCGCAGAACCATCAATCGCCCGCCGGGCAGCGCCTGGACCAGCGCCATCGCGAGCAGCTGTCGGCCCTGGTCGATGGCGAGCTGGGTGCCGATGAAGCGCGCTTCCTGCTGCGCCGGATGGAACACGACCCCGAACTGGCCGGCTGCCAGGAGCGCTGGCAGCTGCTGGGCGACGTGATGCGCGGGCAGGCCCCGGCGTTGGCACCGGCCGGCTTCAGTGCCGCCGTTGCGGCCGCCATTGCGGCAGAGCCGACGCCGCAGGCCGAGCCGCGTCGCCAGGTGCGTCGCAGTGGCTGGCGCGCCTGGGGCGGCGGTGCTGCGCTGGCCGCATCGGTCGCCGCGGTCGCCCTGTTCATCGGCGGCGAGAAATTGAAGGAGGCGACGCCGGGTGAACCGCTGGCGCCGCAGGTGATCGCCAGCCAGGCGGAACTGGCACCGGCCGCGCCGACCCCAGTCACCGAGGCTTCGGTGGACACGGCCGCGGTGGCCGTGGCTGCTGCGCCGGCCGTAGCGATGGCCGCGGCGGGCCGCCGCCAGGACGCCCGCCGTGCCAGCGCTACGCGCAGCCAGCAGGCCGCGCGTGCCGCCCAGCGCGACGACACTTCGCAGCGCGCCATCGCGGCCGTGCAGGCACCGTTGACCCCGACCGTGCCGGCCAACCGCAACCTGCCGTTCGGCGAGGTCAGCGGGCTGCAGGCCCGGCCATGGCCGCGCTCCAGCCTGGCGCCCGCCGCTGGCGGCGCGCTCAATGCCAGCTTCCCGGCCCACGCCGGTAGTGCCGCGTTCTATCCGTTCGAGCCGCGCCTGCAGGATGACCTGCCGGTGCCGCCGCGCCCGCGCGACTGAGCCGGGCGCCTTCACGCCCCGCCGTCGGCGGGGCCCGTATTCCTCTTTCCACCCGACCCGGAGGTTGCCGTCCGATGACTCCCCGACTCCGCACGCAGGCCATTGGCCTGCTGGCCCTGACCCTTCCCCTGGTGGCCTGCGCACAGGCGCCGGCACCCGTCGCGCAGACCCAGCCCGTGCCAGCCGCGGCCGCGCGGGCACCGGCGCAGCCGCTGGTCAGTGGCCTGCCCGACTTCACCAACCTGGTCGAACAGGTCGGCCCGGGCGTGGTCAACGTCGATACCACCATCGTCCGCAACAACCGCCAGGCCGCGCGCGGCCCGATGGGCGACGATGACATGCCGGAGTTCTTCCGCCGCTTCTTTGGTCCCGACTTCCCGATGCCGGGGCAGGGGCCGGGTGGGCCAGACGGTGGCCCCAGCATCAAGGGCCGTGGCATGGGTTCGGGCTTCATCATCTCGCCCGATGGCTATGTGCTGACCAACTACCACGTGGTGGCCGACGCCAGTGACGTGAAGGTCAAGCTGGGCGACAGCCGTGAGTTCACCGCCAAGGTGGTGGGCAGCGACCAGCAGTACGACGTCGCCCTGCTGAAGATCGACGGGAAGAACCTGCCAACCGTGCGCGTGGGTGACTCCAACAGCCTGAAGCCGGGGCAGTGGGTTGTCGCGATCGGCTCGCCGTTCGGCCTCGACCATTCTGTCACCGCCGGCGTGGTCAGCGCCGTCGGCCGCAGTACGGGTGGCCCCGACCAGCGCTATGTGCCGTTCATCCAGACCGACGTGGCGATCAACCAGGGCAATTCCGGTGGCCCTCTTCTGAACACCCGCGGCGAAGTGGTCGGCATCAACTCGCAGATCTTCTCCGCGTCCGGCGGCTACATGGGCATCAGCTTCGCGATCCCGATCGACCTGGCGATGAGCGCGGTGGAGCAGATCAAGAAGAGCGGCAAGGTCACCCGCGGCCAGCTCGGCGCGGTCGTGGAGCCGATCGATTCGCTGAAGGCGCAGGGCCTGGGCCTGCCGGACAGCCGTGGCGCCCTGGTCAACCAGATCGTGGCCGGCAGTGCGGCCGCCAAGGCCGGCGTGCAGGTGGGCGACGTCATCCGCTCGGTCAACGGCAGCCCGGTCAACAGCTGGTCCGACCTGCCGCCGCTGATCGGTGCGATGGCGCCGGGCAGCAAGGTGAACCTGGTGGTGTACCGCGACGGCAAGCCGCATGACCTCAGTGCCACGTTGACCGCCCTGAGTGAAGACGGGCAGGCCAGTGCCCGCGGGCCGTCGGCCGGCGGTGCCGAGGCGGCGCCGCAGACCGGGGCCAATGCCCTGCTGGGGCTGGACGTGAGCGACCTGAGCGCGGCTCAGCGCAAGCAGTTCGGGCTCAACGGCAACGAAGGCGTGCGCATCACCGGGGTCAAGGGCCAGGCGGCGCGTGATGCCGGCCTGTCGCCGGGCATGGTGATCCTGCAGGTCGGCCGCGTCGCGGTCGGCAGTGTGGATGCCCTGAACCGGGCGCTGTCCAGCTTCAAGAAGGACGACGTGGTCATGCTGCTGGTCCGCACGGCCAACGGCAACAGCGCCTTCGTGGCGGTCAAGGCCGGCTAGTAGGGCCTGCCGGGGCCGCTCCGGCGGCCCCTGGGCCTCCCCCGAAGCCCCGCCCCGGCGGGGCTTCGGTCGTTCCGGGCCGGTGCCCGGCAGCCGGTTTTCGCGGCCGGGCGCTGGGCGTGCGATAATCGAGCGTTACCCTGACGACGCCGCGCGCCGCCGCCACCTATGTCTTCTGATTCGATGCGGAACATCCGCAACTTCTCCATCATCGCCCATGTCGACCACGGCAAGTCCACGCTGGCCGACCGCATCATCCAGCTCTGCGGTGGCCTGCAGGCCCGCGAGATGGAAGCGCAGGTGCTCGATTCCAATCCGATCGAGCGCGAGCGTGGCATCACGATCAAGGCGCAGTCGGTGTCACTGCCGTACCTGGCCAAGGACGGGCAGACCTACCACCTGAACTTCATCGACACCCCCGGCCACGTCGACTTCTCCTATGAAGTCAGCCGCTCGCTGGCCGCCTGCGAAGGCGCGCTGCTGGTGGTCGATGCGGCGCAGGGCGTGGAAGCCCAGTCGGTGGCCAACTGCTACACCGCCGTGGAGCAGGGCCTGGAAGTGGTGCCGGTGATCAACAAGATCGACCTGCCCACCGCCGACATCGAGCGCGCCAAGGCCGAGATCGAGGCCGTGATCGGCATCGATGCCTCCGACGCCGTGCCGGTCAGTGCCAAGACCGGCCTCAACGTGCAGGACGTGCTGGAAGCGATCGTGCACCGCATTCCGCCGCCGGCGCCGCGCGACACCGACAAGCTGCAGGCGCTGATCATCGACTCGTGGTTCGACAACTACCTCGGCGTGGTGTCGCTGGTGCGCGTGATGCAGGGCGAGATCAAGGCCGGTGACAAGCTGCAGGTGATGTCGACCGGCCGCAACCACCAGGTCGACAACGTCGGCGTGTTCACGCCGAAGCGCAAGGTGCTGCCGGCGCTGCGTGCCGGTGAAGTGGGCTGGGTCACCGCCAGCATCAAGGACGTGCATGGCGCGCCGGTCGGCGACACCCTCACCCTGGCCGGCGATCCGGCGCCGAAGCCGCTGCCGGGCTTCCAGGAAATGCAGCCGCGCGTGTTCGCCGGCCTGTTCCCGGTCGATGCCGAAGACTACCCGGACCTGCGCGAAGCGCTGGACAAGCTGCGCCTGAACGATGCCGCGCTGCGTTTCGAGCCGGAAAGCTCCGAGGCGATGGGCTTCGGCTTCCGCTGCGGCTTCCTGGGCATGCTGCACATGGAAATCGTGCAGGAGCGCCTGGAGCGCGAATACAACCTGGACCTGATCAGCACCGCGCCGACGGTGGTGTATGAGGTCCTGAAGACCGATGGCTCGATCATCAACATGGACAACCCGGCCAAGCTGCCGGCGGTGAACCAGGTCGAGGAAATCCGCGAACCGATCATCCGCGCCAACGTGCTCACCCCCGAGGAGTACATCGGCAACATCATCAAGCTGTGCGAAGAAAAGCGCGGCAGCCAGATCGGCATCAACTACCTGGGCAGCCAGGTGCAGATCAGCTACGAGCTGCCGATGGCCGAGGTGGTGCTGGACTTCTTCGACAAGCTGAAGTCGGTCAGCCGCGGCTACGCCTCGCTCGATTACCACTTCGTGCGCTTCGACGCAGGCCCGTTCGTGCGCGTGGACGTGCTGATCAATGGTGACAAGGTCGATGCGCTGTCGTTGATCGTGCACCGCAGCCACGCTGACCGACGTGGCCGCGAGCTGTGCGAGAAGATGAAGGACCTGATCCCGCGCCAGATGTTCGACGTGGCCATCCAGGCCGCCGTCGGCTCGCAGATCATCGCCCGCACCACGGTCAAGGCCATGCGCAAGAACGTGCTGGCCAAGTGCTATGGTGGCGACGTTTCGCGCAAGAAGAAGCTTCTGGAAAAGCAGAAGGAAGGCAAGAAGCGCATGAAGCAGGTCGGACGCGTGGAGATTCCGCAGGAAGCGTTCCTGGCCGTCCTGCAGATGGACAACAAGTAAGGCCCGCGCCGGCCCTGCGGGGCCGGTCGTCTGGTGACGTTGCAAAGGACCCTGAATGAAACTGTTTGAGATCCTCCTGGTCGTGCTGACCCTGGCCTCGGGCCTGATCCTGCTCGCGGACAAGCTGTACCTCGCCAAGCGTCGCGCCCAGCGCGCGGGCCTGCTCGACTCCGAGCCGGTGCTGGTGGATTACTCGCGTGCGTTCTTCCCGGTGCTGGCGATCGTGCTGATCGTGCGCAGTTTCATCGCCGAGCCGTACAAGATCCCGTCCAGCTCGATGATGCCGAACCTGCTGATCGGCGACTTCATCCTGGTCAACAAGTTCTCCTACGGCCTGCGCCTGCCGATCAGCAACACCAAGATCGTGCCGTTTGGCGAGCCGTCGCGCGGCGACGTGGTGGTGTTCCACTTCCCCGGCCACAGCGACAACGATCCGGCCAAGGGTGAGAACTTCATCAAGCGCGTCATCGGCGTGCCGGGCGACACCGTGGTCTTCGAAGGCGACGGCGTGATCCTCAACGGCGAACCGCTGAAGTACGACAACAAGGGCATCTATGCAGGCCACAAGGGCCAGGGCGAGGGTGCCAACCTGCTGGTCGAACACCTGCCGGGTCGTACCCACACCGTGCTGGAGACCGACTATCCGCGTGGCCAGGGCCAGTGGACCGTGCCGGCCGGCAAGTACCTGGTGATGGGCGACAACCGTGACAACAGCGACGATGGCCGTTTCTGGGGCCTGCTGCCGGAAGAAAACCTGCGCGGCAAGGCCTTCCTGATCTGGCTGAACTGCCAGGGCTGGTTCTGCAAGGATGGCTTCGAGCCGTCGCGGATCGGCTCGAGCATCAACTGATCGGGCATCAACCGAGTATTTTCACATCCAACGCGTATCTGGGGAGAACGCAATGAAGACGATGAACACGCAGCGTGGCATGACCCTGACCTCGTTCCTGGCGGTCCTGATCGTGGTCGGTTTCTTCCTTTACATCGGCATGAAGCTGTTCCCGATGTACCAGGAGTATTACGCGGTGCGCTCGGCGATGAAGAGCCTGGCCAACGAGCCGGGTGTGGGCAGCATGGAACCGGCCCGGATCCAGGATCTGTTCTTCAAGCGGCTGTACATCAACTACTCGGAAAACGTGAAGCCGGCCAACGTGAAGTTCGACCGCCGCGACAATGGCTGGACCCTCAAGGTCAACTACGAAGTGCGCCGTCCGCTGGTCGGCAACCTGGACGTGGTTGGCAAATTCGATTCATCCCAGGACCTGACCCGAAGCGGTGCCGAATAAACCTTTCCAACGTGGTGACCTGATCGGTCATCCCTTCCGCGACCCGGCGCTGCTGAAGCAGGCGCTGACGCATCGCAGTGCCGGTGCGCCACACAACGAGCGCCTGGAGTTCCTGGGCGACAGCATCGTCAACATGATGGCGGCCGAGGCGTTGTACCAGCGCTGGCCCAAGGCTGACGAAGGCGCGATGACCCGTGCCCGCGCCGAGCTGGTGCGTGAAGGCGCGCTGGCGGTGATCGGGCGCACCCTGGAACTGGGCGATCGACTGATCCTGGGCCCGGGCGAAATGAAGTCCGGCGGCCACCGTCGTGATTCGATCCTGGCCGACGCGGTGGAAGCCGTGGTGGCTGCGATCTACCTGGATGCCGGCTTCGAGGCCTGCCGGGCGGTGGTACTGCCCTGGTTCAGCGCTTCGATCGAGGCACTGCCGGCCTCCGGCCGGCCCGAGAAGGACCCCAAGACCCGCCTGCAGGAATGGCTGCAGGCCCGACAGAAGGCGTTGCCGCAGTATGAACTGGTGTCAGAATCCGGTGACGACCACGCCAAACACTTCCGGGTACGCTGCAACGTAGCCGACCCGGCCGCCAGCACCGAGGGCGAAGGCGCCTCGCGGCGGCTTGCCGAACAACAGGCGGCCGCGGCCGTCCTAGAACAACTGGATTCCAAGTGAGCGAACAAACTCCCCATCATTGCGGCAGCGTGGCCGTCATCGGCCGCCCGAACGTGGGCAAGTCGACCCTGACCAATGCCCTGGTCGGCGCCAAGGTCAGCATCGTCTCCAACCGTCCGCAGACCACGCGCCATCGCCTGCTGGGCATCGCCACCTATCCGGAAGGCCAGCTGGTGCTGGTCGACACCCCCGGCCTGCACAAGGTGCAGAAGCGGGCGATGAACCGGGTGATGAACCGCGCCGCGCGTGGCTCGCTGGAAGGCGTCGATGCAGGCCTGCTGGTGATCGAAGCCGGTCGCTGGGATGAAGAGGACAGCCTGGCGTTCAACGTGCTGCGCGACGCCGGCATCCCGGTGGTGCTGGTGGTCAACAAGATCGATCGCCTGAAGGAAAAGGGCGCGCTGCTGCCGTTCCTGCAGCAGGTGACCGAAGGTCGTGATTTCGCCGCCGTGCACCCGATCTCGGCGCAGAAGCGCAACGGCCTGGAAGCGCTGGTGCGCGACGTGCTGAAGCTGCTGCCGGAAGCCCCGCCGATGTTCGGCGAGGACGAGATCACCGATCGCAGCCAGCGTTTCCTGGCCGGTGAACTGGTGCGCGAGCAGTTGATGCGCCAGCTCGGCGAAGAACTGCCGTACGCAACCACCGTCGAGATCGAGCGCTTCACCGAGGATGGCAACCTGCTGCGCATCGGTGCGGTGATCTGGGTCGAGCGCGAGGGCCAGAAGGCCATCGTGATCGGCAAGGGCGGCGCCCGCCTGAAGGAGATCGGCGCCAAGTCCCGCCTGCAGATGGAGCGTCTGTTCGGGGCCAAGGTGTTCCTGGAAACCTGGGTGCGCGTGCGTGAAGGCTGGTCCGACGACGAGGCCGCGCTGAAGGCCTTCGGCTACGAATAAGCCGCGACGGTCGCTTCGATGATGATCGAGGACGACACCGGCTTCGTGCTGCACGCACGGGCCTACCGCGAGACCAGCCTGCTGGTCGAAGTGTTGAGCGCGCAGCATGGCCGTATCGGCCTGCTGGCGCGTGGCGTGTCCACCGCCAAGGGCCAGGTGCTGCGCGCCGCCCTGCAGCCGTTGCAGTGGATCCGCTTCAGTGCCCAGCAGCGGGGTGAACTGGCCCAGCTGCGGGGTGCCGAGGCGCTGGATGCCGCGCCACGCCTGGTCGGCCAGGCGATGTTGGCCGGCTTCTACCTGAGTGAACTGACCCTGCGCCTGGCCCCGCGCCAGGACCCGCTGCCGGAGCTGTACCTCGCCTACGGTGAGGCACGCGCGCGGCTGGCGGTCGGTGCCGGCCTGGCCTGGACCCTGCGCCGTTTCGAGCGCGAACTGCTGTCCGCGCTGGGCCTGGGTTTCGAGCTGGACAGTGCCAGTGATGGCCAGCCGATCGACCCGGCGGCGCGCTACGAGCTAGACCCGCAGGAAGGGGCGAAGCGCCTGCTGAGCGAGCGTGGCGGGGAGCGCCGGGCGGCGGCCACTGGCTCGGCGCTGCTGGCCCTTGCGGCCGACGAAGAACCGGATGCCGCCGATCTGGCCAGCCTGCGCCTGCCGATGCGGCGGGTGCTGGCCCATCACCTGGGCGCGCGCGGGCTGAAGTCCTGGGAAATGCTCGAGCAGCTCGCGCCGCGCAGGTAGGGGGGGGCGGCAGGGCTTGCAGCCCTGCACCTGCCGAATCAACGTCAACGGCAAAAGCTGGCTATCCGTGGGTAGGCGGGGTGGGTCCGGTTGCGGGAGACGCCGTAAACCCGTCCCTGGGGGCTTGGCCGCGGCATCCATGCCGCGGACACTCCCGCAACCGGACCCACCCCGCCTTCGACAGTGTTCCGCGAACTGTCGGAACGGCGTGGGGTGGGATCCGTTTTCCGCAGGAAAACGGATCCGACCCCAGATTGATTTCGATATCTGACAGAAATTCATCCACGCATGGCGTGGATCTACCCGATCGCGGAAAACTGTAAGAGGTGGGGCGGTATCGGAGGGCGGGGTGTCAGCCGCATGGATGCGGCTGCCAAGCCCCCAAGGACGGGTTTACGGCGTCCCCGCCGTCCGATACCGCACCGCCAACCCACGGAATGCATGCCGTTGCTGTTGCTGTTGCCTTGGCTTGAAGCCTCTGCGGGTGCAGGGCGCAGCCCTGCCGAAAAACCCTCAATGCAGCAGGGCAGCTACCGCGGCGCGGAACCCGTCCTGGGCCTGCCCGGACTCGGGTGCATGATGCAGCTGGCGCACCGCCCGGCCCAACCGTGCCGCCCCCACGAAGCCACAGCTCGCCTGCAACCGGTGCAGCTGGCTGCGCAGCTGGCGCTCGTCGTGCTGGTCCACCGCCTGCTCGACCGCGTCGCGCACACCGGGCAACTCGGCCAGGAACAGCTCGCGCAGTGCGATCAGGTGGTTGCGCTGGCCATTGAGCGCGGCCAATGCCGCAGTCTCGTCCCAGTCCTGAACGGCCAGCTCGACCGCGGCCGGGGCCTGTGCCACGAAGATTCCCGCCGGGCTGTTGACCAGCGCACGGCGCACGGCCTTCAGCAGCTGGTCGCGGCCCAGCGGCTTGACCAGGGTGTCGCTGAAACCGGCTTCGCGCAGGCGGGCGTGGATGGAGGTATCGCCGTCGGCCGTATGTGCCAGCGCCGGTGTGTCGGGATGTGAGCGGCGTAGCTCACGCAGCAGTTGCGCGCCATTGCCATCCGGCAGGTTGACGTCGATCAGCCACAGATCATGCGCGCCGGGTTCGGCACTGGCCAGGGCACTGGCCAGCGAATCTGCGGTATCCACATCCGCCGGTAACGTTTCCAACGCCGCCTTGAAAAAACCGCGGCTGATGATGTCGTCCTCGACAAGCAGGAAGCGGGGCCGTGCGGCCCGCGGGGTCATCTGCATCAGGGCTGCCTCCATGTCAGCTGGCCCAATCATCAAGCACGACGGCCACGGGCGCAAGCGGGTCCAGGCCCCGTCGGTCAGGATCTGCGACAATACGCCCCCATTTTTGCCCGCAGCCTGTTGCCACGTGGCCCGATCCCGTTCCCGCACTGACCGTACCCCATTCCAGACCGAGATCCTCGACCTCAGCCATGATGGTCGCGGTGTCGCCCGCCGTGAAGGCGAGGGCGGCAAGGTCACCTTCGTCAGCGGCGCGCTGCCCGGCGAGGTGGTGATGGCTGAACAGACTGCCCGCAGCCGCCATTTCGACGAGGCGCGCACCCTGGAGGTGCTGCAGGCCTCGCCGCAGCGGGTGACCCCCAAGTGCCCGCATTTCGGCACCTGCGCCGGCTGCGTGCTGCAGCACCTGGACGAAGACCAGCAGATCGTGGCCAAGCAGCGCGTGCTGATGGACAACCTGGAGCGGATCGGCCATGTGAAGCCGGGCACCGTGCTGGCGCCGCTGGTCGGTGAGAGCTGGGGCTATCGCCGCAAGGGCCGTTTCTCGGTGCGCCGGGTCGAAAAGAAGGACAAGACCCTGGTCGGCTTCCGTGAACAGGATCCGCGCTTCGTTGCCGACCTCAGCCAGTGCCTGACCGTGATCCCCGAGATCGGCACCAAGGTCGAGGCGCTGTCCACCTTCATCGAGTCACTCGATGGCAAGCGTGACATCCCGCAGATCGAATTCATCGCCGGTGACCAGGCCGTGGTCCTGACCGTTCGCCATCTGCAGCCGCTCAGCGATGCCGACCGCGCGGCCTGGGCGGCTTTCGGCCAGCAGCATGGCTTCGTGATCTACCTGCAGTCCGGCGGCGTGGATACCGTGCGGCCGCTGGACGGGCAGGATGTGCCGCTGTCGTTCCGTCTGGCGCCGTGGGATGTCGAGCTGGCGTTCCGCCCGCTGGACTTCATCCAGGTCAATGCCAAGCTCAACGAGAAGATGATCGCCCACGCCCTGGACCTGCTGGAACCGGGTGAGGACGAGCGTGTACTGGACCTGTTCTGTGGCCTGGGCAACTTCACCCTGCCGCTGGCGCGCCGCGTGCGCGAGGTGGTTGGCGTGGAAGGCGATGCCGGCCTGGTGGCGCGTGCGCGTGAGAACGCCGAGCGCAACGGCCTGGCCAACGCGCAGTTCTTCAGCGCCGACCTGACCCAGGACCAGCGCAGCACCCCGTGGATGCGCCAGGGCTTTGACAAGCTGCTGCTGGACCCGCCGCGCTCGGGTGCGATCGAAGTGCTGCAGCAGCTGCCGCTGAAGCAGTTCAAGCGCATTGTCTACGTCAGCTGCCACCCGGGCTCGCTGGCGCGCGATGCCGGCTATCTGGTCAACGAACAGGGCTTCACCCTGGTCAGCGCCGGTGCCATGGACATGTTCCCGCATACCGCGCACGTGGAAAGCATCGCGGTGTTCGAGAAGCGCTGACAGGTTGTCATCACCCATCGCGCATAATGGCGCGATGGGCATCGAAATCGAACGCAAATTCCTCGTCAGCAGTGATGGCTGGCGCACCGCCGCGCATCGGGTGATCCCGATGGCGCAGGGCTACATCAACGACATGGGCGCGCTCGACCGCGGCACCCAGAACGCCTCGGTGCGCGTGCGCATCGAAGGCGACCACGCCGCGCTGAACCTGAAGTCGCGCACCATCGGCCATACCCGCCAGGAGTTCGACTACCCGATCCCGGTGGAGGATGCGCGCGCCCTGTTGGCGCTGTGCGTCGGTGGCCTGATCGACAAGCGCCGCCACCTGGTCGAACACGCCGGCCTGACCTGGGAGGTGGACGAGTTCCTCGGCGACAACGCCGGCCTGGTCGTGGCCGAAGTCGAGCTGGACAGCGCCGACCAGGCGATCGAACTGCCGGACTGGGTGGGTGCCGAAGTCACCGACGACGCGCGCTACTACAACGTCGCACTGGCCAGTCACCCCTATTCACAGTGGTGAAGCCCCCCAAGAAAAGGGGACGGAGGGGATTAAGTCGTCTTTACCCCAGCTGTGCTGGAAACGACTTAATCCCCTCCGTCCCCTTTTTTCGAGGGAGGCGGGCCCCATGTGGTGGGGATGAGAATCGACATCTACTCCGACGTGGTCTGCCCCTGGTGCTGGATCGGCAAGCATCGCTTCCAGCAGGGTGTGCAGTTGCTCGGCGCCAATGCGCCTGAACTCGATATCCACTGGCAGCCGTTCCAGCTGGACCCGGACGCGGACGCCACCCCGGTGCCGCTGCGCGAGGCCTATGTGCGCAAGTTCGGTGGCGTCGAGCGCACCGAGCAGATCCTCGGCCAGACCCAGACCACCGCGCGGGCCGAGGGCCTGCCGATGGATTTCAGCCAGGGCCAGGTGCGGGTGACCACGCTGCCGGCGCATCGGGTGTTGTGGCTGGCCGGCCAGCACGGCGTGCAGGATGCGGTCGGCGAAGCACTTTTCCGTGCCCACTTCGAGCATGGCCAGAATCTGGCCGATACTGCAGTGCTGGTGAAGGCCGGCGTGGCTGGCGGCCTGGACGGTGCTGAAATCGCGCAGATGCTGGGCTCCGACCGCGGCCTGGCCGAGGTCGAAGCCAGGCTGGCGCAGGCCCATGCACTGGGCATTTCCTCGGTGCCGACTTTCGTCATCGATGGGAAGTGGGCCATTTCCGGGGCCCAGCCGCCAGAGGCCTTCGCCAACGCCCTTCGCCAGATCGCAGCCGAACAGGGCGCCCCGGCAGCTTCGGCTGACGGCGACGAGGCCTGCGGCCCGGACGGCTGCAAGGTCTGAGCAGATCGGGGTCAGAGCCCCTGCGGGGATCCGACCCCGGGGTCAGGTCCCCGCAGGGGCTCTGACCCCACACTCCCCTTCGTCTGACCCCTGCGCCTGTCGGCCGGTTCTGCGACAATGCGGCACTGCGCCATGCGGGCGCGCGTTGTGGAGATCGACCATGCTGCTGATCGGCGTTGCCGGCACCGAACTGACCGCCCAGGAACGTGACTGGCTGCAGCACGACGCCGTGGCCGGGGTGGTGCTGTTCAAGCGCAACTTCGCCTCGCGCCAGCAGGTGACCGATCTGAGTGCGGCGATCCGTGCCGCCGCCCCGCGCCCGCAGCTGATCTGCGTGGACCAGGAAGGCGGCCGTGTGCAGCGTTTCCGCGAGGGCTACAGCGCGCTGCCGCCGCTGCAGGACATCGGCGCGCTGTACGCCGCCGACCCGCAGCAGGCGCTGGCCCTGGCCGAGCAGCATGCCTGGCTGATGGCCAGCGAAGTACGTGCCAGCGGCCTCGACCTGAGTTTCGCGCCGGTGGTCGACCTTGGCCGCGGCAACCGCGCCATCGGCAACCGTGCCTTCAGTGAAGACCCGCAGGTGGTGGCCGCGTTCACCGCCGCCTATGTGCGCGGCATGCATGCGGTCGGCATGGCCGCCACGCTCAAGCATTTCCCCGGCCACGGCACCGTGCTGGAAGACACCCACGTCGATACCGCGATCGATCCGCGCGCGCTGGACGAACTGCGCGCCCAGGACCTGGTGCCGTTCCAGGCCGGCATCGCCGCCGGTGCCGATGCGGTGATGATGGCGCACGTGATCTATCCGCAGGTGGCGCCGGAGCCGGCCGGCTATTCCCCGCGCTGGATCCAGGACATCCTGCGTGGCGAGCTCGGCTTCCGTGGCGTGGTGTTCTCCGATGACATCGGCATGGCCGCCTCGCACAGCGCCGGTGGCGTGCCGGCACGCGTGCACGCGCATCTGGATGCGGGCTGCGACGTAGTGCTGGTCTGCCACCCGGAACTGGTCGATGAAGCCCTGCACGCGGTGCAGGGACGCTCCCTCAATACTGCTGCGCTGCTGGGCCTGCTTGGCCGCGGCGCGCTCGGCTGGGACGGCCTGCTGGCCGACGCCCGCCATGGCGACACCCAATCCCGTCTGCTTGAAACCCTTGGAAGAACCGTCTGATGCCCAACCTCACCATTTCCCAGGCCCTGGCCCAGGCTGACCTGCTGGTCGACCGCCCCACCATCGACAAGGCCATCGCTGGTATCGCCGACGCCATCGCGCGCGATTACAAGGGCGAGGTGCCGCTGTTCCTGTCCATCATGCATGGTGCGCTGCCGTTCGCCGGCCAGCTGGCGCTGGAACTGGGCGCGCGCGGCCAGGACGTGCAGTTCGATTACCTGCACGCGACCCGCTACCGCGGTGAAACCACCGGCGGAGACCTGGTCTGGAAGCACAAGCCGGCCACCTCGCTGTTCGGCCGCCGCGTGCTGCTGATCGACGACATCCTCGACGAGGGCTACACCCTGCAGGGCGTCCGCACCTGGTGCCTGGAGCAGGGCGCGACCGACGTGCGCATCGCCGCGATGACCGTGAAGAAGCACGACCGCGCACTGCCGGACGTGACCGCCGACTACGCCGGCATCGAGCTGCCGGACCGCTACGTGTTCGGCTTCGGCATGGACGTCAACGAGACCCTGCGCTGCGTGCCGGCGATCTACGCAATGAAGGAGTAACGGCGCAGCTGCCTGCGGCGCGTCTTCTTCCACCGCCGGCATCCTCGGGTGCCGGCGTTCGTCTTTCCATGGAGTGCTTTGAATGCAACAGATCGCCCTGGCCGTGATTGGCGGTACCGGTGTCTACAACCTGGCCAAGCTCGACGACGTGCAGATCCACGAGGTCGACACCCGCTTTGGCCGCCCGTCCGGCCCGGTGCGCGTGGGCACGCTGCTCGGTCATCGCGTGGCGTTCCTGGCGCGGCATGGCGAGGGGCACTCACTGCCGCCGCACAAGATCAACTACCGCGCCAACCTGGCCGCGCTGCAGCAGCTGGGCGCGCAGCGCGTGCTGGCATTGAACACGGTGGGTGGCATCACCGAAGACTTCGGTCCGCGCGTGCTGGCCTGCCCGGACCAGATCATCGACTACACCTGGGGCCGCATCAGCACGATCTGTGAAGAAGAAGGCACCGACGTGGTCCACGTCGATTTCGGCCACCCCTATACGCCGATGCTGCGCAGCAAGATCCTGGCGGCAGCGAAAGTGACCGGCGTCACGGTCCATGACGGTGGCTGCTACGGCGCGACGCAGGGCCCGCGCCTGGAGACCATCGCCGAGATCGCCCGCATGCGCCGTGACGGCTGCGACCTGGTAGGCATGACCGGCATGCCGGAGGCCGCGCTGGCACGCGAGCTGGGGCTGGATTACGCCTGCCTGGCAATCATCGCCAACTGGGCCGCCGGCTGCGGTGATGGCGAGGAGATTACGATGGCCGAAGTACTGGCGAACGTGCAGGCGGCCAGCAACGGACTTCCGGAACTGGTGGGCGAATTGGCGCGGGGGTGATTGTCTTCCCCGAGCAAGCTTTGCATACTCAGCTTGTGCGCGGGTTCAGCGTACACCACCCATTCATTGCATAAGGTCTCGCATCACCATGCCGAACGGTACCGTCAAGTGGTTCAACGACGCCAAGGGATTTGGCTTCATCTCGCCGGAGGATGGCAGCGCCGACGTGTTCGCGCACTTCTCCGCCATCAACTCCAAGGGCTTCCGCAGCCTGCAGGAAGGCCAGCGTGTCACCTATGACGTGACCCAGGGCCCGAAGGGTGCCCAGGCTTCGAACATCACGCCGGCCGAGTGATCCACTCGACAGTGCGTTGAAAACCCCGCTTCGGCGGGGTTTTTTTTGCGTCGCGACGGGCATTGCGGCGCTGTGGACAGGGTTCCAGGTGGCCATCCGGATTTGCGCTCGGGCACAATGCGCCGATGAAGGAACGACTGCGCATCGCCGTGATCGGCTACGGCACCGCTGGACAGGCATTGTCCATCCTGTTCTCTCGTGATGGCCACGAGGTGGAGATCTTCGAACGCGTGCCCTCGCCGGGACCGGTTGGCGCCGGCTTCCTGCTGCAGCCCAGCGGCCTGCAGGTGCTGTGGCAGATGGGCCTGCTTGATGCCGTGCGCGCGCATGCGGCGCCGGTGCACCGTCTGTATGGCGATACGCCGTGCGAGCGCACGGTGATGGACATGCGCTATGACGGCCTGGATGCGCGCCTGCACGGCCTCGGCATGCAGCGTGGGGCGCTGTTCTCGCTGCTGGACGGGGCGCGTGCGGGTGCGGGCCAGCTGCATGCCGGTGTCACCATTGCCGCAGTGGATGCCGCACAGGGCCGCCTGCATGACAGTGAGGGCCGCATGCATGGGCCGTTCGACCTGGTGGTGGCCGCCGATGGTGCGGCTTCGACGCTGCGCGGCACGATCGAAGGCGGCACCGGGCTGGACCGCGTGTATCCCTGGGGCGCACTGTGGTGCCTGCTGCCGGCCGAGGACTGGCCGCACCTGCAGGAGCTGCGGCAGCGCTACGTGGCCGCGCGCAAGATGATCGGGCTGCTGCCGGTCGGTACGCGGCCCGGTGATGACACGCCGCGCCTGAGCTTCTTCTGGAGCCTGCCACGCGCCGACTTCGAACGTTGGCAGGCCGATGGCATGACGCCCTGGCTGGACGAGCTGCACGCGCTGTGGCCGCAGGCCAGCGCGCGCTTTGCGCATCTGCATGATGCCGGCCAGCTGGCGCGCGCGGTCTACCGTGACGCCGTGATGACGCGCTGGCATTGCGGCCGCATGGTGCTGGCCGGCGATGCCGCACATGCGATGAGCCCGCAGCTGGGGCAGGGCGTGAACATGGCGCTGCTCGATGCGCTGGCATTGCGCGATGCCGTGCGCGCACATGGCGGGGGAGGCGCTGCATTGCAGGCCTACCAGGCGCAGCGCAGGGCGCACGTTGCGGTCTACCAGCGCTGGAGCCGTTGGCTGACGCCGCTGTTCCAGTCTGATCGCGATGCCTGGGCAAAGGCGCGCGACGTGCTGCTCGGGCCGATGGGGCGCCTGCCGGGTGGGCGTGGCCACATGCTGCGCGTGCTCAGCGGTACGCAGCATGGCTGGTTCGGTTCGCTTGCGCTGGATCCTGCATTTGTCGACGCGTTGGCTGCAGGGGCGCAGATGCCTGGCATCAGCGCGATCACTGCGAATGCGTGAAGCGCGCTGTCACGCGAATTAACGGTTGCCTCACCGTGTATATGCGAGAAGTAGGTTGCACGCGATTGCGCGTCGCCCGTTTTCCTTTCCGTGATTGACATCGCGCGTGGCCCGGGCGGCGCTGCCGTTGCGGCCTGTCGCGGCCCGGACGTGCCGCCTGTTGTTGAAGAGGAGGACGCCATGTGGTTCGCGGTCGAGGAGCTGGAATCGGAAATCTGCAAGCTGCGCGGACTGTTGCAGATGCTGCACGAGGACCAGCCCGACGTACTGGAGGACGTGTTCGAATTCCATGTGGGCAGCTTGATCAGTCATGCATCGCCGGAGCACCACGGACGCATCCGCGCCTGCGCACAGGAGATGCTGGCGGCAATCCAGGCCTTGCCGCGGCGACGTGAAGTTGACACGCCTGAGTTCCAGTTGATGCCGCAGCTGGACATTCGTCCGGCCTGATTCAAGCCACTGGCAGTTCCACCAGGCCGTTTTCCACGCAGGCGATCATCTGTTCGCCGCTGGCGGGAGCAGGCACGATTCCGGCGGTGAACGCGGAAAAGGCCGGCAGGACCGTCATCCGCTCGCGCAGCCAGAAGGCCGGGAAGCGCCGGCGCAATGCGGGCAGTGCGACCTGCGGATGCAGGTGGCCTGCGACCACGTGCCACGCCGGGTCTGCGCACGGTTCATGGCGCAGCAGGAACGGCGCCAGCCGCACCTCCTCGTGGATCTGCACCTGCAGCTGGGCATGCGGTAGCTGCCGGTCATGATTTCCGCGCAGGACATGCACGTCCAGTGCGGTGTTGCGTTCGCGCCAGCCGAGCCATTGCTGGTACCAGGCGGCGCGATGCGCCGGCCCATGCAGGATGTCGCCCAGGATCCACAGCTCGCGGCAGGCATGCCTGTCCAGCAGACCCTGCAGGCGTTGCAGGTCTTCGCCGGTTCCGCCGCTGGGCAGCGCGATGCCGGCGCGGCGGAACACATCGGCCTTGCCCAGGTGCAGGTCCGCGATCAGCAGCGCCTGCCGCGCCGGCCAGTAGAGTGCGCGTGCGCCCGCCAGGGTCACCGGTTCGCCGGCAAGCAGCAGCGGTATCTCATCGGCCATGGCGACGTTCCAGCTGCTGGGCCGCGCGTTGCACGCGGGTACGCCAGTCCTCGTTGCTGAACTGTCCGCGCAGGCGTTCGGCCCACAGTGGAAAGCCCAGGGGCGTCAGCGATGCAGGGCGCTGCATCGACATGCGTCGCGCGCCGATCCGGACCAGCACCTGGCGTAGCCCCGGCAGGTCAAGGCTGTCATGCAGCACTTCGCGTTCGGCCAGCGCCAGCAGCAGGTGCTCGGGGTCATGCTCGCGCAATACGTCATACAGCAGGCCCGCCGAGGCCTGCAGCTGGCGCAGCGATCGCGGCATGCCCCCCGGCAGGCTGGGTACCAGCAGGCCTGCGACGCGCGCAATGCCACGGAACTGGCGCCGCGCAAGCTCGCCCAGGTTCACCGCCGCACGCAGATCGTCCAGCAGCTGATCGGTGGTGAACAACGCATGCCATTGCGCCGCGTCCAGGTCGATCGCCTGCGCCGGTGCCAGCACCAGGCCGTGATCATTCACGGCATAGCCGATGCTGTTGCGTTGCTGGCGGGTGCAGCGCAGTGCCAACAGGGCGGCCAGCGCCTCGTGCACGTGGCGTCCGGCGAAGGGATAGACGAAGAGGAACTGGCCTTCGCGGCGGCGTACGTCCTCCAGCAGCACGTGGTCCGGGCCGGGAAGCGCCGACACCTGCTGCTGAAGTGCCAGCAGCGGTGCCAGCCAGCGCGCTTCCGCACTGTCGTCGGCGCCTGACAGCACCGACTCCAGTTCGCCGCCGAGTGCCATCGACAGCGGCAGCTGGCCTCCCTGCCAGCGGGGCACGACACCTTCACCGCGCCCTCGTGCCAGCCGCACGAAGGCGGTCATGTCGCGCAGCTGCACCAGCTCCAGCAGGCGCCCGGCGAACTGGAAGCGGTCTCCGCGGCGCAGGCGGCTGGCGAACTGTTCCTCCACGGCGCCGAGGCCGGCCCCGCGCAGGAACTGCACGCGCACGCTGCCATCGCTGCTGATGGTGCCGATCGACAGCCGGTGGCGTAGTGCCTGGCGCCGGTCGTGCATCCGGTAGCGGCCATCGGCGTCCTGCACGACCTTGTGGAAGTCAGGGTACTGGGCCAGGGCCTGGCCCCCCTGCACGATGAAAGTCAGCACGGCCTGCCACTGGTCCTCGGCCAGGGATGCGAACGCATGGGTGCGCCGAACCTGCGCCAGCAGCGCATCACCGTGGAAGCCACCGGCCAGGGCACGGCTGACCGCATGCTGGGCCAGAACGTCCAGCGACAGCATCGGTGGCCTGCGTGCTTCGACCACGCCTTCGGCCAGTGCGCGACGCACGGCTGCGTACTCGGCCAGTTCCAGCGCATGGCTCGGCACGCAGAGGATCGCGCCACTGGCACCGGGACGATGGCGCGCACGTCCGGCGCGCTGGCGCAGGCGGGCGACGCCCTTCGGGCTGCCCAGCTGCAGTACCTGTTCGACCTCGGGAAAGTCCACGCCGAGGTCGAGGCTGGAGGTGGCGACCACGCAGCGCAGCGTTCCTGCACGCAGCCCGTCCTCCACCTGCTGGCGCAGCGCCGGATCCAGCGAACCGTGGTGCAGCGCAAGCGTGTCGTGTTCCTCGGGCCAAACCGACGCCAGCGCCTGATGCCACAGTTCTGCCTGTGCACGGGTGTTGGTGAAGAGCAGGCTGCTGCGTGCCTGCATCAATGCGTCCAGCACCCGCGGCAGTTGGGCCAGGCCCAGGTGCCCGGCCCAGGGAAAGCGTTCACCGGGTTCGGGCAGCAGGCTGCGCACCGTGGTCGCACGCGGGCGCACGCCCTGCACGATCGGCGCGTCGGGCTGTCCGGGCAGCAGCACGTCGCGCGCCTCATCCAGATTGCCCAGCGTGGCCGACAGCCCCCACAGCTGCAATGCAGGCGCGGCATCGCGCAGCACGGCCAGATTCAACTGCAGCAGGACGCCGCGCTTGTTGCCCAGCAGTTCGTGCCATTCGTCCACCACCACGCAGCGCAGCTGGCGCATGCGCAGCAGCGTATCCGGATAGCTCAACAGCAGCGCCAGCGATTCCGGCGTCGTGACCAGTACGTCGATGCGGCCCTCGCGTGCCTGTCGTCGCTCGCGGTTGCTGGCGTCACCGCTGCGCAGGCCGACACGCCATCCAAGCTGCAACCCATCGACCACGGCCTGCAGCGCACGCGCGGTGTCGCTGGCCAACGCGCGCAAGGGCGTCACCCACAGCACCTGCAGCGGGCGTACCGCACCGGCGCGGCGGGGCGAAGGCGGTGGGTCGATCATGGCCTGCAGCAGCGGTCCCCCGAACATCGCCAGTGTCTTGCCGCTGCCTGTGGGCGTGTGCAGCAACCCGGATCCGCCGGCGAGATAGTGCCGCCACATCGCGCGCTGGAACGGCAACGAGCGCCAGCCTTTCGACGCGAACCAGTCTTCCAGCCGGCGTAGTGCCTGGCTGCGGTTCATCGCGCCAGCGCCTGCAGGGTAGCCAGCTGATCGGCCTCGCTGGCTGGCTTGTCGTGGCGCCAGCGCAGGATGCGTGGAAAGCGTACGGCGATACCGGACTTGTGCCGGCTGCTGCGGTTGACCGCCTCGAAGCCCAGTTCGAAGACGTGTTCGGGGCGTACGCTGCGCACCGGGCCAAAGCGCTCGCGGGTATTGGCGCGGATCCAGCGATCAAGCGCGAGGATCTCCTTGTCATCCAGGCCCGAATAGGCCTTGGCCACCGGTACCAGCGTGTCGCCGTCCCAGACGCCGAAGGTGTAGTCGGTGTACAACGTGCTGCGCCGCCCATGGCCGGCCTGCGCGTACAGGAGCACTGCATCGATGGTGAGCGGATCGACCTTCCATTTCCACCAGTCACCGCGGCGTCGCCCGGCCTGGTAGGGCGAGGCACGACGTTTCAGCATCAGCCCTTCCACGCCACGTTCGCGTGCCACATCGCGCATCGCCGCCGCCTGCGGCCAGTCTTCGGCGGCAACGTCGGGTGAGAGCTGGATCCGTGCATCACCCAGGGCACCGACGACGTCGGCAAGCCGTGCACGCCGTTCCCGCAACGGCAACTCACGCAGGTCCGCGCCATCGTGTTCCAGCAGGTCATAGGCGAGCACGCGCACCGGCGTGTTGCGCAGGGTAGCCGCACCGGGCTTGCGGCGCTGGATGCGGGTCTGCAGCGCGGTGAATGCACGCGGCAGGTCGGTGGCTTCGTCCCACGCCAGCAGCTCTCCGTCCAGCACGCAGCCATCGGGAAGCGCCATCGCCGCCTGTTCGATTTCGGGGAAGCGACCATCCAGCCGCTCTTCGCCGCGTGACCACAATGCGACCTCGCCGCGCCGGCGCAGCAGCTGCAGGCGGATGCCATCCCACTTCCATTCCAGCAGCCAATCTTCGATGGGGCCGAGGCGTTCGGCAGGATCGCCTTCCAGTGGCGAGGCGAGGAAGAACGGGTAGGGTTGCTGCCGGTCCAGTGGCAGCTCATCCGGCGACAGCAGCTGGCCCAGCAGTGCGGGCGAGGGCACCCACTCGCCAAGCATGCGCTGGGCGATGCGCGCGATGTCCAGCCCGGACCACTCCGCCAGTGCCTGCTGCACCAGCCGCTGCGAGACGCCAACGCGCAGGGCGCCGGTCAGCAGCTTGTTGAACACCAGGCGTTCGCTGCTGCACAGCTGCTGCCAGCCCGCGACGACCGCCGCACGGCGTACCGCTTCGGGCTGGTTGGCCACCGCCAGCAGATGCTGTTCGATCCAATCCGCCAACGCACGGTCGGCGGCCGGCTGGGATGGATCATCCAGCAGCAGGGTCAACGTTTCGGCCAGGTCACCGACCTGCGCATAGCTGTCTTCCACCAGCCATGGCGGCAAGCCGGATTCTTCGGCAATCCAGGCGCGCAGTTCGCCACTGGCGGCGATCTTGCGGCGTGCGCCGCCCACCTTGCCACCGCTGAGCAGGTACAGCGCCCACGCCGCATCGTGCGCGCCTGCCTGGCGGAAGTAATCGATCAATGCCGCACGCTTGTCCAGCGTGGCGGTGCTGCGGTCCAGGCGCTGGTAGAGCGCCGCGAAGGCCTTCATTCCTCGCTCCCGAAATCGGTACGGAAGGCTTCAGCCGCTACGCCGCGCTCGCGCAGGAAGGGAATCAACGCATCGGTATTGCCATGGGTGGCGATCACCCGCTGCGCGCCGGTCTGTTCGATGGTCTGCAGCAGTGCGGGCCAATCGGCGTGATCGGAAATGACGAAGCCACGATCGACGTTGCGGCGACGCCGGTTGCCGCGCAGCTGCATCCAGCCCGAGGCGAAGCCCAGCTGGTAGCGGCCGAAGCGGCGCATCCACGGTGTGCCGGCGGCCGAGGGCGGGGCGAGGATCAACTGGCCGGCGGCATCCGGCTGGCGACCCTGCTCGGCCACCGCCAGCGTCTCCAGCATTGGCACGTTGGCCTGCCGATACACCTCCACACCATTGGCGATGGCACCGTGCAGCCACGCCGGGCGATCGTCCAGCGGCAGCAGTTCGGCCAGTACCCGTTGCGCCTTGCCCAGTGCATAGCACAGCAGGATGGCAGCTTCGCCGCGCTGTTCGCATTCGCGGCGCCACGCCACGATCTCCGCAGCGACGGTGGGCGTGTCCGGCCAACGATAGATCGGCAGGGCAAAGGTGGCCTCGGTGATGAAGGTATCGCAGGGCACCACTTCGAACGGCGCACAGGTTGGATCAGGCTGGCGCTTGTAGTCGCCGGACGCCACCCAGACCTGCTGCCCGTCGTCGATGCGCACCTGCGAAGATCCCAGTACATGGCCGGCGGGATGCAGCGATACCTGCACCCGGCCCAGGCGGAACGGCACGCCCTCGGCATGCGCCTGCACCGGCACATCGCCCAGGCGCCAGCGCAGGATCGGCAGGCTGCCGTCGCTGCAGTGGTATTCGCCCATGCCCGGGCGTGCGTGATCGCCGTGGCCATGGGTGATGACCGCGCGCGGGACCGGTCGCCAGGGATCGATGTGGAAATCACCGGCGGCGCAGTACAGCCCTTCGGGGCGCAGGACCACCAGATCGTTATTGACTGCCATGCGGTCACTGTGGCCGGCCGCTCGTGCACAGGGTGAGAATCGGCCTGAACACGGGCTTGGCAGGCGATGCGGCACAATCGAACCGCAGATCTCTTGCCGCCAGGACGGACCGGATGAGTGGACCCAGCTTCAGCAGCAATGCGCCCTACGAAACCCATGTGGTGCTGAACCAGCCGCCGTCGTTCGCGGGGCGCCAGTTGTGGACCGATGACGTGGCGCTGATGGAGGCGGTGCAGCGCGAAGGCGCTGGCGGCTTTGCGCCGCGGCTGGCGGTCTATGGCGCGCTGGCGGGTGACGAACTGTACCGGCTCGGCTTCGATGCCAACCGCGATCGGCCGCGCCTGCGCACGCATGATGCGCAGGGCCATCGCATCGATACGGTGGAGTTCCATCCGGCCTATCACCAGTTGATGGGCACAGCGAAATCGCACGGGGTCGCCGGGTTGTCCTGGCACGAGCCGCAACCGGGCGGGCATGTCGCGCGCGCGGTGTTGAGCTACCTGCACCACCAGGCCGAGGCTGGCACCAGTTGCCCGTTGACGATGACCCATGCGGCAGTTGCAGTGCTGCACACGCAGCCGCACCTGGCCGAGTGGGCGCGCAAGGCCGCAGCGCCGGTCTATGACCCGCGCGATGTACCGGTGGCGGACAAGGCCGGCATCACGCTGGGCATGGGCATGACCGAGAAGCAGGGAGGCTCGGATGTGCGTGCCAACAGCACGCGCGCTGAACCGATCGATGGCGAGCGCTATCGCCTGGTCGGTCACAAGTGGTTCTTTTCCGCACCGATGTGCGATGGCTTCCTGGTGCTGGCGCAGGCGCCGGGAGGACTGACCTGCCTGCTGATGCCACGCCGGCTGGCCGACGGCGACCGCAACGCATTCCGGTTGATGCGCTTGAAGGACAAGCTTGGCGATTGGGCCAATGCCTCCAGCGAAGTCGAGTTCTGCGGGGCACAGGCGTGGCGCGTGGGCGAGGAGGGGCGGGGCGTGGCCACCATCATCGGCATGGTGATGATGACCCGCCTGGACTGCATGCTGGGCGCGGCGGCGGAAATGCGCATGGCGCTGGCGCAGGCGCTGCATCACGCACGTCATCGCCGCACGTTCGGCAAGCTGCTGGTCGAGCACCCGTTGATGACCAATGTGCTGGCCGACCTGGCACTGGAGTCGGAAGCGGCCACAGTGCTGTCGATGCGCATCGCGCGTGCGGTGGACCGGGCCGGCGTGGATGCCAACGAAGCCGCGTTGGCGCGTGTGGGGACGGCGCTGGGCAAGTACTGGTTGTGCAAGCGCGCGCCGGCCTTCGTCAATGAAGCACAGGAATGCCTGGGCGGCGCGGGCTATGTGGAGGAATCGATGCTGCCGCGGCTGTACCGGCAGGCACCGTTGAATTCGATCTGGGAAGGAAGCGGCAACATCCAGTGTCTGGACGTGCTGCGCGCGCTGGCGCGCGAACCGGAGGCGCTGGCGGCGCTGCGCGCTGAACTGGCGGCGGTGGCCGATCGTGATGCGCGCTACGCAGCGGCTTTGCAGCGGTGGGCAGCAGCACCGCCACCGGATGAGTCGCAGGCGCGGCTGTTCTGCGAGCGCACAGTGCTGTTGTTGCAGGCCGCGCTGCTGTTGCGTGCGCAAAGTCCGATGGCAGAGGCGTTCGTGCGCAGCCGGCTGCAAGCGGAGCATGGGCTGGTGTTCGGGACCCTGCCGACGGGCGTGGATCTGTCGGCGATGCTGGTGCGCGCGCTGCCGTAGGAGCGCCCACCACGGAATCAACGGAAAAAACGCGAAGCGAAAAGCAGAAAAGCCGCGGCAGTGCCGCGGCTTTTCCTATAGCGCCGGGCCCATGCCTGGCTGCCGGTACGCCTCAGTGCTTGGCTTCTTCCTTGGCGGCGTTCGCCTTCGCGTCATTGGCGACATCGCGGGCCTTGTCGGCCACCTTCTGTGCGGCGTTGGCGGTCGCGTCGCTGGCGTGTGCGGCGGCGTCGGTTGCGGCGTCCTTGGCCTTGTCGGCAGCGTTGGCGGTGGCGTCTGCAGCCTTGTCCAGCGCCTGCTGGGTATCGGCGGCGGCCTGCTCGGAGGCTGCAGCGGTCTTGTCGGCGGCGTCACGGGTAGCTTCTGCCGCCTTGTCGACGGCATCGCGGGCAGCCGCGCCGGCGCTGTCAGCGGCCTGCTGCGCGTCCTGCTTGGCCTGTTCGGCTTCCGGGCCCTTGCAGGCGGCCAGGGCCAGCAGCAGGGAGGCGGCCAGCAGGGTGGTGGTGATCGGGCGAATCTTCATGGCGGTCTCCGGTACTGCAATGGATGGGGACGCCAGCCTATTCATGCCGTTGTGAAGGCGGGGTCGCGATGCCCGCGCCGCGAGGTCGCAGTGGCGCAAAGAAAAAGCCGCTGGCGAACCAGCGGCTTTTCCGGAACAGCGTGAAGAAAGAAGTTATTACTTCTTGGCTTCTTCAGCAGCGTCCTTGGCCTGCTCAGCGGTAGCTTCGGCAGCCTTGGCAGCGTCCTTGGCTTCGCCAGCAGCAGCGTCGGTCGCGGCAGCAGCGGTGTTGGCAGCAGCGTCGGTCGCAGCGTCAGCAGCGGTGGCGGCGGTGTTGGCAGCCTGCTGGGCAGCGTCGGCGGTCTGGGCGCCGGCAGCGGCGGCCTGGTCGGCAGCAGCCTGGGCTTCGGTGGCGGCTTCGTTGGCCGAAGCAGCGGCGTCCTGGGCAGCTTCCTGCTTCGAGCAGGCGGCCAGGGCCAGAGCCAGGGACATCGCGACCAGCAGCTTGTTGATGCTCATTGTGTAAATCCTCGTCGTTAGAATTAGGCAACGCGCATGCTGCGCGCCGACAACATGATGACAAGCCAAGATTGGGTGTCAAGCGATCCCGCATTCATTTTTGCGAAATCATCGTTAAATCTTTTTAAATCAATTCGATGGCGATTGCCGTTGCTTCGCCGCCACCGATGCACAGGGTGGCAATGCCGCGCTTGCCACCGCGCGTGCGCAGGGCGTTGACCAGGGTCACCACCAGGCGTGCACCGGAGGCACCGATGGGATGACCCAGCGCGCAGGCACCGCCATTCACGTTCAGCTTGTCGTGCGGGATGCCCAGCTCACGCATCGGCGCCATTGCCACCACGGCAAAGGCCTCGTTGATCTCGAACAGGTCGATCTGGTCCAGCGACCAGCCGGTCTTGGCCAGCAGCGTGTGGATCGCGCCGATCGGGGCGGTGGTGAACCACTCCGGTTCCTGCGAATGGGTGGCGTGGCCGACGATGCGGGCCAGCGGAGTGATGCCACGGGCGGCCGCGTCTTCCTCGGTCAGCAGGACCACCGCGGCGGCGCCGTCGGAGATGCTGGAGGAACTGGCGGCGGTGACGCTGCCGTCCTTCTTGAAGGCCGGACGCAGGGTCGGGATCTTGGCGATATCCGAGCGCCCCGGCTGCTCGTCGGTGGCGACCTCGACGTCACCCTTGCGGGTGGCTACCTTCACCGCGACGATCTCGTCGGCGAACGCACCGTTGGCCTGTGCGGCCTGCGCGCGCTTGACCGATTCGATCGCGTAGGCGTCCTGCTCCTCGCGGCTGAACTGGTACTTGTCCACGGCGCATTCGGCGAATTCGCCCATGGCCTTGCCGTCATAGGCGTTGACCAGGCCGTCGTGGGCCATGTGGTCGACCGCCTGGAAGTTGCCGAAGCGGTTGCCGGTACGCGAGTTCGGCAGCAGGTGCGGGGCGTTGGACATCGATTCCATGCCACCGGCGACCACGATGCTGGCCGAACCGGCCTTGATCAGGTCATGGCCGAGCATGATGGTCTTCATGCCCGAGCCGCACACCTTGTTGAGGGTGGTGGCGCCGGTCGACAGCGGAATGCCGGCGGCGATCGCCGCCTGGCGGGCGGGCGCCTGGCCGAGGTTGGCCGGCAGCACGCAGCCCATGAGGACCTCGGAGACGTCGCTGGCCGGTACGCCCGACTGTTCCAGGGCGGCAGCGATGGCGGCCGCGCCGAGGGTGGGGGTCGGCACGCCGTTGAACTGGCCGAGGAAGGAGCCGATGGCGGTGCGCTTGGCGGCGGCGATGACGATGTTGGACATGGCAATCTCGTTGATGCGTAAGCAATGTTCGGAAAGGAGACCGCGGACGTTGGAAGCGCCCCGGTTTCCCGGCAGACTGCGTGGGGGTCGGCCCAAGTATAGAGGGTCGGGGAGGGCCGCCGCTGGGCGGCACCGCACGCCTGCCGGGATGTAGGCAGGTCAACGTTCATGGGAAGGAATCGATGGAACGCACGATGATGGTTAGGTCCGCGCTGGCAACGGCGCTGGCGATGGCAATGACGGCATGTGGCGGCGGCGGAGGCGGCGGCAATGTCCGCATCGATCCCCCTCCGACCACCCCCACACCCCCAACGACGCCCCCTCCGACGGCACCGCCTCCGGCCAAGCCGCAGGAACCGGCCTTCGACGCGCACCTGTCAGTGACCAATGCGCGTGCCGCACAGGCCGTCGGCCTGACCGGGCAGGGCGTGCGCATCGGCATCGTCGACTCGGGCGTGCAGCGCAACGCAGCGGCATTGAACGGGCGGGTGGTGGGCAACCTCAACTACATCGATCCGGCGCGCAACAACCTGCTGGTGGACGACGTGGTGGGCCACGGCACGGCGGTAGCCAGCCTGGCCGCCGGCGCGCCGGTGGGATCCTGGCCGGGCGGCATCGCCCCCGGTGCGCAGATCGTTTCGGCGCGGATCATCGCCGACAAGCCGCCGGTCGATGACGGCAGCGGCAAGGGCAATTCCTTCAGCGGTCCGCTGGGCGTGGCGCAGGTCCACCAGGACCTGATCAGCTACAACGTGAAGGTGATGAACAACTCGTGGGGCGGCCTGTACTGGACCGACCTGCCGACCACCGCGCAGGTGGCGGCCGAGTACCGTCCGTTCGTCATCAACCATGGCGGCCTGGTGGTGTTCGCGGCCGGCAACGATGCGCGCACCGAACCGAGCAGCCTGGCCGCCCTGCCCAGCCAGCTGGGCGTTGCCGGCTCGCTGCCGGCGGCCGACCTGGAGCGCGGTTGGCTGGTGGCGACCGCAGTGGATCCCTATGCACCGGGCACGCTGGCCAGCTACGCCAATGCCTGCGGGCAGGCGGCGCGCTATTGCCTGGCGGCGCCGGGCAGCGCGGTCTATCCCGATGCCAATGGCAGCACCTACTACTGGAACTACGGGACGTCCTTCGCCGCCCCGTTGATCTCCGGCGCCGCCGCGCTGGTCTGGCAGCGCTACCCGTACTTCGACAACAACCTGGTGCGGCAGACCCTGCTGGGCACGGCCAAGGACATCGGCGCGCCCGGCGTGGATGCGGTGTTCGGCTACGGCCTGCTCGACATCTCGCGGGCGATCAAGGGCCCGGGCCGCTTCGACTGGGGTGATGTAGTGGCCAATGTCGATGCGCCATCGAGCGGCTCGCTGTGGAGCAACGACATCGTCGGCAGCGGCGGCCTGGTCAAGCAGGGCGGGGGCACCCTGGTGCTCGCAGGCAACAACAGCTACAGCGGCGCCACCCGCATCGAACGCGGCATCCTGTCGCTGCAGAACGGCGGTGTCATCCGTTCCAACGTGACCATCCTCGGCCAGCCCGACCCGGATTCGACCGGCCTGCAGTTCAATGGCGGCACGCCGCGCGTGATCGGCAACGTGGTCAACGGCAGCAGCGTGTTCCTGACCACCGGCAGCACCACCGGCACCATCGAGGGCAACTACACGCAGCAGGCGGGTGGCCAGTTGATGATCGCGCTCGGTGCCAATGCGCTGCAGGTGACCGGCACGGCCTCGATCAATGGTGGCGTGCGCGTGCATGGCTTCGTCTCCGGCTACGTGCCGCAGAACGGCAGCCGCCAGGACCTGGTCCATGCGGCCGGTGGCCTGAGCGGCACCTTCAGCAGCCCGGCCTCCTCCAGCGGCCTGCAGGGCCTGTCGCTGCTGCAGAGCAGCTATGGCTATGACAGCAACACTGCCTGGTTGAACCTGACCCAGGTGAGCGTGACGGCGGCGGCGACCGGGCTCGCGGCCTCGGCGCAGTCCGCGGCGCAACGACTGGAAGGTGCGTTCAGCGCACTCGATGGCAGTCCTGCGCTGCAGGGCTCGGCCTTCGGCACGGCGGCCGGTGCGCTGCAGTGGACCGGCGGTGGCAGCGAGGGCCTGGCAGCCAGCCTGCAGAGCCTGTCCGGGCAGGCGCATGCGCGGGCCGAGTCGGCCACCTTCGACAGCATCGACATGTCGCGCCGTGCGATCGCCGAGCGCTTCGATCGCGTGCGGGCGGCGCCGCGCCTGCGCGGGGCCTGGCAGAGCGCGCTCGGTGAGGCCGGGCAGGGCAGTTTTGCCGGCAATGCCGCCGACAGCCGTGGCTGGATGGCCGGCCAGGACCTGCCGCTGGGCAGCAATGGGCTGATGGGCGTGGCCTTTGGCGAGACCCGCAGCAATGGTGGCAGCAGCTTCGGCGGCGATCGTAGGCGTGATCGCCAGGCGCAGGCACAGTTGTACGCCGGTTGGAACCTGGGCCGGGGCTATGCGCTGGCGCAGGTCGGCAGCGGCCAGTTCACCCGTGCGCTGGATCGCCAGTTGCTGCTGGGCGCCGGTGCCTATGGTGTTTCCGCACGTTACGGCGGACGCTTCAGCAGTGCCAGCGTCGAAGGCGGCTATCGTTTTGGCCGCGCGGGCGCGTCGTTGACACCGTATCTGGGTGCCAGCACCACGCGCGTGGATACCGATGCCTTCAATGAGCTGGGTGGTTTCGGCTTCGGCCTGCGTGGCGACGCCAACCGCGTGCAGCGCAGCCAGATGCTGGCCGGTATCCGCGGCGAGCGCGGCTGGGGGCGCTGGACGCTGCGCGGGCACGCCGAGTGGCAGCAACGGCTCGACGGTGCCGATGCGGACTGGCAGGCCAGCTTCGTTGGTGTCGATGCCTGGGCACCCCTGGCGGGATGGGACGCACCGCGTGGCAGTGCGCTGTTCGGCGTGGCGCTGGAGTCGTGGTGGGGCCGCAATGGCCGCCTGAGCCTGGGCTTCGACCAGCGCGTAGGTGGCGAGGGCGCGCGCCAGGCGGCGCTGCGCTACAGCACCGGGTTCTGAGCGGGAGGTCGCGCCGGGACGTCAGCTCCGGCGCGACATCGGCAGGCTCAGCCGCCGCGCAGGTTGCCCAGGCGCGGGGTGCTGCGGCCCAGCGGCATCTTCAGCTTGCCGATCGACAGGATGCGGCTTTCGGCGATGCGGTCGGCCGCACGCTGCGGCGCGATGTTCTCGCGCTGCGACAGTTCGAAGATGCGGGTGAGGTTGTGATAGATGCTGCGGATCAGGCGCATCGCGCGTTCGCGGTTGTAGCCATCGATCTCCAGCGACACGTTCATCACGCCGCCAGCGTTGACCGCATAGTCCGGCGCATACAGGATGCCGCGCGCGTGCAGTTCATCGCCGATTTCCAGGCTCGACAGCTGGTTGTTGGCGGTACCGCAGATGATCTTGGCCTTGATCCGCGGCAGGGTGTCGGCGTTGATGGCGCCTTCCAGCGCGCACGGTGCGAACACGTCGGCGTTCACTTCGTGGATCTCGTCGGGCTTGACCGCTTCGGCGCCGAAATCGCTGACCGCGCGATCAACCAGTGCGCTGTCCAGGTCGGTGACATACAGCTTGGCACCGCGGTCGCGCAGCAGTTTCACCAGCTCCATGCCGATGTGGCCCAGGCCCTGCACCGCGATGCTGGTCTTGCCCACTTCCTCGTGGCCGAACTTGAAGCGCATCGCCGCCATCAGCGCCTGCAGCGCACCGTAGGCGGTGAACGGGGCCGGATCGCCGGAGCCGCCATGGACCTGGTGCACGCCGGTCACGAACTGGCTCTCCAGGTAGATGTTCTCCATGTCGTTGACGTCGGTGCCGACGTCTTCGGCGGTGATGTAGCGGCCGCCCAGCGAGTCGACGTAACGGCCGAAGGCGCGGAACAGCACCTCGGTCTTGTCCACCTTCGGATCGCCGATGATCACCGCCTTGCCGCCACCGACGTTGAGGCCGGCCAGCGCATTCTTGTAGGTCATCGTCCGGCTCAGCCGCAGCACGTCGGCCAGTGCCTCGTCGGTGCTGGCGTAGGGGCGCATGCGCACGCCGCCCAGGGCCGGGCCCAGGGTGGTGTTGTGAATGGCGATGATCGCCTTCAGGCCGGCATCGTGGTTGTGGCAGAACACCACTTGTTCGTGGCCGGTGGTGGCGAGGGTTTCGAATAGCATGGCGTCTCCGATGGCGCGAACAGCGGCGAACTGCAGCGAACGGCCAGTGAACGGTAGGGTCCCAAAACAAAAAAAGCGACGTCGTCATGGCTGGGGGACGGGTCGCGCGGCGCCATTCTAGTCCATTCGCCCGGCCGTTGCCGTCGACGTCGGCGGCCGTCCGGTTAAAGAAGATGAAAGTGCGGCCGATGCTGCGACGACGGCGGGTGGCCGGATGGGCGTGAAGAGGCAGGGCGGTCAGTGACGGCAAGGGCATCACAACGACAGGACGGGCGGCGATGACAGCGGCATGGTGGCGATCGCTGCGCGGCTGGCTGACACGTTCGACCGGGGCGGCACCGGCGCGGCTGGTTGCCGCATCCCGCCAGGCGGTGGCCGCCGCAGCCGCAAGCCTGCAGGGCGAGGCGCTGCCGTCGCCGGAGATCGCCGCTCACCTGCAACGCGGGCTGCATGCGCTTGCGTTGTACCCACGGCTGGCCGGCGAGCCAACGCCGGTGCAGGACCCAGGCTTGGGCGAGGCGGTGGCGCGCGCGCTGCAGGACCGCGACTGGGCGGCCAGGCAGTTGCCCCGCCGGCCGCAGCTGCTGCCGCAGCTGATCCAGACCGTCAACGACGATGCCGCCTCGGCCCGGGTGATGGCCGCGATCATCGGCCAAGACCCGGTGCTGACCGGCAACCTGCTGCGCATCGCCAACAGCCCGGCCTACAAGGTCCACGAGCGCCCGGTAGAGAGCCTGCAGCGGGCGGTGACCCTGGTCGGCACCGAGGGCGTGCGCCAGATCATCAGTGCGGTACTGGTGCAGCCGGTGATGCAGGTGCAATGCGAGGTGTTCCCGCAGTTCAGCGCGATCATCTGGGAGCACGCACTGCTGGCATCGCGTGCAGCGGCCGACCACGCACGCACGGTCACCTTCGGCGATGCCTTCGCCGCGCAGTGGCTGGGCCTGGTGCAGGGGCTGGGTGCGGCGCTGGTGATGCGCCAGCTGCTGCAGGAGGCACAGGCCCGTGGCGAGCCCGTGGAGCCGGCGTTGGCCCTGCAGCTGTTGCAGCAGTGGTCGTTGCCGCTGGCGCAGCGGGTCGCTGCCGCATGGGAGTTGCCTGAGCCGGTTCACCAGGCCTTGGCGGTGGATGCGGAAGGACCGTTGGCCGACAGCCTGCGCCTGGCCAGCGCGGCCGCAGCGGCCAGCCTGTTGTGCCGCCATGGGCATGCCAGCCAGAGCCGCATGCTGGCCCTGCTGGAGCAGCTGCCTTCGGCACCGCCGCATGCATTGCGCTGGATCTGGCGGCGCCTGCATGGGCGCAACGTGGAAACGCTGGATGAGGCCGGACAGGATGAGGCCACTCCGGCGTCCTGAGCGCTACAGCTGCGATTCCACCGGCAGCCAGCTGATCACCCGCGACAACCAGCGCTTGCGCGCCGTTGCCCCTGGCTCGGCCTCCACCCAGTGCGGTGGCGGTTCGCGCTCCAGCCAGCGCAACCGGCGGCGGTCGTCCAGTGCCAGCCACCAGCTGTGCCTGGGGTCAGCCAGGCGCAGGTATTCGTCCCGCAGCTGTGTACCCAGCACCGGATCGTCGAACAGCACACCCATTTCAGTGTTCAGGTAGGCCGAGCGCGGGTCCAGGTTGAAGGAGCCGACGAAACCGCGGCGGTCATCGATCAGGAATGCCTTGGTGTGCAGGCTCGCGCCGCTGCTGCCGAACACGCCGGCATCGCCCGACTGACCCTGTGCCTTCAGCTCGTACAGGTGGACGCCCGCTTCCAGCAGTGGCCCGCGGTAGCCCATGTAGCCCCCGTGCACGGCGGCGACGTCGTTGGCGGCCAGCGAGTTGGTGACCACGCCCACCTGCACGCCCCGCCCGGCCATTGCCGAAAAGCCATCGAGGCCCTCGTTGCCGGGCACGAAGTAGGGCGAGATCAACAGGGCCTTGTGCCGGGCGGCCTGCAGCTCGCTGATCAGGGTCGACACCAGCCAGGTGGCGCGATCATCCCTGCGGTGCTTCATCGGCGGGTCCGACACGATGCGCACGGCACCGCTCCAGTGCAACGGCTCGGGGCTCGGGCGCTGCCGTTGGCGTGATTCGGCCACGCGCGCAAGGTAGGGGCGGGCCACGTCCCGCTGCGCCTCGTGGTCCGATTCGCGCACCAGCAGGCGCAGTTGTGCGTCGGTATGGAAGGCGAGCGCGGATACCGGGATGGCGGTTTCGCTGTTCCAGTAGTCGTCGAAGATCCGGTTGGCCTGCTCCACGGCGGGGCCGGCGACCAGCAGGTCCAGATCCTGGAAGTTCACGTCGGTGCGCGCGCTGAAGTACTCCTCGCCGATGTTGCGGCCACCGACGATCGCGACGCGGCCATCGGCGATCCAGCTCTTGTTGTGCATGCGGTGGTTCACGCTGAAGAAGCGCTGCACCATCTCCACCATGCGCAGGATGCCGGTCCGGTTGCGGAACGGGTTGTACAGGCGGATCTCGATGTTCGGATGGGCATCGAGCGCCATCATCAGCGCGTCCTTGTCCTTGGCATTCATGTCATCGAGCAGGATGCGCACGCGCACGCCGCGCTCGGCGGCGTCATACAGCGCCTTGGCCATCAGGTGGCCGATCAGGTCGTCGTGCCAGATGTAGTACTGCAGGTCCAGGCTGCGGCCGGCCTGGGTGGTGATCATCGCGCGGGCGGCGAAGGCATCCATGCCATCGCTGAGGAAGGCCACGCCCGACTGGCCGGGATGGGCCGCCTGCAGCGGCACGATCTGCTGGTCGATGCGGGTCTGTGCCGGCTGCAGCGGCAGCACGTGCGAAGGCGCGCCATGCGCCTGCGGCGTGAGATGGTCGGCCAGCAGCAGCCCGGACAGGACCAGCAGCACCAGCACGGCGAGGATGATCGCAGCAACACGCAGCAGGCGTCGCCACAGCGGCTTGGGCAGGCTCATGCCCCGATGGTAGAGCCACGCCATGCGTGAAGGAATGCCTGCAGGATCGACCGGGGGTCAGAGCCCCTGCCTTCGGCACGGGATCCGACCCCCGGATCCCTCTCCACGGGAAAGGGCCCTGACCCGCACACCTCAGAACCGCTCGTCGCTGCCCAGGTAGCGCCACTGCCCCGGCGGCAGCGGCCCCAGCGCCACGCGTCCGATACGCAGGCGGCGCACGGCCGTGACCTGCAGGCCGGCGGCGCTGACCGCCACACGCAGCCCCTTGGCCGTCAGACCCTTGCCGGCGAAGCGCAGGCGCTGCTCGCTCTGCCAGCTGACCTTGGCGCCGCCCGATTCCTGCTGCAGCCGCGCCATCAGCCACGGCCCGCGCTCGGGACCGCCTTCGGCCACTTCGATCAGGTATTCCTGCTCGGTACGGCCCAGGTTGCGCTGCAGGTGGGCCAGCGTGGCCGGATCCTGGCTGACCACCACCAGCCCGCTGTCGCTGGCCGGCAGCGAGGCGGCCAGCTGCAGGCCGTGGAAGTGACGCTGCAACGGACGGATGTCGCTGGCATCAAGTTCGCTGCGGCTGTCACTGCTGACCAGGGCACACAGGGTTTCGGCGGCGACACCGGCCGGCTTGTGCAGCAGCATGCTGACCCGCTCGGCCTTTTCATCGCTGGCCTGTTCGGCCACCACGATCACCGCGCTGTCATCGACCGGGCGCTGCGGCTGTTCCACCACGTCGCCGTTGACCGTGACCCAGCCGCCTTCGATGTAGCGCCGCGCTTCGCCGCGCGGGATGCCGAGCAGGGCGGACAGGCGTTTGTCGAGACGGATCGGTTCCATGGCAGGCAGGTCGGGCAGGGGGCGCGCAGTGTAGCTGCTGCGGCCGGTCAGCGCTGGCCGCGGTTGGCCAGCTCGGTCAGGTACAGGCGGGTATCGAACTCCAGCTGCAGGTAGTCCGGCTCCATGTGCTGGCACAGCTGGTAGAAGGCCTTGTTGTGGTCGGCTTCCTTCAGGTGGGCCAGCTCATGCACCACGATCATGCGCAGGAACGCCGCGGGTGCCTGGCGGAACACGGTCGCGATGCGGATCTCGCGGCTGGCCTTGAGGCGGCCGCCGTGCACGCGGGAGATGGCGGTGTGGGTGCCCAGCGCGTGCTTGATCACTTCCAGCGTATTGTCGTAGCAGACCTTGTTGAGCGGCACCGACTTGCGCAGGTAACGGTCCTTCAGCTCCTGGGTGTAGTCGTACAGCTGGCGGTCGCTGCGCACCTCGTGCGGGTCGGGGTAGCGCTGCTGCAGCCAGGGGCCGAGCCTGCCCTGCGCCAGCAGCTCGCTGACCTGGGCAACCAGGGGTTCGGGATAACCGGTGAGGTACTTCAGGACTGCCATGCAGGGGCGGCGGGGCGTCGGTAGAATGGGGCATCCAAGATTACACGCGGTACGCACCGACCATGGCAAAGCCCAACGCGCTGCAGGAACAATTGCTCAAGGCCGGCCTGGCCAAGAAGTCGCAGGCCAGCGCCGCCGCACGCGAGCAGGCCAAGGCCCGCCAGGGCAAGGCCGAATCGACCTCGGCCGAGGTCCAGCGCGAGGCTGAACGTGCCCGCGCCGAGAAGGTCGAGCGCGACCGCGCACTGGCCGCCGAACGCAATGCCCAGGCCAGGCAGGCTGAACAGAAGGCCCAGGCCAGGCAGATCATCACGGCCCATGCCGTACCCCACAAGGGCGACGACGAGTACCGCTTCAGCGATGGCGCGGCGATCCGTACCCTGCTGATCGACCCCAAGCTGCGCAAGGCGCTGTCGGTGGGCGTGCTGGTCATCGTCGCCCACGGCGAGGGCTATGCGTTGCTGCCCCGCGCCGCCGCCGAAAAGGTGCGTGAACGCGCACCCGAAGCAATCATCGTCGACCACGGCCAGCCGGGCTCGACCGCCGAGATCTCCACCGGCAACGCAGAAGACGACGCCTATTACGCGCAGTTCCAGGTGCCCGACGACCTGGTCTGGTAAGCAAAAAGGGGACGGAGGGGATTAAGTCGCAATCGGCCTGATCGGATCCGTCGGCGTTCTGTTTGGCATCCTGAAGAGCAGCCGAGCATGGCTCGGCTCTACATGAAGGCCTTCCTTTTTGCCGGGGTGTATCGTCCCCATATCGGGCGACACACCTGCGGAGGATAGCCATGGCCACCGGTTGGGCAGGAGACGGCGCGGTCCAGGACCAGATCGACGCCACTGTCGATGATGCGATCGCCCGCGCGCGGCGCCAGCTGCGCGACGGCCCCGGTCTGGACCACTGTGAGGAATGCGACGCGCCGATCCCGTTGGCGCGACGCCGGGCTGTGCCTGGTGTGCGGTTGTGCGTTGCGTGCCAGCAGGCGCGGGACGACGAAGACCAGGCGCATGCCGGGTACAACCGGCGTGGCAGCAAGGACAGCCAGCTGAGGTAAAGGGGTGTTTTATTGCAGGGCTGCGCCCTGCACCTGCAGAAGCAACGTCAACATCAAAGGCGCCATCCATGGCGCTCACTGATCTGGCCCCCCTCAACCGGACCCACCCCGCCTTCGACAGATTTCCGCGATCTGTTGGAACCTGCTGCTGATGGTGGGTGCCGACCGTTGGTCGGCACGGGGTCGGATCCAATTTTGACTATCGATATCTGACAGATGTGCCGACCAACGGTCGGCACCCACCAACAGCGCGCGGAATCTGTCAGAGGTGGGGCGGTGTGGGTGGGCAGGACCGTTGGCGCCATGGATGGCGCCATCGAGCCCCCAGGGGTGAGGGCGCTTTGCTTGCGAAGCACTGCTTCGCAAGCGCCCGAACGCACAGCCGCCAGCGGCTGGGCCGGACCCCGGAGGGGGGTTTACGGCGTGTCCTGACCACCCACACCGCCCCGCCATCCCACGGAATGCCGCTCTTGATCTTGCTTCGGCTTCGGCCTCTGCAGGTGCAGGGCGCAGCCCTGCCGAAAACTCCACCCTCAACCGTCGCCCTGGATGCCGCCGGGGGCCTGCGCCGGGTCGCGCCAGCGCCGTACCGTGCGCTGGAAGAACAGGTTGTTCGGCAGCTGCAGCACTGTGCCCTCGTGGCCCTCGCCGGTCTCCTGCAGCGTGGTGTAGATCAGGTTCACGTCGATCACCCGGCCCTTCAGGCCCGGCTTCTCGCCGTTCTCCAGCACCTCGATGTAGTCGTGCAGGCGGAACGGGCGGGTGGTGAAGATCAGCAGCGTGCAGAAGATGTTGGACAGCACGCTCCAGGCCGCGAAGAAGGCCACTGCGCCCACGGCCGCGAAGCCGGTGAACGCGGTCCACAGCACCGAGGGCTTCGCGCCGAGCAGGCTGAGGATGTACAGCAGGGCACTGAAATAGACCACGAAACTGGTGATCCGGCGCGCGCCCATCACCATCTCGGGCGGCAACGTGTAGTGCTCGGCGAAGCGGCGGATCAGGCGCCGGGCGAGCACGCGCAGGAGCCACGCGACCAGAAGCACCACTACGATCTGCAGGGCGACGCCGGCGTAGTTCAACCACGGGTGGGTCCAGGGCGGCAGGTGATCCTTCAGCGACAACATCATGGGGCGACAACAGGTGGCAATAGCGACCTTCGATGTTACCCGGCGCGTGCCGGGGATTCGACCGCCGGGGCCCAGGCCAGGCACACCAGCGCCTGGCGGTGCTGTTGCAGGCAGGCACGGCCGTTACCGGGGTGCAGCTGCAGCGACAGGCCCAGTGCCTGCAGCACGACGCAGGCGGCGATCACCAGCAGGGCGGCGCAGGTTGGGCTGGACATGGCAGGACTCCTGGACGGCAATTTCGCGAAGGACCTTCCATGGATGCAGCAGGAGTCGAAAAGGTTGCACGGCAGTGATCGTCGTCCGGCTCTAAACCTTTTCCCGGGCCGCCGCATCCAAGCGATATGCTCGACACCACCATGCCCGCGCCGCCTGCCGCCCACGACGCCGTCGATGAACCCGCCCTGGTGCGGGCGGCCGCCGCCGGCGATACCTCGGCCTATGAACTGCTGTACCGGCGGCATGCACCGCGCGTGTTCGCCGTGCTGTGGCGGCTGTGCGGGGGCCAGCAGGCGCGTGCCGAAGACGCCTTGCAGGAAGCCTTCCTGCAGGCGTGGAAGGCGCTGCCGGGGTTCCGTTTCGAGAGCAGCCTGTCGACCTGGCTGCATCGCCTGGGCGTCAACGCTGCGCTGATGGAACTGCGTGGGCGCGCCGCCGGGCAGGACCACGACAGTCTTGATGATGTGGACGGAGGACTGCAGGAACTGGCCGTACACGACCGCTGCGCCGGTACCGAGCGCGACCTGGAGCGCGCGCTTGCGACGCTGCCGCCGAGGGCGCGCGCGGTACTGGTGCTGCATGACATCGAGGGCTGGAAACACCAGGAGATCGCCGCGCAGCTGCAGATGGCCGTCGGCAGCTCCAAGGCACAGTTGCATCGTGCGCGCGGCCTGTTGCGCGCACGGCTGGGAGACATGACATGAGTACACACGAACACGATTCCGACCACGATCTGGTGGCCCGACTGCGCGCGCTGCCTTCCGAACGCGGCCTGCCCGCCGATGGCTGGACGCGGTTGTCGGCGCAGCTGCCGCCGCGTGAACCACAGGCGGCGCCTGCGCCGACCGGCAACGTGGTGGTGCTGCCGGGGCGTTCGCGCCGGCGCTGGTGGTTGCCGGTGGGGGCCGCACTGGCCGCAAGCCTGGCGCTCTACGCGGTGGCGCCGTGGCGCCATGCGCAACCGGACGCGCCGGTGCCGTCTACCCTGCAACTGCAGGCCGCGGCGATGACCGAGCAGTACCAGCAGGCAGTGGCCTCGTTGCCCGCAGGCCGGGCGCCGGAATGGCAGCCGGCGCTGCACGAACTCGATGAAAGCGCGGCACAGATCCGGGCCGCGCTGGCGCAGGATCCACGCGCGCCGCATCTGCTTGGCCAGCTCAAGCGCACCTATGCGTTGCGGCTGGAATTGACCCGGCAGGCGGCCTATGCCGCCGAGTCCGGCCTGACGACCTGAGGAGACCCCCGATGACACGAACCCTGATGACCTGCTGCGCCGCGCTGTTGCTGCTGCCCGCGGTGGCCCTGGCTGACACACGGATCGACGAGCGCCACAACCTGGCCGCCGGCGGCCGCATCGAACTGAGCAACGTGGCCGGCAAAGTGAGCGTGCGTGGCTGGGACCGCAACGACGTGCAGCTCACCGGTACGCTGAGCGATGGCCTGCAGCTGCGCCAGGAGAAGAGTGCCAACCGCGTGCGCTGGGAGATCGAGTATCCGCGTCGCAACAACAACGGCGGCGCGACGCTGGTGCTGAACGTGCCGCGCTCGGTGGAACTGCTGCTGAGTACGGTCAGTGCCAGCCAGGACATCAGCGGCATCGATGTGCGCCGCCTGCAGGCCGACACGGTCAGCGGCAGCCTGAGCGCCTCCGGTCGCAGCGGCGACAGCAAGCTCAATACGGTCAGCGGCGGTGTCATCGCGCGCCTGCAGACGCCGAAGCTGGACGTGAACACGGTCAGTGGCCGCATCGAAGCCGGCGGCGGCGTGTCCGGTGACATCGGTGCACAGACGGTATCCGGCCGGGTCGAGGTCGATGCCGGGCGGGTGCAGCGGCTGGCGGTGGAAACCGTGTCGGGCAGCATCGACCTGTCGGCGGCCGGGCTGGCGCCGGGGGGCCGTATCAATGTCGAATCGGTGAGCGCGTCGGTCAACCTGCGCCTGCCACGCACGGTTTCGGCGCAGCTGTCGGTGAACAGCTTCAGCGGGTCGATCAACAGCGATGCCGGCCAGTTGGAACGGCCGCGCTACGGCCCCGGCAGCCATCTCGATACTCGGCTCGGCAATGGCGACGGTGACATCCGCGTCCAGTCGCATTCGGGCAGTGTGCGGGTACGCCTGGATCGCTGAGCGCGGTCCGGCAGGCCGCGGCGGCAGCGCCGCCGCGGTCGGAGCTGGGTCAGCTGGCTTTCTTCAGCGCCCAGGTAGTGCCGAGGACTTCGATCTTGCCACCGGCCTTGCGGAACGCTGCCAGGTCCGAAGCGATCGAATCGCTGCTGACCACGGTGCTGGCGGCCGCGCCCTTGCGTTCGCTGCGGATGCTGTTGCTGGCCTTCGCGGGGGTCTTTGCCTTGCGGGGCATGGTTGCTCCTGTCAGGTGGAAGGGGAGGAAAGCGCCCAGGCATCGGCCTGGCGCAGGTAGTCCTGCCGCTCGCGGCGGCAGTCATCGCCGCCCATCGAGAACTGGCGGCAGATCGCCGGGCGCTGCGAATAGATCGTGCAGCGCAGGTGATAGGGATCGATCGCCGCGCACCAGCCTTCCTCGTTGCGCGCCATCACGGCACGGCCGTGGGTGTCGCGTGACAGGAACTGGCCGGGCACGTGGTCGCCGGGCTGCAGCAGCACGGGCAACCGGCAACAGACCGCGTCACAACGGCGGCAGTCGATGGGTGCAGGTGCTGCGTCAGGTTGTAAGGCCTCAGGGGCCTGGCGGGTGCCCAAAGCGGGTCTCAATGGCGGCTCAGGTGCTGCGCGGACCATGAACGAGCCAGGAAGGCATGGCCGCTAGGCCCGCTGGGCGGGCCAGGCTGCACCGTGGACACACACCGGCATGGCCGGTGGAAGGGGCAGCAGGGTTCTAGCCGACCAAGAGTAACTTAGACCGCGTAACGTTTTGTTAATCCTGGCTGGCTGCCGCCAGCGCAAGGCCCTGGACCACGCCCAGCGAGGGCTCGCCGTGGACCATGCGGGCGCCCGGGAAGGCGGCCGCCACCGCCTGGCGCAGGTAGCCGGCGCGGGACATGCCACCGGTCAGGAACACGGCATCCGGGTCGCCGCCGATGTCGCTGCGGACCTGGGCCAGCAGCTCGCGGATCTGCTCCAGGTAGCCATGGGCGGCGGCGGCCAGGCCGTCGGCGCTGCTGTCGGCATGCAGGTCGCGGGCGATGTAGTCCAGCGTGCTGCGGTGCTCGCTGGCAGCGCTGAGGGCGATCTTGGCGCGTTCGACGTCACGGTACAGGCGGGCGGTGTTGCCGGTGTCCTGCAGGGCCTGCAGGCGGTCGCCCCAGGGCGCGTCGACATGGTCGTACTTGTGCAGGCGGAATTCGCGCTGGCGGGTCATGTCCTGCACGGTGGCCGCTTCCACGTAGTGGTGGGCCGGCACGCGGGTGATGCCGCGGCCGAACAGCGGCATGTAGCTGGACAGGCTCAGCGCCAGGTCGATGTCGGTACCGCCGCGGGCGATACCCCAGGCGCGGTGGATGCGCGGGGCGTCGTCGCCGCCGACTTCGGCATGGGCGATGTCGGTGGTGCCGCCGCCGATATCGACGATCACCGCCTGGTGCCGCTCGCGGCTTTCGGCGTGGTAATGCATGGCCGCCGCGGCTGGCTCCTCGAGGAAATCAACCTGGTCGAAGCCGGCCTGGGTGGCCGCTTCACGCAGGATGTCCAGCGCCTGGTCGTTGCCGGCTGCGCCGATCGAACTGCGGAACTGCACCGGGCGCCCGAGCAGGGCGGCGCGCAGCGGCCGGCCGAGCTGGGCACTGGCGGTCAGGCGGATGTGTTCGAGGATGTGCGCGGCGATGCCGGTGATGGTCTGCTTCGCGCGCGGGTGCAGGTTGTAGCCGAGCATCGACTTCGGGCTCTGCACCAGGTTGCCTTCGTGTTCCTCGAAATAGGCTTCCAGCGCTTCGTCGCCGTAGACCGCGTTCTGCAGCAGGTCGTTGGCGCTGCGTTCCTTGCCGGCGCGGGCTTCCATCCATTCCCGGCGCAGCGCGCGCAGGGCTTCGCGGCGCAGCGCCTGCGGCGTGCGTTCCTGGCCGGCGGCGCGCGCCGCGCGCGCGGCGCTGTCGATCATCTGCTGCAGCTGGTGTTCCTGGCCGTCGTCGAGCTGGAAGTCGTCCGGGTCGGGCACCACGCCGGGGAAGTACACACTGGTGCGGAACTGCTCGGCGTCGCCGAAGCGGATCGGCAGCAGTGTTCCCTCATGCACGATGGCGGCGGCGGAGTTGCTGGTACCGAAGTCGATGCCGAGGCGCATGGGGAGTTCCGGGGGGCGATCAGGGGCCGCGCACTCTGCTGCAGTTCGCCGCCGACTGCAAGTTCCTGCGGCCTCCCATTCCGTACCGGGAGGCCGGATCGGGTCAAGCCGGGAGCCGGGCGCCGCCCGGAAAAGGGCAGGCGAGCCGGGCGGTTACAATGGCGGCTGTTGATTCACTTTGAGGTACTTGCTGATGTCTTCTGCCCCCGCCTGCCCGCAGTGCACCCTGGAAAACACCTATGCCGATGGCGCGCTGTGGATCTGCGCCGACTGCGGCTTCGAATGGACCGCCGAGGAAAGTGCCGGTTCGACCCTGGTCGTGCGTGACAGCAACGGCAATACCCTGCAGGCCGGTGACACGGTCACCGTGATCAAGGACCTGAAGGTGAAGGGTTCCTCGATCCCGCTCAAGCAGGGCACCGTGATCCGCAACATCCGCCTGGTCGAGGACGATGCCGAGCACATCGAAGGCAACTCGGAGAAGATCAAGGGCCTGGTCCTGAAGACCTGCTTCCTCAAGAAGGCCTGACCGGCCTTCAGCGCCTGGCCTGCTGCTGTGCGCGCCAGCGGGCCAGGCTGTCCAGCTTGGCCTGGTAGCGCGCCTGCTGCGGGGCACCGCCCAGCGCCTGCGCGCGCAGCAGTTCACGATCGGCGCGCTTGAGCTGGCCGGCCAGGAAATAGGCCCGCGCCAGCCCGAAGTGGAACTGGTGTGCGGTGTCGTACAGGCGCACGGCCTGCCGGTAATAGCGGATCGCCTGATCCAGTCGGCCGGCGCGTTCGGCCTCGGCGCCGAGCATGTACTGCGCGAACGGATCCTCGCGCTGCACCGACTGCAGGCGCTGCTCCAGCGCCTGCGCCTGCATGATCATGCCCAGCTTCCGGTACAGCGCGCTGGCGTTGGTCAGTGCAGCGTCCTGGCGGCCGTCCAGTCGCAGCGCCGTTTCCAATGCCCGGCGCGCGGCGGCGGTATCGCCCGTACGGTTTTCCAGCACGCCCAGGTTGTTCCAGGTGGCGGCGAAGCTGTTGTCCTGTGCCAGCGCGGCATTGAAGAAGGTGCGTGCACCCACCAGATCGCCGCTGGCCATGCGTTCGGCGCCGCGGTTGTTGTAGAAGTGTGCCAATGCCCGTGCCTGGCTGATCGGCAGCGGCCCGCGGCGGTCGTACAGCACGTTGCGATCCAGATCGACGGTGGCGAAGCGGCCGGCGAAGCCGACCCCGGCATTGACGTGGCCGACGCTGTAGACCAGGCCCTGGGCCTGGTCCTGGTACCACGACACGACCTGGCCGACTTCCTGCACGCGTGCCTGGATGCCGGCTTCGCGTGCCAGCGCGACGAACATCAGGGTAAAGGCCAGGCAGTTGGCGCGCCGCTGCTGCCAGATCTCGCTGACGGTGAAGGTCGCATCGGCGTCGTACTGCAGGTCCAGGCCGTGGCGGTCGAAGATCATCTCCACCAGCGCCTGCAGGCGCTGCTCGCGGGAGTAACCGTGATTGATCACCTGCGTGCGCAGCATGTCGCGCATCGCCGGTGGAATCGCGAACACCTGCTGCGGCGTCGGCATCGCCGGAGTGGTGGTGCTGGCAACGGCCAGCGGCGCGGCCGTTCCCGGATGATCCTGTGCGATCGCGGACGGTGCTGCCAATGCGGCCAGTGCGAGCAGAACGAATCGGGCGGCAGGACGGTACATGACGGCTCCCGGCAGCGGCGGGCGCTCCCGCCTGAGGCGAGTGTAGACCTGTGCGCGCACCGCTGCAGCGACCGTTGGTCGGTCCGCACGTTCATCCACAACCGGTGTGGACCAGCGCTCGGGAAAGCTGTGGACAACCGCGTTGCGGCCTAGTGCGAAGGGCCTTGTGAGGGCGTGGTGAAAAAAGTGACAGCTTGCCCGCCACCGGCGCAGGCGGGATGATCCGCGCATGGACTTTTCCCCGCTGACGCTCGCTCCAGTGCAGTGGCAGGCGCTGCAGGACAGCTATGCAACGCCGCCACGGGCCTACCACCACTTCGGCCACGTGCGCGCGGTGCTGCAGCACTGCCAGGAGGTTGCCGACGGCCCCGGCTGGCAGCAACCGGCCGAGGTCTACCTGGCCGTGCTCTACCACGATGCGATCTACGTGGCGGGGCGAAAGGACAACGAGGCGCGTTCGGCGCAGCTGGCCCTGCAGGCGATCGCGCAGGCGCCGGAACTCGCCGCCGTCGATGCCGCCCGGGTCGAGCAGCTGATCCTGCTGACCGCCCGCCATGGCGCGCTCGGCCCGGACGATGTCGATGCCGAGGCCGCGTTGTTCCTGGACTGCGACATGGCGATCCTGGCCGCGCCGGAACCGGTGTTCGCCGCGTATGACCGTGGCGTGGCCGAGGAGTACAAGGGCGTGGTGCCGGGCTTCCTGTATCGCGCCGGTCGCCGCCGTTTCCTGCAGGGCCTGCTGCGCGCACCGCGCATCTTCCTCAGCGAATTCTTCCACCAGCGCCTCGACGCGGCCGCGCGCGACAACCTGCGCCGCCAGCTGGACCACTGAGCCAGCCCGGTACACTGGGGCCTGTTTCCACCGATCGCCGCTTCCAACCGTGTCCGTCCCTGATCCCGATCCCCGTCCGCTGCCGCCGGAAGAGCCCGGTCCCAACGAATGCTGCGGCAGCGGTTGCCCGCTGTGCGTGCTGGATCTGTATGCCGATGAGCTGCAGCGCTACCGCAAGGCGTTGGCCGAATGGCAGGCGCGGCACCCGGAGGCCTCCGCATGAGCCGCGCGCGTCCGGCGGCGCTGTTGGCGCTGGCAGCCCTGGTTCTGTTCCTGGCCACCGCGCTGTGGACGCAGTTCGCACGCACCGACCTGGACTGGGTGCGGGCCACGCTCAGCCTCTACCTGCATGGGCCGTGGGGGCTGGCGTTGCGCGCGGCCTACTGCCTGCTGGCATTGGCGATCGCCCTGCTCGGCATCGCCCTTTATCGCGGCAGCATCGGCCCGCGGCGCAGCGCGGCGGCGCCGCTGCTGTTCACGGTCTCGGCGCTGGGCCTGGCCACGGTCGCCATCGGTGACAGCTGGCTGCCCGAAGCAACCCCGCTGCTGGCACCGTTCATCCACGGGTTGGCGGCCAACACTGCATTCCTGTGTGCCAGCGTCGGCATGCTGCTGCAGGCCTGGTACCTGCGCCGCGAACCGGGCTGGCAATCCGCCGCCGGCCTGCTCTGGGGCTGGGCCTGGCTGGCCTTCGTGCTGCTATGGCTGCACGTGCTGTGGCGTGGCGGGCCGCCGCGCGGGCTGGGGCAGAAAGTGGTGATCGTGGTGATCGTGGGCTGGCTGCTGTATCTGGCGCTGGCGCTGTATCGGCGCAGTCGTCGCGCCGCAGCCTGCTGAAACCCCAACGGCCTGCACCGGTACGTGCCGTGCACGTGGAGGCAGCGTATCGTGTGCGCATTCCATCGGGGCTGCGATATGAAGCGTGCAGGGCTGGGCAGGGTAATGGGCGTGGTGCTGGCGCTGGCCGCACTGCCGGCAACCGCGGCAGCGACCGTGCAGCAGTTCAGCCACGGGCGGTTCGAACAGATTCCGGTGCATATGCCGGCCGGTACCCCGCAGCGGGTGGTGATCTGGTTCCACGAACCGACTCCCGGTGGCGATACCAGCCGTCTGCCGATCGAGGCCCTGCGTGCCGACGGTGCGATGGTCGCCGCCGTGGACATCGCGCACCTGCGCGGCGTGCTCAAGCGCGAAGGCAACCCGACCTGTTCGTTCGGTTCCGGCGATGTCGAGAATTTCTCGCGCTGGCTGCAGGCCTCGCTGCATCTGCCCGGGTACCACCTGCCGCTGGTCGGCGGCGATGGCGAAGGCGCTGAAATGGCCTACTCGCTGGCCGCGCAGGCCGACACCCAGGTGTTCGCCGGCCTGCTCACCACCGGCTTCTGCCCGGACCACAACCACGAGCGCATGGTCTGCGGCGATGGCGTGAAGCGCAACACGCTGCAACCCGCCGAGCTGAACTTCCCGTGGTTGAGTGCAGCCGGTGATCACGGCTGCAAGGCGGGCGAGGCCAGCGGGTTCGTGCAGCAGGTGGCGATGGCGCGCGAGTTCAAGCGCACGGCGCGTGGTGATGCCTCACCGGGCCTGGTGGCTGCAGCGCGGGTGATGGGTGCGCAGGCAGGCGTCAGCCTGGCACCGCCGCCGGCCGCGCTGAAGGGCCTGCCGGTGGTGGAAGTACCGGCGACCGGCAACGGCGACACGCTGGCCGTGTTCGTCTCCGGTGACGGTGGCTGGGCCGGCCTGGACAAGGACGTGGCGTCGTCGCTCAACGAGCACGGCGTGGCCGTGGTCGGCATCGACTCGCTGCGCTACTTCTGGAGCGAGCGCACGCCGAAGGGCTTCGCTGCTGACCTGCAGAAGATCATCGATCACTATCGCCAGCAGTGGCACCGCGACAAGGTGATGCTGATCGGTTTCTCGCAGGGGGCCGACGTGCTGCCGGCGACCATCAACCAGCTCGATGCCGATACCCGTGCAGCGCTGGATCGCATCGTGCTGCTGTCGGTAGGCAAGAAGGCCGACTTCGAGTTCCACGTCAGCAACTGGCTGGGCGGCGGCGGCGACGGCCTGCCGATCGCGCCGGAAGTGGCCAGACTGCCGGCGGAGAAAACGCTGTGCGTGTACGGCGACAAGGATGAGGACGCACTGTGCCCGGACCTGCCGGCCAATGACGGTGTGAAGAAGGTGAAGCTGCCGGGTGACCACCATTTCGGTGGTGACTATGATCGGCTGGCCGAGGTGATCCTCAAGGGCGGTATGTAGCGCTTGGTAGACGCCGACCTTGGTAGGCGCTGGGGCTGAGGGCGCCTTGGGGATGAGCGTGTCGACCAAGGTCGACACCTACCGGGCGGCAGGTGGCACCGGGTATGCCTGGTGGTGCGGGGCGTCAGTTGCGCCGCGGGTCCAGCGAGATCAGGCGCGTGGCATCCAGCAGTGCGGCCGGCAGGTGCATGCCACTGGGCGCAGCGAGATAGCGTGGCCGCCACTGCGGGTCGAACTTCGACTTGAAGCGGCGCAGGCCACTGAAGCCGTAGAAGCGTTCGCCATGCCGCGCCAGCAGGCCGGCCAGGCGGTTCCAGCGGCCGGCCAGGCGATGCTGCGCCAGCCCGGACAGTGGCGCCATGCCCAGCGAGAAGCGTGCATAGCCCTGCGCGCGGCCCCACAGGAACAGCTCGATGAAGAGGAAGTCCATCGTGCCCTTCGGCGCCTCGTTGACGTGGCGCATCAGGTCCACCGACAGCTCGGCACCGGCCGGCGCCTGCCACAGGTTGGCGAACGCCACGATCTGGCCTTCGGCCTCGACCAGTGCCACCGGGAACCGCACCAGGTAATCCGGGTCGTAGCTGCCCAGCGAAAAGCCCTTTTCGTCGCCGGCCTTGTCTTCCAGCCACGCGTTGGAAATCGCGTGCAGGCGCGGCAGCAGGCTGGGAATTTCCTCCACCGGTGCCACACGGAAGGACAGGCCGCCGCGCTTGCCCCGGTTCCAGGCCTGGCGCAGGTCCGCACGTTCGCGGCCTTCCAGGCCGAAATCGTGCAGCGGCACCATCGCTTCTTCGCCCAGCTTGACCAGGCCCAGGCCCAGGTCGAGGTAGGTCTGCCAGTAGGACTCGCCGACCTGGTAGAACACCGGGCGCAGGCCGAGCCGGTCGGCTTCCTCGCGGAAGCGCCAGATCAATGCGCGGGCGACCTCCGGCGGGCCGACCGGATCGCCCATCGCGATCAGCGAACCGCCGTAGCGCTGCATCATCACGAAGCCCTGTTTCGCCTCGTCGCGCAGCACCGCCTTGTCGGCGGTCAGCACCAGGAAGGCCTGGGTATCGGTGGCACCGGCCAGTACCGGCGCCAGTGATTGCAGCGTGGCCTCGTCGGCGGCTGGCAGCGGGCTGCGCGTGCTGTGCAGCAGCCGCGCCAGGCCGAACATCACCAGCGCGATCGCCACGACCAGCAACGCGCGCAGCGCGCGTGGTGCGTTGCCGGATATCGCAAACTGCCACCACAGCTCGTTCTGGTACTCGACATGGCTGTAGGTGAAGAACAGCAGCCAGGTGACCGCGACCAGCACCAGGCCGAGGTTGCGCAGCCACGGCCATGACCAGGCTTCGTCCAGCAGCGCGCCCTGGCGGTAGAACTCGCGACGTGCGGCCCACAGTGCCATCGCCACCAGCACTGCCGAGACGGCGATCAACAGTTGGCCACCCCGCAGCCACAGCGGCAGCGGGGTGATCACGCACACCGCCATCGCCAGCACCCACGCGGCGTGGCTGCGCCGGGCCAGGCCCTGGCCGATCAGCAGCAGTGCGACGCCGCTGAGGCTGCCGATCAGGTGCGAGGTCTCCAGGATCGGCAGCGAGGCATTGACCAGGTGACGGCGTGGCGTCGGCAGCGTGCCGTCGATGACCAGTGCGGCGCCGATGCTGAACACCGCCAGCGCGATGATCTGCGGCAGCCACGGGCGCAGCGCGTTCCAGCCCGCACGGGTTGCCCCGGCGCTGGCCTGCAGTGGCTGACGCAGGGCGGGCGCGAGCGCGAGCAGGGTGGCCAGCACCAGCGGCAGCACGTAGTAGGTGACGCGGTAGATCAGCGCCGCTGCCAGCACCGCCGCCGGTGCCACCTGCGGCAACAGCTTCAGCAGGCTCCACTCGAACACGCCAAGGCCGGCGGGCACGGTCGAGACCAGGCCGGCCAGCACGGCCACCAGGTACAGGCCGACGAAGCCGGGCAGTCCGGTCGGCGTGGAGTCCGGCAGCAGCACGTAGAACGCGGCACTGGCCAGCACCAGTTCGATCACGCTCAGCACGGTGACGCCGATCATGGTGCGGCGGTCGGGCAGCCACAACGCATGGCCGAACACGCTGAACTGCCGTCCATCGCGGCCGACCAGCAGCACGGTGCCGAGATATGCGAGCAGGGCGACGATGCCGACGATGCGCACGGCATCGGGATTCAATGGCAATGCCAACGCTGCCGCTGCAGGTTCCATGCACAGTGCCACGCTGATCAGCAGCCATGCCCCGAACACGAAGCCGAGCGTGCTCATCAGCACCACCTGGCCGATCTGCGCCAGGTCCAGGCCGGCGCTGCGGTAGCCACGCAGGCGTACCGCGCCGCCGGTCAACGCGGCAAAGCCCACGGTCTGGCCCAGCGTGTGCGCAAGGAACGCGGTGATGCCGACTCGCGCAGGGTGCACGCGGATGCCGCTGCGACGCAGGCCGATGGCATCGAAGCCGATCAGGCAGGCGTAACTGGCCAGGCCGAGTACCACGGTGAGCGCGATCTGCATGCCACTGAGCTGGCGGAACGCCTGGCGGATGGCCCGGTAGCCGTGCTCGTCGAACTCGTTGGCCAGGCCGTGCAGGGCCAGGGCGAGGATCAGCAGCGGGATGACGATGGTGGCAACCCGCTTCCAGGCTGGCGTGGAAGGGGCAGTGGTGGAATCGACGGGGACGGTCATCGGCGCAAGGGTGCGGCAGGAGGGGCGAGGGCGGTGTCAACGCGGGCGTGGCGCATCGTGCGCCTGTCATCGTCATTTGACCAGTGGGACCGTCGGAGCCCGGTAGTGACGTGTCGCGGAAGGTGCCCGTGCACCCACCGTCGACCGGATTGGAGGACAATGCAGGCCTGATCACCCGCAGGAGCCACGCCCATGATGGAGCGTTACGACGTCGGACCGCGCATGTCCGAAATGACCGTGTACAACAAGGTCGCCTACCTCTCCGGCCAGATTCCGGAAGACACCAGCCAGGACATCACCGGGCAGACCCGGCAGGTGCTGGCGGAGATCGACAAGCTGCTGGCACTGGTCGCCAGTGATCGCCAGCACGTGCTGCGCGCGGAAGTGTTCCTGGCCGATATCGCCGACTTCGACGGCATGAACAAGGCGTGGGACGAGTGGGTGGTCGAGGGCGCGACCCCGGCCCGCGCAACCTTCGAAGCCAAGCTGGCCCACGCCGAGTGGAAGGTCGAGATCGTGGTGACGGCGGCTGTGCCGTAACTGCGGGATGGGGTCGGATCCCTTTCCCGCGGAAAGGGATCCGACCCCTGTTACAGGGGCAGCAACTCGATGCAGTCCACCGGGCACGGCGGAATGCACAGTTCGCAACCGGTGCACAGATCGGCGATGACCGTGTGCATGTACTTGGCGCCGCCGACGATGGCGTCCACCGGGCAGGCCTGGATGCACTTGGTGCAGCCGATGCAGTCGGCTTCCACGATCAGCGCCACCTGCGGCACCTTGTGTTCGCCACGCGAACGATCAAACGGAATGGCAGGCACGCCCATTACCTGCGCCAGCGCGCGCGCGCCGGCATCGCCGCCCGGCGGGCAGCGGTCCACGCCCACCTCGCCGCGCGCCATCGCCTGCGCATACGGGCGGCAGCCGTCGTAGCCGCACTGCCCGCATTGGGTCTGCGGCAGCAGGCGGTCGAGGCGTTCGGTCAGGGGCGGGATCAGGCTCATGCGTGGCGAAGGCTGCGCGTCGGGGTTACTTCAGGGGTTTGCCACGGAACCAGCGCTCGTGGGCCAGCGCCAGCATCGGCTTGTCTTCGGAACTGTCACCGTAGGCATGGATGCGCACGTAGCGGGACAGATCGAACTGGCGACGGATGTGCTCGACCTTGCGCGGGCCGCAGTCGCCACCGGCATAGCGACCGGTCAGGCGGCCGTCCTGGCTTTCCAGCCGGTTGCAGATCAGCTGAAGGCCCAGCTGCTCGCACCATGGCCGCAGGTACAGGTCCAGCGAGCCGGACACGATCACCACGGTATGCTGCTGTTCCCTGTGCCAGCGGATCTGCTCCAGCATTTCCGGGCGCACCACCTCGGGCAGGAACTCACGCGAGAAGCCTGCGGCCAGCGTGGCGATGTCATCGCTGTGGCGGTTGCTGAAGGTCAGGCGGGTGACGCGTGCACGGATGCGTTCGGCCGAGATCAGTTTCAGCTTGTATGCGGCCAGCCACGGGCCGACCTTCCACCACGCCTGCGCCAGCTGTTCGGCGGTGGCCACGCGGCGCAGGAAACGGCCATAGGTATCGCAGGTGGTCACGGTGTGGTCGAAGTCGAACAGCGCCAGTTCCATTCCATTGCTTCCCATCGCGTTGCCTCCGCTGGCCGATGCTGCCGGCAGGCGCGGCGGTGGCCGCGCCCGCTGCAGGCATCAGCGGACCGGCATGCCCGGCTGCGCGCCGCTGTCGGCGTCCAGCAGCGCCAGCGCGCCGCCGTCGAAACCGGCCGACAGGATCATGCCTTCGCTCAGGCCGAAGCGCATCTTGCGCGGCGCCAGGTTGGCGATGAACACCACGCTGCGACCGACCAGGGCTTCCGGCTCGCCGTAGCTGCCACGGATGCCGGAGAAGATCTGGCGCTTGCCCAGTTCGCCGGCATCCAGTTCGAAGCGCAGCAGCTTGTCCGAACCTTCCACGAACTCGCACACCAGCACCTTGCCGATGCGCAGGTCGAGCTTGGCGAAATCGTCGATGCCGACATAGGCCGGAGCATCGGCACTCTTCGCGTCGTCCTTGGCCGGGGCCGGTGTGGCCGGCTTGGCGGCGTCGGTCCTGGCGGCGGGGGCGGCAGCGGCGGCCGGCTGCAGGGTGTCCTTGGAGGCGTCGATCATGGCGTCAATCTTCTTCGGGTCGATACGGGTGAACAGCGGGGTGTAGTCGGTGATGCGGTGGCCCAGCAGCGGCTGTGCCAGTTCGGTCCAGTCATTGACCGGCGCGGCCAGGAAGGCCTCGGCCTGCGCGGCGGTGGCCGGCAGCACCGGCTTCAGTGCGGTGACCAGCACGCGGAACAGGTTCAGGCCCTGGCTGCACACGGCCTGCAGCTGCGCGTCGGCGCCTTCCTGCTTGGCGATGACCCACGGCTTGACGTTGTCGATGTAGCGGTTGGCTTCGTCGGCCAGGGTCATGGTCAGGCGGATCGCCGCAGCCGGGTCGTTGCGCTCGTAGGCTTCACGGATCGGCGCCAGGCCGTCGACGAAGCGCTGGTACTGCGCCGCGTCGGGCAGCTGCGCGGCCAGCTGGCCGTCGAAGCGCTTGCTGATGAAGCCGGCGCAGCGGCTGGCCAGGTTGACGAACTTGCCGACCAGGTCGGCGTTGACGCGGGCGATGAAATCACCCAGGTTCAGGTCAAGATCGTCGACGCCACCGCCGGACTTGGCGGCGTAGTAGTAGCGCAGCGCTTCCGGCTCCAGGCCGGCATCGAGGAAGGTACGCGCCATCACGAAGGTGCCGCGCGACTTGCTCATCTTGGCACCGTCCACGGTGAGGTAGCCGTTGACGTGCAGGCGGGTCGGCGCGCGGTGGCCGGTACCGTGCAGCACCGCCGGCCAGAACAGGCCGTGGAAGTTGACGATGTCCTTGCCGATGAAGTGGTGCAGTTCGGTGGCGGTGCCGGCGCGCAGGTGCGCTTCGAAGTCCTCGCCGAGCTTGCCGCACAGGGTCTGGAAGCTGGACAGGTAGCCGATCGGCGCATCCAGCCAGACATAGAAGTACTTGCCCGGCTGGCCGGGAATCTGGAAACCGAAGTACGGCGCATCGCGCGAGATGTCCCACGCGCGCAGGCCACCTTCGGCGTTGAGCCACTCACCCAGCTTGGCCTTCACGCCCGGCAGGGCGACATCGCCGGCCAGCCATTCGCGCAGGAATGCATCGAAGTGGCCCACCTCGAAGAAGAAGTGCTCCGAATCGCGCATTTCCGGCGTGGCGCCGGAGATGACCGAACGCGGCTCCTTCAGGTCGGTCGGTGCATAGGTCGCGCCGCAGACTTCGCAGTTGTCGCCGTACTGGTCGGGGCTGCCGCAGTTCGGGCAGATGCCCTTGACGTAGCGGTCGGGCAGGAACATGCCCTTGGCCGGGTCGTAGAACTGGGCGACCGAACGGCGGCTGATGTGGCCGGCCGCTTCCAGCTTCAGGTAGAACTGCTCGGTCAGTGCCTTGTTGGCCGCCGAGTTGGTCGAGTCGTAGTGGTCGAAGGCCACGCCGAAGGCGGCGAAGTCACGTTCGTGGCTGGCCTGGATGTTGGCGATGAAGGTTTCCGGGGTGACCCCGGCCTTTTCCGCGGCCAGCATGATCGGCGTGCCGTGGGTGTCGTCGGCGCAGACGAACCAGGCCTTGCCGCCGCTCATTCGCCGCGCACGCACCCAGATGTCGGCCTGGATGTAGCCGACCAGGTGGCCCAGGTGCAGCGGGCCGTTGGCGTAGGGCAGGGCGGTGGTGACGAGCGCGGTACGGGTCATGGTCGCGGGGTGAAGCCGAGGGGAACCGCAGAGTATCGCATGCCCGCAACGACGTGACCCGGCCGGGGCCGGGTCACGGGGATGAAGCGGGGGCCGGGGCGCTTATTCGCGCTGCCAGGTCTGCGCGCGGCAGATGAAGGCGATGCAGCCGGACACGTCCAGCCTGGTGCCACCCGGCTGCAGCTCCATCTTCGACTTGTAGGTCTTGCCGTTGGCCGGGTCGAGGATGGTGCCGCCGGACCACTTGTTGGCGCCATCGGCCTTCAGGTTCCAGAGGATGGTCATGCCCTTCACCGGCTTGTTCCTGTTGGCGCCTTCACAGCCATCGCAGACCGGGTTCGGGCCCTTGTCCGAGTGCAGGATGTCGACCACCTTGCCGGTCAGGGTGCCGTTGGCGGCTTGGCTGATCTCGACGATCGACTTCACCTTGCCGGTCTTGTCGTCGATGGTCTTCCAGCGGCCGGCGGCGCCGTCGGCGGCCTGGGCCGACAGGGCGGCCAGGCACAGCGGCAGTGCCAGCAGCAGGGTCTTGAAGGTGTTGCGCATGGTCCCCTCCCAGGGTTCATTCCGGCACGGTGCCGGCATGGGTCGACTGTATACCCATTCGGCGGGGTATGGGGAAGGGGGGCTTTGCAGGGCTGCGCCCTGCACCTGCAGAGGCAGCCGCAACAGCCGGAGCAACAGCAAAAGCGGACTTGCTGAGGGATGGCGGGGCACTGTGGGTTTGCGGGGCCGCCGTAAACCCGTCCCTGGGGGCTTGGTCGCCGCATCCATGCGGCTCACACCCCGCAAACCCACAATGCCCCGCCTTCGACAGTTTCCGGCGATCTGCCGGTGCTGGTGCGGTTGGTGGGTGTCGACCTTGGTCGACACAGATCCATGCCATGCGTGGATGACGTTTCCGGTGGCGGCGATGGGGTCAGATCCCTTTTCCGTCGGAAAAGGGATCTGACCCCCGGGGACGTCAACCGGCTTCGTACAGCTCCAGCGGCAGGTCGTCGGGGTCGGCGAAGAAGGTGAAGCGGCGGCCGGTGTACTCGTCCACGCGGATCGGTTCGCACACTACGCCGTGCGCTGACAGGCGCTGGATGAAGGGTTCCAGCGTGGCCACGCGGAACGCGAGGTGGCGCAGGCCCTGGGCTTCCGGGCGGCTGGGACGGGGCGGCGGCGAGGGGAAGGAGAACAGTTCCAGCTGGCCGCCGTCGGGCAGGGCCAGGTCCAGCTTCCAGGAATCGCGCGCGGCGCGGTGGTTCTCGGCCAGCACGCGCAGGCCGAGGATGCGCACGTAGAAGTCTTTTGAACGTGCGTAGTCGCTGCAGATCAGTGCGGCGTGGTGGATGCCCAGCAGGGCACCGGAATCGGCGGTCATTGCAGGGTGTCCAGCCAGCGCTGGGCGATCTTCAGCGCCAGCGGATAGGGTTCGGGGTCGTTGCGGTTGGTCAGAACGATCACGGTCAGGTGTTTTTCCGGGTGGCGCACGATCACGTTGCGGAAGCCGATGCTCTCGCCGCTGTGCCATTGCACGGGGCCATTCAGCCGCCAGCCGAACCCGTAGTGCGGTACATCCGGTTCGGGCGTCGATGTGGCGGGGCTGAACATCGCGCGGCGCGAGGCCTTCGACAGCAGGCGGTCGTCGTACAGCGCCGCATCCCAGCGGGCCAGGTCGTCCAGCGAGGAATAGATGCCGCCATCGCCGAGCACGGCGCTGGTGGTGCTCTGGTCGGTGCGCCGCCAACGGCCATCGATCCAGCTGTAGCCATAGGCGCGTGCGGCGATGGTATCGATGCCGTCCTGATGGGCCACGGTGTGGGCCATGCCCAGCGGGCGGAAGATGCGCTGTTGCAGGAAGGCTGCGAAATCCTGGCCGGAGGCGCGGCCGACGATCAGTGCCAGCAGCGCATAGCCGCTGTTGCTGTAGTGGTACTGCGTGCCGGGCGCGAAGTTCAGCCGGTCCTGGCGCGACAGCAGGGTCAGCACATCGGCGTCATGCACCTGCCGAGCATCAGCCGGGTCCATCAGGTCTTCGTAGTCGGGCAGGCCACCGGTATGCGAGAGCAGCTGGCGGATGGTGATGGCGGCCGCAGCCGGGGGCAGTTCGGGCAGCCATTGCCGGGCAGGTTGGTCCAGCCCGAGCCGGCCATCTTCCACCAGCAGCAGCACCGCCGCAGCGGTGAACTGCTTGCTGACCGAGGCCAGCCGGAAGTTGCTGGCCGCGGTGACCGCCGTGCCGTCCTCCACCACCGCCAGGCCATAGCCGCGCCGGAATACCGGTTTGCCGTCATGCAGCACCAGTACGGCGGCGCCGGGCACCTGGCCGTCGTAGGCCTGCATCAGGCCGTCGATGCCCGCATCCGGTGGGGCCAGCACCGGTGCGGCGACGGTGGCCAGCGGCAGCAGGCCCAGCACGGCGGCGAACAGGGCGACGGCAGGACGCATGGCGGCTCCGGAAGGCTCAGGGTGACGGGGCGGGCGTGGCGCTGGCCGGCTGGGCCATCCAGCGTTCCATCTTGCGGTCCAGCACGTCCAGCGGCATCGAGCCGTCCTTCAGCAGTTCGGCGTGGAAGCGGCGCAGGTCGAAGGCGGCGCCCTGGCGCGCCCTGGCCTTGTCGCGCAGGGCGACAATGGTGGTCAGGCCGGCCACGTTCGACAGTGCCTGGCCAGGCTGGGCCATGACCCGCTCGACTTCGGCGTTGGCATCGTCGCTGCTCATGTCCACGGTCTTCTGCAGGTAGGTGACAGCCTGCTGCTTGCTCCAGCCCTGGGCATTCACGCCGGTATCGGCCACCACGCGGGCGGCGCGCAGCAGGCGCGAGTACAGGTAGCCGATGCGGTCGTAGGGATCGGTGTAGATGCCCAGGTCCTCGCCCAGCGTTTCGGCGTACAGGCCCCAGCCTTCGACGAAGGCGAGATCGCCACCGAGGCGGCGGAAGCGCGGCAGCTTGGCCAGCTCCTGTTGCAGGCCCAGCTGCACGTGGTGGCCGGGGATCGCTTCATGCAGGTACTGCACCGGCACGTTCCAGCGCTTGCGGCCGGGCAGGTCGCGGGTGTTCACGTACAGCACCGCGGATTGCCCGGGCAGTGCCGGCTGGTAGGCAGCGGCAGCGGCGGTGAGCGCACGCTCCGGTTCCACCGCGCGTACGTCCAGCGGCGCCTTCGGCAAGGTATCCAGCACCTGCGGCAGGCGTGCGTTGACCTGCTGCTGCACCTGGCGGTAACGGTTGATCAGCGCATTGGCATCGCCGTACTGGAACTGGCGGTCGTTGCGCATGCTGCGCAGCAGCTTGGTGGGGGTGCCGCGCAGCTTGGCATCCTTCATCACCGTGGCGATCTGCGCCTGCAGTTCCTGCACGCGTTGTTCGCCCAGCGCGTGCAGCTGCGCGGCGGTCTGGTCGCTGGCGGTGGTCTGCACGATCAGGCTGGCGTACCAGGCCTGGCCATCGGGCAGTGCGCCCAGGCCGCTGCTGGCGCGCGTGGCCGGCAGGTATTCGGTGGCGATGAAGCCGCGCAGGGCGCGATAGGCCGGCATGATGCGCAGTTCGATCATGCGCTTGTACTCGGCGCTGATGCGCGCCTTGTCCTCGGCCGGGATGGTGTTGGGCATGGTGCGGATCGGCGACCAGAAGATGCTCTCTTCGGCGGTCGGCTTGATCACCGCATCCAGTTGCGGCAGCACTTTTTCCATCAGGTCGCGCGGCTGTACTACGCCGGCCTTCATGCCTTGGCGCATGTTGTCGATGGCCTGGTCGAACAGTTCGGGAATGCCCAGCGAACGGCGCGACCAGGTGTCGTAGTCCTGCACGGTGTTGAATGGCTGCGCGCCGGCACCGGCACCGAGGATCGCCATGATGCTGCCGATGTTGTAGTACTGGCTGATCGGCATCATCCAGCTCGGGTAGCGCTCGGCAGCCAGCGAGGCGCGTGCGTCGCGCACGAAGATCTCGTAGCTGAGCAGGTCCTGGCCCTGCAGGCCATCACTGCCGAGCTTCTCGACCTTGCCCAGCCATTGCGTGGTGAAGTCGTGCGACTGCTGGCGCCAGGCGGCGGACAGGATGTTGGGCAGCTGGTCGTTGTAGCGGGATTCGCCCTGGAAAGTGGCCTGCAGCGGGTTCAACCGCATCGAGGCATCCCAGTACTCGTCGTACAGGCGCTCCAGCTGTACCTGCTTGGGTACGGCACGGGCCGGCGCGACCGGACGCGGCGCGGCGCGGCGTGCCGAGCTGCCACGCGCCGGTGCGGTGGCGCGGGCGGGCCTGGCCTTGGGCTTGGCAGCCTGGCGGGTCTGCGCGGCGGCAGGGCGGCTGGCCTTCTTTTTCGCTGCTTCGGCCGACGGCACGGCACTGAACAGGAACAACGCGGCGATGGCGGCGGCCAGGGCGCGGGTGGGATGCGGCATCAGGAGCTTCCGTGGAACACAGACCGTGGAGCTTGCACGATCCGGCCGCGTACGGCCAGCGTGAAGGCGCAGTCAGCTTGCCGCCGCTGGGGCTTCAGTCAGCCGCCGCCGCCGCGCGCAGCGCAGCGGCCCTGTCTGCGCCCAGATAGCGGGTGATCGCACGCCGCATCAGGTACAGCAGCGGAATCAGGGCAATTGCAAAGCCCATCTTGTAGATGTAGTTGACGCTGCTGACGGCCAGGAACAGCGAGGTCGGCCAGTGCTGCGGGCCGAGCACGAAGGCGATCCAGATCACCACGAAGCTGTCCACCACCTGCGAGATCGCGGTGGACCCGGTCGCACGCAGCCACACGTGGCGCTCGCCGGTGGCCTGGCGGATGCGATGGAACGCCGTCACGTCGATCAGCTGGCCGAGCAGGAAGGCCACCAGTGAACCGGCGATGGTCCACATGCCCTGGCCGAACACCGCTGCGAATGCGGCCTGGTAGTCCGGCACGCCGTGCCCGTCCATGGAGGTGATCCACCAGCTGGCCGGCGCCAGCGAGATCGCCGCGAAGGCGAACAGGAAGCCATAGGCGATCAGGACCACGGCCAGCCACGAGATGAAGCGCACGCCGCGCTTGCCGAAGAACTCGTTGATGGTGTCGGTCATGATGAACACCACCGGCCATAGCAGGGTGCCGGCGGTGAAGCTGAGCGAACCAGTCTGGCCGAACAGGTTCCAGTTCAGCGGATCGATGCCGAGGGTGTCTTCCAGCGCGAAGATCTTCACTCCGATCAGTTCGGCCAGCACCGCATTGCCGCAGAAGAACGCAGCCAGCACGATGAACAGCAGGACCGCGCGGTCCTGCAACGGGCGCTCGATCGGCGCCGCGGTCATTCGCTGCGATCGCCGGGGCGATCGCCGGCGCGCGTGAACGGAACGCTGGACGGCGCGACGGCGCCGCCGGAAATGATGAAGCTCATGGCCTGGTCGACGGTCCAGTCGGTCGGGGTCAGCAGTTCCACCGGCACGATTTCCAGGTAACCCGAAGTCGGGTTCGGCGTGGTTGGCACGTACACCGCGGCCAGTTCACGGTCGGTGCCGTGTTCCTTGATCACGCGGGTGACCAGCCCGACCGACTTCATGTCGCGGTGCGGGAAGTCGATCAGCACCACGCGCTGGGTGCTGCCCGGTTCGGTCTGCAGCATGTCCAGCAGCTTCTTGGCGCTGTCGTAGATGATGCTGGCCAGCGGAATGCGCTTGATGACCGCGCCGACCCAGCGCAGCAGGCGCTGGCCCAGCACGCGGCGGCTGGCCACGCCCACCGCCAGGATCACCAGCAGGGTGGCCAGCAGGGCGATGGTGTTCTGGATCCACTCGGCCCGGACCCAGCCGAGGTAGTGCGGAAAGCTTGTCGCGATCTGCTCGGAAAGTGGCACCACCAACGGGCTGGAAATGCCCGACAGCAGCACGAACACGAACTTGACCACGACCCAGGTCAGCCAGATCGGCAGCAGGGTCAGCAGGCCGGTCAGGAACAGGCGCTGCAGGGAGGGGCGGGGGACCAGGGCGGGGGCTTCGAGCGACATGTGCGCATTGTAGCGGTCACGGCCGCTCGATTACGCTGGGCAATCGACTGCGGCAACGGCACATGGAAGGGAAGCTGTGTTGAAGATTCTGCGCGGACTGGGTTGGACCCTGGCAGGCCTTCTGGTGCTGGCCATCGTGGTGTGGTGCGCCTCGCGCATGTGGCCGGTGCCGGAATCGCGGCTACAGGCCCAGCAGCGCCTGCAGGCCCGCCTGCCTGTCCACGGCCACAACGGTTTTGCGCTGCTGTGGACGCTCGCGTTCGACGATCTGGACGCGCGCCAGCGCGAACAGGCCCTGGCCCGCGACGTGCAGCGTTGGGAGGCCGATCCGCGCGGCAATGGCGGCGCCGGACCGCAGCTGGCGGAGGACCATGACGCGCTGCGATCACGACCGGCGGCCAGCTGCGGACCGACCGCCAGTGACTGCCTGGGCCAGGTGCGCGCCGACCCGCAGCGCTTCGTCGATGCCCACGCTGGCCACCAGCAGCTGCATGCGCGCCTGGACCAGCTGGCCGATGCGGACCACTTCGTGTCGCCATTCCGGCCCAAGGGCGACGGCATCCTGGTGCCGATGCCGACCTATGGCCTGATGATCGATGCCACCAGCGCACGCGCGCTGGCCTATGTGCAGGGCGATATCGACGGTGCGCTGCGTGGCAGTTGCAGGGGGCTTCAGCTGGGCCGGCGGCTGGTGACGGGCGGCAGTTACCTGGTGGAGAGCATCATCGGTGCCAGCCTGGTGCAGGCCAATGCCCAGCTGCTGGCCGACATGCTGGTCGAACTGCCGGCCGACCATCCGTTGCCAGCGGAATGCGATCAGGCAATGCAGCCGATGCTGGCCGCCGAACAGAGCCTGTGCCGTGCGATGCAGGGTGAGTACGCGATGAGCCGGGCTGCGATCGAAACCTCGGCGCAGGAATTCGGCGGGGTGCTGGTCCTGGATCGCAGCAGTACCCTGGCGCGCGCGGCGGGCAATCTGGGCTGGGCCTGCGGCGCGGCGGCGATGGCGGCGCTGGAAGCGGATCGCCCGCTGCCGGTGCCGGCACCGCCGCAGCATGACTTTGGCTGCCTGTCGAACATCCTGGGGTGCGTGCTGACCGATATTGCCCGCCCGGTCTATCCGGCCTATTCGTCACGGACCCAGGATGCCGCCGCGATGGTGCGGCTGATCGGCGCGCAGCGCTGGCTGAGGCAGCAGGCGCAGGATCCGGTGGATGCGCTGCAGCGCCTGCCTGCGCAGTTCCGCTCGCCGGTGCGGGCACCGCAGCTGTCGGCCGATGGCCGCCGTCTGCAGGTGCCGCGGCGTTCACCGTCGCGCAGCACCGACGAGAGCCCATGGCTGTCGGTGCCGCTGGTGATGGAGAACGCCCCGGCCGCTGCTGCGCGCGATTGAGCAGCGTCTCAGTCGCTGCCCGCCAGCGGATCGAATGCCCAGCCATCACCGATGGTCTGCAGCGTCCAGCGGCGGCGGCTGTGCAGGGGCTCCCAGTGCACGCTGTCCTTGTCGTCCTCGATGCTGCCTTCGCTCCGCTTTACCCTGCCAGTGGAGAAGTTCACGCTCACCGACTCGGTCTGCCCGGAATTGCGCATCACCGAATTCTGGTCGTAGCCGATCAGCGCAAAGGCATCGTCCTGCCAACGGAAGGTAAAGGCGGTCGTGCCCATTGACCAGCTGCCCGCGCTGGCGAATGAAAACAGTGCGACCTTCAGGGTGCCCCGCTGGATGCTGACGCCGCCGTCTTCGAGCGGGTCGCTCATCACCGGATTGTCCGGGCGTGGTATCAGCTGGTGGTCCTGCACCGCCAGCACATAGCCGGACGGGCGCGACCACGCCACGGCGAGAATGCGCGGGTTGCTGTCGTACGGCGAGGGACCCAAGCCATCGTGCTCGATGACGTTGCGTGGCGCCTGCTGACGCAGCACCAGCACCAGGTCCGCGCGGCCATCCTGGTCGAGATCGCCTTCGACACTCGATTCAAGTGCCCAGCCCTGGGGGACGAAACCGGCGGCATTGGCCGCCTGGGCCGGCAGCGTCGGATATTGCACCGGTGGCAGGTCGAGGGCGTGGGCGGTGAAGGACAGCAGGGTCAGCAGTGTGGCAAGCGCATACGGGCGCATCGGAGCCTCCATGGCAGGGAGGCCGAGGATAGCGCGCGCGTGCTGGATCAGCGTGCGTGCGGCTTCAACCGCAGGTACACCTGCTTGCGTACCTGGGCGACCACTTCGCCGCTTTCGTCGACGACATCGTTGCTGAACCAGCGCAGCACCTTTTCGCCGCCGGCCGCTTCGGCACGCAGTTCGGCCAGCAGTACATCATCGATGCGGAACGAAGTGCGCACCGTGCCCCGGCCAGGCTTGAGGAAATCGATCGCACCGGCCCGGTCCCACACGTAATAGTCACGGCCGAGGATGTGCAGCAGGCCCAGCATCCAGAATGGATCGGTCATCGCGAACAGGCTGCCGCCGAAATGCGTGCCCACGTAATTGCGGTTCCACGGCCGCAGTCGCAGTGCCACGTCGATCTGCCGGTAATCGGGCGTGATCCGGGTGACGTGGATGCCGGTGAACAGGAACGGCGGCCAGAGGTTGATGCCGAAGCGGAACAGGCGGGCGTTCATGCGGGTCCGGGGCGCGAGGCGAGGTGCCCAGTCTAACCATTCGCATGCGTATGTTGCACCCCGGGAGTCACGTCCCGCCGTCGATCATGAACCCGTCGCGGCCGTTGGCCTTGGCCTGGTAAAGGGCGGTGTCGGCGCCTTCCACGAAATGGTGCGGTTGCAGGTCACCGTCGGGCACGCGGGTGAATACCCCGATGGTGAGCGTGACGCCGTCATCGCTGCCGTCGCCCGGCGCCGGCAGTGCACGCACGCAGGCAATCAGGTCCTCGATCACCCGGCGCGCGCCCTCGGCCGGCGTATCCGGCAGCACCAGTGCGAATTCGTCGCCACCGTAGCGCGCCGCCATGTCGCGCGGGCGACGGGCATGCGCGCCGATCAGGCGGGCGACATCACGCAGCACGCGGTCACCGACCTGGTGGCCATGGCGGTCGTTGTGGCGCTTGAAGTGGTCGACGTCGATCAGCGCCAGGCTCAATGGCTTGCCACTGCGCCGCGCGGCGTCGCATTCCTGCTGCAGTGACTGCTCGAAGCGCAGGCGGTTGCCCAGGCCGGTGAGGGCATCGCGGTTGGCCAGGCGGTGCCAGGCCGAGATCCGCCACACCGCCCAGACCAGCAGTGCCAGCACCACGCCCAGCATCGCGCTGGCCGGTGCCCACCACAGGTCACCGGTGCGCAGCAGCAGCCAGCTCAGCAGCGGCGGCATCGGCAGCGAACACAGCGCGACCAGCCACGGCAGGCGCAGGCCGAGCAGGATCACGCACAGCGCCACCAGCACGCCACTGATGACGTGCTGCCAGGCGTGCGGCAGCACGTCGATCTGCTTGTGCTGCAGCAGCATCGAGGTGATGTTGGCCTGGTACTCGCTGCCGCTCATCCAGAACTCGCGGGTGGTCGGGGTCAGCAGGCGAGGCGCGATGCCGCTGGCCGTCATGCCGACCACGATGCGGCGGCCATGCAGCATCGCTCCATCCACGTGCCCATCGAGCACGTCCGCATAGGACACCTGCGGCAGCCGCTCGGGCGGGCCGGCGTAGCGCACGCGCACGTAATCATCGCGACGCCATTGATAGGGCGAGCCCAGCGCCGGGTCGGGGTCGGGCAGGCCGCGTACCGCACCCGCCGGCAGGTCGGCCAGTGCCAGGCCCAATGCCGGCCAGTGCGGCCGTCCGATACCGGCGTGCAGATAGACGCCGCGGGCGACGCCGTCCCCATCCACCTCGACATCGGTGTGGCCGATCGCGGCGGCACTGGCGGCGATCTGCGGGATCGGCAGCATTTCCTCGGCCATGCGGTCGCCGGCCGCCGGTGCCGCCAGCACCGGCAGCACCACCCGGCCGTTGCGTCGGATCGCGGCCGCCAGCTCATCATCCTGGCGGCTGTCGCGACGGTCGGGTTCGGACAGCATCAGGTCCAGCGCAACGCGTTCGGCGCCGGCATCGGTCAGGCGGTCCAGCAGGCGGGCATGCACCGAGCGCGGCCAGGGCCACTGGCCGATACGCTGCAGGCTGCCTTCGTCGATGGCCACGATCAGCACGCTGGGGTCGGGGCGGTAGTCCCAGTTGCCGACCAGTGCGTCATAGGCCGCCTCGTCCTGCCGCCACAGCCATTGGCCCTGGCTGGCCACGATGGTCAGCACGCCGGCCAGCAGGGCCAGCAGGATCCGCTTCGACCATGGCAGCGGCGAGCGCCTCACAACAACAACCAGAGCAGCAGTGCACCGCCACCGGCGCCGTAGCACAGGCGGCATGGCAACGGGATCTGCTGGGCAGGAGAGAACTCGCCGGCGTGGCCGTCATCGTCGATGTACTGCACGCGCACGTGCAGCGTGCCGCTCCACGGGCGCTTGAAGCTCACCTGCGGCTGGGCCACGGTTTCATCGATCAGTGGGGCCTTGAAGTCACCGCGGCGATCCACCTGCACCCGGTAGCGCTGGCCTTCGCTGCCGGCCTGCCAGCGCAGGGTGAGCTCGCCGTGCGCGGCCTCGGGCGGTTGCAGTGCCGGGTCCACCGGCTCGTTGCTCAGCTGCAGCGGCAGCGCCTGGCCATAGCGGCCCTGGTGGCCTTCGGCATCGCGCGAGGCCACGCGCCAGTAGTACTGTCCGGGCGGCAGCGGTTGCGCCAGGCGCAGGTCGGTCGCATGGGTAGCCTGCTCCTGCAGTGGCTGCCGGAAGCTGGGTTCGGCGGCGATCTGCAGCACGCTGCTGCGTGCACCGGGGGCCTGGCTCCAGCGGAAGCGCGGGCGGTCGCTGTTGATCGTCTGCCCATGCAGCGGCGATACGGTCAGCGGCGGCGGTGGCTGGTCACTGAGCTCGAAATCGGCGCTCGCATCCAGGCCTTCGACGCCCTGTGCGTCGACCGCGCGCAACAGGAGGCGCAGCTGGCCGGGCGGCAGGTCGCCGATCGCCAACCGGGTGTCGGCGGTGGTGGTGGCGAACAGCAGGATCTCCGGCGTTGCCGCCTGCACCACTTCCACCCGGTAGTGATCGGCGCCAGTGACCGGTTCCCAGGCAAGCAGGGTCGGCAGCGGCGCCAGGCGCAGCGCGTCATTGCGCAGCGCCGGCGCCGGCAGCAGGGCCGAGACCGCGGCGGGGGCCGCATCGGCGCTGCTGCTGCGGGTGGACTGCCCCGGCCGTACCAGCCGCTGGCCATGGGGGTTGCCGACCTGCACCTTGCCCTGCAGGACCTCGGTGGCGCCGACGTGCCCGGTATCCCCGGCGCTGACCCGGAACACCGTGCCGCGCACGCTGCTGGTCGCGGTGGGTGCATCGATGATGTAGCGCGAGGCCGGGCCGCGCGCCGGCGTCACCCGGTTGCTGGCGCGCCCCTGCTGCAGGCGCAGGCGGGTGTCGACCATGCCGGTGTGGCCATAGCGGCTGAGCTGGTCCAGGCGCAGGCGCGAGTATTCGCGCAGCTGCAGGCGCGAGGCATCGGCAAATTCCAGCGTGATGCTGGAATCGCCCTCGGTTTCCACGGTGTCACCGATATGCAGCTGCTCGCCGGCCTGGAGCGCACGGGTCGCCGTGCCATCGGCACCGGACAGCTCGACCTTGCCGCGCACCGACAGCACCCGGGCCGGCGCCGGTTCGGTGCGCAGCCAGCTGATCGGGAAGCGCAGCAGCTGGCCCGGCGGCAACTGGTAGGGGTTGTCGATGCGGTTGTGCTGCTGCAGCTGCTGCCAGCGTACCGAGGGTTTCAGGTACAGCCCCCCCAGGTCCCACAGGGTGTCGCCGGGCCGGACCCGGTAGTTCCAGTCCTGGGCGCCGGCGATGGCAGGCGGCAGGAGGAGGGCGCAGAGCAGGGCGCCCGTTAAACGCATGGCGAACGACAGAGAGCGGACGACGGTCACAGTTTGCAATCCCGGCAATGCGGGGGTGCAGCTGCAAGACCCCATGGCCCCGACCTCATCCCCCCGAACGGATCGTGGCGACCGCAAGGCCGCCAGCGCGCGCATTATTGCCCGCGTTCAGTGCAGGGATTCTGAACGGAGCGGGCTTCCGTTCAGAACAGCAGCGACGCCATCCTGCGGCGGTACTGGCCCACCAGGTCCTCGTCGGAGATCACGTTGAAGGCGTCGATCAAGGCTTTGCGTGGCAGGCCCTCCTCGAATCCACGGTCGATCCGCAGCATTTCCAGGAACTGCGCCAGGGCGGCCTCGTCATGCCCGCCCAGCAGCAGCTGCACGCCGCGCAGGTGGCGGGCCTTGAGATCCTTGCCATCAGCGGCGATGCGGGCCTCCAGCACCTCGGCCGCCGGGGCATCCTTCAGCGCAGCGGCGAAGGCCAGGCGGGCACGGGCGCGCACGGCGCGGTCGTCGGTGGCCAGATTGGCCGGCAGGCCGTCGATCAGGGTACCGGCCTCGTCCACGCCGCCGATCTGCAGCAGGGCCAGGGCCAGGTCGAGCTTCAGCTCATCCTTGTCCGGCTCGGCGGCGATCTGCGCGCGCAGTACGTCGACCTGCGCCTGCGGGTCCAGCGGGGCGTCATCTTCAGGGGCGGCATCGCCGACATCGGCCGGCACGATGCCGTGCTGGGCCAGGAATTCACGCAGCTGGCCTTCCGGAATGGCGCCGGGGAAGCCGTCCACCAGCTGGCCGCCCTTGACCAGGAACACGGTGGGCACCGAGCGGATCTGGAAGGCCGCCGCGATCTGCTGTTCCTTGTCGACATCGACCTTGGCCAGCTCGAAAGCGCCGTTGTACTCGGCAGCCAGCTTTTCCAGCATCGGGCCCAGGGTCTTGCACGGCCCGCACCAGGTGGCCCAGAAGTCGACCAGCACCGGCGTCTGCAGCGACTTCTGCAGGACTTCGGCCTCGAAGGTCGCAGTGGTGGCGTCGAATACGTAGGTCGTCTCGGTCATGGGGGAGGCATCGCTTGGCATCTGGAGACCGATTCTATGGTGACGATCGATGTCGGTCTCAACCCTGCGATCACGGAGTACGCCCTCGAGTGGTGCTGGCGGGCCGGCAGGGGCGCAGTGCAGCGAGTGGATCACCCACTAGCCGGAGGCGACAGGCTTCGATGGGGAGGCGCGCTTGCGACAGGGCGGAACTGCCATGCCTCGAGCATCACGGTAGGCGCAGCAGGCGGATATTGAAGTGCTCTGGAATGCGCCGCGCTTGGCGCATCGCGCCGCTACCGCGACAATGCCGTGGTCCATTCCTTTCCGGGTGATTGCGCGCAATGTCCGTGGTCCGGCTTGATCGTTGGTTGGGGCTGCTTGCGGCAGTCGTATTCGTCCTGGCCGTGGCCGGCTTCGGTGCCGGCCTGGACGGCTATGCCCAGGCTCGCCACCCGGTGGCGCTGCTGGGTGCGCGCGGTGTACCGCATGCGCTGGCCTTCAATCTGCTGGGTTTCGTGCTGCCCGGCGTGCTGGCGGTGGCGGTGGCTGAACGCCTGCGCCGCAGTCTGCCGGCCACCGCTGGCTGGGCGCCACGGGTCGGCAGCCAGATGCTGCTGCTGGCCGGTCTGGCCTTTGCCGCGATGGGGCTGCTGCCACTGGACGTGGATGACCTGCATGGGCCCGCCAGCCAGCTGCATGCCAGCGCCTGGATGATCTGGGTGCTGGGTTTCGTCGCGGGCACCGTGCTGCTGGGCGTGTCCCATCTGCGCCAGGCGCATGGCCGGGCCTTGGGCGCAGTGGCCCTGGGCTGCGGCGTGCTGGCCGCGCTGGCGGCGTTCGCCCTGCAGGGCACACTGCCGGCGCCGATGGCACAACGGCTCGCGTTCGCCTGCTGGCTGGTCTGGCTGGCGGCGGCCCTGCCGCTGTCGCGCCCGCGCTGAGACGCCTCCCCGAGCGCTGCGGCGCCGGCGTCCGGCAGGCAGGATTGGAGCCATTTGCCGCACTGCGGTACGCTGTACCGCTTTGCCGCCGCATCCGCGTGTTCCATGACCAGCGCTGAAACCAACGCCTACGACCCGCAGCAGGTTGAATCCGCCGCCCAGCAGTACTGGGACGCCACCCGTGCCTTCGAGGTCGACGAGACTTCGGACAAGCCGAAGTACTACTGCCTGTCGATGCTTCCGTACCCGTCCGGTGCGCTGCACATGGGCCACGTGCGCAATTACACGATCGGCGACGTGATCAGCCGCTACAAGCGCATGACCGGCCACAACGTGCTGCAGCCGATGGGCTGGGACGCGTTCGGCCTGCCGGCGGAAAACGCTGCGATCAAGAACAAGACCGCGCCGGCGGCGTGGACCTACAAGAACATCGACCACATGCGCAGCCAGCTGAAGTCGCTGGGCTATGCCATCGACTGGTCGCGCGAGTTCGCCACCTGCCGTCCGGACTATTACGTCCACGAGCAGCGCATGTTCACCCGCCTGATGCGCAAGGGCCTGGCCTACCGCCGCAACGCGGTGGTGAACTGGGACCCGGTCGACCAGACCGTGCTGGCCAACGAGCAGGTCATCGACGGCCGCGGCTGGCGCTCCGGTGCGCTGGTGGAGAAGCGCGAGATCCCGCAGTGGTTCCTGCGCATCACCGACTACGCCCAGGAACTGCTGGATGGCCTGGACGAGCTGGACGGCTGGCCGGAATCGGTCAAGACCATGCAGCGCAACTGGATCGGCCGTTCCGAGGGCCTGGAGATCCAGTTCGATGTGCGCGATGTCGATGGCAGCGCGCTGGACCCGCTGCGCGTGTTCACCACCCGCCCGGACACGGTGATGGGCGTGACCTTCGTGTCGATCGCTGCCGAACACCCGCTGGCGCTGCATGCGGCGAAGAACAATCCGGAACTGGCCGCGCTGCTGGCCGACCTGAAGCAGGGCGGTGTGTCCGAGGCTGAACTGGAAACCCAGGAAAAGCGCGGCATGGACACCGGCCTGCGCGCGCTGCATCCGGTCACCGGCGAGCCGGTCCCGGTGTGGGTCGCCAATTTCGTGCTGATGGGCTACGGCACCGGCGCGGTGATGGCGGTGCCGGGCCATGACCAGCGCGACAATGAAGTGGCCAACAAGTACGGCCTGCCGATCAAGCAGGTGATCGCGCTGAAGGACCCGCGCACTGAAGAAGAGCGCAACTGGGACGGTAGCCGCTGGCAGGACTGGTACAGCGACAAGAGCCGTGCCTTCGAACTGGTCAACTCGGCCGAATTCGACGGCCTGGATTTCCAGGGCGCCTTTGAAGCCCTGGCCGAACGTTTCGAGCGCAAGGCCCAGGGCCAGCGCCGCGTCAACTACCGCCTGCGCGACTGGGGCGTGAGCCGCCAGCGCTACTGGGGCTGCCCGATTCCGGTGATCTACTGCGCCAAGTGCGGCGCGGTGCCGGTGCCGGAAGAGCAGCTGCCGGTGGTGCTGCCGGAAGACGTGGCCTTCGCCGGTACCGGCTCGCCGATCAAGACCGACCCGGAATGGCGCAAGACCACCTGCCCGGATTGCGGCGGCGCGGCCGAGCGCGAGACCGACACCTTCGACACCTTCATGGAGTCGAGCTGGTACTACGCCCGCTACACCTCGCCGGGTGCCCGTGATGCGGTCGACAAGCGCGGCAACTACTGGCTGCCGGTGGACCAGTACATCGGTGGCATCGAGCACGCGATCCTGCACCTGATGTATTTCCGCTTCTACCACAAGCTGCTGCGCGACGCGCGGATGGTGGACAGCAACGAACCGGCGCGCAACCTGCTGTGCCAGGGCATGGTGATCGCCGAAACCTATTACCGCCCGAACCCGGACGGCTCGAAGGACTGGATCAACCCGGCCGACGTGGAAGTGCAGCGCGACGAGCGCGGCCGCATCACCGGCGCCACCCTGATCGCCGACGGCCAGCCGGTGGTGGTCGGTGGTACCGAGAAGATGTCCAAGTCGAAGAACAACGGCGTGGACCCGCAGGCGATGGTCGGCAAGTACGGCGCCGATACCGTGCGCCTGTTCTCGATGTTCGCCGCACCGCCGGAACAGTCGCTGGAGTGGAACGAAGCCGGCGTGGACGGCATGGCCCGCTTCCTGCGCCGCCTCTGGGCCCAGGTGCAGAAGCACGCTGCCGACGGTGCCGCCCCGGCACTGGATGCCGCGGCGCTGGATGCCAACCAGAAGGCGCTGCGCCGCAAGACCCATGAAACCATCGGCAAGGTCGGTGACGACTATGGCCGCCGCCACAGCTTCAATACCGCGATCGCTGCGGTGATGGAGCTGATGAATGCGCTGGCCAAGTTCGAGGATGGCAGCGAGCAGGGCCGCGCGGTGCGCCAGGAAGCGCTGCAGGCGATCGTGCTGCTGCTCAACCCGATCACCCCGCATGCCAGCCACGCCCTGTGGCAGGTGCTGGGTCATGGCGAGACGCTGCTGGAAGACCAGCCGTTCCCGCAGGCCGACAGCAGCGCGCTGGTGCGCGATGCGCTGACCCTGGCGGTGCAGGTCAACGGCAAGCTGCGTGGCACCATCGAGGTGGCGGCCGATGCCGCGCGCGAGCAGGTCGAGGCGCTGGCCCTGGCCGAGCCCAACGCGGCCAGGTTCATGGAAGGCCTGACGGTGCGCAAGATCATCATCGTCCCGGGCAAGATCGTGAACATCGTCACTGCCTGATGTCCCCGGCACCGGTCACCCGCGCGGTGGCCGGTGCCATTCCATGAGCAGGGCCGGGCGCCTGATGGCCCTGCATTCACGCGGCTTCGGGCACGCTGTGTGTTGCCGTGATCGCCCGGCTCCGCCAGACTGTCTCCATGACCCGAATCCTGCTTGCCCTCGTTCTTGTCCTCGGCCTCGCCGGCTGCGGTTTCCATCTGCGCAACAAGCTGATGCTGCCGACCGACACTGCTCCGGTGAAGGTGGTCTCCACCGCCCCGTACAGTGAACTGGTCAAGCTGCTCAACCGCAGCCTGCTGGCCTCCGGTGCCAAGCTGGCCGATGAGGACAGCAAGGGACCCAACGCCCAGCTGCAGGTGCTGTCCGAGCGCTGGGGTGACCTGCCGATCGCCATCGACTCGCAGGGCCGCGCACAGGAATACAGCCTGCGCTACGCGGTGATCTTCATCTTCCGTCGCGAGGATGGCAGCGAACTGGTGCCGCAGCAGGTGATCGAACTGTCGCGCGACTATGTGTCGCCGCCGACCGACGCCACCGGTACCACCACCGAACGCGAAATCCTGGCCACGGAGCTGCGCCGGGAAATGTCCGCCTCGATCATCCGCCGTATCGACAGCGTGGTCCGCGCCGAGATCGAGAAGGGCGGCAGCCTGTCCGCGCCGAAGGCCAAGCCGATCGAGGGTGCGGTGCCGGCCGCCGACGTCAAGCACTGAGCGGCAGCGACGATGGAACTGCGTCCGGAGCAGCTGGCCAGCCAGGGCGCTGACACCCCGTTGGCGCCGGTGTACCTGATCGCAGGCCCGGAAACCCTGCGCGTGCTGGAGGCGGCAGATGCCGTCCGCGCGCGCGCGCGCGCCTCCGGCATCGGCGAACGCGAAGTGTTCGACGCCGACGGGCGGGATTTCGACTGGAACCAGCTCGACGCCAGCTTCAATGCGCCCAGCCTGTTCAGCGCCCGCCGCCTGGTCGAGGTGCGCCTGCCCAGCGGCAAGCCCGGCAAGGACGGCGCCGAAGTGATCAGCCAGTTCTGCGCCAATCCGGCGCCGGACGTGGTGCTGATGATCACCGCCAATGAATGGAGCAAGGCCCATCAGGGCAAGTGGGCCGAGGCGGTCAGCCGCATCGGCGTGCTGTCGGTGGCCTGGGCGATCAAGCCGCACGAACTGCCGGACTGGATCGAGCGCCGCCTGCGCGGCAAGGGCCTGCGTGCCGACCCGGCCGCCGTGCAGCGCCTGGCCGAGCGGGTGGAGGGCAACCTGCTGGCCGCCGCCCAGGAAATCGACAAGCTGGCGCTGTTGGCCGATGGCCAGCCGCTGGATGTGGAGCGGATGGAATCGCTGGTGGCTGACGCTGCCCGCTACGACGTGTTCCGGCTGGTGGAGGCGACGTTCTCCGGCCAGCCGCCGGCCGTACTGCGCATGCTGGCTGGCCTGCGCGGCGAAGGCGAAGCGGTGGCCGCACTGATGCCGATCGTGATCCGTGAACTGCTGGCCGGTGCCGGCCTGGCCCGTGTGCAGGCCCGTGGCGGCAACCTGGCCGCCGAAATGAAATCGCGTGGCATCTGGGAATCACGGCAGGCGCCCTACAAGCGCGCGCTGCAGCGGCACCCGGAAGGCAAGCGCTGGGAACGCTTCGTGGCCGAAGCCGGGCTGGTCGACCGCATCGCCAAGGGGCGGGCCGACGGCGATGCCTGGCTGGCGCTGGAGCGCCTGCTGGTGGCCGTGGCCGAACCGCGTGCCGTGCGCCTGCTGGCGCGGGCCTGAGCGATGAGCCTGCGGATCTATTACGGGGGCACCTTCGATCCGGTGCACCTGGGGCATCTGGCAATCGCGCGAGCCGCCCGGGACGAACTGCAGGTAGCCGTGCGCATGTTGCCGGCAGGCGATCCGCCGCACCGTGCGGTGCCCGGCGCCACCGCCGAGCAGCGCTGCACCATGTTGTCGCTGGCCATCGGCGACGAACCGGGCCTGCTGCTGGACCGTCGTGAACTGGACCGTGCCACGCGCTATCCCGGTCGTCCGTCCTACACCGTCGATACCCTGCGCGAGCTGCGTGGCGAGCTGGGCCCAAGCCGGCCACTGGCCTGGCTGGTGGGCGCCGACAGCCTGCTGGGCCTGTCCGGCTGGCACGAATGGGAGGCCCTGTTCGGGCTGGCCCACTTCGTGGTGGCCGAGCGGCCGGGCAGCCCGCTGCAGGCGTCGATCGACGGTGAACTGGGGCGTGCCCTGCAGGGGCGCTGGGCCGACAACGAACAGGCCCTGTTCGCCAGCCCGGCCGGACGCATCCTGCGCCTGCACCACCCGCTGCGCGAGGAATCGGCCAGCGCCGTGCGCTCGCAGATCGCCGCCGGTGGCCCCTGGCGCGCCCTGCTGCCGCCGGCCGTCGCGGACTACGTCGCTGCACACGGGCTGTACCGCCCGGCCACAGCGTGAATGGCGCCGCCGTGCCATCCCCGTATAATCGCCCCCACGTTTATCGAGTCGATCCACTTTGAGCAACCAGACCCAGCCCCAGACCATCAAGGTCGATCTGCCCAGCCCGCCGCCGTCCGTGCCGGAACTGCTGGCCAGCGTCCGCCAAGCCACCGAAGACCTGAAGGCCAAGGACCTGGTCGAGATCGACGTGCGCGGCCGGTCCAGCGTTGCCGACTACATGATCGTCGTTTCGGGCACCTCGACCCGCCACGTCAAGTCGATCGCCGATGAAGTCGTGCGCTTCGCCAAGAACATCGACGTGATGCCGCTGGGTGTTGAAGGCGAGCGCGAAGCCGAGTGGGTGCTGGTCGATCTGGGCGACGTGATCGTCCACGTGATGCTGCCGCGCGTGCGTGAGTTCTACGCCCTCGAGCGCCTGTGGACCGTTGGCGACCAGCCGCCGTCCAGCGACGACGAAGTGGCCTGAGCCGCACGTTGATGCATCCCTTCGACGGCGCCGATGGCGCCGTCGACGTATTGGAGGACCGTGTAGATGAAAGCCCGCCTGATCGCCACCGGTGAACGCGCGCCCAGCTGGGTCGCGCAGGGCTTCGCCGAGTACCAGAAGCGGCTGTCGCACTGGCTGCCGTTCGAGCTGGTGGAAATCGAGCCCGGCTTGCGCGGCAAGGGGCGTGATCCGCGCCGCGCCACTGAAGAGGAAGGCAAGCGGGTCATCGCCGCGCTGCCGAAGAACGCCTATGTGGTGGCGTTGGATGTGCCGGGACGGCAGCTGAGTTCCGAACAGCTGGCACAGCGCCTGGAGCATTGGCGCGGGCAGGGCCGCGACCTGGCGTTCCTGATTGGTGGCCCGGAAGGGCATTCGCCGGAGGTGTCCGCGCTGGCCGATGAGAAGTGGTCGATCGGACCGCTGACGCTGCCGCACATGCTGGTGCGCCTGGTGGTGGCCGAGCAGCTGTATCGGGCCGCCGCAATGATTGCCAATCACCCCTACCATCGCGCGTGAAGAGTGGTTATACTAGTCGTCTGCCCGAATAGCTCAGCCGGTTAGAGCACTTGACTGTTAATCAGGGGGTCGTTGGTTCGAGTCCAACTTCGGGCGCCACCTTGAGAAACCTGCATCGCAAGATGCAGGTTTTTTTTTTGTCGCTACACTCTGCTGCTGCAACCATGGATGCCGATCATGCGCGTGCTGCTGTCCTCGAGCTTCCTGCTGCTGGCGATGGTGCCGTTCGCCACAACGAAGGCCGCGCCTTCCACCTGGCATCCGCCACAGGGCACCACCGAGCTCCCGTTGTGGCCGCAGGGCACGGTGATCGCGCCGCCGAAGTTGAAGGGACCCGAGCAGGTCAGCGAAGTGATCTCCGAAGCCAGTGGCGAACACTGGATGATGCTGCAGAACGTCGCTGCGCCGACCCTCACCGTGTTTCCACCGAAGGGACCGGCCACCGGCACCGCGGTGATGGTGGTGCCTGGCGGAGGCTATCGGGTGCTGGCGATGGACCTGGAAGGCAGCGAGATCTGCGACTGGCTGACCGCACAGGGCATCACCTGTGCATTGCTGAAGTACCGGGTGCCAGCCTCTGGCCCGAACTGGGACCCCGAGTGCAACTGCCGCGACTTTCCGAAAGTGCCGATGGCCCTGCAGGATGCACAGCGTGCAATGGGCCTGCTGCGCGCACAGGCCGAGCGCTGGTCAATCAATCCCAAGCGGATCGGGGCGATCGGCTTTTCCGCCGGTGGTCACGTGGTGGCTGGACTGAGCACGCACGCGCTGCGCAGCTACGCGCCGGTCGATGCTGCGGATGAGCAACCCAGCCGTCCCGATTTCGCGATGGTGATGTATTCCGGGCACCTGTGGGCAGGGCACGGGAAGGGATTGTCGCTGGTCAGGGACATCACCGTGGATGACAAGGTGCCGCCGACGTTCATCGCGCAGGCCACCGACGATCGCACCGATGACGTGCGCGAATCGCTGGCCTATTACCGTGCCCTGGCGGACGCGGGGGTGCCGGTGGAAATGCACCTGTTCGCACGCGGCGGCCACGCATTCGGGTTGCGCATGAAGGATGCACCGGTCGCGGCGTGGCCGCAGCTGGCCGAGCGCTGGATGCAGGATATCGGCATGCTGGCGGATCGCCAGTTGTAGAGCCGAGCCATGCTCGGCTGCCTGTGTGAAGCCGGGCGTGGGCTCGGCTCTACAGTGCCAGCTCACCTCTGCAGAAGGCCACCAGCGTGGCGATCGCCACCGCCAGGATCGCGCCGAACAGTACCCACTCCCAGCGCGTGAATACCCGCTCGCCGCGCTGGCGCCGGGTCAAAGCGAACAACACCACGCCGGGCACGTACAGCAGTACCGACAGCAGCAGGTTGTCCAGGCCGCCGGCATACACCAGCCACAGCGCATAGGCGCTGGCCAGCAGTGCGACCCCGAAATCGTGCCAGCGCACGCCTGGTTCGCCGGCGTAGGCCTGCCCGCGCCAGGCCAGCTGCACGCCGAACGCGGTGGACAGGAAGTAGGGCACCAGGCTCATCGACGCAGCGAGCAGCACCAGCCCGGTGTAGCTGCCCGAACTGACCAGCACCATCAGCAGGAACAACTGGATCAGGCCATTGCTCAACCACAGTGCATTGGCCGGCACGCCACGCGCGCTCTCGCGGCCGAGGAAGGCCGGCATGGTGCCGTCACCGGCGGCGGCATACAGCACTTCGGCGCACAGCAGCACCCAGGCCAGCAATGCGCCGAGTACGGAGACGATCGAACCGATGATGATCACCGTCGCGCCCCATTCGCCGACGATGGCGCGCAGCACATAGGCCATCGACGGATTGGGCAGCCCGGCCAGTTCGGCCTGCGACAGCACGCCCATCGACAGCAGGCTGACCAGTACCAGCAGCAGCCAGACCCCGAGGAAACCGATCACCGTGGCACGGCCGACGTCGGCACGGCGCGCGGCACGCCGCGAATAGATGCTGGCCCCTTCGATGCCGATGAACACCCACACGGTCACCAGCATCATGCCGCGCAGCTGCTGGCCGAGGTCGCCGAGTGCGGGCGTACCGAGGAAATCGGCGCGGAACACGTCCATGCGGAACGCGCCCGCCGCCAGGATCAGGAACAACGCGATCGGCAGCAGCTTGGCCACCGTCACCAGGCCGTTGACGATGGCGGCCGTGCGCAGGCCGCGCAGCACCAGCAGGTGCACGGTCCACAGCAGCAGTGATGAGGCGGCCACGGCGGCGGGTGTATTGCCTTCACCGAAGACCGGCACGAAGTGGCCGAGGCCACTGAAGATCAGCACGAAGAAGCTGGCGTTGCCGAGCACCGACGCCACCCAGTAGCCCCACGCCGCGGAGAAGCCGATGTAGTTGCCGAAGCCTTCGCGCGCATAGGCGTAGATGCCGGTATCCAGGTCGGGGCGACGATTGGCCAGGGCCTGGAACACGAAGGCCAGCATCAGCATGCCGGCGCCACTGACCGCCCAGCCGATCAAGGCGGCGGCCGGGCCGGCGCTGCGCGCGACGTTCTGCGGCAGTGAAAAGATGCCGGCGCCGACCATCGAGCCGACTACCAGTGCAGTCAACGCGGGCAGGCCCAGCCGTTGCGATGTCGCGGCCATGGAGATCCCCTGCGGCGCGGATGCCGCGAGCATACGGTAGCCATGTCCTCGTGAACATGTCCGCAAGAGTCAGCAGGCAAGCGCCAGCCTGCAGGAACCGGCCCGCGTGAAAACGACGAAGGCCCGGGCAACGGCCCGGGCCTTCGAAGGTGACGCTGCAACCGGTCTTACTTGAACGTGTACTTGAAGCCGACGGTGTAGTAACGGCCCAGCGCACCGGAGAAGTGCATCGGGTTGTAGTTCACCGCGCCGTAGGTGGTCGGATCGAGCGGGGCGATGCGGTCGAACACGTTGGCCACCGAGGCGTTGAGTTCGAACGAGTCGTTGATGCTCCAGCGACCGGACAGGTCCATCGTGGTGAACGAAGAGATCTTCTTCACCGGCGTACCGTCAGCGTAGAAGGCCAGGTAGCTGCCACCACGGCTGTCGATGTTGTCCATCTTGCTGATGTAGTTGACGATGCCGCTGACGCTCCACGGGCCCTGCTTCCAGGTGGTGCCGAAGTTGACCTTGTCCTTCGGCGTACCGATGCAGTTGGTGACGTCGCAGTTGCCGTGGGTACCCACGTAATCAACCGTGTCGCCGCCTTCGGTGCGCTCGAACTTCAGGATGTGGCTCCACTGCAGGTCCAGCTCCAGCTGGCCCGGGCCGATCTCGAAGGTCTGGCGGATATCGGTATCGATACCGCGCACGCGCGACGAGCTGGCATTCACGTAGCCGGTGTTGACCGCCAGGATGGTGCCGCTGTTGGCCACGCCATTGAGATTGTTGCTGTCGCGCAGCACGTTGCCGGCCAGGATCGCCGCCGCCGTGCTGCCCTGAACGATCTCGTTGGTACGCTTGATCTGCCAGGCATCGACGGTCATCGAGGTGGTCGAAGTCGGCTGCAGCACGATGCCGACCGAGTAGCTCTTGGACTCTTCCGGCTTCAGCAGCTTGTTCGGCTTGGTGATGATCGCCACCGAATTGGCGCCACATTCGCTGGCAGCGCCGCCGCTGATCTGGCAACGCACCGGGTCGACCGCAGTGGAGAAGGCGGCCAGGCCACCGTCACCGTTCTCGGCCGGGTTCGGCGCGCGGAAACCTTCGGCGTAGCTGGCGCGCAGGGCGATCCAGTCGGCCGGGGTCCACTTCACGCCCAGCTTCGGCGTAGCCTTGCCTTCGCCGCTTTCGTACTTGTCGTAACGCAGGGCGCCGGACAGTTCCAGCTGTTCCAACACCGGTGCCGACAGTTCGACGTAGCCGGCGTAGACGTTCTGGGTGCCGTCATAGGCCGAGTAGCCCAGGCCGATGATGTCGCCCTGGTCGGTGTAGGTCTGCGGGGTCAGGCTGTTGCTGGTCTTGCGCCACTCGGTACCGATCGCCAGGCCCAGCGGACCACCCTTCAGGTCCATCAGGCTGCGCGAGACGGTGAAGTCGAACATGTCCAGGCTGGACTTGGCGCGGGCGCTGATCGTGGGCGAGATGTAGTCGTACAGCGCCTGCGAGTTCTTGCCGGCATCATCACCGATACGCCACACGCCACCGGCGCAGTTGGCATTGCCCAGTGCACACTGGACGGCGCTGTAGCGCAGGAAGCCGGTGCGCTTGTTGGTCAGGTCGGTGCCCGAGTGCAGGTAGGCGGTGTCGTAGCTCCAGTCGCCCCAGTTGCCCTTGATGCCGACCAGGAAGCGGTTGAACTCATTGGTGTTGTCGGTCACGCGCGGGCCGACATCCCAGGCCGAGTAACGCACGCGGCGCGCCGTGCCCGGGGTCGGGTTGTCGGGATGGTTCGGGCCCAGCACGGTGGCACCGGGGCCACTGTTGGCATTGACCGGGCCGCCCGGATAGCCCCAGCCGCCCGACACGCCGGACGGGGTGTTGCTGAAGATGGTTTCCTTCTTCGAGTAGCCGATCTCGGTGTAGATCTCGCCGCCTTCACCGAAGGCGAAGCTGGCGCGACCGAACACGTTGACGTACTTCTCTTCCGGAATCAGGTCGCGGTACTGCTGCGCCGGATCCCACAGGCAGCCATCGGCGGCGATGCTGGCCGGGGTCTGCCCACCGATGGTGGTCAGGCCGGCGCAACCCGGCAGCGGCACCAGATGGCCGGTGGCGTCGAGGTAGGAGCCGTTCGGGCCGGAACCGCCGGAGGTGCCACCACGGGTGTAGGCACCGCCGAGGAACTGGGCGGTCTTGTCATAGCCCCACGGGCGGGTGTCACCGGTACCGATCCACTTGCGGTTCTTGCGGTCGCTGATCTTGATCGCGTCGGTCTTGCCAACGTCCAGGCTGAAGAAGGCGTTCCAGCCATCGGTGGCCAGGTCGCCGGTACCGGCGGTCAGGGTTGCCTTCCGGGCGTCGCCATCGCTGTCACCGGACAGGCCGTAGGAGCCACGCAGGATGGCGCCCTGGAAGTCGCTGCGCAGGATGATGTTGACCACGCCGGCGATGGCATCGGAGCCGTAGATCGCCGAAGCGCCGTCCTTCAGGACTTCCACGCGCTCGACGGCATCGAGCGGAATGGTGCTGAGGTCGGTGAAGACCTTCTGTCCGTCATCGGCCAGGCCATAGGTGGCCATGCGGCGGCCGTTCAACAGTACCAGCGTCGAGCCGGCGCCCAGGCCGCGCAGCGAGATGCCGGCGCCACCGCCGGCGAAACCGTTGCCGAAGGTCTTGGGAATCGAGCCGGCGCCATCGGCGGTGATGGTCTGCAGGTACTCGGCCAGCGAGGTCTTGCCGGTGCGGTCGATTTCCTGGCGGGTCACCACCTGCACCGGCGACGGTGTCTCGGTGTTGGTGCGCGGGATGTTGGAGCCGGTGACCGTGATGCGGTCGAGGTTGGTGGCCTTTTCCTGCGCGAAGGCGGAGGAGGAAGCGACGGCGCCGGCCAGCAGCAGGGCGCCGCCGGTGAGGATGTGGGTGATGGACGATGCCAGGGTGCTGCGGCGGCGGCTGGCGGGCCGTTGGATCGGGTGTTTCACAGCTTCTCTCCTAACTGGAAAACCGTAGCGTTGAGGGCTGTCGCCGGATCGATACCGGGACGCGCCAATCTAGGTTTCCTGCAGGTGACGAAGTCGTGAAATTTTGCTTAATCGGTAACGCTTGGTCCCTGGCCTGTCCGCATTTCCCGGGCAGCGGCAGGGACCGGCCCGGCGCGAGGCCGGGCCGGTGGTGGGGCTCAGTCGGGCAGCGAGAACTGTACCGGTACCAGGCCGATGGCCGGAACTGCCACGCCGTCACGCTGGGCAGGCTCGAAGCGCCAGTGCCGGAGCACCTGCTGGCGGGCGGCCTGGTCCAGGTTGCGCGAGCCGCTGCTGCGCTCGACGCTGACCGCGACCGGTTGGCCATGGCTGTCCACTTCCACCCGCAACAGCACTGTTCCCTGTTCGTGGTTGCGCAGGGACTGGATGGGGTAGGTCGGCGGCGGGGCGCTGCGGTACTGCAGCTGGGCGCCGGCCAGAGGGGTGGACGTGTCGATGCTGGGCGCCAGCTGCGGCGGAGCCGGTTCGGCGGCCGGCAACGCGATGCCCTGGGTCTCCTCCACGGTCGCGGTGGGCGCGGGCAGTGGCGGTACCACCGGCTGCGTTCGCGGTTTCGGCACCACCTGGACGATCTCCCTGGGCGTGACCGGAACCGGCGGTGTCGGCGGTGGCGGGATCTTCTCGATCAGCCGGACCGGCGTCTTTTCACGCGGGACCTGCACGGCCTGGTAGGTCGCAGGGATGAGCAGCAACAGGAAGGCCAGCAGGTGCAGGGCGATCGCCGCGCTCCAGGCGGCCACCCGGGCGGGGTCGAAATGCAGGGATGCAACGGGGTACGTACGAACCATGATCCACCTCCATGCCAGTGACGAAGTCCTCAACGCACCAGGGCCCGTGGCGGGGTTGCCGCACGCGGCTGGCAGTCCATCAGTAGCGCGGCACGACGGCTACTGCCTAGAGGCAGGGGCAGGATCGTTGGGCTGGCCTTCAGCCAGTGTCGGCGGAGGGCACGAAAAAGGCGGGCCCCCTGCGGGACCCGCCTGTGTCGTCGACCGCGGCGGACGCGATCAGCGGCCCAGTTCGAACACCACGTCCAGGTTGACCGAGACGGTCGATTCGCCCGGTGCGACCGGGGTGGCCTTGTCCATCGCCGCACCGGCCGCCATGGTGCGCATCATCTGCATCGGGCGGAAACCGCCGCTGCTGTTCTCGGAGATGCTGACGATGCGGCGCACCTGCAGGCCCAGCGACTTGGCATAGGTCTGGGCGCGGGCCTGGGCCTTCTTCAGCGCGGCCAGGCGGGCTTCGTCATAGACCGGTTCGGGCTGGTCGATCTCAAACTGCGGACCGTTGATCTGGTTGGCGCCCTGAGCGGCCAGCGCATCGAGCACCTTGCCGAGCTTGGCGATGTCACGGACCTTCAGGCTGACCGTGTTGCTGGCCTGGTAGCCGGTGATCTTCGGCGCCTCGTTGTCGGCATAGCGGTACTGCGGGTTGAGGCTGACGCCGCTGGTCTGCACGTCGCGCTCGGCGATGCCGGCGGCCTTGATCGCGGCCAGCACCTTGTCCATCTGCTGGGCGTTCTGGCGCATGGCGCTGTTGCCGTCGGCGGCCTGGGTGACCACGCCGGCCGACAGGGTGGCGACGTCCGGCACGCGGGTGGCCTCGGCGTTGGCCGAAATGTTCAGCAGGGTGCCTTCGGCCGCGGCGGCGATCGACGGCGACGACGGAGCAGCATGGGCAGTCATCGAGGTTCCAAGGGCGAGGGACAGGGCGAGCAGCAGCGGGGTGGCGGTCAGGCGCATGGGATCTCCTTGTTGTGCGGTGAGGGTGGTGTCGTAGCGATGAACGCGCTGTGAGCCTGTACGGGGTTGTACGCGTTCCGTAACGGGTTGCCGACGATTCAGGTGACGGGCTCAGGTTATGCTGTGCCGATGCTCTATCTTGCTTCCCGCTCCCCCCGACGCAACCAGTTGCTGGCCCGACTCGGACGCCCCTTCCAGGCCCTGGACCTGGAGGTCGTCGAGCAGCGCGCCGCGACCGAGAGTGCCGAACAGTATGTGTGCCGGGTCGCCGCCGACAAGGCGCGCGCCGGGCTGGCCCGGGTGCTGGCCGAAGACCCGCAGGCGCGGGTGCTCGGCTCGGACACCGAGGTGGTGCTGGACGGTGAAGTGTTCGGCAAGCCGGCCGACGCCGCCGGCGCGCGCGAGATGCTGGCGCGCCTGGCCGGGCGCACCCACCAGGTGATGACCGCGGTGGTGGTGGTCGGTGCCGACGGGCTGGACAGCGAACTGGTCATTTCCGAAGTGACCTTCGCCCCGATCGCCGCCGCCGACATCGCCGCCTATGTCGCCACCGGCGAGCCGTTGGACAAGGCCGGGGCCTACGCCATCCAGGGCGGGGCCGAGCGCTGGATCGAACATCTTTCCGGCAGCTACTCCGGCGTCATGGGGCTGCCATTGCTGCATACCGATCGTCTGCTGGCGCGCTGTGGCGTGCCGGCCCCCACTGCCGATGCCGCCAGGGAGGCTGCCGATGTCTGAGGAAATCCTGGTCAATGTGACCCCCCGCGAAACCCGGGTCGCGGTGATCGAGAACGGCATGCTGCAGGAACTGCACATCGAGCGCGGCTGGCGCCGGGGTGTGGTCGGCAACATCTACAAGGGCAAGGTGCAGCGGGTCATGCCCGGCATGCAGGCCGCGTTCGTCGAGGTCGGCCTGGAGCGCGCCGCGTTCCTGCACGCCAACGACGTGGTGCGCCCGGCCCCGGTGGCCAGTGCCGACACCGAGAACACGACCCTGCCGCCGCCGGCCAGCGTGCCGATCGTCGAGCTGCTGCGTGACGGCCAGGACATCGTGGTGCAGGTGGTGAAGGACCCGATCGGCACCAAGGGTGCACGCCTGACCACGCAGATCAGCATTCCCTCGCGCTACATGGTGCTGCTGCCGCAGTCCAAGGTGGTGGGGGTGTCCGCGCGCATCGAGGATGAAACCGAGCGCGCCCGCCTGAAGGCGCTGGTGACCGAGTTGTCGGCGCAGCACGGCGGCTACGGCTACATCGTGCGCACCAACGCCGAAGGCCAGCCGGCCGAGGCCATCGCCGAGGACATCGCCTACCTGTCGCGCGTGTGGAACGTGGTCGAGCGCCGCGGCCGCGAAGCGCCGTCGTGCAGCATCATCTATGAAGACCTGAGCCTGCCGCTGCGGTCGGTGCGCGACCTGATCCGCAAGGACGTGGACAAGGTGAAGGTGGACTCGAAGGAGACCTTCGGCCAACTGCAGGCCTTCGTCGCCAAGTACATGCCGGTGCTGGCCGAGAAGCTGGAGCTGTACTCCGGTGACCGCCCGATCTTCGACATGTTCGGCGTGGAGGACGAGATCGGCCGCGCGCTGGACAAGCAGGTGCCGCTGAAATCCGGTGGTTACCTGGTGATCGACCAGACCGAGGCGATGACCACCATCGACGTCAATACCGGTTCGTTCCTCGGCCAGCGCAACCTGGAAGAGACGGTGTTCCGCACCAACCTGGAAGCGGCACAGGCGGTGGCCCGCCAGCTGCGCCTGCGCAACCTGGGCGGCATCATCATCATCGACTTCATCGACATGGACGATGCCGAGCATCGCCGCCAGGTGCTGCGCACCCTGGAAAAGGCGCTGGCCCGCGACCATGCCAAGACCACGGTGTACGACTTCTCGCCGCTGGGGCTGGTGGAGATGACGCGCAAGCGCACGGTGGAAAGCCTGGAGCGCCAGCTGTCGGAAACGTGCCCGCAGTGCAGTGGCCGTGGCAGCATCAAGACCACCGAAACGGTGACCTACGAGATCTTCCGCGAGATCACCCGTGCCGTGCGCCAGTTCGATGCCGCACGCCTGCTGGTGATCGCCTCGACCAAGGTGGTCGCGCGCATCACCGACGAGGAATCCTCGGCGGTGGCCGAGCTGGAGGAATTCCTCGGCAAGAGCATCCGCTTCCAGGCGGACGAGCAGTACCTGCAGGAGCAATTCGATGTCGTTCTGCTCTGATCCTCGCCGGCCGCAGGCCGGCGGTGGCCGATGAGCGCGCCGCCGCGCCTGCGACTGCGAAGGATCCGCCGTCATTTCATTGCCGCCTGCGCGGTAGGCCTGGTCGGGCTGGCACTGCTGGTGGGTACCCTCAGCCAGCTGCTGCCGCTGGCCGAGCGTCACCCCGACAGGATTGCCGCCTGGCTGAGTGAGCGTGCCGGCCAGCCGGTGCATTTCGACCAGCTGCAGACGGCCTGGACCCGGCGTGGTCCGCTGCTGCAGCTGAAGGGCCTGCGCATCGGCGCCGGGCAGGGCCTGGCCATCGGCGAGGCCGAAGTGCTGGTGTCAATGTACAGCGGGCTGCTGCCCGGCCGCTCGTTGACCGAACTGCGCCTGCGTGGCCTGGCGCTGGACCTGCAGCAGGGCGAGGACGGACGCTGGACGGTGCGCGGGCTGCCGCAATCGGACAACGGCGGCGATCCGCTGGATGCGCTGCGCCGGCTGGGCGAGCTGCAGGTGATCGGGGGGCGCCTGGGCGTGCAGGCGCCGACGTTGGGCATCGACACCACGCTGCCGCGCATCGACCTGCGCATGCGGGTCAATGGCGATCGCCTGCGCGTGGGCGTACGCGCCTGGGCGCAGCCCGAAGCGCTGCCGCTGACCGCGGTGCTGGACGTGGACCGTGCGCGCGGCAACGGCGAGGCCTGGCTGGGCGCCGACCCGGTCGATTTCCACGCCTGGGCGCCCTTGCTGGCGGCTGGCGGCGTGCGCCTGCGCGAGGGCAAGGGCGAGTTGAACCTGTGGTTGACCCTGCGCGATTTCGCGCCGGTGGCGCTGACCACGGATTCGGACCTGCGCGACGTGCGTATCGATGGCGCACCGATACCCGGCATGGCGGCGCCGCAGCTGCAGCTGCAGCGACTGCAGGCCCGCCTGCGCTGGCAGCGCCAGGCCGAGGGCTGGGCGCTGCAGGTACCGCAGCTGCGGCTGAAGAATGAAGACGGCGAGCAGCGCCTCGATGGCCTGCAGCTGCAGGTCGGCAAACAGCTGCAGGTCCGTTCCGGTGAAGTGCAGGCCGGCATCGCACTGCGTGCGCTGGCCCTGAGTGATCGCCTTGAGCCGGGCCTGCGTCGCTGGCTGTTCCTGTCCAGGCCGCAGCTGGACGTGCGCGCCTTGCAGCTGTCGGGCGAACGCGATGGCCCCCTGTGGGCGCAGGGTGAACTGCAGTCGCTGGGTTTCGCCAGCGTGGGCAACTCGCCCGGCCTGCGCGGCCTGGGCGGGCGCTTTGAAGGCGACGCCGACGGCTTCAGCCTGCAGCTGCAACCGCAACGGCAGCTGCAGTTCGATTGGCCGACCGGCTTCGGCGTGCGCCATGACCTGCACCTGGCCGGACAGATCGTGGGCTGGCGCGACGAGGGCGGTGGTTGGCGGATCGGGACGCCGGCGATGCGTGTGGAAGGCACCGACTACGCGGCCGACGTGCGCGGCGGGGTCTGGTTCCAGGGCGACGGCACGCGGCCGTGGCTGCAGCTGGCCGCGAAGCTGGACGACGTGCCGATGACGGCGGCCAAGCGCTTCTGGATCCACTCCAAGATGAGCAAGGGCGCCACCGACTGGCTGGACATGGCGCTGGCTGGCGGCCAGGTGCGCAATGGCGTCGGCCTGGTCACCGGTGACCTGGACGACTGGCCGTTCGACAACAATGATGGCCGCTTCGAGGCCACCGGCCACATCACCAATGGCGACATCCGCTTCCAGCACGACTGGCCGCTGATGAGCCAGGTCGACGCCGACATCGCCTTCATCGGCCCTGGCTTCGACATGCGTGGACGGGGTGATCTTGCCGGCGTGGCGGTACAGAAATTCGAAGCGGGCATTCCGGACTTCGGGCACCAGCCGTTGTACGTACGTGCCGACGCGCCGAGCGAGGCCGGCAAGCTGCTGGCGATGCTGCGCCAGAGCCCGTTGCACAAGGATTACGGCGATACGCTGGACAATCTGGTCGCCAGTGGTCCGGCCCATGTGACCTTCGATCTGCTGCAGCCGCTGCATCAGGATGAAGGCGAGGGCCACCTGCAGGGCACGGTCGATCTGGCCGGCGTGAAGCTGGTCGACAAGCGCTTCCAGCTGACCTTTGACAACATGCACGGGCAGGCGCGCTACAGCAATGGCGGTTTCGGCGCCGAGGACCTGGCGGTGCGCCACCTCGGCCAGGAAGGACGGCTGAGCCTGCGTGCCGGCGGTTACGTGCATGACAGCACGCGCGCCTTCGAGTCGCAGCTGACCGCCCGCCTCGATGCCAGCGTGCTGATCGACCGTGCTCCCGAGATGGCCTGGCTCAAGCCTTACATCAACGGCAATTCGGCCTGGACCATCGGCGTCAACCTGCCCAAGGTGGCGCCCGGCGCACCTGCGCCGCCGAGCGAGCTGCGACTGGGTTCGGACCTGGTCGGCACCCGGCTCGACCTGCCGGCGCCGCTGGACAAGCCGGCCGCCGAGCCGCTGGCGACCACGGTGGCCGCGCAGCTGCCGATGGGCGCCGGCCGCATCGACGTAGCGTTCGGCCAGCGCCTGGCCCTGGCCGCGCGCAGCCACAACAACCAGACCGGTGTGCAGGTCACGCTGGGCAGCGACCATGTCGACCGCGAGCCGCCGGCGAGCGGACTGACGGTCAATGGCCGCAGCCCGACCCTGGATGCGCTGGAGTGGATCAGCCTGGCGCGCGGTGGAAGTGACGACGACGCGATGCCGCTGCGCGCGGTCGACGTGCAGGTCGGCCAGCTCAAGCTGATCGGCGGAGTGTTCGAGCAGACCCGGCTGCAGCTGCACCCGGGCCCGCAGGCACTGGACGTGCGCCTGGACGGGCCGTCGCTGGCCGGCCGCCTGACCGTACCCAACGCCGACGGCGGCACCATCAGCGGTCAGCTTGACCGCGTGCACTGGCAGTCACTGCCGACGGCACCGGATGCGGCCGCCGCGCCGGCGCGGGTACAGGCCGGTGCCAATGACATGGACCCGGCCAAGCTGCCGCCGTTCGCGCTGGACATCGCCGACCTGAAGTTCGGCAAGGTGGTGCTGGGCCAGGCGGTGCTGCGCACGCGCCCGCTGGCCAACGGCCTGAACGTGGACGCGTTGCGCTTCCGCGCGCCGGACCAGGAAATCGACATCACCGGCCGCTGGCTCGGCCGTACGGGCGGCGCCCGTACCGAACTGACCGCGCAGGTGCGCAGCGAGGACCTGGGCGGGCTGATGCAGAACCTTGATTACGGCGGCCAGCTGCGCGGCGGTTCCGGCCAGGCGCAGCTGCAGGCGGCCTGGAGCGGGGGGCCGTCGGACTTCCAGCTGGGCAACCTGCAGGGCAGCCTCGACCTGCATGCGCGCAATGGCCAGCTGCTGGAGCTGGAGCCGGGCGCCGGCCGCGTGCTGGGCCTGCTCAGCGTCGCGCAGCTGCCGCGGCGGCTGATGTTCGATTTCCGCGACTTCTTCTCCAAGGGCTTCGCGTTCAACCAGATCGAGGGCAGCATGCAGTTCGGTCAGGGCATGGCGCGCACCGACAAGGTGCTGATCGAAGGCCCGGCGGCCAACATCACCATCCGTGGCCAGGCCGACCTGCGCAACCAGCAGTTCGACCAGACCATCGACGTCAACCCGCGCGCGGGCAACCTGCTGACCGTGGTCGGTGCGGTGGCCGGCGGCCCGGTGGGGGCGGCGCTGGGCGCGGCCACCAATGCGGTATTGTCCAAGCCGCTGGGCGAGATTGGCGCCCGTACCTACAAGGTGACCGGTCCATGGAAGGAGCCGAAGGTGGAAGTGATCGAGCGCAGCCGCGACAAGACCCCATCACCGCCCGTGCCGGCACCTGCACCGGCCATTCCGCCGACCGTCACTGACCTGCCGCGCTCGCGCTGAGCACGGCTTCCCGTTCACGGGGCTTGCCTGAGCGCCCCCGCACCCCCAGATCGAAACCATGACTGATATCGCCCTGACGCTTGCCCAAGACCGCCTGCTGCGCCCCGGCGGCCTGGATACCGCCGGCCTGGAGCGCACCTTCGGGCAGCTGCTCGGCCCTGGTGTCGACTTCGGCGACCTATATTTCCAGCACGCCCGCCGCGAGAGCTGGAGCGTGGAAGACGGCATCGTCAAGGACGGCGCCCATTCCATCGAGCAGGGCGTGGGCGTGCGGGCGATTTCCGGCGAGAAGACCGGCTTCGCCTACTCCGATGACATCCATGCCGATGCGCTGCTGGCGGCGGCGCAGTCGGCGCGCGCGATCTCGCGCGAGGGCGGTGCGCAGACCGGACGTTCGCTGCTGCGCGGCAATGCGCGCGCGCTGTACCCGGCGCTGGACCCGATCGACGGCATAGGCAACGAGGCCAAGGTCGAGGTGCTCAAGCGCCTGGATGGCTACCTGCGTGCCGCCGACCCGCGCGTGAAGCAGGTGATGGTGAGCCTGTCCGGCGGCGTCGATACGGTGCTGATCGCCCGCAGCGACGGCGTGCTGGCGGCCGACGTGCGCCCGCTGGTACGCCTGAACGTGCAGGTCATCGTCGAACACAACGGCCGTCGCGAGTCCGGCTACGCCGGTGGTGGTGGCCGTTATGGCTACGAAGCGCTGTTCGCCAGCGGCCGCCCCGAAGCCCTGGCCCAGGAAGCGCTGCGCCAGGCGCTGGTGAACCTGGACGCGGTGCCGGCGCCGGCCGGCATGATGCCGGTGGTGCTCGGCCCGGGTTGGCCGGGCGTGTTGCTGCACGAAGCGGTCGGCCACGGCCTGGAAGGCGACTTCAACCGCAAGGGCACCAGCGTCTACGCCGGCCGCATCGGCGAGCGCGTCGCCGCACCGGGGGTGACCATCGTCGACGACGGCACCCTCGACGGTCGCCGCGGTTCGTTGAACATCGACGACGAAGGCCACCCGAGCCAGTGCACCCCGCTGATCGAGGACGGCATCCTGGTCGGCTACATGCAGGACAGCCTCAACGCGCGGCTGATGGGCATGGCCCCGACCGGCAACGGGCGCCGCGAATCGTTCGCGCACCTGACCATGCCACGCATGACCAACACCTACATGCGCGCCGGCGAGCACGACCCGCAGGAGATGATCCGTTCGGTGAAGAAGGGCCTGTACGCGGTGAACTTCGGCGGTGGCCAGGTCGACATCACCAGCGGCAAGTACGTGTTCTCGGCCACCGAGGCCTACCTGATCGAGGATGGCCGCATCACCACCCCGGTGAAGGGCGCGACCCTGATCGGCAACGGCCCGGAGACCATGCAGAAGGTGCGCATGGTCGGCAACGATCTGGCCCTGGACGAGGGCGTGGGCATCTGCGGCAAGGACGGGCAGAGTGTGCCCGTGGGTGTCGGCCAGCCCTCGCTGTTGATCGAGGGCATCACCGTCGGCGGTACGCAGGCCTGAGCGTGGCGATGGCCGCGGCCACCGCCCGGGCCGGCGCGGACTCAGTCCTCGTCGGCCTCGTCGACCGGATCGCCGGCGTGTTCGTCGCCCGCCGTCTTCAGGCCCAGCGCCGCCGGCAGCATCAGCGTACGCAGCACCTGGAAGATCTCGCGGTAGGCGCGCGGCGGCTTGTTCTTCGCCTTTTCGGCCTGCGCGTTGCGTACCAGGGTGCGCAGCTGCTGGCGGTCGGCCTGCGGGTAGTCGTCAAGCAGGGCGGCCAGCGCCTTGTCACCGTCGGCCAACAGGCGGTCGCGCCAGTCTTCCACGCGGTGCATCATCGCCACTTCGCGGCGGCCAGTCTCGCTGTTGGCGTCCAGCGCATCGCGGATCGCGTCCAGCGTTGCCTCGTCCTCGCGGCGCATGTGCTTGGCCAGGAACGCCAGCTGGCGCTTGTGGGCGATATGGGCGGTGATGCGCTTGCACTCGGCGATATGCGGCAGCAGGTCTTCCGGGATCGGCAGGCGCGCCAGCTGGGCCGGGGTCAACGACACCAGCTTCTCGCCCAGGGCCAGGACGTCGAGCGCGTCGCGCCGGTTCTGGCTGCGGCTCTTGTCGTGGAATTCACCGGTTTCTTCGTCGCGTCCGCGCATCGTCCCTACCTGATCTCAAAAAAAGTCGCCCGGCGTGATGCCGGGCCCAACCTGTACAGGATAAAGCATTGAACGTGATCGCCCCTGAAGTGGCCGTCGGCGACGACAGCCCGGCCCGGCTGGAACGGCTGGCCGACCTCTCCCAGCAGTTGCTCGACCGCGCCCGCGCGCTGGGCGCCAGCCAGGCCGAGGTCAGTTGCAGCGAGGACCGCGGACTGGAGGTCAATGTCCGCCTCGGCGAGGTCGAGACCGTGCAGTCCACGCGTGACCGCGGCATCGCCGTGACCGTCTATTTCGGCCAGCGCAAGGGCAGTGCCAGCACCGGTGACCTGAACGAGGCCAGCCTGGCCGCTACGGTCGAGCAGGCCTGCGCGATTGCCCGGCATACCGAGGATGACCCGGCTGCCGGCCTGGCCGAGGCCGCACTGATGGCCACCGACTTCCCTGAGCTGGACGGTTGGCACCCGTGGGCGTTGCAGGCCGATGAGGCGGTGGACCTGGCCCTGGCCTGCGAGGCGGCCGGTCGCGAGGCCGACGCGCAGATCCGCAATTCCGACGGCGCATCGGTGTCGAGCATGCAGAGCCTGTCGGTGTATGCCAATTCGCATGGTTTCTTTGGTCGTGAGCGCGGCACCCACCATTCGGTCGGCTGCGCGCTGATCGCCGGGCAGGGCGATGGCATGCAGCGCGATGGCTGGTACACCAGCGCGCTTGCCCGGGAGGACCTGGAAGACGTGGGCCTGGTCGGCCGTCGTGCCGCCGAGCGCACCGTGGCCCGCCTGCAGCCGCGTTCACTGGCTACTGGCAGCATGCCGGTGCTGTTCGCCCCGGAAGTGGCGCGCAGCCTGGTCGGCCACCTGCTGTCGGCGGTGTCCGGCGGCGCCTTGTACCGCCAGGCCAGCTTCCTGCTGGACAGCGTCGGCCAACGCCTGTTCCCGGAATGGATGCAGATCGACGAGCTGCCGCACCTGCGCCGTGGCCTGCGCTCGGCCGCCTTCGACGGCGACGGCGTGGCCACCCGTAGTTCGGCGCTGGTCCGAGACGGCGTACTGCAGCGCTACGTGCTGGGCAGCTATTCGGCGCGCAAGCTGGGCCTGCAGACCACCGCCAATGCTGGCGGCGTGCACAACCTGCAGCTGGCGGCCAATGCCGGCCCGCTGGAAGAGATCGCCCGGCAGATGGGTGACGGCCTGCTGGTGACCGAGCTGATGGGGCAGGGCGTGAACGGGGTGACCGGCGATTACTCACGAGGCGCGGGCGGCTTCCGTGTCGAGAACGGCGAGATCCAGTACCCGGTGGACGGCGTCACCATCGCCGGCAACCTGCGCGAGATGTTCAGCAGCATCGAGGCGGTCGGCAGCGACGTCGACCCGCGCTCGCACATCCGGACCGGTTCGATCCTGCTGGGGCGGATGACCGTCGCCGGTAATGATTGATGGCATTGATGACGTAAGCTATGCGCGCCTGACGCAACCAGCTTGGTGCTGGTGGGTCAAGACCACCCAATGAAAAGGAGTTTTGTCGTGAGCGAATTCGATAACGTCCCGCCGCCGCCGGCAACCACCGATGCCCCGGCCGACCAGCGCACCATGGCGCTGGCTGCGCACCTGCTGGGCATCTTCACCTGGTTCATCGGCGCCCTGATCATCTGGCTGATCAACAAGGATGACGCCAGCAAGGCCTTCGTGACCGACCAGGCCAAGGAAGCGCTGAACTTCCAGATCACCGTGACCATCGCCATGGTCATCAGCATCATCCTGATGGTGGTGATCATCGGCGGCATCCTGGCGCCGATCGTGGGCATCATCAACCTGGTTTTCTGCATCATTGCCGCAGTCAAGGCCAACAACGGCGAAGCCTATCGCTACCCGTTCACCCTGCGCCTGATCAAGTAATACCGGCCGCATGCGCAAACAGGAACGCCCGGCATTGCCGGGCGTTCCTGTTTGAGGGCAGCGTCACCGGCGGCGATCAGTGATCGCGTTCCACCGCCAGCGTTGCCAGCGCGCGCAGCGCATCGGCCTCTTCGCCATGGCCGGCCAACGTGGCCTGCATGCGTGCGGCCAGTTCGCGCAGCTGCGCCTTCGCGCCGTCCATGCCGAGCAGCGCGGGGAAGGTGCTCTTGTCCTGCGCCTGGTCCTTGCCGGCGGTCTTGCCCAGCTGTTCGGAACTGGCTTCGACATCGAGGATGTCATCGCGGACCTGGAAGGCCAGGCCGAGTGCATCGGCGAAACTGTCGAGCTGGGCCAGCTGCGGCTCGTGGGCCTGGCCGCACAGCGCCCCCATGCGCACCGCTGCACGGATCAGCGCGCCGGTCTTCAGCGCATGCATGCGGGTCAGTGCCGCCAGGGTCTGCTGCTGGCCGGTGGCATCGATGTCCAGCGCCTGGCCACCGCACATGCCGGAGGCGCCGGACGCGTGAGCGAGGGTCTGCAGGCAGGCCACGCGCAGCGTGGCCGGCAGCGGCGCATCGGCCAGCAGGCCGAAGGCACGCGTCTGCAGGGCGTCGCCGGCCAGGATCGCGGTGGCTTCGTCGAAGGCGATGTGGGTGGTCGGCTTGCCGCGGCGCAGGGCGTCGTCGTCCATCGCCGGCAGGTCGTCATGCACCAGCGAATAGGCGTGGATCAGCTCGACAGCCATCGCCGCCGCGTCCAGCTGTTCCGGCTGCGCGCCGAACAGGTGGCCACTGGCATACACCAGCAGCGGGCGCATGCGTTTGCCACCGCCCAGCACCGAATAGCGCATGGCCTGGTGCAGGCGCTGCGGTGCTTCGGCGGGCGAGGGCAGGGCGGCATCGAGCTGGCTTTCGATACGGTCGCGCCAGCGCGCGAACAGGGCTTCAGCCGTCATGGTTGGGCGGATCGAAAGGCTCGGCCGTTTCCGGCTGGGCCGGATCGCTGAGCAGGCGCACGCGCAATTCGGCCTGCTCCAGCGCCTGCTGGCACTGACGGTACAGACCGACACCGCGTTCGTAAGCACTGAGCGACGCTTCCAGGCTCAGCTCGCCGGTTTCCATCTGCTCCACCAGCTGTTCCAGCGATTCGAGCGACTGCTCGAACTGGGCGACCGGGGAGGCGTTTTCGGGGGACTTCTTGGCCATGCGGCAAGTGTGGACGGGCTGCGCGCGGGGGTCAATTCACCAGCCGCCCGGACGCCACTGCAGCTGCGCGTCGTGGGCCTGCAACCAGGCCTGCAGGGGAGCTGCGATGACCACGTCGGCGGCGGCAAGCAGCTGCGCTCCATCGAAGACCAGCGGCAGCTGGGCGCGTCGCCAGGGGGCAAGGTGTTCGCGTTGCAGGCAGTCCTTCAGCGCATGCGAATGCTGGCGACCGGGCAGCAGGATGCGTTCGCCGCCCACACGCGCACGGACCTGGAGCGGCCGTTCGAAGGCCTCGGCGCCGTGCAGGTGCAGCTGACCGCCATCGGGCAGCGCCAATGGCGCGCGTCCATCCCATCCGGCCTGCCAATCATGGGGAAGCGCCGGCAGTTGCGCGGGCAGGAGATAGGCATGATCGCGCCATTGCTGGATGGCATGATCGTGCCAGCGCACCCGCGCCTGGCGATCGTTGCTGGCTGGCAGCAGTTCGTCCAGCGCCTGCTGCAGCACCGTGGCCGGCAGTGGGGCGGCCCCATGGCCGATCACCCAGGCACGCAGCACGCGCGCGGCGCGGCCCGGTGACACCTGGCGCAGCAGCTGCAGCGACAGCACACGCGGTGCCACCTCCAGATGCGCGATCAGCTCGGCGTCCTCCTCGCCCAGCAGCTCGCGGGTCTGCCGGCAATGCAGGGCGCTGCCCGCCAATGCCGCGGCGGCGTGCGGCCAGCGCTGGCGCAGCAACGGCAGCACCTGCAGGCGCAGGAAATTGCGATCGGCGTGGTCGTCGGCGTTGCTGGGGTCTTCAACCCAGCGCAGCGCGTGCTGGTGCGCGTAATCGAGCAGCGCACGGCGCGGCACCGCCAGCAGCGGTCGCCACACACGGTGTTCGCCTACGCGGCTGTCTGCGGACATCGCGGCAAGACCATCGACGCCGGAGCCACGCAGGGCACGCAGCAGGAAGGTCTCGGCCTGGTCGTCCAGGTGCTGCGCCAGCGCCAGTGTTTCGCCGTCGCGCAGTTCGGTGGCGAACGCGGCGCGTCGCGCCTGCCGTGCTGCGCCTTCCAGGCCCAGGCCCGATGTGGGGTCGATCTGCACGCGATGCACGGCCAGTTCGATGCCCAGCGCTGCGCATTGCTGCTGGCAATGCAGCACCCAGTCGTCCGCATCGGGGTGCAGGCCATGGTGCACATGCACCGCGCGCAGCGCCGTGCCGGAGGCCTTGGCGCAGCGCCACAGCCAGTGCAGCAGCACGGTCGAGTCGACACCGCCACTGTAGCCCACCAGCAGTGGCGCATCCAGCGGAACGAGGGCAGGGAAGGCAGTCACGGCGGCAAGTATAGGGTTGCTCGGCAGGGCTGCGCCCTGCACCCGGGTACGATCCAGAGCAACGGCAACAGCAACAGCAACAGCAACAGCAACAGCAACAGCAACAGCAGAAGCTGGTTTCCTGAGGGAAGGCGGGGTGGGTCCGGTTGCGGGAGACGCCGTAAACCCATCCATGGGGGCTTGGCCGCGGCATCCATGCCGCGGACACTCCCGCAACCGGACCCATCCCGCCTTTGACAGTGTCCTGCGAACTGTCGGAATGGCTCTTGGGGTCAGATCCGTTTTCCTGCGGAAAACGGATCTGACCCCGTATTCAATTCGATATCTGAGAGAAAAATCGTGTCGACCAAGCTCGACACCTACCAGGAGCAACAGCAACCGCCGTGGTTGCCGGCCGCCCCGCCATCCCACGGAATGCACGCTGTTGCTGTTGCTGTTGCTGTTGCTGTTGCTTCGGCCGTTGCCGTTGCATCGGCAGGTGCAGGGCGCAGCCCTGCCGAAAAACCTACTTCACCCGACGGCCCGCGCGGTCGATGCGGAACCACTCCCCGCCTTCCATCGGCGTGTGGCCATCGGCATCCGGCGTGCCGCGCCGACAGCCGTTGCAGACCTCGGCCACGCCATCCTGGAACGGCCACCCGAAATCGTAGGTGCCGGGCACCACCTGGCGGAACGTCAGGTCGAAGTAGCCGACGCGGTTGCCGACGCGGCCGCGCAGCAGGCCTTCCTGCGGTGTTTCCGGGCCGTTGTCCCAGGTCAGCACAGGCAGGCTGCGGCCCTTGCGGTCGACGTAGTGGAAGCCCTGGTCGGCATACACCACGGCCAGGCCGTGGTCGTCGTAGCTCAGGTCCTTCAGCGCATCGGCGCTGATCTTCGGCCGGTGATCGACCACCTCGCAGTTGGGCAGCGGCCACAACCCGTGTTCGTCGGTCAGCAGCTTGCAGGCCGGCGCCTGCGCCAGCGCGCTGGAACCGGCCAGTACGCCGAGCAGGACCAGCGACCGCGCGAAGCGGCCGCGGTCGAGGCGGGCCTGCCGCACGATCACTTGGCCTCGGCCTTGCGCTCGAAGGCCGTCGGTGCCGGCAGCTGCACCGGCACGCCCTTGTCATCGCAGGTGCCGGCCTGGCACAGGCGCTCGCGCAGGGCCGGGGTGGCCTGCACGATCATGTGATAGATCGCGTTCTGTTCCAGCGTGCCGCGGATCGCCTTGCTGCCCGGGCCACGCGCCCAGATGCCGACATCCTCACCACCGTGCGATTCGGACTTCATCGGCACCAGTGCTTCCTGCATGTAGTCCGGATGCTCGGTGTCGACCTCGCGCAGGTTCGGGCGGCCGTTGGCCGGTTCGAAGCTGCTCGGGTTGTGCGGGTAACGCTTCGGGCCGGCCGGCTGCTGGTTGCTGCTGCCGGTATGGCCCGGGCCGTTGGCATAGCTCAGCGTGGTGTACGGCTGGCCGGTGCCGTCCAGCGCGTAGTCCAGCTTGCCGGCACCATCTTCGCCGCCCTTGTCCTTCACCTTGCCCAGGATCGGATTGCCACGTGCCGGGTAGCCGACGAAGTTCAGCGTATGCGAGTGGTCGGCGGTGACGATGATCAGGGTGTCGTCGGCCGAGGTCAGTTCGTTGGCCACGCGCACCGCGTCGGACAGCGCCACGGTCTCGGTCAGTGCACGGTAGGCGTTGCCGCTGTGGTTGGCGTGGTCGATGCGCGCGCCTTCGATCATCAGCACGTAGCCTTCCTGGTGCCTGGCCAGATTCCTGATCGCTGCAGCCGTCAGTTCGGCCAGGCTCGGCTCACCGCCCGGATCCTGCGGGCGCTCGTATTCGTAGCGCATGTGGTCCGGTTCGAACAGGCCGAGGATGGCCGGCGCATTGGCGGCCGCCGCCAGCTGCTTGCTGTTCCACACGTAGGCACCCTGCGGGTGCGCCTGCTGCCATTCCTGCACCAGGCTGCGGCCATCCAGGCGCTGGCCGACCTTGTCGTCGTATTCCGGATCGCGCTCTTCCACGGTGGTGAATTCACCGCGACCGCCGCCGAGAGCGACCAGCGGGCCGCGCCCATAACGCGAGGTCGACAGCAGCTGCTGTGCGATGTCCTTGCAGCCTGCAGCCTTGGCCGCTTCAGTCAGGTCGGTGTCGTTTTCCCAGTTGCGCTCGGGCGAGTGCGCATAGGTGGCAGCAGGGGTGGCATGGGTCAGGCGCGCGGTGGACACCACACCGGTGGCCAGGCCGGCGCTGTCGGCCAGCTGCAGCCAGGTCAGCAGGCCCTTGGACAGGCTGTCGGCGCAGTCGGTGCGGCTGCCGGCGCTGACACCGATCGCGCCCATGTGGGTCTTCACGCCGGTGGTGATGGCGGTCATGGTGCCGGCCGAGTCCGGCGTCTGCGAATCGGTGTTGTAGGTCTTGCTGAACGCCGTGGCCGGGAAGCGCTCCCAGGACAGCAGGTTCTCCTCGCCCGAGCCACCCTTCTGCTGGCCTTCGTAGATGCGCGAGGCGGCCACGGTGGTCAGGCTCATGCCGTCGCCGAGGAACAGGATGACGTTCTTCGCCTTGCCGGACATCGCGCCGTTGGCGGCGGCCTGGGCGGCGCCACTGCGGTACCACCATTGCGGGGTCTCGCCGGCAGGATGGGCGACCGGGTCGACGGTGACCTTCAGGCCGGCCGGAACAGAGGCGGGGGTGGTGCTGGCGCAGGCGCCCAGCAGCAGGGTGGTGGCGCAGGCGGCCAACATTGAGACGGAACGGCGCATGGACGCTGGGATCTCACAAACTGTAACGGGACGTTCATTATGCCCGCCCCTGCAAGGCACGCCGATGACACACTGATTTGCCGGCCGGGCGGTCGTTCTGCGGGCCGCCTTGGGCTATCGTGCCAGCATCCCTTCCTTCCCCTCTGGATTGCCTATGAAGCTGGTCTCTGCCTGGCTGCGGATTCCATTCTGGCAGCGCGTGGTCGGTGGCTTCGTGCTCGGCGCGCTGGCCGGCTGGGCGCTTGGCCCGGCCGCGGAAACGTGGTTCGGCCCGCTCGGTGAGCTGTACGTCACCCTGATCAAGATGATCGCCGTGCCGCTGGTGTTCTTCGCGGTCATCAACGCGATCTCGTCGCTGCACGGGCAGAAGTCGGTCGCCGCGCTCAGTGGCCGCACCTTCCTGTGGTTCGTGATCACCGCGGCGCTGGCGGTATGCGTTGGGCTGGGCGTGGGGACCGTGCTGCAGCCCGGTGCCGGCGGGCTGCAGCTGACAATGGCCAGCAACTACGTGCCGCGCGAAGTGCCCAGTGTGGTGCAGGTGCTGCTGGACGTGGTGCCGGCCAATGTCTTCTACGCGCTGTCCGGCATCGGTACCAAGGTCAATGCGGCCGGTGAGACCGTGCTGGCGGCCGGTCGCGGCTCGATCCTGCCGGTGATCTTCTTCGCAGGCCTGGTGGGCTTTGCCATCGTCAAGCTGGGCGAGAAGGTGACCGAGGCGCGCAAGCTGGTCGGCCAGATGAGCGACATCATGATCCAGGTGACCCGCTTCGTGCTGGAAGTCACCCCGATCGGTACCTTCGGCCTGATCGCCGGCCTGGTCGGCAGCTATGGCTTCGAGAAGCTGCTGCCGCTGGGCCATTTCGTGCTGGCCCTGTACGTGGCCTGCGCCCTGCACATCGTGGTGGTCTACAGCGCGCTGCTGCTGGCGCACGGCCTGAACCCGCTGAAGTTCTTCCGCGGCGCGGCGCCGGGCATGCAGGTGGCCTTCGTCAGCTCGTCCAGCTTCGCCGCGATGCCGGTGGCGCTGCGTTCGATCACCCACAACCTGGGCGTGAACAAGGACTACGGTTCATTCGCGGTGCCGCTGGGCGCCAGCATCAAGATGGATGGCTGCGGCGCGATCTATCCGGCGCTGTGCGCGGTGTTCATCGCGCAGTACAGCGGTGTGCCGCTGACCCCGGAGCAGTACGTGGTGGTGCTGATCGCCTCGGTGCTGGGCAGCTTCGGTACGGCCGGCGTGCCGGGTACCGCGGTGATCATGGCCACGGTGGTGCTGAGCGCAGCCAACCTGCCGCTGGAGACCATCGGCTATCTGTATGCCATCGACCGCATCCTCGACATGATGCGCACGATGACGAATGTGACCGGCCAGATGCTGGTGCCGGTGATCGTGGCCAAGGAAACCGGGCTGCTGGACCAGGCGGTGTATGACAATCCGTCCAGCAATGTGGGCGTGGACGATCCTGACCCGACACCGCCACGCAGCTGAGGTTGCGTGGAGATGAAAGGCCCGCCCTGACCGGCGGGCCTTTCGTTTGGGAGATGGCTGACGCGCTGCCGACCGTGGTAGATCCACGCCATGCGTGGATGGAGGCGGTGCCGACCAAGGTCGGCAGCTACCCACCATTACGCGGGCCCAACAAAAAAGCCGCTGCAGGGCAGCGGCTTTGCTTTGCGTATCAGGCGGCGCTGTGACGCCAGCCGGTCAGAGGTCGACGCGGCGGGCCTGCATGAACTTGTTGCCCCAGTAGCCACTGAGCAGGGTGTCCACGCGGACGTCCTTGCCCGAGCTCGGCGCATGCAGGAAACGGCCATCGCCGACGTAGATGCCGACGTGGTCGACGCGGCCCTTGCGGCCGAAGAACACCAGATCACCCGCGGCCAGCGCGGTGCGGTCGTTGATCAGTTCGGCATTGTCATCGTGGGCCATCTCGCGCGAGACGCGCGGAAGTTCGATGCCCAGGGCCGAACGGAACACATAACCGACCAGGCCGCTGCAGTCGAAACCGCTGTCCGGGTTGCTGCCACCCCAACGGTACGGGGTGCCCAGCAGGGTCATCGCGCGGCGCAGCAGCGACTGCACCTTGCCGTTGTCGGCGGCGGTGCCGACGACGCTGCCATTGGCGGCGCTGCTGGTGTCGTAGTTGGCGAGCAGGCGGCTGAGGTCGCCGGCCACCACGGCCGAGCGGTCCATCAGCGGAATGGTGTCGTTGGCGGCCAGGTGCGGCAGCAGGGCGGCCAGCGTGGCACTGGCGGCGGCATCGACGCGGCTGCGCTGCGGAGCGGCAGCCTCGGCCTTGGCGGCCGGTCGGGCGGTGCTCTCGGCCACCGGGGCCGGGGTCACATCGGAACGGTTCGGAGCAGTCTGCGACCAGGCCGGAAGGCTGGTCAGACACAGTGCCAGGCCAAGCAACAGCGGGCGGGCACTACGTGAAGATACGGAAGTCTGGCCTTCGCTTTTCAGGTCGTCAGTCGTCACGCGTCGGTCACAGGAAAAAAACGATGGGGCATCATGCCCTGTAAAAGCGCGGATAAGTTAAAAATTCCGTTAGTAATTCGTTAGTTACACAGTGATGTTCGTCACAGTTTTGAATATATCGCCTGTTCATTTTAGCGAAGGACGCGTTTCGCCCCTGTGTAGTGGTCCTTCCAGTAGGGACCGCTGAGCGAGTCCAGGCGCACGGTGCCGCCGGTGCTCGGCGCATGCACGAAGCGCCCTTCACCTACATAAATACCGACGTGGGTGACGCTGCCGCGGCTGCCGAAGAACACCAGGTCGCCGGTGGCCAGGCGCTGCGGGTCGATCTTCGGGCCCTGCACCGCCGCCAGGTCGCGGGAGGTGCGCGGCAGCCGCAGGTCCAGCATCTCGCGATAGACATAAGCGACCAGGCCGCTGCAGTCGAAGCCCGAATCCGGAGTGTTGCCGCCATAGCGGTAGGGCGTGCCGACCAGGCTGATGGCGCGCATCAGCACCGAGTTGGCAGCCTCGGGGTTGTCCGGCACGGTCTTTGGCCAGTTCGCCGTGGGCGGGGGCGGGGCCGGGCGGGTGGCCTTGCCACCGCCACAGGCGGTCATCAACAGGGGCAGGGCCAGCAGCAGGGCCGGGGCGAGAAACCGGCGCTGGCCGGACGAAACTGGCGTGATGTGCATGATCTCCGGATAATGCGCCACCTTGGATTGGCCGTCATGATGGCGGCGTCCCCGCCGGGCGACAACCCGCCCCAACCCGCCTGCCTCCGGCAGATCCAGACAGAGTTGCGCATGAAGATCGAAAAAGACCGCGTTGTCCGCTTCCACTACACCGTTTCCGAAGTCGGCCAGGAGCCGATCGAATCGTCCAAGGACCGCGGCGAGCCGCTGGCGATCCTGATCGGTCACGGCAACATCATCCCGGGCCTGGAAAACGCCATGATGGACAAGGAAGCCGGCGCGACCTTCAACGTCGACGTCAAGGCGGCCGATGCCTACGGCGAGCGTCGTGAGGGCCTGTCCCAGCGCGTGCCGAAGAAGCACTTCGGCAATACCAAGCTGGCGCCGGGCCAGCAGGTCGTGCTGCAGACCAACTTCGGCCCGCGTGCGGTGACCGTGCAGAAGGTCGGCATGAGCGTCGTCGACGTTGACCTGAACCATCCGATGGCTGGCAAGGACCTGCACTTCGACGTCGAAATCGTCGACGTGCGCGAAGCCGGCAAGGAAGAGCTGGACCACGGCCACGTCCACGGCGACGGCGGTCACCAGCACTGATCGCAGCGCGATCGTGATGGCAGCAATGGCCCGCTTCGGCGGGCCGTTGCGTTTCTGGAACACGCCGCGGCCATCCATGGTGCACGGGCCGGCGGCATAATGGCGGACCTGCCTGACGGACGCCCCGTGAACGCCGCTTCTCCTTCCCTGCAGCCGGTGGCTTCCGGCGAACGCATCGCCGTGCTGGACGTGCTGCGTGGTGCTGCGCTGCTGGGCATCCTGCTGATGAACATCGAGGCTTTCAGCGGCCCGCTGGACCTGGCCTTCACCGGCATTGACGTGCACTGGCGGGGCATCGATTACTGGGCCGACGCCTTCGTCTATGTGTTCGTGCAGGGCAAGTTCTTCACCCTGTTCTCGCTGCTGTTCGGTGCCGGCTTTGCGGTGATGGCACAACGCGCCGAGGTGGCCGGGCGCGACTTCACCCCGTTCTACCTGCGCCGCAGCGCCGGCCTGCTGCTGATCGGCCTGTGCCATGCACTGCTGGTCTGGTCCGGCGACATCCTGGTGATGTATGCGCTGGTCTCGTTGCCCTTGCTGGCCTGCCGCGAGGCGCCGCGCAGCTGGCTGCCGTGGATGGGCGTGATCGTCTACCTCGGCGGTGTAGCGATGATGCTGCTGGTGGGTGCGATGGTGTCGATGGCGTCGGCCGAAGAGGTGCAGGGCATGCTTGCCGAGGCGCAGCAGAGCATCGACCTGCAGCGGCAGGTGTACGGGCAGGGCAGCTGGGCGCAGGCCACTGTGCAGCGCCTGAGCGAGTTCGGCACCTCGATGGGCGCGTTGCTGATCAGCGGCCCGGAAGTGCTGGGCATGTTCCTGCTCGGCAGCTGGTTCGCCGGCAGTGGCGCGCTGGCGACGCCGGAGCGCTTCCCGCGGCTGTACGCGTCGCTGCGCTGGATCGCACTGCCGCTGGGGCTGCTGGTCACACTGCTGGGGGTTGCCTGGAAACCCTACCTTGCACCCGGCGCCTACAACCTGCCGGTGACCGCGGCGATGGCCCTGGTCACGGTTGGCGGGCTGCCGATGTGCCTGGGCTACCTGGCGTGGATCGTGCACTGGCGCACGCGGCTGGCGTGGCTGGCGCCGGTGGGGCGCATGGCGTTGACCCACTATCTTGGCCAGTCGCTGCTGTGTACCTGGACCTTCTACCACTACGGCCTGGGCAGGTTCGAGATGATGCCGCGCAGCGTGCAGCTGCTGTTCGCGCTGCTGTTGTTTGCCGTGCAGGTGGCTGTTTCGCACGCGTGGCTGGCGCGCTTCCGCTTTGGTCCGATGGAATGGCTGTGGCGTGCAATGACCTACCGGCAGTGGCCACCGATGCGGCGCAGGACGAAGCAGGGGTGAGCGATGAGCGCGCACGCGCTGTGCCGATCGGCCGCGCGCCCGCGCATCCTCACGTCTGGCCTGCAGCGGGGCATGGCATGCTCGGCGTCAGCATGAGCGCCGGCATCGGCCAGCGGATCGCCGATCTCGTCTGCGGCCACACGCCAGCGATCGATCCTGCCCCTTACCGACCCGAGCGATTCCGATGAGCACTGCATCCTATGATTACGACCTGATCGTCCTTGGCGGCGGCTCCGCCGGCCTGGCCGGTGCGATCCGCGCCGCGCAGCATGGCAAGCGCGTGGCGATGCTGGAACCCGGCGAACTGGGCGGAACCTGTGTCAATGTCGGCTGCGTGCCGAAGAAGGCGATGTGGCTGGCGGCCGACCTGCACGAGCGCATCGGCCTGGCCAATGCGATGGGCTTCGATGTCGAGGCACGCCCGGCGCTGTCGTGGAAGGAACTGGTGATCCATCGCCAGGCCTACATCAGCAACATCCACACCAGCTACCACAAGCGCCTGGACGAAACCGGCGTGGTGCGCATTCCGGCACGTGGCCATCTGCTTGATGCGCACACCGTGGCCTGCAGTGATGGCGTGCACTACAGCGCCGAACACATCCTGATCGCCACTGGCGCGCATCCACTGCGTCCGGATATTCCCGGCGCGGAGCTGGGCCTGGTCTCCGATGATTTCTTCGACCTGCGTGCGGCGCCGGCCGAGGTGGCGATCATCGGTGGTGGTTACATCGCGGTGGAGCTGGCTGGCCTGCTGCAGGCGCTCGGCAGCCGCGTGAGCCTGCTGGTGCGCGGCAAGCGCCTGCTGGAGCGCTTCGATTACGAGCTGACCGATCAGCTGGCCGAGAACCTGAAACAGCAGGGCGTGCGGATCCATTTCGACTATCGCCTGCGCGAACTGCAGCGCGATGGCGAGCGCGTGCGGGCGTTCGGCCATGACGGCCCGATCGACAGTGTGTTCGATGCGGTGTTCTTCGCTGCCGGCCGCCGCGGCAACAGCCGTGGCCTGGGTCTGGAAGCGCTCGGCATCGACATCGGCGAGCACGAGCAGGTGCAGGTGGACGAGTGGCAGACCACCCGCGTGCCGAGCGTGCACGCGGTCGGTGACATCGCCGGCAAGGTCGGCCTGACCCCGGTGGCGGTGGCCGCTTCGCGGCGGCTGATGGACCGCCTGTTCGGGGGGCGCCCGCAGTCCAAAATGGATTACGAGAACGTGGCCAGCGTGGTTTTCTCGCATCCGCCGCTGGGCGCGGTGGGCATGAGCGAGGAAGAAGCGCGCCGGCGTTTCGACCAGGTGAGCGTCTACCACAGCCGCTTCCGCCCGATGCTGCAGGCGCTGGCCAATGGTACCCAGCGCAGCCTGTTCAAGATGGTCTGTGCCGGCCCGGAAGAACGCGTGGTAGGCATCCACCTGCTGGGCGAAGCGGCCGACGAGATCCTGCAGGGCTTTGCGGTGGCGGTGAAGATGGGCGCGACCAAGGCCCAGTTCGACGACACCGTGGCGATCCACCCGACCTCGGCCGAAGAAGTGGTGCTGATGCGCTGAGCCGGGATGTTGTGGGGCCGAGCCCTGCTCGGCAGCCTTTCGCACCGGCCTGGCGACGCAGAGCGCAGGCTCGGCTCTACAGGGCAGCGGGCGCCCCCATGCGACAATGAGCGTCCCCCACGCCTTACCGGGCCGCTCTGCGCGGCCCGCCGTCGTCCTGATGTCCACTCCCGCTTCCCGCATCGCCACTGCTTCCCCACGCATTGCGCTGGGCGGCATCGGCCTGGCCGCGATCGGCGCCATCGCCGCGTCGGGCAAGGCGATCATCGTCAAGCTCGGCCTGCGCCACGGCGTCGATGCCACCACGCTGCTCGCCCTGCGCATGCTGATGGCGCTGCCCCTGTTCGTACTGATGGCACTGTGGGCCGCGCGCCGGGCCGAGCCGTTGTCCTGGGCCGACCGTGCCCGCGTGCTGTGGCTGGGTTTCACCGGCTACTACCTGTCCAGCCTGCTCGACTTCCAGGGACTGCAGTACATCAGCGTGACTCTGGAGCGGCTGATCCTGTACTTGAACCCGACCCTGGTACTGCTGATCAACGTGCTGCTGGCGCGCCAGCGGCCGGGCCGCTGGCAGATCGGTGCGCTGGTGCTGAGCTACCTCGGCGTGCTGCTGGCCTTCGGCCACGATCTGCAGCGCGAGGGTGGGCAGATCATCGTCGGCAGCCTGCTGGTGCTGGGCAGTGCCCTCAGCTATGCGCTGTACCTGTTCGGCAGTGGGCAGGTGGTCGCGCGCATCGGTGCGGTGCGGCTGACCGCCTATGCCAGCTGCGTGGCCAGCGTGCTGGTGCTGCTGCATTTCGCGGTGACCCATCCGCTGCCGCTGCTGTGGCAGGCACCGGCGCCGGTGCAGTGGCTGTCGTTGGTCAATGCCACCGTGTGCACGGTGCTGCCGGTGCTGGCGATCATGCTGGCGGTGCAGCGCGTGGGTTCGTCGCTGGCCGCGCAGGTCGGTATGCTGGGCCCTGTTTCCACCATCGTGATGAGCCTATGGCTGCTCGACGAACCGATGGGGCCGGCGCAGATCGCCGGCACCGTGCTGGTGCTGATCGGCGTTCTGCTGGTGACCCGCCTGCGGCGCTGACGCCGGAGCAGGCGCGTGCGCGCATCCTGGCGGTGATCCGCGCAATCCCGGCGGGGCAGGTGATGGGCTACGGCCAGGTGGCGATGCGCGCGGGCCTGCCCGGGCGTGCACGCCTGACCGCACGCATCCTGGGCCAGAACGACGACCCGGACCTGCCCTGGCACCGCGTGCTGCGCTCGGACGGGCGCATTGCCATGGAAGAAGGGTCGGCCGGCTGGCGCGAGCAGTCACAACGGTTGCGCGCCGAGGGTGTGCGGGTGGAGAACGGCCGGGTGCGGATGCCGGCGACCGATCCGGCGGCGGCGCTGGACGCAGCGGTGTGGGGCCCGGGCTGAGCACCGCTGGCGACTGAACAGGCCGGACCTGCGGGTCGCCAACAAGACACGATGCTGCGGCTATGATGGAGGCCGTTCCATGCCGGTGCTCCCATGTTCCCGCGACTGCCAACCGTCACCAAGGCCCTGCTGATCGCCAACGCGATCCTGTTCCTGCTGCAGCAGCCGTTCCTGCTCGGCATGCAGACCTTCGAGCCGTTCATGCTGCAACCGTTGCAGCAGGGCTTCGACGCTTTCTCGCCGGGTGGCAACTTCCAGCCTTGGCAGCTGCTGACCTACGGTTTCCTGCATGGCAGCTTCGGCCATCTGTTCTTCAACATGCTGGCGGTCTTCATGTTCGGCGCGCCGCTGGAGCAGACCTGGGGCGAGAAGCGCTTCCTGCTGTACTACCTGGTGTGCGTGGCCGGTGCCGGTGTCTGCCAGCTACTGGTGGGTACGCTGCTGGAAAACCCTGCCACGGTGCTGGGCGCCTCCGGCGGCGTGTTCGGCCTGCTGCTGGCCTACGGCATGCTGTTCCCGAACCAGCGGGTGATGCTGCTGTTCCCGCCGATCCCGATGAAGGCGCGCACTTTCGTGATCCTGTTCGGTGTGGGCGAGCTGGTGCTGGGCATGACCGGCTGGCAGCCGGGCGTGGCCCACTTCGCGCACCTCGGCGGCATGCTGTTCGGCTGGTTGCTGATCCGCTACTGGCGCGGGCAGCCGCCGTTCAAGCGCCGCCCGCCCGGCCCACCGAAGCGCCCGAACCATCTGCGCAGCGTCAAATGATCCGAAGGATCATTTGACGCTGCAGGTGCCGACCGTTGGTCGGCACGCCTCTACAGATCCTGCAACACCACCTGCGCCGCGTTGTGCCCCGGTGCACCGGTGACGCCACCGCCGGGGTGTGTGCCCGAACCGCACAGGTACAGCCCGGGCAGGGCGCCACGATAGCCGGCCTGGCCGACCATCGGCCGTGCCGAGAACAGCTGGTTGGCGCTCAGTGCGCCGTGGAAGATGTCGCCGCCGACCAGGCCGAAGGTGCGTTCCAGATCCAGCGGCGACAGCACCTGCCGACCGAGCACGCTGGCGGTGAAGCCGGGCGCATGCCGTTCGACGGTGGCGATCATCAGGTCGGCCACGATCTCCCGGTGATCGTCCCAATGGCGGCCTTCAGGCAACACCGGCGCCACATGCTGGCAGAACAGGCTGGCCACGTGCTGCCCGGGCGGCGCCAGCGAATCGTCCAGCGTGCTCGGAATCAGCATTTCCACGATCGGTTCGCGCGCCCAACCGTCGCGGCGCGCATCCAGCCAGGCGCGGTCCATGTAATCCAGGCTGGGTGCCATGATGATGCCGGCGCTGAGGTGATCGCCGGGCCCGGGCAGGGCGCGGAACTCCGGCAGCCGCGACAGCGCCACGTTCATCCGGAACGTGCCGGAACCGCAGCGCCAGTTCGCCATGCGTTCGCGTGTCGCGTTGGGTACCTGTGCCGGTTCCAGCAATTGTTCGTACAGCAGTTTCGGATTGACGTTGGCGACCACCGTGCGTGCGCGCAGGATCTCGCCGTTGGCCAGTTCGACGCCCACCGCGCGGCCCTGTTCGATTCGCACGCGCTGCACGCCGGCCTCCACGCGCAGTTCCGCCCCGGCCTCGCGTGCCGAGGCTGCAATCGCCTGGCTGATCGCGCCCATGCCGCCGATCGCATGGCCCCACGCACCCTTCACGCCATTGCACTGGCCGAATACGTGGTGCAGCAGTACGTAGGCACTGCCCGGTGTATAGGGGCTTGCGTAGTTGCCGACGATGCCATCGAAGCCGAACAGCGCCTTGATCGGTTCGCTTTCGAACCAGCGTTCCAGATACTCGGCTGCCGACAGCGTGAACAGGTCCAGCAGCTCCTGCCGCAGCGAGGCATCCAGCGTGGCCAGTTCACGACCAAGACGACCCATCTGCCACAGCGCAGGCAACGCCCGCCAACCACCCGCAACGCCGGCATCCGGTGGCGCGCGCAGGGCCCACGCGCGCAGCACATCGGCGAAGATCTCCAGGCGCGCTTCGTATTCGGGAAGCCGCTGCGCATCCCGCTCGGAGAACTTCGCGACCTCTGCCTGGGTGCGGCCCGGTGCCGACAGCAGGTAACGACCATCCTCCATCGGCAGGAAGTTGTTGACCGGGCGATTGATGATGCGCAGCCCATGCGCATGCAGTTGCAGGTCGTCGATCACCTTGGGCTGCAGCAGGGACACCGTGTACGACGCCACCGAGTTGCGGAAGCCGGGATGGAATTCCTCGGTGACTGCGGCACCGCCGAGAACGCCACGACGTTCCAGCACCAGCACCTTCTTTCCAGCGCGCGCCAGATAGGCCGCGCAGACCAGGCCGTTGTGGCCGCCACCAACGACGATCGCATCCCAGGACATCAACACCTCGCAAAAAGGGGACGGAGGGGATTAAGTCGCAATCTGCATCTGCACACGGGGCATGGGGAGAAACGACTTAATCCCCTCCGTCCCCTTTTTTGATTGCCGCTTCGATGGTGGCGATGTCGATCTTCTTCATCGGCATCATCGCGTTGAAGGCGCGCTTGGCCAATGCCTTGTCCTTGCTGGTCACGGCTTCGATCAACATGCGCGGGCTGATCTGCCAGGAGATGCCCCAGCGATCCTTGCACCAGCCGCATTGGCTCTCCTGTCCACCGTTGCCGACGATCGCATCCCACAGGCGGTCGGTCTCGGCCTGGTCCTCGGTCTGGATCTGGAAGGAAAACGCTTCGCTGTGCTTGAACGCGGTGCCGCCGTTGAGGCCGACGCAGGGAATGCCGCAGACCGTGAACTCGACCGTCAGCACGTTGCCTTCCTTGCCATCCGGAAAGTCGCCGGGGGCGTGATGCACGGCGATCACCGCGCTGTCGGGCAGGATGCTGGCGTAGAAGGTGGCGGCCTCGAGCGCGCCGTTGTCGTACCAGAGGCAGATCGTGTTCTTGTGTGCCATGTCGGGGCTCCGCGATGGACGAAGCCGCAGCGATAGCACGCGCGGTGTTAACCCGGGATCGTGCTGCACCCGCAAAAAAGGGCGCCCGAAGGCGCCCCCTGTACTACGGGTAGTGCGCGTGGCTCAGCGCCAGACCTTGATCTGGTCGGCTTCGCTGCGCTGCATCGGCTGGCCGGCCTTGCAGCTGAAGGTGGCACCGAATGCCGGCAGGTTGGCCAGCGTGCCGTTGCTGCGCCACAGGCCCGGCGCGCGGATGTCGGCGGTCAGGCGGCGCACGGCCTCGTTCGGCGACAGCTGCTGTGCCCACAACGCCGACCAGGCGCGGAAGAAGCCCTGCTGCTGTGCCGGCTTGGCCTTCGGCTCCTGCGCGGTATAGGCCGCCCAGGCCAGTTCCAGACCGGCGATGTCGGCCAGGTTCTCTTCCTGGGTGAGCGTGCCGTTGACCTTGGCACCCTTCACGCCCGGGAAATCGTAGGCGCTGTACTGCGCGGCCACGCGGTTGCCAAGCAGGGTCCAGGCGGTCTTGTCGGCCGGGGTCCACCAGCTGCGCAGTTCGCCCTTGGCGTCGACCAGTGCACCCTTGGCGTCGATCGCACGGGTCAGCTCATGGCCGACCAGGCCACCGAAGCTGCCGAACTTGTCGGCGGCGTCGGCCTTGGCATTGAACACCGGGCCCTGCAGGATCGCCGCGGTAACGATCAGGCGGTTCTGTGCCAGGTCGTAGGCCAGCGACGGCTGCTGCGGCAGCACGTCCCAGCGGCGGTCGGCGTTGCCCTTGCCGATGCGCTTCATTTCCTCGCGGTGGCGCCAGGTCGACGCGATCAGCATGTTGCCGCCGAACGAACCGCGGCCCATCGGCTGCACGCTGTAGTCGAGGTCGCGCAACGGGGTGCCGATCTCGATCTTCAGCGCAGCCAGCTTGGCCTGCGCTTCGGTCTTGGCTTCGGCGCTCATCCAGCTGTTGTTCTTGACCGCCTCGATCTGCACTTCGCGCAGCTTGTCGACGATCCACGCCGCCTGGCGACGGTCTTCGGCCGACAGGTAACGGGCCGCATATTCGCGGCCGACCATCGGGCCGGCGGCCACGTTGATCGCCTCCAGCACGTCTTCCCAGCGCTGCGGCGGCAGCGTTTCGCCACGCAGCACGCGGCCACGGAATTCAAACTCCGCGTCGCGGTAGGCCTTGGACAGGTACGGTGCCATCGAGTCGCCCACGCGCCAGCGCAGGTAGGCCTTCCACTGGTCCGGCTTGAGCTTGGTGACCATGCCATCGAGCTGCTTGAACAGGCCCGGGTCGGCCAGCGAGACCAGGTCGTCGTCCACGCCCTGTGCCTTCAGGAACGCGTCCAGCTGCAGGTTGCGGTAACGGCTGTTGAGCTCCTTGGTGGAGATCGGCGCGTAGTTGTTGAACGGGTTGTTGATGCCGGCCAGCGACTGCGCATTGCGCGCCAGCTCGGTCTCCAGCGCGATCACCGCCTGCGATTCGGCATCGAGCCTGGCCGCCGGGGTGCCGGTCAGCGCCAGGATCTGCTTGACGTAGTTGCGGTAGCGCCCCATCAGCGCCACGGTATCGGCGTCGGTGCGGGTATAGAACGCCGGGTCCGGCAGGCCCATGCCGCCCTGCATGAAGTAACCGATGTGGCGGTCCAGTGCCTTCAGGTCGACGTCCGGGCCGAAGTTGAAGGCCACCGGGATGCCCACCTGGTGCAGCGCGGCGATCGAGGCCGGCACATCCTTGGCCTTCTTGATGGCGTTGATGCGGGTCAGCAGCGGCGCGATCGGGTTGGAGCCGTCCGCTTCCACGGCGGCTTCGTCCAGGCCGCTGGCCCAGAAGTCGCCCAGCAGCTTCTGCACGTTGCCCTGCGGCGACTTCATCGCGGCGTCAAGCAGTTCACGCTGCTGCTGGCGGCTGCGCTCGACCAGCTGGCCGAGCGCGGTGGTGGCACCGGTCTGCGGCACAGGGTTGGCCTTCAGCCAGCCTGCGTTGGTGGCGTCGTAGAAGTCGCTGCACTGGGCGCTGACGGCCGGGGCGCGCGCGGCCTTCTTCTTGGCGGCGAACGCATCGTGGGTCGGGACCAGCGTCGCCAGGCTGATGCCCAGGGCGATGGCAAGCGGACGGAAATTGGGCATGTGGAACGAATCCGTGATGGATTGAGGGCGCGCGCACTATAGCAAGCCGTGCATGGGCGCGGCATGCACGCGTCACGGTGGCGCCGCCGGGCCGTGCGCCGACCAGGGTCGGCATCTACCAACGGCCTGGGCCATGCGTGGATGACGGGCGCTGTGAAAAACAAAGGCCCGGGATTCCCGGGCCTTTGCAGGTCTGCCGCAGCGTCAGCCGTCGCTTACCAGATCACCACCTGCTGCTCGCCGGTGCGGGCCATCGGCGAACCGGCCTTGCACTGGAACGCGGCAGCGAAGGTCGGCAGGTTCGACGGCGCACCCATGGCACGGAACTGCGCCGGGGCGTGCGGGTCGGTGGCCAGGCGGACCTTGGCGTTTTCCGGGGTGTACTTGGTGCGCCACACGGTGGCCCAGTTGAAGAAGAAGCGCTGGTCGCGGGTGAAGCCGTCGACCTTCGCATCTTCCTTGCCGGCGGTGGCCTTCTGCAGGGCGTCGTAGGCGGTGGCCAGGCCGCCCAGGTCGGCGATGTTCTCGCCCAGGGTCAGGTGGCCGTTCACTGCCTGGCCGTCGACCTTGTACTGGTCGAACTGCTTGACCAGCTTGCCGGTGAGGCCTTCGAAGTTCTTCTTGTCGGCCGGGGTCCACCAGTCTTCCATGTTGCCGGTCGGCCCGAAGCGTGCGCCCTGGTCGTCGTAACCGTGGGTCATCTCATGGCCGATCACCGCACCGATGCCGCCGTAGTTCAGCGCGTCGTCGGCCTTCGGATCGAAGAACGGCGGCTGCAGGATGGCGGCCGGGAACACGATCTCGTTCTGCAGCGGGTTGTAGTAGGCGTTGACGGTCTGCGGGGTCATGCCCCACTCGGTCTTGTCCACCGGCTTGCCGATCTTGGACAGGTTGAACTTGTAGTTGAACTCGTTGGCCGCGCGCACGTTGCCCAGGTAGCTGTCGCGCTGGGTCTGCAGGCCCGACCAGTCGCGCCACTTGTCCGGGTAACCGATCTTCGGGGTGAAGGTTTCCCACTTGGCGATGGCCTTGGCCTTGGTTTCCTCGCTCATCCAGCTCAGGCCCTGGATGCGGTCCTTCAGCGAGGCGGCCAGGTTCTTCACCAGTTCTTCCATCTTCGCCTTGGCTTCCGGCGAGAAGGCCACCTTCACGTACAGCTGGCCGAAGGCTTCACCGGCATCGTTTTCGATGGTGCCCAGCACGCGCTTCCAGCGCGGCTTCTGCTCCTTCTGGCCGTTGAGGGTCTTGCCGTAGAACTCGTAGTTCTCCTGCACGAAGGCATCGGCCAGGTACGGCGAGGCGCTGTCCACGGTGTGGAAGCGCAGGTAGGCGCGCCACACCGACGGATCGGTGTCGGCCAGCGACTTGCTCACTTCCTCATGGAAGGCCGGCATGGCCAGCGAGAACTTCTCCGGCGCGGCCACGCCCTGCGACTTGAAGAACTCGGTCCAGCTGAAGTTCGGGGTCAGCTTGTCGGCGTCGGCCAGGGTGACCGGGTTGTAGTACAGCTCGACGTTGCGCGACAGCTCCACGCGCGACTTGGAGGCCTTGGCCAGGCGGGTTTCGAACTTGACCACGTCCTCGGCCTGCTTGGCTGCATCGGCCGCGGCCACGCCGGACAGCTCCAGCACCTTGGCGACATGCGCCTGATAGGCCTTCAGCTTGTCGGCGTTCTTGGCATCGGTGTAGTAGGTGGTATCCGGCAGGCCCAGGCCGCCCTGGCTGGCATAGGCCATGTTCACCCCGGAGTTCTTGAAGTCGGCTTCAGCGCCGAAGCCGAACAGGAGGTTGTCACCCTTGGCGGCGCTGGTGCGCAGGTAGTTGGCGATGGCCGCCTTGTCCTGCAGGCCGTCGATCGCAGCCAGGTCGGCCTTCAGCGGCTCGATGCCCTGGGCGTTGATCTTGGCTTCGTCCATGCCGGTGGCCCACAGGTCGCCGACGATCTTCTCGATGTGGTTCGGGTTCTTGACCTGCGCAACCTGTTCGGCCAGCTGGTGCTGCACGGCCACCGAACGCTCGTCGAGGATGGTGAACGCGCCCCAGCTGGTGCGGTCGCCCGGGATTTCATTGGCGGCCAGCCACTTGCTGTTGACGTAGTCGCCGAAGGCGGTGCACGCGTCCTTGGTGTTGTCCAGGTCGCTCGGCTGGAAGGCGTTGTAGGCCGGCAGCTTGCTGTCGTCCAGCTTGTAGGTGGTGGCTTCGGCGGTGGCCGGGGCGGGGGTCGCGGCATCCTTGGCCGGGGTTTCGTTCTTGCCGCAGCCGGCCAGCACGGCCGACACGGCCAGGCTGAGCAGGACGATCTTGGGAGTGCGCGTCATCACTATTCTTGGCCTCCAGGCCGAGTGAGTCAGGGAGAAGCCGCAGGTACGGCCGTGGGCCGAACGATACGCCGCCGGCCTGGCCTGCAAGGGTGTCGAAGGTCATGTCCGGGCGCAAGGGGCCAGAACGTGCAAGGGCGCCCCGTGGGCGCCCTTGCAGGAAGCGGTGCGGCTTACAGGCCGCCGCCGCCGCAGCCCTTGCCCAGGTAGTCGTCGATCAGCCTGAGCTGGTCACCCATGATCGCGCGGGTCCAGGCGGGACCATGCGCGTAGTCGGCGATGGCGTGAAACTCGACCGGCTGCCCCGAACCCCTGGCCTTGTTCACGAACCACTCCGACTGCTCGATCGGCACCGTGCGGTCGCGGTCACCGTGGTAGACCATCAATGGAATCTTCATTTCACCGGCCTTGTCGACCGGGTTGAGGCCGGCCACGGTCGGCGCCTGGGCCTGGCGGAAGAACGGGTTGGTATAGAAGCGCGACCAGATCTTCTTGATGTCCGAAACGCCGGCACCGGCGATGGCGCACTTGTACAGGCCATTGGGACGCACCGAAGCCGCGAACGCCGAGTAGCCGCCATAGGAGAAGCCGAACATGGCGATGTGGCCGGGCTGGGCGATCTTCTGGTCGATCATCCACTGCGCGCCATCGTCCTTGTCGTCCTGCATCTTCTGGCCCCATTCGGCATCACCGGCCATCCACAGCTTGCGGCCCCAGTCGGCCGAGCCGCGGAACTGCGGGCGCAGGACCGCCATGCAGCGTGATGCCATCAGCGGTACCCACATCGAGCCGTCGAAGTCCATGCCATCGCGTGCCCACGGGCCGCCGTGCGGATGCACCACGGCTTTCCACGGGCCGGCACCGCACAGCTCGGTGCTGGGCGTGGTCAGGAATGCCGGAATGTCCAGCCCGTCGCGTGCCTTGTAGTAGACCAGCCGGGTGGTGCCCAGCGCGGCTGGCTGGATCTGCGGATAGGTCTTGGCCAGCAGGGTCAGCTTGCCGTCGTGCAGCAGGTGATACTCGGGCGGGTTGGAAGGGCCGGAGGTAGCCACCAGCACATTGGAAAGATCGGCGGTGTAGTCGACGATGCGGTAGCTCAGGCCTGTATCGTAGTTGGCGGTGTAGCGCTGGCCGTTCGCGGTATCGACCATCGCCAGCGGCTCCTGGCGGATGCCAAGCGCCTGGCGCAGCCCCTGGTCCAGGGCCTTCATGCGCGGAGAGGTCCACTGGATGTCGTCGCCGCGCGGACCGGCGTAGCCGATTCCCATGATCTCGCCGAAGGGTACCGCACCGCTCCGGTGGCGGTTGATCAGCATCGAGCCGGCGTTGAACAGTTTGTGCTCGAACAGCACTTCCTTCTGCTTGCGGGCCGTGATGTCGTACTCGTAGACGATTGATTTGTCGCGGCCGACATTGCTGAGTACGAACGCGATGTTCGGATCATCGGCAAAGCCGATCACCTGGTTGACGTCGCGGTTCTTCACGTAGGAGCGGAAATGCTCCTCCCAGGCACCGTTGGCAGGCGAGCGGAACTCGGTGGCGACGTAGGCGCCGGTACCGTCGACGTCCTGCCGCAGGCGTGCCCGCAGTTCACTGTCCAGGTCGGTGATATAGCCCGCCACGCGCTCTTCGGTCTTCTGGATGCGCTGGGAGGTGAAGTTGCGCAGGTCGACCTTGTAGACGTCACCGGAACTGCTGCCCGAACCGTTGACCACCAGGATGTGGTCGGGATCGTTGGGCAGGGTGTCGAGCACCGTGGCGTTGGCCAGTGCCTGCTCGAGCTCTTCATTGCGACTGGAGGCGCGCGGCGGCGTGATCGGCTCCTTCCACTGCTTGCCTTCGATGTCGGTGATGAAGAACTTGCTGACGAAGGTCTTGGTCACCCGGTCGGCGCGCAGGTCATAGGGTTGCCACAGCACGACGGCCAGCTGTCCGTTCTTGATGAACGACACGCTCTGGAACTTCATGCGGTTGGCGCCGATCACCGTGGGTGGCTTGTCCAGTGCATCGGTCCGCCAAACCACGATCACGCGCTCCTCGCCATCGGCGCGAAGGCCGGCGATGTGTTTTCCGTCTGGTGACAACGACAGGCTGGAGATGGCCGGGAAGGCGGCCATCTGTTCGATGGTGGGCGCCACAGGCTTGGCGTGCAGCAACGGTGAAAGGCTGGCCAGGGCCGCCAGCAGCAGGGCTCGCTTCATTGCAACCTCGGAATGCGTTGGCACCGGCCTGCGGAGAATCCGGTGCCTGAAATGGAACCGCCGCCCCGAAGGGCGGCGGTTGCAGGGAGCAGGATCAGAACGAACGCGTGATGTTCAGGAAGTAGCTGCGACCGAAGTAGTCGAAGCCGCTGTACAGCAGCGCGTTGCCGACGGTGTTGTAGATACCCTGGGAGATGGTCGGCGGCTTGCGGTCGGCGAAGTTGCGCACGCCACCGGTGACCGACCACTTGTCCGCTTCATACTTCACCGAGATGGCCTGCAGGAAGTAGTTCGGGGTGTACAGCTTGTACGCCGAGGTGGCCGGATCGAAGTCACCCGGGTTGCGCTCCTCGTAGTACGCGTAGCTGTCCATCTTGTCGATCCAGTCCAGGCCGTAACGCACCTGCCAGTTCTTCCACTTGTAGCTCAGGTCCAGCGAGGCGGTGTTTTCCGGACGCGACAGCATGCCGTTGTAGTCCACCAGCGGATCGTCGGAGAAGACCTTGCTGGCCTGTTCCAGGTAGTGGGTGAACTGCAGCGTGGTGCGCAGGGTGCCTGGGCCGATTTCGCGGACATAGCGGGTGGTGAAGTCCAGGCCACGGACCTTGTCGGTGGACAGGTTGATGAAGCCGTTGGTCACCACCAGTTGGTTGTTGACCGGGTTGCGGGCCACCAGGCGGCACAGACCCGAACCGGAGGAGAAGTCGGCACTGCCGCTGTCGTAGCAGCGCGACAGGATGTTCGCGCCGCCCGCGCTGTCGACGCCGTTCTTCACTTCGATGTCGAAGTAGTCGGCGGCGAAGGACAGGTCACCGAAGCCGCTGCCGAATTCCGGCTGGATCACCACGCCCAGGGTCTTGGCCTTGGAGGTTTCGGCTTCCAGGCCGGCCTCGGCACCACCCTGGGTGACCACGGTCACGCCCTGGGTGGCCAGGTAGTCCGGTGCCAGGCCCAGCGATGCGCAGTTCTGGTAACGCGGCGAGCTCGGGTTGCGATCACCATACTCGTTGCAGGGGTCGGCACTGCTGCTCAGGAAGCCGGTGGTGCCGCCCAGGAACTGTTCGAACAGCGCCGGTGCGCGGTAGGAGGTGCCGTACGACGCGCGGAACGACAGCCACTTCACCGGGGTCCACAGCGCGCCGATCTTGTAGGTCTCATCCGAGCCGTAGGACTTGTAGTCGGTGTAGCGGCCGGACAGGTTGACCGTCAGTTCCTCGGCAGCGGTGACGCCGGACAGCAGCGGCAGTTCCAGTTCGCCGTAGGCTTCGAACACCGAGTCCGAACCGCGGGTCGGAGTGGCGTTGGTCAGGTTGTACAGGTCGGCATTGATCGAGTACGGCGACGGGGTGTCGTCGATGCGTGCCTTGCGGTACTCGACGCCGAACGCACCACCGGCCGAACCGTACGGCATGTCGAACAGCGGGCCGTTGACGTTGAAGTTGACCGTCGTTTCCTTGTACAGCGTGTTGCCGGTGACCGGCACGAACACCCAGTCCTTCCAGTCCTGCGGCAGCTTGCCACCGATGGTGTTGGTGTTCAGCGCCGGCGCGGCGATGCAGCCGTTGGAACCGTCCCGGCAGACATAGCCACCGGCACCGTTGGAGACCACGTCCAGGCTCTGGCGCAGGCGGCTGGTCAGGAAGCTCTCGAAGGTGTAGTCGGCGTCGCTGCGCGAGTGCATGACGTTGAAGTCATAGTTCCACTCCGAGCTCAGGTGGCCACGCAGGCCGGCATTGAAGCGCAGGAAGTCGACGTTCTGCTTGTTGGTGTCGTTGCCGAAACCGATGAACGCACGCACGCCCAGGTTCTTGCCGCTGGTCTGGTCGGTCGGAGCACCGGCAACGCTGTCACGCAGGTTGGCCGGGATCAGCGGGCTGCCCACGGCATAGTCCAGGGTCAGCTGGCGATAGCCGGTCTGGGTCGACTTGCGCTTGTTGCCCAGGAACTCGTAGTACAGCTCGGCATCGCCCAGTGCGTTGAGGTCGAAGCCACCCTGCAGGTACAGGGTGTGGGTCTTGGTCGGCGAGATCAGCGACTGGTTGCGCATGGCCGGATCGAAGGTGTCGCGGGTGTTCAGGTCCACGCCTTCGTAGCCCACCAGGCCGGTGGTGATGGCCGCATTCGGGCGCCAGCGGTTGAAGCGGGTGCCGGCGCCGCCCGGGGCCGCAACACCGGTACGGGTGTTGGTGCCGATGGTGTTCAGCGTGGTGCCGCCGGCATCGAGCGACCAGCACTTCGGCTTGCCGGTCAGCGGGTCGATGAAGTCGCCGCTGCCCCAATAGTCGCCCGCGTCGATGTCGCGGTACATGTCGGTCGGGCAGCCACCGGCCCAGCTGCGGTCGGCCAGGGTCAGCTCGTTGCGGGTGTAGTACTCATAGGAGCCGGAGAAGTGCGAGCGCTCGCCGGTGGCACCGAACATGATGGAGTAACGGCGCTCTTCACCGCCGCCGCCATCGGTGGCGTTGTGCTGTGCTTCGAAGCTGACGCCATCGACCTTCTTCTTGGTGATGATGTTGATTACGCCGGCAACGGCGTCGGAGCCGTAGATCGAGGACGCACCGTCCTTCAGGATTTCGACGCGGTCGACGATCGAGTTCGGCAGCACGTTCAGGTCGGTCGAGCCCACCGAGCCGCGGGTACCGGCCGGCGACACGCGGCGGCCATTGAGCAGGATCAGGGTGCGGGTCGGGCCGAGGCCGCGCAGGCCCAGGGTGTTGGCGCCCGGGCCACCGTCGGTGACGTAGCCGCCATAGGCGTTGTTGATCTGCGCCGCACCGGCGGTGACCGCGGTGCTCTGCAGGGCCGCCGTGGTCGAGTTGAAGCCGGCCAGGGTGGTTTCTTCACGGGTGACGACCTGCACCGGCGAGACCGAGTTGAACACGTCGCGGCTGATGCGCGAGCCGGTGACGGTCACCGTATCCAGATTGGTGGCCTTGGACTTGGATGCCTCTTCGGTGGTCTGCGTCGAGCCCGAGGCGTCCTGTGCGATCGCCGGGGCAGCCGCAGCGAGCAGCACGGCGGAGGCGAGGGCGAAGCTCAGCGGGTGCTTGCTGAGCGACTTGCGATTGATCATCTGAAATCCCCTTGAATCGAATGATTGCGTCGTACACCGGGACAGGTCCTTGTCGGCGTCTCCGTGTGCCCCTTGCCCGGGGTCGGCAGCGTGCTGCCACCCGGCGCTGGTACCGGCTTCACGTGCCGATGACCCGAGATTAACACGACATTAACCGAGCCTGTCAAACGTTCACGAGGGAGTCATGAAGCTGTGGGTGATGGGCGCGCCTTGCAGTGACAGGAGGGCCCATTTCTCCTTCATCTCATTGATATGTATTGATTTGTTTCGGTTCATGTCAAACGTGTCTGAACCGTGAACGGGATGTGGCCGTGCTGTGCGACGGACAAAAAAAGGCCCCGCCGAAGCGGGGCCTGGTCCAGACACGCAGTCCGGAATACGACGGGATCAGAAGTCGTACTTGACCTGGGCCGAGATCTGACGGCCGTAGACGCTGTAGAAGCCGTCGTTGAACGGGGTCGATTCGTTGCCCGGGTAGTTGTAGCGCTGGCCTTCCGGCAGCTTGTTGAACACGTTGTTGACCATCAGCGACAGGGTCAGATCGTCCTGCGCCTGGTAGTTCAGGCTCATGTTGTAGGTGGTGTACGAGCCCCACTTGCCGGCCTTGGCGCCGGAGGAGTGGACGTAGTCATAGCTGCGGCCGGTGTAGGCCAGGTAGTTCGGGGTGCTGCCGACGTAGTTGGCGTACAGGGTGGTGGTGAACTTGGAGATGGCCCAGCCCACCGACACATCGCCGCGCACCTTGGCGAAGTTGTCGTAGTACCACATGTTGTACGGATCGCTCAGCAGATCCAGCTTCTGTGCGCCCGGCAGCGGCACCACTTCACGCTTCAGCATGTTGGTGTAGTTGCCCGAGAACATCAGCGAACCGAAGCGGCCCAGGTCCTGCTGGTACTTGGCGCCGACGGTCACCGCTTCCAGGTTCTGGCTGGCCACGTTGAGCTTCGGGGTGTACACGCGGGCCAGGTTGCCACCGGCGTCGCGGGACACCCAGTCGGTCACGTTCTGGCAGCTGGCCGAGGTGTTGTTCGGCAGGCCGTTGCGGCACTGGTACTCGGCCAGCAGCAGCTGGTCGGTGCTCAGGGTCTTGACCTCGTTCTTGATCTTCCAGTTGTAGTAGTCGACCGACAGCGAGAAGTTGCTCACCGGGGCCCACACCACGCCCGCGCTCCACACGTCGGCGGTGATCGGCTTCAGGTCCGGGTTGCCGGACTTTTCGCTGTACACCGAGGTGGTCTTGTAGAACGAGCAGGCTTCGTCACGCAGCGCGTAGCCCATCTGGCTGCAGCGGTAGTAGTCGTTCTGGCCGGAGGCGAACGAGCCGCTCATGCCCTGGAAGGCATCGGACAGGGTCGGCGCACGGAATGCGGTGCCGTACTTGCCGCGCAGCAGCAGGCTCTCAACCGGGCGGTATTCCAGGCCGATGCTGTAGGTGGCCTTGTCAACGGTCTTGTCGGCGATCTTGAAGGCGTCGTAGCGGCCCGAGGCGCTGATGGTCAGCGACTCGAACACCGGCATGCGCAGTTCGCTGGTCACCGCGTAGTTGCTGCGGTGGCCGGCACCGGCCACGGCGGTGGCGCCCCAGGCGTTGCCATCGACGAAGGCCTGGTCGGGCGAGTAATCCCAACCTTCGCTGCCACCTTCCAGCACCACGGCCAGGCCGGCGTCGCCGCCCGGCAGGGAGAACAGCGAACCGTTGGTCACCTGCACGCGACCCAGGTTCTGCCAGGTCTTGCTGCGGTGGGTGCCATAGCCGGTGAAGCTGGCGAACTGGTCCGGGGTGATCGGCGAGTAGAACGCGGCGTAGTCCGGGTTGTAGATGCCGAAGCCATCAGCGGTGGTACCCAGGCGCGGGCCCAGCACAGTGTCGCCGAAGAAGCCTTCGATCTTGTCCTTCCAGCGCGCGAAGCGGTTCTGGTCCAGGCGGTATTCGCCGCGGGTGAAGCTGGCGCTGTAGTCCCAGTCGCCGACCATGCCCTTGCCGCCCAGGGTGACCTGGTAGGAACGGCTCTCATCGGAGTTCAGGATGTTGTTGTAGTGGCCCGGGCCGATTTCTTCCGGTGCGAAGGCGCGCTGCAGGTTCACGACCTTGCCCAGGCCCTGGTCGTAGAAGCCGCCCGTCACCGACTTGGTGCCCCACCACAGGGCGCTGGAGCCGGAGGTGAACTCGGTCTTCTCCTTGCTGTACAGCACATCGGCGAACAGCTGGAAGTTGTCGTTCACGTCGAAGGTCATCGACGAGTAGAACTGGCCGCTGTTCTTGCCGTTCTTCAGGGTCTTGTAGCCGGCGCTGTACACCGAGCCGCACGATTCGCCCGATGCACGCTTGCCGACGGTGGTGGTGCCGTCGTACAGGCCTGCGACGTTGGCGCAGCGGGTCGGGTCCATCATGTACAGCTTGTTGTCGGCGTTGCCGATGACGGCAAAGTCGTTCGACGGCAGCTGTGCGGTGTAACCGACCGGGTTGTTCTGCTTGGTGATGTCACGCTGGTAGCCCCAGATCGGGCTGCCGTTTTCGATCTGCACGTTGACCAGCGCGTGGAAGCGGTCGTCGAATGCATTGAAGCCCTTGGCGGCGCTGAAGCGGATGTTGCTGCCACCACCTTCGGTGTAGGTGCCGCCACGGATCGACATCGTGCCGCCGTCCATGCGTTCCTTCAGGATGATGTTGACCACGCCGGCGATCGCGTCCGAGCCGTACAGCGACGACTGGCCGCCCGGCAGGACCTCGATGCGCTCGACGATGTCGATCGGAATGCCGCTGATGTTGTTGAACGACTCGCTGCCGTTGTACAGCGCCGGATACGAGAGCATCGGGCGGCCGTTGATCAGGTACTTGGTGTAGCCCGGGTTCAGGCCGAACATGCCGGCGGCTTCGGCGCCCTGGGTGAACGCACCCGAGGTCTGTCCACCCTGCAGGCCGCCGGTGGTCAGCGACGACTGCTGCAGAACTTCAGCAACGCTGCTGAAGCCGCGGGTCTGGATGTCTTCGGCGGTGATGGACATCACCGGGGTCTGGGTTTCGACCTGGGTCTGCGGGATCAGCGAACCGGTGACGGTGATCTTGTCCAGGTTGGTCGCCTTGTCCTGGGCCATTGCCGGGGCGGCGGCCATCAGAGCGGACATCAGGGCGACAGCGAGCGTGTTGCGACGTGCGGTATTGCTGACGTGTTTCATGTAATTCCATTGGAGAGCAAAAACAAAAACGGCACTGCGCATGCGCCATCGCGCGGGCTGGAATATCCGGCTCCGCAGCTCAAAACAGTGCTCATCGAACGTAACATGAACTTAACAATCTGTGCACGAATCTGTCGCATTCCTGAATTTCAGTCAGCTTGCATCCAGCTTGTATGATGTCGGGTTATCCCCCTGACCCCGCCGGTGCCCGTTGTGAACAGTTCTCCCCGCCGTCCCCATGTCAGCCAGGTCCAGAAGGGACTTACGCCGCATGCCCGCATCCGCAACGTGATCGCGGTCGGTTCGGGCAAGGGCGGCGTCGGCAAGTCCACCACCTCGGTGAACCTGGCCGTGGCGCTGCAGCAGCTCGGTGCGCGCGTGGGCGTGCTCGATGCGGACATCTACGGGCCGAGCGTGCCGGCCATGCTGGGCCTGTCCGGTCGCCCGGAAAGCCCGGACAACAAGAGCATCGAGCCGTTGCGTGCCTTTGGCGTGGACACCATGTCGATCGGCTACCTGATCGAGGAGGACACGCCGATGATCTGGCGTGGCCCGATGGCCACCTCGGCGATGACCCAGCTGTTCAACGACACCCTGTGGGACGACCTGGATTTCCTGCTGATCGACCTGCCGCCGGGCACCGGTGACATCCAGCTGACCCTGACCCAGAAGATTCCGCTGGCCGGTGCGGTGATCGTCACCACGCCGCAGGACATCGCCACGCTGGACGCGAAGAAAGCGCTGAAGATGTTCGAGAAGGTCGAGGTGCCGGTGCTGGGCATCGTCGAGAACATGGCGGTGCACACCTGCAGCAGTTGCGGGCACATCGAGCACCTGTTCGGCGAGGGCGGCGGCGAGCGCATGTCCGCGCAGTACGGCGTGCCGCTGCTGGGCTCTCTGCCCCTGCAGATCGGCATCCGTGAACAGGGCGATGCAGGCACCCCGATCACCGTCGCCCAGCCGGATTCGGCGCCGGCCCAGGCCTACCGCCATGCCGCACAGCGCCTGATCGAGGAAGTGGGCAGGCGCCCGCGGGCTTCGATCCCGATCCTGTCGTCGCTGCTGTAAGGGCCGGGGCAGGGGCCGCCGGCCGAGGCCGGGCCCCTGCTAGAATCCTCGCGCCCCCTCGTACCCCCAGGACAAAGCATGAGCATCAAGAGTGACCGTTGGATCCGCCGCATGTCCGAGCAGCACGGCATGATCGAGCCGTTCGAGGCCGGGCAGGTGAAGCAGGCCAACGGCCAGCGCATCGTCAGCTATGGCACGTCCAGCTATGGCTACGACGTGCGCTGCTCGCGCGAGTTCAAGGTGTTCACCAACATCAACTCGACGATCGTCGATCCCAAGCACTTCGACTCGGGCAGCTTCGTCGACATCACCGCCGACGAATGCATCATCCCGCCGAACAGCTTCGCGCTGGCGCGTACCGTCGAGTACTTCCGCATCCCGCGCGATACCCTGGTGGTGTGCCTGGGCAAGAGCACCTACGCGCGCTGCGGCATCATCGTCAACGTGACGCCGCTGGAGCCGGAATGGGAAGGCCACGTCACCCTGGAATTCAGCAACACCACGCCGCTGCCGGCGCGCATCTACGCCAACGAAGGCGTGGCACAGATGCTGTTCTTCCAGGCGGCCGCCGATGACGTCTGCGAGACGTCCTACCGCGACCGTGGCGGCAAGTACCAGGGCCAGACCGGCGTGACCCTGCCGCGGACCTGACGATTGCAGGCGATTTGTAGAGCCGAGCCATGCTCGGCTGCCCTGCATTGAAGCCGAGCATGGCTCGGCTCTACATGAAGGAAGGCGGCGCAATGCGCCGCCTTCCTTATTTGCCGCGACCGAACAGCATCGCGATGCCGACACCAACCAGGGCCACCGGCCACCAGGTCAACAGCAGCTTGGACAGGTTCAGGTGCGTCCAGCCGAGATTGCTGGCGAGCATGAACAGGCCGATCAGGATCAGCAGGACGGCGGCAACGAGGTTGAATCGCATCGGGTCGGCGAAGGCTCAGGACTGGGCCGGATATCCTAGCCGTTCCTTCCAGTAGGCGACATGCTGGTCCAGCGCCGCCGGCTCGTAGCGGTGCGCCGGGCCACTGCCCCAGACCGGGCCCGGCCAGGCCGGATCACCGTCATGGCGGCCGATCACATGGAAGTGCAGCTGGCGCACGATGTTGCCCAGCGCCCCGATGTTGATCTTCTCCACCCCGTCGGCACCCTTCAGGGCCTTGCAGGCGCGGTTGAGCTCGGTGCGCAGCTTGTCCTGCTGCTCGCCGTCCAGCTCGATCCACTCGGTCACCCCGGCCAGGCGCGGTACCAGCACCAGCCAGGGGAATCGTTCGTCGTTCATCAGCCGCACTTGCGACAACGGTCCTTCCGCCACCAGCACGCTATCGGTGGCCAGGCGTGAATCGAGTTCGAATTCGCTCATCCAAGATGCTCCGAGAAGAAGTCCAGGGTGCGTTGCAGCGCCAGGGCGGCGCTGTCTGGATCATACGCATGTCCGACCTCCCGGTTGAAGGCGTGATCGGCCGGATAGACGTAGGTGGCCATCTGCGGCAGCTTCTCGCGGTGGGCCTGGACCGCTTCCGGCGGGATGCTGCGGTCCTGGGCGCCGAAGTGGAAGATCACCGGGGCCTTGGGCGCCTCGTCGAGGAACTGCACGTTGCGCGCACCGTAGTAGCTGACCGACGGCAGCCCCAGGCGCAGTGCGGACAGCATCGCCACCGTGCCGCCCCAGCAGTAGCCGACGGTGCCGACCTTGCCGTAGGGCGCCAGCCGGGTGGCCGCCGCGCGCACGACCTCCAGCGCCCGTTCCATGCCCAGCGCGCCGACCCGTTCCAGGCCCTGCTTCACGCCCTCGGCGTCGTAGGGCAGCGCATCCGGGTCGGCGTCGGGGCCGTCGACCAGGTCGAAGAACGAGGGCGCCAGCACCGCATAGCCTTCGGCTGCGAAGCGCTCGGCCACGCTGCGGATGTGCGGGTTGGCGCCGAAGATTTCCTGCACCACCACCAGGCCGCCGCGCGCGGTGCCGTCCGGCAGGGCCTGCCAGGCCCGTACCGGGCCGTGATGCGTATCCAGGGTGATCCACTCGGCCATCGTCATCTTCCTCGTTGCTGGGAACAGAGCTGCATTGTTGGCGCTGCGCCGGTTAGCGCGGCGTCAGCGGCTGTGCCGGATCGGGCGGCTGGGCGTTCAGAGGGCGGCTGCCAACCCCGGTATACTGGCGCCCTTTCAGGCCCCGGCCCCCAGGTACCCCTGCCATGCCGGCAGGGGCCCAGGCCCCCAGAGTCTTGCGATTCCATGTCCCAGCTGAACCCCAAAGTCGGCTTCGTCAGCCTTGGCTGCCCGAAGGCCCTCGTCGATTCCGAGCGCATCCTCACCCAGCTCCGCTCGGAAGGCTACGACATCGTCCCGTCCTACGATTCGGCCGACGTGGTGGTGGTCAACACCTGTGGCTTCATCGATTCGGCGGTGACCGAGTCGCTGGATGCCATTGGCGAGGCGATGAACCAGAACGGCAAGGTCATCGTCACCGGCTGCCTGGGCAAGCGCCCTGAGCAGATCCGCGAGGCGTACCCCAACGTGCTGGCGGTGTCCGGCCCGCAGGATTACCAGAGCGTGATGGAAGCGGTGCATGAAGCACTGCCGCCCAAGCACGATCCGTTCGTGGATCTGGTGCCCGACTACGGCATCAAGCTGACCCCGCGCCATTACGCCTACCTGAAGATTTCCGAAGGCTGCAACCACAAGTGCAGCTTCTGCATCATTCCGTCGATGCGCGGCAAGCTGGTCTCGCGCCCGGTGGATGAGGTGCTGCGCGAAGCCGAGCGCCTGGTGCGTGGTGGCGTGCGTGAGCTGCTGGTGGTTTCGCAGGACACCTCGGCCTACGGCGTGGACGTGAAGTACGCCGAGAAGATGTGGCGCGACAAGGCCTACCAGACCCGCCTGAAGGCGCTGTGCGAAGGCCTGTCCGAGCTGGATGCGTGGGTGCGCATGCACTACGTCTACCCGTATCCGCACGTGGACGAAGTGGTGCCGCTGATGGCCGAGAACCGCATCCTGCCGTACCTGGACATCCCGTTCCAGCATGCGAGTCCGCGCATCCTGCGCCTGATGAAGCGCCCCGGTGCGGTCGAGAAGACCCTGGAGCGCGTGCAGAACTGGCGCCGTATCGCGCCGGACATCACCGTGCGCTCGACCTTCATCGTCGGCTTCCCGGGCGAGACCGAGTCCGAGTTCGAAGAACTGCTGTCGTTCCTCGACGAAGCGCAGCTGGATCGCGTGGGCGCGTTCGCCTATTCGCCGGTCGAGGGGGCCACCGCCAACGATCTGCCCGATGCTGTGCCGGAGGAAGTGAAGCAGGAGCGTCTGGCCCGCTTCATGGAGAAGCAGGCGCAGATCTCCGCCGCACGCTTGGAGGCCAAGATCGGCACCGTGCAGCAGTGCCTGGTCGACGCCATCGAAGGCGATATCGCCGTGGCCCGTTCCAGGGCCGATGCGCCGGAGATCGACGGACTGGTGCACATCCAGAACGCCGACCAGGTGCCGCTGCGCGTGGGCGACTTCGTCGACGTGGAAATCACCGAGAGCGACGAGCACGACCTGTACGGTGACGCGCTGCCCGCCGCTACCCGCCCGGCATTCGATCTCAAGATGCTGTGACCGCAGCGACGACCGCCGCCAATGACGGGGGCGGCGTCCGGCGCTTCGTACCGCCGCCACGTGCGGCGATCGATCCGCAGGTGTTCGCGCAGCCGCTGTTTGCCGGGCTGCAGGATTTCCGTGATCTGCTGGATGGCCCCCACTGGCCGTCCATCGCGGCGCTTGACGCACGCCTGTCCCTGCCGGGTTGGCAGCTGGTCGAACAGGATGCCGCGTTGCTGGCCGATGGCCTGCACTACGAGGCCCGCATCGCGCAGGGGCGCATCGCCACCCGTGCCGACAACTGGCACGACCTGTTCAACGCGCTGGTGTGGGCCTCCCAGCCGCAGCTCAAGCGGGCACTCAACGTGCAGCAGTGCCGGCATATCGAAGCCATGCCACGCGGCCAGCGCAACCGCGCGCAGGCCGCCTTGACCCAGTTCGACGAAACCGGCGTGATCGTGCGTGTGGGTGATGTCACGTTGCTGCGCGCGTGGGATGGGCATGACTGGCCTGCGTTGTTCGAGCCAACGCGCTGGCAGAGCGGTGACATCGCCATTGCCACGGTATTCGGGCACGCGTTGATGGAACAGGCACTGCTGCCGGGGCGATTGCTGGTGGGCAAGTGCGTGGTGGTGCAGGGTGATGCCGATGCTGCCTGCGTTGACGCGGTGACTGCGGCCATTGCCGAAGGCAGGGCAGTGACCGATCCGCTGCAGCTGCGGCCCCTGCCGTTGGCGGGTATTCCTGGCTGGCACGGCGTGCAGGATTCCGCCTTCTATCGCAATGCCGATTATTTCCGCCCGTTGCGTGCAGGGCGCACATACCCGCCGCCGTTGTAGAGCCGAGCCCATGCTCGGCTGTGTTTGCCCACCAGCCGAGCATGGGCTCGGCTCTACAACGGCAGCGAGGTCGGGCATGACTCGACTCTACAACGGCGCGTACTCCACCCCGATCACCGCAAAGGTGAATTGCCCGCCGGGCAGCTCCACCGAGAATTCATCATCCAGTCGCTTCTTCAGCAGCGCCCGCGCCAACGGCGAATCGATGCTGATCCAGCCCAGCCCGGCATCGGTCTCATCCGGCCCGACAATGCGATAGCGGCTGGTCTCGCCACTGTCCACATTCTCCAGTTCCACCCATGCGCCGAAGAACACCGCCAGCGGATCGGTCGGCGTGGTGTCGACCACGCGCAGTGATTCCAGCCGCTTGGTCAGGTAGCGCACGCGACGGTCGATCTCGCCCAGCTGCTTCTTGCGATAGGTGTATTCAGCGTTCTCGGAGCGGTCACCTTCCGCGGCGGCCGCGGCCAGTGCCTTCACCACCTCCGGGCGGCGCACGCGCCACAGCTCATCCAGTTCGGCCTTCAGCCGGGCATGCCCGGAGGCGGTGATCAGTGCCGTGCTTTTTTCTGCGGGGGGGCGCCAACGCGACATGCAATACGACTTCTTTTCCGGATGACGAACGGGGAGTGGGGTCGGAGCCCTCCCTGGCGGGGGATCCGACCCTGGGGTCAGATCCCTTTCCAGCGGAAAGGGCTCTGACCCCGGCCGTGGCAGATCAACGCTTTCCGCCGAAGATGCCACCCAGGATGCCGCGCACGATCTGGTTGCCCAGCTTGGTGCCGACGGTGCGCGTGGTCTGCTTGGCCATCGTCTCGATCATGCCCTGGCGGCGCTTGGTGCCGAAGATCGCATCCTTGATCGCCTGGCCGAAACCGCCTTCCTGCGCTTCGTCCTGCTCGCGGCTGCGCGCGGCCGGCGCCTGCGCCTGTTCGACAGTCTTCTGTGCACGCTGGGCCAGCAGTTCGGCGGCCGATTCGCGGTTGATCGCGGTGTCGTAGCGACTGCCGACCGGGCTGCCGGCACGCACCTGGGCGCGTTCGGCTTCGGTGATCGGCCCCATCCGGCAGCGTGGCGGCGCGATCATGGTCTGCTGCACCGGCATCGGGATGCCCTTGTCCTGCAGCGTGGAGACCAGGGCCTCACCAGTGCCGAGCTGGCTCAGTACCTTGGCCACGTCCAGCTTCGGGTTCGGCACGAAGGTTTCGGCCGCGGTCTTCACCGCCTTCTGGTCGCGCGGGGTGAACGCGCGCAGTGCGTGCTGCACGCGGTTGCCGAGCTGGCCGAGGATGTTGCCTGGCACGTCGTCGGGGAACTGCGAGCAGAAATACACGCCCACGCCCTTGGAGCGGATCAGGCGCACCACCTGCTCGATGCGCTGCACCAGCGATGGCGGCGCATCGTCGAACAGCAGGTGTGCCTCGTCGAAGATGAAGACCAGCTTCGGCTTGTCCAGGTCGCCCACTTCCGGCAGCTGCTCGAACAGCTCCGACAGCAGCCACAGCAGGAAGGTGGAGTACAGCTTGGGCTTGAGTACCAGCTGGTCGGCGGCGAGGATGCCGATCATGCCGCGGCCGTCGTGGTTGACGCGCATGATGTCGGCCAGCTCCAGCGCAGGTTCGCCGAAGAAGTGCTCGCCACCGTCCTGCGCCAGGCGCAGCACCGAACGCTGGATCGCGGCGATCGACTGCGCGCTGACCAGGCCGTACTCGGTGGAGATGTCCTTGCGCTCCTCGGCGACGAGGCCGAGCAGGGCGCGCAGGTCGTCCATGTCCAGCAGCAGCAGGCCGCGGTCGTCGGCCAGCTTGAACACGATGTCGAGCACGCCGGACTGGGTGTCGTTCAACTCGAGGATGCGCGCCAGCAGGGTCGGGCCCATTTCGCTGACGGTGGTGCGCACCGGGTGGCCCAGCTTGCCGTACAGGTCCCAGAAGAGGGTGGGGCTGGCGGCCGGCGCATAGTCGGCCACGCCGATCTCGGCGGCACGCTGGAGCAGGTTCTCGGCACCGCTGCCGGGCACGGCCAGGCCGGAGACATCGCCCTTCACATCGGCCAGGAACACCGGCACGCCCAGTCGCGAGAAGCCCTCGGCCAGCGTCATCAGGGTCACGGTCTTGCCGGTACCGGTGGCGCCGGCCACCAGGCCGTGGCGGTTGCCGAGTTTCGGCAGCAGGGTGACGGCAATATCGTCGGTAATGCCTTTGCCGAGCAGAATCGGATCCATGGTCCAGCCCTTGTGATGAATAGCCCAATGTTAACCGCCGGCAGTGACGGTCCGAAGGTCGGCTTGCCCGGACCTTGGCGGCGCCGCTACTCTGCCTGCCTGTTTCGCACACAGTGCCATCAATGCCCGTTCCTGTCCTGATTTCCCGCGGTTGGCCGCTGCTGGCCCTGGCCGGCCTGGTTTCCCTGGCGCCCGACGCCCATGCGCAGCGGGTTTCGGCCCGGGACAAGGTGAAGGTGGATGCGCTGCAGCAGCGCATGACCGTCGCCGAAAAGCGCTACAGCGACGCCCTGCTGCTGGTCGCCAATGCCGACCCCAAGGGCAGCAACGAGGCCGACGCCGCGCTGGAGGACATGGAAGATGTCCTCAACGACTGCGTGAAGCAGAAGGGCTGCCAGATGGGCACCCTGCTGGCCAGCTACAAGCGCCTGCTCAAGCACGACGCCGATGCGGCTGCCAGCGATGACGTGGCCGACGAGGGGGGGGACCGCCTGGAAGCCGACCCGGATCACATCGGCCCGCTGACCGCGGATGTGCCCGAGGCCGCGCGCGCTGCCGCGCTGCTGAACGACAAGCGGCACGCCTTCGACAGCATGGTCGAGTACAACCCGGCGGTGCAGGCCGGCATCCGTCGCTGGCTGACCGACATGCGTCCGGCGCTGCTGACCAGCTACGAGAACTACCAGAACCTGCGCGCGGTGATGTGGCCGGAGTGGGAGAAGCGTGGCCTGCCTGAGGCGCTGCTGTTCGGCATCATGGCCAAGGAATCCAACGGCCGCGTGCACGCCTCCTCGCGTGCCGGCGCCGCCGGCCTGATGCAGTTCATGCCGGCCACTGGCCGTCGCTTCGGCCTCGGCCCGGATGGCACCGGCTTCGACACGCGCTTCGATGCGCGCAGCGCCGCCGAGGCCAGCGCCAGCTACCTCAACGAACGCCTGCGCGAACTGAACAACAACGTGGAAATGTCGGTGGCCGCCTACAACGGTGGCGAAGGCCGTGCCGCACGCGTGTTCAAGCAGAGCGCCGGCCAGAGCTTCTGGACCGACAGTGTCTACAACCAGTTCCCGGGCGAGACCAAGGACTATGTGCCGATGGTGATTGCCGCGGCCTGGATCTTCCTGCACCCGCAGCAGTATGGCGTGGAGTTCCCGAAGATCAGCGCGCAGCCGGCCACGCTGCGCCTGGCCAAGTCCACCACCATCTATGAACTGACCATCTGCCTGGGCAGCCACGGCACCCGTGATGGCTACATGCGCGCGCTGCGCAACCTCAACCCGCGCTATGAAGCCGATGGCTGGATTCCGGCCGGCACCCTGATCAACGCCACCACCCGCATCGCCGGGCTGTACCAGCGCAACTGCGTCAGTGGCCCGCGTGCCGACCTGGCCCGCACGCTGATCACCGCCGATCTGAACGCGGCGATCAAGCGCCCGACCGCGGCCAGCTACACCGGCAGCGTCGCCGTGGGCGGCGTGGTGCCGGTGGCCGACGCTGCGGCCTCCACCAGTGTGCCGACCACGCCGGTGGCGGCGGTGGCGGCGGTGGTGACGCCTCGCCCGGCGCCGGCCGCGCGCCCGAAGCCGGTGCGCAGCCACAAGGTGGGCAAGGGCGAGACCCTGGGCGCCATCGCGGCGAAGTTCCAGTGCGACGTGCCGACCCTGGCCCGCGCCAACGGCCTGAAGGCCCCGGCCTACAGCCTGCGCCACGGCCAGACGCTGAAGCTGCAGGGCTGCGACAAGTAATTCCCCCGACCCCTGGAACCCGCATGGATCTCGAAGACACCCGCAACCTGTTCGCCAACCTCCGCGAAAACACCGACTGGGACATCAACGGCCCGCTGCTGTGGGGGTACTTCTTCGTGCACTCCACTGCTGAGCCGTTGCAGGCACTGGCAGAGCACCTGCAGGCGCAGGGCTACACCTTCGTGGAACTGTTCGAACAAGATCCGGAAGAGGGTGACGCGCCGTTCCACGTGCTGCATGTGGAGCGCGTGGAGATCCACGACGAAGCCTCGCTGGACCGTCGCAACCAGGAATTCGCAGCGCTGGCCGCGGAGAAGGGCGTGGAAGACTACGACGGCATGGACGTCGGCCCGGCCCCGGCCCTGCAGTAACGCGCGTACCGGTAGTGCCGGCCGCTGGCCGGCATCCCGTTGTGGAAAAGGGGACGGAGGGGATTAAGTCGTTTATGCATAAACGACTTAATCCCCTCCGTCCCCTTTTTATCAGCGCAGCTTCGCCAGGGCCTGGCCCAGCTGTACCGGGCTTTCGGCGCCCAGCTGCGGGGCGAATTCGGCCACGCCCGGCGGCAGGAGCACGATCACGGTCGAGCCATAGTTGAAGCGTGCCATCTCGGCGAAGCGCTCCAGCTTGATGCCCTGGCCGCGGTAGTCCTTGCGGGTGATGCGGTCGCCGTAGTGCGGAATCTCCTCGCCGCTCCACACGGTTTCCACGCCGGACACCAGCAGTGCACCGACCATCACGCTGACCATCGGGCCGAAGCTGGTGTCGAAGTGGCAGACCAGGCGCTCGTTGCGGGCGAACAGGCGCGGTACGCCGTTCACTGCCGCCGGACCAACGCTGAACAGGCGCCCCGGCACGTGCACGGTCTCACGCAGGGTGCCGGTCCACGGCATGTGCACGCGGTGGTAATCGCGCGGCGACAGGTACACCGTGGCGTAGAGGCCATCGTTGTATGGCTTGGCGTCCTCGTCACTGCCCAGCAGTTCGGCAGCGGTGAATGACTGGCCCTTGGCCTGGAAAATGCGGCCGGCCTCGATCCTGCCGAGCTGGCTGATGCGGCCGTCGGCCGGCATCACCAGGCTGCGCGGATCGGCATCGGCCACGCGTGCGCCCGGCTTCAGCGCACGGGTGAAGAACTGGTTGAAGGTCGAATAGCTGCGCGGGTCCGGGTTGGCCGCTTCGTCCAGGTTGACGTTGAACTTGCGGGTGACCGTGTCGATCAGCCAGCGCGACACGCGCGGATCGTCCGAGTACGCCAGCGAACGCGCCATCGAGGACAGCAGGCGGTGGGGCAGGGCATACGTCAGGGCGGTGGTGAGGCTCATGGGGCGGTTTTCTCGGTCAGCTTCTGCAGGTCGCGGGCGATCGCCGGCGCGTTGAACGGGGGGCGTACCAGGCCGGCGAGGCGGCCCTGCGGGTCGAGCACGGCCAGGCTGGCCGAATGCTCGACGGTGTAATCCTCGGGGTTCTCGTCGAAATGCTTGCCCGGCACCTTCTGGAACACGAAGCCCAACGAGGTGGCGAAGCGCTCCAGCGAGGGAACGTCAGCGGTGGCGGCCAGGGTGTCCTTGTGGAAGCCGTGCACGTATTCGCCCAGGCGGGTGGCGCTGTCGCGGTCTGGGTCGACCGAGATGAACAGCACGCGTGGGCGCAGGCTGTCGGGCAGGGCTTCCCACTGGTTCTGCGCGCCGGCCAGCGCGGCCAGCGTGGTCGGGCAGACGTCGGGGCAGAAGGTGAAGCCCAGGAACACCAGGGTCCAGTGGCCCTTCAGTTCGCCCGGGATCAGGCGGGTGCCATCGGACTGGGCCAGGTTGAAGTCGGGCAGTTCGCGCGGCTGCGGGTACAGCGTGATCGCTTCGGTGGCCGGGGCATTGGCCGGCGGCTTCGGCGCGAACACCTGCTGGGCGGCCAGCAGGCCGAGACCCGCCGCCAGGGCGATCAGCAGGATGATGCCGGCGTTGCGATTGAACATGGGGGCTCCCGCGCGAAGTGGGCCCCATCATACCGGCTGTGGCCCGAATCGTTTCCGCCGCAACGGATGCCGCCACGGGCGCCAGCCCCTATAATCGGGGGCCACTTTGCCCGCAGTACCGCCATGACCGCTGAAACGGCCGCCGAACTCCACACGATCATCGATCTGATCCGCTACGGCACCAGCCGTTTCAACGAAGCCGGGCTGACCTTCGGGCACAGCTACGACAACGCGCTGGACGAGGCCACCCAGCTGGTGCTGCACAGCCTGCACCTGCCGCACGACCTCGGCCCGGCCTACGGCCAGGCGCGCCTGCTGCAGGCCGAAAAGCTGCGCGTGCTGGAGCTGTTCCAGCGCCGCATCGATGAACGCATCCCGGCCGCCTACCTGACCGGTGAGGCCTGGTTTGCAGGATTGAGCTTCAAGAGCGACAAGCGCGCCCTGGTACCGCGCTCGCCGATCGCCGAACTGATCGAATGCGGCTTCGAGCCGTGGCTGGCCGCCCGCGACGTGTACCGTGCACTGGATCTGTGCACCGGTTCGGGCTGCATCGCCATCGCCATGGGCCACTACTACCCGAACTGGCAGGTGGACGGCGTCGACCTGAGCGACGATGCACTGTCGCTGGCCGAAGAAAACAAGGAGCGCCTGCAGGCGCACAACGTCACCCTGATCAAGTCGGACCTGTTCAACGGCCTGTCCGGCCGCCACTACGACCTGATCGTCACCAATCCGCCATACGTTACCAACGACGAGACCGATGCCCTGCCGCAGGAATACTCCTACGAGCCGGAGATGGGCCTGCGTGCCGGCGACGACGGCCTGGACCTGGTGCTGAAGATCCTGCGTGACGCGCCGCTGCACCTGAGCGAGGACGGCCTGCTGATCTGTGAAGTGGGCGAGTCCGAGCAGCATCTGGTCAAGCTGCTGCCGGAAGTCGATTTCGCCTGGATCGAATTCAAGGTCGGCCAGATGGGTATCTTCGCGGTTGAATGCCGCGAGCTGATCGCCCACAGCGCACGCATCACCGAACTGGCGGCGCAGCGCCCGTGAGCTCCAATTCGTTCGGCAAGCTGTTCACCGTCACCACGTTCGGCGAGTCGCACGGGCCGGCCATCGGCTGCGTGATCGATGGCTGCCCGCCGGGGCTGGCGCTGGACGCGGCCGAATTCGCCCACGACCTGCAGCGCCGCGCCACCGGCAAGAGCCGGCATACTTCGGCGCGGCGCGAGGCCGACGAGGTCGAGATCCTGTCCGGCGTGTACGAGGGCCTGACCACCGGCACCCCGATCGCGCTGCTGATCCGCAACACCGACCAGCGCAGCAAGGATTACGCCAACATCGGCCAGCAGTTCCGGCCGGGCCATGCCGACTACAGCTACTGGCACAAGTACGGCATCCGCGACCCGCGCGGTGGCGGCCGTTCCTCGGCACGCGAGACCACCATGCGCGTGGCCGCTGGCGTGGTCGCCAAGAAGTGGCTGGCCGAGCGCTTCGGCGTCACCGTGCGTGGCTACCTGTCGCAGCTGGGCGACATCACCCCGGCCGGTTTCGACTGGTCGGCGGTGGAAGACAACCCGTTCTTCTGGCCGCACGCTGCACAGGTGCCCGAACTGGAGGCGTACATGGACGCGCTGCGCAAGTCCGGAGATTCGGTCGGTGCGCGCGTGGACGTGGTCGCCGACAATGTGCCGCCGGGCTGGGGTGAGCCGATCTACGGCAAACTCGACGGTGAACTGGCTGCCGCGCTGATGAGCATCAACGCGGTGAAGGGCGTGGAGATCGGCGACGGTTTCGCCAGCGCCGCGCAGAAGGGCACCGAACACCGCGACCTGCTGACCCCGCAGGGCTTCGCCAGCAATCACGCGGGTGGCATCCTCGGTGGCATTTCCACCGGCCAGCCGGTGGTCGCCTCGATCGCGTTGAAGCCGACCTCCAGCCTGCGCCTGCCGGGCCCGTCGCTGGATACGTCCGGCAACGTGGTCGAGGTGGTCACCACCGGCCGCCACGACCCCTGCGTCGGCATCCGCGCCACCCCGATCGCCGAGGCGATGGTAGCGATGGTGCTGATGGACCAGGCGCTGCGCCACCGCGCGCAGTGCGGCGATGTCGGCACGATCACCCCGCGCATTCCCGGGCAGATCGATGGCTGACACGCGGCCGACCGTGTGGGTGAGCCAGCCGCTGATCGACGCGGCCATCGCGCCGCTGCGCGATCGCGTGCAGCTGCGCTGCACCGACACCGTCACCGCCTGGGCGCCGGACCAGATCGCCGGACAACTGGCCAGCGCCGACGGCGCGATCATCACGCTCAACGAGCGCATCGGCGCGGCCCAGGTGGCCGGCGCCGCGCAGCTGCAGGTGATCGCCAATGTCGGGGTGGGCTACAACAACCTGGACGTCGACGCGCTCAGCGCGGCCGGCATCCTGGCCAGCAACACACCGGACGTACTGACCGAAACCACCGCCGATCTCGGTTTCGCCCTGCTGATGGCCACCGCGCGCCGCATCACCGAGTCCGAGCGCTGGCTGCGCGAAGGGCAGTGGCAGCAGTGGTCGTTCCAGACCATGCTCGGTGCCGATATCCACGGCAGCACGCTGGGCATCCTTGGCATGGGCCGCATCGGCCAGGGCATCGCCCGTCGCGGCGCGCACGGTTTCGGCATGAAGGTGCTGTACCACAACCGGTCGCAGCTGCCGGCGGCGACCGAGGCGGAAGTGGGCGCGACCTATGTGGACCTGGATACGCTGCTGGCACAGTCCGACCACCTGCTGCTGGTGCTGCCGTACACGCCGGCCTCGCATCATCTGATCGATGCCGCCGCACTGGCGAAGATGAAGCCGTCGGCGACGCTGGTGAATATCGCCCGCGGTGGCCTGGTCGATGAGATCGCGCTGGCCGATGCGCTGGCCAACGGTCGCCTGGCTGCGGCGGGTCTGGATGTGTACGAAGGCGAGCCAACGGTACGCCCGGAACTGCTGGCGCTGCGCAACGTCGTGCTCACTCCGCATATCGGCAGCGCCTCGCTGGCCACGCGCACGGCGATGGTACAGCTGGCGGTGGATAATCTGCTTGCCGGGCTCGGCCTGGACGGCGGCCCGTCGCGGATGCCGAGCGCGATCAACGCTGACGCGGCGATGGCCGCGCGCGTGACGCTGGGCAAAAAAACCGGGAAACGATAGGGAACCTCCGCGCGCCCCGCTTGAGGAGGTTCCCCGAACCCAGCTGTCGTGCGTGTTTTTCCCCATTCCCGTTTTCGTGAGAGTTCCCCCATGAGCAATGCACAGCGCAGTTTCCACGTCGCCGTCGTCGGTGCCACCGGCGCCGTCGGCGAGACCATGTTGTCGATCCTGGCCGAGCGTGATTTCCCGGTCGGTACCCTGAGCGTCCTGGCCTCCGAGCGTTCGGCCGGTGGCGAGATCGAGTTCAACGGCCAGAAGGTCACGGTCCAGGACCTGGCCACCTTCGATCCGGCCGGCGTCGAGATCGCGCTGTTCTCGGCCGGTGGCAGTGTGTCCAAGGAATACGCACCGAAGTTCGCCGCCGCAGGTGCGGTGGTGATCGACAACTCCTCGGCCTTCCGTTACGACGATGACGTGCCGCTGGTGGTGTCCGAAGTCAACCCGGAACAGGTCGCCAACCGTCCGCGCGGCATCATCGCCAATCCGAACTGCTCGACCATGCAGATGCTGGTGGCGCTGGCGCCGCTGCACCGCAAGTACGGCATCGAGCGCATCAACGTCTCCACCTACCAGTCGGTGTCCGGCGGTGGTCGTTCGGCCACCGAGGAGCTGGGCAAGCAGACCGGCCAGCTGCTGAGCTTCCAGGAGATCGATCCGCAGCGCTTCCCGGTGCAGATCGCCTTCAACCTGATCCCGCACATCGACGACTTCCAGGACAACGGCTTCACCAAGGAAGAAATGAAGCTGATCTGGGAGACCCGCAAGATCCTCGGCGACGACAGCATCCTGGTGAACCCGACTGCAGTGCGCGTGCCGGTGTTCTACGGCCATTCCGAGTCGGTGGCGATCGAAACCCGCGACAAGGTCACCGTGGCCGAAGCACGTGCGCTGCTGGAGCAGTCGCCGGGCATCGAAGTGGTGGACCGTCACGAGGCCGGTGGCTACCCGACCCCGGTCACCCACGCCTCGGGCACCGACGCGGTGTACGTCGGCCGCATCCGTGAGGACCTGTCGCACCCGCGCGGCCTGAACCTGTGGATCGTATCGGACAACGTGCGCAAGGGCGCCGCCCTGAATGCCGTGCAGCTGGCCGAGCTGGTCGCCGCCGAGCAGCGCTGATCACAGCGGTTGCCTCACCGGTGGTGCCGGCCGCTGGCCGGCATTGCCGTGATGGCACGTGCGTGTCTGCCGGCCAGCGGCCGGCACTACCGAAGGTCCCCATCGGTGGGTGCGGACCGCGGTCCGCACGCTTTATAGTGTCGCCATGAATAAACGGGCCAGGGGCGCAAAGCGCCCCCTCCTCTATCTTTCCACCGCGCTGCTGGCCCTGGCCAGCAGTTCGGCGCTTGCCCTGGGCTTGGGCGACATCCGTGTCCTGTCCAAGCCGGGCCAGCCCCTGCTGGCCGAAATCCCGGTGGTCTCGGCCGATCCGTCCGAGCTGGAGAACCTGCGTGTCGCGTTGGCCTCACCGGTCACCTTCGAGCGCGTCGGCCTGCAGCGGCCGACCGGGCTGGTGGGCGAACTGCAGTTCGAACTGACCCGCAATGCGCAGGGCAGGGCAGTGGTGCGGGTGACCTCGCAGACGCCGGTCGAGACCCCGTCGCTGAGCTTCCTGATCGAGGCGGACTGGGGCCAGGGCCGCCTGGTGCGCGAGTACTCGGCGCTGGTCGATGCACCGTCCAGCGCACTGGCCGTGGCCGAGCCGGAAATCGTTGCACCCGCAGGTACGCTCTCCAACACCATCGCCCGTGAGGCCGCCCCGGCGCCCGCCGCCGCGGAGAGCGTGAGCGCGCCTGCGCCGTCCACCGCCACCACGCCGGCACCCGCACCGGCTCGCCCGCGTGCAGTGGCTGCACCCGCTGCCGCACCGGCAGCCGATGGCAGCGTTACCGTCCAGCGTGGGCAGACCTTGTCGCAGATCGCCAGCGTGGTGGCCCGCGGCAACCAGGTCAGCCGCGACCGCGCAATGATTGCGCTGCTGCGGGCCAACCCGGAGGCCTTCATCCGTGGCAACGTCAACCTGCTCAGGCAGGGCGCCGTGCTGCGCATGCCCGGCAGCGATGCACTGGCGGCGGTCGATGCCGCCGAGGCCGCCGCGCTGGTGCGCGAGCATGCCGCACAGTGGCGTCAGGCGCGCACCGTGCCGCAACCGGCGGGTACTGTCGCCCCGGTCGCCACGGCGGGAACCACGAACGCTTCTTCCCCGGCTGCGGCCACTGGGGCACGACTTGAAATCGCTCCGGCGCTGGCCTCCGACGCCGCGCACGCGGGCACAACCACCGGCACTGCAGCCGGCAGCGAGGGTGACATGCTGGGCAACGAACAACTGCGCCAGGCACGCGAGGACATCGCGACCCGCGATGCCGAGATCGGCGAGCTGAAGCAGCGGGTGGCCGACCTGGAAAAACTCAAGGAACAGCAGCAGTCGCTGATCGCGATGAAGGACAACGACCTGGCCGCGGCGCAGCAGCGCCTGGCGCAGGCACCGGATGCCCGCGATGCGGCAACGCCGTGGTACTGGCTGGGTCTGCCGGTGCTGTTGCTGGCGGCCGGCGCGGCCTGGCTGCTGCGTCGTCGCAAGCCGTCGCCACTGCCGCCGCTGCGCGAGGAAGGCGACGCCGCCGGCCTGGCCGCTGCGGTACCGGCCGGCGCGGCGCTGGATACGCTGGCCGAGCAGTCTTCGTGGTCGACGGCGGTGTCCGACAGTGGCCGCCAGGAACCGGCGATGCCTGCCTGGGCGACCGAAGCCGAGGTGCAGGATGACGTGGCTGCCGAAGCGGTCGCCGACGTCGCCGCCCAGACTGACTGGCAGGCGCAGACGCTGCGCGATGACGAAGTGGTGGAGCTGCCCGGGGCCGTGACCGACCTGCCGCGCTGGGACGAGCCGGTGGCCATGCAGGACACCCCCGTGCAGGATGAGCCGCCCGCGCAGGCGGTCCCTGACGAGATCGCAGTGCCGGACTACGCGCTGCACGCCGAACAGCAGCCGCAGTTCCGCGGCGTGTTCGACCTGCCGGCCGAGCATCATGACGGCGGGGATTCGAGCGCGGCGCCGCACGACGCGCTGGCGGCGGCCGCGCATGAAGACGGTACTGCCGCGCCGGCCAGCGATGCCGGCTGGGCGCCGCGCGCCGGGCAGGAACGCCTGGAACTGGCCATCGCCTACCTCGACCTGGGCGATGCGCAGACCGCACGGACGTTGCTGCTGGAAGTGGCCGAGGGCGGCGACCTGCACTGCCAGGCCCAGGCTCGCGAACTGCTGGCCCGCCTGCCGTGACCGAACCCGCCGACAAGGACCGTGCCATGAGCCGCGAGCGCCGTATCGACTACGTTGAATTCGCCTCCAGTGACCCGGCCGACAGCCGCGCCTTCTTCGAAAAGGTGTTCGGGTGGTCGTTCGTCGACTATGGCAGCGACTACACCGCCTTCGACGATGGCCGCCTGCAGGGCGGCTTCTTCCGCGGCCAGCCGCAACGGGCCAGTGACAGCGGCGCGCCGCTGCTGGTGCTGTATGCCGACCAGCTGGCGCCCATCGAGGCGGCGGTGCGCGACGCTGGCGGTGAGATCGTACGGCCGGTGTTTTCTTTCCCCGGTGGCAGCCGCTTCCAGTTCGTCGAGCCCGGTGGCAACGAACTGGCGGTCTGGTCCGAACGCGATCCGGCCTGAGCGCCGCCCCTCCCGCAACATCGAGGTAGCACATGCGTTACGCGCTTGGCGTCGAGTACGACGGCAGCGATTTCAGGGGCTGGCAGAACCTGGGCGAGGGTGGTCCCAGCGTGCAGGCCAGCCTTGAGCAGGCCCTGTCGTCGGTGGCCGATGCGCCGCTGCAGGTGGTCTGTGCCGGTCGCACCGATGCCGGCGTGCACGGCCAGTGCCAGGTCGTGCATTTCGACACCGACGTGGTGCGCGATCCGCGCGCCTGGATGCTGGGCACCACCACCCGCCTGCCGCGCTCGATCGCGGTGCGCTGGTGCGTGCCCGTGGCCGATGATTTCCACGCCCGCTTCTCGGCGCGGGCACGCCGTTACCGTTACCGCCTGCTCAACCGCGAAGTGCGGCCGGCGCTGCAGCGGCAGACCCTCAGCTGGGAGCGCCGTGCGCTGGACGCGGGCCTGATGCATGCCGCCGGCCAGGCGCTGCTCGGAGAGAACGACTTCAGCGCTTTCCGCTCGGTGCAGTGCCAGGCACTGCATGCACGGCGTGAACTGCAGTCGCTGCAGGTCAGCCGCCAGGGCGAGGTGATCGAGGTCGCCGTGCAGGGCAATGCATTCCTTCATCACATGGTCCGCAATATCGTCGGATCGCTGATCCTGGTGGGCAGTGGCGAGAAGCCGGTGGAATGGATCGCCGAACTGCTGGCCGGGCGCGATCGCACCGTAGCCGGTCCCACCGCACCGCCGCAGGGCCTGGTGTTCCTTGGGCCCCTGTACCCCGACAACTGGCATCTGCCCGCCGAGGTCACGCTATGAGCCGCTCCTACTACCGCACGCGCATCAAGTTCTGTGGCATGACCCGGGCCGGCGACGTCCGCCTGGCCGGTGAGCTGGGCGTGGACGCGGTGGGTTTCATCTTCGCCCGTGAAAGCAGCCGCCGGGTCGCTCCGGCCGAGGCACGCGCGATGCGCCAGGCGATCGCGCCCATGGTCGACGTGGTGGCGCTGTTCCGCAACAACAGCAAGGAAGAAGTGCGCGAGGTGCTGCGCACGGTACGACCGACCCTGCTGCAGTTCCACGGCGAGGAAGACGAGAGCTTCTGCCGCAGCTTCAACATGCCGTACCTGAAGGCGATCGCCATGGGCGGCCGTGAAGAGATCAACGCCCGCACCCTGCAGCTGCGCTATCCCAGCGCCGCCGGCTTCCTGTTCGACAGCCACGCGCCGGGCGGCGGTGGCGGCACCGGCGTGGCCTTTGACTGGGGCCGGATCCCGACCGGCCTGCATCGCCCGTTCCTGCTGGCCGGCGGCCTGAACCCGGAAAACGTCTACGACGCGGTGCTGGGTACCCTGCCGTGGGGCGTGGATGTCTCCAGTGGCATCGAACTGGAGCCGGGCATCAAGGACGGCTACAAGATGCGCACCTTCGTCGAGGAAGTGCGCCGCGCCGATTGCACGGTTCTCGAGTGATTGGCGTCATTATTTGCCGTGATTTGGACCTGGATTTGAGCCTGCACGCATTCTTCACATAGGATGGTCCCAAGCGCGCCTGCCATGAGGGCTGGCGCGGGGATCGACGGGACGCGCGCGGCGCGTCCCGAACGGGCGGCCGCCGCCCACAGCCCAGGAAGGCAAGCGATGCAGGAGTTTCTCACCGTCGTACTCGGTTACCCGACGCTGCCGTACAGCATTCTGCTGTTGGTGTCGGTGATGTATTGGGCGGTTGCGGCGTTCGGCCTGGTCGATGACGGTTTTGGCAATCTCGGCGCCGATGGCGCGCTCGAGGCGGGGACCGACCTCAGTGGCCTGTCGGCCATGCTGGCGCGCTGGGGCCTGGGTGGCGTCCCGATCATGGTGGTGGTCACCCTGCTGAGCCTGTTCGGCTGGCTCATCACCTATTTCATCCATCTGTTCGTACTGCTGCCGCTGCCGGACCTGCTGCGCTGGGGCCTGGGTACGCTCGTGGCGGTGCTGGCACCGCTGCCAGCGGTACCGCTCATCGCGCTGATCCTGCGCCCGGTCCGGCGCTTCCTGCTGCGCCTGCGGCCGGTGCCGCAGGCATCGCTGCTCGGCCGGGCCGGCGTGGTCGCATCGCCGAAGGTGGACGCACGCAGCGGTCATGCCACGGTCGATGATGGCGGCGCCGGGCTGGTGCTGCAGATCCGCAGCGACATCGAACTGCAGCGTGGCGAGCGCATCGTGCTGGTCGAGCACATGGCCGAACAACACTATTACCGGGTGGTCCGCGCCGATGCGATCGCCCTCGATTTCCAGGACAACCTGCTTCCGGGCAACAAGGAGACTCATCAATGACGTTGGCATCCCTCTTACCGTTCCTGGCCGTCGCCGGCGGCCTGCTCGTCCTGCTGCTGGGCGTGGCCGGGCTGTTCAAGGCCTTCTACCGCAAGGTCGACCAGGGCGTGGCCCTGATCGTCAACGACATGAGCTCCACCCCCAAGGTGCACTTCACCGGTGCGCTGATCATCCCGGTGCTGTACCGCGCCGAGCTGATGCGGATCAGCCTGATCACCCTGCAGATCGACCGCCGTGGCAAGGAAGGCCTGATCTGCCGCGACAACATGCGTGCCGACATCGCCGTGGCCTTCTACCTGCGGGTGAACGAGACCCAGGCCGACGTGCTGCGCGTGGCCAAGGCCATCGGTGCCGACCGTGCGTCGGACAAGCATGCCGTCGATGAGCTGTTCAACGCCAAGTTCTCCGAAGCGTTGAAGACGGTCGGCAAGAAGTTCGACTTCACCGAACTGTTCGAGAAGCGCCAGGAGTTCCGCGACGAGATCATCGCGGTGATCGGCAACGACCTCAACGGCTATGTGCTGGAAGACGTGGCGATCGATTACTTGGAGCAGACCCCGAAGGCGCTGCTGGACCAGTTCAACATCCTTGACGCGCAGGGTATCCGCAAGATCACCGAGCTGACCGCCGCGCAGAACGTGGTGACCAACGAGCTGGAGCAGAACGAGAAGCTCGCCATCACCAAGAAGAACGTGGAAGCGCGTGAAGCGCTGCTGGCGCTGGAACGCCAGCAGGCCGAAGCCGAAGCACGCCAGAAGCGCGAGATCGAGACCATCCGCGCGCGAGAGGAGGCCGAGACCGCCAAGGTGCAGGAAGAGCAGCGCCAGCTGTCCGAGAACGCCCGCATCGAAGCACAGCAGCTGATCGAGATCCGCGACCAGAACCGCCTGCGCGAAGTGGAAGTGGCCGAGCAGAACCGCCAGCGTGCCGTGGCCATCGAGGCCGAGCGCGTGGAGCGCGCACGCCAGCTTGAGCAGGTCACCACCGACCGCGAAGTGCAGCTGCAGGGCGTGGAGCGCGACAAGGTGGTCGAGCAGGGCAAGATGGACGTGGCCAACATCACCCGCGAACGCATCTCCATCGACAAGACCGTGGCGCAGGAGGAAGAGCGCATCAAGGAAGTGCGCGAGGTCTCCGAGGCCGACCGCCAGAAGCAGGTGCTGATCCTGGAAGCCGAGGCCAAGGCGCAGGAATCGCTGGTGCGCGAGGTAAAGGAAGCGCAGGCACGCGAGACCGCTTCCAAGCACCGCGCAGTGGAACTGACCACGCTGGCCCAGGCCGAACACGAAGTAGCCGGCAAGCAGGCCGAAGCCAAGCGCCTGCTGGCCGACGCGCTGCGCGCCGAGCAGGCCGCACCGGGCCTGGCCGAAGCGCAGGTGCGTGAAGCTTCGGCACTGGCCATCGAGAAGGTCGGCATCGCAGAGGCCCGCGTGATCGAAGCCAAGGCCGAAGCCAGCCTGAAGCAGGGCAGCAACGAAGCCCGCGTGCTGGCCGAGACCCTGCAGGCGCAGGCGCAGGGTGAGGAGAAGATGGGCCTGGCCCGTGCCACCGCCGCCGAATCGCTGGGCAACGCCGAAGCCGGCGTGGTGCAGAAGAAGCTGCTGGCCGAGGCCGAAGGCCTGGTGCGCAAGTTCGAAGCGATCGCTTCGCTGAGCGACCAGGCACGTGGCCACGAAGAGTTCCGCATGATGCTGGACAACAGCCTGAAGCAGGCGCTGGCCTCGATCGAAGCCGGCAAGGAAGTCTCGCGCGAGAACGCCAACGTCATCGCCAGCGCGTTGCGCAACGCCGATATCGACCTGGTCGGTGGCGACGGCGGCATGTTCGAGAACCTGGTCAAGGCGGTGTCGCTGGGCAAGTCGATCGAAGGCTTTGCCGGCAAGAGCCCGATCGTGCAGGAGCTGATGCAGCGCTACCTGGGCGTGGCCGTGGCCGAACCGGCGCCGCGCCAGATCGCCGAGGATGCCGAAGCGGTGCCGACCGTGTCGGCCACCGTGGTCGACAGCGCCCGTTGATGCATCGGGCGATGGCTGCTGCGGCCATCGCCCGCCCGCGCCGGCCGCAACCGCGGCCGTCCGCCCGTGAGCCGGAAGCCTGCTGATGTCTGATACCCATCCGTCCACCGAATCCACTGCACCGGAGGCCGGCGGCACTACCGTCGACCAGGCCGTTGCCCAGGGCGGTGCCTATGAAGTCCTGCGCCGCCGCCTGGCCGAGCAGGGCCAGCGCCTGCAGGGCCTGGCCGAAACGCTCAACCGCCAGCGCCTGGCTGAGTTCGGCGACAGCCGCCTGGAGGTGGTCGGGCGCTTCCGCATCCGCAGCGAAAACAACTGCGTCGGCCGTGACATCGTGCAGGTCGGGCCGGACCGCCTGCTGTTCGGCTACAACGTATTCATCGGGCTGAAGACCCAGACCCGCATCGAGGACGTGTTCGGCCTGTACCGGCTGGTGCAGGGCAGCGACGGCTACGACGTGGCGGCGCTGGAGCTGAAGGGCAGCTTCCTCGACCAGCCCGGCTTCGTGCACGACTTCAACGAACTGTACGCCTACTACAAGCACGCGCGCCTGCTGCAGCTGATCGTGGTGGGCGACAAGCTGCTGGCGTCGTTCCAGATCGGTGAGCGCAGCAGCGACGTGCGCGTGTTCCGCTGGGCGCTGTCGCGCGATGGCGAACTGACCTATCTGGATGCGCGCGGTGAGCGCGATATCGCACTGCCGCCGCCGTTCGACTTCGAATGGACCCGGGCGACCCGCGACCTGGCGGTCAATGGCCGCCATTCGCACCTGAACATCCTCGATACCCTGTTCGTGGAGACCACCGGCGGCGACCTCACGATCAAGGTCGAGAACAACACCGAGACCGGGCAGGGCATCTACAGCGAACCGGTGGAGGACAGCACGCAGTCGCTGGACGACGCCCAGTTCGAATTCGCCCGGGTCGGCTCGCTGGTGCTGCTGAAGGTGCTGCCGTACCGCGAGACGGAGTGGCGCGGGCTGATCTACAACACGCTGACCGGCGGCATCGTGCGCAACGATGCGATCGTGCAGGCCTGCGTGCAGCTGCCCGAAGACCACGGCGTGATCTTCCCGGGTGGCTATTACCTGCAGGGCGGCGAGCACAAGGCGTTCGACGCCTCGATGGCCGGCATGCAGTTCAAGCGCAGCATCCGTTCGCCCAACGGCGAGGACGTGCTGTACATCTTCTACGAGCGCGAAGGCGGGCGCTCGGCGCTGTTCGTCTACAACACCATCCAGCGCGTGCTGCAGAACCCGGTGTTCGGCCATGGCTACGCCTTGATGCAGGACGGGCGCATGGTGCTGTTCCATGCCGAAGGCAGCGAACCGACCCGCATCCATCCGATGCAGGTCTGGCAGACCCCGTTCAGCAGTGACGAGTTTGCTGCAAGCCGGCCACCCGGCAACACCTTCATGGGCCGCATCGGCAACGCCGAACTGGTGCGGGGCATCTCCAACCTGTTCAACCTGGCGCGCGAGATCGATGGCCAGGACGTGTCGGTGCAGCGCTACCAGCGCCTGGTGGCCGACACCCGGCGCCTGTTCGATGCCCACCACTGGTTGGGCGACGCGGCCTGCGATGGCGCCGAGGCGCTGCTGCGGCAGATCAGCGCCACCGGCGAATCGGTGCTGGACGAGTACGAGAAGGTGCAGTCGATCCGTCAGCAGTCGGCGCAGGCGATGGTCGAGGCAGAGGCCGCGCACAAGGCGCTGCTGGGCCGGCTGCAGCCGCAGAACTGGAACGAGGTGCAGGCCTTCGTCGAGGCCCTCAATGCGATCACCGCATTGCGTGGACGGCTGCTGACCATCCGCGAGCTGCGTTACATCGACACCGCGCGCATCGAGACGATGACGGCCGAGCTGGTGGAGGCGCAGGATCGTGTCGGCGCCGCCACGGGTGACTTCCTCGCCGGCGATGCCGCGCTGGTGCCGCTGACCACGCGCCTGCAGGCGCTGGATGAGGCTGCGCAGCAGGCGCAGAGTGCCCGCCAGCTGGATGAGCAGCTGGAGGGGCTGCGCGGGATGGCGGCCGATCTGGATATGCTGTCTGAACTGATGGCCGGCCTGAAGGTGGACGATGCCACCGCCCGCACCCGCGTGGTCGAGTCCATTTCGGTGCTGTACGGCCGCCTCAACCAGGCCCGCGCGCGTGCCGATCAGCGCCGCAGGTCGCTCGGCTCAGCCGAGGCCGTGGCGCAGTTCGCCGCGCAGTTCGCGCTGTTCTCGCAGTCGATCACCAGCGCGCTGGCGCTGGCCACGGACCCGGAGCGTGCCGACGAGCAGCTGTCGCGCCTGCTGGTGCAGCTGGAGGAGCTGGAGAGCCAGTTCGGCGAACACGAGCAGTTCCTCGGCGACATCCTGAGCAAGCGCGAAGAGCTGGTTGAAGCCTTCGAAACGCACAAGCAGGCGCTGCTGGATGACCGCCAGCGCAAGGCACGTTCGGTGCTGGATGCGGCCAGCCGCATCCTCGATGGCCTGGCCAAGCGCACCGAGCGCTTCGCCACCGCCGATGAGCTCAATGCGTTCTTTGCCGGCGATCCGCTGATCCTCAAGCTGCGTGAGCTGGCCGAACGCCTGCGCGCGTTGCATGACAACGTCAAGGCCGACGACATCGAAGCGCGCCTGAAGGGTGTGCGTGACCAGGCGGTGCGCCAGCTGCGTGACCGCAGTGATCTGTACGAAGCGGGCGGCAACGTGGTGCGGCTGGGGCCGCGCCATCGCTTCAGCGTCAACACCCAGGCGCTGGACCTGACCCTGCTGCCGCGTGGTGACACGCTGGCGATCCATCTGACCGGCACCGACTTCCTGGAGACCCTGCACGATCCGGAGCTGGATGCGCTGAAGCCGTTCTGGCCGGTCACCCTGGACTCCGAATCACCTGCACTGTATCGCGGCGAGTATCTTGCCGGCAGCCTGTTGATGGCCGCGCAGGAGGGGAGCGACGGGCTTGACCTGGCCACGCTGCAGCACGACGTCGCCACGCCCGAAGCACTGGACCAGCGCGTGCGTGCGTTTGCCGCACCGCGCTACCGCGAAGGCTACGAGCGCGGCATCCATGACCATGATGCCGCGCTGATCCTGCGTGCGTTGCTGCCCTTGCAGCAGGCGGCCGGCAGCCTGCGGCATGCACCGCGGGTGCGTGCGCTGGCGGTGCTGTTCTGGGCTGCCGAGCAGCGGCGCGAAGCGGTGGCGCAATGGCCGGCCCGCCAGATGGGTGCTGAAGCGCTGGCACGCCTGCTGGGGTCCGACGAAGGGCGCCTGGCGTTGCGTGCGGAAATGGCCGAGGCACTGCTGGCGTATGCGCAATCCCACGCGTTGCCGTTCGATGCCGATGCCGCAGAGGCCGCGGCCGCTTATCTGGGCGAGGAACTGGCGGCCGGCGAACCGGTGTTCAGCAGCAGCCGCCATGCGGTAGCGCTGCTGGAGGCACTGGCTCGGCAGCTGGAACAGGCCGGGCAACGCGAGGCGGTCGAACGCGCCCTGCAGCGCAGCCAGGATCCGCTGGCCACGCGCTGGGCGCTGGCCGGTCAGTGGCTGCGGGCGCTGGCGCGGATGCCGGCGCATGCCCCGCATGCCGGCTACGTCGACGAGGCTGCAGCACTGCTGCTGGTGCAGCGCCAGCTGCGTACCCGTGCCAGCGACGCCGCGCTGCAGGCGGAGGTCAGTGGCCTGCTGGGTGAACACGCACGCATCAGCAACGGCACGCTGGTGGTATCGCTGGATGATTTCCTGGCGCGCCTGAAGCAGCACCTGCGTCATTTCGTGCCAGCGTTCCATGCCTACCAGGCGCTGCGCCAGGGCATCATCGGCCGCGAGCGCGAGACCCTGCGGCTTTCCGAGTTCAAGGCGCGGCCGCTGTCCTCGTTCGTACGCAACAAGCTGATCAATGATGTCTACCTGGGCGTGATCGGTGACAACCTGGCCAAGCAGATGGGCACGGTCGGCGAGAACAAGCGCAGCGACCTGATGGGCCTGCTGATGATGATTTCGCCGCCCGGCTACGGCAAGACCACGCTGATGGAATACGTGGCGCACCGCCTGGGCCTGGTCTTCATGAAGATCAACGGCCCGGCGCTGGGTCACGAGGTGCGGTCGCTGGACCCGGCCCAGGCACCGGACGCGACCTCGCGGCAGGAGCTGGAGAAGCTCAACCTGGCGCTGGAAATGGGCAACAACACCATGCTGTATGTGGACGACATCCAGCACACCCATCCGGAGTTCCTGCAGAAGTTCATCTCGCTGTGCGATGGCACCCGCCGTATCGAGGGTGTGTGGCGCGGTCGCACCCGCACCTACGACATGCGCGGCAAGAAATTCTGCGTGGTGATGGCCGGCAATCCGTACACCGAGTCCGGCGAGGTGTTCAAGATTCCGGACATGCTGGCCAACCGTGCCGACATCTACAACCTGGGTGATGTGCTCGGTGGCATGGAGGCGGCCTTTACCCTCAGCTACATCGAGAACAGCCTGACTTCCAACCCGGTGCTGGCGCCGCTGGCTACGCGCGACATGGCTGACCTGTACACGCTGGTCGACCGGGCGATGGGCAAGGAGGTCTCGACCAACGGCCTGAGCCACGCCTACAGCAGCGCGGAGATCAACGAAATCACCGCCACCCTGCAGCGCATGCTGCGCGTGCGCGACGTTGTCTACCGCGTCAACCAGCAGTACATCGCCAGTGCCGCGCAGGACGATCGCTACCGCACCGAGCCGCCGTTCCGGCTGCAGGGTAGCTACCGCAACATGAACAAGCTGGCCGAGAAGATCTCGCCGGTGATGAACGAGGACGAGCTGCAGCAGTTGATCTCCGACCACTACCTGGGCGAGGCACAGCTGCTGACTACCGGCGCCGAAGAAAACCTGTTGAAGCTGGCCGAGCTGCGCGGCGTGCTGGACGACACGCAGGCGCAACGCTGGACGCAGATCAAGCGCGACTTCCTGCGCAACAAGGCCATGGGGGCCGACGACAGCGATGTCGGCGGGCGCGTGGTCGCGCAGCTGGCCGACATCGCCACCGCCCTGCAGCTTCCACCGCCGGCGCCGGAAGCGATTGCCGTTGCCGACCCGGCACCGTGGCCGGCGTTGCTGGAGGCCCTGCATCGTCTTTCTGAAACACGTCCGGCCGCCGCGCCGGTGCCGGTCGCGGCAGCCGCCAGTGTGCCGACGACGGTCCTGGCCGACGACCTGCAGGCTGGCCTGGCACCGTTGGTGGAACTGTTGGCGGCATCGCAGGCGCAGCAGGCACAGGTGTCGCAGACCCTGGCCGCGTTCGCCGGCTGGGCGCGGCAGCAGGTCGAGCGTGGGGTGCCGAACAGTGCGGTGGCGCAGCGTGCGCGTGTGCGCCGTGCCACGACGCCGGAGGAGCGCGCGCTGGATGAGGCGCTGATGCGTCACTTCTACGGCGAGTCGTTGCCGCCGGATGACGGTGAGGAGATTCCAGCGACGACACCGAAGCCGCCGCCGCTGCCGTGACCATGCAGGCGCCACTGCCGCCACCGAGCTTGCCGGACACGGCCGATGTCGCCGCGCTGGCCGACTATGGTGCGCCGTTGCTGCAGGCGCTGGCGCGGCGCGAAACACCGTTGCCGCCGGGCGCGGGCGCAGGGCTGGTGGCCGCACTGGCACGCATCGCGCTGGCCCTGCAGGCCGATAACCCGGCGCAGATCCGGCAGCAGGCGGGCTGGTGGGGCCGCCTGCTGGGGCGCGATGTCGATCGCGAGGCGGAAGGACGTGCGCTGCAGTCGCAGCTGGGCGTGCTGGCCCTGCAGGCGCGCGAGCAGGCCCAGCAGCTGCAGCAGCAGCTGCAGCTGCGGGCCATGGCCATCGCCGGACATTCAGCGGCGGCCGCAGCGCTGGACGCCTGGGTCGAGCTGGCAGCGGTGCGGCTGGCGTCGCTGGATACCGCCGGCCAGGCCGCGCTGTCGCAACGGCTCGATCACCTGCGCCGGCTGGCCACGCTGCGCCGTCTCGAGGCCGGCCAGTGGCAGCTCCTGCAGGACCAGGACAACGTGCTGCTGCAACGCTTCGCGCGCATCCATGACGTCCTGTTGCCAGCCTGGCGGCAGGCCGCCGCGGCGGGCCAGGCCGCGGCCGGCGCCACATTGGCGGCGAAGGCCGCCACGCTGCACGCACAGATCGATGACGAGGTCGCGGCGGCTCAGGCTAGACTGCCTTGAGCCGGCCGCCGCTGCCGCTTACCCAACTGCAAGGAGACTGCCCGATGACCCAGGACAGCCAGACCCCCGGTGCCCTCGTGCCCGGCACGACTACCGCCGTTCCGCTCGATGAAGGCGCATTGCAGGCGCTTGGCCTGGTCCGCGAGGATCTGCCGCGCATCGCCGAGATCCGTCTGGAGCTGGATGACCTGCGCCCGGGCAACCTGCAGGTCTTCGGTCGCGAAGCGGCCACGCGCACCGCGGCGTTTTCCAGCCAGTTGCTGGACCAGGTGCGCAATCGTGACCTCGATGCCAGCGGCGAGAAACTGGGCGAAGTCGTGCGCATCGCACGCAGCCTGAAGCTGGACGGCTTCGCGCAGCGGTCGAAGGTGCCGGTGATCGGTGGCCTGATCGACCGCCTGCGCGTATCCAAGGGCGAGCTGGTGCAGAAGTTCAGCGACACCAATGCGCAGATCGAGCAGCTGCTGGGTGATGTCGGTGTGCAGCAGGCGTTGATGGGCAAGCGCGTGGGCGAGTTCGACCGCATGCATGACATCGTCCGCGAAGAACGCCATGCGCTGGGCCTGTATGCTGCGGCCGGCAAGCAGCGCCTGGCCGAACTGCAGGCCGAGCAGCAGGCCGGGCAGGGCAGTGAGGATCCGCAGCAGCGCATCCGCCAGAGCGAAGTCGACAACGCGATCCGCCTCCTCGAAAAGCGCGTGTCCGACCTGCAGCTGATGCAGCATGCGGCCGACCAGTCGCTGCCGATGATCCGCCTGATCCAGGCCAACGCGCTGCAGCTGATCGAGAAGTTCAACACGGTGCGCGAGATCACCATCCCGTCGTGGAAGCGCCAGTTCGCCATCCAGCTTTCGCTGGGTGAGCAGAAGGCCGCGGTCGAGCTGTCCACCGCCATCGACGATGCCACCAACGAGCTGATGCGCCGCAACGCCGACCTGCTGCGCCAGGCCTCGGTGGATACCGCGCGCAGCAACCAGCGCGGCGTGATCGACGTGGCGACGCTGCGCCACGTGCACGACCAGTTGATCGCCACGGTCGAGGAAGTGCGCAGCATCCATCGCGAAGGAATGCAGCAGCGGCAGCAGGCCGAAGTCGAGCTGTCGCGCCTGCGCGAAGACCTGCAGCAGCGACTGGCCACCCCGACTGCCAGCTGAAAAAAGGGGACGGAGGGGATTAAGTCGTTTGTGCCACTTGCGACTTAATCCCCTCCGTCCCCTTTTTGTTGTCAGCGCAGTTGCTGGCCCAGCCAGTCGGCCAGCGCATCCACGCGCCCATCTGCCGGTCCATCCGGTCGCGCCAGCACCCAGAAGCCACCGGTGGCGGCAAATCCCCACGGCGCGACCAGTCGCCCGGCGGCCAGGTCCTCGGCCACCAGGGGCTCGGGTGCGATCGCCGGGCCCAGCCCGGCCACCGCTGCCTCCAGCAGGTAGTACAGGTGTTCGAAGGCAGTACCCAGCTGCAGCTTCAAGGTGTCCAGACCGTGCGCTTGCGCCCACGCCGGCCATGCCTGCGGCCGTGAGCTGGTGTGCAGCAGCGTCTCCTGCAGCAGCGCCGAGGGCGGCACGTGCCGCAGGCGCTGCGCGGCCGGATGCGAGGGGGCCACCACCACGCCGACCCGTTCCGGCGCCAGCTCACGCACCTGCCAGCCCCGGGGCCACGGCCCCTGCGCCAGCAGCAGCACCGCGTCCAGTGCGGCCTGCGCCTCGGTGAAGCTGCCATCCAGCGCCGACCACTGCAGGCGTACGCCGGGCAGGGCGGCCTGCAGTGCGGGCAGGCGCGGAATCATCCAGCGCGCCAGCACGCTGCCGCTGCAGCCCAGCACCAGCGCCGGGGCCGCGGTCGGCCGGCGCAGTTCGCGCACGCAGTCTTCGATGCCGCTGAAGGCCTCGCTGCACGCTGCCTGCAGGCGCGTGCCCGCAGCGGTCAGGCGCAGGCCGCGACCGGCCCGCTGGAACAGCGCCAGGCCGAGGTGGTCTTCCAGCAGCTTCAGCTGGCGGCTGACCGCGCCGTGGGTCACGTGCAGGTCCTGCGCGGCGCGGCCAACCCCGCCCAGGCGGGCGGTGGCCTCGAACGCGCGCAGCGCATTGAGCGGTGGCAACAGCGAACGGCTCATGTGAGATTTCCTGACGGTATATGCCAGATAATATCCATTTTCCGGTCACGACCCGTGCGCTAGAGTATCCACCTGTCTCGAACCAGCGGTCGCTTCCATGTCTGCCTCCCCCATTGCCGACTACCACGCCTTCCCGGATGCCCAGGGCCATTTCGGCCGCTACGGTGGCAGCTTCGTTGCCGAAACCCTGGTCGGCCCGCTGCAGGAACTCGCCCAGGCCTATGACCAGGCCCGCCAGGATCCGGCATTCCAGGCCGCCTACGACCGCGACCTGGCCCACTACGTGGGCCGGCCGAGCCCGATCTACCACGCCCAGCGGCTGAGCGACCATGTCGGCGGCGCGCAGATCCTGCTCAAGCGCGAAGACCTGAACCACACCGGCGCGCACAAGATCAACAACACCATCGGCCAGGCGCTGCTGGCGGCGCGGATGGGCAAGAAGCGCATCATCGCCGAGACCGGTGCCGGCCAGCACGGCGTGGCCAGCGCCACGGTTGCCGCGCGGTTGGGCCTGGAATGCGTGGTGTACATGGGCGCCACCGACATCGAGCGGCAGAAGATCAACGTCTACCGCATGAAGCTGCTCGGCGCGACGGTGGTGCCGGTCACCTCCGGTTCGGCCACCTTGAAGGACGCGCTCAACGAAGCGATGCGCGACTGGGTGACCAATGTGCAGGACACCTTCTACATCATCGGTACGGTCGCCGGTCCGGATCCCTACCCGCGCATGGTGCGCGACTTCAACGCCATCGTCGGCCGCGAGGCACGCGAGCAGATGCTGGCCGAGTACGGCCGCCTGCCCGATGCGATCACTGCCTGCGTCGGCGGCGGCAGCAATGCCATCGGCCTGTTCCATGCCTTCCTCAACGACCGCCAGGTCGAGATCGTCGGCGCCGAGGCCGCAGGTGATGGCATCAGCACCGGTCGCCATGCTGCATCGATCGCCGCCGGTCGCCCGGGCGTGCTGCATGGCAACCGCACCTATGTACTGTGCGACGACGACGGCCAGATCATCGAGACCCATTCGGTGTCGGCCGGCCTGGACTATCCGGGCGTCGGCCCCGAACACGCATTCCTGGCCGATACCGGCCGCGCGCGCTACCTCGGCATCACCGATGACGAAGCACTGCAGGCCTTCCACCTGCTGGCGCATACCGAGGGCATCCTGCCGGCGCTGGAGTCCAGCCATGCGCTGGCGCAGGCGATCAAGCTGGCGCGTGAGCGTCCGCGTGACCAGATCGTGCTGTGCAATCTGTCCGGCCGTGGCGACAAGGATGTGCATACCATCGCCGCGCGCGAAGGGCTGGTGCTGTGAGCGCGCTGCTGCGCAACAGTGGCGTGCTGCTGCTGGCGCTGGGGTTGGCCGCGTGCCAGCCGCCGGAGCCGCCGCTGCTGGCACCGGCCGCCAAGGCCACCACGCAGCCGGCACAGCAGGCGGCCGCGAATGATGACCTCGACCCGATGGCACGTGCGCCGATCGTCGATCCGCCGTCCACGGAAGATATGGACAGCGATGGCGCGCCTGCGGTGGTCTCGGTGGCGCTGGACCATGCCGGCGAGGTGCTGATCGGCCAGCACATGAGCGATCTGAAGGCACTCGGGCCATGGACCGCGCAAGGGGCGGTCGAAGCCATCGGCGGCAGTTGCGAGTACTACGACGGCAAGGGGCTGCCGCCCGGCGTGTCGATGATGACCGATGAAGATCGCGTCGTCCGTTTCGATCTCGGCCTGGATCCGGACAGCGGGGCGCCGACCCAGCAGCCCGGTCCGTTCGGCCTGCGTGTCGGCATGACCCGCGCCCAGGCCATGGCCCAGTTCCCGAAGCCGCCGGTATCCAGCCCGCATGCCTACGATGGTGACCAGGGCGAGTACCTCACCTGGCAGGACCCGGGTTCGGACCTGGGTATCCGCGTGGAACTGTTTGAAGGGCGGGTCACCCAGATGTACTGGGGAACCAGCGATGCGATTGAACTGATTGAAGGATGTGCCTGAAATGTCCGTATCCCGACTCGATGCCTGTTTCCAGCGTCTGCGCGAACAGCAGCGCAAGGCGCTGATCCCCTTCGTCACGGCCGGTGATCCCTCGCTGGAGGCCACCGTGCCGGTCATGCACGCACTGGTCGACGCCGGCGCCGACGTGATTGAACTGGGCGTGCCGTTCTCCGACCCGATGGCCGATGGCCCGACCATCCAGCGCAGCTCCGAGCGCGCGCTGGCGCGCGGCGCCGGCAGCCGCTACGTCCTGCAGGCCGTGGCGCAGTTCCGCGAGCGCGATGCGCAGACCCCCGTGGTGCTGATGGGCTACCTGAACCCGGTGGAGATCCACGGTTACGCGGCCTTCGCCAAGGCCGCCGTCGACGCCGGCGTGGACGGCGTGCTGCTGGTCGACCTGCCGCCGGAAGAAGCGGGCGACGCCCAGCAGGCGTTCGACGCAGCCGGCCTTGCGCTGGTACTGCTGGCGTCGCCGACCACCAGTGAGGCGCGAGCCGACAAGCTGTTGGCGCTGGCCCGTGGCTATCTCTACTACGCCAGCTTTGCCGGTGTCACCGGCGCGTCCGAGCGCCTGGACAGCGATGCCGCCAGTGCCCGCCTGCAGGCGTTGCGCGCGCGTGCGTCGGTGCCGGTGGTGGCGGGCTTCGGCATCAAGGATGCCGCCAGTGCCGCGGCCATGGCCCGCCAGGCCGACGGCGTGGTGGTGGGCAGCGCGTTGGTGGCGGCGCTGGCCGAAGCGGGCTCGGCGGAAGAGGCCGCGCAGCACGCCCGGGCCTTCCTCGCCCCGCTGCGGCAGGCGCTGGACGCGTAACGGTAGTGCCGGCCGCTGGCCGGCATCCTCCTGAGGGCTCGCGTGCAAGGGCTGCCGGCCAGCGGCCGGCACTACCCATCGGTCTGCACGCAAGGGCTGCCGGCCAGCGGCGGGCACCGCCCCAGCACCTAAACGTACGTCCCAGCATGGTTTTTTCCGGCTGCCCCGTGGCTGGCAAGGGGGTGCACGGGCGGGGAAAGCGGAGCTAGACTGTCCGCCTTTGCGGCCCCCGGGCCGCCCTGAACGGAAGTGTCCTCCCGCATGAGTTGGCTCAGCAAGTTGATGCCGTCCGGCATCCGCACCGACAACACCCCCAGCAAGAAGCGCAGTGTCCCCGAGGGCCTGTGGGAAAAGTGCAGCAACTGCGGCAGCGCGTTGTACCGTCCGGAACTGGAAGAGAACCTGGAAGTCTGCCCGAAGTGCGGCCATCACATGGCGATCCGTGCGCGTGCGCGCCTGGCCGCCCTGTTCGATGCCGACAGCACCACCGAGATCGGTGCGCGCCTGGGGCCGACCGACCTGCTCAAGTTCAAGGACCAGAAGAAGTACAGCGAGCGCATCAAGATCGCGCAGAAGAACACCGGCGAGTACGACGCGCTGATCGCCATGCGCGGCCTGCTCAAGGGCCGTGCGCTGGTGGCATCGTCGTTCGACTTCGCCTTCATGGGCGGCTCGATGGGCTCGGTGGTCGGCGAGCGTTTCGCACTGGCCGCGGAAACCGCGGTCGAGATCGGTGCGCCCTACGTGTGCTTCTCGCAGAGCGGTGGCGCCCGCATGCAGGAAGGCCTGTTCTCGCTGATGCAGATGGCCAAGACCTCGGCCGCGCTGGGCAAGCTGCGTGAAGCCGGCCTGCCGTACATCTCGGTGCTGACCCATCCGACCACCGGCGGCGTGTCGGCCTCCTTCGCGATGCTGGGTGACATCAACATCGCCGAGCCGCAGGCGCTGATCGGCTTCGCCGGCCCGCGCGTGATCGAGCAGACCGTGCGCGAGAAGCTGCCGGAAGGCTTCCAGCGCTCGGAATTCCTGCTGGAGCACGGCGCCATCGACCAGATCTGCGACCGTCGCGAAATGCGCGACCGCCTGTCCGATCTGCTGGCAATGCTGGGCCGTCAGCCGGCGCCGGAGGTGGCTTGATGGGAGGCCGCAAGTACTTCGGTACTGATGGCATCCGTGGACGGGTCGGCCAGGGCGTGATCTCGGCCGACTTCGTGCTGCGCCTGGGCAACGCCCTGGGCCGTGTCCTGGTCGACCAGCGCGGCCAGGACGGGCGCCGGCCGATCGTGGTGATCGGCAAGGACACCCGCATCTCCGGTTACATGTTCGAAGCGGCACTGGAAGCCGGCCTGGTCGCCGCCGGTGCCGACGTGCAGCTGCTGGGGCCGATGCCGACCCCGGCGGTGGCGTTCCTGACCCGTACGCTTGGCGTGGACGCTGGCATCGTCATCAGCGCCTCGCACAACCCGCACTACGACAACGGCATCAAGTTCTTCTCCGCCCAGGGCGAGAAGCTCGACGATGCCACCGAGCTGGCCCTGGAAGCGGCGCTGGACATCCCGTTCACCACCGCCGAATCGGAAAAGCTGGGCAAGGCGTCGCGTGCGCGCGAAGCGGTCGGCCGCTACATCGAGTTCTGCAAGGCCAGCGTGCCGCGCGCGTTCGACCTGCGTGGCGTGCGCCTGGTGCTGGACTGCGCGCACGGCGCCACCTACCAGATCGCGCCGCTGCTGTTCCGTGAACTGGGCGCCGAGGTGATCGGCATTGGTGCCGAGCCCAACGGCGTCAACATCAACGCCGGCGTGGGTTCCACCCACATCGACAACCTGGCGGCCAAGGTCCGCGAAACCCGCGCCGATCTCGGCATCGCCTTCGATGGGGATGGCGACCGCGTGCTGATGGCCGACGACCAGGGCAACCCGGTCGACGGCGATGACCTGCTGTATATCCTGGCCCGTGCATGGAAAGCCGAAGGCCGCCTGCGCGGCCCGGTGGTCGGCACGCTGATGAGCAACTACGGCGTCGAGAAGGCATTTGCCGACCTGCAGATTCCGTTCGTGCGCAGCAATGTCGGCGATCGCTACGTGCACCAGGCGCTGATGGAAGGCGGCGGCGTGCTCGGCGGTGAAGCCTCCGGCCACCTGCTGTGCCTGGATCGGGCCACCACCGGCGACGGCATCGTCAGCGCGCTGCAGGTGCTGGTGGCATTGCGCAACAGCGGGCAGACCCTGCGCCAGGCGCTGGAAGGACTGGTGCGGGTGCCGCAGAAGACGGTCAACGTGCGGCTGGGCAATGTCTCGGCCAAGGCCACTGTGCAGGCCGGCAGCGTGCAGGCCGCGCTGGCTGTCGCGCAGCAGTCGGTGGCCGGTCGTGGCCGTGCGTTCCTGCGCCCGTCCGGTACCGAGCCGGTGGTGCGGGTCACGGTCGAGGCCGATGATGCGACGCTGATGCAGGACACGCTGGATCGACTGTCCGCGGCGGTACGTGAAGCCGCCGCCTGAGGCCGCTGCACATCCGCCCAACGAAAACGCCCCGGAATGCCGGGGCGTTTTCGTTGAAGGGGCAGGGCGGTGGGTTGCCTACGGCCCCGGCACCATCTTCTTCTGGCGTGCCTTGAAGCCATTGAACAGCGGTGCGATCAGCGGGTTGTAGCTCTGTGCGATGCGTTTTCGCAGCCAGCTGGCCGGGCGGTTGCGGATCGCGAAACGATAGATGCGCTCCGGGTCGCCGCCCACCACATTGCGTCCGAACGGGTGGGTGGTATGCAGGTAGCGGAAGCCGTGCTCGCGCGCCACCTCGATGTGGTCCTGGTCGAAATCGCCGTAGGGCCAGCACAGCGTATCGGACACCTCGCCAAGCTTGTCCTGCAGGACGTCGCGCGAGACTGCCAGGTCGTGGCTCAGGCCGGCACGGCGCTGTGCGCGGTCCAGGTCGTCGCGGCGCAGCCAGCGGGTGTGGGTATGGGTGTGGCAATGCACTTCGAAGGTGCCGGCGGCGATGGCCGCGCGCGCTTCGCTCCAGCGCATCATCACGTCGTCGCTGCGGTTCTGCTCGTAGATCGCCGCTTCGCAGCCGCGATGGTCCGGCGTGGCAGGCAACGTTGCCCCGGCAAGCCCGGCGTGGGGCCGCTCCGGGCCTTCGCCCATCCAGCCGGTGACCACGAACACCACCGCGTGCATGCCGTACTTCTGCAGGATCGGGTGCGCATACACCCAGTTGTCCAGGTAGCCATCGTCGAAGGTGATCACGATCGACTTGCGCGGCACCGGCTTGCCGGCCAGGAAGCCGGCGTACTGGTCCAGTGTCAGCGACGTCCAGCCGTTGCCGGCCAGCCACGCGATCTGGCTTTCGAAATTCTCCGGTGACACGGTGATCATGCCCGGCGACGGACTGACGTGGTGGTGCATCAGCACCGGTACGGTTCGGGCATCAGCCATGTCCCAGCTCCTTCAGCCACTGGTGGTAATAGTGTTCGGTGGTCTCACCGTGGCCGTCGGGAGTGAACCGGTGCGCGCTGCGCATCCAGTCCCACCCGGCGCGGCCCATCTGCCGCCGCCGTTCCGGATCGTCCACCAGCAGGCGCAGGGCGCCTGTCAGGGCTGCATTGTCGCCCAGCCGGGTGAGGATCGCATTGCTGCCATCCACCACCATCTCCGGCACGCCACCCACCCGCGTGGCCACGATCGGCACCCCGACATAGGCGGCCTCCAGGAAGACGGTACCGGCCGCTTCCTTGTGCGATGCCAGCGCGAAGATGTCGAAGCCAGCCATCAGCCGGCATGCGCCATCGCGATAGCCGAGCAGATGGACCTGCTGCTGCAGCCCGTGCTCGTCGCGCAGCGCCTGCAGCCGGTCCATGACCGGCTGGCCATCGCCGACCACCACCAGGTGCAGGTTCGGGTGCGTCTTGCACAGCGGTACCATCGCCTGCAGCAGGTCGGCATGACCCTTGGGTTCGCGCAGCACCGCCACGCAACCGACCACGATGTCCTGTTCGCCGAAGCCGAGTTCGGCGCGCACGTCCGCGCGTACCTCCTGCAGGCATTGCCAGGGGTCGTCCTTGCGGATTTCGCTCCAGCGCGGCGGGACCGCGATGGGCGGCACGATACCGATGTGTTCGGCCGGAATGCCGCGCGCGGCCAGCAACTGCTTGACGAAGCTGCTGACGGTCAGCACCCGGTGCGGCAGGCCGGTATAGGTCAGCAGCGAGTTGACCGGGCTCATCAGGTGGCGCGAGCGCACCACCAGCGGCGTGCCGCCCAGGCGTGCACCGGCGGCGGCGATCAGTGCGTCACGGCGGCTGGTGGTGTTGACCACGTCATAGCGTTCGCGGCGCACCAGGCGCGAGACCGACCAGATGCCGCGCAGCAGGCGCAGCAGGCCACCCATGCGCAGGGTATGCACGGTGAAACCATCATCGCGTGCCAGCTGGGCCAGTCGCGCTTCGGGCTGGCACAGCAGCGCCACCTCGTGGCCACGCGCGCGCATCACCTGCATGTGGCGGAAGATGTAGATCTCCTGCCCGCCCATTCCCTTGGCGGCTTCAGTGTGCAGGATGCGCAGCGGACGGTTCATGCAGGATCGATCCTTGAGGGTCAGCGGTTGCGGAAGCGGGTCAGCGCTTCCCATGCAGTGCGTACGGCGGCCGCATCGGGCGCCTGCTGTGGCAGCGGCCGGTAGCGCAGGTCCAGGGCGGTGGCGTTGCCGAACTTGTCGAACACATAGATGGCATCGCCATGGCGCACCGCGCGCTGCGACCAGCTTTCGACCACCAGCGCACGCGTGCCCTGCGGCTCGGCCAGCAGGTCCTGGCCGGTGCTGTAATCGGCCGGTGCGTTCTCGCAACCCAGTGCGTGGCGCATCAGTGTCGGCACCCAGTCTTCGTGCGAGCTGGTGCGTGCGTCGTGGCCAGCGGCCTTGCCCGGCCAATGCAGCACGAACGGGACCTGCAGCTGATAGTCGGAGAAGTTGCCGTTGTGGCCCCAGTAGTTCAGCTTGAGGTCGTTGAACTCTTCGGCATGGTCACCGGTGACCAGCACGATGGTGTCCTCGGCCAGGCCCTGTGCGCGCAGGTCGTCCAGCAGCGAGCCGATCAGGCTGTCGGCATAGTGCACGGCGGTGCGGTAGCGGTTGAGTTCCGGCGTCGGGTCATGCTCCGGGCCGAATTTGAGGAAATCGATATCGGCGGCCATCGGTGTGGCCACCGCCGGATAGCCCTCGGGCATGTGGTAGGGCGCATGGGTGGAGTCGAGGAACACGAAGCCGAACCACGGGCGCTGCGCGGCCTGGCTGGCGCGGATGTCCTGCTGCAGCGCACTGATGATCGCGCGGTCGCGGCCGTCTGACTTCAGCGCTGCCGGCCCCTGGTGCAGCTGGTCGCGGACATCGGCGAACACCGTGCGATCGAACTCCGGGCTGTACAACGGCGCACTGCCGTACAGGTGCAGGTCGTAGCCCTGCTGGCCCAGCACCTGGAACAGCTGCGAGCCACGCTGCTCGTCAAGCATGCTCGGCCAATAGCCGCCGGGCAGGCCGTAGAGCAGTCCGAACAGGCCGTAGCGGGTGGCATTGCCGGTGCTGAAATGGTGGTCGAAGACGCGCGCATCCTGCGCCAGCATCGACGTGTTGGGCATCAGCTGCGGTGTCAGCACATCGTGGCGCAGCGACTCCAGTACCACCATCAGTACGTTGGGACGATGTGGGCTCTGGCAGCGCAGCGGATGCAGCGGGTACAGCAGCTGCGCATGGCGCGGGTCGGGCAGGCCGGCGTGCTGTTGGCTGACCACGCCCAGGCGCCGCATGAAGCTCTTGGCCGTGATCGGCTGCGCCCACGGCAGGTAGTTCCATTGCGCGATCACATCACGGTCGCCGCGGGCGTCGTAGTAGGCCGTGGCGACCTGGCCGCCGGCCATCAGCAGCGCGACCACCGCCCAGGCCTGCAGCACCCGTCGACGGCGCGGCGCGGCCGGCAGCAGTTTCCAGCACGCCCAGGCCAGCAGGCCCTCGGCGGTGAAGACCGCGGCAACCAGCAGGCCGACCTGCAGCCAGGTCTTCCAGGACAGGGCAACCTGGTCCTGCAGGGCGCCGCCGAACACCATGTTCACGACCATGGCATTGAGGTGGAAGCGGTACAGGGTGAAGACCTTGGCGTCGACCAGCAGCAGGCACAGCCACAGGCCCTGCAGCACGGCCGCGCTGATGCTCAGCGTACGCGCGCTGCGTGGCCACAGGCCCAGCAGCAGCGGCAGCAGGCCGGCCAGCGCACCGAACGCGAGCAGGTGGCCGGGCAGGGCGACCGCCAGATAGGCCAGGCCGGCGCCGCCGCCCGGATTGTCACGCAGCGGTACATTGCCCAGCGCAATCGCCGCGGCCAGTACCGCATTGCCGGCGATGAACAGCGACCACCAGGCCAGCCGCCGCCAGCGCCGGGCGGAACCTTCAATGGCAGGGGCGGCAGGGGCAGCTGCGGGCATGGTGGGGCAGGTTCAGGGGGTGCAGGAGAGGGGCGGGGCCAACGTGACGGAAGCGTTGCTCCGCGCGCGGGTCGCGCATTGTATCGGTTTGTTTCCGTGTATCGAGTGGCGTCCCCCGGGCGATCTGTCACAATGTTCAGGCGGGCCATGAATGCGTTGGCCCCCTCAGACCCAACGACAAGCCAGGAACCGCTGTGAGCCAGATCCCCACCCTCGACATCACCCGTTTCGACAGCGACCGCGAGGCCTTCGTGGCCGAGCTGGGCGCGGCCTACCGCCAATGGGGATTCGCGGGCATCCGTAACCACGGCATCCCGCAGGCCGACATCGACGCGGCCTACGATGCCTTCAAGGCTTTCTTCGCCCTGCCGGAAGAGGTCAAGCGCAAGTACCACGTGGCCGGCAGCGGCGGCGCCCGCGGCTACACCCCGTTCGGCGTGGAAACCGCCAAGGGCTCCAAGCATTTCGACCTGAAGGAGTTCTGGCACATCGGCCGCGAGATCGCCGACGATTCCAAGTACCGGGACGTGATGGCGCCGAACCTGTGGCCGGCCGAGGTCGAAGGTTTCCGTGAGCGCGGTTACGGCCTGTATCAGGCGCTGGACAACCTGGGGTCGCGCGTGTTGTCCGCATTGGCCCTGCACATTGGCCTGCCGGAAGACTTCTTCGCCGACAAGACCAACTTCGGCAACTCGATCCTGCGCCCGATCCACTACCCGCCGATCACCACTGACGACATCCCGAACGTGCGTGCCGGTGCCCATGGCGACATCAACTTCATCACCCTGCTGGTCGGCGCCAGTGCCGCAGGCCTGGAAGTGCAGTCGCATGACGGCGAGTGGGTGCCATTTACGTCAGATGCGGACACGATCGTGGTCAACATCGGCGACATGCTGCAGCGCCTGACCAACCACGTGTATCCGTCGACCATCCACCGCGTGGTCAACCCCCCGGGTGACCTGGCGCGCCAGCCGCGCTATTCGGTGCCGTTCTTCCTGCACCCGAACCCCGACTACCTGATCGACGTGCTGCCCTCGTGCATCACCCCGGAGAACCCGAGCCGGTATCCGGAGGCGATCACCGCCCACGGCTTCCTCGAGGAACGCCTGCGCGAGATCAAGCTGAAGTAAGGAAAAGTGAGGCCGCCGAAAGGCGGCCTTTTTCTTTGCAGGGTTGCACCCTGCACCCGCGGTAGTGCCGGCCGCTGGCCGGCAAGTCCAAAGCCAAAGCGGCTCTGGGGTGTTCCGTGGGGAGGCGGGGAGGTGTCGGATGGCGGGGACGCCGTAAACCCATCCCTGGGGGCTTGGCCACGGCATCCATGCCGCGGACACCCCGCCATCCGACACCTCCCCGCCTCCGACAGTTTCCCGGTGACGGTTGGTGGGTGTCGACCTTGCTCGACACGGTAGATCCACGCCATGCGTGGATGAGATCTGTCAGATCGAAGTGGGGCAGGGCACGTGGTATGCCGCTTTTGCTCTTGCTCTTCTTTTTTCTTTCCGTGGCGGGCGGAACCGCCGGAATGTGTCGGAGGCCGGGCGGGTGGGGATGACGGGGGTGTCCGCGGCATGGATGCCGCGGCCAAGCCCCCATGGGTGAGGGCGCTTTGCTTGCGAAGCACTGCTTCGCAAGGGCCCGAACGCACAGCCGCTAGCGGCTGGGCCGGCCTGGGGGTTTACGGCGTCCCCCGCCATCCCCACCCGCCCGGCCAAGCCCACCAATCCAACCGGGCTTTCCGCGACCAACCCAAACAAACTCCCGCCACGAGGGGCTGCGCCGTTGGCTGAAAATCCATGTAACCGCTTACAAGGAAACGGATTTTTGCCGCAACGGGTATCATGACCGGCTGACTTCACACAGGAGCCACCCGCTCATGCGCCGCAAGATCGTCGCCGGAAACTGGAAGCTGCATGGCAGCCGTCAATTCGCCAATGAACTGCTGGGGCAGGTGGCCGCCGGGCTGCCGCTGGAGGGGGTGGACGTGGTGATCCTGCCGCCGCTGCCGTACCTGGGCGAGCTGGTCGAGGACTTCGGCGAGACCAGCCTGGCCTTCGGCGCGCAGGACGTGAGCAGCAACGAGAAGGGCGCCTATACCGGCGAGGTCTGCGCGGCCATGCTGGTCGAGGTCGGGGCCCGCTATGGCCTGGTCGGCCATTCCGAGCGCCGCCAGTATCACCATGAAAGCAGCGAGCTGGTCGCGCGCAAGTTCGCCGCCGCCCAGCATGCCGGCCTGGTGCCGGTGCTGTGCGTGGGCGAGACCCTGGAGCAGCGCGAGGCCGGGCAGACCGAAGCGGTCATCGCCAGCCAGCTGGCGCCGGTGCTGGAACTGGTCGGCGCGGCCGGCTTCGCCCAGGCCGTGGTCGCCTACGAGCCGGTCTGGGCCATCGGCACCGGCCGTACCGCCAGCAAGGAGCAGGCGCAGCAGGTGCACGCGTTCATCCGTGGCGAAGTTGCGCGCTTCGATGCTAGAATTGCTGATTCACTGCCCATTGTTTACGGCGGTAGCGTGAAGCCCGACAATGCCGGGGAACTGTTCGCGCAGCCGGATGTCGATGGTGGGCTGGTCGGCGGCGCCTCCCTGGTGGCCGCGGACTTCCTGGCCATCGCACGGGCGGCGGCCGCGAACTAATCCTAGAAGTATTGTCCGAGGGCGGTTTCCAATGCTGATGTTGATCCTCAATGTCGTCTACGTGCTGGTCGCTGTGGCCATGATCGCGCTGATCCTGATGCAGCGTGGCTCGGGTGCGGCGGCGGGTTCGGGCTTTGGCGCCGGCGCCTCGGGTACGGTGTTCGGTGCGCGTGGCGCCTCGAACTTCCTGTCCAAGTCGACCAAGTGGCTGGCCGTCGTGTTCTTCGGCATCAGTCTCTTCATGGCCTGGTATGCCGGTCACGGCACCCGTCCGGCGGCCGACCAGGACCTGGGCCTGATGTCCGCCCCGGCGGCCAGTGCGCCGGCGGCTCCGGCGGGCGAACTGCCGGCCGTTCCGAAGGCCGATCCGGTCCCGGCCGCCCCGGTTCCGGCGGCGAATGTGCCGGCTCAGGCGGAATCTTCGGTTTCTGGTGAAGAAAAGCCTTCGGAAGGCTCCCAGAAACACTGAAGCCGGTTACAATACGCGGCGCATCGGGAAGATAGTCTGATGTGATCGTTTGCCCAGGTGGCGGAATTGGTAGACGCACTACCTTGAGGTGGTAGCGACGCAAGTCGTAGGGGTTCGAGTCCCCTCTTGGGCACCATTTGTAAGTAAAGCGGGTTCGTCTGGCGCGCAAGGCGCCAGGCAGGTTCCCGTCCACTCCCCCATGCCAAAGCGCCTGCAGGCGCGGCGGCAGAGGCAAGAGAGAATCGCTGTGCTGGCCGAATATTTGCCTTCTCTGCTGTTTCTGATCGTTGCCACCGGTATCGGCATTACGCTGATGCTGGTTGGTCGATTCCTCGGTCCCCGCCGCCCCGATCTGGAAAAGCTGTCGCCGTACGAGTGCGGCTTCGAGGCCTTCGAAGACGCGCGCATGAAGTTCGACGTGCGCTACTACCTGATCGCGATCCAGTTCATCGTCTTCGACCTGGAAATCATCTTCATCGTGCCGTGGACCCAGGTCTTCATGGAGCTGGGCGCCCGTTCGCTCATCACCATGGGCCTGTTCGTCGGCATGCTGTTCCTCGGTTTCATTTACGTCTGGAAGAAGGGAGCGCTGGAATGGGAGTGATTCAGACTCTCGATGGCCTCATGAACAACCCGTCGCCGGAAGGCCGGGTTGATGACATCCTGCGGCCGGAAGGCGACAACCCGCTGCTGGAAAAGGGCTTCGTCACCACCAGCGTCGACGCACTGCTGAACTGGGCGCGCACCGGCTCGATGTGGCCGATGACCTTCGGCCTGGCCTGCTGCGCGGTCGAGATGATGCACGCCGGCGCCGCGCGCCTGGACCTTGACCGTTACGGCGTGGTGTTCCGCCCGTCGCCGCGTCAGTCCGACGTGATGATCGTGGCCGGTACCCTGGTCAACAAGATGGCCCCGGCGCTGCGCAAGGTCTACGACCAGATGCCGGACCCGAAGTGGGTCATCTCGATGGGTAGCTGCGCCAACGGCGGTGGCTATTACCACTACTCCTATTCTGTCGTGCGCGGCTGTGATCGCGTGGTGCCGGTGGACGTCTACGTCCCGGGCTGCCCGCCGACCGCCGAGGCGCTGGTGTACGGGATCCTGCAGCTGCAGAAGAAGATCTGGCGTACACAGACCATCGCCCGCTGACCCCTTCACCTGACAAGAGCGCGCCAAGCCCCCATGGCAGAGCAAGCATCCTTCATCGACCGACTCTCCGCACGTTTCGCTGGTGCGAAGGTCATCGTGGTCGAACCCCGCGGCGAAGTGACGCTGGAAGTGCCTGCCGCCGAGTGGCACGCCACCGCCCTGGCGCTGCGTGACGAGTTTGGTTTCGAGCAGGCCGTGGATCTGTGCGGCGTCGACTACCTCGGTTATGGCTCCGACGAATGGGACACCGCCGACGTGTCCTCGCAGGGCTTCAGCCGTGGCGTCGAAGGCAAGGCCCAGGGCCGCTTCGCGTGGGGCGAGTTCCCCACCGAGGAAAACGGTGCCGACGGTGCCCGCCCGCAGCACATGCCGACCCAGCGTTTCGCCGTGGTCGCCCAGCTGCGTTCGTACCAGCACAACCTGATGATGCACCTGCGCTGCTTCGCCCCTGACGAAGCGCTGCCGCTGGTGTCCTCGCTGACCAGCGTGTGGCCGGGCCTGAACTGGTTCGAGCGCGAAGCGTTCGACCTGTACGGCGTGATCTTCGAAGGCCACCCGGACCTGCGCCGGATCCTGACCGACTACGGTTTCGTCGGCCATCCGTTCCGCAAGGACTTCCCGCTGATCGGCAATGTCGAAGTCCGCTACGACGAAGAAAAGAAGCGCGTGATCTACGAACCGGTCACCTCGGTGGAGCCGCGTGTCGGCGTGCCGCGCGTGATCCGTGACGACGCCCGTCTGCAGACCGCAGCCGGTGAGCGCGCGCAGGAGGCAGTGAAGTGAGCCACGTACACCAGGCCGGCGAAGCGTTCGCCAGCAACGCCGCCGAAAGCCGGCAGGAAATCCGCAACTACACCATGAACTTCGGCCCGCAGCATCCGGCCGCTCACGGTGTGCTGCGCCTGATCCTGGAAATGGACGGCGAAACCATCATGCGTGCCGACCCGCACGTGGGTCTGCTGCACCGTGGCACCGAGAAGCTGGCCGAGTCCAAGCCGTTCAACCAGTCGATCGGCTACATGGATCGCCTCGACTACGTGTCGATGATGTGCAACGAGCACGCCTACGTGCGCGCGATCGAGACCCTGATGGGCATCGAGGCGCCGGAGCGTGCGCAGTACATCCGCACCATGTACGACGAGATCACCCGCATCCTCAACCACCTGATGTGGCTGGGCTCCAACGCGCTCGACCTGGGTGCGATGGCCGTGATGCTGTATGCCTTCCGTGAGCGCGAAGAGCTGATGGACTGCTATGAAGCGGTCTCCGGCGCGCGCATGCACGCGGCGTACTACCGCCCGGGCGGTGTCTACCGCGACCTGCCGGACCACATGCCGAAGTACAAGGAATCGCGCTGGCACAAGGGCAAGGCGCTGAAGCAGCTCAATGCTTCGCGCGAAGGCTCGCTGCTGGACTTCCTGGAGAACTTCACCGTCGAGTTCCCCAAGCGCATCGACGAATACGAAACCCTGCTGACCGACAACCGCATCTGGAAGCAGCGTACCGTCGGCATCGGCGTGGTCACTCCGGAACTGGCGCACCAGTGGGGCATGACCGGCGTGATGCTGCGTGGCTCGGGCGTGGCCTGGGACCTGCGCAAGAAGCGCCCGTACGCCAAGTACGATGCTGTCGATTTCGACATCCCGCTGGGCAAGGAAGGCGACTGCTACGACCGCTACCTGGTCCGCGTCGCCGAAATGCGCGAATCCAACCGCATCATCAAGCAGTGCGTGGCGTGGCTGAAGGCCAACCCCGGCCCGGTCATGGTCAAGAACTTCAAGGTCGCTCCGCCCAAGCGCGAGGACATGAAGGACGACATGGAAGCGCTGATCCACCACTTCAAGCTGTTCAGCGAAGGCTATTGCGTACCGGCGGGTGAAACCTATGCGGCCGTGGAAGCGCCCAAGGGCGAATTCGGCTGCTATCTGGTCTCCGATGGCGCCAACAAGCCCTTCCGCGTGCACCTGCGCGCACCGGGCTTCGCCCACCTGTCCTCGATCGATTCGATCGTGCGCGGCCACATGCTGGCCGACGTGGTGGCGATGATCGGTACCTATGACCTGGTGTTCGGCGAGGTTGACCGGTAATGCCGTCCGCCACGCCAACGCCCGCTGCAGGCAGCCGGCGCAAGCCGGCGCCGCAGTTTCTGGAATTTCACGTTATGCATTTCGCTGAGGTCGGCCGATGAAGGCGACAGGTAATTTCGAGGCGGCGCGCGACGTCGACCCGATGGTGGTGCTGAGCGACAAGACCCGCGCTCACATCGATCACTGGCTGTCCAAGTTCCCGCCGGACCGCAAGCGCTCTGCCGTGCTGCAGGGCCTGCATGCGGCCCAGGAGCAGAACCAGGGCTGGCTGACCGACGAGCTGATCGCCGCCGTCGCCAAGTACCTCGACCTGCCGCCGGTGTGGGCCTACGAGGTCGCCAGCTTCTACTCGATGTTCGAGACCGAGAAGGTGGGCCGCAACAACGTGGCCATCTGCACCAACATCAGCTGCTGGCTCAATGGCGCCGAGGACATCGTCCGCCATTGCGAGAAGAAGCTGGGCATCAAGCACGGTGAATCGACCCCGGACGGCCGCGTCTACCTCAAGCGCGAGGAAGAGTGCCTGGCCGGTTGTGGCGGCGCGCCGATGATGGTCATCAACGGTCACTACCATGAGCGTCTGACCCTGGAAAAGGTCGACGAGCTGCTGGACGGGCTGGAGTAAGGGCATGGCACATCACCACGAATCCAAGGGTCCGGTCGGCCCCGCGCCGCTGCCGCACCAGGTGGTCTACACCACCCTGCATTACGACACGCCGTGGTCGTACGAAAGCTACCTGAAGACCGGTGGCTACGCCGCCCTGCGCAAGATCCTCGAAGAGAAGATCCCGCCGGAGCAGGTCATCGAGATGGTCAAGGCCTCGGGCCTGCGCGGCCGCGGTGGCGCCGGCTTCCCGACCGGCCTGAAGTGGTCCTTCATGCCCAAGGGCAACATGCAGAAGTACATCCTCTGCAACTCGGACGAATCCGAGCCGGGCACGTGCAAGGACCGCGACATCCTGCGTTACAACCCGCATTCGGTGGTGGAAGGCATGGCGATCGCCTGCTACGCCACCGGTTCGACCGTGGGTTACAACTACCTGCGCGGTGAGTTCCACCACGAGCCGTTCGAGCACTTCGAGCAGGCCCTGGCCGACGCCTATGCGAACGGCTGGCTGGGCAAGAACATCCTCGGCAGCGGCGTGGACATCGACATCTACGGTGCGCTGGGCGCCGGCGCGTACATCTGCGGCGAAGAAACCGCGCTGATGGAATCGCTGGAAGGCAAGAAGGGCCAGCCGCGCTACAAGCCGCCGTTCCCGGCCAATTTCGGCCTGTACGGCAAGCCGTCGACGATCAACAACACCGAAACCTACGGTTCGGTGCCGGCGATCATCCGCAACGGTCCGGAGTGGTTCAAGGGCCTGAGCCTGACCGCCAACGGCGGTCCGAAGTGCTTCTCGGTGTCCGGCTGCGTGCAGAACGGCGGCAACTTCGAAGTGCCGCTCGGCACCAAATTCCACGACCTGCTGGAAATGGCCGGTGGCCTGCGTCCGGGCCGCACGCTGAAGGGCGCGATCCCGGGCGGCGTGTCGATGCCGGTGCTGACCGCGGCCGAGCTGGAGGACCTGCCGATGGACTACGACACCATCCGTGCACTGGGCTCCGGCCTGGGTTCGGGCGCGATCGTGGTGCTCGACGACAGCGTCTGCTGCGTCAAGTTCGCCTGCCGCATCAGCCAGTTCTTCCACAAGGAATCCTGCGGCCAGTGCACCCCGTGCCGTGAAGGTACCGGCTGGATGCACCGCGTGCTGGAGCGCATCGTCGCCGGCAAGGCCACGATGGAAGACCTGCACCAGCTGAAGGCGGTGGCGGGGCAGATCGAAGGCCACACCATCTGTGCGTTCGGTGAAGCGGCTGCATGGCCCATCCAGGGCTTCCTGCGCCAGTTCTGGGACGAATTCGAGTACTACATCGTCAACGGTCATTCGATGGTTGACGGCAAGAAGGTGGAGGCAGCCGCCGCATGAGCGCGCAACCCGTAAACCCGAACGTGCCACCGGATCACGTGACCATCGAGATCGATGGCAAGTCGCTGGTCGTGCCCAAGGGTTCGATGATCATCCAGGCGGCCGACAAGGCCGGTATTCCGATTCCGCGCTTCTGCTACCACGAGAAGCTGCCGATCGCCGCCAACTGCCGCATGTGCCTGGTGGACGTGGAGAAGTCGCCGAAGCCGGCGCCGGCCTGCGCCACCCCGGTGATGGACGGCATGAAGGTCGCCACCCGTAGCGAAAAGGCACTGAAGTTCCAGCGCTCGGTGATGGAGTTCCTGCTCATCAACCACCCGCTGGACTGCCCGATCTGCGATCAGGGCGGCGAGTGCGAGCTGCAGGACGTGTCGTTGGGCTATGGCCGTTCGGTCAGCCGCTTCAACGAGCGCAAGCGCGTGGTGCCGGACGAGGACATGGGCCCGCTGGTCGCCACCGAGATGACCCGCTGCATCCAGTGCACCCGCTGCGTCCGCTTCACCGCCGACGTTGCCGGTACCTACGAACTGGGTGGCATGTACCGCGGTGAGAACCTGCAGATCGGCACCTTCGACGGCAAGCCGCTGACCACCGAGCTGTCCGGCAACGTCGTCGACGTCTGCCCGGTCGGCGCGCTGACCAACAAGGTGTTCCAGTTCCGCGCCCGTCCGTGGGAACTGACCGCGCGCGAATCGCTGGGCTACCACGACGCGATGGGTTCGAACCTGTTCCTGCACGTGCGTCGCGGTGAAGTGCTGCGCACCGTGCCGCGCGACAACGAAGCGGTGAACGAGTGCTGGCTGTCCGACCGTGACCGCTACTCGCACCAGGGCCTGTACAGCGAAGACCGTGCGGTCAAGCCGCTGCGCAAGGTCAATGGCGAGTGGAAGGAAGTGAGCTGGGCCGAAGGCCTGGCCGCGGCCGCCGAGATCCTCAAGGCCAACCAGGGCGACAACCTGGGCGTGCTGGTGCACCCGTCCACCTCCAACGAGGAAGGTGCGTTGCTGGCCCGCCTGGCCAAGGGCCTGGGCACGGGCAACATCGACCACCGCATCAACAACCGCGATTTCTCCGACGCCGCAACCGCCGAAGTGTTCGGCCTGCCGCTGGCCGAAATCGAAGGCGCTGACCGCATCGTCGTTCTGGGCAGCAACATCCGCCACGAACTGCCGCTGCTGCACGCCCGCCTGCGCAAGGCGCAGACCACCAAGGGCGCGAAGATCCATGTCGTCAACCCGGTGGACTTCGACTTCGCCTTCAGCATCGCCGGCAAGCAGATCGTCGCACCGTCCAAGTTCGTCGACGCGCTGGCCAACGCCGAGCTGCGTTCGGCAGTGCAGGGCGGCAACAACACCGTGCTGATCGTCGGTGGCATCGCCGAAAACCACCCGCAGGCTGCCGCGATCCGCGCTGCTGCGCGTGAGTTCGCCGCCGCCACCGGTGCCAAGCTGTGCCGCATCCCGCAGGGCGCCAACGCCGTTGGCCTGACCCGCGCCGGTGTGCTGCCGGCCGGCAAGGACGTCGCCGCGATGCTGGCGCAGCCGCGCCAGGCCTATGTGGTGTACGGCCTTGAGCCGGGCCTGGACTTCGCCGATGCACCTGCCGCGCGCAAGGCGCTGGCCGGTGCCCAGGTGGTGGCTTTCAGCCAGTTCGCCTGTGCCTCGACCCGCGACGTCGCCGACGTGATCCTGCCGATCGGTGCGCTGCCGGAAATCGACGCCACCCTGACCAACCTTGATGGTCGCGAGCAGTCGGCCCGTGCCGGCGGCAAGCTGCCGGGCGAGGCCCGTGAAGGCTGGCGCGTGCTGCGCGCCCTGGGCGGCGAGCTGGCCGTGGCCGGTTTCGACTTCACCGACCTGGCCGGCCTGCGCGCCAGCCTGGCCCCGGTACCGGTCACCGTTGCCGCTTCGGCGCAGCCGGTGGTTGCCGGCGAAGGCCTGGAAGTGGCTTCGACCGCCGCGATCTACCGCACCGATGCGGTGGTCCGTCGCGCCCCGGCGCTGCAGTCGCATCCGCTCAACAACGCCCCGCGCATCGTGCTGAACGCTGAAGATGCCGCTCGCCTGCAGCTGCAGGAAGGGCAGATGGCCAAGGTCGGCACCGATGCCGGCAAGGCCACCCTGCCGGTGGTGGTCGACGCCCGCGTCGCTGCGGGTTCGGTCTGGATTGAATCGGGCCACGGCGCGACCGCGCCGCTGGGTGCCGCTCGCGTATCGGTGGTGGCTGCATGAACGAATTGCTGTTGAACGCGGTCGACCCGCTGCACCAGTGGCTGCTGGGCCTCGGTGACATCGGCGCGCTGATCTGGATCATCCTGAAGATCCTGGTGATCGCCGTTCCGGTGATCATCTCGGTGGCCTTCTACGTGGTCTGGGAACGCAAGCTGATCGGCTGGATGCACGTCCGCCACGGCCCGATGTACGTGGGCATGGGCATCTTCCAGGCCTTCGCCGACGTCTTCAAGCTGCTGTTCAAGGAAGTGGTCCAGCCGAGCAGCGCCAACAAGGCGATCTACCTGCTGGCCCCGCTGATCACCCTTGCCCCGGCCTTCGCGGCCTGGTCGGTGGTGCCCTTCGATTCGCAGATCGTGCTGTCCAATGCCAATGCCGGCCTGCTGTACCTGCTGGCGATGACCTCGCTGGGCATCTACGGCATCATCCTGGCCGGTTGGGCGTCCAACTCGAAGTATGCGTTCCTGGGTGCGATGCGCGCCTCGGCGCAGATGATCAGCTACGAAATCGCCATGGGCTTCGCCCTGGTCGGCGTGATGATCGCCTCGGGCAGCCTGAACCTGAGCAACATCGTGATGGCGCAGGCCGGCAGTTCCGGCTTCTTCGACTGGTTCCTGCTGCCGCTGTTCCCGCTGTTCGTCATCTACTGGGTCTCGGGCGTGGCTGAAACCAACCGCGCGCCGTTCGACGTGGTGGAAGGCGAATCGGAAATCGTCGCCGGCCACATGGTCGAATACTCCGGCGGTGCCTTCGCCCTGTTCTTCCTGGCCGAATACGCGAACATGATCCTGATCAGCTTCCTGATCTCGATCTTCTTCCTCGGCGGCTGGCTGAGCCCGGTCCAGGGCTGGGTCAACTTCGGCGATGTCTCGCCGCTGGTCGACTGGATCTGGAAGGGGGGCGCGCCGTGGCTGTTCGTCAAGGTGTTCTTCTTCGCCAGTGCCTACATCTGGTTCCGTGCCAGCTTCCCGCGCTTCCGCTACGACCAGATCATGCGCCTGGGCTGGAAGGTCTTCATCCCGCTGGCCATTCTGTGGATCGCGGTTACCGCCGTCATGGTGTTCTTCGGCGTGATTCAAAAGGGCGTCTAAAGTGATGAACAGGATTACCCATTACTTCAAGAGCCTGCTGCTGCTCGAACTGCTGGCGGGCCTCTGGCTGACGCTGAAGTACAGCTTCAAGCCGAAGTACACGATGATGTACCCGATGGAGAAGTTCCCGCAGTCGCCGCGCTTCCGTGGCCTGCATGCGCTGCGCCGTTATCCCAACGGCGAAGAGCGCTGCATCGCCTGCAAGCTGTGCGAAGCGGTGTGCCCGGCGCTGGCCATCACCATCGACTCGGCCAAGCGCGAGGACGGCACCCGCCGCACCACGCGTTATGACATCGACCTGTTCAAGTGCATCTTCTGTGGCTTCTGTGAGGAAAGCTGCCCGGTGGACTCGATCGTCGAAACCCACATCCTCGAGTACCACTTCGAGAATCGTGGCGAAAACATCGTTACCAAGCCGCAGCTGCTGGCCCTGGGCGACCGTCTCGAAAACGAGATCGCCGAGCGTCGCGCCGCCGATGCCGCTTACCGCTGAGGTCGAGAGATGGATTGGGTAAATATCGCTTTCTGGGTGTTCGCCATCGCGGCAACGGTTTCGGCCGGTGCGGTGATCAGCGTGCGCAACCCGGTTCACGCCGTGCTCTGCCTGGTGCTGACCTTCTTCTCCATCGCCTGCGTGTGGCTGCTGGTGGGCGCCGAGTTCCTCGGTGTGGCGCTGGTGCTGGTCTACGTCGGTGCGGTGATGGTGCTGTTCCTGTTCGTGGTGATGATGCTGGACATCGACCCCACCAAGCTGCGTGAGGGCTGGGTGCGCTACCTGCCGGTCGGCCTGATTGTCGCGGTCGCGATGCTGGCGCAGATGCTGATCCTGATCGGGGTCAAGGCGCGTTCGGTCACGCCGTTCCCGGCCGACAACGCCGCTGCGGTCGCCGCCGACAGCTCCAACATCACCTGGCTGGCACGCACGCTGTTCACCGAGTACCTGCTGCCGTTCGAGTTCGCCGCCGTCATCCTGACCGTGGCCGTGGTAGCCGCCGTGATGCTGACCCTGCGTCGCCGTACCGGCGTGAAGAGCCAGAACCCGGGCCAGCAGACCATGGTCAAGGCCGGCCAGCGCCTGCGCATGGTCAAGATGGGTGCCGAAGCACCGGTCGTGCACAGCAACAGCAAGCCGGTCGCCGGCGAGGAGACCCAGCCGTGATTACCCTTGGCCATATCCTCGCGCTGGGCGCGGTGCTGTTCGCCATCAGCCTGGCCGGTATCTTCCTCAACCGGAAGAACGTCATCGTCCTGCTGATGTCGATCGAGCTGATGCTGCTGTCGGTGAACATCAATTTCGTCGGCTTCTCGCGTCAGCTGGGCGATCCGTCCGGCCAGCTGTTCGTGTTCTTCATCCTGACCGTCGCCGCCGCGGAAGCCGCCATCGGCCTGGCGATCCTGGTGACCCTGTTCCGTACACGCCGCACGATCAATGTCGGCGAAGTCGATTCGTTGAAGGGCTGATCCACAGATGGAAATCACTCTCTCCAAGAGTCTGTTGATCGCAGTGGTGCTCGCACCGCTGTTCGGCAGCATCATCGCCGGCCTGTTCGGTCGCCAGGTCAAGCGCTTCGGCGCGCAGACCATCACCATCCTCGGCGTCGCGGTGGCCTGCGGCCTGTCGATGTATACGCTCTACCAGCTGCTGTGGGGCGGGGCGCAGCCGTTCAACCAGAACATCTACACGTTCTTCGAAGTCGGCCAGTACTCGGCCCACGTCGGTTTCATGGTCGACAAGCTGACCGCGATGATGATGGTGGTGGTGACCTTCGTGTCGCTGCTGGTCCACATCTACACGATCGGCTACATGCAGGACGATCCGGGCTACCAGCGGTTCTTCAGCTACATCTCGCTGTTCACCTTCTCGATGCTCACCCTGGTGATGAGCAACAACTTCCTGCAGCTGTTCTTCGGCTGGGAAGCGGTGGGCCTGGTGTCGTACCTGCTGATCGGCTTCTGGTTCAAGCGCCCGACCGCGATCTTCGCCAACATGAAGGCGTTCCTGGTCAACCGCGTCGGTGACTTCGGCTTCCTGCTGGGCATCGCCGGCGTGCTGTGGGTGTTCGGCACCCTGGACTACTCGCAGGTGTTCTCGCAGGCCGGCATGCTGGCCGACCCGCGCGCCCAGCTGCAGATCTGGGACGGCACGCTGCTGGGCATGCAGCTGCTGAACGAGCCGGTGATCTGGTCGATCGCCACCGTCATCTGCATCTGCCTGTTCATCGGTGCCATGGGCAAGTCGGCCCAGGTCCCGCTGCACGTGTGGCTGCCGGACTCGATGGAAGGCCCGACCCCGATCTCGGCACTGATCCACGCCGCGACGATGGTGACCGCCGGTATCTTCATGGTCACCCGCATGTCGCCGCTGTTCGAGCTGTCGCAGACCGCGCTGAACTTCGTGCTGTTCATCGGTGCCACCACCGCGTTCTTCACCGGCCTGATCGGCATCGTGCAGAACGACATCAAGCGCGTGGTCGCGTACTCGACTCTGTCGCAGCTGGGCTACATGACGGTTGCGCTGGGCGTGTCGGCCTATTCGGCTGCCGTGTTCCACCTGATGACCCACGCCTTCTTCAAGGCCCTGCTGTTCCTGGGCGCCGGCTCGGTCATCATCGCGATGCACCACGAGCAGGACATGCGCAAGATGGGCGGCCTGCGCAAGTACATGCCGATCACCTTCATCACCATGTGGATCGGTACCCTGGCGCTGGTCGGCACGCCGTTCTTCTCCGGCTTCTACTCGAAGGACACCATCATCGAGGCGGCCGAGCTGCACGCGCACCTGTCCAACAGCTGGGTGGCCACCTATGGCTACTGGGCGGTGCTGGGTGGCGTGATCGTCACCAGCTTCTACAGCTTCCGCCTGCTGTTCCTGACCTTCCACGGCAAGGAGCGTTTCCGCGACGCGCATGACGATCACGGCCACGGCCATGACGATCACCACGCCGCCGACGCCCACCACGGCGATGCACACCATGGTGATGGCCACGACGACCACGGCCATGGCCACGGTCCGCACGAGCCGCACGAAACCCCGTGGGTGGTGACCCTGCCGCTGATCCTGCTGGCCATCCCGTCGATCGCCATCGGTTTCTTCAGCATCGGCCCGATGCTGTACGGCACCGACTGGGCCGGCAACCACGCGCACGATGCCATCAAGGGCCAGGCGCACACGTTCTTCACCGGCATCGTCGACTTCTACGATCCGGCCAAGAACACCATCGGCTTCCTGGGTGAGGAGTTCCATGGCCCGGTCGCCTTCGCGCTGCATGGCATGATGGCTCCGGCGTTCATGCTGACCGTTGCGGGCTTCCTGCTGGCCGCACTGTTCTACCTGTGGAAGCCGGACCTGTCGGGCAAGGCCCGCAAGACCTTTGCTCCGCTGGTGTCGGTACTGGAAAACAAGTACGGCTTCGACAAGCTGTGGATCGATGGCTTTGCCGGTGGCAGCGTCAAGCTGGGCAAGGTCTCGCGCTGGGTCGACAGCAACATCGTCGACGGCGTGGTCAATCTCTCGGCACGTGTTGTGGACGTCGCAGCCGGCGTGCTGCGTCGTACCCAATCCGGTTTCCTCTATCACTACGCCTTCGCGATGATCATCGGCCTGATTGCCCTGCTGGGCGTGCTGATGCATTACCTGCGTTGATGACCTGTACGGAATAAGAAGACGTGTCGAACTGGCCTCTACTCAGTGTCCTCATCTGGCTGCCGATCATCGGTGGTGCCCTGATCCTTTCGATCCGTGATGCGCAGACCGCCCGCTGGGCGTCGCTGGGCGTAGCGGTGCTGACCTTCGTGGCGAGCCTCTCGCTGCTGAGCGGCTACAACGCAGGCGTCGATGGTCTGCAGTTCGTCGAGACCCATGCCTGGATCCCGGCGTACAAGATCGGCTACAACCTGGGCGTGGACGGCATTGCCGTGGCGCTGATCCTGCTGACCACCCTGGTCAGCGTGCTTGCCCTGATCGGCGCCTGGAGCGCCATCGACAAGCGCGTGAACCAGTACGTGGCGGCCTTCCTGATCCTGGAAGGTGTCACCGTCGGCATCTTCGCCGCGACGGACGCGATGCTGTTCTACGTGTTCTTCGAAGCGATGCTGATCCCGATGTTCCTGATCATCGGTGTCTGGGGCGGTCCGCGCCGCATCTACGCCGCGCTGAAGTTCTTCCTGTACACCTTCCTCGGCTCGGTGCTGATGCTGGTGGCGCTGATCTACCTGTACATGAAGGGCGGCAGCTTCCAGCTGGCCGACCTGTACGCGCTGCCGCTGTCGGCCAAGGAGCAGACCTGGATCTTCTTCGCCTTCCTGATCGCCTTCGCGGTCAAGGTGCCGATGTTCCCGGTCCACACCTGGCTGCCGGACGCCCACGTGGAAGCGCCGACCGCCGGTTCGGTGATCCTGGCCGCGATCGCCCTGAAGATCGGTGGCTACGGCTTCCTGCGCTTCAACCTGCCGATCGTCCCGGACGCGTCGCAGGAGTGGGCCTGGCTGGTGATCGCACTGTCGCTGATCGCGGTGATCTACGTCGGCCTGGTCGCCCTGGTGCAGGACGACATGAAGAAGCTGATCGCCTATTCGTCGATCGCGCACATGGGCTTTGTCACCCTGGGCACCTTCATCGCCCTGTGGCTGGTGCGCGAAGCCGGCAACGCCGATGCCGCCCGCCTGGGCCTGCAGGGCGCCATGGTGCAGATGATCTCGCACGGCTTCGTGTCCGGCGCGATGTTCTCCTGCGTCGGCGTGCTGTACGACCGCATGCACAGCCGCCGCATCGCCGATTACGGCGGCGTGGTCAACGTGATGCCGTGGTTCGCCACCTTCGCGATGCTGTTCTTCATGGCCAACGCGGGCCTGCCGGGTACCAGCGGTTTCGTTGGCGAGTTCATGGTCATCCTCTCGGCCTTCCAGCGTAATCCGTGGATCGCCCTGGGCGCGGCCACCACCTTGATCATCGGCGCCGCCTACACCCTGTGGCTGTACAAGCGCATCTTCTTCGGTGAAGTGGCCAACAGCCATGTTGCCGAACTGAAGGACATCAACGGCCGCGAATGGCTGGTGCTGGGCGTGTTCGCCATCGGCGTGCTGGCCCTGGGCATCTACCCCAAGCCGCTGACCGACCTGATGGAGCCCTCGATCGCGAAGCTGGCGATGCAGATCGCATCCAGCAAGCTGCTGTAATTCCAGGATTTGATGATGACCACCTCGCCGCTGCTGCCATTGACCGCCGCTGACCTGCCACCGCTCGCTCCCGAGCTGGTGCTGATCGGCAGCGCCTTCGCCCTGATGATCCTCGACCTGTTCGTCAGCAACCGGAACAAGATCGTCACCCACCTGTTCTCGCTCGCTGCGCTGGCCGTGGTGCTGTTCATGCTGGCCACCGGCGTGGGCGGGCAGGGGGAGGTCTTCCATGGCATGTTCGTGCGCGATACCGCCGCGGACGTGATGAAGACCGGGATCGTGCTGCTCAGCGGCCTGACCCTGGTCTACGGCTGGCGCTACCTGCGTGATCGCGACCTGTTCCAGGGCGAGATCCCGGTGCTGATCCTGTTCGGCACCGCCGGCATGATGATCCTGGTCTCGGCCGGCAGCCTGCTGATGGTCTACCTGGGCCTGGAACTGCTGGCGCTGTGCTCCTACGCCCTGGTCGCCAGCAACCGCGAAAGCGGCCTGGCCTCGGAAGCGGCGATGAAGTACATCGTGCTGGGTTCGCTGGCCTCGGGCCTGCTGCTCTACGGCATGTCGCTGATCTACGGCGCCACCGGCAGCCTGCACCTGGATGTGATCCGCGAGGCCATCCCGCACTCGGAAGAGCGCGTGCTGCTGATCACCGGTGCGGTGTTCATGATCGCCGGCGTCGCCTTCAAGCTGGGTGCCGCGCCGTTCCACATGTGGCTGCCGGACGTGTACCAGGGTGCCCCGGCACCGATCGCACTGTTCATCAGCTCGGCGCCGAAGCTGGCCGCGTTCGGCATGGCCTACCGCCTGCTGGAAATGGGCGTGGGCCCGCTGTCGACCGAACTGCAGCTGCTGATTGCCGGCCTGGCCGCGGTATCGCTGGTCATCGGCAACCTGATGGCCATCGCGCAGAGCAACCTCAAGCGCATGCTGGCGTTCTCCACCGTCTCGCACATCGGCTTCCTGCTGATGGGCATCGCCGGTGGCGGTTCGCAGGGCTACGCCGCCGCGCTGTTCTACGCACTGGCTTACGCGATCATGTCCACCGCCGCCTTCGGCGCGATCATCGCGCTGTCGCGTGCCGGCTTTGAAGCCGAGAACATCGAGGACTTCAAGGGCCTGAACGCCCGCAACCCGTGGATGGCCGGCCTGGTGCTGTGCATCATGGCGTCGCTGGCCGGCATCCCGCCGTTCCTGGGCTTCTGGACCAAGCTGGCGGTGCTGGGCGCGGCCGTCAACGGCGGCCTGCTGTGGCTGGCCATCCTCGGCGTGCTGTGCGCCGTCGTCGGCTGCTTCTACTACCTGCGCGTCATCAAGGTCATGTACTTCGATGAGCCGGTGGGCGAGGCCATGCCGCGCAGCAACGACCGCGTGCTGGGCGTGGTGCTGGGCGTGAATGCCCTGGCGCTGCTCGCGCTGGGCCTGGCCTGGAACCCGATCATGGTCTGGTGCCAGCAGGCATTTGCGCATCTTGCATGAAAGTTGACACAAAGCTGCGCGATTCGTGTAATATGCGCAGCCTGAGTTGTCACTGCAGCGGTTCAGCCAGAACATCGTTGCGGTAGCCCTCCTCGAAAGAGCAGGGCAGCAGTTCAAACACTTCCGGTGCGGGGTGGAGCAGTCTGGCAGCTCGTCGGGCTCATAACCCGAAGGTCGCAGGTTCAAATCCTGCCCCCGCTACCAACGTCGGATCGGCGCCAACCGGTTCGATGAATGAGGGAAAGCTTGCATTTGTCGCAGCAATGCCTCATGATTCCGCTTCTGATGCGGGGTGGAGCAGTCTGGCAGCTCGTCGGGCTCATAACCCGAAGGTCGCAGGTTCAAATCCTGCCCCCGCTACCAAGTAAAGAGATCGCCTTCGAAGTCCTGCTTCGAGGGCGTTTTTCTTTGGGGTCTGCGTTGTTTCTGCGTGATCGGGGTCAGATCCCTTATCCACGGGAAAAGGGATCTGACCCGGGTCCGCACCTTGCACCAGCGCGGTGCAGTCGCTATCATCAGCGGCCTAGCAGTACCCCTGAAGGCGGCCTCCCAGCGGGAGTCCGGACCCGGAAGGAGGGCCGCAACCGGCAGGCAATGCAGGTTGCAACCGGAATCCAGTCACCGGAGTCTTTCCGGAAAAGGGGCCCAACGGGCCCTTTGTCGTTTCCGGGGCGTCACGTTTCCACGCCGGCCAAGGCCGGCACCCAACCATAGAGATCAAGGCAGGCTGTGAGCGACAAGGCAACCGACATCGCGAATCTGCTCGCCCCGACCGTTGTGTCGCTGGGCCTGGAGCTGCTGGGCGTTGAGTATCTGCCGGCCCCCGGCGGTGCGACCCTGCGCCTTTACATCGACGTGCCGCTGGCTGAACAGCCCGAGCGCATCATCAATGTCGACGACTGCGAGCGGGTCAGCCGCGAAGTGTCGGCGCAGCTGGACGTCGAGGACCCGATCAGCGGCAATTACACGCTGGAAGTGTCCTCGCCGGGCGTCGACCGTCCTCTGTTCAGCCTGGAGCAGTTCGGCCGTCACCTCGGCGAATCGGCGAAGGTCACGCTGAAGCTGCCGCAGGACAACCGTCGTCGCCTGCAGGGTCGTATCGAGGCGACCGACGAGGCGGCGGGGACCATCACTTTCATCGTCGACAAGGCCGAAGTGGTCGTGTCGGCCGACAACATCGACAAGGCACGGATCATGCCCGACTGGGTGGCGCTGGGGCTGGCCCCGAGCAAGCCGACCGGTCCGGCACCGAAGCGTCCGAAGCCGAACACGAATTCTTCTTCCAACGAGCCGGCGGCAAAGAAGCCGCGCGCGGAGTGAGCCAATGAGCAAGGAACTGTTGCTGGTAGTCGACGCAGTCGCCAACGAGAAGGGCGTGCCGCGTGAAGTGATCTTCGATGCCATCGAGGCCGCCCTGGCCTCGGCAGCGAAGAAGCGCTATCCCGACGAGGAAGTGCTGACCCGCGTGGTCATCGACCACAAGGACGGCAGCTACGAAACCTTCCGCCGCTGGGAAGTGGTGGCCGATGACGTGGTCATGGAATCGCCGGACCGCCAGATCCGCCTGATGGATGCCGTCGATGAAGCCGAAGGCGTCGAGGTCGGCGACTACATCGAAGAGCAGATCGAGAACCCGGATTTCGGCCGCATCGCTGCCCAGGCCGCCAAGCAGGTCATCGTCCAGCGCGTGCGCGAAGCCGAGCGCCAGCAGGTCGTGGATGCGTGGAAGGATCGCGTGGGTGAGCTGATCACCGGCGTGGTCAAGCGCGCCGAGCGCGGCAACATCTATGTCGACCTCGGTGGCAACGCCGAAGGCTTCATCCCGAAGGACAAGGGCATCCCGCGCGACGTGCTGCGCGCCGGTGACCGCGTGCGCGGCTACCTGGCCGAAGTGCGCTCGGAGCCGCGTGGCCCGCAGCTGTTCATCAGCCGTGCCGCCCCGGAATTCATGATCGAGCTGTTCAAGCTGGAAGTGCCGGAAGTCGGCCAGGGCCTGGTGGAAATCAAGGCCTGTGCACGTGACCCGGGCGACCGCGCCAAGATCGCCGTGCTGGCCCACGACCAGCGCACCGATCCGATCGGCGCCTGCATCGGCATGCGCGGTTCGCGCGTGCAGGCCGTGTCCAACGAGCTTAATGGCGAGCGCGTGGACATCGTGCTGTGGAACGACAACCCCGCCAACTTCGTCATCAACGCGATGGCGCCGGCCGAAGTGCAGTCGATCATCGTCGATGAAGACAAGCACTCGATGGACCTGGCCGTTGCCGAAGACCGCCTGGCCCAGGCGATCGGCAAGGGCGGCCAGAACGTGCGCCTGGCCAGCCGCCTGACCGGCTGGCAGCTCAACGTGATGACCCAGGACCAGGTCACCGCCAAGTCGGAAGCCGAGCAGGCTGCGGCCCGCCAGCTGTTCATGGACAAGCTGGAAGTGGACGAGGAAATCGCCGGCATCCTGGTCAGCGAAGGCTTCGGCACCGTCGAGGAAATCGCATATGTCCCGGTCGGCGAACTGCTGGCCGTGGAAGGTTTCGACGAGGACATCGTCGAAGAGCTGCGCGCTCGTGCCCGCGATGCGCTGCTCAATGAGGCCCTGGCAGTCGAGGAAGGCCTTGAAGACGGCCAGCCGGCGCAGGACCTGCTGTCCCTGAAGGGCATGGACGAAGCCACCGCATACGCGCTGGCCGGCCACGGCGTGCGTACCAGCGAGGATCTGTCCGACCTGGCCGCCGACGAGGTCATGGACTTCGGCATCGAAGGACTGGATCAGGCGCGCGCCGCTGCGCTGATCCTGGCCGCCCGTGCCGAGGAGATCGCCCGACTGGAACGCGGCGAATGAGCCGGCAATGAACAGGGCCCTGAGCCGCTCAGGGCGTAGAATCCGCGCCACCTCCACATGCGGGGGGGCGCCCACAAGATCATAGGATCCGAATGTCGCAGCAAACCACCATCCGCAAGCTTGCCGAACTGGTCAACACGCCGGTCGAAAAACTGCTGGAACAGCTGGCCGGTGCCGGCATGAAGTTCAGCGGTCCCGACCAGGTCGTGACCAGCTCCGAGAAGGTGAAGCTCCTGGGCTTCCTTCGTCGTTCGCACGGCAAGCCCGAGCAGGCCCCGGAAGAGACCGATCAGTCTGCGAAGAAGATCACGCTCAACCGCCGGAAGCAGCAGGAAGTGACGGTCAATTCCGGTCGCAGCAAGACGACCGTGAATGTCGAGGTGCGCCAGAAGCGTACCTACGTCAAGGATGGTGCTCGCGCCATGACCCCGGACGAAGAGCGCGCCGACATCCTGCGCAAGCTGGAAGAGTCGCGCGCCCGCAACCTTGCCGAACAGCAGGCCCTGGCCGAGAAGGATCGTCTGCGCGACGAAGCCATCGTCCGTGCCCGTGAGGAAGAGGCCGCCGCCAAGGAACGCGCCGAGGCCGAGAAGAAGGCTGCCGAGGAAGCTGCGGCTGCCGCCAAGGCGGCCGAGACGCTGGCTGCCAGCAAGCCCAAGCGTGCTCCGATCGACGAAACCGCGCCGCGCCCGCCGCGCACCCCGGCCGCAGCCCCGGCTGCGCCGCGTGGTGCACCGCCGCCGCCGCGCAACGACGACCGCAACAACCGCAGCGCGCCGCGCAACGAGCGTGGCCCGGGTGACCGTTTCGCTGGCCAGATGCACCTGTCGGCCGCCGACCGTGCGCGTCGTGGCAACAGCAACAACAGCAACACCCGGGGTCGTCCGGGCGGGCGCAACCAGGCCGGTGGCCGTCGCGACATGTCGCGCGGTGGCAACAATGCCGGCCCGCACGCCTTCGAGCGTCCGACTGCACCGGTGGTGCGTGAAGTGGCGATCGGCGACACCATCACCGTGGCCGACCTGGCGCAGAAGCTGGCGCTGAAGGGCGGCGAGGTGGTCAAGGCGCTGTTCAAGATGGGCGTGATGGCGACCATCACCCAGTCCATCGACCACGACACCGCCGCGCTGGTGACCGAAGAACTCGGCCACAAGGCGATCCGCGCCAACGACAACGACGCCGAAGACGCACTGCTGGCCTCGACCGGTGAAAACCAGGGCGAAGCCACCCAGCGTCCGCCGGTGGTCACCATCATGGGCCACGTCGACCACGGCAAGACCTCGCTGCTGGATTACATCCGCCGCACCAAGGTCGCCACCGGCGAAGCGGGTGGCATCACCCAGCACATCGGCGCTTACCACGTCGATACGCCGAAGGGCGTGATCAGCTTCCTGGACACCCCGGGCCACGCCGCCTTCACCTCGATGCGTGCGCGCGGCGCCAAGCTGACCGACATCGTGGTGCTGGTCGTGGCCGCCGATGACGGCGTCATGCCGCAGACCAAGGAAGCGATCCAGCACGCCCGTTCGGCGGGTGTGCCGCTGATCGTGGCGATCAACAAGATCGACAAGTCCGACGCGGATCCGATGCGGGTCAAGAACGAACTGCTGTCCGAGCAGGTCGTGGCCGAAGACTTCGGTGGTGACACCCAGATGGTGGAGATCTCGGCCAAGACCGGCCTGGGCATCGACGACCTGCTGGACGCCATCTCGATCCAGGCCGAACTGCTGGAACTGAAGGCGGTCGATGAAGGCCGCGCCTCGGGCGTGGTGATCGAATCGTCGCTGGACAAGGGCCGCGGCCCGGTCGCGACGGTGCTGGTGCAGCAGGGCCGCCTGAAGAAGGGCGACTACCTGGTGTGCGGCATCCAGTACGGCCGCGTGCGTGCGCTGTTCGACGAAACCGGCAAGCAGCCGGAGTTCGCCGGCCCGTCCATCCCGGTGCAGGTCCTGGGCCTGTCCGGCGTGCCGGAAGCTGGTGACGACTTCGTGGTCGTCGAGGACGAGCGCCTGGCCAAGGACGTTGCCCAGCAGCGCGAGACCAAGCGCCGTGAATCGCGCCTGGTGGCCACCGCTGGCAGCCGCATGGAAGACATCATGGCGACCCTGGGCAAGGGCGAGGGCCAGCAGGTCCTCAACCTGGTCATCAAGGCCGACGTGCAGGGTTCGGTGCAGGCGCTGAGCCAGGCACTGGTCGCGCTGTCCAACGAAGACATCCGCATCAACGTGATCCACTCCGGCGTGGGTGGCATCACCGAGTCGGACGCCAACTCGGCCGCCGCTTCGAAGGCCACCGTCATCGGCTTCAACGTGCGTGCGGACGCTTCGGCCCGTCGCATCATCGAATCCAATGGTGTCGACCTGCGTTACTTCTCGATCATCTATGACGTGATCGACCAGGTGAAGCAGGTGGCCTCCGGTCTGCTGGGCGTGGAGATCCGCGAAGAGATCATCGGTATCGCCGAGGTCCGCGACGTCTTCCGCAGCTCGAAGCTGGGTGCCGTCGCCGGCTGCATGGTCATCGAGGGTGTGGTCAAGCGCAACAAGCCGATCCGCGTCCTGCGCGACAGCGTGGTGATCTTCGAGGGCGAGCTGGAATCGCTGCGTCGCTTCAAGGAGAACGTCGAGGAAGTCCGCAACGGTACCGAATGCGGTATCGCGGTGAAGGCCTACAACGACGTCAAGCCGGGTGACCAGATCGAGTGCTTCGAACGTATCGAAGTGCCGCGCACCCTGTAATGCTGCAAGGTGGCCCGACCAACGGTCGGGCCCCACCATGTACCTGTAGCGCTCGACCGTTGGTCGGGCGACAATCGAATCAAAGGTAGTGCCCGACCGTTGGTCGGGCGACAACTGAACCAAGAGCTCCTCGTGCCCAAGACTTTCCATCGAACCGACCGTGTCTCCGCCCAGCTGCGCCGTGAACTCGGCACCCTGGTGCACAACGCCGTGCGCGAGCACGGGTTGCCCTCGGTGAGCGTGTCCGACGTGGAAATCACCCGCGACATGGCCCATGCCAAGGTGTTCGTCACCGCGCTGATGCCGGAACGTTCGGCTGAAGCCGTGGCCGGCCTGAAGGAACTGGGCTACCGCCTGCGCATGGACCTGGCCCGCGCGATGAAGCTGCGCCACGTGCCGGAGCTGCATTTCCACTACGATGACTCGGTCGATCGTGGTGAGCACATCGACAACATCCTGCGCGACCTGCCCGACACGCTGGCCGCCGAGAAGCGTCGCGAGAGCGACGAAGAATAACCGCGCGACGCCGGGCATGCCCGGCGTTGCTGCATTCCGGCTGCGCGATGTCTGATGCAGGCCGCGCTGCGGCAGCCGAGCATGGCCCGTCCCAACACTTTCCTGTCATGACCCGAATTCAGTTCCGTCGCCTGGATGGCATCCTGCTGCTCGACAAGTCGACCGGCATGAGCTCCAACGCCGCCCTGCAGGTGGCGCGCCGCCTGTTCCGCGCCGAGAAGGGCGGCCATACCGGCAGCCTCGACCCGCTGGCCACCGGCCTGCTGCCGCTGTGTTTCGGCGAGGCGACCAAGATCGCCGGCCTGCTGCTGGGTTCGGCCAAGGCCTACGACGCCGAGATCGTGCTCGGCCAGACCACCGATACCGACGATGCCGAAGGCCAGGTACTGCTGCAGCGCCCGGTGCCGGCGATCAGTGCCCAGGCCCTGCAGGCTGCGCTGGCGCCGCTGACCGGCACCATCCGCCAGCGTGCCCCGATCTATTCGGCGCTGAAGCAGGGCGGTGAACCGCTGTATGTGAAGGCCCGCCGCGGTGACGTCATCGAAGCGCCCGAACGCGAGGTGCAGGTACACGCCATCGAGGTGCTGGAGCAGCAGCCGGAACGGCTGCGGCTGCGCGTGACCTGTGGTTCCGGCACCTATATCCGCAGCCTGGCCCGCGACCTCGGCGAACGCCTGGGCTGTGGCGCCCACATCAGCGCGCTGCGCCGGCTCTGGGTCGAGCCGTTCCGCGAGCCTGCCATGGTCACCCTGGACCAGCTGCGGGCGATGGTCGAGGCCGGTGACGAGGCTGGCATGGACGCGTTGCTGCTGCCGCTGGCGGCCGGCCTGGCTGAATACCCGAGGGTCGACCTGGACGCCGACCAGGCCCACCGGTTCTGCGTGGGCCAGCGCCAGCGCGACCTGTCCTGGCCGCGCGGCCTGGTGGCCGTGTTCGGTCCGGACGATGCTGTCCAGGGCCTGGGCCAGGTCGACGAGAGTGGCCTGCTGGCCCCGCAGCGCCGTTTCAACCTCTGACCGGGGCCTGCCGGTTCAGTCCCGGTCCTTGTCCCGGACGCCCCCGGCCGTTACAATTTCGCGGCCGTTTTCCGGCAACCTGCCTCGCGCAGGTTTCATCCTCGTAGTCCACGGCGAGCCTGGCGGTGCGCGAAGCGCGTTCCTGCCGGCCACGCATCACAGAGAAAAAAGAAATGTCGATCGACACCCAGAAGGTCATTGAAGACAACAAGCGCAGCGCGGCTGACACCGGCTCCCCGGAAGTCCAGGTTGCACTGCTGACCGCCCGCATCGAACTGCTGACCGGCCACTTCAAGACCCACAAGAAGGACCACCACAGCCGCCGCGGCCTGCTGCAGATGGTCAACCGCCGTCGCAGCCTGCTCGACTACCTGAAGAAGAAGGACGTCGAGCGCTACAAGGCCCTGATCGAGAAGCTTGGCCTGCGTCGCTAAGCAACGAATCCCCCGCGGCGCAGCGATGCGCCGCGGTTTTGTTTTGTAGTACCGCAATCCCCGATTCAGGCCGGAACGATCCGGCCACCCGCTGGCGGCAAGGGTCGCCGACGGTCCAAATTCGCAGACAGCATCCCCAAGGACACCCTCCGTGGCAAAAATCACCAAAACCTTCCAGTACGGCAAGCACACCGTCACGCTTGAGACCGGCGAAGTCGCCCGTCAGGCCAGCGGCGCCGTCATCGTCAAGATGGACGACACCGTACTGCTGGTCACCGCCGTCGCCGCCAAGAGCGCGCGCGAAGGCCAGGACTTCTTCCCGCTGACCGTCGATTATCAGGAAAAGTTCTACGCCGGCGGCCGTATCCCAGGTGGTTTCTTCAAGCGCGAAGGCCGTGCGACCGAGAAGGAAACCCTGATCTCGCGTCTGATCGACCGTCCGATCCGCCCGCTGTTCCCGGAAGACTACAAGAACGAAGTGCAGATCATCGCCACGGTGATGTCGCTGAACCCGGACGTGGACGGTGACATCCCGGCCCTGATCGGTGCTTCGGCTGCCCTGGCCCTGGCTGGCACCCCGTTCATGGGTCCGATCGGCGCGGCCAAGGTCGGTTACAAGAACGGCGAGTACATCCTGAACCCGACCGTCAGCGAACTGGCTGACTCGCAGCTGGAGCTGGTCGTCGCCGGTACCTCCAACGCCGTGCTGATGGTTGAATCCGAAGCCGCGCTGCTGTCCGAAGAAGTGATGCTGGGCGCCGTGACCTTCGGTCACCGCGAAATGCAGAAGGTCATCAACGCGATCAACGAGCTGACCGTCGAAGCCGGCACCAAGCCGTCGACCTGGGAAGCCCCGGCCAAGAACGAAGCGCTGATCTCCGCCCTGAAGGAAGCCATCGGCCCGCGCCTGGGCGAAGCCTTCCAGGTGCGTGACAAGCTGCAGCGCCGCGACGCCATCTCGGCGATCAAGAAGGACGTGTTCGAAGCCCTGGCTGGTCGCGTGGCCGCTGAAGGCTGGAACCCGGCCGAGCTGTCGAAGGAATTCGGCGAACTGGAATACCGCACCATGCGTGACTCGGTGCTGGACACCAAGGTCCGTATCGACGGTCGTGCGCTGGACACCGTCCGCCCGATCACCGTGAAGACCGGCGTGCTGCCGCGTACCCACGGTTCCTCGCTGTTCACCCGTGGCGAAACCCAGGCCATCGTGACCATCACCCTGGGCACCGCCCGTGACGGCCAGGTCATTGACGCCGTTGCCGGTGAGTACAAGGAAAACTTCCTGTTCCACTACAACTTCCCTCCGTTCTCGGTGGGTGAGTGCGGCCGCATGATGGGCCCGAAGCGCCGCGAAATCGGCCACGGTCGCCTGGCCAAGCGCGGCGTGCTGGCTGTCATGCCGTCGCTGGAATCCTTCCCGTACACCATCCGCGTCGTCTCGGAAATCACCGAGTCGAACGGTTCCTCGTCGATGGCATCGGTCTGCGGCTCGTCGCTGGCCCTGATGGACGCCGGCGTGCCGGTGAAGGCGCCGGTGGCCGGTATCGCCATGGGCCTGGTGAAGGAAGGCGAGCGCTTCGTCGTCCTGTCCGACATCCTGGGTGACGAAGATCACCTGGGCGACATGGACTTCAAGGTGGCCGGTACCGCTGAGGGCATTTCCGCCCTGCAGATGGACATCAAGATCGAAGGCATCACCGAAGAGATCATGAAGCAGGCTCTGCAGCAGGCCAAGGCTGGTCGTCTGCACATCCTGGGCGAAATGGCCCACGGCCTGACCGCTCCGCGTGAAGAGCTGTCGGACTACGCGCCGCGCCTGCTGACCATCAAGATCCACCCGGACAAGATCCGCGAAGTGATCGGCAAGGGTGGCTCGACCATCCAGGCCATCACCAAGGAAACCGGCACCCAGATCGACATCCAGGATGACGGCACCATCGTCATCGCTTCGGTCAATGCCATCGCTGCCCAGGCCGCCAAGGCCCGCATCGAGCAGATCACCTCGGACGTCGAGCCGGGCCGCATCTACGAAGGCAAGGTCGCCAAGATCATGGACTTCGGTGCGTTCGTCACGATCCTGCCGGGCAAGGACGGTCTGGTCCACGTGTCGCAGATCTCCAGCGATCGCGTCGAGAAGGTCGGCGACGTGCTGAAGGAAGGCGATGTGGTCAAGGTCAAGGTGCTGGAAGTCGACAAGCAGGGCCGTATCCGCCTGTCGATGAAGGCCGTGGAAGAAGGCGACGCCGCCAGCGCCGAGTAATCGACCTCCGGTCGATTACGGTAGGTGTCAACCTTGGTTGACACGCTTCTGGAATCGCTGAATTGAAAAAGCGGGCTTCGGCCCGCTTTTTCTTTGCCTTGATGTCATGCAGTGCCGCTCATCCAGGTCGCTGCATGTCCTGCTGCAGTGCGTGAGCGCCGCCACGTGGCCATCGTTCTGTCACGGTTGCGCGGATCACGGCTGTCCACGGGACGACATGCCGCGACAACCGTCCCACAGCCACATCGGTTTGCTAACGTGGCGGCGCCTTCGAACCGGGAGATCCCATGTTCCGCCAGACCGTGGCCGTCCTTGCCGTGCTGATTGCCGGTGCCGTGCCCATCGCTGCGCGCGCCGCGCCGGCGCCGCCGCCGATCTTCGGTGCCTACTACCCCGGCGGCTCGGCCGAGCGCTATCCGGTGTCGAGCATTCCCGCCGAGCGCCTGACCCATCTGTTCTATGCGTTCTCCACCATCGAGGACGGCCGCTGCGCGGTCGGCGCGGAAGCGCCGAAGAACTTCGCCGCGCTGGCCGAGCTCAAGAAGGCGCATCCGCACCTGCACACGCTGATTTCGATCGGTGGCTGGGGTGCGGGTGGGTTCTCCGATGCAGCGTTGACCGAGGCCAGCCGCAAGCGCCTGGTGGACTCATGCATGGCACTGTTCTTCGATCACCATGCTGGCAGCTTCGATGGCGTGGATATCGACTGGGAGTTCCCGGTCAGTGGCGGGCCGAAGGAGCTGGCGCATCGCCCGCAGGATCGCGCCAACCTGACCAGGCTCGCGCAGGCGTTCCGCGTGGCACTCGACGCGCACGGGCGCAAGGTGGGGCAGCCAATGCTGCTGACCGCCGCGCTGGCCGCCGGTCGCCTGCAGACCGATGGCCCCTATGATCCGGCGGCGAGCTACGACCTGCCGGCGCTGGCCAAGGTGTTCGATTTCATCAACCTGATGAGCTACGACATGGGCACCGGCTTCTCATCGGTGTCGACCTTCAATGCGCCCCTGCATGAAGTGCCGGCCGATCCGCTGGCGCCGGAGCTGCGGCGCTGGAACAACGTGGCCGGCGCGGTGCAGTACTACCGCGAGCACGGTGTGCCGGCCGACAAGCTGGTGCTGGGCGTGCCGTTCTATGGGCGCGGCTTCAAGGTCACCGGCGATGCGCCGGATGGCCTGTATCAGCCCTACAGCGCACCGGCCGACGCCGGCGACTGGCGGGTGATCAAGGCGCGCTATCTCGACCAGCCGGGTTGGGTGAGGCACTGGCAGCCGCAGGCGCAGAGCCCGTGGCTGTACAACGCCGTGCAGAAGATCTTCATCAGCTATGAAGACCCGCGCTCGATCGGCCTGCGTGCCCGGTTCGCCCGCGAGCAGGGCCTGGCCGGGGTGTTCATGTGGGAGCTGACCGGCGACGACGAGCAGGCCAGCCTGCTCAACGCGATGCTCGGCCCGTGGCAGAAGGCGCGCATCGGCGATTGAGTCACTGATGGCGCCGGGCCATGCACGGCGCCAGGCGGCAACGCCATCGACCCGACACCGCACATTGCGACGACGCCGGCGGCGCTACGCTTTGGGCATGATCCATCTCGAACGCCTGGACCACCTGGTCCTCACCGTGGCCGACATCGAACGCAGCTGTGACTTCTACCAGCGCGTGCTCGGCATGCAGGTCGTGCGCTTCGGCGCTGGCCGTACCGCGCTGCAGTTCGGCCAGCAGAAGATCAACCTGCATCCGGCCAGCGCGCCACTGCAGCCGCATGCGCTGCGACCCACGCCGGGCAGTGCCGATCTGTGCCTGGTCACGCATACGGCAATGGTCGATGTGCTGGCGCACCTGCAGGCGCAGGCCATCGTGGTGGAGGAGGGGCCGGCCACACGTACCGGTGCGCTGGGACCGATCGAATCGGTGTACTTCCGCGACCCGGATGGCAACCTGATCGAAGTGAGTCGTTACCCGGGCGAAGAACACCCGCAGCGGTAGCGCCGGGCCATGCCCGGCGAAGACTCAGTTGGCCCAGACGCTGTTGGGGTCGCCGTTGCGGGCGCGGCGCTGGCTGGCGACGGCCAGGCGAGCGAAGCCGAAGGCCATGGCCAGCGCGATGGCATCGACCCAGAACAGCGGCCAATGGCCACGCGCGGCGGCGCGCCACAGCCAGTCACCATTGAGTGCGCCGTGCAGGACCGGCACCAGTGCAGTGCTGAGCGCTGCGGCCCACAGCAGCTCGCGCGCCGCCTGCGCGGGGCGGCGCAGTGCAGCCCACAGCGCACAGGCTGCCCAGCTGCCGAAGCAGGCCCAGCGGATGCCGTGGTCGACCGCCGACGGTGCCAACCGCTCCAGCACCAGCGCGGTGATGAAAGCGACCGAGATCGCCACGCACAGGCCGATGCACACGCCGACCGTGGCCCGCGCCATGTTCACCCCGGCGCGTGGCTGTTGCGGCTGGCGACGCTTGCGCCGCGACTCGATCCACAACAGGTTGCCGGAGTAGAACAGGAACGCACCGCCGAGGCCGAGCAGGAAGTACAGCCAGACCACCACGCCGTTGCCGAACTCGCCGAAGTGCAGGGCATAGGCGGCGCTGAGCGTGGCGTGGTTGGCATCGCGCTGGCCCGGCAGCTGGGAGGCCAGGACGTTGCCGGTGGCCACGTCCAGGGCCACCGAACCGAGCGGCCCGAGTGTGCCGGTGGATTCGCCCGTGATCTCGATCGTGGCGTTGGCATCGCCGGCGTTGGCCAGCTTCAGGTAGGCCGGCTCGAAGTTGGCCACGCCCTGTGCGCGGGCTACTTCAAGCGCGCGCGCATGCAGCAGGCGCAGGCTGCCCGGCGGTGCCGGGATGCCACTGGCGTCGCGCACCGGCGCGGTGTCCATTGCAGTCGGTACCGCCTGCAGGGCCTTGCCGTCGTAGATCAGTGGATTGAGCAGGGCCATCTGCACGAACACCAGGCAGAGCAGGGCGCCAGTGACCGCGAACATCAGGTGGAAGGGCAGGCTGAGCACGCCGATCACGTTGTGCGCGTCCTGCCACAGTTGTTTCAGGTTGCGGCCCGGACGCAGCGCGAACAGGTCGCCGAACAGCTTCGGCAGGTGGATCACCAGGCCGCTCAGCAGCGCCATGCCATACAGCAGGCTGACGATGCCCATCACGTAGATGCCGGCCACCGGCAGGCCGAGGCTGTAGTGCAGTTCGTTGACCAGTTCGGCCAGCCCGGTCTGTGGCGGCGTCGGGCTGCCGGCGATCTGGCCCGGCCAGGCATAGCGCCAGCTGCCGTCGTCGGCCTGCCAGTAGGCCAGGGGTTGCGGATGTTCGGCGCCGGGGAACGTCATGCCGACGTGGCGGCGGGCCTCCGGGTGTGCCGCCAGCACGTCTTCCAGCAGGTACTGCGCGTCGTCCAGGCCCGCCGGTAACGCGGTGGCTGCACCGGGCGTCTGCCACAGCGGCAGGTCGTGGTGGAACAGGGTCAGCGCACCCGCGTAGAAGGCCACGAACAGGCCGAAGCCGGCAACCAGGCCGACCCAGGTGTGCAGGGTGGTGAACGTACGCAGGGTCTGCGAGCTGAACTTCATGGGCGGAGTCTCATTGCACCGCGCCGGTCAGGCGCAGCAGCGTCAGCACGGCGAAGCCGGCCGCAGCGCTGCCGGCCAGTGTCACCCAGGCGCGCAGCGCGCTGCGGAAGCTGAACGCCCACAGGGCAGCCAGCATCCACAGCGGGATGAACGTGATCAGGCTGGGCACCAGCGCGTTCTGCCAGGGGCCCGGCGGCAACCAGGTCACCAGCCCGGTCGCGGCCGCGGCCAGCAAGAAGCCGGCCACGATGCCGGCGAAGGCGCGCGGCCACATCAGGGCGACTCCGTGCCGGGGCGATGCCAGGCGGCCAGCGCCGGCAGCAGCATCGCCGCCAGCATCCAGGTGCACAGCATCGCCACCAGGCCAGCAGCAAAGCCGAGTTCGGCCATCCACAGCCACAACGCGGCCGCGGCGGCGACCAGGCCGATCTGGCGGCCGAGGCGTCCGGCGCGGCGCAGGCGCGGCCAACGGCAGTGCGGCGAGGCGGCATAGAAGGCCAGTGCCGAGAACATCGCCGCCAGCATGCCCAGGCTGCAGAAGCCCAGCGTGGAAAGGCCGACGGTGATCATTGCGGGCGGCCGCCATGGCAGCGGGCCGGCGAACGCGGGGCACGGGCGGGGCCGGCGGGAGCCGGTCGGAGCGGGTGGCGCATCACGAGGTCCTGGGGGGAAGCGGGCAGGCTGGCACGGGGCGGGCTGCGCGGACATGGTAATCATTGCGTTTTCACGCCGCCAGCGAGGGCCATTCAGCGGACCGTACGGTAGGCCTTGGGCTTTCCGGTGTGCTGGTTTAAGATCGTCGCAGAACCCTGACTGGAACAAGGTGGCCCGCGCCCAGCGCCGGCCGAGCGTGCGACATGAGCACTACCACCGCCCACTGTTGACCTGCCCCCGAAGGCCCTGTGTTCCAGGCGCCCTCGCGGCGCTTTTTTATTGCCCGGGCAATGGCCCGGGAACGCTTTCCAGCCCGCCCAGCGGGCCCCGCACGAAGCCAATGCGATGATCAACATTACCCTTCCCGACGGCAGCCGCCGCGAGTTCGAAAACCCCGTCAGCGTCATGGACGTCGCCCAGTCGATCGGTGCCGGCCTGGCCAAGGCCACCATCGCCGGCTCGGTCGATGGCGTGCTGGTCGATGCCAGTGACGTCATCGACCACGATGCCAGCCTGCGCATCATCACCGCCAAGGACGAGGAGGGCGTGGAGATCATCCGCCACTCCTGCGCCCATCTGGTCGGCCACGCCGTCAAGCAGCTGTACCCGGACGTGAAGATGGTGATCGGCCCGGTGATCGCCGAGGGCTTCTACTACGACATCTATTCCGAGCGCCCGTTCACCCCGGACGACATGGCCGCGATCGAGAAGCGCATGGGTGAGCTGATCGCCCAGGATTACGACGTCATCAAGAAGATGACGCCGCGCGCCGAAGTGATCGAGATCTTCAAGGCCCGTGGCGAGGACTACAAGCTGCGCCTGATCGAGGACATGTCCGACGACATCCAGGCGATGGGCATGTACTACCACCAGGAATACGTGGACATGTGCCGCGGCCCGCACGTGCCGAACACGCGCTTCCTGAAGGCCTTCAAGCTGACCCGCATCTCCGGCGCCTACTGGCGCGGCGATGCGCAGAACGAACAGCTGCAGCGCATCTACGGCACCGCCTGGGCCGACAAGAAGCAGCTCGAGGCGTACATCAAGCGCATCGAGGAAGCCGAGATGCGCGACCACCGCCGCATCGGCAAGCAGCAGGACCTGTTCCACCTGCAGGAAGAGGCGCCGGGCCTGGTGTTCTGGCACCCGAAGGGCTGGGCGTTGTGGCAGGTGGTCGAGCAGTACATGCGCAAGGTCTACCGCAGCAGCGGCTACGGCGAAGTGCGCTGCCCGCAGATCCTGGACGTGAGCCTGTGGAAGAAGTCCGGCCACTGGGACAACTACCAGGACAACATGTTCTTCACCGAGTCGGAGAAGCGCACCTACGCGGTCAAGCCGATGAACTGCCCGGGCCACATCCAGGTGTTCAACCAGGGCCTGCACAGCTACCGCGACCTGCCGATCCGCTACGGTGAGTTCGGTTCCTGCCACCGCAACGAGCCGTCCGGCGCGCTGCACGGCATCCTGCGCGTGCGTGGTTTCACCCAGGACGACGGCCATGTGTTCTGCACCGAGAGCCAGATCGAATCGGAAGTGACCGCGTTCCACCAGCAGGCGCTGGCGGTCTACCAGCACTTCGGCTTCGACGAGATCCAGATCAAGATCGCGCTGCGTCCGGAATCGCGCCTGGGCGACGACGCCACCTGGGACAAGGCCGAGGGCGCACTGCGTTCGGCGCTGTCCGCCTGTGGCGTGGAATGGCAGGAGCTGCCGGGCGAGGGCGCCTTCTACGGCCCGAAGATCGAGTACCACCTGAAGGACGCCATCGGCCGTACCTGGCAGCTGGGCACCATGCAGGTCGACTTCATGATGCCGGGCCGCCTCGGCGCCGAGTACGTGGATGAGAACAGCCAGAAGAAGCATCCGGTCATGCTGCACCGCGCCATCGTCGGCTCGATGGAGCGCTTCCTGGGCATCCTGATCGAGCACCATGCCGGCCAGTTCCCGGCCTGGCTGGCGCCGACCCAGGTGGTGGTGGCCAACATCACCGACGCCCAGGCCGACTACGTCTCGGGCGTGACCAAAACCCTTGCGGAGCAAGGCTTCCGCGTCAGCTCGGATTTGCGTAACGAGAAGATCGGCTATAAAATCCGCGAGCATACGTTGCAGCGCGTGCCCTACCTGCTGGTCATTGGTGACCGCGAGAAGGAAAATGGGGCTGTGGCGGTGCGTACGCGTTCTGGCGAAGACCTGGGCAGCATGAGCCTGCAGGCCTTCATCGAGCGGCTCCAGGCCGAGGGCGCGTAAGCAAAGGTCCGGTCCGGGGGCACAGGCACCCGGACCGGTTCGATACCCTTGGGAGAACGTAATATCAGCACCCCTGACAACAAACAGAACCGCAAGAATCAGGAAATCCGTGTGCCGCGCGTCCGCGTGATCGGCAGTGACGGAGAAATGATCGGCGTGTTGTCGCGCGACGAAGCGCTGTCCATGGCCGAAGATGAAGGCCTGGACCTGGTCGAAATCCAGCCGCAGGCCGATCCGCCGGTCTGCAAGATCATGGACTTCGGCAAGTTCAAGTTCGAAGCGCAGAAGAAGGCCAGCGAGGCCAAGAAGAAGACCAAGCAGGTCGAGATCAAGGAAGTGAAGTTCCGTCCGGTCACGGACGAGGGCGACTACCAGATCAAGCTGCGCAAGATGCGCGGGTTCCTTGAAGAAGGCGACAAGATCAAGGTCAACATCCGTTTCCGTGGCCGTGAAATGAGCCACCAGGAACTGGGTCGCGAAATGGCCAACCGGATCGAGACCGATCTGGGCGAGGACATCGTCATTGAATCCCGTCCGCGCCTGGAAGGGCGTCAGATGGTCATGATGATCGCGCCGAAGAAGAAGACCTGAGGCCTGACGGGCCGCCTTCCGGGGCGCCTGGCTGAATGGTTCAGGGTAAGGGGACGCCACTGGCGTCCCTTTGCTTTTGCAGGATGCCGGTGAAATGCCGGCGCAAGGGGTGCTGGGGCTGGTGGCAAGGCGGTTTTGCCTGTATCATGCCCGGCTCGACCCACCCAGGACGGGTCGTACGCCGATCATGGCAGGACGGAAAGAGCGGCCCAGGCCGCCGCCAGATCAGTCAGAAACCAGGGTCAAATCCCATCAAGGACATTGCAATGCCCAAGATCAAGACCAACCGGGCAGCGGCCAAGCGTTTCCGCAAGACCGCCTCGGGCAAGTACAAGTGCGGCCACGCCAACCGTAGCCACATCCTCACGAAGAAAGCGACCAAGCGTAAGCGTAATCTGCGTCAGACGGGCCATGTCCGTGCAGAAGACGCAGGCCGTCTGGACCGCATGCTCCCTTACCTCTGAGGAACTGAAAAATGGCACGAGTTAAGCGTGGCGTACAGGCGCGTCGCCGCCACAAGAAGATTCTGGATCTCGCCAAGGGCTATTACAACGCCCGCCGCAAGGTCTTCCGCGTCGCCAAGCAGGCGGTCATCAAGGCACAGCAGTACGCCTACATCGGCCGTAAGCAGAAGAAGCGCAACTTCCGTTCGCTGTGGATCACCCGTATCAATGCGGCTGCCCGCATCAACGGCCTGAGCTACAGCCGCTTCATGAACGGTCTGCTGAAGGCCGGCATCACCCTGGACCGCAAGGTCCTGGCTGACATCGCCGTGCACGACGCAGCCGGTTTTGCTGCGCTGGCCGAAAAGGCCAAGGGCGCGCTGGCGGCATAAGTCCTTCCCGATGCCGTAACCGTTCATCCGGAACGGTGTCAGGTCAAGGCAATGCATGGGGAAGGGCGCAAGTCCTTCCCCATTCTTTTTTGGGTCCCGGCGAGGCCATGGCGGCAGCGCGGGGACGGCGGTGGCGACAGGGGTCGGCCCTTCGCGCATCGCGATGGCAGATCGACTGGAGTTCCGGCCCCCCATGAGCGACATCCAATCCCTCACCACCCAGGCGCTGGCCGATGTGGCCGCCGCACAGAGCCCCGACGTGCTGGAACAGCTGCGCGTGGCCCTGCTTGGCAAGAGTGGCAGCATCACCTCGCAGCTCAAGCAGCTCGGCGCCCTGCCGGCCGACGAGCGCAAGGCCGCCGGTGAGGCGATCAACCAGGCCCGCGACGCGCTGACCCGCGCGCTCGGCGAGCGCAAGGCGCTGCTGGAAGATGCGGCACTGGATGCACGCCTGGCCGCCGAAGCCATCGACATCACCCTGCCGGGTCGCAACGGCGACCGCGCCGGCCTGCATCCGATCACCCGCACCCTGGAGCGCATCACCGGCATCTTCGGCCGGCTGGGCTACGAGCTGTCGGAAGGGCCGGAGATCGAGGACGACTGGCACAACTTCGAGGCGCTGAACTTCCCGCCGCACCATCCGGCGCGCGCCATGCACGACACCTTCTACTTCGGCGACGGCCGCCTGCTGCGCACGCACACCTCCGGCGTGCAGGTGCGCTACATGGGTGACCACGCGCCGCCGCTGCGCATGATCGCCGCCGGCAAGGTGTACCGCAGCGACAGCGACCAGACCCATTCGCCGATGTTCCATCAGGTGGAAGGCCTGCTGGTGGACGAGCATTCGACCTTCGCCGACCTGAAGGGCACGCTGGCCGAGTTCGTGCGCGCCTTCTTCGAGCGCGATTTCGAGATGCGCTTCCGCCCCAGCTATTTCCCGTTCGTTGAGCCGGGCGCGGAAGTGGACATCGCCTGGCAGCAGCCCGATGGCAGCACCCGCTGGCTGGAAGTGCTCGGCTGCGGCATGGTCCATCCGAACGTGCTGCGCAACGTCGGCATCGATCCGGAGCGCTACACCGGCTTCGCCTTCGGCATGGGCGTGGAGCGCTTTGCAATGCTGCGCTACGGCGTCAACGACCTGCGTGCGTTCTTCGAGAACGACGTGCGGTTCCTGAAACAGTTCGCGTAAGCCGCAACCCTGTAGGGCCGAGCCATGCTCGGCTGCTCCCAAATTCGCAGGCCCAGGCGCATGCGCCGGGCCCACCAGGATGACACCATGAAATTCTCCGAAAACTGGCTGCGCAGCCACGTCCCGACCGGCGCTTCGCGCGATGAACTGAGTGCAGTGCTGACCGCCATCGGCCTGGAAGTGGAAGACGTGACCGCGCTGGGCGAAGGCCTCGACCACGTGGTCGTGGCACGCATCGTCGACGCGGTGCGCCATCCGGAAGCGGATCGCCTGCAGGTGTGCAGGGTTGATGCCGGGCAGGGCGAACTGCTGCAGATCGTGTGCGGCGCCCCGAACGCGCGCCCGGGCCTGGTCGCGCCGCTGGCGATGGTCGGTGCGCAGATCGGCGAGCTGAAGATCAAGCCGGCCAAGCTGCGTGGCGTCGAGTCCAACGGCATGCTGTGCTCGGCCAAGGAACTGGGCCTGGACAACGATGCTTCCGGCCTGCTGGAACTGCCCGACGACGCACCGGTCGGCCAGACCCTGGTCGAGTACCTGGGCCTGCCGGATGCCAGCATCGAGATCAAGCTGACCCCGAACCGCGCCGACTGCTTCAGCCTGCGCGGCATCGCCTACGACGTCGCCGCCGCCACCCGCAGTGAAGTGCTGGACTTCGCTGCCGACGCCATTCCGGCAGTCGGCAGCCGTGAGCTGAGCATCCAGCTCGACGCCGGCGCCGAAGCGCCGCGTTACCTGGGCCGTGTCATCGAAGGCGTCAATGCTGCCGCCAGGACCCCGTTGTGGATGGCCGAGCGCCTGCGCCGCAGTGGCGTGCGTCCGGTCTCGCTGCTGGTCGACATCACCCAGTATGTGATGCTGGAGCTGGGCCAGCCGATGCACGCCTACGACCTGGGCACCCTGCAGGGCAGCATCGCCGTGCGCCGTTCGCGCGCGGGCGAGACGCTGAAGCTGCTGGACGGCCGCGATGCTGCGCTGGACGACAGCTTCCTGGTGGTCACCGATGCTGACCGCGCGGTCGGCCTGGCCGGCCTGATGGGCGGCTTCGACACCCGCGTCACCGACGCGACCACCGCCGTGTTCCTGGAAGCGGCGCACTTCGCGCCGGCCGCGATCATGGGCCGTGGCCGCAAGCTGGGCCTGCACACCGATGCCGGTCATCGCTTCGAGCGCGGCGTCGATCCGGCGCTGCCGCGCACCGCGATCGAGTACGCCACCCGCCTGGTGCTGGACCTGGCCGGCGGTACCCCGGCACCGGTCACCGAGGCCGTGCGTGAAGCCGATCTGCCGCAGCCAGCGACCATCGTGCTGCGCCGCGCCCGCATCACCCGCGTGCTCGGCATCACCATCGACGATGCGGAAGTCGAGCGCATCCTGCGCGCGCTGGGCATGGACGTGGTCGCCGCCGCCGACGGCTGGCAGGTGGTCGCGCCGAGCCGCCGCTTCGACATCGCCATCGAAGAAGACCTGATCGAAGAGCTGGCCCGCATCCACGGTTACGAGCAGATCCCGACCACGCTGCCGGGCGGTGCCTCGCGCGTGGCGATGCCGAGCGAGACCCAGCTGGAGGCGCTGAGCGTGCGCCGCCAGCTGATCGCCCGTGACCAGCAGGAAACCGTCAATTTCGCCTTCGTCGACGACGCGCTGCTGACCCAGTGGCAGCTGCGCGACGGCCTGGTGCCGCTGGCCAACCCGCTGTCGGCCGAACTGGCGGTGATGCGCCCGTCGCTGCTGCCGGGCCTGGTCGCCACGTTGGGCCGCAACGCCGCCCGCCAGTTGGGCCGCGTGCGTCTGTTCGAGCTCGGCCGCGTGTTCGCCCAGCAGGCCGGAGACGGCCAGCCGGCACCGCTGGAAACCCCGCGCGTGGCCGCTGCGGTCTGCGGTGAGGCGCAGGCGGTGCAGTGGGGCCTGCCGACCCGCAAGGTCGACTTCCATGACCTGAAGGGCGACCTGGAATCGCTGGCGGCCGCCAGTGGCGCGCAACTGGAGTTCCGCCCGTCCGTCCGCGCCTACGGCCACCCGGCGCGTTCGGCCGAGGTGTTCCGCGATGGCGTGGCGATCGGCTGGATCGGCCAGATCCACCCGCGCCTGACCCGGGCGATGGATATCGAAGCCGACGTCTACGCCTTCGAGCTGGACCTGGAGCCGCTGACCGCCCGCCGACTGCCGCGCGCCGGCGAACTGTCGCGCTTCCCGGCGGTGCGTCGCGACCTGGCGTTCCTGGTGCCTGAACAGGTGGCCTGGGCCGATCTGGCGGCCACCGTCCGCCAGGCCGCCGGCCCGCTGCTGCGCGACCTGAACCTGTTCGACCGTTACGTCGGCCAGGGCGTCGAGCCGGGATTCAAGAGTCTCGCTATGGGCTTGATTTTGCAGGACAAGTCGCGCACTCTGACGGACCGCGACGTGGATGCGGTGGTGGCCGAGGCGGTCACTGCCATCGAGCGTGAACACCACGCCCGGATCCGCGGCTGAGCGGGCAGCACTCGGGGGTAGCAGGCAATGGCATTGACCAAGGCGGAGATGGCGGAAAAGCTGTTCGACGAAGTCGGTCTGAACAAGCGGGAAGCCAAGGAATTCGTCGACGCGTTTTTCGATGTGCTGCGTGAAGCATTGGAACAGGGACGTCAGGTGAAGCTGTCGGGCTTCGGTAATTTCGATCTGCGGCGCAAGAACCAGCGCCCGGGTCGCAACCCCAAGACCGGCGAGGAAATTCCGATTTCCGCCCGTACGGTGGTCACCTTCCGTCCGGGCCAGAAGCTCAAGGAGAGGGTGGAAGCTTATGCTGGATCCGGGCAGTAACCGCGAACTACCGCCGATCCCGGCCAAGCGCTACTTCACCATCGGTGAAGTCAGTGAGCTGTGCGACGTCAAGCCGCATGTCCTGCGCTACTGGGAAACCGAGTTTCCCAGCCTTGAGCCGGCCAAGCGCCGAGGCAACCGCCGCTACTACCAGCGCCACGACGTGCTGATGGTGCGGCAGATCCGCAGCCTGCTGTACGAACAGGGCTACACGATCGGTGGTGCACGCCTGCGTCTGGACGGCCCCGATGCCCGCGAGGAATCGGCGCTGAGCAACCAGATCATCAAGCAGGTGCGCATGGAGCTGGAAGAAGTGCTGCAGTTGCTGCGCCGCTGATCCCATTTCCATCGTAATCCGCTATACTTCACGGCCCGCCGCAGTGGCGGGCACATCGCAGCATCAGTCGGGGCGTAGCGCAGCCTGGTAGCGCATCTGCCTGGGGGGCAGAGGGTCGTCGGTTCGAATCCGGCCGTCCCGACCACTGTGATGAATCAAGAAGCCCGCGCAGCGATGCGTGGGCTTTTTTGTGCGTGCGGTGTATGCTGCGCGCCACTCGTACTACCGCGGCTGCTGAACCCGGTACTCACGAGAACACATCATGGATTCTGCAAGAAACCGTGCCTGGCGTCGCAGCCAGGCTCGCAACCGTGGTGGCGACCGCGCCACGACCGCCTACAGCTACAAGCCCGAGAAGAACTGGAAGCTGCTGTATACGCGCGATGCCAAGCTCGCGCGCGCACGCCAGCTGGGCTTCACTTATCCGGTCCTCAGCGCCCGCCAACTGCAGGAACAGGAATGATCAACCTGCTGTTCGTCTGCAGCCGCAACCAGCTGCGCAGCCCGACCGCCGAAGCCATGTGGCGACGGCGACCCGGCTTCGCTGCGCTGTCGGCCGGCACCAGCCCGCATGCACGACGCCCCATCGGCCCGGCGGATATCCGCTGGGCCGATGTCATCTTCGTGATGGAGGCCAAGCACCAGCATCGCCTGCAGGCCGCCTATGCGCGCCTGCTGGAACACAAGCGCCTGCATTGCCTGGATATCCCCGACGACTATCGCTGCATGGATCCGCTGTTGATGGACCTGCTGGATGCAAAGGTGACCACGTATCTCGATCAGCTGCCGGCAAAGCGGTAGATCAGTTCCGGATCGCCTTCGTCCAATCCGTGCACGATGCCGCTGTCGATGAAACCCGAAGCGGCGAGCAGGCGTTGCATGCCGGTATTGGAAGCATTGGTCGAAGTGAACAGCCTGCCGTGGCCGTGCAGCGCGATGGCATGGCGCAGCAGGGCGGCGCCGACGCCCTGGCTGCGTTGTTCGCGCGCCACCATCAGCATCTCGACGAAGGCTTCGCCGAAGAAGTGATGGTGGATGACCAGGTAACCGGCCAGCTGGCCGGCCCATTCGGCCACGTGCATGCCACCATTGGCCTGCCAGTCGCTGATCTGCCGTGCGCGTTGCGGATCGTGGACCGCAACGCTGTCGAGCGCGATCAACGCGGAAACGTCGGCAGGCATTGACTCGCGGATGTGCAACATCGTCGAGGAGGGATCGGGCGGCACCATCGAAGGCTCCTGGGCTGGGTGCGCCCAGTCTATCGATCGCGTCGGCCGTGTCTGCGCATCCGCCACAGCCAGCGTGTGGTCGGCAGTCAATACACACGGAACTCGGCACGGCAGCCGTCGCTGACCCACACGCCGCGGCGGTCCCAGCCCCAGTTGCGATCCTCGACGCACGGTGTCACCGACTTCTGCTTGACCAGGCGTACCTCGTGGCGCACACGGATGCGGCATTCCTTGTCCTTCTGCTCGTAGGACTCGCAGACCAGGCGCTCGCCATCGTCATCGCGGTCACGGTCACGGTCCCGGCCGCGCCCCGGCCAGCGGCCGCGTCCCTGTCCGTCGGCCACGAACTCGGCGCGACAGCCGTCGGTGACCCAGAGCATGCGGCGGCTCTGGCCCCAGTTCTGGTCCTCTACGCAGCGAGTGACCGACAGCTGCCTGGCCAGGCGCATGCGGCCTTCGATCGGGCACTGCTGGGTCTTGTTGAACTGCGATTCGCAGCGCAGCGGCGCAATGGGATCGCTGTCGTAATCCTGGGCGGCCACCGTGGTGGCGGCCAGCAGCAGGGCCAGGGTGGGGAGGGCAATCGGCAGCAGCAGGCGATGGGTCATGGGGGGGCCTCGGCAGGGGAACGGGCCGCAAGAATGGACCAGCCCGGGGCCATCGGAACGGATCGTTCCGGCGTTGGCTCAGTGGGGATTTAGTAGTGTGCACCGGCCCATGCAGAGCCTTACATCCCTTATCATCGCGGCACATCCGATCGCATCGGCTTACACCTTCTTACATCTCTCCCACGCTTGCCGGCCCAGCCTGTGGCTGCCGTCACTGGCGTGCAGCCGGCGTGTGGAGGAGGATGCGCGGACCACGACGACCACAGGGGGTTGCGTTGATCAGCAGTACCGTCATTCATCGCTCGGCTGGCGCAGAGGCCGGGCAGGTGCGTGTCCTGGACACCACGTTCAAGGGCAAGCATGTGTTCATTGCGTGGGGCCTGCGCGGGCCGGAACTGGCCCGCAGCGCGGACCCGCCCACCACCGTGGCTGCGCGCAAGGCGCTGCATGCCGTGGCCGGCCACAGCGAGGGACCGCGCAGCCCGGAAGTGTTCATCGCCAACCAGTCGGCGGTGGCGATTACCGTCTATCGGCTGCTGACCGAGGCGCGTTCGGGCGATGCCATCTTCTTCCTGTGTGATTCGCAGGCCGTGGTCGACTGGTTGATCACCGCACTGGAAGTGCAGGGCGAAGGCTGACAGCGCGCAGGGTCAGGCCAGTGCCGCATCCACCGCCGCCAGGGCGTGCAGGGTGGTGGTGTCGTACAGCGGCACCGGGCTGTCCTCGGCGCGGACCAGCAACATGATTTCGGTACAGCCGAGGATGATCGCTTCGGCGCCGCGTGCGACCAGGCGCGCGATCACGCCGGCGTATGCCTGCCGCGAATGCTCGCTGACCACGCCGCAGATCAGCTCCTGGTAGATGATGTCGTGCACGCTGCGGCGATCATCGGCCTCCGGAACCAGTACCTCCAGCCCGAAGCGGTCCTGCAGCCGGTCGCGGTAGAACGCCTGCTCCATGGTGAAGGCGGTGCCGAGCAGTCCCACCTTGCGGATGCCGGCCTGCAGGATCGCCGCGGCGGTCGGGTCCGCGATATGCAGCAGGGGCAGCGGGCATCCGGCTTCGATCCGGCCGGCCAGCGTGTGCATGGTGTTGGTGCAGATCACCAGCAGCTCGGCGCCACCGGCCTGCAGCCGCCGTGCAGCATCGAGCATGTGGTTGCCCAGCAGATCCCATTGGCCGTCGTGCTGCAGCTGCTTGATGCCGGCGAAATCCACCGACCACAGCAGCAGTTGCGCCGAATGTGCACCACCGAGGCGATGCCGCACCGCCTCGTTGATGAGCCGGTAGTACTGCGCCGAGCTTTCCCAGCTCATGCCGCCGATCAGGCCAAGGGTCTTCATGCACTGCTCCAAGCCAGAGACGGCCATTGCAGCACAGATGGCAGTGGCGCTGCCGTGCACGGGCGCCGGCATCTGTAACCGTCGCATCCACCGCCCGCTGTATGTGCCGCGTCCTGCATGGGTGCCCTATGCTGGTGCCGTCTTCTGAAGTGGAAACCGGCAATGGCCCTGCATACCTGGTGGTGGTTCCTGGCCACGGTCTTCGTGCTGTGCGGGACGCCCGGGCCGAACATGCTGCACATCCTCGGGCGCAGCGTCGGGCTGGGGTTCCGTGGCAGCGTGCCGGCCATGGCCGGCTGCCTGCTGGCGATGCTGCTGGTGCTGGCCGCATCCGCTGCGGGCCTGAGCGCGTTGCTGCACTCCTCGCCGATGCTGTTCGAAGTGCTGCGCTATCTCGGTGTGGCCTACCTGGCCTGGCTTGGCATCAAGGCGTGGCGTGACAGTTGCCGCCCGGCACCCGCGGTGGCCGATGCTGCCGAGGTCACACTGGCGCCGGTACATGGCGCAGCGACGGTATTCCGTGGCGGCCTGTGGGTTGGCTTGAGCAACCCCAAGCTGTTGTTGTTCGCCGCGGCGTTCCTGCCGCAGTTCGTTGATCCGTCGCGTAGCCAGGCCGTGCAGTACAGCGTGCTGGTGGCGACCTTCGCGGCCTGCGAACTGTTCTGGTACGTGATGTACGCCGCCGGTGGCCACGGCCTGCGTCGTTGGCTTGCAAAGCCATTCGCACGGCGCTGGTTCGAGCGGCTGGTGGGAAGCGTGTTCCTGGCCTTCGCGGTGGCGCTGCTGCGCTTCCGGCCGCGCTGATTCACGCCGCACACGCGGCCTTTTCACGATTGCCGCATCGGCTGCGGCCTAGCCTGATCACACCGTTTGCGTTCCCTGCGGGGTAAGGACTGACATGATCAAGTGGGCCATCATTTTCGCCATCATCGGCATCATCGCCGGCGTGCTGGGCTTCGGCGGCATCGCCGGTGCCGCTGTGGGCATCGCCAAATTCCTGTTCTGGGCCGGCATCATCATTGCCGTGGTGCTGTTCCTGATCGGCATGAGCGTGGCGAAGAAGGTCAGCTAGCACCTGTCGCGCAGCAGCGCGTTCAGTGCGCGCTGCTGCGCGAGAACAGGTTGATCACCAGCACGCCGGCGCAGATCAGCGCGATGCCGGCCAGCGCAGCTGCATCCAGCCGCTGCTTGAACACCACCAGGCCGATCAGCGAGATCAGCACGATGCCGACGCCGGACCAGATCGCATAGGCGATGCCGGTCGGCACCGACTTCATGGTGACCGACAGCAGGTAGAAGCACAGCCCGTAGCCGACCAGCGCGCCCAGTGTCGGCCACAGCCGGCTCATGCCGTCCGAGGCCTTAAGCAGCGACGTGGCAATCACTTCCAGCACGATGGCGGCGGCCAGGTAGATATAGGGGTTCATCGCGGGCTCCGGGTCACTGCGGGTCGCACAGCTTGAGGGCCTGCTCGGCCATCGCCAGCGCATTGAGGCGCTCTGCTTCGTCCAGCGGCCGACCATAGGCGGTGGCCCAATAGCCATCGGCCGCGCAGCGTGCCGCGTACAGGCGCGGATCGCCGGCTTCGCCGGGGAACTCGGCCAGCATCGCGCGCTTCCAGTCGCGCCAGTGCGCCAGCAGGGCCGGCTCCATCAGGTTGCCCAGGGTCAGGCCGATGTCGTTGTCCTGTTCCTGCTGCAGCAGGTGCTCGAAGTTGGCCCGCACATAGGCGCGGCTGAAGCAGCCGTGGCCGGGCGTGCCGTCCTGCAGGAGCGCGCGCACACGCGCCTCGAATTCGCCGATGAGTGCGCCGATGGCTTCATCGACCAGTGCCTGCTTGCTGCTGAAATGGTGGAACAACGCGCCCTTGCTGACCCCGGCCACGCGCGCGACATCCTGCACGGTCAGTGCCGCCAGCCCGTGCTGGCCAATCACGGCAATGGTGGCGTGCAGCAATGACTGGCGCACGCTGTCGGGCGCTTTGCGCCGCGAGCGGGGAGGGGGGGAGGACATGATGGGAAGAAACCGACTGGACGGTATGATTGTAGCGCAGCCGGATCGCGTCACCGGCGCGACCATCGGCCACCGCCCGGTGGGAGCCGGATCAATCGTCGATGCGTGCGAAACGCGCCTGCGGGCCGTGTTTGCCTGGGACCTGCTCGACGAACATCGGGTAGGGGCGTACCCACAGGCCACCTTCGCCGTAGAGTGCGCGGTACAGCACCAATGGTTCCAGCGTCTCGCTGCTGCGGACGATGTCGATCACTTCGTATTCGCCGCCCTTGAAGTGGCGATACCGGCCACGGGCGAGGTCGGGCAGGGGACTCAGCTCAGCCATGACGGGTCGTGCTCACTTGCGCGCCGGGCTGGCGGGCGTGGCGCAGTACGCGTCGATCGCCTCGGCGCTGTTGGCCAGGCCGTGTGCCTGTGCCAGCTCCCAGGGCCGCTCGCAGCGCTGGCTGTGCTCGCACCACTGGTAGCCGGCCGAGCCGATGCAGCCGTGCGCGTCGCGATCGCCGCCTACCTTGGGCATGGTGGTCGAAGGCTTGCCGTCGGCACGCGGGGCTGCATTGTCCGGGCTCGCGCATGCGGCCAGAACCAGCAGCGCTGGAATCAGAAGAAGCACCTTCATGCGCGAGCTCCGTGCGTAAAGCAACATTTTCTGTCGCAAATAGCCCGTCAGCAAGCGCTCAATGCACGGCGGCGCGGACCAACTCTTCGATCAGAATCAGATAGCTGGCCACGAAATAGAACTTCAGCAACGTCGAACGCTGGTGCGAGAAGAAGGTGCGCATGTGGAAGGGGCCCCTGTTGATGATGGTAGTGTGAAGCCCGGCTGACTCCGTGACAAGGATCACGGAATGAACGAGCTAAACGGACTCAGGGATGTGATGAGGGCGGGGTTCTGACGCACTGGCGCGGACTTTTCGTACAAATCTGATAGGCCATTCCGGAGGCGGTCGCTAGCCTGATGGTGTAACGGCGAGCGGCACGTCTGCCTGCCACCGCACCCTCTATCCGCAGGAGCCTCCCCATGGTCATCACCGTCCAATGCACTGCCCAGCGCTGGTCCGTACTGCACCCGCAGGCACGCGAGGCCACCCGCTACGCACGTGGCGCCGACGCCTTTGACGCCGCCGCCGCGCTGGCCCTGGAGCATCACCGCCGCACCGGCCAGCGCAGCACGGTGCGGGTCGCGGCGCTTGGCAATACGGTAGACGCGCTTCACGTCGGAGAGTGACGCCAGCAACCGTGACGCAGTCAGGTCCGGTTGCGTTGTTTGAATGGGGAAAAACTGCCGTTGCGCTCCCCTCTGTGCGCCGGGCCGTGAATCCCGGATGCTTGCGCCATCGTATTCATCTGGAGATTTCGATGGGCAACGCACTCACTTGGCGCACCCTGGCCTGCACCCTGTTGCCGATGCTGGCGGCGGCCGGCGGCGCCCAGGCGCAGAGCTATGGCTACGGCTATGACGACGACCGCTATGGTGGCCGCGATGGCAGCGGCATCGTGCGCTGCGAGTCGGTCAAGAACCGCAGCAATGAGTGCCGCCTGGACGGCCGCGCGCGGTTGATCCGCCAGTTGTCCGGTTCGCCCTGTGTGGAAGGTGAGACCTGGGGCCAGTCGCGCAACGGCGTCTGGGTCACACAGGGGTGCCGTGCCGAATTCGTCGGTGAATACCGCCGCGGTGGCGGCTGGGGTGGCAATGGTGGCGGCTGGGGCAATGGCAATGGCAACGGATGGGGCGGCGGCGATGTGGTCACCTGCCATTCCAATGGACATCGGCAGGAGTACTGCGATGCGCGCATCCGCCGGGGTGTGCGCCTGATCCGCCAGGACTCACGCAGCGCCTGCATCGAAGGCCAGAGCTGGGGCTGGGATCGCCGCGGCATCTGGGTGAGTGATGGCTGCCGGGCGCAGTTCCAGGTGAACTGAGCTTTACGGGTTCAGCCCATGAAAATCAGAATAATCTGATACAGCTCACATTTTGAACGCCGTATTGTCTGCGATCAGGGCACGTTGCGTGCCCTGAATTCCAGCGGTGCCGTGTGCCATAACCGGCATGGGCATCCCGCCGCCATCGATACGCTGCCTCAAGGAGTGAGCTGCATGTTGATCCGCCTGCAATGCGAACAGCGCCAGTGGCGCGTGCTGCATCCGGACCGCCCGGAGCCGATCGAGTTCCGCGATGGCGCCCGCGCCTACGACTTCGCCGAGACCCTGGCCCGCCTGCACTTTGTCGACACCGGTCAGCGTGCGGCCGTGCGCGTGGAAGCCAGCGGCGCATTCGTCGAAGCGGTCAGTTACGGCTGAGCGCGGGTGCCTGCCAAGGCAGGCACCCGGAATTCCATCATCCACGCATGGCGTGGATCTACGGGTTGCGAGCCTGGAGGGTGCGGACGCTGTCCGCGCCCATTGCGCCCTGTGTGGATCTACCGGGTGGTGATCGGCCTCAGCCTGCCGCGCTGAGCGGCGGGGTACCTGCGGCGAGCTGCGGCCAGCGCTTGAGCACAGCAGCGCGGATGCCGGCGGCGTCGATGCCGGCTTCGGCCAGCAGGTCTTCGCGGCTGGCATGGTGCTGGTAGCTGTCGGGCAGCCCCAGGTGCAGGATCGGACGCAGCACGCCTTCGGCATTGAGCAGCTCACCAACACCGGAGCCGGCGCCACCGGCCACCACGTTGTCTTCGATCGTCACCAGGCCCTCGTGCTGGGCGGCGACAGCCAGCACCAGCTCGCGGTCCAGCGGCTTGATGAAACGCATGTTGACCACGCTCAGGCCCAGTTCGCGGCCGACCTGCTCGGCGGCGGCCACGGTGCTGCCGAAGGCGAGCAGGGCAATGCGGCTGCCCTGCAGGCGCAGTTCGCCCTTGCCGATCGGCAGGGTCGACAGGTCGGTGCCGGCTGCAACGCCGGTGCCGGTACCGCGCGGGTAGCGCACGGCGGCCGGGCCCGGGTGCTGCAGGCCGGTGCTGAGCATCTGCCGGCACTCGGCTTCGTTGGACGGTGCCATCACCACCAGGTTCGGCACGCAACGCAGGAAGCTCAGGTCGAGGTTGCCGGCATGGGTCGCACCGTCCGGGCCGACCACGCCGGCGCGGTCAATCGCGAACAGCACGTCCAGGTCCTGGATCGCCACGTCATGTACCAGCTGGTCGTACGCGCGCTGCAGGAAGGTCGAGTAGATCGCCACCACCGGCTTGCCACCCTGGGTAGCCATGCCAGCGGCGAGGGTGACCGCATGCTGCTCGGCAATCGCAACGTCGAAATAGCGCTGCGGGTATTCCTTGCTGAAACGCACCAGGCCGGAGCCTTCGCGCATCGCCGGGGTGATGCCGTACAGGCGCGGCTCGGCGGCGGCGGCATCGCACAGCCAGTCGCTGAATACATCGGTGTAGGTCGGCTTCTTGGCCCCGGCCTTGGCCACCAGCCCCTTGTCCGGATCGAACGGGCCCACGGCGTGGTAACCGATCTGGTCGCCCTCGGCCGGCTCGTAACCCTTGCCCTTGGTGGTCATCACATGCAGCAGCTTCGGGCCCTTGGAGGCGCGCAGCGTCTTCAGCGTGGACAGCAGGGCGGGCATGTCGTGGCCGTCGATCGGGCCGGTGTAGTGGAAGCCCATTTCCTCGAACATCGTGGAGGGCACGAACATGCCCTTCCAGTGTTCTTCCCAGCGCTTCACGAAGCGTGCCGGGTTGTTCTTCTTGTCACCGAGAATCTTCTTGCCGCCTTCGCGCAGCGCGTTGAGCGTGCGGCTGCCGGTGGCGCGGCCCAGCATCTTGGTCAGGCCGCCCACGGCCTCGGAGATCGACATGTTGTTGTCGTTGAGGATCACCAGCAGGTTCGGCTCCGGCTCCATGCCGCCAGCGTGCATCAGCGCTTCGAACGCCATGCCGGCGGTCATCGCGCCGTCACCGATCACCGCCACGATCTTGCGGTCGTCGCCTTCGGACTGGCGGGCGATGGCCATGCCCAGTGCGGCCGAGATCGAGGTCGAGGAGTGGCCGACACCAAAAGTGTCGTACTCGCTTTCCTCGCGCTTCGGGAACGGCGCGATGCCGTCCTTCTGCTTGACGGTGTGGATTTCGTCGCGGCGGCCGGTCAGGATCTTGTGCGGGTAGGTCTGATGGCCGACGTCCCAGACCAGCTGGTCGTGCGGTGTCTGGTACAGGTAGTGCAGGGCCACGGTGAGTTCGATCACGCCCAGGCCGGCGGCGAAGTGACCGCCACTCTTGCCCACCGATTCAATGAGGTAGGCGCGCAGTTCGTCGGCAACCGCCCTCAATTCGGATTCGTCGAACGTGCGCAGGTCATCCGGCGTCTGGATGCGCGCGAGGCGGGGATAGCGGGCAGAGTCGATCATCATGTTCGCACTTTTTCTGAACGCCCATTTTCGCCCTCAAACGGGGGTGGGGCAAGCAAACGCCGCCGTCCGTGACAGGACGGTGAGGGTTGCATTTTCAGGCGTTCAGGTGCTCAGTTTCGAGCGCTTGGGCAATTGCGCCTTCAGGAAGGCCATCTGGTCGGCCAGGATGTTGCGGTTGGACAGGATCAGGTGCTCGATCCAGCTGGGCCGGTAGGGCACTGCCAGCAGGGGCATGCCGGCCTGCTGCGGGGTGCGGTCGCTCTTGCGCGAATTGCAGTGGAAGCAGGCGGTGACCACGTTTTCCCAGCAGTCCAGGCCGCCCTTGGACAGAGGCATGACGTGGTCGCGGGTGAGCGTGGGGCGGCTGAACTGCTGGCCGCAGTACATGCACAGATGGGCATCGCGGGCGAAAAGGGCCTGGTTGGTCAGGTTCGGCGTCGGGTCGATCGCACGGGAGCGGGCGTGGCCGCGGGCGGCGATGATCGGGTGCAGGTCCATGCCGCTCTGCAGGCCGCTGAAGCGGTTGGTGCCGCCGTGGATGTGCAGGCAGGGGTCGCCGAGCGTCCAGGCCACCGCCTCGCGGGCGTAGAGGCAGGCCGCATCCTGCCAAGTGATCCAGTCCAGTACGCGTCCGTGGGCATCAAGCGAGAGCAGCCGGACCGAACCGGGGCGATGCAGCGTCGTGGCGTTGGGCGATGCTTCGGCGCCCGGAGCAGAAAACGGAGCTCCGGCTTCGATCAGACCCAAGCGTGTAGTGTCTGTCTCCATCGGGAGAACAGCTTATACCTGAATCATTGCGATTTGGGTATCGCCCGGAGGGCGAAACCCAAATCGCAATGATTCAGGTCCGCGCATTCCTCCTATCCCCCGCACCTGTCGGTGCGCGCCCTTTAGCAACCCAGCCCGCCGTCGGCGCGCTGGGTTGCCCGCGCATTCTTCCTAATCCCCGCGCCTGTCGGCGCGCCCCTTTAACAAAAGGGGGCTCTTCTCCAGAAGGATTTCAGGGGTTCTCATCCACGCGTGGCGTGGATCTACAGCAGCGGAAATCTGTCGAAGGCGGGGTGGGTCCGGTGGCGTGCGCCGTCCCCCGCAATTGGACCCACCTCGCCATCCCGCAGGAAGCCGGCTGTTGCGGTTGCCGGCCAGCGGCCGGCACTACCGCGGGTGCCGGGCGAAGCCCGGCTCAGGCGCCGAAGCGCTCGTCGTCCATGGCCATCAGCGGCGCGGCGCCGGCCTGGATCGCGGCGGCGTGGCTGAGGGTGCGCGGCAGCACGCGGGCGAAGTAGAACCGTGCGGTCTCGCGCTTGCCCTGGGCGAAGGCGGCGCCGTGCGCGCTGGCATCGGCGGCGGCCACGCTGCGGGCCCACCAGTAGGCCAGCACCACGTAACCCGAATAGAACAGGTAGTCGTAGCTGGCCGCGCCCAGTTCGTCGGGATTGGCGGCCGCGCGCTGCAGCACGTCCATCGTCAGCTTGCCCCATTCGGCGGCCTTGGCGCGCAGCGGGCCGATGAACTCGGCCAGCGCTTCGTTGCCCTCGTGTTCCTTGGCGAAGGCTTCGATCTCGGCCAGCATCAGCTTCAGGCCGGCGCCCTGGCTGGATGCGGTCTTGCGGCCGATCAGGTCCAGCGCCTGGATGCCGGTGGTGCCTTCATACAGCGTGGTGATGCGTGCATCGCGGGCCAGCTGCTCCATGCCGTGCTCGCGGATGTAGCCGTGGCCACCGAAGCACTGCAGGGCGTTGTAGGTGTTCTCGATGCCCCATTCGGTCTGGCAGGCCTTGGAGATCGGGGTCAGGAAACTCACCAGGGTGTCGGCGCGCTCGCGCTCGGCGGCATCCTCGGCGTGGTGGGCGATGTCGATCAGGGTGGCGGCGTGCAGCGCCAGCAGGCGGCTGCCTTCGACCAGCGACTTCACGGTCAGCAGCATGCGACGCACGTCCGGGTGGACCAGGATCGGGTCGGCCGGCTTGTCCGGGAACCTGGCGCCGCTCAGGGCGCGCGACTGCAGGCGCTCACGGCTGTACTTCAGTGCGTTCTGGTAGGCGCGCTCGGACAGGCCGATGCCCTGCAGGCCGACACCCAGGCGCGCGGTGTTCATCATGGTGAACATGGCCTGCAGGCCCTTGTGCGGTTGGCCGACCAGGTAACCCTGCGCACCATCGAAGTTCATCACGCAGGTGACCGACCCCTTGATGCCCATCTTGTGTTCGATCGAGCCACAGCGCAGTGCATTGCGCTCGCCGACGTTGCCATCGCGGTCGACCTTGAACTTCGGGGTGACGAACAGCGAGATGCCCTTGGCGCCCGGAGGGGCGTCGGGCAGCTTGGCCAGCACCAGGTGCACGATGTTCCCGGTCAGGTCGTGCTCGCCGGCGGTGATGAAGATCTTGGTGCCGGTGATCGAGTAGCTGCCGTCGGCGTTCGGCTCGGCCTTGGTCTTGAGCAGGCCCAGGTCGGTGCCGCAGTGCGGCTCGGTCAGGCACATCGTGCCGGTCCAGCGGCCTTCGATCAGCGGCTTGAGGAAGGCGTCGTGCTGCCACGCCTCGCCGTGCTGCTTCAGCGCTTCGATGGCGCCGTGCGAGAGCAGCGGGAAGTTGCCCCACGCCAGGTTGGCGGCGTTGATCATTTCGTTGAGCGGCACCCCCAGGGTGTGCGGCAGGCCCTGGCCGCCCAGCTCCGGCGAGGCGGTCAGGCCGGTCCAGCCGCCATCGACGAACTGGTCGTAGGCCTGCTTGAAGCCGGGCGGGGTGGTCACTTCACCGGTGGCCTGGTCGAGTACGCAGCCGATCTCGTCGCCGACGCTGTTGAGCGGGGCCAGCACGGTGGCGCTGAAGCGGCCGGCTTCCTCCAGCACGGCATCGACCACGTCGGCGGTGGCGTCGGTGAAGCCCAGGCGGGCGAACAGGGGTTCGACCTTGAGCACGTCGTGCAGGGCGAAACGGAGGTCGGAAAGCGGGGCGGTGTAGCTGCTCATCGGTACGTCTCGATTTGATCAGGGCAGAGGGGAGCGGCGCCGGGCGCCGCGACGAAAGGCGGGTTCAGCGCAGCACGCCGGGCAGGCCGGGGGCCTGGTTGAGGGTGCTGCGGCTGCTGATGTCGAAGCTGCGCTGCTTCTTTTCCTGCGGCGTGGCCGCCACCGTTCCCTTCAGGGCGTAGGCCAGGGTGCGGTTGCTGGCCAGCGCGTCGGCCACCACCAGGCGCGCGGTCGAGCTGGGCACGAGGTCGACATTGATGACGTCGGCGGAGGTGCCGCCGATGGAGATGCCGGGCTTGACCTGCAGGGTGCCGGCATCGCTGTCGCCGACGGTCAGCGCCAGTGAGACATCATCGAAGGTCATCGGCATCGAGCTGAAGTTCTGCAGGCGCAGGGCCACGGTCCAGTTGCCGTCGGCACGCACGGTCAGCTGCTGCAGGCTGGCCGCCGGTTCCGAAACACGCTTGACGATGCCGTTGCTGCAGGCAACAAGGGCGAGGGTGCACAGGACGATCAAGGCGGTACGGAAGCGGTGGAGCATGGGCGCAAGTCCTCTGGAGGGGGTGCGTTGGGGTAAGCATACTACGGCGTATGGTTTTATGGATCGCCCGGGGCGACCCGTCCGCAGAGGGTAGCGCGTGAAGATGGCGGTCGGGCATGCACAACGCCGGATGGCGCGCGCACGATGCGCCGGATGCGAAGCGGTTCAGTCGGCCGCGGGATCGCGCAGCGGGGCCATCAGGCGCAGTGGCCCGAGGTTGTACCCCATCGACTCGGCCTTGGCTTTCAACTGTTCGAACCGATCGCGCTCCATCTCCGGCAGGCGCGAGAGGATCCACAGATACTTGCGGCCGGGTTCGCCGACCAGGGCCCATTGATAGTCCGGGTCCAGCGCCAGCACCCAGTAGTCGGCCCAGACCAGGGGCGCCCAGCTCAGCCAGTCGGGGACGAAGCGCACCTGCAGTTGCCCGGGATGGCCGGCCACCGGGCGTGCCACGCCTTCGGCGACCACGCGCTCGCCGTCACCCTTGCGGCAGGCATTGGTGACGCTGATGCGGCCGTCGCGGCGCAGGCCATAGTTGGCGGTGATGTCGCCCACGCACTGCTTCTGGAACGAGACTGGAAGATGCGCGATCTCGTGCCATTGGCCCGCGTAGCGATCAATGTCCAGGTGCTCGACCGCGCGCACCGGTTCAGTGGCGATCACCGGGAAGGCGGCCAGCAGCAGGCAGGCGAGCAGGGCGGGGCGCAGATGCATTGGCAGGCTCCAGGCAGGAGTCTGGAGCGTAGGTGCCGCGGCCCGTGCCGGTGTAAATGTTTCGTCAACCGGGCCACGGTGGTCGCCGCTTGCGCGAAGCGCGAATAAAAAAAAGACCTGCATTTCTGCAGGTCTCTGAAGATGGTGGCCGAAGACGGAATCGAACCGCCGACACGGGGATTTTCAATCCCCTGCTCTACCAACTGAGCTACTCGGCCAAATTGTGTGGCTACCGCGGTGAGTGCGGTTTCCGGAAAAAAAAGACCCGCATTTCTGCAGGCCTTCGAAAGTGGTGGCCGAAGACGGAATCGAACCGCCGACACGGGGATTTTCAATCCCCTGCTCTACCAACTGAGCTACTCGGCCACATGTTTCGTTGCAGCGAGGTCGCTGCCAAGGACGCGTATATTACGGAGGTCGGCTGCCTTCGGCAAGCGTTTTGCCAAGATTTCTTCACATTGCCCTCTGCGCGCTCGCAAGTGCTTGATCCTCCGTTGTGGGGCGGGGCGTGGCCCATCGATTGTCGTCTGCGGTGGAAATCAGCAGGTCGCCGCGTTCGCCAAAGCTGCAAGGGCAAGGGGTGCGCCGGACCCGCGCGGGTCCGGGCAATGGAACGCTGTTTTCGTGGCCGCCATCGGGGATCGCCGCAGCGTAGTGTCGGCAGTCCTTTCCCGATGCTGGCAACAGCAGAGACCTGGCCATGTCCGATTCCTCCACCGCGTCCCGCATCGTGCTTGCCTCGCGTCCGCAGGGGGCGCCAAGTGCAGCCAATTTCCGCCTGGAACAGGTTGCGCTGCCGGCACTGGCCGATGGCGAAGTGCTGCTGCGCAACCGCTACCTTTCGTTGGACCCGTACATGCGAGGACGCATGGACGAGGGCCCGTCGTATGCCGCGCCGGTGGCGGTAGGGGCGGTGATGGAAGGCCAGACCGTGGCCGAGGTGCTGCAATCCAAGGCCGAGGGCGTAACCGCAGGCGAGCTGGTGCTGGCGCCGGGTGGCTGGCAGACCCACGCGGTGCTGCCGGCCAAGGCGCTGGGGCGTCGTCTGGATCCAGCCGGGCTGCCGCTCAGTACGGCGCTGGGGGTATATGGCATGCCCGGCTTCACCGCCTATTCCAGCCTGCATGAAATCGCCCGTCTGAAGCCGGGCGAGACGTTGGTGGTAGCCGCCGCGACCGGGCCGGTGGGCGCGACCGTGGCGCAGCTGGCCAAGCTGCAGGGCGCGCGCGTGGTCGCCATCGCCGGTGGCGAGGCCAAGCGTGCCTATCTGCAGACGCTGGGCGTGGACGTGGCGCTGGATCATCGCGTGGCTGATTTTGCGGACCAGCTGCGCGCGGCAGTGCCTGCGGGCATCGACGTGTACTTCGAGAATGTCGGCGGCCATGTGCTGGATGCGGTGCTGCCGCTGCTCAACGACTTCGCCCGCATTCCGGTCTGCGGCACCATCGCTACCTACAACGAGCGGGGCGTCGAGCAGCCTGGCCCGGATCGGCTGCCGTCACTGTTCAACCAGATCCTGCGCCAGCGCCTGACCGTGCGTGGTTTCATCGTGCACGACTTCAACCACCTGTGGCCGGACTTCGAACGCGAGATGCCGCAGTGGCTGCGCGAGGGCCGCATCCAGTACCGCGAGGATGTGGTGGAAGGTCTGGAGAAGGCGCCGGAGGCGTTCTTCGGGCTGTTGCAGGGGCGCAACTTCGGCAAGCTGGTGGTGAAGCTGGATTGAGTGCTTGGTGGGTGTGCCGACCAAGGTCGGCCACTACCGGAAGCTGGGTGTGCCGACCAAGGTCGGCGGCTATCGGGTGGCGTCAGCCGTTGGCGACCTTTTCCCGGCGCAGCAGTTCGCGCTTGCGCGCAACGCCCCAGGCATAGCCGGACAGGTCACCGTCGCGGCGCACCACGCGGTGGCAGGGCACGGCTACCGCCAATGGATTGCTCGCGCAGGCACGTGCCACCGCACGACTCGAGCGTGGTGCACCGATATGCGCGGCAATATCCGCATACGACGCGGTCTGGCCGCGCGGAATCTGCTGCAGTGCCTGCCATACCCGCTGCTGGAAGGCGGTGCCGCGGATATCCAGCGGCAGTGTGGCGCCTCGCGAGGGATCCTCGACCAGGCCCACCACCTGTGCCACCAGTTGCTCATAGCCGTGGTCGGCACCGACCAGTTCGGCCTGGCGGAAGCGTTGCTGCAGTGACTGCAGCAGCGCCTCCGGATCGTCGCCGAGCAGGATCGCGACCACGCCGGTCCCGCTGCTGGCCACCAGCACGCTGCCCAGTGAGCTTTCGGCAAGCGCGAAGTGGATGACTTCGCCGCGACCACCTGCGCGCCATTGCTTGGGAGTCATGCCCAGCAACTTTGGTGCGTTCTCGTAGAAGCGCCCGCTGGAGCCGAAGCCGGCATCGTGGAAGGCATCGGTGATGCGCTCCTGCTGTTCGAGCCCGGTGCGCAGGCGGTCGGCGCGCAGCGCGGCAGCGTACTGCTTGGGGGTCAGCCCGGTGGCCTGTTTGAACAGGCGATGCAGGCGCGTCGGGCTGCAGCCGGCGATGTCGGCCAGCTCCTGCAGCGAGGGCTCGTCGAGGCTGGCCTGCAGATGGCGGCAGACCCGTTCGACGCGGGCGTCGAGGGCGGTGGTGGCGGTGCTGTCCATGGGCGGATTCTGGCACGTGCTGGTTCTGCGGAAACTCCGTTTCCTGCACCTGGCCGCGAGGCCCGGAAACGGAGTGTTGGTGGGCCGGAGGCGCGGCATCGTGGCGGCCACTCCACAACCGGTACCACCCTCATGCGCCTGAACAACAAGATCGCCCTCATCACCGGTGCCAGCGCTGGCATTGGTCGTGCCAGCGCGCTGCGCTTTGCTGCCGAAGGGGCAAAACTGGTGCTCAATGCGCGGCGGCCGCAACCGCTGCACGCACTGGCCGAGCAGATCCGTGGCGCCGGCGGCGAGGTGGTGATGCATGCCGCCGATGTGGCTGATCCGGGCACGGCGCAGGCGCTGGTGGATCTGGCCCAACAGTCATTCGGAGGCCTGGACATCGCGCTCAACAATGCCGGGATGCTCGGCCCCGGCGTACCGGCGGCGGAGTTCCCGGCGGATGCATGGCGCGAGGTGATGGCCACCAATCTCGATGCCGCCTTCCATGCCGCACGCGCGCAGTTGCCGGCATTGCTGGCACGCGGGGGTGGCTCGCTGGTGTTTGTCGGTACCTTTGTCGGCCATACCGTGGGCTTCCCGGGCATGGCCGCCTACGCGTCGAGCAAGGCCGGACTGATCGGCCTGAGCCAGGTGATCGCCGCCGAGTACGGCGCGCGTGGCGTACGCAGCAACGTGCTGCTGCCTGGCGGTACCGATACCGAGATGGGCCGGCAGGCCGCACCCACCGGCGATGCCCGCGACTTCGTGCGCTCGCTGCACGCACTCAAGCGCATGGCCGAGCCGGAGGAGATCGCCAACGCGGCGCTGTTCCTGGCCAGCGATGAAAGCAGTTTCGTTACCGGTACCGCGATGCGTGTTGAAGGTGGAGTGTCGATCACCCGTACCTGAGCGGCGTCATGAGCGCGGCGTGTAGTGGATACCGCTGCTGGCCATGAAGCCTTTCGGGTCGAACCGGGCCCATGCCTCGCCCCACTCGAACCGGGCGCGGCCACCTGCCAGTTTGCGCCCCAGAGCCGTGGCCAAGGTGCGACGCATGAAAGCGACTTCGGCATCGATCGCGACCTGGGTCGGCCAGCCGTCTTCCAGTGTCGCACCCGGCAGATCGACGCCGATCGTCACCATGTCGAGCTGTTGCCCGTGGAAGCACAGGCTGATGCCGGCGGGCGCACCGCCCAGACTGACCCGGTGCAGGCTGAGCCAGTGATAGCCGGTGCCGGCATCGCGCTCGCCATGCATCAGCGTGGCGAAGGCGATGCGCGCCTCCTCCAGTGACAGGGTGGGGCAGATCAACGTCGTCAGGTGGCCGAGCTGGATGCTGCCGTCCGCTGGATCGAGGCGCATTGGCAGCGTACGCGCGGCGTGCTGGGCGGGAGGTGACATCGCGGACTGGCTGGGCATGTTGGTCCGGATTCTGCAGAGCCGTGAGCTGCGGCGGCAAGCGGAACTGCACACGCTGTTCGCGCGGGCCTGACCTGCGGATCACTGCGCAGCCTCTAGCGTGAAGTCCTGATCGGCCTTCGCCGGCACAGGAGACTTCGATGAGCGAGCGCGACAAAGACCCTGGCGATCCGAAACAGGGCGTACAGGAAAGCCGTCAGGACAGGGCGCAGGAGGACGTGGCAAAGCAGCGGCCGGGGCAGCGCGATCAGCAGGTGCGTGATACGCATTCGCGTGGTCCACGCCGCAAGGACGGGGATCAGGAACCTGCCTGACTCGTGATCGATGCAAGAAAAAACCCGCAGATCGCGACGATCGGCGGGTCTTCTTAATGAGTGGTGGAGCCAAGGAGGATCGAACTCCTGACCTCGTCATTGCGAACGACGCGCTCTCCCAGCTGAGCTATGGCCCCACGGCAGGGCTTCAGTGTAGCCAACTGGCTGCGCCTTGCCAAGCCGACCCGGGATGTGCCGGACGGCGTGGCATGAAGGCGTGCACTGTGCCGAAACCGTCCGGTTTGTCTGGCCCGGATGCCGCGCAACGAAATCGTAACAATTTGGGGGATAATGGCGGCTTGCGCAGTTCTCCTCCTTTTTGCCGCCCGGCTCGCGCAGGCCGCACGGACGCCTCCTCAGAGCATTCCATGCCCTCCCATTCCGATTCCCGCCGCCTGTCGGGTATGTCGTCTTCCTTCGTTTCCTTCCGCCGCCATCCGCTGGCCCTGGCCTGTGCCGGCCTGGCCCTGGTCGGCAGCTTTGGTGCCGCCGCGCAGGACAGCGCGCCGACCCCGACGGGCCTGGACACGATCACCGTGACCGCCGAGCACCGCGAGCAGAACCTGCAGGAAGTGCCGGTCTCGGTGGGCGTGGTGCAGGGCGAGCGCATGCGCGACTTCACCGCCGGCGGCGACGACACCCTGCTGGCGCTGTCCGGCCGCGTGCCGAGCCTGTATGCGGAAACCACCACCGGCCGCATCTTCCCGCGCTTCTATATCCGCGGCCTGGGCAACATCGACTTCTACCTGGGTGCCTCGCAGCCGGTGTCGATCATCCAGGACGATGTGGTGCTGGAGCACGTGGTGCTGAAGTCCAACCCGGTCTATGACGTGGACCAGGTGGAAGTGCTGCGCGGCCCGCAGGGCTCGCTGTTCGGCCGCAACACCACCGCCGGCATCATCAAGTTCGACACGCTGAAGCCGACCCAGGACTACACCGGCCGCGTCAGCGCCAGCTATGCGACCTACAACAGCGTGTCGATCGACGGCGGCTTTGGCGGCCCGATCAACGACATCGCCTCGTTCCGCGTGTCGGCGCTGTACCAGCACCGCGACGACTACGTCGACAACACCTACAAGGGCCCGAGCGCTGACGGCACGGTCAGCCCGAAGAAGAACGCCATGGGCGGCTTCGATGACCGCAACGTGCGCGCGCAGCTGCTGCTGACCCCGAGCGACCAGTTCTCGATCCTGGCCTCGGCCCACGCCCGTGATTACGAAGGCACCTCGACCCTGTTCCTGCGTGGTGCGCTGACCAAGGGCTCGAACAAGACCGACGTGCCGCGCGACCAGGTCGCCTACGACGAAGCCGACAACAACCCGCAGGCCTACAAGACCTACGGCGGCTCGGTGAAGGCACGCTACGACTTCGGCGCGATCGACTTCACCTCGATCACCGCCTATGAGACCACCTCCGGCTACAGCCGTGGTGACACCGACGGCGGCGCTGCGGTGAACTTCCCGGTCAACGGCGTGCCGAACGGCTACGGCCAGTCGATGGGCCGCATCCGTGATCTGGACCAGTGGACCCAGGAATTCCGCCTGGCCAGCCATGACGACAGCGCCCTGCAGTGGCAGGCCGGTGCGTTCTACTTCAACGGCAGCGACACCACCGACTTCTACCAGCGTGCGTGGTTCCTGCAGGGTGCGGCCCGCAACCCGAACAACTGGGTGCGACTGCGCAATAAGAACACCTCGTGGGCCGGTTTCGGCCAGCTGAGCTACGCCTTCACCGACAAGTTCACCGTCACGGCCGGCCTGCGCCAGACCAAGGACGAGAAGCACACCCGCCTGCTGAAGACCGCTGACACCGCCGCCGGCGTGGTGACCTACAAGGGCCGCACCGACGTCAAGATGTCCGACACCACCCCGAGCTGGGATCTGAGCGCGATGTACCAGATCACGCCGGACGTGAGCGTCTATGCGAAGGTCGCACGCGGCTTCCGCGGCCCGACCATCCAGGGCCGTTCGGCGGTGTTCAATGCCGACTTCACCACCGCCGATTCCGAGACCATCCTGTCCTGGGAAGCCGGCGTGAAGAGCAGCCTGTGGGACAATCGCCTGCGCCTGAACGCCACCGCGTTCACCTACACCGTCAATGACATCCAGCTCAACGGCAACGATTCGGACGGCAACGGCGTGCTGTTCAATGCCGACAAGGCCAAGGCCTACGGTTTCGAAGCGGACATGGAGCTGCGCCCGATCCCGAACCTGACCCTGAGCGCCGGCGTCAGCCTGCTGCACAGCGAGATCAAGGACAAGCGCGTCTACGCGCAGGTCTGCGGCCTCAACGGCAAGGTGGTGTGCACGGTGAATGACCCGACCATCAAGGTCGGTGCCAACACCTTCGCGCAGATCGACGGCAACCCGCTGCCGAACGCGCCGAAGTACAACGTCAACCTGGCCGCCCGCTACGACTTCCCGGTCAGCGACGCGGGCACCATGTTCGTGTCCACCGACTGGAACAAGCAGGGCTACACCAGCTTCGTGCTGTACGACAGCAAGGAGTTCAACTCCAAGGGTGATTTCGAGGGCGGCCTGAAGATCGGCTACTCGGGCAACTACGGTGCCTATGAAGTGGCGCTGTTCGCGCGCAACATCACTAACGAGAAGAACCTCAAGGGTGTGATCGAGAACTACATGGCCGCGGTCTACAACGAACCGCGCACCGTCGGTGTCTCGTTGAACATGAACTGGTAAGGCGTTGCCGCGAGGGTGGGCGGTCCCACCCTCGCACTGCTGGAGTGCGCAGGGCGGCCCGGTGATCCGGGTCGCCCTTCTTGTTGCGTTCGACGGCGGCGGGAATGCAATCCGGCGCCGCGCCCGGTGCTTCAGCGTGCCGGCAGCAGCGCCTGCAGCCGCGCTTCCAGCTCTTGCTGGCGCCAGCCGGCCAGTGCGGCCGGCCACTGGCGGCGTTCCAGATAGCTTTCCAGGTGCTTGCGTGAGGCCAATACGCCATCCGGCAGGCCCAGTTCGCGGCTGCGCTCGGCAACCGCGTCCTGCAGCTTCTTCAGTGCCTGCTTGTTGCTGTCGTTGGCCGGCAGCGCCAGCGGTGCTTCGGCCTCATCGGCCAGCGGCGTATCCAGCGCCTGCCACACAGCGCCCGCGAGCTTGCGCGGTGCCTTCGGGAACTGTTCGAACAGCTTGCCCAGTGCGGCGGCATCGGCCGGTGGCGTGCGTGCCAGCGTGGCGGCCAGTTCGTTGTCCAGGATCCAGCTGCGCGGGCGGTCGCTGCTGCGTGCCTGCACATCGCGCCAGCGCAGCAGACGCAGCAGCCGATGCTGTGCGGCCGTGTCGAGGAACTGCGCCGAGCGCATCGCCAGGTGCGGCCAACGGTCTTCGTCGTTGGCGACGCTGGCCAGCAGGCGCTCGCCGTCGTCGTGCAGCCACTGCTGGCGGCCCAGCGCCTGCAACCTGGCATCGATGGCGTCATGCAGCGCGAACAGGTGCTCGACATCGTCGGCGGCGTACTGCAGCTGCGACTCGGACAACGGGCGGCGCATCCAGTCCGAACGGGTTTCGCCCTTGGCCAGCGCCACGCCGGTGATTTCCGCGACCAGCTTCTGGTAGCCCATACCGCCACCGATGCCGGCCAGCGAGGCGCCGATCTGGGTGTCGAACAGCGGACGTGGCAACACGCCGCAGGCCCACTTGAAGGCGACCAGGTCTTCGCTGGCGCTGTGCATCACCTTGACGATCGATTCATCGGCCAGCCACGGCGCCAGCGCCTCGGTCATGCCGGGAATCAGGGGGTCGATCAGCAGGATGTCCTGCCCGACCGCCATCTGCACCAGGGCCAACTGCGGCCAGAAGGTGCGTTCACGGATGAATTCGGTGTCCAGGCCGATGCGGGCCGGACGCTGCTGGAAGTACGGATCCAGCTCGGCGGGGGTGGTGATCCAGATTGCCACGGGTCAGGGCCTACTACTCGGGTTTGCTCAGGCAGGGGAGAATAGCCTAACGTCGGTCCGCATCCGTGCCGAAGGAGATCCTGCTTGCGTTTTCCGCTGTCGTCCGTGCTGTGCACCGCCCTGGCCCTGGCCGGCTGCACGCCGTCGCCCTCGGCGACACCGGAGCCGGGACCGGCTGCTGGCGAAGACGCACGGCCGCAGCAAGGCATGCAGGCGGACGCGACGCCGGAGGCGGCGCAGGGCAGCGTCACCATCGCCGGTGAGGATGCCGCCGAGGATGTGCAGCGGTGGACGCCACCGCGGGTCGATCGGCAGGGGCGCAGCCTGGCCCAGCTGCGTCGCGCGGCCGAGAAGGCGTTCGCCGAAGGGCGCCTGTACGAGGACGCCGACGCGGCGGTTCCGCTGTGGCTGGCGGTGCAGGAAGAAGACCCGGATGACCGCCAGGCCCGCAACGGCCTGCAGCGCGCCCGCCAGCGCCTTCAGCAGCAGGCCGATGCCCTGCTGGTCCGGCCGCTGCAGCAGCGCGAGGCGCTGGCCGAGGCCAGCCGCCAGGCACTGGTGCTGCTGACCCTGGCGCCGAAGGATGAGAAGGTTCGCGCGCTGCAGGGACGGGTGGAGCTCGCCCAGCGCGTGGTGGCCTACAACCGTGCCGGCGAGGAAGACCTGCGTTCGGGGCGGATCGGTGAGGACGGTGACGGAGCGATCGGCAACTTCCGTGAAGCGCTGGCCCTGGATGAACACAACAGCCGGGCACGGCAGGGCCTGGCGGCGGCCGAGAGTGGCCTGATCCGCCGTGCCGAGGACGCGGCGCGGGTGCGTGACTTTGCCAGCGCCGGCACCTGGCTGGCCGAAGCCAGCAAGGTCCGTGACTCATCACCGGCCATTGCCGATGCCTTCGAACGTATCGAACAGATCCGCGCGGCGGCACTGCTGCAGCTGCGCGATGATGGCCTTCGCGAACTGGCGACGCCACAGGGCCTGAAGCCGGCGCGCGAGAAGCTGGCCGAGGCCCTGCGCATCGCCTTGCCAGGGGATGCGGTGGTGGCCCAGTTGCGCGAACGCATCGACCTGGCCACCCATTACGGCAGCTTCCGTCCCGGGCAGGTGTTCAGCGACGCCATGCGCGATGGCGGGCGCGGCCCGCAGATGATCGTGGTGCCGCATGGTGGCTTCCAGATGGGCGCGGGTGATGCCGAGCCCGGTGCCAGGGATGCCGAGCGGCCCTCGCATTATGTGCGCTTCGACCGCGGGTTTGCGATGGCGATCACCGAGATCACGGTCAGTGATTTCGAGCGCTATGTGAAGTCGACCAATGCGCGGCCGCGTGCGACCCGGCGCGGCCACTCGGTGGTCTATGACGAGCGCAGCGGCAATTTCATCCGCCGCAGCGGTGTGGACTGGCGTTCCGATTACGATGGCGCGCGCGCACTGGGCAATTCGCCGGTGATGCATGTGAGCGTGCGTGATGCCGAAAACTACGCGGCGTGGCTGTCCGAGCAGACAGGACGCAGCTACCGGCTGCCGAGCGAGGCCGAATTCGAGTACGCGCTGCGTGCTGGCAGCAGTGGCCGTTATCCGTGGGGCGACGCCGGCACGCCGCCGCCCGGCGCTGGCAACTTCACCGGCAGCAAGGATGTCTCGCCCTCGGGGCGGCACTGGCACAACGCCTTCGTCGGCTATGGCGATGGCTGGTGGGGGCCCGCGCCGGTGGCCAGTTTCCAGGCCAATGCCTTCGGCCTGCACGACATGGCCGGCAATCTCAGCGAGTGGGTGGCCGACTGCTGGCATGCCAGCTACCGGCGTGCGCCGTCCGATGGTGTCGCCTGGTTCAACCCGGGCTGCCGGTCGCGGGTGATCCGGGGCGGCAACTGGGCCAATGCGCCCGAGCAGACCCGTGCGGCCTGGCGGCAATCGCAGGACTCGGACACCACCAACGCGCGCATCGGCTTCCGTCTGGTGCGGGGCATCTGAGCATCGGGCTTCACCCGCTGCTGGCGTCCGCGCACTAAGATTGCGCCGTGCCCGCCGGCCGGCGGGGCCTGCTGGAAGACACCGATGCGCAACGATCCCTTTTCCCGTTCGCCGCAAGGCCCGCAGCGGCGCGGCCTGTTCGGCAACATCCGCTGGTGGGTGCTGCTGCTGGCGGCGGGCTATGCGGTGTTCTACTGGTTCTCCAATCGCGCGGTCGATCCCTACACCGGCGAGAAGGTGATGATCGACAGCAGCCTGGATGCGCGCCAGGAGACCGCGCTCGGGCTGCAGGCCTACCAGCAGATCCTGTCGCAGGAACGGCCGATGGATCCGAATGCGCCGATCGCGCGTGATGTGCGCGACATCGCCCAGCGCCTGATCGCCAAGGTGGACGTGGTGGAGACCGCGCTGGCACAGGAGCACGGGGTGCAGCCGGCGCATTTCGCGCGGGATTTCCAGTGGGAAGTGAATGTGATCCCGTCCGAGCAGGCCAATGCGTTCTGCCTGCCGGGTGGCAAGATGGCGGTCTACACCGGCCTGGTGCCGGTGGCGCGTACGCGTGACGCGATGGCGGTGGTGATGGGCCATGAGATCGCCCATGCGCTTCTACGCCATGGTGCACAGCGGATGGCGCAGCAGAAACTGACCCAGATCGGGCAGATGGCTGGTGCCGCCAGCGGCATGGATGCGCAGCAGCAACAGATGATGATGTCGGCGATGGGCTACGGCTACCTGCTGCCCTATGCGCGCAGCCACGAGACGCAGGCCGATGAAGTGGGGCTGATGCTGGCCGCAGCGGCCTGCTTCGATCCCCGCGAGGCGGTGCCGCTGTGGCAGCGCATGGGCCAGGCCAGTGGCGGCCAGGCGCCGCCGGAGTTCGCCTCCACCCACCCGAACCCGGGTACCCGCATCCAGAACCTGCAGGCGCTGATGCCGAAGGCACTCGAGTACCGGCAGAAGTTCTGCGAGCAGGCAAAGTAGGGGGAGGGGCGGCAGGGCTTGCAGCCCTGCACCCGCGGTAGGCAGTGCCGGCCGCTGGCCGGCAGCAGCAACAGCAGAAGCGGGTTTCCTGAGGGATGGCGGGGTGGGTCCGGTTGCGGGAGACGCCGTAAACCCTTCCATGGGGGCTTGGCCGCGGCATCCATGCCGCGGACACTCCCGCAACCGGACCCACCCCGCCTTCGACAGTTTGCTGCGGTCTGTGGGAAATGCTCTTGGGGTCAGATCCGTTTTCCGTAGGAAAACGGATCTGACCCCGAATTGATTCGATATCTGACAGGATCTACCGTGTCGACCAAGCTCGACACCTACCAACAGTCATCGGAATCTGTCAGAGGTGGGGCGGTGTGGCTGTGCAGGACCGTTGGCGCCATCGAGCCCCCAGGGGTGAGGGCGCTTTGCTTGCGAAGCACTGCTTCGCAAGCGCCCGAACGCACAGCCGCCGGCGGCTGGGCCGGACCGCGCAGCGGGGTTTACGGCGCGTCCTGCACAGCCACACCGCCCCGCCATCCCGCGGAATGCCAGCTTTGGCTGTTGCTTCGGCTGTTGCTTGAACGCTTCGGCAGGTGCAGGGCGCAGCCCTGCCGAACACCCCTTACTTGACCTGTACGTCGATCACGCCGTCGCCGACGCGGGCCTGCAGGGCGTCACCAGGCTGCACCTGGTCGATGTGCCGCACCAGCGTACCGTCATCGCTGCGGGTCAGGATGCTGTAGCCACGCGCCACGGTCGCCAGCGGGCTGACTGCTTCAAGTGAACGCGCCAGTCCGCGCAGTCGCAGTGCATCGCGCTCCAGCAGGCGCTGCATCGCGGCCTGCGGCCGCCCGCGCAGGGCAGCCAGACGGCGCTGCATCGCATCGAGCTGGCGCTGCGGATGGTGCCCGCGCAGCACTGCCGCCGCATGACGCAGGCGCGCGGCGCGGCGCTCCTGCTGCTGGTTGAACGCCGCATGCAGGCGCCGGCCCAGATCCAGCTGGCGTCGGCGCAACAAGTCCAGCCGCGCCTGCGGGCTCTGGGCGTTCAGGCGCAGCAGGGCGCGGTCGGCGCGCTGCATCGCCTGCTGCATCGCATGCCGTTGCAGCTGCACCATGCGCGCGGCCGTGCGGCGCAGGCGCAGTGCCAGTTCGCGCTGGTCGGGTACCAGCAGTTCAGCTGCCACCGAAGGCGTCGGTGCACGCAGGTCGGCGGCGAAGTCGCTGAGGCTGAAGTCGGTTTCGTGGCCGACCGCCGAAACCACTGGGGTGTGGCTGGCGGCGATCGCACGGGCCAGGGCTTCGTCATTGAAGGCCCACAGGTCTTCCAGCGAACCGCCGCCGCGGGTCAGCAGGATCACGTCGTAGCGACCACTGGCATCGGCCGCCTGCAGCAGGCGGGTGATCTGCGCGGCGGCGCTGCTGCCCTGCACCAGGGTCGGCAGCAGGTCGACTTCCAGCAGCGGGAAACGGCGGCCGAGCACGCTCAGCACATCGCGCACGGCGGCGCCGGTCGGCGAGGTGATCACTGCCAGACGTTGTACATGCGCCGGCAGTGGCCGTTTGCGCGCCGGGTCGAACAGGCCCTCGGCCTCCAGCCGTGCCTTCAGTTCCTCGAAGGCGCGGCGCAGTGCGCCTTCGCCCGCCTCCTCCATGTGGTCCAGCACCATCTGGTACTCGCCACGGGCGTCGTACAGGGTCACCTTGCCGCGCACCAGCACGCGCATGCCTTCGCGCGGCACGAACTTCAGGTACTGCGCCTTCATCCGGAACATTGCGGCACGCAGCTGCGCACGCGCGTCCTTCAGGGTGAAATACAGGTGACCGGAGGCAGGACGCGCCACGCTGCCCAGTTCGGCCTCGACCCAGATCGCCGGGAAACTGCCTTCCAGCAGGTCGCGGGCCAGGGTGTTGAGCTGGCTGGGGGTGAAAATGTCGTTGTTGCGTGGCTGCATGGGAACGGCGTGCTGCGGGTGGAGCGGGGGCTCAGGATCGCACGTCAGCGCGCCGTGTGCTGGCCAAGCGCCCACTGCACGTGTTCACGCACCAGCGGCGAGGGATCATCGACGCGGGTCTGCAACGCGGCCAATGCTTCGGCCGAGGACGGTGCGTTGCCCAGTGCCACGGCGATGTTGCGCAGCCAGCGCTCGTGCCCGCTGCGGCGGATCGGGCTGCCCTCGGTGCGGCGCAGGAACTCGGCCTCGTCCCAGGCGAACAGCTGGTCCAGGCGCGCGGTATCGAGGTTGTTGCGCGCGCGGAAATCGGCTTCGTCGGTGCGCTTGGCGAACTTGTTCCAGGGGCAGACCAGCTGGCAGTCGTCGCAGCCGTAGATGCGGTTGCCGATCAACGGACGCATGTCTTCGGGAATGGCGCCGTCGTGCTCGATGGTCAGGTAGGAAATGCAGCGCCGCGCGTCCAGCCGCTGCGGGCCGGTGATGGCCTGGGTCGGGCAGACATCGATGCAACGCGTGCAGGTGCCGCAGTGCGCCGTGGCCGGCGTGTCGATCGGCAACGGGATGTCGATGTAGATCTCGCCGATGAAGAACCATGAACCGCCATGGCGGTCGATCAGGCAGGTGTGCTTGCCGATCCAGCCGAGGCCGGCGTTGCGCGCCAGTGCGCGTTCCAGCACGGGGGCGGAATCGACGAACACGCGGTAGCCCAGTGGCGCTACTTCATCGTTGATCTGCGTCGCCAGCTTCTGCAGGCGGTTGCGCATCAGCTTGTGATAGTCGCGGCCCAGCGCGTAGCGCGCCACGTAGGCGCGGCCCGGGTCGGCCAGGGTCGCCCAGGCTTCGGTGTCGTCCTTGTGGCTGTAGTCCATGCCCACTGAAATCACGCGCACGGTGCCGGGCAGCAGCTCGGCCGGTCGCGCGCGCAAGGTGCCGTGGCGCGCCATCCAGTCCATCGTGCCGTACAGGCCCTGGCCCAGCCAGTCGGCCAGGTGCGCTTCATCCTCGCCCAGTTCGATACCGGCGATGCCGCAGCGCTGGAAGCCATGCGCACGCGCCAGTTCGCGGATGCGCTGCACGGCCTGGACCGGATCGACAGGGGTGGGGGCGGGGGACATGTGCACCAGTATAAAATCCCTGCATGGCCAACCTTGCCGATCTGTTCGATTCCGCTGCCGCGCGTGCGCTTGATGCGCAGGCCTCGGCGTTGGCCGCCGACGGCGGCTGGGGCCTGATGGCGCAGGCCGGCCAGGCCGCCTGGCAGTGCCTGCTGCAGCATTGGCCGCAGGCGCGGCGGATCGGCGTGGTGGTCGGCGCTGGCAACAATGGGGGCGATGGCCATGTGCTGGCCCGTCACGCGCTGCAGGCCGGGCGCGAGGTGACAGTGATCGCCCTGCCGGGCAGGCCGCCCTCGACCGCGCTGGCACAGCGTGCAGCATCTGAATTCAGGTCCGGCGGCGGCACCATCACCGATTTCGACGGCATGCTGCCCGAGGCCGACGTCTGGGTCGATGCCCTGTTCGGGCTGGGCTTTGATCGCGCGCCGGAGGGTACCGCGCAGGCGTTGATTACCGCGCTCAACGCGCAGACTGCGCCGTTGCTGGCGCTGGATGTTCCCAGTGGCGTCGATGCCGACCGTGGGGCGGTGCCGGGCGTAGCAGTGCGCGCTGCACTGACCCTGCAGTTCATCGTGGCGCACCGCGGGCTGTATTCCGGCGATGCGCTGGATCATTGCGGGCACAAGGTCCTGGCGCCCCTGCTGTTGCCTGCGGCGGCCTGGCAAGGCGTGGTACCCGCTGCGGAGCACTGGACGCAGGTGAGGTTGCGGGCCCTGTTGCCACCGCGCCGCGCCAATACCCACAAGGGCGAATCCGGGCACGTGCTGTGCGTCGGCGGCAACCATGGCAGCGGCGGTGCCATCGCGATGGCGGCCGAAGCCGCCTTGCGCGCGGGTGCGGGGCTGTTGAGCCTGGGCACCCGCCGCGACCACGTCGGTCCACTGCTGGCCCGGTTGCCCGAGGCCATGACCCATGCACTGGAAGATGGCGATGTGCTGCCGGCGCTGCTGGACAAGGCGAAGGTGGTGGCGATCGGGCCCGGTCTGGGCCAGGACGAATGGGCACGCGCCTTGTTTGCGCGGGTGCTGGCCAGCAACAAGCCATTGGTGGTCGATGCCGATGCCCTGAACCTGCTGGCGCAGGATCCGCGCGCGTTGCCCGATGCCATTCTCACACCGCACCCGGGCGAGGCCGCGCGCCTGCTCGGCTGCAGCACGGCTGAAATCCAGGCCGACCGCTACACCTGTGCGCACATGCTGGCCGAGCGCTTCCATGCCGTGGTGGTGCTGAAGGGCGCTGGCAGCATCGTGGCAGCGCCTGGGCAAACGCCCCGGTTGATCGCTGCCGGTAACCCAGGGATGGCCGTGGGAGGCATGGGCGACCTGCTCACCGGCATCATCGCCAGCCTGCGTGCGCAGGGCCTTGCGGCCTTCGATGCCGCGGCCGCGGGCGCGCTGCTGCATGCGCTGGCGGGCGATGCAGCTGCCGCCGATGGCGCGCGCGGCCTGCTTCCTACTGATCTGCTGGCGCCGCTGCGGCGACTGGCCAACCCGGACCTCTCCCCATGACCGAATTCTTCCTTGCCGACAGCGACGCCACCGAACTGCTCGGGCAGTGGCTGGCGGCCACCCGGCCGCCGCAGGCGCTGATCGAACTGCGCGGCGACCTGGGTGCCGGCAAGTCCACCACGGCCCGCGCGCTGCTGCGCGCGCTGGGCGTGCAGGGCGCGATTCGCAGCCCCACCTACACCCTGGTCGAGCGCTATCCGCTGGCCAGTGGCGGCGAGGCGTGGCACCTGGACCTGTATCGCATCGGCCAGGCCGGTGAGCTGGATTTCCTCGGCCTGGACGAGGGCAGCGCGGTGCTGTGGCTGGTCGAATGGCCGGAACGGGGCGCCGGCGCGCTGCCGCCGACCGACCTGGTGGTGGCGCTGGAGATCGAGGGGCAGGGACGGCGCGTCCGTCTCACTGGGGCCAGCGACGTAGGACATGAATGGCTGGAACGGCTGCCGCAAGGGGGCGACTTGCAGGCCATTTCTGTCGGCTGACGAGAACAAAGACCGGCAGGTTACGGATTATTAAGGAAAAAGGTGTTGCATTCCGTTCAGCGCGGTGATTGAATCCTGAGCCATGCGCCCGGGGAACCGTCTCATCGCCATCTGTGCCGCCGTCGGACTGGGTCTGGCGAGCGTCAGTGCGTGGGCGGGTGAAGTCCGACAGGTCCTGCTGAACACCGGCGCTACCGGCACCCGTGCCGAGATCTCGCTCGTCGGCAGTGGCGGCTACAAGACCCTGTCGCTGGCCGGCCCGAACCGCCTGGTGGTCGATTTCCCCGACTCCAGCGCCATACGCAACCTGAAGATGCCGGCCGCGCAGGGCGTGGTCACGGCGGTGCGTACCGGACAGCCGGTCCCGGGCACGTTCCGCGTCGTTTTCGACCTCGCCGAATCGGTGGCGCCGTTCCGCCCGCAGATGCAGCGCGAGGGCAATGAATCCAAGCTGGTGATCGAATGGCCGGGCGATGGCCCGGCCGTGGCCAGCAGCCGCCCGGCGGCGACGCCAGCCGTGCAGCCGCAGGCGCCCGCGGCGGGAGCTGCACCTGTACCGACTCCGGCCGAGAGCGCGCAGTCGCGCACCGATGCCGCGCGTGCCACGGCCCTGCTGACCGCACAGGTACAGCAGCAGGCCAGCGCCACTGCCGCCGCACCGGCCACGCCGACCCCGGCACCGACCACCGCGCCGGCCCAGGTTGCTGCGGCCGGTGTCACCGCCAGCAGCACGCCGTCGTCCTCGCCGGCCGCGATCCTCGCCGGCCAGCGCACCGCAGCGGTGGTGACCACGCCGCCGGCCACCGTGCCTACACCGGCACCGACGCCGGTGGAACCGCCGCGTCCTGTCATGCCCAGCGATGCGTCGCGTATCCGCATGCAGGCCGGCATGCGCCACCTGGTGGTGGCGATCGATCCCGGACACGGCGGCCAGGACCCGGGTGCGATCGGCCCGACCGGCAAGCGCGAGAAGGATGTCACTCTGGCAGTGGCGCGCGAGCTGGCCCGCCAGGTCAACGCCACGCCAGGCCTGAAGGCCTACCTGACGCGCGACAGCGACGTGTTCATTCCGCTGCCTATGCGTGCGCAGAAGGCGCGTGCGAACAAGGCGGACATCTTCATCTCGATCCATGCCGACGCGGCCGAAAACCGCTCGGCCACGGGCTCATCGGTCTACGTGCTGTCGACCAAGGGCGCCTCTTCGCAGCGCGCCCGCTGGCTGGCGGACAAGGAAAACGCGGCCGACCTGGTCGGTGGCGTGCGCCTGCAGCAGACCGAAGGCACCCTGGCCAACGTGCTGCTGGACCTGGCGCAGAGCGGCTACATGAAGGCGTCCGAAGACGCGGCCGGCCACGTGCTGGGCGGCCTGAAGCGGATCGGCAACAACCACAAGCCGAACATCGAGCGCGCCAACTTCGCGGTGCTGCGCACCTCGGACATGCCGGCGATGCTGGTGGAAACCGCGTTCATCTCCAATCCGGATGAAGAACGCCGCCTGATGGACCCGGCGTACCAGCGCAAGATCGCTGGCGCCGTGCTGGACGGCGTGCACACCTTCTTCAGCCGCCAGCCGCCGCCGGGGACGTTGTATGCGGCCCGCGCCCAGGCCGAGATCGACGCGGCCGGCACCATGGCCGGCGGCAGCAAGTAAGCCGCCGAAGGCGGGTTACTGCTTTCCGTAGAGTCGAGCCGCGCTCGACTGGGCCTTGTCGGTAGCCCGCAGTCGAGCATGGCTCGACTCTATCCTCGGCAGCTCCGCTATCATCGACCCATGAAGTCTGCTGCCCATCACCTCCCATGAGCGCGCCCGGTCCGCGCCCGATCCGGCCGTTGCCGGAGATCCTCATCAACCAGATCGCCGCTGGCGAAGTGGTCGAACGGCCCGCGTCGGTGGTCAAGGAACTGGTCGAGAACGCGATCGATGCCGGCGCCAGCCGTGTCGACATCGATCTGGAAGAGGGCGGTGTACGCCTGATCCGCATCCGCGACAATGGCAGCGGCATCGCACCGGAGCAGCTGCCGCTGGCCGTATCGCGCCACGCCACCAGCAAGATCGCCGACCTGGACGACCTGGAATCGGTGGCAACGCTGGGGTTCCGCGGTGAAGCGCTGCCTTCGATCGCCTCGGTCAGCCGCTTCACCCTGGCCTCGTGCCGCGCGCATGACGAGCACGGTTCGGCGTTGCAGATCGAAGGCGGCAAGATCGGCGAGGTGACCCCGCGCGCGCACGCGCCGGGCACCACGGTGGAAGTGCGCGAGCTGTTCTACAACGTGCCGGCGCGGCGCAAGTTCCTGCGCGCCGAGCGCACCGAACTGGGCCATATCGAAGAGTGGCTGCGTTCGCTGGCGCTGGCACGGCCGGATGTCGAGCTGCGCGTGTCGCACAACGGCAAGGCCTCGCGGCGCTACAAGCCGGGCGATCTGTATTCCGATGCGCGCCTTGCCGAAACGCTGGGCGAGGATTTCGCCAACCAGGCCGTGCGCGTGGACCACAGCGGTGCCGGCCTGCGCCTGCATGGCTGGATCGCGCAGCCGCATTATTCGCGCGCGAGCGCCGACCAGCAGTACCTGTACGTCAACGGTCGCTCGGTGCGTGACCGCAGCGTCGCCCACGCAGTGAAGATGGCCTACGGCGATGTGCTGTACCACGGCCGCCAGCCGGCCTATGTGCTGTTCCTGGAACTGGATCCGACCCGCGTCGACGTCAATGTGCATCCGGCCAAGCACGAAGTGCGCTTCCGTGATTCGCGGCTGGTCCATGATTTCGTCTACCGCACGCTGAAGGATGCGCTGGCCGATACCCGCGCCGGCATGTCGGCGCAGGAGATCGGTGCCGGTGCTGCGCAGCCGGTGGATGCCACGGCCGTGCCGATGGCATCGAGCGCAGGCGCGTCGGGATTCGGGCTGGTGCGTGGGCCCGCGCCGGGTGCCGGCTCGGGAGGTGGTGGTGGCGGATTCTCCGGATGGCGCCCGCAGCAGCCGCTGGGCCTGCAGGTGGCCGATGCACCGGCTGCCTATGCCGCGCTGTATGCCGCACCGGCCGGCGCCGAGCGCGGTGCTGCGCTGCCGCCGATGCCGACCGAGAACGGACTGCCGGTCACCAGTGCCGACGCAGGCGTGCCGCCGCTGGGCTATGCGATCGCGCAGCTGCATGGCATCTACATCCTGGCCGAGAACGCCGAAGGCCTGATCGTGGTCGACATGCATGCGGCCCACGAACGTATCGGCTACGAGCGCCTGAAGAACGCGCACGATGGCATCGGCCTGCAGTCGCAGCCGTTGCTGGTGCCGATCACGCTGGCAGTGGGCGAGCGCGAGGCCGATACCGCCGAGAGCGAAGCTGAAACCCTGGCGGCGCTCGGCTTCGAGGTGACCCGTGCCGGCCCCGGTTCGCTGCACGTGCGCAGCATTCCGGCATTGTTGGCGCATGCCGAACCGGAAGGGCTGCTGCGCGACGTGCTGACCGACCTGCGCGAGCATGGCCAGAGCCGCCGCGTGGCCAGTGCACGCGACGAACTGCTGTCGACCATGGCCTGCCACGGCGCGGTGCGTGCCAACCGGCGCTTGACCCTGCCGGAAATGAACGCGCTGCTGCGCGACATGGAAATCACCGAACGGTCCGGCCAGTGCAACCACGGCCGACCGACCTGGGCCCGTTTTTCGCTGGCGGAGATCGACCGCTGGTTCCTGCGCGGACGTTGAGGGGAGCATCGATGCGTTATCGGGGAATGGCGGGCCTGCTGGCCGCCGTGGTGTTGGCCGCCTGCAGCCCGGCAACACCGCCGGTGCCGCCGGCCGCTGAAGATCCGGCCTACGCGGCCGCGCAGCAACAATGGCGTGTAGCGCGCTACCAGGACCTGACCCGGCCCGATGGCTGGACGGCGCTGGTGGGCCTGCACTGGCTGCAGAACAAATCGCATTTCGTTGGCAGCGGCGCCACCAACGGCATCCGCCTGACGGTTGGCCCGGACAAGCTGGGCCTGCTGCGTCGCGAAGGGACGCAGTGGTGGTTCACGCCTGAAGCCGGTGTCGATGTCAGTCATGATGGCCTGCCGGTGCGCGGCCGCATCCGAGTTGACACCGACAAGGACGCGCAACCGACGCTGCTGGCCTTCGATGGCGGCAAGGGCCAGCTCAGCATCATCCGCCGGGGGCCGCGGGACGCGCTGCGGGTCAAGCATGCCGATGCGCCTGCGCGGCGTGACTTCGCCGGCCTGCAGTACTGGCCGGGCGGCGTGGACTGGCAGGTGCAGGCGCGCTTCATCGCGCACCCGCCGGGCAAGACCCTGCCGATCGTCGACATCACCGGCCTGACCACCGAGATGCCCAATGCCGGCGCGGTCGAGTTCGAACGCGATGGCCGCAGCTGGCGGCTGGAAGCGATCGGTGCGCCCGGGCAGCCGCTGTTCCTGATCTTCGCCGACCGCACCAGCGGCCGCGGCAGCTATCCGGCCGGGCGCTACCTGGATACCGATGCGCCCGCCGCAGACGGCACCGTGCGCATCGATTTCAACCATGCCTACAACCCGCCGTGCGCGTTCACCGCCTACGCCACCTGTCCGCTGGCGCCACCGGAAAACCGGCTGGACCTGCGCGTGGAAGCGGGCGAGAAGGCGTACCACCTGCCTGAAGGAGAAGGCTGACCATGCCGATCAAACACCTGTTCCGTGCCGCGCTGCTGATGGCGGCGTGCGCGATGGCACCCCTGGCCACTGCCCGCGATGCGCCGGGCACCACGGCTGCGGCCGCGACCGCCGCGGCGGCCAAGCCGCCCGTACCGCTGTTGTGGAAAGTCACCGGCCCGGGCGATGCACGCGTGTACCTGCTGGGGTCGTTCCACCTGCTGAAGCCGCAGGACTACCCGCTGTCGCCCGATGTCGAGCAGGCGTTCGAGGCCTCGCAGCGGGTGGTGTTCGAACTGTCGCCGGAAGACATGCAGTCGCCGCAGCTGGCCAGCCGCATGGTGCAGGCCGCGACCCGCACCGATGGCAGCGAGCTGAAGCGTGATCTGGATGCGCCGACCTGGCAGAAGCTGCAGGCCTTTGCTGCCCAGAACCAGCTGCCGCTGGCGCAGATGCAGGGCATGAAGGCCTGGTTTGTCGGCCTGAGCATTTCGGTCGGGCAGATGCAGAAGCTGGGCCTGGACCCGGCGCTGGGCCTGGACCGCCACTTCATGGAGCGTGCGCAGAAGACCGGTCGCAAGACGGCGGGCCTGGAGGACATCGATACCCAGATCGGCATGCTTGACGGGATGACGGTGCAGGAGCAGCGGCAGATGCTGGCCGAAGCGCTGGACCAGGCCGGCAAGGCCGATGAGCAGGCGCGGCTGCTGCATGATGCATGGCGTCGCGGCGACGAGCGCCTGCTGTGGACCAAGATGGCGGCGGAGATGCGCCAGCAGTATCCGCAGCTGTACCAGCGCATCAACACCGGGCGCAACGATGCCTGGGTGCCGAAGCTGCAGCCGTACCTGCAGGCCGGGCAGGGCGGTACGCTGGTGGTGGTCGGCACGCTGCACCTGCTGGGCAGTGATGGCGTGGTCGAGAAGCTGAAGGCCAAGGGCTACAAGGTCGAGCGCGTGTGCACGGGGTGCAAGGCGAAACGCTGACGCATCGTTGGCGCGATGCCAAACAGAACGGCGCGCCAGGGGCGCGCCGTTTTCGTATCAGCCGTAGCTGCCGTTCAGCGGCGGGTCTTGCCGCCGGTGCCGGTGCCCGGTTCGCCGGGCTTGTTGCCGGTGCCGGTTCCCGTTCCGGTACCGCCGGGGCGCGGGCCACCGAAACCGCTGCCCATGCTGCGCTGGAATTCCTGCCACAACTCCAGGTTGCGCTCGGTCAGCTGGTTCATCATCGCCCACGGGGTCTGGCCCAGCAGGTTGCCCATCTGCTGGCGGAACTGCTGCTGCTGGTCGAGGAAGACCTGCATGCTGCGCTCCAGATAGTTGCCCATGAAGCCCTGCAGGGAATCGCCGTAGAAGCGGATCAGCTGGCTCAGCAGCTGGGTGGACAGCATCGGCTCGCCGTCCTGTTCCTGGTCGGCGATGATCTGCAGCAGGACCGATCGAGTGAGGTCGTCGCCGCTCTTGGCGTCGCGGACTTCGAAGTCTTCACCATCCAGGATCAGCTGGCGCACGTCCTCGATGGTGATGTAGCTGGAGATCTCGGTGTCGTAGAGACGGCGGTTCGGATACTTCTTGATGATGCGGGTCGCAGCCATGAAGCGGTACTCGTCACAGTAGACGCGCAGCATGGCGCAGTGCAGCAGCGGTTGCAACCGCCCCAGCCCCCGCCAGGCTTGGCTTTCAGGGGCGATCATGTTGCGCAACAAGGGTTTGCGTGCTGCGCAGCATGGCCATCGGCAGGGGCCGCCGGTGCATGCCGCGGCGCCCCCTGCGCGGCTCACCAGCCCATGTGGTGTCCGCCGTTGATGTCCAGGTTGCTGCCGGTGATCCACGATGCTTCCTCGGCCACCAGGAAGGACACGCCATAGGCGATTTCTTCCGGCTTGCCGAGGCGTCCGGTCGGGATGTCGGCGATGATCTTGGCGCGCACGTCCTCCGGAACCGCCATCACCATGTCGGTGGCGACGTAGCCAGGCGAAATGGTGTTGACAGTGATGCCGAAGCCGGCGTTCTCGCGGGCCAGCGAGATGGTGAAGCCGTGCATGCCGGCCTTGGCCGCAGCGTAGTTGGCCTGGCCGTACTGGCCCTTCAGGCCGTTGATCGAGCTGATCTGGATGACCCGGCCCCAGCCGCGGCGGCGCATGCCCTCGATGACCGGCCGGGTGACGTTGAACACCGAGTTGAGATTGGTGTTGATCACATCGTGCCACTGGTCCGCGCGCATGCGGTGGAAGGTGGTGTCACGGGTGATGCCGGCGTTGTTGACCAGGATCTCGACCGGGCCCAGCTCGGCCTCGACGGCGCGCACGAGTGCTTCGGCGCTGTCCGGATCGGAGACATCGCCCGGGAAGATCGCCACGTGGTAGCCGCGCTCGGTCATCGCCTGCTGCCAGGCGCGGGCCTTGGCCTCGTCGCGGTAGTTGGTGGCGACCCGGTGGCCCTGGTCGGCCAGGCGTTGGCAGATGGCGGTACCGATGCCGCCGGTTCCGCCGGTGACCAGTGCGACGCGAGATGTCATGGAGTGCTGTCCGGGTATCAGGTGGGGGAAGGGGGATTCTGCAACATCGGCGCGGAAAGTGCGCCGGCCGGCAACAGGATGTCGGTCCGCGGCAGCCGCGCCGGGTCGAACGCCCGTTGCGCAGCCTCCAGCAGCGCATCCCGCTCATCGGCGCCGTCCAGTGCGGCAGGCGCCTGGCCCAGCAGCCGCCAGAGCGCGCGCAATACCGGCACCGGCCGCGTGCTGTCCACCGGCAGCGACGCCAGCGACTTGGACAGTTTGTGCCCCGGTGCATCGAGCAGCAGCGGCAGGTGCCAGTAGCGTGGCACGGCCAGGCCCAGTGCCTGCTGCAGCAGGATCTGCCGCGCGGTGGAATCGAGCAGGTCGGCGCCGCGCACCACTTCGGTCACGCCCTGTGCGGCGTCATCGACCACCACGGCCAACTGGTAGGCCCAGCAACCGTCGGCGCGGCGCAGCACGAAGTCGCCGACTTCGGCATGCACGTCCTGCTGCTGCGGCCCGCGCAGGCCATCATTGAAGTGCACGATGCTGCCGCGTGGCACGCGGAAGCGGACGGCAGGGTCCGGTCGTGGCTGTCGCGCAACGCAGCGGTGGTGGATGCCGCCGCTGGCGGCCAGTTCGCTGCGGCTGCAGTGGCAGACAAAGGCCAGATCGCTGGCCAGCAGCACGTCGAGCGCGGCCTGGTAGGCCTCCCCGCGCGCGCTCTGCCACAGGACCGGGCCGTCATGGGTGAGGCCGAAGGCGGCCAGCGCCTGCAGTTGTGCCTCCGCGGCGCCAGGCACCGTGCGCGGCGGATCGACGTCTTCAATGCGCAGCCGCCACAGGCCGCCGTGATGGCGGGCGAGCAGCCAGCTGCCGAAGGCGGCAAGCAGGGATCCGGGGTGGAGCAGGCCGGTCGGCGAGGGCGCGAAGCGGCCGCAGGAAATGGGGGAGGTCATGCTGGCTGAATCGTCGGTCAGGTTGGCGCTTGAATTCAAGCTGACCACACCGCAAATTGACTGGTATCGACCCCTTCCGAGCCGGATTTTCCCATGTTTACCCGCATTGCCCTGTTCCTGGCGACCAACTTCGCGGTCCTGATCCTCGCCAGCATCGTGATGTCGTTGCTGGGGGTCAATCCGAGCCAGATGAGTGGCCTGCTGGTCATGGCCGCGATCTTCGGCTTCGGTGGCTCCTTCATCTCGCTGCTGCTGTCCAAGTGGATGGCCAAGCGCTCCACCGGTGCGGTGGTGATCACCGAGCCGCGCAACCAGACCGAGCGCTGGCTGCTGGCCACCGTCGAGCGGCAGGCCAAGGCGGCCGGCATCGGCATGCCCGAGGTGGCGGTCTATGACGGCCCGGAGATCAATGCCTTCGCCACCGGTGCCAACCGCAACAACGCGCTGGTGGCGGTGTCCACCGGCCTGCTGCACAACATGAGTGAAGACGAGGCCGAAGCGGTGCTGGGCCACGAGATCGCCCACGTCGCCAACGGTGACATGATCACCATGGCACTGCTGCAGGGCGTGTTGAACACCTTCGTGATCGTGCTGGCCCGCGTGGTCGGCGGCATCATCGACAGCGCGCTGTCGGGCAACCGCGAAGGCGGCGGCCGCGGCTTCGCCTACTACATCATCGTGTTCGTGCTGGAGATGGTGTTCGGCCTGTTCGCCACGATGATCTCGATGTGGTTCTCGCGCCATCGCGAGTTCCGTGCCGATGCGGGTGGTGCCTCGCTGGCGGGCCGCCAGAAGATGATCGCCGCGCTGGAGCGCCTGCAGCTCAACCACGGCCAGAGCACGCTGCCGACCCAGATTGCCGCCTTCGGCATTTCCGGTTCGACGGCCAAGAAGCTGTTCATGAGCCACCCGCCGCTGGAAGAGCGCATCGCCGCGCTGCGGGCGTCGACGGCGGCGTAAGCCACCGCTCCACGGTAGTGCAGGAACGCCTGGCCCCGCGCCGGGCGTTTTTGTTTGCGCGATGCATTGCTGATGCCGGATCGTGCCCGGCGGATCGTTTCCGCGCCTGCGGGGAGGTGTCACTTTCTTTGCTCGTGCAAAGAAAGTAACCAAAGAAACACGCCGCCGGGGCGCGAGCCGTCGCTGCGCGACGGTTCCCTGTGCTTCTCGGCGAATCAGGGGACGGCGCCGAACTCGCTGCGCTCAGACACCGGCGCCTCTTCGCCCCTGATTCCCCTGCGATGCTCGGCTCGCTCAAGGCGGACTGGAAGATCAAGATCAAGATCAAGAACAACAGCATCCACACGTGGCGTGGATTTACTGGGTGCAGCTGTGGCATTTGACCTTGGGTCCGCCTTGAGCGAGCCGAGCACCGCAGGTCCGGCGAGGGCGAAGAGGTGCGGGTGTCTGAGCGCAGCGAGTTCCCGCACCGTCCCTCGACGGGCCGAGGAGCGCAGGGTACCGATGCGTAGCATCGGCTCGCGCCCTGGCGGCGTGTTTCTTTGGTTACTTTCTTTGCACGAGCAAAGAAAGTGACACCCCTCCGCGGTCGCGGAAACGACTCTCCGTGCGCACAAACGAAAACGGCACCCTCGCAGGTGCCGTCTCCATGAACCGCATTACGCGAAACCTCAGAACTTCGCGTCGAACTCCGCCGCATAACCGGTGTTGACCAGCACCTTCTGCAGCGACTCGGCCACCTTCAGGTTGCCGGCCACGATCTGGTGGGTCTCCGGGCCACGGTTGTCCATGCGGCCCAGGGTCGCGCCCTTGAAGTCGCAGACCTTGCCACCCGCCTCGCGGACCAGCAGCAGGCCGGCGGCGATGTCCCACGCCTTCACGCCGGCTTCGAAGTAGGCGTCGGCGCGGCCGCAGGCCACGTAGGCCAGGTCCAGTGCGGCCGAACCGGTGCGGCGGATGTCCTCGCCGTGCACCAGCAGGGCGTCAACCGCCTTCAGCTGGGCGCTGGCACGGCTGCGCTCGCGCGGCGCGAAGCCGGTGTGGATCATCGTGCCTTCCAGGTCCTTGCGATCGGCCACGCGGATGCGGCGGTCGTTCAGCACGGCGCCAGCGCCACGGCTTGCGGTGAACAGTTCATTGCGCAGCGGGTCGAAGATGACCGCATCGGTCGGTTCGCCATTCTCGACCAGAGCGATCGACACGCAGTAGTGCGGCACGCCGCGCAGGTAATTGCTGGTGCCGTCCAGCGGGTCGATGACCCACATCTGGCGGCGCTCGCCCTGCACGCCACCTTCTTCGCCGAAGATGCCGTAGTCCGGGTAAGCGCGCTTGAGTTCCTTGACGATGACCTTTTCCGCGTCCGCATCCACTTCGCTGGCGTAGTCCATCCGGCCCTTCTGCACCACGTTCAGTGCCTCGAGCTTGTTGATGTTGCGCAACAGGACGTTGCCGGCGAGGCGGGCGGCCTTGACCATGACGGTGACGGCGGGTTTCTGCATGGCGTGGGCTCCCGGAAAGGCAGAAGAGATGGACTGGCGGGGGAAAAGAGCGGGTCCGGCGCAGTGGCCGGCCGCACAGTTTACCATTGGTCATCGTCCAGCTCGACCTTTTCCCTGTTCATGTCCCAGTTTCCCGCCGCCACCCGCCTCCGATTCGTCCTGGTCGGTACCCAGCACCCCGGCAACATGGGCGCTGCCGCCCGTGCCCTGAAGACCATGGGCCTGGCCCGCCTGGTGCTGGTCGCCCCCGAAAAACCGCTGGACGAGGAGGCTTTCCGCCGCTCGGCCGGTGCCGAAGACGTGCTGGGGGACGCCCCGGTGGTGGCCACCCTGGCCGAGGCCGTGGCCGATTGCCGACTGGTGCTGGGCTGCACCGCCCGTGCCCGCCGCGTCCAGCTGGAGGAGTACCTGCCGGCCGATGCCGCCGCCCGTGCGGTGGCCAAGGCGGGCGAGGGCGCCGAGGTGGCGCTGGTGTTCGGTCGCGAGCGCACCGGGCTGACCAACGAGGAACTGCAGCTCTGCCATGCGGCGGTGCATATTCCGTCCGACCCGGCGTTCAGCTCGCTCAACCTGGCAGCCGCGGTGCAGGTGCTGGCCTATGAAACGCGCATGCAGCTGCTGGGCGCGCAGCCGGCCGCCGACGCCGAGCCGGGTTTCCGCGAACAGGCCGCCAGCCATGAGCAGATGGAGAGCTTCTTCGCCCAGCTCGGCGACACCTTGGACGAGATCGATTTCCACAAGGGCCGCGCACCGGAATCAGCGATGCGCAAGCTGCGCCGCCTGTTCCTGCGCAGCGAGCCGAGCGAGCAGGAAGTGCGCCTGTTGCGCGGCATCCTGGCCGACACCCAGCGCATGGCGCGACTGGCACAAGCGGGCAACAAGGACAGCTGACGACGTTCTCATTTTTTCGGGTAGTCTGTCCGGATACCCAGGGGGGATGAAGCCTGTGTCGGGTCTGCGAAGGGCAGTGCAGAGGGGACTGCTGGGCCTGGTCATGATCCTGCTGGCCGGGACGGTGCATGCAGCACCGGACCCGGTGCTGGTGCTGGGCCGGATCAGCGATGATCCCAAGGCCCATTACGAGCAGCTGCAGCCGTTGCTGGACTATGTGGTGGCACGCATGCATGACGTCGGCATCAAGGAGGGGCGGATCCTGATGGCGCGCGACCCGCAGCAGATGGCCAGCTATCTGCGGCGGGGGCGGGTCGACTGGGTTACGGAAACGTCGGGTACGGCAGTGGCACTCGGCCAGCGCAGTGGCGCGCGGCCGTTGTTGCTGACCGAGCGCAATGGTGTGCGTGAGTACCAGACCGTGTTCTTCGTGCGCCGCGACAGTCCGGTCCAGCGCATCCAGGATATGCGTGGGCATCGCCTGGCGTTGCAGAACACGGCGTCCACCAGTGCCTACCTGGTGCCGGTGATGACGCTGCTGCAGGAGGGGCTGGCGCCGCAGATCCTGGCCGGCGTGTGGGACATGCCGGGCCGGGACAGTGTGGGGTATGTGTTCGCGCGCAGCGAGTTGAACATCGCTACGTTCGTGCACAAGGGCGTGGTTGACGTGGGGGCGGTGAGCAGCGTGGACTGGAACGACGAGCGACGGATGCCGGCGGCATTCCGGCGCGACTTCCGCGAGCTGCTGCGCACCAGGCCCTACCCGCGGGCGGTGGAGATGGTGCGCGCCGACCTCGACCCGCGGGTGCGTGACCGGCTGCAGGACGTCCTGCTGCAGGCGGCCAGTGACCCGCAGGCGCAGGGGGCGTTGCATCGGTTTTTCGGTACTTCCGGTTTCCACCGCGTCGATGCGCATGCGCAGCAGCGGCTGGATGAATTGAAACAAGGATTGACGCGCGTGCGGATGGAAGTGGAATGAAGTGGCTCGGCTCGGGAATGCAGGCCCGGTTCCTGCTCGCGATGGGCGGGGCGATGGTCGTGGTGGTGGCGATCCTGGCAGTGTTGCTGGGGCGGCAGGCGGCGATGCAGGGCGAGGTGCGCAACCTCAGTGGTGGCGTCATCCATGAACTGTTCGACCGCAGCGTGCGCAGCCGCGGCGAAGCGATGGCGCGCGAGCTGTCCGACGCGCTGGCCAACCCGTTGTACTACCGCGACCTGGACCAGGTCGGTGCGCTGGTGCGCAGCACCGCACGGCAGCCGGTCGTGCGCTATGTGCTGGTGTTCGACGACCGTGGCCGGCTGGTGCATGACGGCTCGATCGAGGTGTCCGGCTTCGGCCAGCCGATGGCCGACCCGCTCGCTCCCAAGGCCGCGGTGGCGCAGGCGCTGGTGGTGCAGGAATCGCCCAAGGTGCTCGACAACACCATGCCGATCATGGTCGGCAACCAGCGCATCGGCGGCGTCCGCGTCGGCATGGCGCTGGACGAGGTGCAGCAGCGCGAACAGGCAGCCAATGCCACGCTCGGCGAGCGCCTGCAGCAGGTCGGCAGCCGCCACCTGGGCTGGCTGCTGCTGATGCTGGGCCTGCTGGTGGTGATCGGCGTGGCGGTGATCCTGTACGTGCAGCGCACCCTGGTGGCGCCGATCCGGGACCTGGCCGCTGCGGCACGCCGCATCGAGGCTGGCGACTACCAGGCGCCGCTGGCCGAGAACACCCGCAATGACGAGGTCGGCGAGCTGGTGCGCGGCTTTGCCCGGATGCGCGATTCCATCGCCCGCCATGACCGCGAGGTGCGGCGCATGGCCTATACCGATGCGCTGACCGGGTTGACCAACCGGCTGGCGTTCCGGGAAGCACTGGACCATCGCCTGATGGCGGCGCGCGCATCCAATCATCGGCTGGGCCTGCTGTTCGCCGATATCGACGACTTCAAGCGCGTCAACGATACCCTTGGCCATGAGGCCGGTGACGAAGCGCTGTTGCAGTTCGCACAGCGCATCGGGCGCGCGGTTGCCGAAGCGGGAGGCGATGAGGCGCTGCTGGCCCGCTTCGGCGGCGACGAGTTCGTGATCCTGGTCGGCGATGGCGACGTGGCCGCGAACGCCCGGCTGCTGGCCGAGGTGCTGGTGCGCGAACTGGGCAAGCCGCTGGTGGTACAGGGCAGGGAGCTGTTCCTGGGGACCTCGATCGGCGTGACCCTGTTCCCGGACGATGCCGCCGATGCGACCACGCTGCTGAAGAACGGCGACATCGCCATGTACCAGGCGAAGATGGCCGGCAAGAACTGCTACCGCCATTACAGCCGGGCGATGGACCATGCGGTCGAGCGCCGCGTGCACATGGAGCAGGAGCTGCGCGGGGCCTGGGAGCGCGGCGAGCTGCGCCTGGCCTACCAGCCGATCTTCCGCATGCGCGACCGGCGCATGGTCGGCGTCGAAGTGCTGCTGCGCTGGCAGCATCCGACCCTGGGCACGATTCCGCCGTCGGTGTTCATCGAAGTGGCCGAGCAGAGCGGGCTGATCGAGATCATCGGCCCGAAGGTGCTGCGTGCGGCCTGCATGGAAGCCTCGCAGTGGCCACGGGGTGCGGGCGGCGACGATCTGTTCGTGTCGGTGAACGTATCACCGCGGCAGCTGCGCGGCGGCGAGCTGCCGGCGCTGGTTGCACAGTGCCTGCATGAGTCCGGGCTACCGGCCTCGCGCCTGCACCTGGAGCTGACCGAAACCGCAGTGATCGGCGACGAGATGGTTGCCGCGCAGCTGCTGGACAAGCTGCACCGCACTGGCGTGAAGGTCTGGCTGGATGATTTCGGAACGGGCTTCTCCGGTCTCAGCCACCTGCGCCAGGTGCCGGTGGACGGCGTGAAGATCGACAAGAGTTTCGTGGCCGACATGCAGCGCGATCCCGACGATCTGGCACTGACCACGGCCATCATCGCCATGGCCCACGCGCTGGGCATCACGGTGGTGGCCGAAGGCATCGAGCAGCAGGCGCAGTTCGAACTGCTGGTGCAGCGCGGCTGCGATCTTGGCCAGGGCTACTGGCTGAGCCACCCGGTGACCGCCACCGAAGTGGTGCGGATGATCGAATCGGGTCTCTGACCGACGGTTGTTGTGTCGGGGTCAGATCCCTTTTCCGCAGGAAAAAGGGATCTGACCCCCTGCGGAATTACAGCGGGCGCTTGCTCGGGTCGCCGGGCAGTTCGCGCACCAGCTTGGGGATCAGGTAGCCGGACAGGCGTGCGGTCAGGCCGGCAATCAGCGCCTTGGCCTGGCTGTCGTCCACTTCGAAGTGGGCCACGCCCTCGACCCGGTCCAGCTGGTGCAGGTAATAGGGCAGCACGCCGGCGGCGAAGCTGCGCTCGCTCAGGTCCTGCAGGGCCTGCACGCTGTCGTTGACCCCGCGCAGCAGGACGGCCTGGTTCAGCAGCTGGGCGCCGACGCCGCGCAGGCGGCTCATCGCAGCGTCCACGCTGGCGTCGAACTCATTGGCATGGTTGGCGTGGACCACGATCGCCAGCGGCCACGGCAGGCTGCCCAGCCAGGCCAGCAGCTCCTCGTCCACGCGCTCCGGCAGCACGATCGGCAGCCGGGTGTGGATGCGCAGGCGGCGGATGTGCGGGATCGCGCGCAGCGCATCGGTCAGCTCGGCCAGCTTGTGCGTGGCCAGTGACAGCGGGTCGCCGCCGGACAGGATGACCTCGTCGATGTCCGGGTCGGCCGCGATGGCTGCTACGGCCTCCTGCCAGCCGCCCTTGGCGGCGTTTTCCGCGGCATAGTCGAAGTGGCGGCGGAAGCAGTAGCGGCAGTTGATCGCGCAACTGCCGGTGGCGACCAGCAGGGCGCGTCCACGGTACTTCTGGATGACGCCGGTGGCCTTCCTGGCGGCACCATCACCCACCGCATCGAAACTGAACCCGGGTGCCGGGCGCATTTCCTCGTCGACGGGCAGCACCTGGCGCAGCAGCGGGTCGGCCGCGTCGCCCACGCGCATGCGCGCCACGAAGCCCTCCGGCACGCGCAGCGCGAACTGGGCAATGGCCGCCTCCGAGACACCCAGCGCGGCCGGGTCCAGCTGCAGCCGGGCCAGCAGGGCGTGCGGGTCGCGCAGCGCCTGGCGCCAGAGCTGCTGCCAGCGCGCGGGCGCGCCTGGCGACTGGGGCCGGGGGAAGGCGGAAAGCTGCATGGAGAGGGGGCCTGCGGTTATCATGGGGGCAGAAAAACAGTCGCCCACCGGCACCCGGTGGGCTTTCCATTCTAACGGCTCGCCGCACCCGCGGCGTTTTTGCCACTCAGGAGTTTACGCATGGCCAGCTACGGCATGAACGACGTCAAGAACGGGATGAAGATCCTGGTCAACAACCAACCGGCCGTCATCATCGACACCGAATACGTCAAGCCGGGCAAGGGCCAGGCCTTCACCCGCGTGAAGTACCGCCTGATCAAGGACGGCCGTACCCAGGAAGTGACCATGAAGTCGACCGACTCGCTGGATGCAGCCGACGTCGTCGATACCGACATGAACTTCATGTACAGCGACGGTGAGTACTGGCACTTCATGGACCCGGAATCCTTCGAGCAGGTCCAGGCCACCAAGGCCGGCATGGGCGGCGCCGAGAAGTGGCTGAAGGGCGAGGAGTCCTGCGTGGTCACCCTGTGGAACGGTGAGCCGATCTTCGTGCAGCCGCCGAACTTCGTCGAGCTGAAGATCACCGAAACCGATCCGGGCGTCCGTGGCGACACCTCGGGCGGCGGCGGCAAGCCGGCCACCCTGGAAACCGGCGCCGTGGTCCGCGTGCCGCTGTTCGTGAACCAGGACGAAGTGATCCGCGTCGACACCCGTTCGGGCGAATACTCCGCACGCGTCAAGTAATCCGGCGCAGCCGGATTACGGTAGTGACGGCCGCTGGCCGGATACGCGCCATCGCATTCGCGCTGGCGCTCCCATGATCTGCTTCGGCAGATCATGGGCCCCCGCTTCACGGGTCTCCAGACCCCGCCGCTTCGCGGCAGCCCCTGACTCAGGGGCGTGTCCCCCAGAAGTATCTCGCCGCCCCCCAGCCAGTGAGCCCGCATGAGCGATAGCCCGCACCTCCCCGAAGCCTGCGACCTGCTCATCGAAGCCGGTTACGTCGTTCCGATCGAGCCGCATGCGGTGGTGCTGGAAGACCATGCCGTTGCCGTGCGTGGCAGCGAGATCGTGGCCATCCTGCCGCGTGCCGAGGCGCGCGCACGCTTCCGCGCCACCCAGGTGGTGAGCCGACCCGAGGCTGCGCTGATGCCGGGCCTGGTCAACGCGCACACGCACAACCCGATGACCCTGCTGCGCGGCGTTGCCGACGACCTGCCGCTGATGACCTGGCTGCAGCAGCACATCTGGCCGGTGGAAGCGGCGGTGATCGGCCCCGAATTCGTTGCCGACGGTACCACCCTGGCCATCGCCGAGATGCTGCGCGGCGGCACCACCTGCGCCAACGAGAACTACTTCTTCGGCGACGTGCAGGCCGCGGTCTACAAGAAACACGGTTTCCGCGCGCTGGTGGGCGCGGTCATCATCGATTTCCCCACCGCCTGGGCCAAGACCGACGACGAGTACTTCGCCAAGGCCGGTGAACTGCACGACCAGTGGCGCACCGATCCGCTGATCGGCACCGCGTTCGCGCCGCATGCGCCTTACACGGTCAATGATGCCAACTTCGAGCGGGTACGGATGCTGTCCGACCAGCTCGACATGCAGGTGCACCTGCACACCCACGAGACCGCGCAGGAAATCAACGATTCGATCAGGCTGCACGGCCAGCGCCCGCTGGCGCGGCTGGATCGGCTCGGCCTGGTCAACGACCGCCTGATCGCGGTGCACATGACCCAGCTGACCGATGCGGAAATCCACCTGTGCGCCGAACGTGGCGTCAGCGTGGTGCATTGCCCGGAATCCAACCTGAAGCTGGCCTCCGGTTTCTGCCCGGCCTGCGCCCTGCAGCGCGCAGGCGTGAACCTGGCGATCGGTACCGATGGCTGCGCCAGCAACAACGACCTGGACATGTTCAGCGAGAACCGCACCGCGGCGATCCTGGCCAAGGCCGTGGCCGACGACGCCACTGCACTGGACGCGGCAACCACGCTGCGCGCGTCCACGCTGGGTGGCGCACGCGCGCTGGGCTTCGGCGACCGCATCGGCTCGATCGAAGTCGGCAAGCAGGCCGACCTGGTCTGCGTTGATCTGTCCGCGCTGGAAACACAGCCGCTGCACAACGTGCTGTCGCAGCTGGTGTACGCCACCGGCCGCCAGCAGGTCAGCGATGTCTGGATCGCCGGCAAGCCGAAGCTGGTGCAGCGCGAGCTGGTCGGCATGGACCTGCCGGGCATCATCGCCAACGCGCGCCAGTGGCGCGAGCGCATCCGCCATATCCGCGCCTGAACCCTGGCGCCGCAAGGACATCCCACATGACTGCCCCCCACGCTTCCTCAAATTTCGATCAGGCCGAGCTGGACAAGTTCGCTGCGCTGGCCAACCGCTGGTGGGACGCTGACGGCCCGCAGAAGCCGCTGCATGCGCTGAATCCGGTGCGCCTGCAGTACGTGGCTGACCGCGTGCCGCTGCGCGGCGCCCGCGTGCTCGACATCGGCTGCGGTGGCGGCCTGTTGAGCGAAGCGCTGGCCCAGGCCGGTGCTGACGTCACCGCCATCGACCTGGCCCCGGAGCTGGTCAAGGTCGCGCGCCTGCATGCGCTGGAAAGCGGCGCCCAGGTCGATTACCGGGTGCAGGCGGCCGAGGATCTGGCCGCCGAGCAGCCGGGCAGCTTCGACGTGGTCACCTGCATGGAAATGCTGGAGCACGTGCCGGACCCGGGCGCGATCATCGAGGCCTGCAAGCGCCTGCTGAAGCCGGGCGGCCACCTGTTCCTGTCGACCATCAACCGCACCGCCGCCGCGTTCGCGGTGGCGATCGTCGGCGCCGAGTACGTGGCGCGCCTGCTGCCCAAGGGCACGCACCACTACCAGGAATTCATCAAGCCGGCCGAGCTGGCGCGCTGGCTGCGCGAGGCCGACCTGCAGCTGGTGGATGTCAGCGGCATGGCCTACGAGCCGTGGCGCAACCATGCCCGCCTGAGCAGCCGCACCGACATCAACTACCTGGCCTACGCGGTCAAGCCGGCATGACCGCCGCCCGCTTCCCGCGTGCGGTGCTGTTCGACCTGGACGGCACCCTGCTGGACAGCGCGCCGGACTTCGTCGCCACCTGCAACGCGATGCTGGCCGAGCGTGGTCGTGCGCCGATCGATCCGGCGGTGCTGCGCCCGGTGGTCTCCAAGGGCTCGCGCGCGATGGTCGGGGCCGCTTTCCCGGACCTGGATGCCGCTGCGCGAGATGCACTGATTCCGGAATTCCTGCAGCGCTACGAAGCGCTGATCGGCCAGCACGCGGTGCTGTTCGATGGCGTGGCCGGCATGCTTGCCGCGCTGGATGACGCCGGCACCGTGTGGGGCATCGTCACCAACAAGCCCGAGTACCTGGCGCGGCTGATCCTGCCGCAGCACGGCTGGCAGCAGCGCTGTGCAGTGCTGGTCGGCGGTGACAGCCTGGCCGAGCGCAAACCTCACCCGCTGCCGCTGCTGCACGCTGCGCAGGCCATTGGCGTTGCTGCCGAAGACTGCGTGTACGTGGGTGACGACGAGCGCGACATCATCGCCGCGCGGGCCGCGGCCATGCCGTCGGTGGCAGCCCTGTGGGGCTACCGCCTGCACAGCGACGATCCGCTGGCCTGGCAGGCCGACGTGCTGGTCGAGAACGCTGAACTTCTGCAACTGGCCAGTCTCTGGCCGACCCGGCCGGCAGCCCCGGCCCAGCCGTAAGGAATGGTGTAGTGAGCAGTACCGCGCTGGACAGTTTCCTCGACAAGTGGCGCAGCCGTTGGCCGGAATGGTCGGTGGCCGCCCCGTTCGTGGCCGAATCGCAACGCGAGCTTGCAGTGGCGTGGTTCGCGCTGCTGCAGGAGTTCGACGACATGCTCAACACCAGCGGCGATCCGCTGCCGGCCGACGCCAAGCTGGCGTGGTGGGGCGAGGAGCTGCGCAGCTGGGCGGGACATCGCTCGCGCCATCCGCTGGGCAGGCTGCTGGAGCCGGTGCGTGCACCGTGGGCCCAGTTGGCCGAAGCACTTCCGGATCTGGTTGAAGCGCGCACGGTCGCGCTGGATGCGGCCGGCGCCGAGCGCGCGCTGGCGAACTACGCCGAGGCCGTAGCCGCGGTGGAGGCGGCCTTGTTCGCTGACAAGCCGCGCACCGGCGCCGGTCGTGCGGTGCAGCTGCAGACCTTGGCGCAGCGCCTGCAGGACGCTGGCGTGGCGGGTGTGCCGCGCAGCCTGCTGGACGAGGACGCCAGCAATGCCGCACAGCGCTGGGCGCAGCATCTGTTGAAGGGGTGGGGCACCCGCGTGCCCGGCCCGCGCCCGCGCCGTGTGTGGTCCAGCCTGGCGCGTGCGCGGGTGGCGGCACAGGCCGCAGGCAAGCCGATCGAGGCCACCCCGGTGCGCACCCTGCTGCGCGTGTGGTGGGCCGCGCGCGGTTGATCCAACGTACCTGGTAGTGCCGGCCGCTGGCCGGCATCCAGCAGGGCGCGGAAGAGGATGAGGTTGCCGGCCAGCGGCCGGCACTACCGTTACTTGCGCTCCAGCACCAGCAGCGGGTCGATACGGGTCTCGAACCAGTTCATGCCCCAGTGCAGGTGCGGGCCGGTGGCACGGCCGGTGGCGCCGACCGCAGCGATCACCTGGCCCTGTTCAACCCGGTCGCCGACCTTTACGTCGATGCGCGAGAGGTGCAGGAAGTTGGAGCTGACCCCGAAGCCGTGGTCGAGCAGCAGCGTACCGCCGGTCAGGTACAGGTCCGGCCCGGCGAAGGTGACGATGCCGGCGGCCGGTGCCTTCACCGGGGTGCCGGTCGGTACCGCGATGTCCATGCCCGAATGACCGGCACCGGGCTGCCCGTTGTACACGCGGGCATTGCCGAAGCGACCGCTGATGCGGCCCTGCACCGGCCAGATGAAGGTCTGGGTGAAGTCGGTGCGGTCGTCATCGCGGGCACGCGCGGCGGTCACCTGCGCCTGTTCGCGCTTGATCCGCTCGGCAATCGCCGGCGGCGGATTGACCGTCTTCGGCGGCACGCCGTTGACCCGCTCGGTGGGCCAGTCGCGCGGCGTCACCGCAATGGTCGCGGTCTCGCTGCCACCATCGGGGCGCTGCACCTGCACGCGCAGCGGGCCCTTCTCGTCACGGCCGATGCCGAACACCACGCTGCCGTAGCCGCTCACCCGCAGCTGGCGACCGGCGTACTGCACGCGGCTGCCGGCGGGAACCTTGCCGATCACCAGTGCGCCCTGCGACGCACTGGCCGGGAACACCACGCGGCTGTCGATCAGGCTGCCAATGCCATCCTGCGCCTGCGCCGCGGGTACGGAAAACAGGGGCGCGGCCAGCAGCGCCCCGATCAGAAGTGCCGAGCGCATCAGCGGTTGTAGGTCATGCGCTGGCCGGCGGGTTCGCCCACCAGGTTGCTGCCGTCCCACACCAGCTGGCCGTTGACCCAGGTGGAGGCGACGCGCGAACGGAAGGTGGTGCCCTCAAACGGCGACCAGCCGCACTTGGACAGCACGTCCTCGCGCTTGACCGTGAACGGCACGTCTTCGACCAGGACCAGATCGGCGAAGTAGCCTTCGCGCAGGAAGCCACGTTCTTCCACGTCGAACAGCTGCGCCGGGGCGTGGGCGAACTTCTGCACCACCTGCTCGCGGGTCAGCTTGCCTTCGTGCACGCGCTCCAGCGCGGCCACCAGCGCGTACTGCACCAGTGGCAGGCCGGAGGGGGCCTGCGCGTAGGGCTTCTGCTTCTCTTCCCAGGTGTGCGGCGCGTGGTCGGTAGCCAGCACGTCCAGCACGTCGTCGGCCAGCGCAGCGGTGATCGCCTCGCGGTCGGACACTTCCTTGATGGCCGGGTTGCACTTGATCAGGTTGCCCTTGGTCGCATAGTCCGGGCGCGCGAAGTGCAGGAAGTGCACGCAGGTTTCAGCGGTGATCTGCTTGCGGCTGCCATCGGCGCGGATCAGCGGGCCCTTCTCGAACAGCGCCAGTTCATCGGCGGTGGAGATGTGCAGCACGTGCAGGCGGGTGCCGTGTTTGCGCGCCAGCGACATCGCCAGGCGGGTCGACTTGATGCAGGCTTCGCGCGAGCGGATGTCCGGGTGCATGTCCGGGGTCAGCGCATCGCCGTACTTTTCCTGGAAGGCCTTCAGGTTGGCATCGATCATCGGCGTGTCTTCGCAGTGCGTGATGATCGGGGTCGGGCATTCGCGGAAGATCGCGTCCAGCGTTTCGGGGTTGTCGACCAGCATGTTGCCGGTCGAAGCACCCATGAACACCTTCACGCCCGGCGCCTTCTTCGGGTCCAGCGCACGGATGGCGTCCAGGTTGTCATTGCTGGCGCCGTGGTAGAAGCCGTAGTTGGCCCAAGCGCGGCCGCGCGCGAGCTCGTACTTGGCTTCCAGGATGGTCGAATCCAGCGTCGGCGGGTTGGTGTTGGGCATGTCCATGAAGCTGGTCAGGCCACCGGCCACGGCCGCCGCCGATTCGCTGGCGATGTCGCCCTTGTGGGTCAGGCCCGGTTCGCGGAAGTGCACCTGGTCATCGATCATGCCCGGGAGCAGCCAGCGCCCGGCCGCGTCCACCACCTGCTCGCCGTCGCGCGGCGCCAGCCCGTTGCCGATCTGCGCGATGCGGCCGTTCTCGATGCGCAGGTCGCCGTCGAAGGTGCGGCCTTCGTTGACCATGCGGGCATTGGTGATGAGGGTGGAGGACATGTCAATGTTTTCCTGTGCAACGGCAAGAGGGGGCGTTGGGGGACTCGGGCACGGGGTCGAAGCCGCCGGGATGGAACGGGTGGCAGCGGCCCAGCCTGCGCGCAGCCAGCCAGCTGCCGCGCAGCGGGCCGTGCCGCGAGATCGCGTCCATCGCGTATTCAGAACAGCTCGGCACGAAACGGCAGCGGGGCCCCAGCAAGGGGCTGATGAAGCGCTTGTAGAAGCGCAGCAGGGCAATGAGCAGGCGCGAGATCACCCAGTCATCTTATGCCAGTTGGCATGAAGGCCGCATTTGTGCAGGATGGGCCGTTGGTCGCATGTCGCCGATGGCCTGCGACCGGTACCAGCACCGTCGGGTGCTGGCCAGGTTCCGTACCGCGCAAGGCGGTCCGTGTTCGTCGGACTGCCCATTGGGCGCCTTGGCTCCAGGACTGAATGGAGCAGGGTGCCGAGGTTGCTGCTGCGGGTCGGGTAGGCTATAAAGGCCCGCTTTCCCGGGCCCCGGGGAATCCAAGGAAGAGCGTTTCGTGGCTGCTAAAAAAACTGCAAAGAAGGCCGCAACGGCCGCCAAGAAAACCGCCAAGCCTGTTGTGAAGAAGTTGGCGGCAAAGCCCGTTGCCAAGAAGCCGGCGAGCAAGCCGGCGACCAAGGCAGCGTCCTCGCAACCGGCGGCCAGGAAGGCCACCGCAAAGAAAACGCCGGTCAAGGCAACCAAGCCGGTGGCGAAGAAAGCCGCTGCGCCCGCCAAGGCCAAGCCAGCCGCTGCCAGCAAGAAGGCGCCGGTGAAAAAGGCCGTCAGCAAGGCTGCGCCGGTGAAGAAGACCGTCGCCAAGCCGGTGGTCAAGAAGGCAGCAGCCAAGCCGGCGCCGAAGGCGGTGGTGAAGAAGGCTGCAGCCAAGCCGGTCGCCAAGCCGGCGGCAAAGAAGGTCGCTGCGGCCAAGCCGGTCGCCACGCCTGCCGCTGCAAAGAAGGTTGCCAAGAATGTTGCCGCACCGGCCGTAAAGCCGGCCCCGGCCCCAGTAGTGAAGTCCGCACCGAAGCCTGCTGCCAAGCCGGCTCCGGCCAAGCCTGTCCCGGCCAAGACCGTGGCAGTGGCAGCAGCCCAACCGGCCTCCAAGCCGGCCCCGGCCGCCGCTCCTGCCGCTTCGAAGGCCCCGCAATCCAAGAATCCCGTGCCCGTTTCGAAATCGCCTGCCAAAACCGCCGTGAAATCCGATTCCGCCCCGAAGACCGTGTCGCGCCCTGTCGGCAAGGTTGCCGTGGCCGTCGCCGCCCGCTCGGCAGCACCGGCCCCGCGCAGCAAGTACAAGGTGGTCGAATACAAGACCGACGAGGCCACCGGCCGCCCGATCCTGCCGGCTGGCTACAAGCCGTCCTCGGAAGAGGAATACATGAGCCCGCTGCAGCAGGAGTATTTCCGCCAGCGCCTGCAGAACTGGCGCGCGGACCTGGTGGAAGAGTCCAAGCAGACCATCGAGAACCTGCGCGAGGAAGTGCGTGACATCGGCGACGAAGCCGAGCGCGCGACCCGCGAAACCGAGAACTCGCTGGAACTGCGTACCCGCGACCGCTACCGCAAGCTGATCGGCAAGATCGACAGCACCCTGAAGCGCCTGGAAGCGGGCGACTACGGTTACTGCGTCGACACCGGCGAAGAAATCGGCCTGGAGCGCCTGGAGGCGCGCCTGACCGCCGAGCGCACCATCGATGCCCAGGAGCGTTGGGAGCATCTGCAGAAGCAGCAGGGCGACTGATTCCTGATCGTTGTCTGGTCATGCAGAAAACCCGGCTTCGGCCGGGTTTTTTGTTGGGTTCGAGTTGGCTGTGTAGAGCGCCTTCCGGGTATCGGGTGGAGCCTGCGGGTGGGGCCGATGTAGAGCCGAGCCCACGCTCGGCTCAGGCCGAAGCCGGAGGGCAAGGAAGAGCAAAAGCAAAAGCAAAGGCAGCCAAGCATGGCTTGGCTCTATCAGGAACGGTCATGCGTGCGCTCGCGGCTGTTGAGTCCGCCTTGTAGCGAGCCGAGCACCGCAGGGGAATCAGGCGCGAAGAGGCGGCTCTATCCTGTAGAGCCGACTGCTGGTCGGCTGGCTCTCCGCGCCGTCCCCTGATTCACCGAGGAGCACAGGGCACCGGCGCGCAGCGCCGGCTCGCGGATGGCGGAGCGCTTCTTTGGTTACTTTCTTTTCGCGAAAAGAAAGTGACAAGCCCGATCATCGAGGGAGAGCAACGGCCCCAGCCAAACGCCCGGCGCCGCCGAATCCGCTGTTAGCAGCGTCACTGCAGGTCGCGAAGATTCAACTTCCGCAGCGTCGGGTTCTTCCACGCGGTGATCCCGGCAACGCTCAGCACCGCGAACCCGCCCAGCACCACGGCCGGTACCAGGCCGAGCAGCTTCGCCATCGTGCCGGCATAGAACGCGCCCAGCTCGTTGGACGAACTGATGAAGATGCCGTTGATCGACGATACGCGACCGCGCATTTCTTCCGGCGTGGCCAGCTGCAGGATGGTCGAGCGGATCACCACCGAGACGCCATCGAAGGCGCCGTAGAACAGCAGGATCAGCGCCGACAGCCAGAAGTGCTGCGACAGCCCGAAGCTGATCACGCACAGGCCGAAGCCGGCCACCGCGAACAGCAGCACGCGGCCGGCATTGCGGTGCAGCGGGTGGCGGGCCAGCCACAGGCCCACGCACACCGAGCCCAGCGCCGGCATCGCGCGCAGGATGCCCAGGCCTTCCGGGCCGTGGTGCAGGATTTCGTGCAGGAACGCCGGCAGCATCGCCACCACGCCGCCCAGCAGCACCGAGAACATGTCCAGCGCCATCGCGCCGACCATGATCCGGTTGCCGACCACGAAGCGCGCGCCTTCGGCGATGCTCTTGAAGATCGGCGCGGCAGGGCCGGTGTGCACCGGCTCCTCCACTTTCAGCGTGGCCAGACAGGCCATCGCCACCAGCGCGAAGGCGGTGGCCACCGCGTAGGACAGACCCTTGCCACCGAAGCCGACCAGCACGCCGCCCAGTGCCGGGCCGGCGATCATGCCGGCCTGGAATACCACCGCGCCCAGGCCGGCGCCACGCGCGAACTGGTCACGGGCCAGTACGCGGGCGAACAGGGCGTTGTAGATCGGCGACAGGAAGGCGCGGACCATGCCGGTCAGCGCAATGGCTGCGTAGATCGGCCACACGCCGTCGATCGGCAGCCAGCCCATGGCCACGCTGGTCAATACCAGTGCGGTGGCGATCAGTCCGCAACAGGCGACCATGCCCAGGCGGCGGCGCGGCAGGTGATCCACCAGGTAACCGGCGAACGGCGCCACGCAGAAGAACGGCAGCACCTCGGCCAGGCCGATCAGGCCCAGCGAGAACGGATTGCGGGTAACTTCGTAGATGTGCCAGCCGACGGTGACCGCGACCACCTGGTAGGACAGCATCGCGAAGATGCGGTACGCCAGCAGCCTGGCGAAACCGGGCCGGGACAGCAGGCCCAGCGCGCTGTCTTCGGCTGTGGCAGGCTCGCTCACGACGGGTCGCGCTGCAGCTGGGCCTGCGCGGTCTCGCGGATGAAGGCCAGCATCGCCGCCACGCCGTTGCTGCGGGTCGGCGAGAGGTGGCGGGCCAGGCCGATGTCCTGGATGTAGCTCGGCTCGGTGGCCAGGATCTCCTGCGCCGAGCGCCCGGAGTACACACGCAGGGCCAGGAAGATCAGGCCGGAGACAATCGCCGAATCACTGATGGCATGGAAGCGCAGCGACTGCGCGTTGCCTTCGGGCACGATCCAGACCATCGACTGGCAGCCGAGCAGGCGATGCTCTTCGGTCTTCCATTCTTCCGGGAAGGCCGGCAGCTTGCGGCCGAGGTCGATCAGGTACTGGTAACGCTCGGACCAGTCGCCGAAGAAGCCGAATTCCTCGGCGATGGCGGCCTGTGCCTCGGCGGCGGTGGGTTCAAGCGGGAACGGGGAGTCGATCACAACAGTCTCTACGGTGGGGGCGTGGCCGGCGTACCGGCCACGGGGCAGGGCGGGTCAGCCGCGCTTGCGCGACCAGCGCACGCCCTGCGGGGTGTCTTCCAGCACGATGCCTTCGGCGGCCAGCTGGTCGCGGATGGCGTCGGAACGGGCGAAGTCGCGCGCCTTCTTGGCAGCGGCACGCTCATCGATCAGGCCCTGGATGCGGGCATCGTCGCCGCCGTCGCTGGCCGCAGTGCCGAACCACTGCGCTGGATCGGCCTGCAGCAGGCCCAGTGCCAGTCCGGCGCCGAGCAGTTCACCCTTCAGGCGCGCCTGCTCGGCCGGATCGGTGGCACGACGCGCATCGGCGGCGATGCGGGCCACTTCGGCCAGTGCCTGCGGGGTGTTCAGATCGTCATCCAGGGTCGCCTCGACCGTGGCCGGGATCGCAACGACCGCCTCGACTGACGCCAGTTCGCGCAAGGTGCCGTACAGGCGGTCCAGGGTGCGCACCGACTGTTCGATCAGGCCATCGGACCAGTCCAGCGGTTGCCGGTAGTGGGCCGACAGCAGGGCCAGGCGCAGTGCTTCCGGCGGGTGCTGGCGCACCAGGTCGTGCACGCGCTCGATGTTGCCCAGCGACTTGCTCATCTTGGCGCCGCCGAAGTTGAGCATGCCGTTGTGCAGCCAGAAGCGGGCGAAGATCTTGCCGCCGTGGGCGCACTCGCTCTGCGCAAGCTCGTTCTCGTGGTGCGGGAACTGCAGGTCGACGCCGCCGGCATGGATGTCGATGGTCTCGCCCAGGTGGGCGGCGGCCATTGCCGAGCACTCGATGTGCCAGCCCGGGCGGCCACGGCCCCATGGCGACGCCCAGCCGGGCAGGTCGTCGCTGGACGGCTTCCACAGCACGAAATCACCCGGATCACGCTTGTACGGGGCCACGTCGACACGGGCGCCGGCCAGCATTTCGTCCGGATCGCGGCGCGAGAGCTTGCCGTAGCCATCGAAGCTGGCCACCGCGAACAGCACGTGGCCTTCGGCAGCGTAGGCATGCCCGTTGGCGATCAGCTGCTCGATCATGGTGATGATCTGCGGAATGTGCGCGGTCACCTCCGGCTCGATGTCCGGCGGCACCACGCCCAGCGCGGCCATGTCCTCACGGTAGGCGGCGGCGAACCTGTCGGTGATGGTGCTGATCGGTACGCCCTGCTCGCGCGCGGCGGTGTTGATCTTGTCGTCCACGTCGGTGATGTTGCGCGCGTAGCGCAGGCCACCGAAACGGCGCCGCAGCAGGTCGGCCAGCACCCCGAACACCACCGGGCCACGGGCGTTGCCGATGTGCACGTAGTTGTAGACCGTCGGGCCGCACACATACAGGGTCGGACAGGCCGGATCGAGCGGGGTGAACGGTTCGAGCTGGCGAGTCAGGTTGTTGTGCAGGCGCAGGGTCATGGGGCTGTGGCTGGGGGACAAGCCTGTGATTTTAGAACGTGTCGGCCCCCTTTGGGGGCACCCGTTGCCACCGGTGGACGCCGGGGCCACCCGGGGTGGGGTGGGCAGGAGCGGCGTGGACGGGTAATGTTCAGCCCCTTGCGCTCGCCACTGCCTACACTATTGCCGTGTCCTTGCTCCCGTCGCCAATGAAATCCACCGCGTTGCTGACCCTGGCCTGCCTGTCGGCGCTGCCCGCCGTGGTGCTGGCGCAGGAGGCCGAGCCCCGCAACCGGGTGGTGATCGTTGAGAACGTGAAGTTCGACTACGCCCAGGTGCTGAACGTGGAGCCGGTGTTCCAGACCCTGCGCGCGACCCGCACCGAGGAGCACTGCGAGCCGGTGTCGACCCGGACCCTGGCCCCGGTGAACGTGACCGGCGAGGAGCCGGTCGAGGACAAGGGCCGGATCAGCCGCTTCTGGGACTCGGTGCGCTCGATGTTCAAGCGCAGCGACGAAGAGGCCGTTGAGGAGCCCGGAGCCGAGACGCCGGCCCCGGCACCGGCCAACACTGGCCCGATGCTGACCCGCGACTGCCGCATCGTGCCGGTGGGGCGTGAATTCCGCCGGCCCATCGCCTACGACGTGGATTACGTCTACAAGGGCACCAAGTACCGTTCGCGGCTGCCGGAAGACCCCGGCAACCGGCTCAAGATCCGGGTGTCGATCACGCCCTGGGTCGGCCCGGAGCAGGGCACGGCCAGCAATCCCTGATTCTGGGACCCCGGCCCTTGCGCCGGCCTCGGCCGCATGCGAAGATGGTTGACCATGAAGCTCACCGACTTCCAGCACGACAGCAGCGCAGCCCGACAGGCGTCGGGCATGACCTCGCGTGCGCGTCGACCGGAACCCCACATCCTCGCTGGGTAACCGGAGCTTTTTGCTGTTCGTCCGAAAAAACCCAGCCCGCCGGCTGGGTTTTTTCGTTTCCGCGCTTCAAAAGTGCATCTTCTGAAAGCTGCAACTGCAATCTTCCCGCTCCACCTTTGATTCCTGTTTTCCCTTCCACCGCGTCGAAACCGGCGCCGCCACGCAAGGAAAGATGATGTCCCCCAAGCACTTCCTGAACACCCAGGACTGGAGCCGCAGCGATCTCGACGCGCTGTTGACCCAGGCGGCGCTGTTCAAGCGCAACAAGCTCGGCGACCAGCTCAAGGGCAAGTCGATCGCGCTGGTGTTCTTCAACCCGTCCATGCGCACCCGCACCAGCTTCGAACTGGGCGCGTTCCAGCTCGGTGCCCACGCGGTGGTGCTGCAGCCGGGCAAGGATGCGTGGCCGATCGAGTTCAACCTCGGCACGGTGATGGACGGCGATACCGAAGAGCACATCGCTGAAGTGGCCAAGGTGCTGGGTCGTTACTGCGACATCATCGCCGTGCGTGCGTTCCCCAAGTTCATCGACTGGGCCTACGACCGCCAGGACATCGTCCTCAACAGCTTCGCCAGGTACTCGCCGGTGCCGGTCATCAACATGGAGACCATCACCCACCCGTGCCAGGAGCTGGCCCACATCATGGCCCTGCAGGAGCACTTCGGCACCCAGGACCTGCGTGGCAAGAAGTACGTGCTGACCTGGACCTACCACCCCAAGCCGCTGAACACCGCCGTTGCCAATTCGGCGCTGACCATCGCCACCCGCATGGGCATGGACGTGACTCTGCTGTGCCCGACCGCCGACTACATCCTCGACGAGCGTTACATGGGCTGGGCCGAGCAGAACGTGGCCGAGAGCGGCGGCTCGCTGAAGATCAGCCATGACATCGACAGCGCCTACGCCGGCGCCGACGTGGTCTACGCCAAGAGCTGGGGCGCGCTGCCGTTCTTCGGCAACTGGGAACCGGAGAAGCCGATCCGCGACCAGTTCAAGCACTTCATCGTGGACGAGCGGAAGATGGCGCTGACCAACAATGGTGTGTTCAGCCACTGCCTGCCGCTGCGCCGCAACGTGAAGGCCACCGACGCGGTGATGGATTCGCCGCAGTGCATCGCCATCAACGAAGCCGAGAACCGCCTGCACGTGCAGAAGGCGATCATGGCGGCGGTTGCCGGGCGCTAGATCGAACAAGGGGTAGAGCCGACCGTTGGTCGGCTGCTCCCGCAGCGGCGCATCCAATATTCCAGCCGACCAACGGTCGGCTCTACCGAATTCCCATCCCCCAAGTGGACCTGACCCCCATGAGCAACAAAGACGTCGTTCTCGCCTTCTCCGGCGGCCTGGATACCAGCTTCTGCGTGCCGTACCTGCAGGAGCGCGGCTACAACGTGCACACCGTGTTCGCCGACACCGGCGGCGTCGATGATGAAGAGCGTGATTTCATCGAGAAGCGCGCCGCCGAACTGGGCGTGGCGAGCCACCTCACCGTCAACGGTGGCCCGGCCATCTGGGAAGGCTTCGTCAAGCCGTTCGTGTGGGCCGGCGAAGGCTACCAGGGCCAGTACCCGCTGCTGGTCTCGGACCGCTACCTGATCGTCGATGCCGCGCTGAAGCGTGCTGCCGAGCTGGGCACCAACATCATCGCCCACGGTTGCACCGGCATGGGCAACGACCAGGTCCGCTTCGACCTGGCCGTGAAGGCGCTGGGCGACTACCAGATCATCGCGCCGATCCGCGAGATCCAGAAGGAACACACCCAGACCCGCGCCTACGAGCAGAAGTACCTGGAAGAGCGTGGCTTCGGCGTGCGCGCCAAGCAGCAGGCCTACACCATCAACGAGAACCTGCTGGGCCTGACCATGTCCGGCGGCGAGATCGACCGGTGGGAAGCCCCGGGCGAGGGTGCGCGTGGCTGGTGCGCACCGCGCAGCGAGTGGCCGGAGCAGGCCCTGACCGTGACCCTGAAGTTCGTTGAAGGCGAAGCCGTCGAACTGGACGGCAAGGCGCTGCCGGGTGACCAGATCCTGGCCCAGCTCAACAAGCTGTTCGCGCCGTACGGCGTGGGCCGCGGCGTCTACACCGGCGACACCGTGATCGGCCTGAAGGGCCGCATCGTGTTCGAGGCCCCGGGCCTGGTTTCGCTGCTGGCCGCACACCGTGCGCTGGAAGATGCGGTGCTGACCAAGCAGCAGAACCGCTTCAAGCCGGACGTGGCGCGCAAGTGGGTGGAGCTGGTGTACGAAGGCTTCTACCACGACCCGCTGAAGACCGACATCGAAGCCTTCCTGAAGTCCTCGCAGGCCAAGGTCAACGGTGAAGTGGTGCTGGAAACCCGTGGTGGCCGCGTCGATGCGGTGGCCGTGAAGTCGCCGCACCTGCTCAACACCAAGGGCGCCACCTACGCGCAGTCGGCCGACTGGGGCGTGGAGGAGGCTGAAGGCTTCATCAAGCTGTTCGGCATGAGCTCCACCGTTTACGCGCAGGTCAACCGCGGTTGACCTGTGACGGGGTGCCGGCCGCTGGCCGGCGCCTCGCAACGTCGATGGAGGGTAGTGCCGGCCGCTGGCCGGCTCGTGGCACGGCTGGATCATTGCGGAGCCGGCCAGCGGCCGGCACTACCGATTTCGAACCCTACGGATATTCAGACACATGCTTGAACAGACGCTCGATCACCTGCAGGCCCTGGTGTCCTTCGACACCCGCAACCCGCCGCGTGCGATCACCACCGGTGGCATCTTCGATTACCTGCGCGACAACCTGCCCGGCTTCAACGTCGAGGTGATCGACCATGGCGCGGGCGCAGTCAGCCTGTACGCCGTGCGCGGGACGCCGAAGTACCTGTTCAACGTGCACCTGGACACCGTGCCGGACTCGCCGCACTGGAGTGCCGACCCGCATGTGATGCGGCGCCTGGACGACCGTGTGGTCGGCCTGGGCGTGTGTGACATCAAGGGCGCCGCCGCTGCGCTGGTGGCGGCGGCCAATGCCAGCGATGGCGATGCCGCCTTCCTGTTCTCCAGCGACGAGGAAGCCAACGATCCGCGCTGTATCGCCGCGTTCCTGGCCCGTGGCCTGCCGTATGAAGCGGTGCTGGTGGCCGAGCCGACCATGAGTGAAGCGGTGCTGGCGCATCGTGGCATCAGCTCGGTGCTGATGCAGTTCGCCGGCCGCGCCGGCCATGCGTCCGGCAAGCAGGACGCGGCCGCCAGCGCGCTGCACCAGGCCATGCGCTGGGGCAACCGTGCACTGGACCATGTGGAATCGCTGGCCTCGGCCCGCTTCGGCGGGCTGACCGGGCTGCGCTTCAACATCGGTCGCGTCGAAGGCGGGATCAAGGCCAACATGATCGCACCGGCTGCTGAGGTGCGCTTCGGGTTCCGCCCGCTGCCGTCGATGGACATTGATGGCCTGCTGGCGACCTTCGCCGGTTTCGCCGAACCGGAAGCCGCCGTTTTCACCGAAACGTTCCGTGGCCCCAGCCTGCCGGCCGGTGACATCGCCGAGGCCGAGAACCGCCGCCTGCTGGCGCGCGACGTGGCCGATGCGCTGGAGCTGCCGATCGGCAACGCGGTGGACTTCTGGACCGAGGCCTCGCTGTTCTCCGCCGGTGGCTACACCACGCTGGTGTTCGGCCCGGGCGACATCGCCCAGGCCCACACCGCCGATGAGTTCGTGACGCTGGAGCAGCTGCAGCGCTACACCGACGCCGTGCATCGCATCATCGCCGCCGGCGCCTGATCGACCCTACAACGCCGCCCGGCCCTGGCCGGGTGGAACTGCAACGCGGCGACCGCCGCCTGTGACGAAACCGAAATGTCTCCTGCCCTCCAGCCCCACCGCCAGACCCGCCAGACCATCGTGCGCCTGCTTTCCAGCATGGCCAGCGCGAAGGAGATCAGCCAGTACCTCAAGCGCTTCTCGCAGCTGGACGCCAAGCGCTTCGCCGTGGTCAAGGTCGGCGGCGCGGTGCTGCGCGACGACCTCGACGCGCTGACCTCTTCGCTGTCGTTCCTGCAGGAAGTCGGGCTGACCCCGATCGTGCTGCACGGCGCCGGCCCGCAGCTGGATGCCGAACTGTCGGCCGCCGGCATCGAGAAGCAGACCGTCAACGGCCTGCGCGTGACGTCGCCGGAAGCGCTGGCGATCGTGCGCCGGGTGTTCCAGCAGTCCAACCTGCGCCTGGTCGAGGCGCTGCAGCAGAACGGCGCGCGCGCCACCTCGATCACCGGCGGCGTGTTCGAGGCCGAGTACCTGGACGTGGACACCTACGGCCTGGTCGGCGAGGTGAAGAAGGTCAACCTGGCACCGATCGAGGCCAGCCTGCGTGCCGGGTCGATCCCGGTCATCACCAGCCTGGGCGAGACCGCTGGCGGCCAGATCCTCAACGTCAACGCCGACTTCGCCGCCAACGAGCTGGTGCAGGAACTGCAGCCATACAAGATCATCTTCCTGACCGGCACTGGCGGCCTGCTGGACGAGCAGGGCAACGTGATCGATTCGATCAACCTGTCCACCGAGTACGACCACCTGATCGCGCAGCCGTGGATCCACGGCGGCATGAAGGTGAAGATCGAACAGATCAAGGATCTGCTCGATCGCCTGCCGCTGGAATCGTCGGTGTCGATCACGCGCCCGGCCGATCTGGCCAAGGAACTGTTCACCCACAAGGGGTCGGGCACGCTGGTGCGCAAGGGCGAGAAGGTGCTGCGCGCCACCGCCTGGAACGAGCTGGACCTGCCGCGCCTGAAGGGCCTGATCGAATCCAGCTTCGGCCGCACCCTGGTGCCGGAGTACTTCGAAAAGACGAAGCTGCTGCGCGCCTACGTCAGCGAGAACTACCGCACCGCGGTGATCCTCACCGACGAGGCCGAGGGCGTGTACCTGGACAAGTTCGCCGTGCTCGACGATGCGCAGGGCGAGGGCCTGGGCCGCGCGGTCTGGAACGTGATGCTGGAGGAAACCCCGCAGCTGTTCTGGCGTTCGCGCCATGGCAATCCGATCAACCACTTCTATTACGCTGAATCCGACGGCTGCTACAAGCAGGACCACTGGAAGGTGTTCTGGTTCGGCGCCGACGGCATCGACCGGATCAAGACCTATGTCGACCATTGCGCCCGGCGCGCGCCGAGCCTGCAGGGCTGAACACATGAACCATGCCGACTGGACCAAGGTCCCTACGCTAGCGGGCACCCATGCGCGGCTGGAGCCGCTGCAGATGGGGCATATCGATGGCCTGCGCGGCGCGCTTGGCGATGGCGCGTTGTCCAGGCTCTGGTACACCCAGGTGCCCGATGCGAAGACCATGGCCGGCTACGTGCAGGCAGCGCTGCAGGCGCAGGCCGAAGGCAGGGTGCTGCCGTTCGTGGTGTTCGATGCCAACGACCAGATTGTCGGTACCACCCGCTACTACGATCTGCAAGCGGACGTGCCGCGCCTGAGTATCGGTTACACCTGGTATGGCGAGTCTGCGCAACGCACCGGGGTCAACACCGAGACCAAGCTGATGCTGCTCAGCCACGCGTTCGAGCGGTTGCAGTGCCTGAGCGTCGTGTTCGAGACCAGCTGGTTCAACTTCACTTCGCGCACCGCCATCGCACGCCTCGGCGCCAAGCAGGATGGCGTGCTGCGCAACCACAAGCGGCACGCCGACGGCACGCCGCGCGACACCGTCATCTTCTCCATCATCGATGCGGAATGGCAGGGCGTGAAGCGCCACCTGCAGTACCGCCTGGACAGCCACGCATGAACGATTCGACTTTCACCCTGGGCATCGTCGGGGCCCGCGGCCATACCGGCGCCGAGCTGATCAAGCTGGTGGCCGCCCATCCGCGCCTGGAACTGGCCTTCGTCTCCTCGCGCGAGCGCGCCGGGCAGCGCCTGTCCGACCACCACCCGGAATTCCAGGGCGAGCTGCAGTACGAGAACCTGGATGCCGACGCGGTGGCCGCCAAAGGCGTGGACGCGGTGATCCTGGCCCTGCCCAACGGCCTGGCCGCACCGTTCGTGGCCGCGCTTGAAGCCGCCAAGCCGGACACCGTCATCGTCGATCTCTCGGCCGACTACCGCTTCGACAACAGCTGGTATTACGGCCTGCCGGAGCTGACCCGCGGCCGCTACAACGGCCAGAAGCACATCAGCAACCCGGGCTGCTATGCCACGGCGATGCAGCTGGCGGTGCATCCGCTGCTGGACCTGCTGGCCGGCCCGCCGCAGTGCTTCGGTGTCTCCGGCTACTCCGGTGCCGGTACCACGCCGTCGGACAAGAACAACGTCGAACTGCTGGCCGACAACCTGATGCCGTATGCGCTGACCAACCACGTGCACGAGCGCGAGGTGTCGGTGCAGCTGGGCGTGGCCGTCGAGTTCATGCCGCACGTCGCGCCGCATTTCCGCGGCATCACGCTGACCGCCAACCTGTGGCTGAACCGCGTGCAGACCCGCGAACAGATCGTCGAGCGCTTCCAGCAGGCCTATGCCGGCGAACCCCTGATCGAAGTGGTGGATGAAGCGCCGTGGGTCAGCCGCATCGCCGGCCGCCACGGTGCCCAGGTCGGTGGCTTCACCCTGGCCCCGGGCGGCAAGCGGGTGGTGGTGGTGGCGACCCTGGACAACCTGCTCAAGGGCGCGGCCACCCAGGCCATGCAGAACCTCAACCTCGCGCTGGGCATCGACGAACTGACGTCGATCCCGCACTGAACACGCCTTCCGGAGCCCCCATGGCAGACCTTCTTTGGCAGAAGCCCGGCGTCGCTGTCGACGCCCAGATCCAGACCTTCCTCGCCGGCGACGACGTGATCCTCGACCGCGAGTTCTTCCTGCATGACATCGCTGCCAGCGCCGCGCATGCGCAGGGCCTGCAGCACATCAGCATCCTCAGCGCCGACGAGCTGGCAGGCCTGCTGCGCGAGCTCGACGTGCTGGCGCAGGATTTCCGTGAAGGCCGCTTCGTGCTGGATACGCAGTACGAAGACGGTCACTCAGCAATCGAAGCGCGTTTGACCGAACGCCTCGGCGACGCTGGCCGCAAGATCCACACCGGCCGCAGCCGCAACGACCAGATCCTGGTCGCCACCCGCCTGTGGCTGAAGGAGAAGCTGCTGCGCGTGGCCGGGCTCAGCACCGACGTGGCCAAGATCGCGCTGGACCGTGCGCAGGCCGAGAAGGACCTGCCGATTCCCGGCTATACCCATATCCAGCGCGCCGTGGTCTCTTCGGCCGGCATGTGGTGGGCCGGATGGGCCGAGGCCTTCATCGACAACGCCATCCGCGCCCGTGACACCCATGCGCTGGTCGACGCCAATCCGCTCGGCACCGCCGCCGGCTACGGGGTGAACCTGCCGCTGGACCGCGAGCACACCACGGCCGCGCTCGGTTTCGCGCGCATGCAGATCTCGCCGATCTACGCACAGCTGTCGCGCGGCAAGTTCGAGCTGGCCGCGCTGGAAGCACTCGGTGGCGCTACGCTGGACCTGCGCCGCATCGCCTGGGACCTGTCGCTGTTCACCAGCGCCGAGTTCGGCTTCGTCGCGCTGCCGGCGCAGTACACCACCGGCAGTTCGATCATGCCCAACAAGCGCAACCCGGACGTGATCGAGCTGATGCGTGCGACCCACGCCAGCGTCGCCGCCGCGCGCACCGAGATCGAGCAGCTGCTGTCGCTGCCTTCGGGCTATCACCGTGACCTGCAGTCGTCCAAGGGCGCCATCTTCCACGGCTTCGGCCGTGGCCTGGCCGCGCTGGAACTGCTGCCGGCGCTGCTGGCCAATCTGGAGTGGCGTGACGACAGGCTGCGCGCAGCGATCGATTCGGGCATGTATGCCACCGACGTCGCCGTGGAAGCGGCGGTGGCCGGTGTGCCGTTCCGCGAGGCCTACAAGGCCGCTGCAGCCGGTGCCGACAGCGCAGGGCAGGGACGTACCCCGGAAGGCAGCCTGGCTGCGCGTGTATCGCCGGGCTCGGCCGCCGATCTGCGCCTGGACGAACTGCGCGCACGCTGGCAGGCGCTGTCCTGATGGCGGGCACTGTCTACCTGGTGATGGCGATGCGCCGGCCGGACTTCAACGATGCGGCGGTGCAGCCGCACCGCGATTTCCTCGAGGCGTTGCAGGCACAGGGAAAGCTGCAGCTGACCGGTGGTTTCGCCGATGGCAGCGGTGGCGCCTATGTGCTGTGCAACGTCGAGAGCCTGGAACAGGCGCAGGCGATCGTCGCCACCGATCCGCTGGTGACGATGCACGCTTCCGAGCTGACCGTGCACGAATGGAATACCCGCTGAGGCCCTGACCGATGACCCTGCACGCCGCCACCGTCGCTTCGCCGTTCCCGCAACAGGCGCTGCCGCCATGGCGGCGTGCGGTGCTGAAGGTCGGCAGCAGCCTGCTGGCGGCCGATGGTGGCGGCCTGTCGCCACGCCACGCGCTGGGCCTGGCCCAGTTTGTATCCGCCAACGTACTGGCTGGGCGCGAGGTGGTGATCGTCTCCTCCGGCGCGGTTGCGGCGGGGCGCGCGATCCTGCCGCGGGCCGATGAACCCGGTGCGGCGATGGCGGCGCGCCAGGCCCTGGCCGCGCTCGGCCAGGCGCAGCTGATCGGGCTCTGGCAGCGCTTCTTCGAGCGCCCGGTGGCGCAGGTGCTGCTGACCCACGACGACCTGCGCAACCGCCGCCGCTACCTCAATGCACGCGCCACGCTGAGCGAACTGCTGCGGCTGGGTGCGCTGCCGGTGGTCAACGAGAACGACACCGTATCGGTGGACGAGCTCAAGCTCGGTGACAACGACAACCTGGCCGCGACCGTGGCCGCGCTGGTCGATGCCGATGCACTGTTCATCGCCACCGACATCGACGGCCTGTACAGCGCAGATCCGCGCACCGTGGCCGACGCGCGGCCACTGCACGACGTGCCGGAACTGAGTGACGATGTGCTGGCGATGGCCGGCGGCGCCGGCTCGCGCGCCGGCACCGGCGGCATGCGTACCAAGCTTGAGGCGGCGGCCAAGGCGGGCCGCCTTGGCATCGAGACCTACCTGTTCAACGGCCGCAGCAGCGATGTGGTGCGCGCGCTGGCGCAGGACCGCCTGTTCGGCACCCGCATCCACGCCGCACGCAGCCGCGAGGCTGCCCGCAAGCACTGGCTGCGGCACGCGCCGCTGGCCGAGGGCGCGATCGTCGTCGATGCCGGTGCGGCACAGGCGATGCGGGAGAAGGGCGCCTCGCTGCTGCCCGGCGGCATCACCGCTGCCGAGGGGGCATTCCGGCGCGGCGACATGGTGCAGGTGTGCTGGATCGCACCGCAGGGGCGTGTCTGTGTCGCCCGCGGCGTCAGCCAGTACGCGGCCGACGACGTGCGCCGGATCGCCGGCCATCATTCGCGCGACATCCAGGCCGTGCTGGGCTACAACTACGGCGGCAGCGTCGTCCATCGTGACGACCTGGTGCTGCCATGACCGGTTTGAAGGACACCCCGATGAGCGAAATCGAAGCCCAGGCGCGCGCCTGCCGTGATGCAGCGCAGATCGTTGCCGGCCTGGACAGTGCGGCGCGACGCACGCTGCTGCTGGCGATGGCGCAGGCCCTGGAAGTAAATGCCGGACTGATCCTGGCCGGCAACGCACGCGACCTCGCCGCCGCGCGCGACAAGGGCGTTGGCAGTGCCATGCTCGACCGCCTCGCACTGGACCCGCCGCGGCTGTTCGCGATGGCCGAGGCGGTGCGCGAGGTGGCCGCGCTGCCTGACCCGGTCGGCCAGGTGACGCGCGACGACGTACGTCCCAACGGCATCCGCGTGCAGAAGGTGCGCGTGCCGCTGGGCGTGATCGCGATGATCTACGAGGCGCGCCCGAACGTGACGGCCGAAGCCGCCGCGCTGTGCCTGAAGGCCGGCAATGGCGTGATCCTGCGCGGTGGTTCCGAAGCGATCCACTCCAATACCGCCATCGCCCAGGCGCTGGCCGGTGCATTGAAGGCCAACGGCGTACCGCCGGCGGCGGTGACCGTGCTCACCGACCTGCGCCGCGAGGCGATGCTGGAACTGCTGCAGCTGCATGAGCTGATCGACCTGGCCATTCCGCGTGGCGGCGAAGGCCTGATCCGTTTCGTGGCCGAGCACGCGCGCGTGCCGGTGATCAAGCATTACAAGGGGGTGTGCCACCTGTTCGTGGACGCCAGCGCCGACCTCGGCAAGGCCATCGACCTGCTGGTGGACGGCAAGTGCAGCCGGCCGGCGGCGTGCAATTCGCTGGAGACGCTGCTGGTGCACCGCGCCGTGGCTGACGCGTTCCTGCCGCGCGTGGCGCAGGCGCTGGGTGAGCGTGGGGTGCAGCTGCGCGCCGATGCGCAGGCGCAGCCGTTGCTGCCGGGCAGCACGGCGGCGACCGAGGAGGATTACGCCGCCGAGTTCCTCGATCTGGTGCTGGCGGTGCGCGTGGTCGATGATCTTGATGCAGCCATCGCGCACATCCGCACCTATACCTCCGACCACACCGAAGTGATCGCCACCGAGGACACCGGCCACGCCGAGCGCTTCGTCAACGCGCTGCGCTCGGCGGTGGTGATGGTCAACGCTTCGTCGCGCTTCTCCGATGGTGGCCAGCTGGGCCTGGGCAGTGAGATCGGTATTTCCACCACGCGCCTGCACGCCTACGGCCCGATGGGCTTGGAAGCCCTCACCGTTGAACGATTTGTCGTGCGCGGCGAAGGGCAGACGCGTACATAAGTGGATCCACGCCGCGCGTGGATGCTCTTCGCGGCAAACCCCGGTGCCGACCAAGGCCGGCACCCACCAGGCCCAAGCGCCGACCAAGGTCGGCAGCTACCAAAGCAAGCGCCGACCCAGGTCGGCAGCTACACCACCTCGCGGCGGATTCCGACCGGCCGTGCGTGATCATCCATGTGCAGCGTGGCGGCCTTGCAGCCCATCAGGCGTTCGGCCAGCCCGGTGCTGGCGCCCAGATCGGCGGCCACTTCGTTGAGGCTGGCCAGGGGCCGCGGCAGGCGGCGTTCGCGGCCACGGAAGCGGGCGCGGTTGTACTCGGCCCAGGCGATCAGCAGCACGCTGGCGCACAGCAGCATCAATGGCAGCGCGACCAGCACGTACGGGTCGAACTGGTTCTGCCGTTCGTAGAGCTGCCGCCAGGCCAGCTGGCCACCGATCAACCACGAGAGCAGGGTCACCAGGGGGGCCCACAGATAGAAGTAGAAGCCCCAGAACGCCAGGGTGACGAAGCCCCAGGCCGTGCGCTGGAAGTGTGGCTGGCGATGCGGCTTGCGGATCATCCGCGAGTCGAAGCGGTTGGACGGGCGTTGCGCGTTCATCGGATCCCCCGGTCAGGGCTGGTCCAGGTGGCGCGCTTGCTGCGACGGCGCAGCAGCGTCTTGGGCAGCGCCACCAGGGTGGTGGAAAGGCTGATCAGCCAGTACGCCATCGGGTACCAGATGACCCAGAAGTAATTGCGTCCAATCTGTGTTTCGTAACGCCGGTCGATGATGAGGCTGCTGGCGAACTGCAGCAGGCAGACCAGCGCCAGGATCACGCCATGCCACTCCGGCAGCAGGCTGGCGATATGCAGCTGCGGCGGCAGCTCGATGAACTTGCCCAGTGCCCACAGCAGCACGATGAACAGCATCGTGTAGGCCCAGACCACGCTCAGCACGTACTCCAGCAGCACGCCCCACATGCGCCGCTCTTTCCAGTGCAGCAGCGAGCGCGCGTGGCGCAGCATCACTTCCACGCCGCCCTGGGCCCAGCGCAGGCGCTGCCGCCAGAGGCCCTTGAGCGTCTCCGGCATCAGGATGAAGCACAGCGCATTGGGTTCGTAGCGGATGTCCCAGTGCGCGCGCTGCAGGCGCCAGCTGATGTCGATGTCCTCGGTCACCATGTCATCCGACCACCAGCCGACCTGGTGCAGGGCAGTGCGGCGGAAGCCGGCGATCACGCCGGAGATGGTGAAGATGCGGCCATACACGCGCTGTGCCCGCTTGATCATGCCGATGATCGAGGAGAATTCCGCCACCTGCAGGCGTCCGAGCAGGGTGGAGCGGTTGCGGATGCGCGGGTTGCCGGTGACCGCACCGACCCGGTTGCCACTGACCAGGTGCCAGACCATCCAGTGCAGTGCATGCTCTTCCAGCATCGCATCGCCATCGATGCACACCAGGTACTCCGAGCGTGCGGCCAGTGCGCCCATGCGCAGCGCATTGGCCTTGCCCAGGTTGCGGTCCAGGTGCAGCACGCGAAGCCGTGGATGCCTTGCCGCCAGCGCATCCAGCCGTGCGCCGGTGTCATCGCTGCTGCCATCGTCGATGGCGATCACTTCGTAATCGGCGGGGTAGCGCTGGGCCAGCGCCGCAGTGAGCGTGTCGTCCAGGTTTTCTGCTTCGTTGTGGCAGGGCACCAGCAAGGTCGCGAAGGGAGGGGCGATCATCAAGGGCGGATCGTTGCGCGGACGTGAGTGACGCTCGCGCCGGAAGTAGTAGTACAGGCCACCGGACATCCAGAAGAACGCCATCACCATCGGGTAGTAGAAGGCGAACTGGAACAGGACCTGCAGCAGCGGATGCATGTCCACGTCACTTCTCCGGGTACGGGAAGTTGCCGGCGGACATTGCCGCGCGGGCATCGCGGGTGGAGGGCTGGTCGGCGATGAAGTCATCGGGGTACCAGGCGAAGTGGTGCACGCCCTGCGCTTGCAGCTGGCGGATCTGCGCACGCAGGCGCCCGGCGGGAATCGGCTGCCCGCTGCGCCAATCGACGGTCTGCAGCTCGAACAGCGTGTGCTGAAGCTGCGGGTCGTGCGCGCGTACCGCGGCCAGCAACTGGTCGAGCCAGCGCTCGGGGTGCCTGCTGCCTTCCATCCACGGCATCGCCATCAGCGCCGTCTGGTCGTAGGCCTTGTTGAACAGGTCCAGGCGCTGCGCGAACCAGGCTTCGCTCTGCGGGCGGAGTACCGGCTCGGCATACAGGTTGCGCACCGTTGCCAGTTTCGGCCGCCAGCGCTGCGCGCTGTTGCGCAGAGCCAGGGTGAAGTCGATCAGTGCCTGGGTACGTGCGCTGCCATCTTCGCCGGCCGCCAGGGCGGGCAGCTCGGTGTCGCGCAGGTAGCCGTCGTCATGGAACAGCAGGCCTTCGAAGTAGGAATTGACCGCCAGGTCCTCGTAGATGTCGAGCATGATCTGCCTGGCCTTCGGGTTGGTGAAATCCAACCGGTACATGCCGTCGGCATCCCCATTGCGGATCGCCAGCACCTTGCGCTGCTCCGGGTCGGGCAGTTCGAAGCCGAGCACTGGCAACCACGCGTAGACCTTCACGCCCGCGCGGGATTTCAGCTGCCAGGCGACGCGGCTGAACAGGTCCGCCCGCATCGGCATGTGCCGGTTCGGGAAATACAGCGCATCGGCGGTGTTGTTGCCGTCCGGGTCGGCAAAGGCCTGCAGATAGACATGGGTCGGCGCGATGCGCTTGACCCGCTCGATCAATGCATCGAGATTGCGTGCCTGCTGCGCTGGATCCGGGTCATACATGTCATCCAGATCGATCTGCAGGGCGCGGATGCCATCGAGCGCCACGTCTCGGCGCAGTTCGTAGGCCAGGCCTTCCACGGTCGGGTTGTTGCTCACCAGCAATCGTGCCAGCCCGTGCAGGTCGGGGGCCACTGGCGTGCTACGGCCTTCCAGGTCGAACGAAACCGGCATGCCCAGCTGCTCGGCGATGTCGTTGCTCAACTGGTTGTACGCGGCATATGGCCAGACGATGGCGCGCGGGCGCACGCCCAGGTGCTGCTGGATGCGCTGCACGCTGCGCGAAAGATCAGTGCGCAGGCGCTGCTCATACTGTGTCCCGCTCTCGTAGCTGCGCGTGGCCGGGGTGTAGATGCGGGTGACCACGGCGGGCGTGGAGTTTCCCTGCGGATTGGCAAGCACGCCGTGGTGCAGGTCGTCGGTATGGCTGGCCACTTCGATCAGGCCACTGTCGTGCATCTGCTTCAGCTGCGCCCAGGTCACGAAGTCATCGTGGCCGAACGGGCGGTAGCCGTAGTCGATGGTGCGGCCCGGTGCCATGTCCACGTAATCGGTGATCACCGCCACCAGGGCCGGGTAGTGGTAGGCCTGCAGCAGCGGGAAGGCCTTGTCGTAGACGCTGCGCAGGCCATCGTCGAAGGTCAGCAGCACCGGCTTGGGAGGCAGCGTGGCGCGGCCCTGCGAGGCCTCGATCAGCTGCGACAGCGAAACCGGGTGGTAGCCGTGCGCGCCCAGCCAGTCCAGGTGCGCGGCGAAGTTCTGCGTGCTCACCGCATAGGAATCGGCATCACCCTTGGCGGCCACCTTGTCGCGGATGTCGTGGTAGCTGAGGATCAGCAGGCCGTTGTCGATCGCATCAAGATGCAGGGGCTGCTGCGCGAACGCCGGTGGCACGCAGGCCAGCAGCAGGAGCACGATCAGTCGCAGGAAGCGGGCCATGTCAGTCTCCCCAGCGCAATGCGGCTTCGAAGCCGATATGGCGCTCGCGATGGCCGTCGTAGACCGGTCGTGACCACCGCACGCCATACTCGAACACGCGGCCAGGGCCCAGCTGCCACTCGTGCATGTAGGACACCGACGGCACCAACGCGCTGCCGAAGCCGTCCTGCCAGTAGTCGCCCAGCGAGACGGTCAGCCGGTGCCGGAAGTGGCGCTCGTAGTGCCGCCACAGCTGCTGGTCGATGCGCAGGCCGATCTCGACCATGCGGTCGCGCTTCGGGTTGAAGTAGGGCGCATCATCGCGGCTGCCGCGACTGGTGTAGGCACTGGCCAGGCCATCGACCAGCCAGCGTGGGCGGGTCAGCAGGCGCTGTTGGACGCTGGTGCCGAACAGCTCGCGGTGGTTGCCGTCGTCATAGCGGAAGCGGCTCGCGCCGAACGTCCAGTGGGTGAGCTCGCTGCGCCGGTAGTCCACCTGTGCGCTCACGCTGTCGGCGGTGATGCCGGCCGCGCGCGCCTGCATCGAGGCCTCCGGGTCATTGCGTGCGACCACCACGCCGGCGTGCCAGGAATCGTTGAACTGCCAGCCGACGCCGACGCGCAGGCCGGTGTCGCCGATGTGATCGTTGGCGCGCAGGACCGCCGCTTCCGCATCCAGCTGCCCGAAGCGGTAACGCACGCCCGCACCCAGCCACAGGGGATCGATGCGCTGGTCCTGGAAGTCGGTCACGCGACGGTCGGCGAGGGCGAACAACCGCCAGCGGTCATCAAGGACCGGCGTCTCCACGTCCACGCCGTAGTGGCGGTCGTTGTTGCCCAGGGGCGAAGTACCACCGCCCCCGGAGCTGCGGCCGATGTCGGTCCATGCCTTCAGCTGCCAGCCGCGATGCGCGCGCCAGGCCTGGTCCATGCGTTCGACTGCCGGCTGGGTGGGGTAGCGTGCGACCAGGTCATCGTGCAGCGGCCGCGCCAGGTCGTCGCGCTGCAGGGCGACATAGGCCTCTTCCATGCCCAGCCGCGGTTCGATGTCCCGCGGATCGAGCGCGTGTGCCATCTGCTGGCGCTGCAGCGCCCGGCGTGGCCAGCCGCGCATCATGTAGACGCTGCCCAGCGCACTCTGCAGCCCGCCGTTGCCGGGTGCGATCTCGACCATCGACTCCAGGTCGTGCTGCGCGGTGTGCAGGTCGCCGCTGTAGGCGCGCACCATCGCCAGGTTGAGATCGGCCTCGTAGCGCGACCAGTTCGCGTACGGCGACTTGCCGTTGCTCCAGCGCCACGCCGGCTCCTTGTCGCGCCATGCCTGCAGCAGGTCGATGGCCTTTTCCTGCTGCTCGCTTTCCAGGTAGGCGTAAGCCAGTTCCGAATGCGAGGCGTCGCGCGTCGGGTCGCCAGCGACGGCCGCCTGCAGCACCGGGATGGCTTCTTCCGGGTGCAGGGTGCCCATCAACGAATCGCCCACTGCGGGCAGCACGTAGTCGGGCAGGGTGTGGCCTTCGGCCTGCAGTGCCCGCGCTTCCTCGCGGACCTGTGCATGGCGGCCCAGCCGGTTGAGCAGGATCAGCCGGTCCATGCGGATCCGCAGTGGTGCCTGCGAGGGCGGGGTGCCTTCGCCGCCGAGGTAGCGCTGCATGCGGGCCAGGGTCGATTCGGCTTCTTCCAGGCGGCTGTCCTCGCTGCTGCTGTAGGCCAGGCTCCAGACCACCAGCTTGGCCAGGTAGTCGCCTTCCAGGCGCTGTTTCTGCGCAGCGTCGAACAGTTGCGGGCGCTGCTGGTACAGCTCCCACGCACGCCAGGCGTTGCCGATGTCGCCCAGCGTCAATACGCGCAGCTTGAACAGCAGGTCGTCGTTGGGTTGCTGTTGGCTGGCGCGCTCGATCGCGCCCAGGGCGTCCAGCCAACGCGCCTGGTCTCGATAGCGGCCGATCTCGGCCAACGCTGCTTCGCGGTCGGGCGGGGCAGCGCTGCTGGCCCAGGCCAGGGCGGTGCAGGCGAGGCCGACGCAGAGCGCCAGCCGGCGGTGGACAACCATTGGGGACCCCCTTGGCTTCCGAACCAGACAACCTGAAAAATGTGACGCACATCACATGCCAGCTTTTGGCGTGGCCGTGGCCCGCGTCACTCCCTTCGTGCATTCCCGCCCAGCGAAGACGGATACAACCCGGACAGCGACCTGCGATGTCTTGTCTGAAACGAAAGTCCCCCGCACACCGAGTGGTGGCCCGGGCGGCGCTGCCGCCCCCATGCCCGATGCCGGCACGCGGCAAGGATGGGCATTCGTGGGCACTATCCGCCCGGAATTGTCAGCCCGGCGTCAAAATGCGCAGACGGGCTGACGAATGGTAGGTGGGCCCGGTTGCGGGCCCCACGTGGCTTACCAGAGATCTTCCAGCTTGCGCGGCTTGCAGGCCACCCACGAGGCGCACAGCATCAGGGCGGCGCAGCCGAACAGGAAGCTGAACGGGAGGGTCCAGCCGTCGCTGACCGTGTGCAGCCAGCCGACCAGGAACGGGCCCAGGCAGCTGAAGCTGTAGCCCACGCCCTGCATGAAGCCGGACAGCGCCGCCGAGCCGGTCGGGGTGCGGGTGCGCAGGTTGATCAGGGTCAGTGCCAGCGGGAAGGTGGATGGGCCGACGCCGAGCAGGCAGGCCCACAGCAGGGGGGCCTTCATCGGTGCCAGCAGCAGGCCGGTGAAGGCGATCACGAACGAGAAAAAGCCGATCAGCACCAGCGGGAACGGGTTCTGCATGCGCACCGCCATCGACGGAATGACCAGCGATGGCAGCAGGCCCAGCGCCGAGAACACGGCGACCATCACGCCACCGAACGCGGGCGTGCCACCGGCCTCGACCACGATGCGCGGCAGCCAGGTGAACATCGAGTAGGTCATCAGCGAGGTCATGCCGAACATCAGCGTCATGCTCCAGCCCAGTGACGTGCGCCAGACCTTGCCATGCGGCTGCGCGGTCGGATCGGACACGTTGGACTGCGGCTTCGGCGCGCGCGTGGCCAGCACCAGCCACGGCAGTGCGGCAGCCAGCGCCAGCAGCGCCCACATGCCCAGCGACACGCGCCAGCCTGCGGCGTTGGCCACCGGCACCGCCAGCAGTGCCGGCAGCATCGTGCCCAGCTGCAGCACGCTGATGTAGAGCGTGCTCATGGTGCCGACCTTGTTGGCGAAATAGCGCTTCACCAGCGGCGGCACCACCACGTTGCCGATGCCCATGCCGGCCAGTGCCACCACCGAACCCAACAGCAGCGTGCCGACGTTGCCGGCGCTGGAACGCAGCAGCAGGCCGGCCATCGCCATCACCATCGCCAGCAGCGTGGTGCGCTCCAGCCCGAGGCGCCGCGCCAGTGCCGGCGTGGCCACGCCGAACAGTGCGAACGACGCGGTCGGCAGCATGCCCAGCACGCCGGTCATGGTGGTACCGAAACCGAACTGCTGGCCGAGCACGTCCAGCAGCGGAGTGATCGAGGTGACCGCGGTGCGCAGGTTGATCGCTGCCAGCAGGATCGCGGCGAATGCGAGGACGCGGCCGTGCAGCAGCGACGGCGAATCGGAAGGGGAGGAACTCATCGGTGGTCCTTGCAGGTGTCGCACGCCGGGGCAATGGCATGCAGCGCCGGCATCGGTCTACGCCGAAGCGGCAGGTGGGGGAGGGGCTGCTGGCGGGCCGGCAGCGCGGCCATTGTACGTGCGGGCTCCGGCAAGGTCCCGTCATGCGGGCGGCCAGGTGCCTGATACAAAAAAACCCGGAGGACAGTGATGTCTTCCAGGCTTCTTGGTGACCACCGAAGTGGTCGGGGAGACAGGATTCGAACCTGCGACCTCTACGTCCCGAACGTAGCGCTCTACCAGACTGAGCTACACCCCGAAGGGAGCCGCCTATTCTAGCGATTCACCCCGATGGCGGCAAGGGGTGAATGCTGTTTTCTTCACACTGCCGAAGCAGTGCCACTTCAGGGAACAAAAAAGCCTGGACGACTTCACCAGGCTTCAATGCGACCACCGAAGTGGTCGGGGAGACAGGATTCGAACCTGCGACCTCTACGTCCCGAACGTAGCGCTCTACCAGACTGAGCTACACCCCGAAGGAGCCGCCTAAGATACCGTGTGAAGGCCAAGGCGGCAAGGTTTTTTTACAGCTCAGCGACGATTTTCTTTCTCGATGCGGTTCTGCTCGCGGGCTTCGAACCACATGCCGTTGAGGATGGCCACCGTCGAGGCGAGGCCGGCACCGAGAATCCAGGCGAAATACCACATGATCAGTCTCCTTCATTCCGGGTAGGTGCCGACCGTTGGTCGGCACACGTGCAAGCAATCAATACGCGTTCGGGTTGTTGCCCATCTCTTCGGTGGTGGTCTTGCCCTTCAGCACGCGGTACACCCAGGTGGTGTAGGCGAGGATGATCGGCAGGAACACCGCCGTGGCCAGCAGCATGATCCACAGGGTCAGGTGGCTGGACGAGGCATCCCACACGGTCAGGCTGGAGGTGGGCTGGCTCGAGGACGGCAGCAGGAACGGGAAGATGGCGAAGCCGACGGTCAGGATGATGCCGGCGATGGCCGCACCGGAGGCAATGAAGGCCAGGCCGCCGCGGCGGGCACGCAGCAGCACCGCACTGGCGAGCAGGCCGGCCAGGCCGAGCAGCGGGGCCAGGATCGTGGCCGGCATCGTGCTGTAGTTGCGCATCCAGCCACCGGCGGCGCCGAGTTCGGCGGTCTTCAGCAGCGGATTGGTGGCGCCGTCGGTGACCACCTGCGAGGTGATCTGGTAACCCGGCAGGCCGAAGGCCACCCAGGCGCCGCCGACCGCAAAGAGCACGAAAGCGATGATCGCGGCGATGCTGCCGAAGCGGGCCGCACGCTCGGCCACCGGGCCGTCGGTCTTCAGCACCAGCATGGCGGCACCGTGGGCGACCAGCATCGACACGCTGAGCAGGCCGGCCAGCAGTGCGAAGGGCATCAGCAGGCCGAAGAACGAGCCGGTGTAGAAGATGCGCATGCTGTCATCGAAGTGGAACGGCACGCCCAGCACCACGTTGCCCACCGCCACGCCCATGATCAGCGCCGGGATGAAGCCACCGATGAACAGCGCCCAGTCCCAGGTGTTGCGCCAGCGCTCGCTGGGCATCTTGCTGCGGAACTTGAAGCCGACCGGACGCAGGATCAGGGCGAACAGGATCACGAACATCGCCAGGTAGAACCCGGAGAAGCTGACCGCGTAGAGCGGCGGCCAGGCGGCGAAGATCGCGCCGCCGCCCAGGATCAGCCACACCTGGTTGCCTTCCCAGACCGGACCAATGGTATTGATCACCAGCCGGCGCTCAGCGTCGTTGCGGGCGACGAAGGGCAGCAGGGTGCCCACGCCCAGGTCGAAACCATCCATCACGGCGAAACCGATCAGCAGGATGCCGAGCAGCAGCCACCAGATCACGCGCAGCGTGGTGTAGTCCAGAAGAATGAAATCCATCTTGGTTCTCCTGCCTCAGGCCTGGCCGGCGGCCGGCGCCGAGGCATTGTGGGAAGCATGCGGCTGGGGCGACTGCAGCGACGGCAGCACCTCGTCCGGACCCTTGCGGATCGCCTTGAGCATCAGCTTGATCTCGACCACGATCAGCGCGGTGTAGATGGCAGTGAAGCCGGCCAGGGTCAGCACGATGTCATGCAGGGCCAGGCCCGACGCCGCATAGAAGGTCGGCAGCACGCCATCGACCGCCCACGGCTGGCGACCATACTCGGCCACGAACCAGCCGCACTCGATCGCGATCCACGGTGCCGGCAGCGTCCACAGGGCCAGCTTGAGGAACCAGCGCTTGTCCTGGAAGTTGTTGCGGCACGAGTAGTAGAAGGCCAGTGCGAAGAAGGCGATCAGGTAGAAGCCCAGGCCGGCCATCACGCGGAAGGTCCAGAACAACGGCATCACGCGCGGCACCGTGTCCATCGCCGCCTGCGAGATCTCCTGCGGGGTGGCGTTGAGGATGTCATCGCGATAGCGCTTGAGCAGCAGGCCGTGGCCCAGGTCCTGCCAGTGGCGGTCGAACATCTCGCGCGCTTCAACGTCGTTCTTGTTGGCGCGCAGGCGTTCCAATGCACCGTAGGCCAGCTGGCCGCCACGCACGCGGTGTTCGGCGCGCTCGACCAGTTCCAGGATGCCGGGAATCGGCTGGTTCAACGAGCGGGTGGCGATCAGGCCCATCAGGTAGGGGATCTTCACCGCGTAGTCGTTCTGGTGAGTCTCCTGGTTGGGGATGCCGAAGGCGGTGAAGTCGGCCGGCGCACGCTCGGTCTCCCACATCGCCTCGATCGCGGCCAGCTTCATCTTCTGGTGTTCGCTGGCGGCGTAACCGCTCTCGTCACCCAGCACGACCACCGACAGCGATGACAGCAGGCCGAACGCCGCGGCCACCGCAAACGAACGACGGGCCAGGTCCTTGTGCTTGTTGCGCAGCAGGAACAGGGCGCTGATCGCCATCACGAACACCGCACCGGTCACGTAGCCGGCGCTGACGGTGTGCACGAACTTGGCCTGCGCCACCGGGTTGAACACCACCGCCATGAAGTCGACCACTTCCATGCGCATGGTTTCCGGGTTGAACACCGCACCGGTCGGGTTCTGCATCCAGCCATTGGCCACCAGGATCCAGATCGCCGACAGGTTGGTCCCCAGCGCCATCAGCCAGGTCACCATCAGGTGCTTGACCTTGCTCAGGCGGTTCCAGCCGAAGAAGAACAGGCCGACGAAGGTCGCTTCCAGGAAGAACGCCATCAGGCCTTCGATCGCCAGTGGCGCACCGAAGATGTCACCCACGTAGTGGCTGTAGTAGGACCAGTTCATGCCGAACTGGAATTCCATGACGATGCCGGTGGCAACGCCCATGGCGAAGTTGATGCCGAACAGGACGCCCCAGAACAGGGTCATCCTGCGCCAGATCTCCTTGCCGGTCATCACGTACACGCTCTCCATGATGGCCACCATGAAGGACAGGCCGAGGGTGAGCGGTACGAATAGGAAGTGGTACATCGCGGTCAGCGCGAATTGCAGCCGCGACAGTTCTACGACTGTCTGATCAATCATGGCCTGGCTACCTCGTTGGATAGTGCCGTTGCAGGTGGCGGGAAGGGTGGTCTACGACGTGAATGATGTGACCGACTACTTCAAACAGCCTTGATCCAGATCAATGTATGAACAGGTGCCCCGGTTGATCGTATGCCAACCTGATGAAGACTGCGACCGCCGGCCGCAGGGGCGGGCTATTGCCTGCGCCTACAATGCCGTGTCTCCCCCGCTGCCCGTGAAGACCTCTTGAGCGCTGCCGAAACGACCCCTGACGGCCTGTCCCCGGATGCTGAAACCGCCCGCCAGCGGCGTGTGCGCACGGCCTGGCTGGCCGACCTGGCACGCTCCGCCCGGGGCCGCCAGCGCCTGGCCGCGCTGTGCATCAGCCTGTCCGGCGCGCTGTTGATCGGGCAGGCTGCCGCCATCGCCTGGCTGGTGCAGCAGGTGCTGGTGGAGCGCGTGCCGCTGGCCTCTGGCCTGCCGGTGCTGGCGGGATTGGCGGTGATCCTGGTGCTGCGCACCCTGCTGGGCAGCGCCACCCAGGCCGCCGCCGGTGACGTGGCCGACGCCGCCCGGCTGGCACTGCGCGAACGCGTGTTCGCGCGCCTGCTGGGCCAGGGCCCGCTCTGGCTGCGGCAGCGCCGCACCGGTGAACTGGGCGAACTGATGCTGCATCACGGTGATGCGATCGAGAGCTATTACAGCGGCTTCCTGCCGGTGCGCACCGAAGTGGTGGTGGTGCCGCTGCTGATCCTGGCCGCTGTCGCCTGGGTGGACTGGGTGGTGGCGCTGATCCTGCTGTTCACCGCGCCGCTGGTGCCGTTCTTCATGATGCTGGTGGGCTGGGGCGCTGAAGCCGCCGGGCGCGCGCAGCTGGGCGAACTGGCGCGCATGAGCGGCCATTTCGCCGACCGCATCAAGGGCCTGGGCCTGCTGCGCCTGTATGGCCGCGGCGAAGCCGAACTGGCCGGCATCGAGGCCGCGGCCGAAGGCGTGCGCGTGCGCACCCTGAAGGTGCTGCGCATCGCCTTCCTGTCGTCCACCGTGCTGGAATTCTTCGCCTCGGTGAGCGTGGCGATGGTGGCGCTGTACCTGGGCCTGAGCTATCTGGGCATGATGTCGCTGCATGCAGCGGTGCCGACGCTGGGTGCGGGCCTGTTCTGCCTGCTGCTGGCGCCGGAGTTCTATGCGCCGCTGCGACGGCTGGCTGCGCACTACCATGATCGCGCCAATGCACTGGCCGCCGCCGCCGAAGTGGAGCGCCTGCTGCAGTCGCTGCCGGACGAGCAGGGCCTGATCGAGAACGAGGTTGCGCCGCTGGCGGTGGAGCCGGCCGAGGCCGCCTTGCCGCCACTGCAGGCGCAAGGACTGGTACTGCGCCCGTTGGGTGCGCCGCAGGATGTGCTGCGGGATCTGGACCTGCTGCTGGAGCCGGGCCAACGCCTGGCCCTGGTCGGTCCCAGCGGGTCCGGCAAAAGCACGCTGCTGGAGGCGCTGGCCGGTTGGTTGCCGCCGCGTGCCGGCAAGCTGCAGCTGGGCCCCGGCGTGCAGGTGGCCTATGCCAGCCAGCGACCGTACCTGTTCCATGGCAGCATCGCCGACAATCTGCGCCTGGCCGATCCCGCAGCCAGCGATGCGCGGTTGCGCGCGGTGGCCGAGGCTTCGCAGGTCCTGCAGTTTGCCCAGCGCCTGCCGCAGGGGCTGGACACGGTGATCGGCGAACGCGGCTTCGGCCTGTCCGGTGGTGAAGCCCGCCGCATTGGCCTGGCCCGCCTGCTGCTGCGCGACCCGCAGGTGCTGCTGCTGGACGAACCCACCGCGTTCCTCGATGCCGATACCGAGGCGGCGCTGCTGCGCAGCCTGGCCGCGTATGCGCGCGGGCGCAGCGTAGTGGTCGCCACCCACAGCCCGGCGGTGATCGCCTGGGCCGATCGTTGCCTGCTGTTGCCGGAAGGCCGCCTGGTCGAGCCGGCACAGGCGGTGCGCGCATGAGCCGTTCGCCTGATTCGCTGCGCGCGGTATTCCTGCGCCACCGGCCGCGCCTGTTGCTGACCCTGCTGCTGCTGTGGACCACGATGCTGGCCGGCACGGCGCTGCTGGGCCTGTCCGGTGGTTTCCTCACGGCGGCCGCGCTGGCCGGTGCGGCCGGCCTCGGCCAGGGCTTCAACTTCTTCTCACCCTCGGCCGGCATCCGTGGCCTGACCATGGCGCGCATCGTGTCGCGCTACTTCGAAAAGCTGGTCGGCCACGATGCCACGCTGCGCATCGCCCGCGACCTGCGCGTGTGGTTCTTCCGCCGCGCGCTGCCACTGGCGCCGGCACGATTGGGCGCCACGCGCACCGGCGAGCTGCTGGCGCGGCTGCTGGGGGACATCGGCGAAGTGGATGGGCTGCTGGTGCGTGCGATCGGGCCGCTGGTGGCGCTGGGCGCGCTGTCGCTGGTGGCGGTTGCCTCGGCAGCGCTGATCCTGCCCTCGGCGGCGGTACTGCTGGCGGTGCTGGCGCTGCTGATCGCCTTCGGCGTGCCGTGGCTGGGCGTGCGTGGCCACGATGACGAAGAGGCCGATCGTGCCGCGCACCGCGCGGCGTTGCGCACCGCTGCATTCGAAGGGCTGGAGGGGGCCGGTGACCTGGCTGCGCTGCATGCCGATGCGGCTTGGCAGCTGAAGGTACGCGTGGCCGCCAAGCAGCTGGCCTCGCGTGATCGTCGTCGGCGTTGGCGCCTGATCGCGGCCTCGACCCTGCACGGCCTGGTGGCGGGGCTGGGCCTGGTGGCGATGCTGGCGTTGGCCCTGCACGCCGCCGAACAGCAGCACATCGCGCCGGAAATGGCCGCAGGCCTCGTCTTCCTGACCGTGGCGCTGATCGAACTTTGGGCCGGCATGGGCCTGGCCTGGCAGTCGCTGCAGTCCGGGCGCATTGCTGCCGACCGCCTGCAGGCCATCGTCGAACAACCGCCGACGGTGGAGGATCCGCAGACGCCGCAGCCGGTACCCCAGGTGGCGCGCGTGCATTGGGATGACGTGCACTTCCAGTGGCCAGGTGCCGCTCGGCCGGTGTTGTCCGGCCTGCAGCTGACCCTGGCACCGGGGGAACGCATCGCGATCCGTGGCGACAGCGGCAGCGGCAAGACCACGCTGTCCAGCCTGCTGCTGCGGTTGTGGGATCCGCAACAGGGGCGAATCACCTATGGCGGACGCGACCTGCGCGACGTCGCCCAGGCCGAGTGGCACCGCCAGCTGGCCTGGCTTCCGCAGAACGCACCGGTGTTTGCCGGTACCGTGGCCGAGAACCTGCGGCTGGGGGATCCCGACGCCCGTGATGCTGCGTTGTGGGCGGTCTTGCGCCGCGTGCGCCTGGGCGACTGGGCTGAGCACAACGGTGGCCTGCAGGCCTGGGTCGGCGAGAACGGTGCGACGATGTCGGCGGGCCAGGCACGACGCCTGGCGCTGGCGCGCGCGCTGCTGCGCAATGCGCCGATCCTGCTGCTGGACGAACCCACCGAAGGCCTGGACGTGGATACCGCACGTGCGCTGTTGCAGGACCTTTCCGGGTTGCTGGACGGGCGCAGCCTGCTGATGATCACCCACGACGACCTGCCCGAAGGCGTGGTCGATGCGCAGTACCGGTTGCGCGACGGGATGTTGGAGCGCGAAGTGCTTCGGTAGATGCCGACCTTGGTCGGCACATCCACGCATGGCGTGGATCTACTGTTGAGCCGAGCCCATGCTCGGCTCCGGAAGCAAGCCAGCCGAGCATGGGCTCGGCTCTACAGGCCGGTCAATGGGAGAACTCGCGCAGCATCACCGCGATCGAGGCCACGTTGGCCAGCACGCACAGCCAGAACACCCACTGGAATGCGGCTTTGCGATGCTTGTGGCGGAACAGCGCCTGGCCCAGCAGCGCGCCGGGCCAGCCTCCGGCGAAGGCCAGCAGCTGCAGGGTGCGCTCGGGAATGCGCCATCGCTTTCGCTGCGCCGCGCGCTTGTCGTGGCCATACAGCCCGAACGACACCGCACTGGCCAGCAGGCACCAGCCACCCAGCCACAGCGGCAGCACACCGCTGATCATCAAGGCGGTCAGCGCGCCGAAGGCGGCCAGCGCGAGGTTACGCCGCCACGCCACTTACAGCGCGTCGAGGAAGCCGCGCACGGCGGGGCCGAAACGCTCGAAATCGACGAGGAAGGCATCATGGCCCTGTGGCGATTCCAGGCCGATGAAGCGCGCATCGGCACCGCCGGCACGCAGGCCGTCGGCGACCTGTTGCTGCTGCTGCACCGGGAACAGGATGTCGGTGTTGGCGCCGATGGCCAGTGCCTTCTCCACCCGGATCTTCGCCAGCCCGGCCAGCACATCGCCGTCGGCGTACTCGGCCAGGTCGAACCAATCCATCGAACGGCTCAGGTACAGATAGCAGTTGGGATCGAAGAAACGCACGAAGCGCCGTGCGTGGCCTTCCAGATAGCTTTCCACCTGGAATTCCAGCCCGAACGGATCGTCGTCGGCCTGGTCCGAATCCAGCCGCACGCGGCCGAAGCGGCCATCCCATTCCAGTGCCGAGCGGTAGGTGATCACGCCCAGCTTGCGCGCCATGCGCATGCCGGACTCGGGGTACTCGGCATCGTCGTAGTGGCCGCCATTCCAGCGCGGGTCGAGACGGATCGCCTCGCGCTGCAGCGAGCGGATCGCGATCGAGAACGGCAGCGCCTGCGCACTGCCGGAAATGTTGACGTGGCTGCGCGCGATGCCCGGGTGCAGCATCAGCACGGCCAGCGCGGTCATCCCGCCCATGGAATTGCCGACCACGCAGGCCAGCTGCGCGATGCCCAGCGCACGCACGACTTCGATCGCGGCGCGAGCGCCGTCTTCGATCGACAGCTCGGGGAAGTCCAGGCGGTAGGGCTCACCGCTGGCCGGGTTGATCGAGGCGGGGCCGGTCGATCCCTTGCAGCTGCCCAGCGAATTCACGCAGACCACGAACCAGCGGCGGGTATCGATGGGTTTGCCGGGGCCAACCATCGCTTCCCACCAGCCCGGCGCCGGATTGGCCTCGTTGGCCGCCGCATGCGCATCCGGCGACAGGCCGGTCACGATCAGGATCGCATTGCTGGCGTCAGCGGCCAGCGTGCCCCAGGTCTCGTAGGCCACGCGTGCGCCGTGCAGGGTGCCACCGCGCTTGAACGGGAACGGCGAGGGCAGGGCGTGGAAGCGGGTGCCGGGCGGGATGAATTCGGTCATGCAGTCATTCTAGCGGGGCTGCATGTGGAGCTGGCGACACGCTGGTTTCCATGGATGGATGGACGCGGACCGGACCGTCGCATCCACGCATGGCGTGGATCTACTGTAGAGCCGAGCCCATGCTCGGCTGCGGTTGAGTTGCCGGCGCCGGGCAGCCGAGCATGGGCTCGGCTCTACAGGTCAAGGGAAGCGCAGCTCCACAACACCGTCGTGGGGCAGGCTTACCTTCACCGGAACGCTCTGCAGGTCGTCCTCGCTGCGGTTGGCGCTGCCGCTGCGCGAGATGCGTGCCACCACTTCCACTTCGCGATGGGCCGACAGCGGTGCGGTCGGCATCGGGCTGTCACCGTCGCCCAGCCCGACCGTGTCCGGGAATCCGGCCAGGGGCAGCTTGCGCGCGGCCACCGGCATCGGTGGTCCACCAACGGCGCGGGCCAACACGAATACCTGGGTGCTGGCCGGCCACTCGGTGCCCTTCAACGCAGGCAGGTGCACACGCACCTGCAGCAGTGCCGGTGGCGACGCGGGCGCAGCATCGGGCGCCTGGCCGGCGGCCTCGCGCGCGATGGCGATCTGTGCCTGCAGCGCCTGCGCGGCACCCGGCTCCAGTCGTGGCAGCAGGCCGCTCCACACATCCGCGGCCTCGGCGTTCTTTCCGCGCTGGCGCAGGGCGATGCCCAGCAGCCAGCTGGCGCGCTCGGCATCGGGAGCCTGTGCGCGCGCCTGCTGCAACCAGGCCATTGCGGTGTCATCGAACTGCTTGCCGGCATCAGCCTGCGCGCGCGCCTGCGCGGCTTCCACCAGCACGCCCGGATCATCCGGTGCCAATGCGGCGGCCCTCGCGAAGGCATCCGCCGCGGCTGCGGCGTTGCCCAGTTCGGCCTGCGACCGGCCCAGCAGCGCCCAGCCATCAGCCCGCTGCGGGTCTCGCTCCAGTGCGTCCTGCAGGGCCTGCACGCCATCGCGCAGGGAGGCTACCGACGGCGTCGGCTGTACCTGTGCTGCACGCGGATCACCGATCAGCAGGTACAGGCAGGCACCGGCCACGCCCAGTGCGAACACGCCGACCACGAAACCGCGACGGCCGTGGTGGCGCAACGGCCACAGCACCAGTGCTGCCATCAGCGCAGCAACCAGACCGGCCAGCACCGGCAGCCAATGGTTCACCATTCGTCTCCTTCATCGGCCTTGCCGGCCGGCGCCGCGCCGACGGTGCGTCCACGTCGGCGGACGATGCCCAGCACCAACAGTGCACCGGCGCCGAGCACCAGCAGGGGGCCACCCCACAGCAGCCAGGTGCCCGGCTGCAACGGTGGTTGATAGAGCACGAACTCACCGTAGCGCGCGACCAGGAACTGCTTGATCTGTGCGTCGTCGTGGCCCTGCTGCATCAGCTGCAGCACCTCGCGGCGCAGGTCCTGGGCGATCTGCGCGTTGGAATCGGCCAGCGACTGGTTCTGGCACTGCACGCAGCGCAGCTGTGCGGCCAGGTCATGGAAGCGGCGTTCCTCGGCGTCATCGCGGAACTGCAGCGGCTGCGGATCGTGCAGCGGCTGCTGGGCCAGCGCGGCCAGCGGCAGCATCAGGAGCAGCAACGCCCGCAGCCAGCGCATGGGTTCAGGGCGCCGTATGCAGGGTGTTGCCGGCACTGCCCTGGGCCTTCTCGATCTTCTGCAGCGCCGGGATCAGCTTCTCGTCGACCACGCGCTGGGTCATCGCACCGCTGTACTTCCAGCGCACGATGCCGCTGCCATCGACCAGGAAGGTTTCCGGTGCGGCGGTCACGCCCCAGTCGATCGCGGTACGGCCCTCGACATCGCTGAGCACGACCATGAACGGGTTGCCCAGCTGTTCCAGCCAGTGCAACGCGTCGGTCGGGTCGTCCTTCCAGTTGTAGCCGATCACGCGCACACGCTTGCTTTCCGCGAAGCGGGTCAGCACCGGGTGTTCTTCGCGGCAGGCCGCGCACCAGCTGCCCCACACGTTCAGCAGGTAGGGTGCGCCGCGCAGGTCGTCGCTGTGCACGATCATTTCCGGGTCGTGCAGCACCGGCAGCGCGAATGCCGGCGCCGGTTTGTCGATCAGTGCCGACGGCAGTACGTCGCGCTGCGGATCGCCTGATTTCATCACCCCGTAGATCATCAGCCCGAGCAGGCCGAAGAAGAACAGCACGCCGATCACGATGGCTACCGGCGGCAGCGGGCGGGAGGGACGCGGGGTGGGGGACTCGGACATGGGAACTCCTACGGACGACGGAAACGGCGATCGGCGGCGGTGATGAATCCGCCCAGGGCCATCAACAGCGCGCCCAGCCAGATCCAGCGCACGTACGGCTTGATGTGCACCCGGACCGCCCATGCATTGTTGCCCAGCGGCTCGCCCAATGCCACGTAGACATCACCATTGAAGCGTGCATCGATGCCGGCCTCGGTCATCACCTGGCCGCCGCTGGCGTACTGGCGCTTCTCCGGATGCAGCAGGGCCAGCTCGCGGCCGTCGCGGAACACGCGCAGGTGGCCGCGGTCGGCGATGAAGTTCGGGCCTTCGCGATGGTCCACACCTTCGAAGCGCACTTCGTGGCGACCGACCACCAGCTGCTGGCCTGGTGCCAGCGCCACTTCGCGCTGCACGTTCAGCGCCTCCACCAGCAGCGCGCCGGCCAGGAACACGGCAATGCCGGCGTGGGCGACGATCATGCCGAGCATTTCGGCGGTGAAGCGGCCATTGCCGCGCAGGCGCTGCCAGACGAAGCGTGCGGTGCCGAGCGCGACCCAGGCCGCAGCGGCCACGCCGATGCCGGCCTTCCACCCGTTCTGCGGCGCCTGCCACCAGGCCAGCGCGCCCAGCAGCAGCGCCAGGCCCAGCCACGGTGCCAGCAGCGCGAAGGCGCGCGAGGGCTGGTCACGCTGCCATTTCACCAGCGGGCCGAACGGCAGCAGCAGGATCATCGGCGCCATCAGCAGCAGGAACAGGCTGCCGAAGTAGGGCGGGCCGACCGAGATCTTGCCCAGCGACAGCGCATCGGCCAGCAGCGGGTACAGCGTGCCGAGCAGCACCATCGCGCAGGCGGTGGCCAGCAGCAGGTTGTTGGCCAGCAGCAGGGTCTCGCGCGAGGTGGCGGTGAAGCCACGGCGTGGGTCCTCGGCGTCCACGTTCAGCTGGCTGGCACGCAGCGCGTACAGCAGCAGGCTGCCACCGACCAGCACCGACAGGAAGACCAGGATGAACAAGCCGCGCGAGGGATCGGCGGCGAACGAATGCACGCTGGTCAGCACGCCCGAGCGCACCAGGAACGTGCCCAGCAGCGACAGCGCGAAGGCGGCGATCGCCAGCAGCAGGGTCCAGCTGCCGAAGGTGCCGCGCTTTTCAGTGACGGCCTGCGAATGGATCAATGCCGCACCGACCAGCCACGGCATGAAGCTGGCGTTCTCCACCGGGTCCCAGAACCACCAGCCGCCCCAGCCCAGCTCGTAATAGGCCCACCAGCTGCCCAGCGCGATGCCCAGGGTCAAAAAGCCCCAGGCGACGTTGGTCCATGGCCGCGTCCAGCGCAGCCAGCGTGCGTCGACGCGGCCTTCCAGCAGTGCGGCAACCGCGAAGGCGAACGGCACCGCGAAGCCGACATAGCCCAGGTACAGCATGGGCGGATGGATGATCAGCCCCGGGTCCTGCAGCAGCGGATTGAGGTCGCGGCCTTCCAGCGGTGCCGGGTTCAGGCGCAGGAACGGGTTGGAGGTGAAGATCAGGAAGGCGAGGAAGCCGACGCTGACCACGCCCATCACCGCCAGCACGCGCGCCTGCACCGGTGCCGGCAAGTGCCGCGAGAACAGCGCCACCGCGCCGGACCACAGCGCCAGCACCAGCGCCCACATCAGCAGCGAGCCCTCGTGCGCGCCCCAGACCGCCGAGTAGCGGTAGACCATCGGCAGCAGCGTATTGGAGTTCTCGGCCACGTAGCGCACCGAGAAGTCCTGCTGCACGAACGCGGCGGTCAGTACCGCGAACGCGCCGGCGACCAGCAGCAGCTGCGCGAACGCGGCAGGTCGTGCCACCGCCATCCACGCCGTATTGTTGCGCTGCGCGCCCACCAGCGGCAGGCCGGCCTGCAGCAGCGAGGCCAGCAACGCGCACAGCAGCAGGATCTGACCCAGTTCGGGCAGCACTCAGCGCACCTCGGGTGCCGTCACCGGCACGTCGTGCTTGCGATGGGCGTCGCCCATCTTGTCGGCCACTTCCTTCGGTACGTACTTCTCATCGTGCTTGGCCAGCACCTCGTCGGCGACGAAGGTGCCGTCCTGCAGGCGGCCGCTGGCGACCACCGCCGTGCCTTCGGCGAACATGTCCGGCAGGATCCGCGACGTGGTCACCGCCAGCTGCGCGTCGCCGTCGGTCACCTCGAAGCGTGCCTCCAGCGAGCCGACCGGTCGGTTGAAGGAACCTTTCACCACCATGCCACCGAGGCGGAAGCGCGACTGTGCATCGACATCGCCGCGCAGCACTTCCGACGGCGTGTACAGGTAGGCGATGTTGCGCTCCAGTGCCATCGCCACCAGTGCGGTGGCCAGGCCGGAGGCGAGCAGGGCCAGCAGCACCCACACCAGGCGGCGGCGCTGTACCGGGGTCATCGTTCCAGCTCCGTCGACAACGGCGCCGCTGCGTCCTGCCTGCCGGCGCGGGTCTGCTGGCGCTGCTGGCGGGCCAGTGCCAGCCGGCGCGCCACGCGCAGGCGCAGCCACGAACCGATGGCATCGGCGCCGAGCACCAGCACGAACACCGCGTAGGCACCGATCACATAGGGCAGGTGGGTCATGGCTGGGCCTCCCGGGCCGGGCGTCCGGCATCGACGCGGCCGCCGACCCAGGCCTTGCCGGCCTCGCGGTCGAGATTGTCGGCGCGGGCCTTGGCCAGCACCGAACCGGCGAACCAGAACTTGGTGCCGATCACCATCCACCACAGCGGCGCGATCATCGCGCTGCTGATCGCCGATTCACCGAACACGCTGATCGACTGGCGCTGGTGCAGGCCGCCCCACCAGTCCACCGAGTAGCGGATCACCGGCAGCAGGCTGACACCGACAATGGCCAGCAGACCGGCCGCGCGCGCAGCGCTGCGGCGGTCCTCGATGGCGTGGTACAGGCCGATCACGCCCAGGTACAGGAACAGCAGCACCAGCTCGCTGGTCATGCGCGGGTCCCAGTCCCACCAAGTGCCCCAGGTGCCCTTGCCCCAGATGCTGCCGGTCAGCAGGGTGATCAGGGTGAAGCCGGCACCCATCGGCGCGCAGGCCATGGACAGGATCTCGCAGACCTTGATCCGCCAGATCAGTGCGATGGCCGCATACAGCGCCATCAGCGCGAAGACGAACAGGCTCATCCAGGCACTGGGCACGTGGATGTAGAGGATGCGGAAGCTGTCCAGCTGCTTGGCTTCCGGTGGCACCACCAGCAGCGCCTGCCACATGCCGACCAGCAGCACCGGCACCGCCGCGAGGTAGAACACCCGCGACCAGCGGGCAGCGAAATGGTCGAACGTGGGGGGCGAACCGAGTTGGTGGAACCAGCGGACAATCGGATTCATGCGTGGCGGCTATCCAGCAGGGGTGGATTGGCTCTCAGCTCGGTCAACTCAGAGAAATACGTATTGCAGCGGCAGTGGCCAGCGGCGCCAGCACCAGCGCGACCAGCAGGCCGGCGCCCAGCATCAGCAGCGCACCGACCGGATCCTGTCCGCGTCCGGCTGCCGCCAGGCTGCCTGCGCCGAACACCAGCACCGGCACGTACAGCGGCAACGACAGCAGCGCCACGAGAATACCAGAGCGTCGAATGCCTACGGTCAGCGCGGCGACCACGCCACCGATCAGGCTCAGCAACGGCGTGCCCAGCAGCAACGATGCCAGCAACATCGGCAGCTGGTCATGCGGCAGATGCAGCATTTCGGCCAGCAGCGGGCTGACCACGATCAGCGGCAGCGCAGTGGTGGCCCAATGCAGCAGCACGCGCACCAGCACCAGCCAGGCCAGCGGCACCGGCGCCAGCAGCCATTGTTCCAGCGAGCCATCCTCGGCGTCGGAGCGGAACAGCGAATCCAGCGACAGCTGTCCGGCCAGCAGCACGGCCAGCCACAGCACTGCACCGGCGGTGGCGGCCAACAGCTGTGGTTCGCGGCCCTGGGCCAGGGCGAACAGCACCACCACCAGCACCGCGAACAGCAGCGGTTGCAGCGCATCGCCGCGGCGGCGCCAGAGCAGGCGCAGGTCGCGCCTGAGCAGGGCGCCTGCGGTCTGCCACAGGCCCGGTTCGGTGCCCGGCGCGATCACGCGGCACCGCCGAGGTCGAGCTGGCGGGTGCGCACCGGCGGTGCGGCATAGGCACCGTGGGTGGTGACCAGCGCAGCGCCACCGGCGCGCAGGTGCGCCGAAATCATCCGGTTGACCAGGGTGATGCCCTCCAGGTCGAGGTTGGCATAGGGTTCGTCCAGCAGCCACAACGGTGCCGGCGACAGCCAGATGCGCGCCAGTGCCAGCCGCCGCTTCTGTCCGGCCGACAGATGCCGTACCAGGGTGTCCTCATAACCGGCCAGGCCGACGATGGCCAGCGCGTTGCCGGGCATCTGCCGCGCACGCCGTCCGTGCAGGCCGCACAGGAAATGCAGGTTTTCCAGCGTGCCGAGGTCCGGTTTCAGGGCCGGCAGGTGGCTGAGGTAGGCGACATAGCGCGCGCGCTCGGCATTGCTGGCCGGCTTGCCGTCGATCCGCACCTGGCCGGCACCGGGCCGGGCCAGGCCGGCCAGCACGCGCAGCAGGGTGGTCTTGCCGGCGCCATTGCCGCCCTGCACCAGCAGCGCTTCGCCGGCGTCCACATGGAAGTCCAGCGGGCCGAACACCGGCTCGTCATTGCGGGAGAAGCTCAGGCCGCTGGCAGCCAGCAATGCAGGGGTGTTCAAGGGGCAAAGGTCTTCATGCCGGAGTGCGGCGGCAATTGTAGCGGTGAATTCACAGGGTAGTGCCGGCCGCTGGCCGGCAGATGCGGCCAAGCGTCGCAGAGTGGCCGAGGTTGCCGGCCGGCGGCCGGCACTACCGAGGCAGGGATTGCGTAAACTCAGGGGCTGTCTCCCCATATCCCCAGGCCGATGCAACCCACCACCAAGCTGCCCAAGGTCGGTACCACGATCTTCACCGTGATGTCCCAGCTCGCCGCCGAACACGGCGCGGTCAACCTGGGCCAGGGTTTCCCGGACTTTTCGGCGCCGCAGCGCCTGATCGACGAGACCGCCAGGGCGATGGCCGCCGGGCTGAACCAGTATCCGCCGATGACCGGCGTGGCGCCGCTGCGCCAGGCCATCGCACAGAAGGCGCTGGACTGCTACGGCGCGCAGGTCGATGCGGACAGCGAGATCACCGTCACCAGCGGTGGCACCGAGGCCATCTTCAACGCCATCCACGCCGTGGTGCGTGCCGGCGAGGAAGTGATCGTGCTGGACCCGGCGTATGACTGCTACGAACCGGCGATCGACCTGGCCGGAGCCAGGGCCGTACATGTGTCGCTCGATCCGCAGACGTTCGCGGTCGATTGGGACCGCGTGCGCGCAGCGATCACCCCGCGCACCCGCATGCTGATCGTCAACACCCCGCACAATCCGTCCGGTGCGATGCTGTCGGCGCAGGACATGCAGGCGCTGGCCGAACTGCTGCGCGGCACGCAGATCTACCTGATCTCCGATGAGGTGTACGAACACATCATCTACGACGGCCGCCGCCATGAATCGGCGCTGCGCTACCCGGAACTGCGCGAGCGCGCGTTCGTCATCTCCAGCTTCGGCAAGACCTACCACTGCACCGGCTGGAAGATCGGCTATGCGATCGCCCCGCCGGCGCTGACCGCCGAGTTCCGCAAGGTGCACCAGTACAACACCTTCACCAGCTTCGGCCCGGCGCAGCATGGCTTCGCCGCGATGATCCGCGACGAACCCGAACACCACCTGGAACTGGGCGCGTTCTACCAGGCCAAGCGCGACCGCTTCCGTGAGCAGCTGGCCGGCACCCGCCTGAAGGCGCTGCCGGTCCCGGGTGGCTACTTCCAGCTGGTCGACTATTCGGCGATCAGCGACCTGCCGGACCATGAGTTCGTGAAGTGGCTGACCATCGAGAAGGGCGTCACCGCCATTCCGCTGTCGCCGTTCTATGAGACTCCCCCGGCCGGCCAGCGCCTGGTGCGCCTGTGCTTTGCCAAGAACGAAGCGACCATGGACGCGGCGATCGAACGCCTGCGCCTGCTGTGAGCGGAGACACGGACATGCAGGACCTGCGCATTTCCCTCGTCCAGGGCGACACCCGCTGGCATGACCCGGCCGGCAACCGCGCCTACTACGGTGCGTTGCTGGCACCGCTGGCCGGCAGCACCGATCTGGTGATCCTGCCGGAGACCTTCACCAGTGGCTTCTCCAACGACGCCATCGCCCAGGCCGAAGGAATGGACGGGCCGACCGTGGCCTGGGTGCGCGAACAGGCCAGGGCCTTGAACGCGGCAGTGATCGGCAGCGTGCAGCTGCGCGAGGGCAACGGCGTCTACAACCGCCTGCTGTTCGCAACGCCAGAGGGCGGCCTGCAGTACTACGACAAGCGCCACCTGTTCCGTTACGGCGGTGAGCACGAGCGCTATGCCGCCGGCCGTGAGCGCCTGAGCGTGGAATGGAAGGGCTGGCGGATCAATCCGCAGGTCTGCTACGACCTGCGCTTCCCGGTGTTCTGCCGCAACCGCTACAACGTCGAACGCCCGCAGCAGCTGGATTTCGACCTGCAGATCTTCGTCGCCAACTGGCCGTCGGCGCGCGCCTATGCATGGAAGACCCTGCTGCGTGCGCGGGCGATCGAGAACCTGTGCTTCGTGGCGGCGGTGAACCGCGTCGGCGTGGACGGCAACCAGCTGCACTACGCCGGCGACAGCGCGGTGATCGACTTCCTCGGCCAGCCGCAGGTGGAGATCCGCGAACGCGAACAGGTGGTGACCACCACCATTTCGGCCGAAGCACTGGCTGCACATCGCGCGCGTTTCCCGGCGATGCTCGATGCTGATGCCTTCCACCTGGACGAGCAGGCCTGAAACAGCACGACGGCGGCTGAATGCCTGCCACGCAGCGCGCGCGCCTGCATCCAGCGTGCACGCGCGCGCTGCTAGATTCGCCGGCAGTCCGACCGAACTGGAAGTCCTGCCATGAACAAGCCCTTCGCCCTGCTGCTGGCCCTGTCCGCTGCCACGCTGGCCCCGGCCGCGCACGCCGCCGGCAACCTCGATTGCCAGCTGCGCTACAACCTGTCCGGCTGGTCACTGATCTACAAGACCGCTTCCGGCAACGGCACGGTCAGCTGCAGCAACGGCACCAGCCTGCCGGTGCGTATCGAAGTGAAGGGCGGCGGCCTGACCGTGGGCAAGTCGAAGATCACCAATGGCCGTGGCAGCTTCACCGGCGCCGTCAGCGTCAACGAGCTGCTGGGCACCTACGCCTCGGTTGGCGCGCATGCGGGTGCCGTGAAGTCCAGCAACGCGCAGGTGATGATCAAGGGCGACATCTCGCTGGCCCTGTCCGGCACCGGCAAGGGCTGGGATCTGGGCGTGGACGGCGCCGCCTTCACCATCAGCCGGCGCTGAGCCGTGCCGGCCGCTGCAGCCACAATGCAAGCAGGCCGCACACGATGAGTGTCGGTGCCAGCAGTTGCAGTGCACCGACCACGGCCATCGCCACGCCGATCAACAGGTAGTAGAGCAGGCCGAACAGGGCGCCCGCGCTGCCCAGGCAGTGCGGGTATCCGCGGAGGGCCTGGCCCAGCACATTGGGAATGGCCAGGCCGAACCCGGCCACCACCGGTACCATCGCCGCGACCAGTGCCGGCTGATTGTGCAGCAAGGCAGCCAACAGGCCACCGGCCAGCACCAGTCCTGCGGCGAGCCGGATGCGCGTGGCGGAGGCAACGCCTGCGCGCAGCAGGCGAGCATTGCCCCATGCACCCAGCGCCGAGCCGAGCGCCAGCAGCGCGCCGCTGGCACCGAACCAGGCCAGCGGCCAGTGCAGGCGTTCGAATACGAACGGGCCCAGCGCGTACCAGCTGTACATCGCCACGTTGAACGCCATCACCAGCAGCGCCTGTGACCACATCCAGCGATCACGCAGCAGTTGCCACAACAGTGGCAGCATGGGGGTGTGCGCGACTTCCGCAGGGCGGCTCTCGCGCAGGCCCGTTGCGCATCCGAGCATCAGCAGGCTGACCATCAGCAGCAGGCCGGCCTGCACGCCGGCATAGCCATGGCTGTCCACCAGCAGCACACCCAGTGCCAGCCCGATCGCCGGGCTCAAGGCCAGCGCCATGCCGATCCACGAGAACGCCTGCGCCAACGCCGGACCCTTCAGGTGATCGCGCAGTACGGTCTGGGTTACCACCGAGGCCGCCGCCGCACCCAGTGCGGCCAGTGCCTGCGCCAGCAGGACCTGGCCGAACGTGCTGGCCAGCAGGCCGCCGCAGGCGGCCAGTACGAACACGGCCAGGCCGCAGAGCAGGGCAGGGCGACGACCGACATGGTCGGCCAGCCGCCCCCATAGCAGGACACCGGCGGCAAAACCGAACAGGTACAGGCTCATGGCCTGGCTGGCGGCGCCGGGGGGCAGTGCGAAGCGCCCGGCGAGGTCGGCCAGGGCCGGGCTGTACAGGGTCTGCGCCAACTGGGGGAACATCAGTAGCGCGATGGTGAGCAACAACAGGCGACGCGACATGCGGGTGCTCCGCAAACAGGGCCGCGTATTGTGGTGGCCGGCGGAGTGGCGCACTCTGTCGGTCCGGCCAGGAAATGGATGAAATCGGACATGGCGTGGCTGCAACCGGATGCGCACTTCGATGCGGATGCCTGGAGCGCACCGGTGCTGGGCATCGCGTCGTCGCTGGCCGATCATGATTCGGGTTGGCACCAGCACGCGCGCGCGCAGTTGCTGTACACCCGGCAGGGCTGCACGCGGCTGACCTTCGGCGACCGCATCAGCCTGCTGCCGCCCTCGCGCGCGGCATGGATTCCCGGCAGCCTGCGCCATCGCGCACAGATGCGCCAGGCCGTGGACTACCGCTCGCTGTATTTCGATGCCATGTTGTCGGCACGGCTGCCGCAGCAGCCGGCGATCATCGGCGTCGGCCCCCTGCTGCAGGCATTGCTGGAACCGATCGCGCAGGCGCCGTTCGACCATGACTGGCGGGCGCCACGCGCGCACCATCAATTGGCGTTGTGCGTGCTGGAGATCGCCGCCGCACCGGTGGCGCCGATGGACCTGCCGCTGCCACGCGATCCACGCATCGCGCGCTGCCTGCCGCTGGCCGAGCAGTTGCCGCCTGAACTGGGTGAGCTCGCCGCGCGTGCGGGCCTGAGCGTGCGCACGGTCGGCCGGTTGATGCAACGCGACACCGGCATGGGCTACCAGGCCTGGCGCCAGCAATGGCGCCTGATGCGCGCCATGGAGCTGCTGCTGCTTGGCCATCGCATCGGGCACGTTGCGCAGGACACTGGTTTTTCCGCCGAGAGCCCGTTCATCGCCTTTTTCCGCAGCATGACCGGCACCACGCCCGCCGCTTTCCAGCGACACGCAAAAGGGGACGGAGGGGATTAAGTCGCTTTCGCCCTTCGACGCACAGCGTGGCGAAAACGACTTAATCCCCTCCGTCCCCTTTTCAAAGAAAAACCCCGGCCGGAGCCGGGGTTCTGCATTTCAACGTGGCTGCCGATCAGCCGCCGCGCGGGCCGCTGCGGCGCGGGCCGCCGGGACCGCGGTTGCCACCGGGGCCGCCCGGGCCTCGGTTGGCACCCGGACCACCGGGACCACGGTTACCACCCGGGCCGCGGTTGTTACCGCCGCCCGGACCGCGACCGCCCGGACGGGCGCCGTGTGCCGGCTTCGGGCTGCCATACGGGTTGAAGCCCGGCGTGGCGTGGTCGGACGGGAAGCTCGGCGCGTTGCCCGGATGACCGTACGGGTGCTTGTTGCCCTGGCCCTGCGAGCGGTTGCCGCCACCGGCCGGACGACCCTGGCCGCCTGCGCCGCCACGGCCTTCACCACCAAAGCCGCCACGGCCCTGGCCGCCACCGGCACCTGCGCCCGGGCCCTTCGGCTTGCCGTACGGACGGCCCTGGCCGCCTGCGCCCGGACCACGGGCACCCGGGCCACGTGCGCCCGGACCGGCATTGCGATGGCCGCTCGGGCCGGTGCTGACACCGTCCGGCACGTACCAGGTACGGAACGCGGCCGGATTGCCTTCCGGCAGCGAACGATCATTCTTCGGCGCGCGCTGCTTGAACGGCTTCTGCGACTGCTTGGCCGCCGCTTCACCGCTGACCGTCAGGCCGCCCTTGAAGCCGCCACCCTTGCCGCCGCGACCACGGCCGCGGTCTTCGCGGACGTTGTCGAAACGACGCAGCTCGCGGCCTTCGTCGGCGGTGTTGTGGCCGTTGACGTAGGCGTTGCCACGGCCACCTTCGCGCACGCGCACGGTGGTCTTGGCGGCGCGGCGCTGGCCGATCACCGGCTGCAGCGTCAGTGCCGACGGTGCGCCTTCTTCCAGCTTCAGCTGGGCGCGCAGGGCTTCAACCTGCGTGGTGCCCAGTTCCACCGAATGGCCACGGGCCAGTTCGCGCGGCAGGCTCACCTTGCCATAGCGGGTGCGCTTCAGGCGGCTGACCTGGCAGCCCTGCGACTCCCACAGCCGGCGCACTTCGCGGTTGCGGCCTTCCTTTACCACGACGCGGAACCAGTCGTGCGAATCGGTGCCGCCGATGCGTTCGATCTCATCGAACTTGGCCGGGCCGTCTTCCAGCGCGACGCCACGGGTGAGGCGGTCGACGATGGCGTCAGAGACCTTTTCCTCGCCTTCCGGCGCACGCACGCGCACCACGTACTCGCGCTCGACCTCGAACGACGGGTGCATCATGGCGTTGGCCAGCTCACCGTCGGTGGTGGCCAGCAGCAGGCCGGTGGTGTTGATGTCCAGGCGGCCGATGGCGATCCAGCGCGCGCCCTTCAGCGGCGGCAGCGACTCGAACACGGTCGGGCGGCCTTCCGGATCATCGCGGGTGGTCACTTCGCCTTCCGGCTTGTTGTAGACCAGCACGCGCGACGGCTCGGCCAGGGCGGTGGCGACGAAGCCGCGGCCATCCAGTTCGATCTTGTCGCCGCTCTTGACCGACATGCCGGTCTGCGCGACTTCACCGTTGACCTTGACCAGGCCTTCGGCGATGCGCTGTTCCAGCGCGCGGCGCGAGCCGAGGCCGGCCTGGGCGAGCACCTTGTGCAGGCGTTCTTCCAGCTTGAACTGTTCGGAGGTGGCTTCGCGCTTCAGCGAGAGCTTGTTACGGGGGGTGTCACTCATCAGTTTTGCTCCGGCCGACGGTTTCGAGGTCGGCCTCTGGTTCGGAATCGGCTTGGTCAACAGCCACGGTCGTCATCGCGACGGCGTTGTCTTCGCGTTCGTTCACTGGCACCGCGCGCTCGCCCGGCGCGGAATCGGGGTGCCCATCATCGAGGGGCGAAGGTGCTTGCTCATCGGTGGCCGACGCAGGGGCTGCATCGGCGGAATCGGGGGTGTCACTGCCGGCCAGGCCGGCGTCATCGTTCGCGGCAGCGCCATCGGCGCCGGCCGAGATGTCCGGACCCTCGGCACCGGCGACGGCCGGCGCATCGCGGTCCAGGGCAAGCTGCGGTTCCAGCTCGCCCAGGTCCTTCAGCTCCGACAGCGGCGGCAGTTCGTCCAGCCGCTTCAGCCCGAAGTAGTCCAGGAAGCCCTTGGTGGTGCCGAACAGCGCCGGTTTGCCGGGCACGTCGCGGTGGCCGACCACGCGGATCCACTCGCGTTCTTCCAGCGCCTGGATGATGTTGCTGCTGACCGCCACGCCGCGCACCTGTTCGATCTCGCCGCGGGTGATCGGTTGCCGGTAGGCGATCAGCGCCAGGGTTTCCAGGGTGGCACGGGTGTAGCGGGTCTTGCGTTCGGTCCACAGCCGGCTGATCCAGCCATGCACTTCGCCGGTGACCTGGTAGCGGAAGCCGGAGGCGACCTCGACCAGTTCCACGCCGCGGCCTTCGCAGGCCTCGCGCAGGCGTTCCAGCGCACGTTCGATGCTGCCCGGCGGTGCCGGTTCCTCTTCCGGGAACAGGTCCTTCAGCTGGGCCAGGGTGAGCGGCTGGCTGGAAGCCAGCAGGGCACCCTCGACAATGCGGTTGATCAGCGATTGATCCATCGGCAGTCAGCGCTCACTCGTCTGCATTGGCGTCGTCGTCGTTGTCGTCGAACTCGCTGCTGAACTGCAGCGGGGCATTGGTGTTGCCGGCCGCCAGCGACTTCACGTAGATCGGCGCCAGCGGTTCTTCCTGGACGATGTCCAGCAGCTGTTCCTTGGCCAGCTCCAGCACCGCCAGGAACGTGACCAGCACGCCCAGCTTGCCTTCTTCGGCGGTGAACAGCCCTTCAAAACGATAGAACTTGCCATCTTCCAGGCGTCCCAGCACTTCGCCCATGCGTTGCCGCACGCTCAGTGCCTCACGCTTGATGGCGTGGCCGCTGAACAGCTCGGCGCGCTTGAGCACGTCGTGCAGGGCCAGCAGCATTTCCTTCAGGTCCACCGGCGGCGGCAGCTTCACCGTGGCACGTTCGGGCATGAAGGCATGTGCCACGGTGGTATCGCGGTCCTGGCGGGGCAGGGCGTCGATGTTCTCGGCGGCCTGCTTGAAGCGTTCGTACTCCTGCAGCCGGCGCACCAGTTCGGCGCGCGGGTCGGCTTCATCGCCTTCCTCGCTGACCGGGCGCGGCAGCAGCATCCGCGACTTCACCTCGGCCAGGATCGCGGCCATCACCAGGTATTCGGCCGCCAGCTCGAAGCGCAGCTCGCGCATCACGGTGATGTACTCCACGTACTGCCGGGTGATCTCGGCAACGGGAATGTCCAGTACATCCAGGTTCTGGCGGCGGATCAGGTACAGCAGCAGGTCCAGCGGGCCTTCAAAGGCGTCCAGGATGACTTCCAGCGCGTCCGGCGGGATGTACAGGTCCTGCGGAATCTGCAGGACCGGTTGCCCATGCACCACGGCCAGCGGCATTTCCTGCTGCTGGGGGGCGGGCGGCCGGGTTGGCGGGTTCGCGTCGAGCGCGAGTTCGGAAGTCATCTAATGGAGATCAGGATTGCAACGGACCAGTCGCGGCACCGGGTTCGCCGGGCCAACGCCACGGAGCCCCAAGGCGCCAGACACGCCGGGATCGGCGCGATTCCACACATATCAAACAGCGGGACGCGCCGCGGTAAACGGCAGCGACAGAACTACGGGGAGGTCGTCTACGTGGCCCGGCCGGGTGGTCCGGTTTGAAGCAGCGGGACGGTCGTCGGGGGCTGCGTTGGCCGCAAAAACCGACGGGCCGCTGCATCCAGCCACGTGCAATGGAGTCTAGGGTAAGCCTTTGCCGCGCCAGTGTCCAGCCGGACCGGGGCGGGGGCTGCATTGGCTAGAATCTGCGGACCCGACAACGCAAGCGAGGAAATGCCGGTGTGGTATGTGATCGAAGGGTATGACGGCCAGGATGTGCTGGCGCAGCGGCTGCAGGCGCGGCCGGAACACCTGGCGCGGCTGCACGCGCTGCGCGACGAGGGACGCCTGCTGCTGGCCGGCCCGTGCCCGGCGGTGGACAGTGAAGACCCGGGCCCGGCCGGTTTCAGCGGCTCGGTGGTGATCGCGCAGTTCGAGTCGTTGCCGCAGGCCCAGGCCTGGGCCGATGCCGACCCGTACGTGGCTGCCGGCGTCTACACCCGCGTGCAGGTACGCCCGTTCCGCAAGGTCCTGCCGTGAACGCGGAACGGATCGAGCGGATCCGTGATGCGCTGCAGCAGGCGCTGGCACCCAGCGTGCTCGAGATCGAGGATGACAGCCATCGCCATGCCGGCCATGCCGGCGCGCGCGACGGGCGCGGCCATTTCAACGTCCATGTGGTGAGTGAACGCTTCGCCGGACTGGCTCCATTGGCCCGGCATCGCGCGGTCTATGCCGCGCTGGGGTCGATGATGGACACCGATATCCACGCGCTGTCCATCCGCGCACATACCCCGTCAGAACAGGGCTGAGCCCTTGTCCCGCACTGTCCTGGCGGGTCCGCAAGGGCCTGGCCACGGACAGGTTTTCATGTCCATTTCGGGACATTCGCCTAACGGACTGTTTACAAGCCCAGATGGAAACGCTTACATTCCGCGCCAATGCTGGTAGGTCCAAGCCGTGGAGGGCGGCTTCGTGAACAAGGCAGCTATCACAATCAAAGACGTCGCACGCGAAGCCCGGGTCTCCGTGGCCACGGTTTCCCGCGCGCTCAACGGGCATGAAAATGTCGCCGAACCGGTCCGCCAGCTTGTGCTGGAGGTGGCCGCACGGCTGCGTTACACCCCGCATGCCGCCGCCCGCAGCCTGAGCAGCCGCCGCACCAATACGGTGGGCGTGGTGCTGCCTGACCTGTACGGCGAATTCTTCTCCGAACTGATGCGCGGCATCGACGGCGTGGCCCGCAACCGCCGCCAGCACCTGCTGGTGTCCAGCTACCACGGCGACCAGGAACAGCAGGGCGCCGCCCTGCGTGCCATGCGGGGCCGCGTCGACGGCCTGCTGGTGCTCTCGCCCTATGCCGAGAGCCCGGGCTTCCTGACCGACAACCTGCCGCAGTCGCTGCCGACGGTGTTGATCAACACCTATCTGCCCGGGCAGGACCATCCGGTGCTGAGCATCGACGACCACGCCGGTGCGATGGCGATGACCCGCCACCTGCTGGACGCCGGCCACCGCCGCATTGCCTTCATTTCTGGCCCGGACCTCAACTTCGACGCGCGCGAGCGCCTGCGCGGCTTCCGTGACGCGCTGGTGGCGTTTGGCAGTGGCGCCGAAGGCATCGAGCTGCCCGGTGATTTCGACGAAGCTTCCGGCCATCGCGCCGGTCAGGAGTTGCTGGCAGCCGGAACGCTGCCCGATGCCGTGTTCGCCGCCAACGACATGATGGCCCTGGGCTGCCTGTACGCGTTCACGCAGGCTGGTGTCCGTGTGCCGGCCGATGTTGCCCTGGCAGGTTTCGATGACATTCCACTGGCGCGTTTCGTCCACCCGTCGCTGACCACCATGCAGGTCAGCATCGCCGAGCTCGGCGACCGGGCCATGACGCGCCTGATGCAGTTGATGGACGGCACCTCCACGGATGGGACAGGGGACAAGCAGACCCTGGTTCCCCGCTTGATAGTTCGCGATTCCACCACTCCGCCATCCGGCCATTGAAGCCAGAGGCGTTCCTTCTTTTTTTTTGACTGATCGCAGGGACCGCGCAAGCGGTTACCGCCACCCGGAGATTGAGTTGATGATGCATACCACCTTCCGCATGCCGGCGCGCCGGCTGCTGAGCACCGCACTGGTCAGCTGCCTGATGCTGGCCGCCGCCCCCAACGTCATGGCGCAGTCGGCCAACGCCAGCCTGCGCGGCCAGGTTGCCGGCGCCCAGGCAGGTACCGAAGTGACCGCCACCAACGTGGCCACCGGTACCGTCCGCCGTGGCACCATCCGCGCCGACGGCAGCTACTCGCTGATGGGCCTGGACCCGGGTACCTATGACGTGGTCGCCAACGGCCAGACCCAGAAGGTCACCGTCACCGTGGCCTCGACTGCGACGCTGAACTTTGCCGGTGCCGCCAGCAGCACCCCCGGTTCGACCGCGGCCACCAACCTGGACACCGTCAACGTCGTCGCGCCGACCCTGCTGCAGGAAGTGCGCACCTCCGAAGTCGGCAAGACCGTCAGCCTGCAGCAAATCCAGACCACCCCGCAGGTCTCGCGCAACTTCCTGGAGTTCGCCGACGCGGTGCCGGGCCTGATCTTCACCCGCGATGCCAAGGGCAACACCTCGCTGCGCGGCGGCGCCACCAATGCCGACGGCACCAACGTGTACATCGACGGCGTAGGCCAGAAGAGCTACGTCAAGGGCGGCGGCGTGGCCGGCCAGTCCGGCAGCGCCGGCAACCCGTTCCCGCAGCTGGCCATCGGCGAATACAAGGTCATCAGCGGCAACTACAAGGCCGAGTACGGCCAGGTGTCGAGCGCCGCGGTGACGGCTGCGACCAAGTCCGGCACCAATGAGTTCAAGGGCGAGGCGTTCTACCGCTACACCGATGAAGACATGCGTGCCAAGACCCCGGCAGAGCGTCAGGGTGGCAAGGAAAAGATGGTCTCGGCCGAGAAGGAATACGGCTTCGCCCTGGGCGGCCCGATCATCCAGGACAAGGCGCACTTCTTCGTGACCTACGAAGCCAAGCGCTTCGACCTGCCGGTCACCATCGCGCCGGATGGCGCGGTCACCGGCGCTGCCGGCCTGCTGCCGCCCGCCGGTGCCGCCGGCCTCGGCCCGGCCAGCCAGCCGTTCCAGCAGGATCTGATCTTCGGCAAGATCGACTTCGAGCCGACCGACAACGACCGCATCGAGCTGACCTTCCAGGACCGCGACGAAACCCAGTCGCAGTTCAGCGGCCAGACCTCGCCGGAAGCCGGCCGTGAAGTGGTCAACACCGACCGTCGTTATGCCCTGCGCTGGAACCACAGCGGTGAGCGCTACTACAACGAGTTGATGGTCACCCACGAAGATTCGTTCAACAATCCGACCCCGCTGACGCTGGCCAACGGCATCACCTACACCGCACCGGACGGCCCGGAAGACCGCACCATCGTGAAGATCGGTGGCGCCTCGGCACTGGATTCGCAGGTGAAGGGCCAGAAGGGCTGGTCGATCGAAGACAACCTGACCCTGGATGGCATCCAGTGGGCGGGCGACCACACCATCAAGATGGGCGTGAAGTACAAGCAGATCGACCTGTACGCGTCCGATGCGGCGCAGATCAACCCGACCTTCACCTACTCGCTGGGTGATCCGGACTTCCCCGATTCCATTCCGTACAAGGCGCAGTTCGTCAAGCCGGTGACCGGCGTGACCGGTGTGTCCGGCGAAGTGCGTTCGAAGTCCAAGCAGTACGGCGTGTTCATCCAGGACGACTGGCAGGTCAACGACCACCTGCAGCTGAACATCGGCCTGCGCTGGGACTACGAAAAGACCCCGTCCTACCTGGACTTCGTGACCCCGCAGCAGGTGGTCGACGCCATCTATTCGCAGGATCCGCGCGCTCCCGCCGGCCAGACCTATGCCGATTCGCTGGCACTGGGCGGCCTGGACATCAGCGACTACATCAGCAACGGTCACAACCGCAAGGCATTCAAGGATGCCTGGCAGCCGCGCCTGGGCTTCTCGTATGACATCAATGCCGACGAGCAGCACGTGATCCACGGTGGTGCCGGCCGTTCCTACGACCGTGACCTGTTCGACAACCTGCAGCTGGAAACCACCAAGCTGGCGCTGCCGCAGCCGACCATCTACTTCCGCAACCCGGCCACCGGCGCCTGCATCAACGGCCAGGCCGCCTGCTATGACTGGAACCCGAACCTGCTCAACGGCATCGGCAACCTGCAGGCACTGGTCGGCGCGACCAGCAATGCCGGCCTGGAAGTGGACCTGCTGAACAACAAGCTGAAGGCGCCGTACTCGGATCAGTTCAGCCTGGGCATGAGCAACCAGATCGGCGACTGGCTGACCGACGCCACCATCGCTCGAACCCTGAGCTACGACGGCTTCGCCTTCACCCTGGGCAACCGCTACCCGACCGGCCAGTTCTTCGATGATCCGCGCCTGTGTGGTGGCACCTCCCCGGGCCTGAGCCAGGCCTGGAGCTGCAACGTGCCGGGCTTCGGCAGCCTGATCATCGGCCAGCAGGGCATCAAGACCCGTGCCACCCAGGTCCTGCTGTCGGCACAGAAGCCGTTCACCAAGGAAAGCGGTTGGGGCACCTCGATCGCCTATACCTGGACCACCGCGCGCCACAACCGTGACATCAACGAGAAGTACGCCTTTGATCGCGGTCTGATCGGTGATTACCCGACCATCCGTTCCAACGGCGCGCCGCGCCACCGCCTGGTGGTGACCGGTTCGTACGCGGGCTTCTGGGGCATCACCTTCGGCGGCAAGATCACCCTGGCCACCCCGACCGCCGTCAACGACTGGTACCCGGTGATGCAGGCCAGCGGCTACACGCTGCCGACTCCGCAGGCGGCCGTGCCCAACGCAACCGGCAAGTTCCTGGTGGGCGGCAAGATCTTCGGCTACCGTTCGGTCGACCTGCAGGCGACAAAGACGTTCAAGATGCCGGGCAACACTGAGCTGTACGCCCGCCTGGACATCATCAACGTGTTCAACTTCGACAACTTCTCCACCTACAACTACGTCAAGACCAACGGCAAGCTGCAGGCCAGCTACAACGAGACCGGCGACATCATCGGTACTCCGCGCCAGGTCAAGGCCGAAGTGGGCTTCCGCTTCTAAGCCCGGGCGGTGATGCATGACCCGATGCCGCCGGCTCGCTGGCGGCATCGGTGAAAACGGCAATGGCCGGCCCCGTGCCGGTCCATTGCCCACGCCGCTGCCGGCCAGGGGGCAGCGGCGTGGGCAATGATCGCGGTGTCAGGCCACGTTTTTCGTGGTTTTTTAAGCACACACCTTGTAAACGATTTCAGATCATTGGACGGTATGCTTTCCCATCGATCAGACCACCGGAGGAACCGCGCCATGCAGGCACGCCATCTGTTGTCCGCCGCAGCGCTGAGCCTGGCCGTGGCCGCCTGCCAGCCGGCCCAGCAGGAACCTGCCAAACCGCGCCCGCCGGTGATCCTGATCGAGGCCGATGCACCGCCTCGGCCCATGAAGCCTGAGCTGCCGCCGCTGTTCGATGACATCGAGCGCCGCACCTTCCAGTTCTTCTGGGATACCACCAACGAGGTCAACGGGCTGACCCCGGACCGCTACCCGTCGCGGCCGTTCGCCAGCATCGCCTCGGTCGGCTTCGCGCTGACCGCCTATCCGATCGGCATCGAGAACGGCTGGGTCAGCCGCAACCAGGCGATCGACCGCACGCTGACCACGCTGAAGTTCTTCCGCGACGTGCCGATGGGCCCGCAGCGCACCGGCAAGGCCGGTTACAAGGGCTTCTACTACCACTTCCTGGACATGCAGGAAGGCCGTCGCTACGACAGCTGGGTCGAGCTGTCATCGGTGGATACCGCGCTGCTGATGATGGGCGTGCTGTTCGCGCAGTCGTACTACGACGGTGATGATCCGCGCGAGAAGGAAATCCGCCAGATCGCCGATACGTTGTACAAGAAGGTCGACTGGCCGTGGCTGCAGCAGCGTGCACCGCTGATCTCGATGGGCTGGTTCCCGGAGAGCGGTTTCATCGACCACGACTGGATGGGCTACAACGAGGCGATGATGGTGTACATCCTCGCCCTGGGCTCGCCGACGCACCCGGTCAGCCCGGACGCGTGGACGGTGTGGACGCGTACCTACGACAACGACTGGGGCGTCTACCAGGGCCAGGAATACCTGTCCTTCGGCCCGCTGTTCGGCCACCAGTACAGCCACGTCTGGATCGACTTCCGCGACATCCAGGACGCCTACATGCGCGAGCGCGGCAGCACCTATTTCCTCAACAGCCGGTCGGCCGCGCTGGCCCAGCGCGAATATGCCATCGCCAACCCGATGCAGTGGAAGGAGTATGGCGAGAACGTGTGGGGCCTGACCGCCAGCGATGGTCCGCAGAACACCACGCAGGAGTACCGCGGCGAGCAGCGCCAGTTCCGCCACTACTCCTCGCGCGGCGCCGGCCTGCGCGAGAACTTCGATGACGGCACCATCGCCCCGACCGCTGCGATCGCATCGGTGGTGTTCGCCCCCGAGCAGGTGATCCCGGCCACGCTGGAGATGCACAAGCGCTTTGGCGACTACATCTATTCCAGCTACGGCTTCCTGGATTCGTTCAACCCCAGCTTCAACTACGACATCCCGATCAAGACCGGTCGCCTGGTTCCCGATCGCGGCTGGGTCGCCAGCGACTACATCGCCATCGACCAGGGCCCGATCCTGACCATGATCGCCAACTACCGCGATGACTTCGTCTGGGAAGTGATGAAGAAGAACCCGTACATCCGCAAGGGCCTGGAGCGGGCCGGGTTCAGTGGCGGCTGGCTGGCGCCGGAAGGGTCGTTCCAGCCGCTGGAACTGCAGAAAGACGAAAAGGCCGCGGCAGCACGCGCGGTGGGTATCGCCGAATCACGCGCGGCTGCCGCGCAGGAACAGAAGAACAATGCCAACCGCACCACAGGCCAGGGCAAGTAGCCCGATGCCGAACTGGATCGACCGCCTGCGCCGCTGGGCGCTGCCTGCCCTGGCCGCGTTGGCCGTGGCCGGCTGCGCCCGTACCGAACCGGGCACCACCACCGTGCGCTTCTGGGCGATGGGCCGCGAAGCCGAGGTGGTCAGCGAGCTGATCCACGAATTCGAGGCCGAAAACCCCGGCATCAAGGTGGATGTGCAGAACATCCCGTGGACCGCCGCGCATGAGAAGCTGCTGACCGCGTTCGCCGCCGACGGCCTGCCGGACGTGTGCCAGCTTGGCAACACCTGGGTGCCGGAGTTCGCCGAACTCGACGCGCTGACCCCGCTGCAGCCGTTCGTGCAGCGCTCCACCGTGGTCGACCCGAAGGACTACTTCCAGGGCATCTGGGATACCAACGTGATCCACGGCGGGCTGGTCGGCGTGCCGTGGTACGTCGATACGCGCCTGATCTACTACCGCAAGGACCTGCTGGCCAAGGCCGGCTACGACCACCCGCCGCGTACGTGGCAGGAATGGGAAGAGCAGATGGCGGCGATCAAGCGCATGCAGGGCCCGAGCCGCTACGCGGTGCTGATGCCGATCAACGAGTTCGAGCAGCAGCTGTCGCTGGCCTTGCAGCAGCCCGACCCGCTGCTGCGTGACGACGACACCCGGGGCAATTTCTCCAGCCCGGGGTTCCGCCGCACGCTGGGCTTCTACGCCAACATGTTCGAGCAGGGCTGGGCGCCGAAGATGTCCGAGACGCAGATCTCCAATGTCTGGGACGAATTCTTCCGCGGCTTCAACGTGTTCTACATCTCCGGCCCCTGGAACATCCGCGAGTTCAAGAAGCTGCAGCCGAAGGAACTGGAAGGGCAGTGGGGCACCGCCGCGCTGCCGGGGCCGGAGGGTCCGGGCGCGGGCATCGCCGGTGGTACCAGCCTGGTGATCTTCCGCAAGTCGCAGCAGAAGGAGGCGTCCTGGAAGCTGATCGAATTCCTGTCGCGGCCGGAAATCCAGGCACGCTTCCATTCGATCATTGGCGACCTGCCGCCGCGCCGCAGTGCGTGGAACACGCCGTCGCTGGCCAATGACCCGCTGGCGGCCGCGTTCCGCGATCAGCTGGAGCGGGTTAGGCCGACGCCGAAGGTGCTCGAATGGGAGCGCATCGTGCAGGAAATGCGCATCGTCACCGAGAAGGTGGTGCGCGGTGGCCTGCCGCAGGACAAGGCCGTGGAAGAGCTGGACCAGCGCGTGGACAAGGTGCTGGCCAAGCGCCGCTGGATGCATGAACAACAACGCCTGCAGGAGCGCGCGCCGTCGCCGCAATCGAGCAGCGCCGTGGCCGCCGGGAGCGCGCAATGAAACGTACTTCGCTGGCCGGCTGGATCTTCGCCGGCCCCTCGCTGATCGTGCTGGGCGTGTTCTTCGGCCTGCCGGTCGCCTCGGCGCTTGCACTGAGCGTGACCGACTTCGACCTCTATGCACTGGCCGATAGCAGCAACCTGCGCTTCGTCGGCCTGGGCAACTACATCGACCTGCTGCAGACGCCGATGTTCTGGAAGTCGCTGTGGAACACCACCTACTTCGTGCTGATCGGCGTGCCGTTGTCGATCGGCGTGTCGCTGGGCGCGGCGATGCTGCTCAATGCACCGGCCGCGCGCTTCAAGGCCCTGTTCCGCACGGCCCTGTTCGCGCCGGTGGTGACCACGCTGGTGGCGGTGGCGGTGATCTGGCGCTACCTGTTCCATACCAGCTATGGCCTGGTGAACTACGGCCTGGGCCATCTGGGCATCAGCCCGATCGACTGGCTGGGTGATCCCAACTGGGCGATGCCGACCATCATGCTGTTCGCGGTGTGGAAGAACTTCGGCTACAACATGGTGATCTTCCTGGCCGGCCTGCAGGCGATCCCGCATGACCTGTACGAAGCGGCGCGCATCGATGGTGCCTCGCGCTGGAAGCAGTTCCTGCACATCACCCTGCCGATGCTCGGCCCGGTGCTGCTGGTGGTCGGGGTGATTACCGTGTCCGGCTACTTCCAGCTGTTCGCCGAACCCTACGTGATGACCCGCGGCGACCCACTGCAGAGCACCGTCAGCGTGCTGTATTTCATGTTCGAGGAAGGCTTCAAGTGGTGGAACCTGGGACGCGCCTCCGCCGTGGCGTTCCTGCTGTTCCTGATCATCCTGGCGGTGACCACCGTGATGCTGCGTTTCGGCCGCAAGAGGCAGTTGGTATGAGTCGTGAAATCGGCCAGTCGCGCTGGTACCCGTGGATGATCAATGGTGCGTTGCTGGTGCTGGCCCTGGTCAGCCTGGCACCGCTGCTGTGGATGGTCTCGGTCTCGTTCATGCCGCAGGGCGAGGCCAGCCATTTCCCGCCGCCGCTGCTGCCTTCGAGCATCACCACGCACAACTACCATGAACTGTTCGCGCGCACCGGCATGGGCGGCAACTTTGCCAACAGCCTGCTGGTGTCGCTGGGCATCACGATCGGCTCGCTGCTGCTCAACACCATGGCCGGTTACGCTTTCGCCAAGCTCAACTTCGTCGGCCGCGAGCGCCTGTTCCAGGTACTGATGGCGGCGCTGGTGATTCCAGCGCAGGTGGCGATGCTGCCACTGTTCCTGCTGATGAAGCAGCTGGGGCTGGTCAACAGCTTCGGCGGCGTGATCGTGCCGGCGCTGGCCAGCGTGTTCGGCATCTTCCTGGTACGCCAGTACGCACGTTCGATCCCGGACGAACTGCTGGAAGCGGCGCGCATCGACGGGGCAGGGGAGCTGCGCATCTTCTTCCAGATCGTGCTGCCGATGCTCAAGCCGGTGCTGGTGACCCTGGCGATCTTCACCTTCATGGGCGCATGGAACGATTTCATGTGGCCGCTGATCGTGTTGACCGACCAGGAGCACTACACTTTGCCGGTGGCGCTGGCCACCCTCTCGCGCGAACACATCATGGACGTGGAAATGATGATGGCTGGCGCGGTGGTCACCGTGGTTCCGGTGCTGGCGCTGTTCCTGGTGCTGCAGCGGTACTACATCCAAGGTCTGTTGCTGGGGAGCGTCAAGGGATGAAGCGAGCGATCGCCGTTGGACTGGGACTGTTGTGGACCTCCCTGGCGATCGCCGCACCACCGGCACTGCCGGCGCCGAAGGTGCTGGACGACTTCGACGATATCGGCGCCTGGAAACTGGTGCTGTCCGACCAGGTCAGTGGTTCGCTGCGGCCGGTCAGCGGCGCCGGCGGCGGCCGCGCGCTGTGCCTGGACTATGATTTCCACAAGGTCTCCGGCTACGTTGGCATCCGCCGCGCGCTGAACATCGACTACCCGGTCAACTACCGTTTCGGCTTCCAGCTGCGTGGTGATTCGCCGGCCAACGACCTGCAGTTCAAGCTGATCGATGCCAGCGGCGACAACGTCTGGTGGGTCAACCGCCCGGGCTACAGCTTCCCCAAGGCGTGGACACCGGTCGAATACCGGCGTCGCCAGATCGACAAGGCGTGGGGGCCGTCGCCCGAGAAGGAGATGGCCCGCAGCGCCGCGGTCGAGTTCACGATCTACAGCAAGGTCGGTGGCCGCGGCACGGTGTGCTTCGACAAGCTGACCCTGCAGGGCCTGCCACCGCAGGATGATTCGGCACTGGTGCCATCGGTCATCGCCGATACCGCCACCGCGCTGCAGGACCGCATGATCGATGGCAAGGGCGATACGTTCTGGATCAGCGGCGGGGTCAAGCAGCAGACCATCAGCCTGGACCTGCACAAGAGCCGCGAGATCGGCGGTGCGGTGATCGACTGGCTGCCGAACCTGGAAGCCAATCGTTACACCGTGCGGACGTCCGAAGATGGCCGGGACTGGCGCACTGTGCGCGAGGTGACCGGCGGTGCGGGTGGCCGCGACTGGCTGGCGCTGCCGGACACCGACGCACGCTACGTGCGTTTCGATCTGCTCGATGGCCCGAACTGGCGCTATGGCATCCGTGACATCACGCTCAAGCCGCTGGCGTTCGCCGCCACGCCGAACGCCTTCCTGTCCTCGGTGGCGGCCGACCTGCCGCGCGGTTCGCTGCCGCGTGCGTATGTGGGCGAACAGCCGTACTGGACCCTGCTCGGCCTCGATGGCGGCCAGGAACAGGCGCTGATCAGCGAGGACGGTGCGCTGGAGCCGGCCAAGGGCAGCTTCAGCATCGAGCCGTTCATCCGCCTCGACGGCAAGCTGCTGGACTGGTCGAAGGTGGCCACTACCCAGTCGCTGCAGGACCACTATCTTCCGATCGCCAACGTCGACTGGGTGCACGAGAAGGCCGGCCTGGCGGTGACCAGCTTCGTGCAGGGCACGCCGGAGCGCGCGCAGTTGATCGGCCGCTATCGGCTGAGCAATCCGGACAAGGTGGTGCACGAGTACACCCTGGCGCTGGCGATCCGCCCCTGGCAGGTCAACCCGCCGACCCAGTTCCTCAACACCGTCGGCGGCTTCAGCCGCATCGATGCGCTGGACGTGGGCGAACAGCTGGTACGCATCAACGGCGAGCCGCGCATCTATCCACTGCAGGTGCCCGATGCCCGTTTCGCCAGCACGTTCGATGGCAAGCTCGATGCGATGCATCTTGCGTCCGGAAAGTATCCGGCCACTACGGCAGTGAAGGACAGTACCGGCATGGCGTCCGGTGCGCTGCTGTATACGATCAAGCTGGAACCCGGGCAGAGCCGCGAAGTGGCAGTGGTGCTGCCGCAGACCGGGAGCTGGGCGCCGCAGGCGCTGGACGTGGCCAAGGCGCAGGCGCAGGTGGCCGAACAGTGGCGGCACGCGCTGGGCGTGGTCTCGCTGCAGGTGCCGGCGGCAGGCCAGGCCCTGGTCGACACCCTGCGCACCGCCGTGGCGCACATGCTGATCTCGCGGGTCGGCCCGCGCCTGCAGCCGGGCACGCGCTCGTACGCGCGCAGCTGGATCCGCGACGGCGCGATGATTTCCGAAGGCCTGCTGCGCATGGGGCGCAGCGATGCCGTGCGTGACTACATCAACTGGTATGCGCCTTACCAGTTCGAGAACGGCAAGGTGCCGTGCTGTGTCGATGCGCGCGGCAGCGACCCGGTGCCGGAGAATGACAGCCACGGTGAGCTGATCTACAGCATCGCCGAATATGGGCGCTATACCGGCGACAGCACCTTCGCCGAGCTGATGTGGCCGCACGTGCAGGGCGCCTACAGCTACATGGAGCAGCTGCGTGCCAGCGAGCGTACCGAAGAGAACCGTGCGCGCAATCCGGCGTTCTACGGGATGATGCCGGCCTCGATCAGCCACGAAGGCTATTCGGCCAAGCCGATGCATTCGTACTGGGATAATTTCTGGGCGTTGCGCGGCTACAAGGACGCGGCATCGCTGGCGGCCCAGCTGGGCAAGGTCGAAGCGATGCAGATCGCCGAGTCGCGTGACCAGTTCCGTGATGACCTGCAGGCGTCACTGCTGTCGGCGATGCAGCAGCACAACATCGACTACCTGCCGGGCTCGGCCGAGCTGGGCGATTTCGACGCGACCTCGACCACCATCGCGCTGGCGCCGGGCGGCGAGCAGGGCCGGCTGCCGCAGCAGGCGTTGGAGGCGACCTTCGAGCGCTACTGGAAGGAATTCGTGGCCCGCCGCGATGGCAAGCGCGAGTGGAAGGACTACACGCCGTACGAATGGCGCAACGTGGCCGCCTTCGTTCGCCTGGGCTGGCGCGATCGCGCCTGGCAGGCGACCGAGTTCTTCTTCAAGGACCGTGCGCCGCAGGCCTGGAACCAGTGGGCCGAAGTGGTCTCGCGCACGCCGCGCAAGCCGTTCTTCGTCGGTGACCTGCCGCATGCCTGGGTCGCCTCGGACTTCGTGCGCTCGGCCCTGGACATGTTCGCCTACAGTCGTGACATGGACGATGCGCTGGTGTTGGCCGCCGGCATCCCGACGGCCTGGCTGCAGGGCGAGGGCATCGCCGTGCAGGGCCTTCGCACGCCGCAGGGCCAGCTCAATTACCGCCTGCAGCGCAGCGACAAGCAGCTGGTGCTGGAGGTGCAGCCGGGCCTGGTGCCACCGGTCGGTGGCGTGGTGTTGCCGTGGCCGTACGCCGGTGATCCGGGCGAGGCGACCATCAACGGCGAAGCGGCCGAATGGATCAACAAGGAACTGCACGTGCACCAGCTGCCGGCACGGGTCGAGATCGATGTACCGGGCGCGGTGCGCCGCGCCGAGCGCAAGGGGCAGTAACGATGAAGCAACAAGGGGAGGGAGCGCGTGCGACGGTGCGCGCCCTGGGGCTGGCCATTGTGTTGGCATTGCCCGGGCTGACGCTGGCGGCGGTGCCGCAGGTCGCATCGCCAGTGGTGGACATCGCCAGCGCGCCAGGCATGAGCATGGTCACCTTCAACCTCCATCATGACCGCGAAGACTGGCCAAGCCGCCGCCGTACCATCCTGGCCGAACTCAAGCGCCTGCAGCCCGATGCCATCGCGCTGCAGGAGGTGATCCAGCGCCGCAACGTGCGCAACCAGGCGCAGTGGCTGGCCAGCCAGCTCGGCTACAAGTACGTATTCGTGTCCACCGATCCGGTGGGCGCGCCGAAGCGTTACGGCAATGCGTTGCTGACCCGGCGGCCGATCCTCGCCCAGGGGGACCATCTGCTGCTGCCATTGGACGACTACCGCACGGTGGCCCACCTGCGCATCGACGTCGACGGCACGCCGGTGAACGTCTACGCCACGCATCTCAACGAGCGCAACGACGAGAGTGGTCAGCGCATCCGCCGTACCCAGGTCGAGGACCTGCTGCACTTCATCACCGCTACCTCGGCCGGCGCGCCGGTGGTGATCGCGGGCGACTTCAATGCGCTGGTGGACGCAGGTGACCTGAGCGAGCTGCGCAGCCATTACGGCGACAGCTATGGCAGCGTGCACGTCAACACCGACCTGGCCGGGGTCAGCACCTTGAACCGGCACTATTACCAGGCACCTTCGCGTATCGACCACATCTTCTTCCAGCAGGACCGGATGGTCGCGCGCGAAGCGAAGCTCCTGTTCGACCAGCCCGATGACAACGGTCGCTGGGCCTCGGACCACTACGGCGTGTGGACCCGGTTGCAGTTCGCGCCGACGCGCTGATGTCCTGGTAGGTGCCAACCTTGGTTGGCACGGACGTGTCCGCGTTCGCTCGAACAACGTCGCCAACCAAGGTTGGCCTCTACCAGAGCGCTGCACGCGCCCGGCGCACAAACAGAAACGGCGGGGATCATCGATCCCCGCCGTTCTTTTTCACGCGACCAGATCGCGATCAGTTCGCCGGCGGCGTGCGCTTGGCGGCTTCTTCGTCTTCTTCGTCGGCCTTGGCTTCGGCCGCCTGGGCGGCGGCATCAGCGTGACCATCGGCGACCGGATCGATCGACGGCGTCACCACCGCATCGGCGACCGGGGCCGCAGCTTCCACCGGTGCGGCTTCAACCGCCACCGGAGCGACTGGCTGTTCGGCGACCGGTGCGGTCTCGACCACCGGCTTGGCTTCAACCGCGGGAACGGCCTCCACCACCGGGGCAGCCTCAACGGCTAGCGGCTTGGCTTCGACCACCGGGGCCGCTGCAACAACCTCCGGCTTCGATTCCACGACCGGAGCAGCCTCGACCACGACCGGCTTCACTTCGACCACCGGAGTGGCTTCAACGGCCGGGGCAGCCTCAACCACGACCGGCTTGGCTTCGACCGCCGGTGCTGCAGCCACCAGCGGCTGGGCCGGGGTCGCCGCGTCGATGGCATCGAGCATGCTGGTCTGCACCGGCGAAGATGCCGGTTCGGCCTTGGCCACGGTATTGATCGGGGCCTGTACCTCGGCCACCACCGGTGCAGCGGCATCGACCACGGTGCTGCTCACCACCGCGACCGGCGCGGCGACAACAGCGGCGGCGGCACGGACCGGCTTTCCGGATTCGGCAGCGGTCGGTTCGACTTCGTCATCGAAATCGAATTCCGGTTGCGAACGGGCCGGCTGCGCAGCGGCGACCGGAGTGGTCCCGGCGACGCTGTCGTTGCTCTGCTCGGCGACATCAGCGGCATCGGTGTCATCACTGTCGTCCGCGTCGTCCTGATCATCGCCCAGGCCATCGCTGCCGGCTGCGTTCTCGGCGCCACCACGACGGCGGCGACGGCCACCACGACGGCCACGGCGGCGGCGGGTCGCGCCTTCACCGGCCTGCTCGCCGTTGGCGTCGACAGCAGCCTCTTCACCGGTCACGGCAATCGCCTCGGCCTCGTTGCCGGCGTTGGCAGTGGTGTCGGCCGGTGCAGTGGCTTCCGCCGGAGCGGAGGCGGCCGGCGCAACCGGCGCCACCGGCGCAGTGGCTTCCTGAGCGGTCACCCCATTGGCGGCGACCGCCGTGGCGGCCACGGCGGCAGCCGCGGTCACGGCTTCGGCCGGTGCCTCGGCGGTGCTGCGCTGCGGCTTCTCGGCCGGCTTGTCACCGTCCTGCGGCTGGCGCGGCTGCTTGGGCTGCTTCAGCTTCGGCTGCTGCTGGTTCTGGTTCTGGCCCTGCTGCTCGTTGCGCGGCTTGTTCTGCTGCTGCGGCTGCTGGCCGTCCTTCTGCTGAGGCTCCTTCTGCCTGCCCTGCTGCGGCTGCTGCTGGGCATTGCCGTTGTTGCCGTTGCGGCCGTCCTTGCGCTGCTCACCGCGCTCCTTGCGGTTGCCGCCATCCTTCTGCTGCTGAGCGTTGCCGTTGCCACGGTTGTCGTCGCGGCGATCCTTGCGGTCCTTGTTGCGATCCTTGTTGCGGTCCTTGCGGCCGCCGTCCTGCTGCTGGCGGGCAACAGGAGCCGCCGGTGCCGGCGCCGGCGCCGGTTCGCCACCGAACACGCGCTTGAGCCAACCGATCACGCCGCCGCTCGGGGCCGCTGCAACCGGCGCTGCCACGACCGGGGCCGGTGTCGCTGCGGCCGGCTCCACTTCCTCGCGCACCGGGGCGGGGGAGGTGTGCTTGACCTGGGTCACCGCCGGCGGCGGGATGTTCAGCTGGCCCTTGGTCAGGGCATGCACCGGCAGCTTGCGCGGGGTGCCGCGCTGGTAACTGGGCTTGTTGCTCTCTTCACCCAGCTCGTTCTCGCGCAGGCGGGTGACGGTGTAGTGCGGGGTGTGCAGCTGCTCGTCGGCGACGATCACGATCGGCGCCTCGTGGCGCTGCTCGATCTCGCGCAGGGCACTGCGCTTTTCGTTCAGCAGGTAATTGGCGATCTCCACCGGCGCCTGGACCAGCACCTGCCCGGTGTTTTCCTTCATCGCATGCTCTTCGGCAACGCGGATGATCGACAGCGACAGCGACTCGACGCTGCGCATGCGGCCGTGGCCGTCGCAACGCGGGCAGACGATCTGGCTGGATTCACCCAGGCTCGGGCGCAGGCGCTGGCGGCTCATTTCCAGCAGGCCGAAGCGCGAGATGCGGCCAACCTGGACGCGCGCACGGTCGTACTTCAGCGCGTTGGCCAGGCGGTTCTCGACCTCGCGCTGGTGCTTGTTGGAGGCCATGTCGATGAAGTCGATCACCACCAGGCCGCCCAGGTCGCGCAGGCGCAGCTGGCGGGCCACTTCCTCGGCCGCTTCCAGGTTGGTCTGGAACGCGGTGTCCTCGATGTCGCTGCCCTTGGTGGCGCGCGAGGAATTGACGTCGACCGCGGTCAGCGCTTCGGTCTGGTCGACCACGATCGAGCCGCCCGACGGCAGGCGCACGTTGCGCTCGTAGGCGCCCTCGATCTGCGACTCGATCTGGAAGCGGTTGAACAGCGGGATGTCGTCCTTGTAATGCTTGAGCTTGCGCAGGGTCTGCGGCATCACCTGCTGCATGAACTCGCGGGCGTGCTCGTACATCTCCTCGGTGTCCACCAGGATCTCGCCGATGTCGGCGCGCAGGTAGTCACGCAGGGCGCGCACGATCAGGCGCGATTCCTGGTAGATCAGGAACGGAGCCGGCTTGCTCAGTGCGGCTTCGGCGATGGCGCGCCAGACATTGAGCAGGTAGTCCAGGTCCCACTGCAGCTCTTCCGCATCGCGGCCGACGCCGGCGGTACGGATGATCACGCCCATGTCGTCGGGAATGTTCAGCTTGTCCAGGGCGTCCTTCAGCGCGGCCCGGTCTTCGCCCTCGATGCGACGGGAAACGCCGCCGGCGCTGGGCGAGTTCGGCATCAGCACCATGTAGCGGCCGGCCAGCGAGATGAACGTGGTCAGGGCGGCGCCCTTGTTGCCACGCTCTTCCTTGTCGACCTGGACGACGATCTCCTGGCCTTCCTTCAGCAGCTCGCGGATGCCGGCCTTGTTGTGGTCGACACCGGCCTGGAAGTAGTCGCGGGAGATTTCCTTCAGCGGCAGGAAGCCATGGCGGCCACCGCCGTACTCGACGAAGGCGGCTTCCAGCGAGGGCTCGATGCGGAAGATCCGGCCCTTGTAGATGTTGGACTTCTTCTGTTCCTTCGACGGCTGTTCGATGTCGATGTCATACAACGACTGGCCATCCACGATGGCAACACGCAGCTCTTCAGCCTGCGTGGCGTTGATCAGCATTCGCTTCATTGTTGCGTTCCTCGCAAGCGGCTACCGCGCGGAACGCCATGGGGTTTCGCCTCTGGACACGGTTCGCCGCCCATTCGCGCAAGCGCGGGGAGGGCGGCTTGGGTTTCCAGCGCTACGACACCACGGCAGGCCGCGGGAGCGCTTCACTCTTATGGGTTTTGGGGTGTTACAGGCCGCAGGCAGCTGTCAGCCAGGCTGGAGCGCCACGCGGGACATGTTCAGCACGGTTGCGTGTCAGGCATCCGGCGATGGCCGGGAAGGCCGGTGAGCCGCTAACATGGCCGCCCCGCGGGCGGTGGTCGCGCACTGTGCCGGATTCGTCGGAAGCTGGGCTTCTGGCCCTGAGTAACTTCCAACGAAATCAATCCCTTATCTCGCCCCCCGAGTGTAACAGAATAAACAGCCTGATGACCGCCCAAGACCCCACCAAACCCGCTGGCGACAAGCCTTCCGTGCGCATGATCACCGTTCCCGCCGACCGCGCCGGCCAGCGCCTGGACAACTTCCTGCTCGGCCAGCTGAAGGGCGCCCCGCGCAGCCTGGTCTACAAGCTGGTGCGCAGTGGCCAGGTTCGGGTGAACGGTGGCCGCGCCAAGGCCGAACGCAAGCTCGAGGCCGGTGACGAGGTGCGCGTGCCGCCGGTCCGTCTCACTGAGGAAGGAGACAAGGCCGGTCCGCCGGAGGCGTTCATGCGCCGCCTGGAGCAGGCCATCGTCTTCGAGGACGCCCGCCTGCTGGCCCTGAACAAGCCGACCGGCGTGGCCAGCCACGGCGGCAGCGGCATCAGCTTCGGCGCCATCGAGACCCTGCGCGCGCTGCGCCCGGGGCAGACCCTGGAGCTGGTCCACCGGTTGGATCGCGACACCTCGGGCCTGCTGATCGTGGCCAAGAAGCGCTCGGCGCTGAGCGAACTGCAGGCCTTGCTGCGTGAAGACCACGGCGCCGGCATCCGCAAGCGCTACCTGACGCTGCTGGCCGGGCGCATGCCCGACGGCGTGATGACGGTCGACGCACCGCTGCACGTGGGCCTGCGCCAGGGCGGCGAGCGCCATGTGCAGGTCAATGCGATCGGCAAGGAATCGATCAGCCACTTCCGGGTGCTGGAACGCCGCGGTGGCCATTCGTACTGCGAAGTCCGCATCGAGACCGGCCGTACCCACCAGATCCGCGTGCACGCCCAGCATCTGGGGCATCCAGTGGCCGGTGACGACAAATACGGCGATCCAGCGGTCAACAAGCGGCTTCGTGAGCAGATCGGGCTGAAGCGCCTGTTCCTGCATGCGGCCTCGCTGGAGTTCGCGCTGGATGACGGCAAGAGCCCATACGTATTGAACGCGCCGCTGGCGGATGAGCTGGTCGAGGCGCTGGACCGGCTGAAGTAGGGATCTCCTGTAGCGTCGAGCCACGCTCGACTGCGCCTCGGTCGGGCCACGCGGAAAGCCAGTCGAGCATGGCTGGACTCTACAGGGCGAGCCGGGAACCCCTCACCACTTGAACAGCACCAGGCTGATCGCCAGCGTGCCCATGCCGGCCACCAGTCCATAAACCGTCTCGTGGCCCTTGGCATAGCGCTTGGCCGCCGGCAGCAGCTCATCCAGCGCCAGGAACACCATCACGCCGGCGATCAGGCCGAACACCCACCCGAACGTGGCGTGCGACAGCGATCCTGACAGCAGCCAGTAGCCAAGCGCCGCGCCCACGGGCTCGGCCAGGCCGGACAGCAGGCTGGCACTGAACGCGTAGAACTTGTTCTGGGTGGCGAAGTACACCGGCACCGCGATCGCGATGCCCTCTGGAATGTTGTGGATGGCGATGGCGAAGGCCAGTGGCATGCCCACCGATGGGCTTTCCAGCGTGGCAAAGAAGGTCGCCAGCCCTTCCGGGAAATTGTGTGCGGTGATCGCAACCGAGGTCAGCAGCGCGACCCGCTTCAGGTACTCGCGGCTGTTCTCGCGGAACGCAGGGTCCTGTTTGTCCAGGCTGTCATGCGGATTGGGAATGAAGTGGTCGATCAGTACGATCACGATCACGCCCAGCAGGAAGGCCAGGGTGCCGTAGGTGAAGCCGGTGCGCTCGCCATACGCCAGTGCAAACGACGCAATGGACTTGTTGAGGATCTCCGACAGCGACACATAGACCATCGCGCCACCGGCAAAGGCCAGGCCGAACGCCAGCAGGCGCGGGCTGGGGCGGCGCGAGAACAGCACCAGCAGGCTGCCGATCGCGGTGGCCAGGCCTGCGGCAAGCGTGACCGCCAGTGCGATCCAGATGTTTTCAGGGGGAATCTGCAGCATCAACCCACGCGATCCTGGTCAACAGACAGCCGCCCCGGGCAGGGCCGGGGCGGCGAGGGCGAGGCGGGCGTCGGCAGGCCCCGTCGGGGTGCGCGCGATCAGCCGCCGCGGCGCAGGCGTTCTTCGATGGCGAAGCACTGGTCCGGCTTCGGCTGTGGCGGGTTGAAGCTGACAGGAACCTGGATGGTGGCCGGCACCGGTTGGCCGTTACGGGTGGCGGCCTTGAACTGCCAGCCCTGCACAGCGGTCTTGGCCAGTTCGTCCAGCTGCGGGTTGCCGGCCCCGGTCAACAGCGCAACCTCGCTCGGCTTGCCGTCGGTGCCGATGGTCACCTTGAAGGTGCTGGTGCCACCCACGCCCATGCAGGCCAGTTCCAGCGGGTACTGCGGCGGCGGCGTCTTCACCGCGGCCACTTCGGTCGGCGGCGGCGGTGGCGGTGACGGCGGTTCGGACGCGCCACAGCCGGCCAGGCCGGTCGCAGCGATCAGGGACAGGCTCAGCAAACGTACGTTCATGGCAGTTGCTCCGTCAGGGCCGAAGTCTTGGCCGCGCAGATGAAGTCGTTCTCGCTCAGCCCGCCCACATCGTGGGTGGAGAAGCGCACGACCGCGCGGTCGTAGTGCACGCCCAGGTCCGGGTGGTGGTCCTCGCGGTGGGCGATCCAGGCCAGTGCGTTCACGAAGGCCATGGTGGCGTAGTAATCCTTGAAGCGGAAGGTACGCGACAGGGCCTGGTCACCCTCGCTCAGCTCCCAGCCGGGAACCTGCGGCAGCAGTTCGGCCAGGCGGGCCTCGCCGAGCTTGTGGTCGCTGCCTTTGCGCGGCACGCAACGGGCCTGGGCCAGTGGAATCAGGTCGGCCATGGGAATCTCCACCTCGTGTTGACTGAACAATGCGCCGGACGGTGTATAAACCGAATGAGCGGCTGACGCTTACTTGGCTAGAATAGCCTGATGATCCAGATCTCCGACACTGCCCAGACCCATTTCCGCAAGTTGATCGAACGCGAGGGCGTGCCCGGCATGGGCGTGCGCCTGAGCGCGGTCGACCCCGGTACGCCGCGCGCCGACGCCCGGCTGGAATTCGCCGAACCGACCGACCTGCTCGGTGACGAGTGGGCGGTGGACTGCGATGGTTTCACCCTCTATGTCGACGCCGGCAGCGTTGGCTGGCTCGATGGCGCCGAGATCGACATCGTCGCCGGCACCGCCGGTGCCCAGCAGCTGACCATCAAGGCGCCGCGCATCAAGGGCGAAGCGCCGGGTGATGCGGCCTCGCTGGTCGAACGCGTGCACTGGGTGGTGGAGAACGAAGTCAATCCGCAGCTGGCCTCGCATGGCGGCAAGGTGGCCGTGCAGGAAGTCTCGTCCGACGGCGTGGTGCTGCTGCGCTTCGGTGGTGGCTGCCAGGGCTGCGGCATGGCCGATGTGACGCTCAAGCAGGGCATCGAAAAGACCCTGATGGGCCGCGTGCCGGGCGTGACCGCCGTGCGTGACGCGACCGATCATGACAGCGGCCACGCGCCTTACATTCCGCGCGGCAACGTCGCCTGATCGCTGACGCGTGCCTCTGACCCGGGCCGAGCAACTCATTGATCTGCTGCTGGCGCGCCAGCAGCCCCGCGCCGTCCTCGAGAAGTCCACGCGCCTGCCCTATGGCTGGGCGCTGTGGCTGCGCTCGCTGGGGCCACTGCCGCGGCCGTTCCATGCCCGCGAGGTGATCGCAGTTTTCCTGCCGCGCCCGCTGCCGGGCCCGCCAGGCCAGTCGCCGCGGCTGTCGCCGTGGCAGGCGCTGCGCCGATTGTTCTGGCAAGACTGGGACGCCGCGCCGCGCGACCAGCGCTGGATGCGCTGGACCTCGGCACTGGTCAGTGCACTGCTGCACCTGCTGTTCTTCGTGCTGTTGCTGTGGGTGGCGGTGATCCGTACCAGCGCGCCGGACGAAGAGGGCACCGAGGGCGAGCGCGTGCAGGTGGAGTTCGTCGGCCGCGCGTCGCAGGAAGGCGGTGGCGATCAGCCGGGCGCCGAAGCGGCTGCGGCTGCGGCGGCAGGTCGGGTTGCGCCGGGCCAGGAGGCGGGCGCTGCCTCGGCCCCTGCGCCGCGTCCGGTGGCTGCCGAAACCACCGCCTCATCCCCGGCATCCGCGCCGACCGCCAGCGTTCCACCACCGCCGGCCGACGCCGAGCCGGCGCCGGTAGCCGCGCCGCCGCCTTCGCCCGTCCAGGCCACCGAAGTGGCGCAGGCCAGCACGGATTTCGTGGTGCCGCCGGTCAGTGTGCCGCGCACCGAAGTCAGCGTCGTGCCGCGTGACAGCACACCCGCCGTGCGCGAGCGCAGCGTGCAGCCGGTGCAGGCGCCGCCGACACCAAGCCCGGTGCGTACCCCGGAACTGGCCGTGCGCACGCCGCAGGTGCGTGACATCCAGGTGCGCGAACGCGAAGTCAGTACGGTCGACGCGCCGGTCGCTCCCCAGCCGCTGCGCAGCGCGGAAGTGCAGGTGCGCGTGCCGCAGCAGGACGTGCAGGTGCGCGAACGTGAAGTGCAGGCCGTGGCCGATCCGCAGGTGCGGATGGCGGCGGTGGCCGGGCGTGAGCCCGCCGTACGCGCGCCCACTGGCCGCGACGTGCAGGTGCGGGAACGTGAAGTGGCCTCGGCACCGGTGGCAGCGCCGGCATCCTCCAGTGGCAGTGCCACGGCGACGCCCGCGACTGCGGCCCAGGGCAGCGCGACGCAGGCGAGCAGCAGCGCGCGTCCGTCAGCATCCAGCAGCACACCCGCAAACGCGGGAGCGCGCCCGGCGCCTGATCCAGGCAACTGGGCGACGCCTGCCAAGGGCGATGACTGGGGGTCTTCCAGCCGCAACCGCGACGGCAGCAGCAACGGTACCCGCCAGGCCAGTACCGCCGGCAAGGGCAGCGGCCTGTTCAATGCCGATGGCAGCGTGCGCGTGCCTGGCCAGGAGGGCGATGGCCATGCCGCGCGCGGTGCGCCCGGCGGTGCCAACGACGGCTGGAGCAAGGAGCGCATTGCGCAGTCCGGCACTTGGCTGAAGCGCCCGCCGTACGACTACACGCCGACCTCGTTCGACAAATACTGGGTGCCGCAGGAATCGCTGCTGGCCGAATGGGTGCGCAAGGGCGTCAAGGCGATGGAGATTCCATTGCCGGGCACCAACACAAGGATCTCCTGCGTCATTTCGATCCTGCAGGCCGGTGGCGGCTGTGGCCTGACCAACCCCAACATGCAGGACCAGCCGGCCGTGGCACGACCGCCGCCGGACATCCCGTTCAAGAAGGAACTGCAGGAAGACAACGGGAGCCGCTAAAGCTTCGGCCGCGCCCGATGCGCTGGCCGGCCCGCGCTTTGGTAGATGCCGACCTTGGTTGGCACAGAAGCGCCGACCAAGATCGGCCTCTGCCAAGGCGTCAGTGCATGCCGGCCAAGGCAGTGACCTTACGCGCTCTGCGACAGGAACACCCAGAACGGTACGTCGCGGCCGACCCAGTCACGGCTGGTCTCGTCCATCACGTCCAGCAGGGTGTCGAAGTCCTTCTGCGGACCGGCGCGCAGCGCGTCCACGTCGGCCAGGAACAGCGCGTAGCCATTGGCCGGCAGCCATTGCAGGTCGCGCAGGTTGTCCGACAGCGCATCCCAGTTGCCGCCGAAACCGGCCGGGAAATCCAGCTGTGCGGCCAAACGGGCGAGCAGGGTGCGCTTGTCCGCGACGCCCTCCAGATCGATGCGGATCACTTTCAGGCCGGCATCGCGCATCGCCGCGGCCAGTGCGCCGATGTCGTCGCTGTCGATGGCGTAGACGCCGGCGTTGTTGATGTCATGCAGGCCAAGGCCGAAATCATCGTGGCTCATCACTGCGCTCCCTGGGCCGGTACGGTGAAGCTGCGGAATGACGCGTAATGGTCGTCGGTGTAGTACCACGCTTCCGGCGGATCGCCGCCGGTGACGATGCGACGCGTGCCACGCGTACGCGCGCCAGGGGTGTCGACGGTGTATTCGCGGTAGTAGCCGCGCGCGCGCTGCGGCAGCTGCTGCTCGCGGTTGCTGAAGGTACTGCCGTCCTGGCGGTGCGGGAATGGACCGCCACGCTGGATCAGGGCGATGGTCGCGCGCGCTTCGGCGGGCAGGAACGCGGGAAGTCCGCTGTCCTTGCCGGGCGAGGCGGTGGCCGGCGCGCGCGCGACAGGCGTGCCCTGCAGGTCGGGCGCGAACTGCGGCGCTGGCGGCCTTTGCAGGAAATGGTTGGCGACCAGGCCGAGCAGCAGCAGGGCGATGGCGGTGATCAGCAGCCGGGGGTTGCGCATGGGCAGGGGCGGGCGAGGGTAGTACACGCACTGTAGCGCCTGTGCGCTGCACGGTGCATGAGGAGCGCGCTGCGTCACTGCTGCGTAACAATTGCCGTCGTGCTCACTGGCAGGACGCAATTTCCTTTACATCCCCCTTGGTAATCTGGCGGTCTGTCCCCATCATTCACCGCGCACCGCCCGACATCGTCGGGTGCCCTCGCAATCAGGAGATGCATCATGGCCTACACCCTGCCCAAGCTGTCCTACGCCTACGACGCGCTGGAACCGCATATCGATGCGGCGACGATGGAAATCCATCACACCAAGCATCACCAGACCTACATCAACAACGTCAACGCGGCGCTGGAAGGCACCGAGTACGCTGACCTGCCGGTCGAAGAGCTGGTGAAGAAGCTCAAGTCGCTGCCGGAGAACCTGCAGGGCCCGGTGCGCAACAACGGTGGTGGCCATGCCAACCACTCGCTGTTCTGGACCGTGATGGCCCCCAATGCCGGCGGCAACCCGGTGGGCGACGTGGCCAAGGCCATCGACAAGGACCTGGGCGGTTTCGACAAGTTCAAGGATGCCTTCACCAAGGCCGCGCTGACCCGTTTCGGCAGTGGCTGGGCGTGGCTGAGCGTGACCCCGGACAAGAAGGTCGTGGTCGAGAGCACCGGCAACCAGGACAGCCCGCTGATGGAAGGCAACACCCCCATCCTCGGCCTGGACGTGTGGGAACACGCGTACTACCTGAAGTACCAGAACCGCCGCCCGGAATACATCGGCGCGTTCTTCAACGTCATCGACTGGAACGAAGTCGAGCGCCGTTACCAGGAAGCGATCGCCTGATCGCGTGACAGGATGACATGAGAAGGCCGGGGGAGACCCCGGCCTTTTCTGTTGCAGCAGTCGTTCGATAGTGCCGGCCGCTGGCCGGCAACCGTGCAGTACCGGGGGAGCCGGCCAGCGGCCCGCACTACTTATTCCGCGGTGGCCGTATCGCCCTGCAGGCGCAGGGTCGCCATCACACCCAGACGCAGGCCGGGCAGGTCGCCGTCGGCCGGCAGCAGGATCGGCTGCTGGCGGATGCCGCCAAAGTGCTTGACCTGGAACAGCACATCCAGGCCGTGGCCGCTGCTGCCGCCCCCACTGGCCGCCGGCGCCTCGGCACGGCCGCCGGGATTGCGCCGGGCCGGCTGGAACCCCGGCGTGCTGCGCACCAGTTCCACCGTGCTGGCCGAGAAATCGCCGGCAATCAGGCTCGGCATGCCTTCGGCGGTGGCGCCGATCCAGGTCATCAGGTCGCTGGTCTGGTGCTGGCGGGCGCTGGCCTCGTCCGGGTCCGGGCGCAGCCGCGCCACATAGATGTTGACCAGCGCCTCGCCCAGCCTCAGCCGCATCATGCCGGCCGCGCTGAAGGTGCCGGGAGGATGCAGCAGGGTCACGCCGTCCTCGCTGACCGGCAGCCGGGTCAGCATGGCGTTGCCATGCCGCAGCGGCTGGCTGGGCGGATCGGCGGTAACGAAGTCGCAGCTGTAGCGCAGCCGGCTGGCCAGCCAGCAGGCCGGGTTGCGGCCCTGCTGCTGCAGCACCTGCTGCACCGAGATCACGTCCGGCTGCAGCTCGGTCAGCAGCTGTGCGACCTGCTCGCGGCGCTGCTTCCATTGCGCGTCATCGCGGCTGGGCAGCTCCAGCGCGGCGACCGTCAGCTGCCTGGGGTCGCTCTCGCTGGCAACGGCGGCCGGCGCCTGTGGTCGTGCCTGCGCCTGCAACGCCAGCGACAGCGCAAGGCAGCTGAGCAGGAGGCGGGCGTGGGCGAGGGGGCGCATAACGATAAGTTTACGCTTTTGTCGTGCAGGTGCCGTGACTTCCGGCAGGGCCTGCACTGCCTGCCATGGATTGGCACCGTTGTCATGCAGCCCTGCAGCGTGCTTCGCAAGCCCCGGTTCCGGTAACCTTGCGCCTTTCGCTTTGCAGGAATGCCTTACAGGATGAGCCACGACGCAGTCGCCCCAATCGCCGGCCAGGGAAAGATGCCGCGCCAGATTCCGTACATCATCGGCAATGAGGCCTGCGAGCGGTTCAGTTTCTACGGGATGCGCAACATCCTGGTGCAGTTCCTGATCACCTCGCTGCTGCTGCAGGAAATCACTGCCGAAGGCCGTGCCGGTGAAGCCAAGGACATCATGCACAGCTTCATGATCGGCGTGTATTTCTTCCCGCTGCTCGGTGGCTGGCTGGCCGACAGGTTCTTCGGCAAGTACCACACCATCCTCTGGTTCAGCCTGGTCTACTGCGCCGGCCACCTGTGCCTGGCGCTGTTCGAGAACAGCCGCGAGGGCTTCTTCCTCGGCCTGGGCCTGATCGCGCTCGGTGCCGGCGGCATCAAGCCGCTGGTGGCCTCGTTCATGGGCGACCAGTTCGACCAGAGCAACAAGCACCTGGCCAAGATCGTCTTCGACGCCTTCTACTGGATCATCAACTTCGGCTCGCTGTTCGCCTCGCTGCTGATCCCGCTGGTGCTGAAGAACTGGGGCCCGCAGTGGGCGTTCGGCATCCCGGGCATCCTGATGTTCATCGCTACCTTCGTGTTCTGGCTGGGCCGCAGGCGCTACGTGCTGGTGCCGCTGCCGCCGAAGGACCCGCATTCGTTCGCCAACGTGGTGCGTACCGCGCTGACCACGCGCGTGGCTGGCCAGGGCCGTCCGGGCCTGGTGATCGCCGTGCTTGGCCTGGCGCTGGCGGTGGCCTCGTTCGGCCTGGTCGGTTCGCTGGGCATCGTGATCTGCCTGTGCCTGGCGCTGGTGGCCATCCTTGCCGGCATCGGTGGCGGCACCTGGCTGCAGCTGGACCGCGCCCGTGGCCAGCATCCGGCCGAAGCCGTGGAAGGCGTGCGCTCGGTACTGCGCGTGCTGGTGATCTTCGCGCTGACCACGCCGTTCTTCTCGCTGTTCGACCAGAAGGCCTCGACCTGGGTCCTGCAGGGCCAGCAGATGCAGATGCCAAGCTGGTTCACCGCTTCGCAGATGCAGGCGCTGAACCCGCTGCTGGTGATGATCCTGATTCCGTTCAACAACCTGGTGCTGTATCCGGCCCTGCGCCGCTTCGGCTTCGAACCGACCGCGCTGCGCCGCATGACCGCCGGCATCGCCTTCAGTGGCCTGGCCTGGATCGTGGTGGGTGGCATCCAGGTGGTGATGGACGGCGGCAACGCCATGTCGATCTTCTGGCAGATGCTGCCGTACGCGCTGCTGACCTTCGGTGAGGTGCTGGTCTCGGCCACCGGCCTGGAGTTCGCCTACAGCCAGGCACCGCAGGCGATGAAGGGCGTGGTGATGAGCTTCTGGAACCTGACCACCACCATCGGCAACCTGTGGGTGCTGCTGTCCAACGCAGCGGTGCGCAACGATACGGTCACCCACCAGATCGCGGGCACGGGCCTGAGCGAGGCGGCGTTCCTGATGTTCTTCTTCGCCGGCTTCGCCTTCGTCGCGGCGTTGGCCTTCGGTTGGTACGCGAAACGCTATCGTATGGTCGACAACTACCGTACCGCCTGAGCCTGACATGACCCCCGTCAATCTGCTGTTGATCGCCATCACTGCCATCCTGTCGTGGATGGCGTTCAACAACCGCAAGCTGGCCGACCGCCTGATCCTGTGGCCGCCGGCCATCGACCGTCACCGCCAGTACGACCGGCTGGTGACCTATGGCTTCATCCACGCCGACTGGTCGCACCTGATCTTCAACATGATCACCCTGTTCTTCTTCGGGGGATTCATCGAGAGCGTGATGGTGCAGCTGACCGGCAGCTACCTGACCTACCCGGCGTTCTACATCGGCGCGCTGCTGGTCTCGATCCTGCCCAGCTACCTGAAGAACCAGAAGAACCCGAACTACCTCAGCCTCGGGGCGTCCGGGGCGGTATCGGCGGTGCTGTTCGCCTTCATCCTGATCAAGCCGTGGTCGATCATCCTGGTGTTCTTCATCCCGGCACCGGCGATCATCTATGCCGCGTTCTACGTCGGCTACAGCATCTGGATGGACAGGCGCGGTGGCGACCGCATCAACCACAGCGCGCACCTGGCAGGTGCGGCGTTTGGCGTGATCTTCATGCTGGCCATGCAGCCGAGCATCTTCACCCACTTCCTGCGCGAACTCTCCAACCCGACCTTCCGCCTCGGCGGCGGTTGATGCGGGTAGCGGGGCGGATCGGGTCCGATCCGCCCCGGCCGGGTCAGGCTGCGGTCTGCTGACCGTAGGTATCCAGCAGGCGGGCGAACACTTCCTCGCCGATGCGCTGGAAATCCTGATCCTCGGTCTGCCCTTCCACCGCCAGTTGCAGCAGGCCCTCCAGCAGGGCGCGGTCGGTATCGGAATGGGAATTGCTGGCGTGCATGGGAGCCTCCACGGTGGTGCGCATGGTCAACGGTCGCAAGGGTCGTGCCAGCCTGGCCGTACCCCTCCATAGGCGATAGCGGCCGGCCCGCCTCCAGCTTGAGGGCGAAAACTGACGTGAATGGACTGGACTTGCCCCTGTTCAGGCTTCACGCGATCATGGCGCCCGGCTGCGCACCATCCACGCAGTCGCCGCAGGAGACAGTTCCATGGCTTCGGTCACGCCCCCCGGTCTGGCCTATGAGGTCGAGCACGACCTGGCCAACCACCGCTTCACCGCACGTGTGCGCGGACAGCTGGCGGTGCTCGATTACCAGATCAAGCGCAGGCGCATGGTCATCACCCATACCGAGGTGCCCGAGCCGATCGCCGGCCGTGGCATCGCCGGTGAGCTGACCCGCGTGGCACTGCGTTTCGCCCGCGAGCAGAAATACAAGGTGGTGCCGGCATGTTCCTACGCCGAAGCCTTCCTGCAGCGCCACGAGGAGTACCACGACCTGCTCGTTGGCTGAACGCCAGCGGGTCACGCTTCAGCCATGGCAGGCGATGATGTACAAACATGAACAGGGGATCCCGATGAAGATTGGAAACAACCGGCCACTGCGCGGCAGCGTGCTGGCCGGCGTGGTGGGCGTGCTGTTGCTGGCCGGTTGCCAGCGTGAAAGCGAGCCGGCACCGGCGACCGACGCGGCGCCCGCCGCCGAAGCCACTGCCGCAGGCGAAACGCCGGCCACGGAAGCGCCGCTGGACCTGCGCGACGTGATCGAGAACAACGAGCGCGAAGTGGTAGGCATCAGCTACCCGGCCGGTATCGACCGTTATCCGGGCCTGGCCCGCGCGCTGCAGAGCTATGCGACGAGTGCGCGCAGCGACCTGCAGCAGGCGCTGGACGGGCTGGGCAACGACAAGCCGACCATGCCCTACGAGCTGTCGCTGAGCTTCGAGAAGCTGCTTGAAACCCCGCAGCTGGTGGTGGTCAGTGCCGACGGCAGCCGCTACACGGGTGGCGCCCACGGCGAGCCGCTGGTGGCGCGCTTCGTGTGGCTGCCGCAGCAGCAGCAGATGCTCAGTGCCGACAAGCTGGTGGCCGATGCCAAGGGCTGGAAGGCGATCAGTGATTTCGTCGCCGACCAGCTGCGCGAACGCGTGGCCACCCGCCTCAGTGGCGAGGACATGGACCCGGCCCAGCTGCAGGAATCGCTGCGCAACGCATCGCGCATGATCGCCGACGGAACCGGCCCGCAGGCCGACAATTTCAGCCAGTTCCAGCCACTGACCGACGACAAGGGGCAGATCACCGCGCTGCGCTTTGTTTTCCCGCCGTACCAGGTGGGTCCATACTCGGACGGCACCCAGACCGCCGATGTACCGGCGGCGGTGCTGTTGCCTCACGTGGCCAAGGACTACGTGGAGCTGTTCGCACGCGGTTGACCGCAGTCGAGGAGGTGGCGTGGATACAGGGTTGCAGGAGCGGGTCGCCGGCCTGCTCCACGAAGCCGGGGTCCGCATCGGCGGCACCCAGCCACAGGACATCCAGGTGCATGACCCGCGTTTTTTCGCGCGGGTCATGGGCCACGGCTCGCTCGGCCTGGGCGAGAGCTACATGGAGGGGTGGTGGGATGCCAATGTCCTGGATGAATTCCTCGTCCACCTGATGCAGGCGCACCTGGATGAACGGGTGCACGGCTGGCGCGAAGTGGCAGACGCGCTGAAGGCGCGCCTGTTCAACCTGCAGGCGGGGCAGGGCAGTTACGAAGTCGGTCGCCGCCATTACGACCTCGGCAATGATCTCTACCAGGCCATGCTCGGCCAGCGCCTGGTCTACAGCTGTGGCTATTGGCGCAACGCCGACGACCTCGACGCCGCACAGGAGGCCAAGCTCGACCTGGTCTGCCGCAAGCTGGGCCTGCGCCCGGGCCAGCGCGTGCTGGACATTGGCTGCGGTTGGGGCGAAGCCCTGAAGTTCGCCGCCGAGCGCTACGGTGTCAGCGGCGTCGGCGTGACCATATCGCAGGAGCAGGCCGAGTTCGCGCGGCAGTTGTGCGCTGGCCTGCCGATCGAGATCCGCCTGCAGGATTACCGTGAACTGGACGAACCGTTCGATGCGATCTTCTCGATCGGCATGTTCGAGCACGTCGGTGACAAGAACTACGCCAGTTTCTTCGAAGTGGCCAAGCGCTGCCTGTCGCCGCGCGGGTTGCTGCTGTTGCATACCATCGGCACCAACGTCTCACGGCATCGCACCGATCCATGGATTGCACGCTACATCTTCCCCAACTCGATGCTGCCGTCGGCGGTGCAGATCACCAAGGCGTTCGAAGGCCGTTTCGTGCTGGAGGACTGGCACAACTTCGGCACCGACTACGACCTGACCCTGCAGGCATGGCGGCGCAACGTGGAAGCAGCGTGGCCGCGGCTGGATGCGCACTACGACGAGCACTTCCGGCGCATGTGGCGCTTCTACCTGGCCGGGTCGATGGCCACCTTCCGCTGCCGGCACGCGCAGCTGTGGCAGCTGGTGCTGTCGCCGGAAGGCGTGCCGGGTGGGTACGTGGCGCCGCGTTGATGGCGTGGCTGGGGTCGGAGCCCTTTCCGTCGGAAAGGGATCCGACCCCGGGGTCAGATCCCTTTTCGCAGAAGAGGGCTCTGACCCCGACCACAACAAAAAACCGCCCGGTCTCCCGGGCGGTTTTCGTTTCAGGCGACTGCGCTGGCGATCAGTTGCCGGCGCCGGTCAGGCCACGCTTTTCCAGCAGCGGTTCGATCTGCGGCTCGTGGCCGGCGAAATCGCGGAACAGCTGCATCGCGTCGACGCTGCCGCCCTTGGACAGCAGGGTGGCGCGGAAGTGGTCGCCGTTCTTGCGGCTCAGGCCGCCGTTGTCCTTGAACCACTTCTGGGTGTTGGCGTCGAGCACTTCCGACCAGATGTAGGCGTAGTAGCCGGCCGAGTAGCCGCCCATGATGTGGCTGAAGTACGGGGTCTTGTAGCGCGGCGGAACCGGCGCGTAGTAGATGCCGTCCTTCTCCAGCGCGGCGCGCTCGAACGCCATCACGTCCTTGGCCGCCGGCACCTGGTCCGGGCCGATCTGGTGCCAGTTCTGGTCCAGCATCGCCGCCCCCAGGTATTCGGTGGTGGCAAAGCCCTGGTTGAACTTCGATGCGGCAATCACCTTGTCCAGCAGGGCCTGCGGCATCGCCGAACCATTCTGGTAGTGCTTGGCGTAGTTCTTCAGGATGACCGGGTTGTCGGCCCACATCTCGTTGACCTGCGAGGGGAACTCGACGAAGTCGCGCGGCACCGAGGTGCCCGAGAAGTAGGGGTACTTCACGTTGGAGAACATGCCGTGCAGGGCGTGGCCGAACTCGTGGAAGGTGGTGTTCACCTCATCCCAGGTCAGCAGGGTCGGCTGGCCGGCCGGCGGCTTCGGGATGTTCAGGTGGTTGGCGACCACCGGCTTGAAGCCGGTCAGCTTGGACTGCGAGACGTAGGAGTTCATCCACGCACCGCCACGCTTGGAGGCGCGTGCATACGGATCGAAGATGAAGATCGCCAGCTGGCTGCCATCGGCGTCGAACACGTCGTAGACGGTGACGTCATCGTGGTAGACCGGCAGGTCGGTGCGCTGCTTGAAGGTCAGGCCGAATTCCTGGCCGGCGGCGTAGAAGACGCCGTTCTCCAGCACGTTCTTCAGTTCGAAGTATGGCTTCAGCTGCGACTCGTCGAAGTTGTACTTGGCCTGGCGCACCTTCTCGCTGTAGAAGGCCCAGTCCCACGGTTCCAGCTGGAAGGTCGGCTTGCGCGCGGCCTTCTGCTCCTTGTCGATCATCGCCTGCAGGTCGGCGGCTTCGCGCTTGGCATTGGCCACCGCGGCCGGAGCCAGCTTGCCGAGCATCGCGTTGACCGCTTCGGGGGTCTTGGCGGTCTGGTTGGTCAGGTTGTAGGCGGCGAAGTTCGGGAAGCCCATCAGCTTGGCCTTGTCGGCACGCAACTGCATGATGCGCGAGACCAGCGCGGTGTTGTCGAACTCACCGCCGCGGCTGCCGCGGGTGGTCGAGGCTTCGTAGATCTTCTGGCGCAGGGCGCGGTTGGCCAGGTTGGTCAGCGGCGGCTGGCCGGTGGTGTTGAGCAGGGTGATCACGTACTTGCCTTCCAGGCCACGGGCCTTGGCGGCTTCGGCGGCGGCGGCGATCTGCTCCTTGGACAGGCCAGCCAGCTCCTTGACGTCGTCGACAGTGATTGCCGAAGCGTTCACTTCCGACTGCACGTTCTGGCTGAACTTGGTGCCCAGATTGGCCAGTTCGGCATTCATGTCCTTCAGCGTGGCCTTGTCGGCCTCGGACAGCTTGGCGCCGGCGCGCACGTAATTGTCGTAGTACTTCTCGACCAGGCGCACGCCTTCGGCGTCCAGGCCCAGCTGGCTGCGGGTGTCGTACAGCGCCTGGATGCGGGCGAACAGCTTGCCGTTCAGCGCGATCGCATCGCTGTGCGCGGCAAACTTCGCCGAGTAGTCGGCCTGCAGCTTCTTGCGGGTGTCGTTGGTATCGGCGCCGACCAGGCTGAAGAACACGGTGGTCGCACGGTCGAGGATGTCACCGCTCTTTTCCAGCGCGATGATGGTGTTGTCGAAGGTCGGCTTGGCCTTGTTGTTGGCGATCGCCTCCACTTCCTTCAGCTGCTGCGCCATGCCGGCGTCGAAGGCCGGGGCGAAGTCGCTGTCCTTGATCTTGTCGAACTGCGGGAAGTGCAGCGGCAGCGGGCTTTCGGCGAAGAACGGGTTGGCCTGCTGGGCATTGGTGCTGGCAGCCGGGGTGGCGGCGCCGGCCGAGAAGGCGGGCAGGGCAAGGCCGAGGGACATGGCCACGGCAAGGGCAAGTCGAGTGGTCAAGGTAGAAGCTCCGGTAAGGCAAACAAGGGCCCGAGGGTAACCCGGCCGGCGGCGACTGCACTTGTGTCAAAAGGCATGTTGCCGGGGCCGGGCGCGGGTACCATGCGTTCACCGCCCACGGCCCGCTGCCATGACCACTGCCTACGATTTCAGCTTCCGTGACCTCGACGGCCAGCCGCAGGCGCTGGCCCGGTACCAGGGCCACCCGTTGCTGCTGGTGAACGTCGCCAGCCGCTGTGGCTTCACCCCGCAGTACACCGGGCTGGAGCAGCTGTGGCAGGACTACCGCGAGCGCGGCCTGGTGGTGATCGGCTTCCCGTGCAACCAGTTTGGCGCGCAGGAGCCCGGTGATGCCGCGCAGATCCGCCAGTTCTGTTCGCTGGACTATCCGGTCAGCTTCCCGCTGTCGGAAAAGATCGAGGTCAACGGCGAGGGGGCCGACCCGCTCTGGAGGTGGCTCGCGCGGGAGAAGCGCGGCGTGCTCGGCAGTGCCCGCATCAAGTGGAATTTCAGCAAGTTCCTGGTCGATCGCCAGGGGCGGGTGGTGTCGCGGCATGCGCCCACCACCCGGCCGGAGCAGCTGCGCGGCGAGATCGAAGCGCTGCTGTGAGGTCGTGCCGGCCGCTGGCCGGCAACCCCGTGGGCCAGGAAGAGCCGGCCAGCGGCCGGCACTACCGTTGCAGCATCATTTCTCGACGAACGCGCGCTCGAACACGTAGTGGCCCGGCTGGCCGATGCGCGGCGAAACCTGGAAACCACGGGCATCGAGCACAGCACGCAGGTCGGCCAGCATCTGCGGGCTGCCGCAGATCATCGCGCGGTCGTTTTCCGGGCTCAGCTCCGGCAGGCCGAGGGTGCGCTGCATCTGGCCGCTTTCCATCAGCGAGGTCAGGCGGCCCTGGTTGGCGAACGGCTCGCGGGTGACGGCCGGGTAGTACAGCAGCTTGTCGCCGATCATCTCGCCCAGGAACTCGTGCTCACGCAGCTCCCTCTCGAAGTAATCGCGGTAGGCCAGATCCTTTTCGTAGCGCACGCCGTGGCAGAGGATCACCTTCTCGAAGCGCTCGTAGGTCTCCGGGTCCTTGATGACCGACAGCCACGGCGCCATGCCGGTGCCCGTGCCCAGCAGGTACAGGTTCTTGCCCGGGTGCAGGTCGCTGATCAGCAGGGTGCCGGTGGGCTTCTTGCCGACCAGCACCTTGTCGCCTGGCTTGATGTGCTGCAGGCGCGAGGTCAGCGGGCCGTCCTGCACCTTGATGCTGAAGAACTCCAGATGCTCTTCCCAGTTGGCGCTGGCGATGGAGTACGCACGCAGCAGCGGCCGTGCCTCGGTTTCCAGGCCGATCATCACGAACTGGCCGTTCTCGAAGCGGAAGCCGCTGTCGCGGGTGGTGGTGAAACTGAAGTAGGCGTCGGTCCAGTGACGGACCTCAAGCACCGTTTCGGCGCCAAAAGCGGAGGACATGGGCGTATCTGTCAAAAGTCGTCGGGGGAATTCTATCTCAAATGAGACGGGTTCTCATTGGGCGGAACGAGAGGCGTTCTCAGCGGTAACCCGCCGCCTGCAGCTCGAACAGCTCGGCATAGCGGCCGCCCTGTGCCATCAGCTGGGCGTGGGTGCCACTGGCCTCGATCCGGCCATCGGCCAGCACCAGGATGCGATCGGCCATGCGGACCGAGGAAAAACGGTGGGAAATCAATACGGCGGTGCGATTATCCGCCAGTTCCCTGAACCGCTGGAACACCTCGAACTCACTGCGCGCATCCAGTGCTGCCGTTGGCTCATCCAGGATCATCACCTGCGCATTGCGCATCCATGCGCGGGCAATGGCGATCTTCTGCCACTGGCCACCGGACAGGTCCACGCCCTGCTTGAAACGGCGGCCGATCAGCTGGTCGTAGCCACCGGGCAGCTCCTCGATCACTTCCTCGGCCATGCCGCGGCGCGCGGCGTCGGCGATGCGCGCCCGGTCGTCCATGGCCTCGACCTGGCCGACGCCGATGTTCTCGCCGGCGCTGAGGTTGTAGCGCACGAAGTCCTGGAAGATCACCCCGAGGTTGGCGCGCAGGTCGTCCAGGTCGTAGTCGCGCAGGTCGCGGCCATCGAGCAGGATACGGCCCTCGTCCGGTTCGTACAGGCGTGCCAGCAGCTTCACCAGGGTGGTCTTGCCGGCGCCGTTCTCGCCGACCAGGGCCAGCACTTCGCCGGCCTGCAGCTGGAAATCAAGGTGGCGCACCGCCCACTGTTCGGCATCGGGATAGCGGAAGCCGACGTTCTCGAACACGAAGCCCTGGCGGATCGGCTGCGGCACGCGTATGGCGCCTTCGCGCGAGTGGATTTCCGGCTCGATCTGGAAGAACGAGAACAGGTCGTCCAGGTACAGCGCCTGGCTGGCCACCTGCGAGAAGCCGATCAGCAGGCCTTCCAGCAGTTGGCGCAGGCGCAGGAAGCTGCCGGCAAGGAAGGTCAGGTCGCCGATCGAGAAATCGCCGCGCACCGTGCGCCAGGCGATGTAGGCGTAGGCGGTGTAATAGCCCAGCGTACCCAGCGCAGCCAGCAGCGTGCCCCAGAACGCGCGGCGCCGTGCCAGGGCGCGGTTGGCCTGGAACAGCGCCACCGACAGGCGCCGATAGCGCTCGACCAGGAAGCGGTGCAGGTTGTAGATCTTCACTTCCTTGGCCGTTTCCACGCTGGCACCGAGCTGGCGCAGGTAGTCGAGCTGGCGGCGCTCGGGCGTCCATTGGAAGTTGAGGCTGTAACCGGCCGCGTTGAAGTGCGATTCGCCGATGAAGGCCGGCACCAGTGCCAGCGCAAGCAGCAGGATCAGCCACGGCGCGTAGACCAGCAGGCCGACGGCGAGGCTGGCCACGGTGATCGCGTCCTGCACCTGGCCGAACAGCTGGCTCATCAGGTTCATCCGGCCCATGGTCTGGCGCCGCGCACGGTCCAGCTTGTCCTGCAGGTCCGGGTCCTCGAAGTCCTCCAGATCCAGCGTCGCCGCGTGTTCCATCAGCCGGATGCTGGTGACGTTGGCGAACAGCTCGGAGAGCAGGGCATCGGCGTAGCTGACCAGCCGGCCGAGCAGGTCCGAGGCGATGGCCAGGCCGAATTCCAGCGCCAACAGGCCCAGCAGCGGATTGAGCATGCCGCTGGACAGCGCCTCGCCCAGCGGCGGGAAACCGGCGTCGTGCTGGCTCAGGTGCAGGGCGCTGTCGATGATCAGCTTGCCGACGTACAGCATCGCCACCGGCAGCAGCGCACGGATCAGGCGCAGCCCCAGGCTGGCCAGGGTGAGCGCGGGGCTGGTCTGCCAGACCATGCGCAGGAACGGCGGCAGGTTGCGCATCGCCTTGAAGCGCTGGCGCAGGCTGGGTTTCTTCGCGGCGGCAGCGCCAACGGGGGGGATGGCAGGCATGCGCGTATTGTGCGCGCGTGATACGTGCAGGGGGAGTCAGTGCAGCCGTGTTGCCGGCACCGGGGTCAGATCCCTTCGCGAAGCGAAGGGATCTGACCCTCCTGCATCCACGCATTGCGTGGACCCACCCCGCCAACTCACAGTAGTGCCGGTTTTTGATGTTGCTCTGGTTGTTGCCTCTGCGGGTGCCGGGCGGCAGCCCGGCCAGCCCCCTTTACGGCAGCGGCGGCAGCAACCCCGCACCGAGGCGGTTCCAGGCATTGATCACCGCGATGCCCATGCTCAGGTCACTGATGCCCTTCTCATCGAAGTGCGGTGCCAGGGCATCGAACGCGGCCTGCGACGGCGCGCCGTCGGTCAGCCGGGTCAGCGCCTCGGCCCAGCCCAGTGCCGCGCGCTCGCGTTCGTCGAAGAAGCGGCTCTCGTGCCATGCCGGCAGCGTGTCCAGCTTGCGCGGCTCGATGCCGCCCTTGCGCAGCGCGGTGCCGTGCATGTCCATGCAGTAGCCGCAGCCGTTGAGCTGCGACACGCGCAGGAACACCAGTTCCATCAGGGTCGGATCGATCGAGCTGTCATGCACGGCCTGGCTGGTGGCCAGCAGGCCCTTGAAGGCCTCGGCGGCCAGGCGGGTGTAGGGGACGCGGGGAGAGGCGTGGTCGGACATTTTCGGCTCCACGGCGGCCACGGTGGCCGCCTTTCACTACCAGGACGCCGTACCGTCATCGCGCGTGACAACACCCGGCAGCTTTTCCGGATTCAACACGCTGTACACGTTGGCGATGCGGCCATCGACCACCTCGATGGTGGTGACCGAGTGCAAGCGATCACCGACAAAGCGCAGGATCGCCGGCTCGCCGTTGACGTAGCCCAGCTGGGCGGGATGCACCGCGCCGCGGCGGGCGATGGCCCAGAACAGGCGGCCGATGCGTTCGGCGCCCAGCAGCGGCCGCACCGCCGCAGTGACCACGCCACCGCCGTCGGAAACCAGTACCGCGTTGGCGTGCAGCAGGGCCTGGATCGCTTCGCTGTCGCCGCGCTGCGAGGCCTCCATGAAGCGCGCCAGCAGCTGCCGGTGCTGGCTGGCATCGGCATTGAAGCGCGGTCGTCCGGCCTGCAGGCGTTGCCGGGCACGGTGCACCAGCTGCCGGCAGTTGGCCTCGCTGTGGCCGATCAGCTCGGCGATCTGACGGTAGTCGTGGTCGAACGCCTCCTTCAGCAGGAAGGCGGCGCGTTCCTCCGGGCCGAGCTGTTCGAGCAGGGTCAGGAAAGCGACCGAGACGTCGTCGGCCAGCGCATGCAGCTGGGCCGGACCGGGCGCCGGGTCCGGCTCCAGGGTGACCGCCAGCGGTTCGGCCAGCCATGGGCCGACGTAGTGGACGCGCTCGCGCTTGGCCGCACGCAGCCGGTCCAGGCCGAGCCGGGTGGTGGTGGTGACCAGCCAGGCCTCGGCATCGCGGACGGCCGCAGGATCGGCGCCGGACCAGCGCAGCCAGGCGTCCTGGACCACGTCTTCGGCGTCGGTGCGGCTGCCGAGCAGGCGGTAGGCCAGCGCCATCAGGCGCGGGCGGAGGGTCTGGAAAGCGGTTTCGGCGTTCATGTGGGCAAGGACGCCGCAGTGGCGCGTGGCGTGACAGAGGAGGCGGGGTCAGATCCCTTTCCCAGGGAAAGGGATCTGACCCCTGACTCTACCTGCGGCCGGGGGAGGGGGTAAAATGGGCGGATTACCCCCGCCAGCCTCGAGCAAGCGAGCAAGACGTGACATCGATCAAGCAGGAAGACCTCATCCAGTCCATCGCCGACGCGCTGCAGTACATCTCGTACTACCACCCGGTCGACTACATCAAGAACCTTGCCGCCGCCTACGAGCGCGAGGAGTCGCCGGCCGCGAAGGAAGCGATGGCGCAGATCCTGATCAATTCGCGCATGTGCGCCGAGGGCCACCGCCCGATCTGCCAGGACACCGGCATCGTCACCGTTTTCCTGGAAATCGGCATGGACGTGCGTTGGGATGACGCCACCATGGGCGTGGAAGACATGGCCAATGAAGGCGTGCGCCGCGCCTACATGCACCCGGACAACAAGCTGCGCGCCTCGGTGCTGGCCGATCCGGCAGGCAAGCGCATCAACACCAGGGACAACACCCCGGGCGTGGTCAACGTCAAGGTGGTGCCGGGCAACAAAGTCGACGTGATCGTCGCCGCCAAGGGCGGTGGTTCGGAAGCGAAGACCAAGTTCGCCATGCTCAATCCGTCCGACTCGATTGTCGACTGGGTGCTGAAGACCGTGCCGACCATGGGCGCCGGCTGGTGCCCGCCGGGCATGCTGGGCATCGGCATCGGTGGCACCGCCGAGAAGGCGATGCTGCTGGCCAAGGAAGCGCTGATGGAGCCGATCGACATCACCGAGCTGCAGGCCCGTGGTGCGTCCAACCGCATCGAGGAGCTGCGCCTGGAGCTGTACGAGAAGGTCAACGCGCTGGGCATCGGTGCGCAGGGCCTGGGTGGCCTGACCACCGTGCTCGACATCAAGATCAACGACTACCCAACCCACGCGGCCAACCTGCCGGTGGCGATGATCCCGAACTGCGCGGCCACCCGCCATGCGCACTTCACCCTGGATGGCAGCGGCCCGGTGATGCTGGACCCGCCGTCGCTGGAAGACTGGCCGAAGCTGACCTACGACGCATCCAAGGGCACCCGGGTGGACCTGGATACGATCACCCCGGAAGACGTGGCCAGCTGGAAGCCGGGCCAGACCCTGCTGCTCAACGGCAAGCTGCTCACCGGCCGCGACGCCGCGCACAAGCGCATGGTCGACATGCTCAACAAGGGCGAGCAGCTGCCGGTCGATCTGAAGGGCCGCTTCATCTACTACGTCGGCCCGGTCGATCCGGTGCGTGACGAAGTGGTGGGCCCGGCCGGCCCGACCACGGCGACCCGCATGGACAAGTTCACCGAGCAGGTGCTGGCACAGACCGGCCTGCTGGGCATGGTCGGCAAGGCCGAGCGCGGCCCGGCCGCGATCGAGGCGATCAAGAAGCACAAGTCGGCCTACCTGATGGCCGTCGGTGGCTCGGCCTACCTGGTGTCCAAGGCGATCAAGGCGGCCAAGGTGGTCGGTTTCGCTGACCTGGGCATGGAGGCGATCTACGAGTTCACCGTGCAGGACATGCCAGTGACCGTGGCCGTCGACTCCGCCGGCGAATCGGTGCACAAGACCGGCCCGCGCGAGTGGCAGGCCCGCATCGGCAAGATTCCGGTGGTGGTGGAGTAATTCCCGCACGCTTCGGTCCGGACAACGGCGCCCCTGTGGCGCCGTTGCTGTATCTGGAGGCAGGATTAACACGCCTGTAGCCCTGGCTCTGCTACGGTCGGCACACCCTCGCACAGGACGTGTCCATGGCCCTGCATCGCTTCATCGTGGCCGGCGTGCTGCTGGCCCTGGCCGGCTGCAGCACCCCGGCGTCGTACGAAGGCGCGGATTTCCCTGCATCGGCGCAATGCCGCATGCAGTGCCAGGCCGGCTATCGCAGCTGCATGGCGCAGAATGACTCTCTCGGCAGCCGCCAGAGCAATTGCGAGCAGCGGATGGTGCCGGCGCCGGACAAGCGCTGCAAGGACGTGGACAACCCGGACCTGCGCCGTGCCTGCGAACTGAAGACGCATGACTGCACGCTGCGCGCGCCGATGATGTCCTGTGGCGAGCGCCGCGATACCTGCATGAGCAGCTGCGGCTGAGCGACGGCTCCCGCACGGGCGCATAATCGGCCGGCCCACCTGCACAGGATCCGCCGCATGAGCACCACGCTGTATGGTTCGACAAGCACCGCCGCGCTGGTGGTGCACTGGCTGCTGATCGAGCTCGGCATCGAGCACGAGTTGGTGCTGCTGGATTTCGACGCGCGCGAGCACAAGTCGGCGGAGTACCTGGCACTGAATCCGGCCGGCGTGGTGCCGACGCTGCTGATCGATGGCCTGGTACTGACTGAAGCGGCGGCGATCGCCCTGTACCTGGCCGACCGCCATCCGGACGCCGGTTTGTTGCCGGCACTGGGCACGCCGCAGCGCGCCGATGCCTACCGCTGGATGTTCTGGTGTGCCAATACGTTGCAGCCGGCCTATCGCGCCTGGTTCTATCCGCACGAGGTGGCGGGCGAGGCAAACGTGGAGGCCAGTCGCGAGATGGCGCGACAGCGCCTGGAAGCGGCCTGGCAGCATGTGGCCACGCACCTGCTGGCGCATGGGCCCTACCTGCTGGGCGCCACGCCCTGCGTGGCCGACTACATGCTGGTGATGCTGATGCGCTGGTCGCGCAACATGCCCAGGCCCAGTGACACCTGGCCGTCGCTCAAGGCACATGCCACCTCGATGAAGGCGCGCCCGGCGTTCGCCGAGGCCTACCGCCGCGAAGGCATCACCGACTGGCGCTAACCAGAAAAGGGGACGGAGGGGATTAAGTCGTTTGTGCACAAACGACTTAATCCCCTCCGTCCCCTTTTCCGTTACAGGATCTCCAGCACCGTTTCCGGCGGGCGGCACAGCCGTGTGCCCTTGGGCGTGCGCACCACGGGGCGGTTGATCAGGCGCGGGTGTTCGGCCATCGCAGCCAGCAGGGTGGCATCGTCGGCATCTTCCAGCCCGAGTTCGGCGAACTGGGTCTCCTTGCTGCGCACCAGGTCGCGCGCGCTCAGGGCCGACTCGGCCAGCACCTGGCGCAGCGTGGGCGCGTCGGGTGGGGTGCCCAGGTACTCGATCACCACCGGGTCGAAGCCCGCATCGCGGATCAGCTTCAGTGCGCCGCGCGAGTTGCTGCAGGCCGGGTTGTGCCAGATCGTCACGTCCATCAGAACCACTCCAGCAGCGACACGCCCACGCCCACATAGGTGGCCTTGTGGTTGTAGTCGATCATGCTCTCGCCATAGCCGTCGAAGACCTGCACATGGCCACGCAGCAGATTGCTGATCGGAAAGCCGTAATCCAGCTGCAGTGCACCGTGGGAGCGGCTGCCGGTGCGCAGCGAATGACGCGCCATCAGCGCGACTTCATGCCCGTTGCGGTTCCAGATCAGGGTCGCGTCACCCCGGCCCATGTAATCCTCGATGTCCGGATTATTGTCTTCGCTGCGGCTTTCCGGGATGCGGTACCACGGGCGCAGCACCAGCGCCCAGTTCTCGCGATCCAGGCCGATGTTGAGCATGACCCGGTTCCAGCTTCGCGAGAGCGGATCGGCCCGTCCGTTGGACTGGTGGTTGAGGCTGATACCGGTCATGCGCCCGCGCCAGCCACCGATCGAGTAGCCGTTGCGGAACACCATCATCACTTCGGGTTCGTAGTTGGTTTCGCGGAACGGGCGCGAATCCTCGCTGTTGTAGGCCTGCCAGCGCGAACTCTGGGTGTAGCCAGCCCAGATGTCGCCGTTGTCGCCGAACAGGTTCTCGGCGATCTTGGTCTTGAAGCTGATCTGGAACTTCAGCTCGGTACTGTCGAGTACCTGCGGGGTCGTCACGCTGTTGGCCGGGTTCGGCGAATGCGGCGTGGTGTTGCGGTCGCTGGTCCAGAACGCCGGCAGCAGGTACACCGGCTTGTAGGCACGCAGCTGGAAGGGCCCCAGCTTGGAGTCCTCGGCCAGCTCCCAGCGGCTATCCAGCAGCGAACCGCGGCCAGCATTGGCCAGCGCGCTGTCCGGTGCCGCCGGACGGAACAGGTCGCTGACCCGCTCGCGCAGCTTTTCCTCGCCCTGGCTCACGCGCGCGGTCTGTCGTTCCTCGCGGCGCGCCTGCGCAGCCGATTCGGCGGCGGCATCGGCGGCGGCGGTGGCCTCCGGGGTATGCCCGAAGAGGCGGTCATAGCAGGCCAGGCGGGCCGCGTCGGTGGTGATCGCCGCGCAGGCGGCCGGCGAGGTGTCGGCGCTGGGCGCGAACTCCTGCGCAGCCAACGGTGCACTGGCCAGGGCAAGCGCCAGCGGTGCCAGACGGGGAAACAGCGTGGGGAGGGTCATTGCAGCAGGCCCTTCGATGGATACGGGAATCGCACAGTGTGGCGGCTGCACCGGATCGCGGCCAGCCCCACCGTTTATGCACGGCCACGGCGTGCGCGTGGCGTGAAGGCTAGGTGGCTCAGAAGAACCAGGCGAACGCGAACAGGCCCAGCATCGCGATCACCACCGCCAGTTTCAGTGCCAGGCCGAGCAGGATGCCGAGCCAGGTCGCCAGGCCCACCTTGGTCGAGCGGCCGAGTTCGCGGGTGTGCCAGTACTCGCCGAGCAGGGCGCCGATCAGCGGTCCGGCAAACAGGCCGATGGGCATGAAGAACAGGCCGACGATGCTGCCGACGAAGGTGCCCCACAGGGCCTTGCGGCTGGCGCCGACGCGCTGCGCGCCAACTACGGTGGCGAGCACGTCCACCAACAGTGAAAGCAGGGTCAGCACGCCCAGCGCGACCAGGGTGGGCCAGCCGACGTGGGCGAAGCCGTCGGCCCAGGCCGCCAGCAGCAGCCCGATGAACACCAGCGGGATGCCCGGGAGGGCCGGCAGGATGATGCCAGCGATGCCGATCAGGACAAAAATGACCGCTAGCAGATATAAGATGAATGAGAGTCCCATGCTGTCCCGTATGGTGGCCGTTTTGGGGTTGACAGTGAAAGATTTTGCCAGTTGCTTTTTCGTTTTGGGCGGGTTAAGTTGCAGTCGCTGAGCTTGGCAAGGTCACCGTGGATCGTGGCCTGATGAAGCAAGATCTTTCCGATCCGCTGCATCGATGCACCTCGCTTCCCCCTTGCTTGTCAGCCGCCCACCGGGCGTTTCCAACAACAAGAGAGAGTCAAAGGGAGTTAGTGAGATGGCTGAGCGCGAGACCGGTACCGTAAAGTGGTTCAATGATGCGAAGGGCTTCGGCTTCATCAGCCGGCAGAATGGCGAGGACGTGTTCGTGCACTTCCGCGCCATCGAGACCCAGGGCTTCAAGAGCCTCAAGGAAGGCCAGACTGTGAGCTTCGAAGTCGTGCAGGGCCAGAAGGGCCTGCAGGCTGACAAGGTGCAGCCGGTGTAATACCCGCCGCCCGTCGGCATGAAAAAGGCCCGCGCAAGCGGGCCTTTTTCTTTGCCGTTGGCCCGGTGCAGGTCAGCGCAGGATGACCTTGCCATTGACGACGCGCACGTAGGTGTTCTCGCGGATGCCGCCGAGATCGCGCTGGTTGACCACGATGGTGCGGCCATCATCCATGCGCACGCTGATGTCATAGGTATCGCTGGTGACGTTCTTCTGGATCTGGTTGCCGGCCAGGGCACCACCGACCGCGCCTGCGGCGGCGGCGATGTTCTTGTTGCCACGGCTGCCACCGGTGTGGTCGGAGATTTCATGGCCGGCCACGGCGCCGACGATGCCGCCGAGGATCGCGCCGGTCGCGCTGGGCGCGGTGCGGCCCGAGGGCACGGTGTTGATGCGGGTGACGATGCCACAGTCAGCGCAACGGCCCTGGTTGTAGCCGCCATTGTTGCCGTAGCCGCCGTTGTTGTAGCCGTTGTTGTAACCACCGCCGCTGTAACCGGGCGAGGTGGCACAGCCAGCCAGCGCGAGGGTAGCGATGGCGCTGGCGGCGATGAGCTGGATCTTCATGGGGCGTCTCCTGGCCGTGAAGGCGGGTGGGTTGGGTGGTACTGCGTCGTGCAGCAGGGTGGACGAATCCTCTCCTTTCGAACGTGAACAACGCGCCAACCGTGTGCGTGCTGCCCGGCTGCAGGATGAATGCGGCTCAGCGGAAATCCTGGTGGCAGGCGCGGCAGTCCGCCTGCAGTGTTTCCACCAGCTGGGCGAGGGCCCTGCAGTCGCCGGGGGGTGAGGCCAGCGCCGTGTTGAGGTTGCCGCGCAGCTGGCTGGCGTGCTGCTGGAACTGCGCACTGTCCTTCAGCCCGGGAAACGCCTGGTCCAGGTCATTGGACAGCAGGCGCAGCACCTGCAGCCGCGGCACGCTGTCAGCCAGGCTGCAGCGGTTCTGCAGCTGGGCCTGCTGCAGCAGCTGTGACTGCCGCTGCATCACCTGCATCAGGCTGCCCGGGAACGGATCGCGACGCGCCTGCAGGGCGCGGCCGACCATTACCGTGGCGATCAGGCCGATCAGCAGGCCCAGGCAGAGCACGAACAGGTAGCGATGGGCGCTGGACAGGCGGCGGGGCGGGCTGGCATTCATGCGGGCACTCCGGGCGTGCAACGGTGGGTTCGACGCCGGCGTACTGCGGGCGCCAGCACCTGCACGTTAAAATAGCCCGATGAACGAACAGGTCAAACAGCGCTTCGCCGGCATCGAACGGCTGTACGGCGTGGGTGCACTCGAGCGCCTGCAGGGCAGCCGCGTGGCGGTGGTCGGCATGGGCGGCGTCGGCTCGTGGGTGGTGGAGGCGCTGGCCCGTTCGGCCGTCGGCCACCTGACCCTGATCGATGCCGACGATATCTGCGTGTCCAACACCAACCGGCAGCTGCCGGCGATGGAAGGCAACTACGGCCGCAACAAGGCCGAGGCGATGGCCGAGCGTTGCCGTGCGATCAATCCGGACATCGGGGTCGACGCGGTGCAGGCATTCCTGACCGTGTCCAACATGGCCGAGCTGCTGGACCGGGGGTTCGATCTGGTGATCGATGCCTGCGACAGCTTCCGGGTCAAGGTCGAGACGATCGCATGGTGCCGCCGCCGCAAGCTGCCGTTGCTGACCGTCGGTGCCGCCGGTGGCCGTACCGACCCGACCCTGGTGCGCATCCGCGATGTCTCTCGCACCGAGCACGACGCCATGCTGGCGCTGATCCGCAAGAAGCTGCGCAGCGAATTCAACTTCCCGAAGAACGCCAAGCGCTATTTCGGCGTACCGGCGGTGTATTCGCTGGAGAATGTGAAGTACCCGCAGGCCGATGGCAGCGTCTGCGGCATCCGTCCGAACCTGGGCGCCGATGCGGCGTTGAAGCTGGACTGTGGTGCCGGCCTGGGCGCGGCAACCCACATCACCGGCGCGTTCGCCTTCGCGGCGGTTGGCAAGGCGCTGGAGATGCTGCTGGAGCCGAAGAAGGTGAAGGTGGATGCGGTAGAGGCCAGCGAGGTGTGATGGATCGTGCCGGCCAGCGGCCGGCACCTGCCCGTTACATTGCCGGCAGCGCGAACAATCGCCGCGCATTCTCCGTCGTGGCCTGGGCCACGGCTTCCAGCTCCATCCCGCGCAGTGCGGCCACGTGCCGGGCAATGGTCGCCAGCCGCGCTGGCTCGTTGCGCTGGCCGCGGATGCCGGCGTCGGGCTGGTCGGGCGCGTCGGTTTCCAGCAGCAACTGTTCCAGCGGCATCTCGCGCACCAGCCGCTGCAGCCGTTGCGCGCGATCGTAGGTCAGTGGGCCACCGAGGCCGAGCAGGAAGCCCTGCCTGTGCAGTTGCGCGGCCTGTTCCGGGCTGCCGGAAAAGCTGTGCACCACGCCGCGCAGGCCGCCGACGCGGCGGATGGCGGCGATCACCGCATCCACCGCGCGTCGCGCGTGCACGATCACCGGCAACTCGAATTCGCGGGCCAGTTCCAGCTGGCCGATGAAATACGCCTGCTGGGCGTCGGCGTCCAGCCCTTCGACAAAGAAGTCCAGGCCGCATTCGCCGATCGCGCAGGGGCGTTCGCGCTCGATCCACTCGCGCAGCAGTGGCAGGTGCCCGGGCTGGTGATCGGCCAGGAACATCGGATGCAGGCCGTAGGCCGGGTACAGCCCCGGCGCCTGCTGGCAGACCTCACGCAGCTTCGGCCAGCTGGCCGCGGTCACCGCCGGTACCACCTGCTGGCGCACCCCCGCGGCCTGCGCACGTTCGATCACCGCAGCGCGGTCACGGTCGAACCCGCTGGCATCCAGATGGCAGTGGCTGTCAACCAGGATGCTCAACGCTGTTCCAGCGGCGGAGGTGTTGCGGCGTTGCGGCTCTTCCAGTTGGCCAGCAGCAGCGTGCCGAAGCCCAGCACCAGCTCATCGACGAACGGGATCGGGTCCGGGATGAACAAGGTCAGCACGAACAGGCCGGCGGTGAGCTTGAACAGGGTGGGGTAGCGCAGCCGGCGGGCCCATTGCAGTACCGGCAGCAGCATCGGGTTGGCCATGGCGGGGAGCCTCGTGGGGAATATGCAAACGCTACCACGGGCCCAGCATTTCCCGATGCTGAATGGGTTATCGGAATGAGCAGGAAATGTGGAGATTCCGTTCAGGCAGCGCATGCTGCAATCTGCGCCGAGAACGTTGCGGATGGTCCGCAAGGAGCAGGTCATGAAAAGCACAACTACAACTGTCCTGGTCGCAGCGGGCGCGCTGCTGGTCGGTGGCATCGCCACCGCCGCCTTCATGAAGAGTGGTGACAAGTCGCCCGATTCCATCAGCGCCGGAACCCCCAATGGTGAATCGCGCCTCGTTGAAGGTAACGCTTCTGACGACGGCGCACGTGGTGACAAGCTGGACCCGTCCGCGCCGCGCGGGCTTGAATATGCCGATGTGCTGAAGGTTGACCCGATCACCGAGAAGCAGAAGGCCTACGCCACCGTGATCGGCACCGATGCGGTGCGCGAAACGTCCACGACCCAGACTCCTCATGAAGTCTGCCAGGACGTGACGGTGCAGGAGCGCCTGCCGGAACGTGATGGCAACGTTGGCGGTACCGTGGTTGGCGCGGTGGTGGGTGGCCTGCTCGGCAACCAGGTCGGCGGTGGCAACGGCAAGAAGGCCGCGACCGCCGCCGGTGCCGTGGCCGGTGGCTTCATCGGCAACCAGATCGACAAGCGCCACGTGGGTGGCCGCGTGGTCAACCGCACCGAGCGCCAGTGCCACACCGAGACCGCCACTTCCGAGTCGAGCCGTGTTACCGGCTACAACGTGACCTACCGCAATGAGGACGGCACCACCGGCACCATGCGCATGGCCAGCAAGCCGGGCAACCGCATTGCCATGGGTACCAACGACGTGGTGAAGGGTTACAACGTGACCTACCGCTATGACGGCGCGGAGAAGACCGTGCGCATGGACAACAAGCCGGCCAGCGATCGCCTGCCGGTGGTCGATGGCCAGCTGGTCACGCAGACCGCTGCCGCCGGTGCCACTGCCGCAGCCACGCGCCAGTAATCCCGGCGCAGCATGCAGTACCTGACGGGCCGGCTCATGCCGGCCCGTTTCATTGCGACCGGCGATATTCATCCGCGCAGGGCAGCCATCCTCCATCATGGGTGCCCCCTTCGACATGGAGCCGGCATGAGCATCTTCGACCTGCGCATCGAAACCGAGCGGCTGATCCTGCGCCCGCTGCTTCGCGAGGACTACGAGCCGTACCTGGCGTTCTGCGCCGACGAGGCCACGATGCGTACCCTGGGCGGCGTGCAGCCACCCTCGGTGGCCTGGCGCGGTTTCTGCAGCCTGGCCGGCGCCTGGCAGCTGTTCGGCTTCTCGATGTTCAGCGTGATCGAGAAATCCAGCGGCGACTGGATCGGGCGGATGGGACCGTGGCAGCCGCAGGACTGGCCGGGTACCGAGGTCGGTTGGGGCATCCGCCATGCCAGCTGGGGCCGGGGCTATGCGCCGGAGGCGGCGGTCGCGGCGATCGACTGGGCGTTCGATACGCTGGGCTGGGCTGAGGTGATCCATACCATCGCCGAGAACAACGACAACTCGCGGGCCGTGGCACGCAAGCTCGGCAGCACCCTGCTGCGCATGGGGGAGTTGCCGGCGCCATACAACGACAAGCCCATGCAGATCTGGGGCCAGTCGCGTGAACAGTGGCGGCAACGCGCGCGCTGAGCGTGGCTTGGTAGTGCCGGCCGCTGGCCGGCAATCGCTTGGATCCAGCTGCATCGAGGATGCCGGCCAGCGGCCGGCACTACCGTGTAGTCATGCTGCACCCGCGCTTGGCATTCACTGGCGTGCTTGCCAGACTGCACGCAGCCGGCCGCCGGCCGGATCCGAGGGAGCAGGCAATGGTGGAAGAGCGCGTCCCGTTGACGGTGCACGGCATGTCGGTGTCAGGCAATTGCCACAAGGTCCGCCTGCTGCTGGAGCAGCTCGGCAGCCGCTACCGCTGGGTGGAAGTGGACAGTGCCCACGGCCAGACCCACACCCCTGAGTTCCTCGCGCTCAATCCCAATGCCAAGGTGCCGTTGATCGTCCGCGACGATGGCCGCGTGCTGACCGAGTCCAATGCGATCCTTTTCTGGCTGGCCGAAGGCACGCCCTACCTGCCCAACGATGGCTGGGAGCGCGCGCAGGCACTGAGCTGGATGTTCTTCGAGCAGTACACGCACGAGCCGTGCGTGGCGGTCGCGCGCTTCATCCGCGGCTGGACCCCGCCTGGGTCGCCGCGCCGCGCCGAACTGCCACGCCTGCACGAGCGCGCTGCCGCTGCACTGGCGGTGATGGAGCAGCACCTGCGTGATGCGCAATGGTTCACCGGCAGTGGGTACGGCATCGCCGACATCGCGCTGTTCGCCTACACCGACGTCGCAGGCGAGGGTGGAATCAGCCTGCAGTCGTTCCCGGAAGTTCGCGCCTGGTTGCAGCGCGTGCGCGGGCAGCCGCGCTTCCTGCCGATGCCGGCGGTGACCGCCGAGGTGCGCGCCCGCTTCGAGGCCGCATGACTCTCACCAAGGTGATCCCCACAGGGTAGCGCCTGGCCAACCCCGGGCGGAATGCAACAACGACACGGAGGGTGTTCGATGTTCGCTGTGGTTCCAGATCCGATTCCCGCACGCATGCGCGTGCTCAACCGCGCCGACGTGTGCGACGCCAATTTCCTCGACGCGGTGCGTGGCTGGCGCGGTACCCCGCGCCCGCGCCCGGCGCCGGATGCGCCGATCCTGCCGGGCAGCACGCTTACCGCCGCCGCGTTTGGCGAGCTGTTCGATTCGCAGCTGGCCAGCCGCCAGCTGGACCTGATGGCGCGCGTGCTGCGCGTGCAGAACAAGGTCTTCTACACCATCGGTTCATCCGGCCACGAAGGCAATGCGCTGCTGGCGCGGGCCTGCCGGCATACGGATCCTGCATTCCTGCACTATCGCTCCGGTGCCTTCATGGCCGAGCGCTCACGCCAGGTGCCGGGGATCGACCCGCTGCGCGATGCCGCGCTGTCCTTTGCTGCCAGCGCCGATGACCCGGCCAGCGGGGGGCGGCACAAGGTGTGGGGCAGCAAACCGTTGTGGGTGCTGCCGCAGACCTCGACCATCGCCTCGCATCTTCCGAAAGCGCTGGGCACCGCGCTGGCCCTCGAAAGCGGCAAGCGGCTGGGCCACGAACTGCCCATTCCGGCCGACAGCATCGTACTGTGCTCGTTCGGCGACGCCTCGGCCAACCATGCCACCGCGCAGACCGCGTTCAACACCGCGATGTGGTCGGCCTACCAGAAGCTGCCGGCACCGGTCCTGTTCGTCTGCGAGGACAATGGCCTGGGCATCTCGGTGAAAACGCCTGAAGGCTGGATCGCCGAACGCTTCAGCGGTCAGCCCGGGCTGGACTATTTCTACGCCGATGGCCTCGACCTGGCCACCGGCCATGCGCAGGTGCAGGCGGCGGTGGAGCACTGCCGGCGTACGCGGCGGCCGACCTTCCTGCATCTGCGCACCACGCGCCTGATGGGGCACGCCGGCACCGACTTCGAGGTGGAATGGCGCGCGTTGCCGGAGCTGTGCGCGGCCGAGGCGCAGGATCCGCTGCTGCGCTCGGCACAGATCGCGATGGAATCGGGCTGGATGGATGCGGCCGCCATCGAGGTGGCCTACGAGACGATGCGCGCGCGCTGCATGGCCGCCGCCGCCGATGCCGAAGGACGGCCGAAGCTGCAGTCGCTGCGGGAAGTGATGGAGCCGCTTGCGCCCTATACGCCGGCTGCGGTGCAGGCCGAAGCACGGCGCGAGGTGCCCGCCGGAGCGCGTCAAGCCCTGTATGGCGGTGTGGAGGCGTTGCCCGAACGGCAGGCGCCACGCCACCTCGCGATCCAGATCAACCATGCCCTGCAGGAACTGCTGGCGAAGTATCCGCAGAGCCTGCTGTTCGGTGAGGACGTCGCACAGAAGGGCGGTGTCTACACCGTCACCAAGGATCTGCTGCGCCGCTTCGGCCCACGCCGGGTGTTCAACACCCTGCTGGACGAGACCATGATCCTGGGCATGGCTCAGGGCCTGGCCAACCTGGGCATGCTGCCGATTCCGGAGATCCAGTACCTGGCCTATCTGCACAACGCCATCGACCAGGTGCGCGGCGAAGCGTGTTCGCTGCAGTTCTTCTCCAACGACCAGTACCGCAACCCGATGCTGGTGCGGGTGGCCGGGCTGGGGTACCAGAAGGGCTTCGGTGGCCACTTCCACAACGACAACTCGATCACCGCGTTGCGCGACATCCCGGGGCTGGTGGTGGGCTGCCCGTCGCGCGGCGACGATGCGGTGATGATGCTGCGCACGCTGGCCGCACTGGCGCGGGTGGATGGGCGGGTGGCAGTGTTCCTGGAGCCGATCGCGTTGTACATGAGCAAGGACCTGCACGAAGCCGGCGATGGCCAGTGGCTGTTCGACTTCCCCGCACAGGGCCAGTCGCTGGTGCCGGGGGAGGGCCGGGTCTATGCGCCGGAGGCCGGCGATCTGGTGATCTATACCTATGGCAACGGCGTGCCGATGGCATTGCGCGCATCGCGGGCGATCGAGCAGCAGCTGGGCTGGCAGGTGCGGGTGGTCGACCTGCGCTGGCTGGTACCGCTGGACGCCGGCTTCATCACTGCCCAGGCCGCCAGCGCACGGCGGGTGCTGGTGCTGGATGAAGGCCGCCACAGCGGCGGGGTGGGCGAGGGCGTGGTCACCGCGCTGGTCGAGGCCGGGTTCGGCCATCTGCCGTTGCGCCGGGTCTGTGGTGCCGACACCTACACGCCACTGGCGGGGGCAGCAATGTTCGGGCTTCCAAGCGACAATGCGGTGATTGGCGCCGCCCTCGACCTGGCGCAGGAACCCTGATGCATGTGTGGATTGGCGGGAATGTTGTTGCCGGCGCCGCTGGCGTCGGCCGAGGCGCTGCAGGCGCAGGCCCTGGCCATGGGCCAGGCGCTGCACCACCGCGGGCCCGATGATGGCGGCAGCTGGGTCGATGCCGAGGCGGGCATCGCGCTGGCGCATCGCCGCCTGAGCATCCTCGACCTGTCCCCGCTGGGCCACCAGCCGATGGCCTCGGCCGACGGCCGCTACGTGATGGCCTACAACGGCGAGGTCTACAACTTCGCCGCCCTGCGCGAGGAACTGGAGCCGCTGGGGCATGCCTTCCGCGGCCATTCCGATACCGAAGTACTGCTGGCGGCGATCCTGCAATGGGGCGTGGAAGACACCCTGCAGCGCTGCAACGGCATGTTCGCCATCGCGCTGTGGGACCGCCAGGAGCGCTGCCTGTGGCTGGCCCGCGACCGCGTCGGCAAGAAGCCGCTGTATTACGGCTGGGCCGGCGACACGCTGGTGTTCGGTTCGGAACTGAAGGCGCTCTGGCAGCACCCGGCGTTCGACAATGACATCGACCGCGATGCGCTTACCTTGCTGCTGCGGCTGGATTACATCCCGGCGCCGCACAGCATCCACCAGCGCTGCTACAAGCTGATGCCGGGCCGGGTGTTGCGCCTGGACGCGGCGGCCGTCGCTGCCGGCGCATCCGCGCATCGTCCGGAACAGGCACAGCGGCCGTACTGGGATGCGCGCGCGCGCATGCAGGCGGCGCTGGCCGCACCCTTCCAGGGCCGCATCGAGGATGCCGAGGAACAGCTGGACACGCTGCTGCGCGACGCGGTGGCGCTACGCATGGTGGCCGACGTGCCGGTCGGCGTATTCCTGTCTGGTGGCACCGATTCCTCACTGGTGGCGTCGCTGATGCAGGCCCAGAGCGGGCAGCCGGTGCACAGCTTCAGCATCGGCTTCACCGATTCGGGACATGACGAGGCGCCGCTGGCCCGGGAGCTGGCGGCCCACCTGGGCTGTGACCATACCGAGTTGTACGTCAGCGGCGCCGACGCGCTGGCGGTGGTGCCGCAGTTGCCGGCGATGTTCGATGAGCCTTTTGCCGACGCGTCGCAGGTGCCGACCGCGCTGGTCGCCCGGCTGGCGCGGCAGGGCGTGACCGTGGCGCTGTCTGGTGACGGTGGCGATGAGCTGTTCTTCGGCTATACCCGGTATGTACGCGCGCTGCGCAACTGGCAGATGCTCGGCCGCGTGCCGGGGCCGCTGCGGCGCTGGATGGGCGCGCGTGCGCAGCAGCAGGGCGAAGCCTCGCGCACCGGTGGCCTGGCCGCGCTACTGGCCGAGACCGGTGCGCGTGGCATCGGCGACGTCTACCGCAACCGCATCTCGCGCTGGCGCGACCCGGCCGCGGCGGTGACCGGCGCGCGGGCCGCCGGCAGCTTCTACGACCTGGCCGATCCGCTGCACGGCGCGGGTACGCCGGCCGACGCGATGATGCTGGCCGATTTCGTGACCTACCTGCCGGACGATCTGTTGTGCAAGGTCGACCGCACCTCGATGGCGGTCAGCCTGGAGGCGCGCGCACCGCTGCTGGACTGGCGGGTGGCCGAGTTCGCCTGGTCGCTGCCGTTGGGCTTCAAGCGCAGCGAGACCACCAGCAAGGTGCTGCTCAAGCGCGTGCTGGGCCGTTACGTGCCGCATTCGATGGTGCACCGTCCCAAGCGCGGTTTCGGCGCGCCGGTCAGTGACTGGCTGAAAGGCGACCTGCGGCCCTGGGCCGAGGACCTGCTGCAGCCGGCGCGGCTGGAGCGTGAGGGCGTGCTGTCGGCGGCGGCGGTGCAGCCGCTGTGGCAGCAGTTCCTGGGAGGGCAGCGCAAGTGGCATACCCATCTGTGGAACGTGCTGATGTTCCAGGCCTGGCAGGCGCATTGGCGGCAGGTGCGCGCAGGCATTGTGGGCGGCTGATCTTCACCGGCCTGCACGGGCCCGGCGACTAGGCTGGGCCTCCCGCACCATGAGGAGTATGTCCCGATGTCCGTCCCCACCATCGCCGTGTTCGTCGGCAGCCTGCGCAAGGACTCGTGCAACCGCAAGCTGGCCCATGCGCTGGAGAAGATCGCCGGTGATCGCGCACGCTTCCAGTACGTGCAGATCGGCGACCTGCCGTTGTATGACCAGGACTTCGACGCGCAGTACCCGGCGCAGGGTACCCGGCTGAAGGACCAGGTGCGCGCCGCCGACGCGGTGCTGTTCGTCACCCCCGAATACAACCGGTCGGTGCCGGGCGTGCTCAAGAACGCCATCGATATCGGCTCGCGTCCCTACGGTGACAGTGCGTTTGCCGGCAAGCCGGCGGCGGTGATCGGCGCCTCCATCGGGCAGATCGGTACCGCCGTGGCCCAGCAGCACCTGCGCAACACCCTGGCCTTCCTGGACATGCATGTGCTTGGGCAGCCCGAGGCGTTCATCCACTTCAAGGAGGGCCTGATCGATGCCGACGGCACGATCCACAACGAGGGCACGCAGAAGTTCCTGCAGGGCTACGTGGACCGCTTCCTGGCGCTGATCGCGGTGCACGTCAAGGGCGATTGACGCCTGCGGGGTCGGAGTTCCCTGCGTCGCAGAGGGATCCGACCCCAACCACGCCCGGGGTCGGATCCTGACGCGCAGCGACGGGCTCCGACCCGTGGCGCCTGATCTGCGATAATGCTCCGCTCGGGTGCCGCAATGGCGCCTGTCGCAGGCAGTGCGACGCCCCCACGCCAGTCTGGCCAGGCGCCGGCGGATATCCCCCGTTTCTCCACGGCTTATCCACAGGCTTGTCCATGGTCGCCGGGGTCGGCGCATGCCTACACTCGTCTGGCCCACTTTTGCAGGAAACACCGCAGCATGTCCGCTCGTCCCGGCTTCCGTTCCAACCGCAGAGAGCGCGGTGATGGCTTCGATCGCGATCGCGACGAGTCGCGCATCGACCAGTTGCGGGTACCGCCGCATTCGGTGGAAGCCGAGCAGGCGGTGCTGGGGGGGCTGATGCTGGCGCCCGAAGCGTATGACCGGGTCAATGACCAGCTGACCGAAGGCGACTTCTACCGTCGCGACCACCAGATGATCTATCGGGCGATCCGCGAGCTGTCCGAGCGCGAGCGTCCGTTCGATGCGGTGACCCTGGGCGAGTGGTTCGAGTCGCAGGGCAAGATGGAACTGGTGGGCGACGGTGCCTACCTGATCGAACTGGCCAGTACCACGCCGTCGGCTGCCAACATCGTGGCCTACGCCGAGATCGTGCGTGACAAGGCAGTGTTGCGCCAGCTGATCCAAGTGGGCACCGACATCGTCAACGACGGTTTCCAGCCCGAAGGCCGCGACAGCAGCGAGCTGCTGGCCTCGGCGGAAAAGAGCGTGTTCGCCATTGCCGAACAGGGCGCACGTGGTCGCACCGATTTCGTGGCCATGCCCGGTGCGCTGAAGGATGCATTCGAGGAGCTGCGCAACCGCTTCGAGAACGGCGGCAACATCACCGGCCTGCCGACCGGGTACACCGATTTCGATGCGATGACCGCCGGCCTGCAGCCGACCGATCTGATCATCCTCGCGGCGCGCCCGGCCATGGGCAAGACCACCTTCGCGCTGAACATCGCCGAGTACGCGGCGATCAAGTCGAAGAAGGGCGTGGCGGTGTTCTCGATGGAAATGTCGGCATCGCAGCTGGCGATGCGCCTGATTTCCTCCAATGGCCGCATCAACGCGCAGCGCCTGCGTACCGGCCAGCTGGAAGACGAGGACTGGAGCCGCGTCACCAGCGCGATCAAGATGCTGAAGGAAACCAAGATCTTCATCGACGATACGCCGGGCGTGTCGCCGGAAGTGCTGCGCTCCAAGTGCCGCCGCCTCAAGCGCGAGCATGACCTCGGCCTGATCGTGATCGACTACCTGCAGCTGATGAGCGTGCCCGGCAACAGCGAAAACCGCGCGACCGAAATCTCGGAGATCTCGCGTTCGTTGAAGGGCCTGGCCAAGGAATTGAATGTGCCGGTGATCGCGCTGTCACAGCTCAACCGCTCGCTGGAAACGCGTACCGACAAGCGCCCGGTGATGGCCGACCTTCGCGAGTCGGGCGCAATCGAGCAGGACGCGGACATGATCGTGTTCATCTACCGCGACGACTACTACAACAAGGAAAACTCGCCGGACAAGGGCCTGGCCGAGATCATCATCGGCAAGCACCGTGGTGGTCCGACCGGCTCGTGCAAGCTGAAGTTCTTCGGCGAGTACACCCGCTTCGACAACCTGGCCCACGATTCGGTCGGCTCGTTCGAATAACGGCCATGCCGGCCGCTGGCCGGCAATCGCCTTCCGGGCGGTAAACCATTCGGAACGCAAGGATTCCGCATGTGGCGTGTAAATGACATGTAACGCGCCGCTTCTACGATTCCGCCGCTGCTGCCCTTCGACGCCGCCCTTCGGCGTCCAGCGTGCCCAAGGAATCCACCTCCATGTCGTCCCACGCTTCGCATCGCCGCAATCTGCTGGCCCTGCTGGTCTGTGCTTCGCTGCCGTCGCTCGCTGCCGCTGAACCCGCCCCCGCCCCCGACGCGCCGTCGGCGACCACCCTCGATTCGATCTCGGTGATCGGCCGCGGCGAAGCCCGCCAGGTGCAGCGCGTGACCGCCGAGGACATGAAGATCCTGCCGCCCGGTGCGAACCCCCTGAAGCTGCTGGCCAGCAAGCCGGGCGTTCACTTCGAGTCGGCCGATGCCACCGGCGCCTACGAATGGTCCACCACCATCAGCCTGCGTGGCTTCAACCAGAGCCGCCTGGGCTACACGCTCGATGGCATCCCGCTGGGCAACATGGCCTATGGCAACAGCAACGGCCTGCACATCAGCCGTGCCGTGATCAGCGAGAACCTGGGCGGAGCCGAAGTGTCCACCGGCATCGGCGCGCTGGGTACGCCGTCCACCAGCAACCTCGGTGGCGTGTTCCAGTTCTATTCGATCGATCCGTCCACCGAGTACGGCGTGGTGCTGGCGCAGGGCTTCGGCAGCGACAGCGCGCGGCGCAGCTATGCGCGCCTGGAGACCGGTGAGCACCAGGGCTTTGCGGCCTATCTGTCCGGCGTGTACTCCGAAGGCGACAAGTGGAAGGGCAAGGGCTCGCAGGAGCTGAAACAGTTCAACGGCAAGGCCACCTACAATTTCGGAACGGACAGCAGGATCACCGCGCTGTTCAACGCCTCGCGCCGCGTCGAGGCGGACTACCAGGACCTGTCGCTGGAGATGATCGATCGCCTTGGCTGGGACTGGGACAACTACGCGCCGGACTGGGATCGTGCCGTCGCCGCCGCGCGCGGCAGGTTCACGGGCGGCGTCAACAGCCCCTGGGATGCGTACTACTCCGGCCACGGCCTGCGCAACGATGACCTGTCCAGCATCGCCGGCGATTTCGGCCTGAACGAGTCGATGCGGCTGAAGGTCAACGTCTACAACCACAGCAACCGTGGCCAGGGCCACTGGTTCAGCCCGTCCAATCCGTCCAACCCGGGCACCGGTCGCGAGATTCCGATTTCGATCCGCACCACCGAGTACGCGATCGACCGTACCGGCGTGACCTCGGCATTCATCTGGAACGTGGGCGGCCACGACCTGGAAGCCGGCCTCTGGTACGAGGACAACGGCCACAGCGTGCAGCGCAACTTCTACTACATCGACGGCCCGGTCACCGACGACTTCTTCCTGCGCAACCCGGACCAGCGCGTGTGGCACCAGCGCCACACCACCATTACCCGCCAGTTCTACGTGCAGGACCGCTTCCGCCTGTTCGATGACCGCCTGACCATCGACGTCGGCGCCAAGTCACCGCACACCCGCACCCGCGTGCGCACGCCGCTGGGCAGCTATGCCAGCAACAGCAGCCTGACCTCGAAGAAGGGCCTGCTGCCTCAGGCGGGTTTCAACTTCAAGCTCAACGAAGGCAACGAGATCTTCGGTTCGTTCGCAAAGAACGTCGCCGCCTATGCGCTGGGCGTGGGCAGCCCGTTCAACGTGCCGCAGGCGGCGTTCGATGCCAGCGCGCAGGACCTGAAGCCGGAACAGTCGCGCACCCTCGAGCTGGGCTGGCGCGGCTACGGCCAGGGCTATGAAGCCTCGGTTGCGGTGTACGACGTCAAGTTCGACAACCGCCTGCTGGCGATCGCCCAGTGCGTGGGCATCCTCGGCTGCCCGGCGCTGTTCTCCAACGTCGGTTCGGTGACCAGCCGCGGCGCCGAGGCGACCCTGCAGCTGAAGCCGATGCAGGACCTGGCCTGGTCCAACGCGCTGTCCTGGAATGACAGCACCTACGACAACGACTACGTGAACAATGGCGTGGTGCCGACCCGCGGCAAGAAGACCGTCGACACCCCCGAATGGATGTTCGCCAGCACCCTGGCCTGGACCCCGGGCCCGTGGGACATGCGCCTGTCGGCCAACCACGTCGGCAAGCGCTACGTGACCTATACCAACGACGAGTCGGTGCCGAGCTACTGGCTGGTCAATGCCTCCGTGGCCTATGACTTCGGCGCGCTGGGCCCGGCGCAGAACCTGACCGTGGCGCTGAACCTGACCAACCTGACGGACAAGCGCTACCTGTCCTCGATCAACACCAACGGCACCTACGCCGCCGACCCGACCCGCAGCCTGGCGACCATGCAGGTCGGCGCGCCGCGGCAGGTGATGGCCACCGCCACCGTGCGCTTCTGATGCGCGGGCCTGTGGATCCGGAACGCCGTCGTCGCCTGCTGCGCATGGCGTGGCGGGGCACGGGGGCGGCGATCGCGCTGGCGGCGATGCCGGGGCTGGCCACGGCCGGCCCACGGCCGCGGCTGGGGCGTGATCCGTTCACCCTTGGTGTCGCCGCCGGTGATCCGGATCCACAGGGGGCCGTGTTGTGGACGCGGCTGGCGCCGGACCCGCTCAACGGCGGCGGCATGCCGTCGCGGGCGGTGCCGGTGCGCTGGTTCGTGGCCGAAGACGCCGGCATGCGCCGGCTGGTACAGCGGGGCGTCGCTGCTGCGGTGCCGGAGCTGGCCCATTCGGTGCACGTGGAGGTCAATGGCCTGCGCCCGGGCCGCGACTACTACTACCGCTTCGCCTGCGATGGCGATGAGGAAAGCGCGGTCGGCCACTTCCGCACCGCGTCGCTACCGGACACGCAGCTGCAGCAGCTGCGGCTGGCCCTGTGCACCTGCCAGGCCTGGAACAGTGGCTACTACCCGGTGCTGCGTGATATCGCACGGAGCGATGTCGACCTCGTGCTGCATGCCGGCGACTACCTGTACGAATACAGCCCGCTGCAGAACGTGCGTGGCACCATGCTGGACGCGGCGCGTTTCAGTGGCGAGACGGTGAGCCTGGAGCGCTACCGTGACCAGTACGCGCTGTACAAGCTCGACCCGGATCTGCAGGCGGCCCATGCCGCACACGCCTTCGCGGTGATCTGGGACGATCACGAGGTGCAGAACGACTACTCGGGCATCCATCCGGAGAAGCCCGGCGTGTCGATCGAGGACTTCATCGTTCGCCGCGCGGCGGCCTACCGCGCGTTCTACGAACACCTGCCGATGCGCAGCTCGCCTGCGGGCAATGGCGGCCTGCGCGTGCACCGGCGCCTGCGTTACGGCGATCTGGCACAGCTGACCCTGCTCGACTGCCGCCAGTTCCGCCCGGCCAATCCCTGCGGTGTGGGCGAGTCACCGCGCTGCGAAGCGGCGCTGGATCCACGCATGAGCATGCTCGGCACGGGGCAGGAAGCGTGGTTCACGCAGTCGATGGCCGCCGCGCAGGGCACGCGCTGGAACGTGGTGGTGCAGCAGCTGCTGATGTCGCAGCTGCGGCTGGACGGCGGCACGCCACGCGAGCGCTTCTGGAACGACGCGTGGGATGGCTATCCCGCCGCACGCAGGCGTCTGCTGCAGGCGATGCAGGCGGGCGGGCAGGGCAATGCCATCGTGCTGGGCGGCGACTGGCATTCCACCTTCGTCAACGACCTGAAGCTGGATTTCGACGCGGCCAGCGCGCCGGTCGTGGCCACCGAATTCATCGCCCCGGCGATCAGCAGTGGCGGCGACGACACGCCGTACGGGCCGTACTACGGGCCATCGATTCCGCAGAACCCGCATATCCGCTATTTCGACGGCGACCGCCGCGGCTGGTGGAAGCTGCAGCTGAACCGGCAGACCGTGGATGCCGAGCTGCGCTTCGCCGACAGCGTGCTGCGCCCGGATGCCGCAGTGCGTACCGCGGCGCGATTCCAGGTGACCCATGGCCGCCCGGGCGCGGTGCAGCTCCTGTAGAGCCGAGCCCACGCTCGGCTGCTCTCTGCCTCCGGTGGGTGCGGACCGTTGGTCCGCACATTCCCATGAGCAGCCGAGCGTAGGCTCGGCTCTACAACGACGGCCCTGCACCGGATTTCATCGCCCCCAGCCCGGGTTTCGTCGCAAACCGTTTGCCGGCGGCGAGGGCGGGGCGCCAAGGTGTCCGCAGGCGGCAGGGTGCCGCCCCAAGGAGACCGTGATGAAGACCCTGTTCGCGCTCGGTGTGTGGTGCCTGCTGTTCGTGCTGTGCTGGCCGCTGGCGATCCTCGCCCTGATCGCCTGGCCGCTCGTGTGGCTGCTGAGCCTGCCGTTCCGCCTGGTCGGCATCACCTTCTCGGCGTTGTTCGCCTTCCTGCGAGCGCTGTTCATGCTGCCGGCGCGGTTGCTTGGCGGCCGGGCGGTTCCCGCATGAGGAGGGTGCTGCTGGCCGGTCTGGTCCTGTTGCCAGGCCCGGTGCTGGCCGCACCCCCGGCACCCCCGTCGGCGTGGCTGGAGCGCGAGCAGAGCGCTGCGGCTGACGAAGCCAATGCAGCGGCGGTCCCTGCGCCGAAAGCCGAGGCGCGCTGCCGGGTGGTCAAGCAATGGAAGGCCGGCGATACGGTGGTACAGCACAGGGTCTGTGAGGATCCACCGAAGAAGCCGGCTGGAAAGGTGTAGCGCCGAGCCCATGCTCGGCGGCCTTTGCAGGGCAGCCGAGCGTGGGCTCGGCGCTACAGGGAAACGGGCAACAAAAAACCCCGCCGGGGCGGGGTTTTTCGTCTGCAGGTGAGTGCCGACCAACGGTCGGCACCTACCATGATGCCGATCAGTTCGCCTTGTGGATGGCGCGCTTGCTGACCGCCATCGCCGCGTCGTGGACCACTTCCGACAGCGACGGGTGGGCGTGGCAGATGCGGGCCAGGTCATCGGCCGAACCGCTGAACTCCATGGTCAGCACGCCTTCGTGCACCAGCTCGGAGACGTTGGCGCCGACCAGGTGCATGCCGAGGATGCGATCGGTTTCGGCATGGGCCAGGATCTTCACGAAGCCTGCCGGCTCGATCATCGCCACGGCACGGCCGTTGGCGGCGAACGGGAAGCTGCCGGCCTTGTACGGAATGCCTTCGGCCTTCAGCTGCGCTTCGGTCTTGCCGACCCAGGCCAGTTCCGGTTCGGTGTAGATGACCCACGGGATGGTGTCGAAGTTGACGTGGCCCGGCAGGCCGGCGATCAGCTCTGCCACCGCGATGCCTTCCTCGAAGCCCTTGTGCGCCAGCATCGGGCCGCGCACGCAGTCGCCGACTGCCCACACACCGTTGACGCCGGTGTGGCAGTGCGCATCGACTTCGATCTGGCCGCGCTCGTTGATCTTGACGCCGGTGCCTTCGGCCAGCAGGCCCTTGGTGGCGGCGCGACGGCCAACGGCCACCAGCAGCTTGTCCACGGTCAGGGTCTTTTCGCCTTCCGCGTCGGTGTAGGTGACGATGACTTCCTTCTTCTTGCCCTTGCCGGTGATCTCGGTCTTGGAGACCTTGGCATTGAGCTTGATGTCCAGGCCCTGCTTCTTGAATTCCTTGGCAGCCGCCTTGGCCACTTCGGCATCGGCAGCCGCCAGGAACTCCGGCATGGCTTCCAGGATGGTGACTTCAGCGCCCAGGCGCTTCCACACGCTGCCCAGTTCCAGGCCGATCACGCCGGCGCCGATCACGGCCAGGCGGTTCGGCACTTCGGTGAAGTCCAGGCCGCCAACGTTGTCGACGATGGTCTCGCCGTCGAACTTGGCGAACGGCAGTTCGATCGAATCCGAACCGGCCGCGATGATGACGTTGGTGCCCTTCAGCTCGACGATGGAACCGTCATGCTGGGTGACCTTGACCACGTTGCCCGGCTGCAGTTCACCGAAGCCGTAGTAGGCGGCGACCTTGTTGGCCTTGAACAGCATGCCGATGCCGCCGGTGAACTGCTTGACGATCTTGTCCTTGCGGCCAACCATCGCCTCGACGTCGATCTTGGCATCCTTGAAGCTGATGCCGTGGTCGCCAAAGATGTGGCCCATGTTCCAGAACTGGCGCGAGGAATCCAGCAGCGCCTTGGACGGGATGCAGCCCACGCGCAGGCAGGTGCCGCCGAGGGCCGGCTTGCCGTCCTTGCCCAGCGCTGCATCGATGCAGGCGGTCTTCAGGCCCAGCTGGGCCGCGCGGATGGCAGCGTGGTAACCGGCCGGGCCGGCACCGATGACGACGACGTCGAATTGTTCAGCCATTGAATTATTCCTTGATGCATTACCAGAACCCCTCCGCGCAGGCGCGGAGGGGCGGGAGGTGTCTTACAGGCCGAACAGCATGCGGCCCGGGTTTTCCAGCTGGTTCTTGATGTCCACCAGGAACTGCACCGAGTCCTTGCCGTCGATGATGCGGTGGTCGTAGGACAGCGCCAGGTACATCATCGGCGCGATCACGACCTGGCCGTTCTGGGCGATCGGACGCTCCTTGATGGCGTGCATGCCCAGGATGGCGCTCTGCGGCGGGTTGATGATCGGGGTCGACAGCAGCGAACCGAAGGTGCCGCCGTTGGTCACGGTGAAGGTGCCGCCCTGCAGTTCTTCCAGGCCCAGCTTGCCGTCACGGGCCTTCTTGGCGTAGTCGGCGATGGTCTTCTCGATGTCGGCGAACGACATGCGCTCGACGTTGCGCAGCACCGGCGTGACCAGGCCCTTCTCGGTCGAGACGGCGATCGAGATGTCCGAGTAGCCGTGATAGATGATGTCGTCGCCGTCGATCGAGGCGTTGACCAGCGGGAAGCGCTGCAGCGCGTTGGCGGCGGCCTTCACGAAGAAGCTCATGAAGCCCAGCTTGATGCCGTGTGCCTTGACGAACTCGTCCTGCAGTTCCTTGCGCGCCGCCGACACCTTGGACAGGTCGACTTCGTTGAAGGTGGTCAGCATCGCGGTGGAGTTCTTCGACTCCATCAGGCGCTCGGCGATGCGCTTGCGGATGCGGGTCATCGGCACGCGCTCTTCCGGGCGTGCGCCACCGGCCTTGCCGGCGCCGCCGTTGCGGGCGAAGTTGACGATGTCTTCCTTGGTGACCGCGCCGCGACGGCCGGTGCCGTCGACATCGGCCGGGTTCACGCCTTCAGTGATGGCGGTGAAGCGGGCGCCCGGCGGCAGCGCATCGGCGGCCGACTTGGCGGCCGGGGCCGGCGCAGCGGCAGCGGCCGGAGCCGGAGCGGCGGCGGCCGGAGCAGCGGCCGGAGCAGCGGCCGGAGCGGCCTCGGCGGTCGGTGCCGGAGCAGCTGCAACGGCGCCTTCCTCGATGATCGCCACGACCTGGCTGGAGGTCACGGTCGAGCCTTCGGCGAACTTGATTTCCTTCAGCACGCCGTCGACCGGCGACGGCACTTCCAGGACGACCTTGTCGGTTTCCAGGTCAAGCAGGTTTTCGTCGCGCTTGACAGCGTCGCCCACCTTCTTGTGCCAGGTGGCGATGGTGCCGTCGGCGACGGATTCGGGCAGTACCGGGGCTTTGACTTCGGTGGCCATTGCGGGAGCTTCCTGGTTTGTCTTCTAAATAGGGGGAGGATTATTCAGCGAACGTGTCGTTGAACGGGTTGACCAGTGCGTCGGCGATCAGCTGCTGCTGCTCGCGGACGTGGTCAGCCATGTGACCGGCAGCCGGCGAGGCCGAACGTGCGCGACCGGCGTAGTGCAGGTTCTGGCCATCGGCCAGGCAGAACTGCAGGTGGTGGCGGATCTGGTACCACGCGCCCTGGTTCTGCGGTTCTTCCTGCGTCCACACCACGTCGGTGGCCTTGCCGTACTTCTTCAGTTCGGCCGCCAGCAGCGCACGCGGGAACGGATACAGCTGCTCCACGCGGATGATCGCCACGTCGTCCTGGCCACGCTTGATCTGGTCCTCCAGCAGGTCGTAATAGACCTTGCCCGAGCACAGCACCACGCGCTTGACCTTTTTGGCGTCTGCGTTGGCGTCGCCGATCAGGTGCTGGAACTCGCCGTTGGCCAGCTCGTCCAGGGTCGACACGGCCAGCTTGTGGCGCAGCAGCGACTTCGGCGACATCACCACCAGCGGCTTGCGGGTGGTCATGTGCAGCTGGCGACGCAGCATGTGGAAGGCCTGGGCCGGGGTCGACGGCACGACCACCAGCATGTTCTCCAGCGCACACAGCTGCAGGAAGCGCTCCAGGCGCGCCGAGCTGTGTTCCGGGCCTTGCCCTTCATAGCCATGCGGCAGCAGCAGGGTCAGGCCGGAAATGCGGCCCCACTTGGCTTCACCGGCGGCGATGAACTGGTCGATCACCACCTGGGCACCGTTGGCGAAGTCGCCGAACTGGCCTTCCCAGATGCACAGCGTGTTCGGATCGGTGGTGGAGAAGCCGTACTCGTAGGCCATCACCGCTTCTTCGCTCAGCAGCGAATCGATGACGGTGGCCTTCTCCGGCGAATCCACCAGCTGCCGCAGCGGCATGTAGTAGTTGTCGGTCTTCTGGTCGTGCAGGATCGCGTGGCGATGCGTGAACGTACCGCGGCCCACGTCCTGGCCGACCAGGCGCAGTGCATGGCCTTCGTCGAGCAGGGTGGCGTAGGCCAGGTTCTCGGCAAAGCCCCAGTCGCCCGGGATCTCGCCGGCGGCCATCTTGCGGCGGTCGTCATAGACCTTGGCCACGCGCGAGTGCAGCTGCACTTCATCGGGAATGGTGTTGATCAGCTTGGCCAGCTCGACCAGCTTGTTCTTCTCGACCTTGGTCGAGACCGGGTCGGACAGCTTGCCTTCCAGCAGCTTCGGCCAATCGACGAACAGCGGGCTGCTCGGCGGGGTCTTCTCGACCTTGGCCAGCTCGGTGGTCACTTCACCGGCGTCCAGCTTCTCGCGGTAGGCATCGACCATCGCCTTGCCGGCGCCGGCGGCGATCACGCCCGCCTTTTCCAGCTGCTCGGCGTACATCTCGCGGGTGGTCGGGTGCTTGCGGATCACCTGGTACATCAGCGGCTGGGTGATCGCCGGTTCGTCGGCCTCGTTGTGGCCCCAGCGGCGGTAGCACATCAGGTCGATGACCACGTCCTTGGCGAACGTCTGGCGGAATTCGAAGGCCAGCTGTGCGGCGAACACCACTGCTTCCGGGTCATCGCCGTTCACGTGCAGCACCGGGGCGGCAATCATCTTCGCCACGTCGGTGGCATAGCGCGTGGAACGCGTATCCAGCGGGTTGGAGGTGGTGAAGCCGACCTGGTTGTTGACCACGATGTGCACGGTGCCGCCGACGGCGAAGCCGCGGGCCTGCGACATCTGGAACAGTTCCATGACCACGCCCTGGCCGGAGAAGGCCGCGTCGCCGTGGATCAGGATCGGCATGACCTGCTTGCGTGCGGTGTCCTTGCGGCGCTCCTGGCGCGAACGCACGGAACCGGCCACGACCGGGTCGGCGATTTCCAGGTGCGACGGGTTGAACGCCAGCGCCAGGTGCACCGGGCCGCCATCGGTGGCGACGTCGGCGGAGAAGCCCATGTGGTACTTCACGTCGCCGGCCGAAGCGTGCTCGTCGTGCTCGAACTTGCCTTCGAACTCGTCGAACAGCTTGCGCGGGTTCTTGCCCAGGGTGTTGACCAGCACGTTCAGGCGGCCACGGTGGGCCATGCCGATCACCACGTCCTTGACGCCATCCTTGCCGGCGTTGCGGATGATGGTGTCCATCATCGGGATCAGCGAATCGCCGCCTTCCAGCGAGAACCGCTTCTGGCCGACGTACTTGGTGTGCAGGTAGCGCTCCAGGCCTTCGGCCGCAGTCAGGCGCTCCAGGGTGCGGCGCTGGGTGTCAGCGTCCAGCTGGTAGTTGCCACCGGCGGCTTCCAGCTTCTTGTAGATCCACTGGCGCTGCTCGACCTCGGAGATGTGCATGAACTCCGCACCGATCGAGCCGGTGTAGGTCGCCTTCAGGCGTGCCAGCAGGTCGCGCAGCTTCATGCGCGGCTGGCCGCCGACGCCGCCAGTGCTGAACTCGCTGTTGAGGTCGGCATCGGACAGGCTGTGGAACGGCAGGCCCAGATCCGGGGTGTTGACCGGTGCGGCCAGGCCCAGCGGATCGAGGCGGGCGTCCAGGTGGCCGCGCGAACGGTAGGCGGTGATCAGACGACCGACATTGCGCTCGCGCTCGTCGCCTGCACCGTTACCGGTACCGGCCTTCAGCGCATCCTTGGCCGCGTCCGCAATGTGGGAGATGACGGCCGAGTGCGGAATGTCACCTGCTTCGCGGCCCTTGAAGCCGTCGAAGTAGGTTTTCCATTTGGGATCGACACTATCCGGGGAGACCAGGTACTGCTCGTACAGGTCCTCGACATAGGAGGCGTTGCCGCCGGCGAGTTGCGAAGATTGCGCAAACTGCTTCAGTTGATTGTCCACGATGGAGGGTGTTGATTCGCTTTGTGGGGTATGGCTTCAGAAGGACCCGGCAGGAAGATGAATAGCCCTGCGCGGGCGCGTTCAAACAGCCAAATTGTACCCCCAACCGGACACGAAGGGGCACCACCACAGGTATCCCGCGTCCGCCGGTGCCGGTTCCAGACAGGTTCGGTCGGCTGTGCCGACTCAGATGCCGAGCGCACGCAGTTCGCTGCAGACGCGCGAACGGTCCCAGACACGCTGCAATTGCTGCTCGAACGGCTGCGAACGTGCTGGCACCGCGATGCCGGCCTCGCCGTCGAGGCGATGGCCGATCAGACGAAAGTAGAAGTCGCCCGCATCGTTGAGCAGGCAGGCCGAGGCCAGCGCGCGGTCGACCGGATCGCTGACCTCGCGGAACTGGATCACGCTGGGCAGGCGCTGGGCCAGCGCCAGCAGCGGCGACCCGGCAGACGCGATCGCGGCGGCGTCGTGCACGATCACCCGCAGCTGCTTGTCGTGGCGGGCGGTGACGAAGCGGCGCAGGGCGGACTGTACCGGGGGCGCATCGAGCAGCCCCGGGTCCAGTTGGCGGCTGTGCAGCCACAGCTGGCGACGGGCGCGGTGGATGATGGCCGTGGTGATCGCCACCGCTTCGGCGCGGCTGTCGATGGCGCTGGCCACGCCCAGCCGGCGGCGCATCTGCTGGTGTCCGATGCCGGCTTCCTCGAACACCTCGCCCTCGGGCAGGAAGCCCTGGCGTGCATAGAAATCGCGCGCGGGCAGCTGGGCGTGCAGGTGAAGTTCGGCCAGGCCGAGCCGGCGCCCGGCCTCGACCAGGGCCGCCAGCAGGGCCTCGCCGACCCCGTTGCTGCGATGGGTGGCCAGCACGGCCATGCGGCCGATGCGGCCGTCCGGAGCCAGCCTGCCGGTGCCGACCGGCTGGTCGTCACTGTCCAGCGCCAGCACATGGGCACTGACCGGGTCCAGCGCATCGCGTTCCAGCTCGGCGGCGATGCCCTGTTCCTGCACGAACACGCGTTGGCGCACGTCGTGGATGGCAACGTGGGCGTCGGCGTGGCTGACCTGCTGGACCCGGATCATGACGATGGCTCAGGCCCGGCCGGTGCTGTCGTCTTCGTCGTCGTACTCGAAGTTGACGATGACCTCGATACCGTCGTCGTGCACGGTCACGGAGTGGACATCGTCGGACACCGCGTCGGCGTCGATCGCCTCGACGCGGTCGCGGCCTTCGACGACCTCGCCGAGCACCACGGCATCCTCGCTGTCTTCCTCGTCTTCGGCCTCGTACACCTCATTCGGGTCGATCAGCTGGAACACACCACCGACCAGCAGCTGCTGGACCACGGCACGGCCCTTGTCGGACAGGCCGCGATAGGCGGCGGCGGCGAGCTGCTCGGCGCCGGCCAGGCGCTGCGCGTCCTTCACCGGCAGCGCGAAGTCCTGGCCGCTGACATACAGGCTGGCGCCACGCTTGGCCCGGCGCCAGGCCAGGCGGGCCCACGGGTGGCGCTGCAGCAGCATGCCCGAGGCCAGGGCCTGGACCACTTCCTCCGGGGCCGGCGCGGCCTGGTGGGCCATCACTTCGCCCGCTGCACGGTAGGTGGTGATGAAACGGCCGAACCAGTCGCCCAGCTTGTCCGGGTCGTTCATGCGGATGGCGTTGAGGGCGGTGATCACCCGCGCCATCGCCACCGTGTCGATTTCGTTCGGGTCGGCCGGCACTTTCAGGTCGGCATCCTGGTAGCGGATGTTCTCATCGGCATCGGCGATCAGGGTGTCCAGATAGTCGCTGATCAGCTCGGCAGAAGACGGCGCACGCATGCCGAACGAGAAGGTCAGGCAGGGGTCTTCGGCGACGCCGTGGTGCGGCACGTTCGGCGGCAGGTACAGCATGTCGCCCGGCGCCAGCACCCAGTCGTGGGTGGGCTTGAACACCTTCAGCAGCTTCAGCTCCACGTCCGGGCGGAAGCCCAGCGGCGGCTGCCTGCCCTTGATCGATTCGCTCGCATCGATCTGCCAGCGGCGGTGGCCGTGGGCCTGCAGCAGGAACACGTCGTACTGGTCGACATGGGCGCCGACCGAGCCGCCGGTGGCGGCGAAGCTGATCATCACGTCATCCATGCGCCAGCGCGGCAGGAAGCTGAAGTGCTCGATCAGGGCGCGCACGTCCGGGTCCCACTTGTCCACGTCCTGCACCAGCAGGGTCCAGTCGTGGTCGGGCAGGGCGGGGAACACGTCTTCCTGGAACGGGCCGGTGCGCACGCGCCAGCCGTCCTGGGCCTTGTCGTGCTCGATCAGGCGCGCCAGCACACCTTCCTCGCAGGCCAGCCCGGCCAGGTCTTCCGGCTGTACCGGGGTCTGGAAATCCGGGAAGGCATTGCGGATCAGCAGCGGGCGCTTCTGCCAGAAGTCGCGCAGGAAGGTGGCCGGCGCCATGCCGAGCGGCTGGCCAGGGCGGGCGGTGACTTCGATCAGGGGGGCGGAGGACTTGCGGGCGGCCATGGGGGAATCCTTGCAGCGGAAAGCGGGAGGGGCGGCGTGGCGAGCCGCCAAGGGTTCCATTGTCCGCCGTTCGTCGGGATTGCGCACGTGCGGTGGTTTGTCGCGGGGTGTCCGGCCAACGGCGGAGCCCCTCGTGGCGGGGTGGTTGGTCGCGCAAAGCGCTGGCTTCATGGGCTGGGCCGGGCGGGGTGGGTTCGCGGGACACGCCGTGAACCCGTCCCTGGGGGCTCGATGGCGCCATCCATGGCGCCAACGGTCCCGCGAACCCACCCCGCCCGGCCCCTGACAGTTTCCTGCGCGGCCCGCCACGGAATGGAAAGAAGAAGATCAAAGGCAACAGCGGGTCGCGCGCTGCGCTTGCTCATCCCAAAACAAAAGAGGGACGCGGCGAAGCCGCGTCCCTCTTTCAAATTCCGTCCCGACAACCCCACGCTCTTCGATCCGTCACCGGAAATCTGTCAGAGGTGGGGCGGGAGGGGCCAGCGGGACCGTTGGCGCCATGGATGGCGCCATCGAGCCCCCATGGATGGGTTCACGGCGTGTCCCGCTGGCCCCTCCCGCCCCGCCCAGCTAGCAGCAATCCAGAGCCGCTCTGGACGTTGATGTTGCTGTCGCCGTTGCCGTTGCCTGCCGCAGGCAGCGCCCGCGGCCGCCGCCGCAAAGGAAACCCCTTAAATCTTCTTCGCCAGCGACTCAGCCAGGCCGGTGTAGCTGCCCGGGGTCATCTCCAGCAGGCGCTGCTTCGCATCCGCCGGCAGCTCCAGCCCCTGCACGAACGCACGCATCGACTCGGCGGTGATGCCCTGGCCGCGGGTCAGCGCCTTCAGCTGCTCGTACGGGTTCGGCAGGCCGTGGCGGCGCATCACCGTCTGCACGGCCTCGGCCAGCACTTCCCAGGCTGCGTCCAGATCGGCGTCCAGGCGCTGCGGGTTCACTTCCAGCTTGCCCAGGCCCTTGGCCAGCGAATCCAGTGCCACCTGGCTGTGGCCGAACGCGGTGCCCAGCGCACGCAGCACGGTGGAATCGGTCAGGTCACGCTGCCAGCGGCTGATCGGCAGCTTCGCGCTGAAGTGCTCGAACAGCGCGTTGGCGATGCCGAAGTTGCCTTCCGCATTCTCGAAATCGATCGGATTGACCTTGTGCGGCATCGTCGACGAGCCGACTTCGCCTTCCTTCAGGCGCTGCTTGAAGTAACCCAGCGAAACGTAGCCCCAGATGTCACGGGCCAGGTCGATCAGGATGATGTTGGCGCGGCGTGCGGCATCGCCGATCTCGGCGATGTTGTCGTGCGGCTCGATCTGCGTGGTGTACGGATTGAACACCAGGCCCAGGCCGGTCACGAAGCGCTCGGCGAAGGCCGGCCAGTCCACGTCCGGGTAGCTGGCGATGTGGGCGTTGTAGTTGCCCACTGCGCCGTTGATCTTGCCGGTCAGTTCGACCGCGGCGACCTGCCTGCGCTGGCGCTCCAGGCGGGCGACCACGTTGGCCAGCTCCTTGCCCAGGGTGGTCGGCGAAGCGGTCTGGCCGTGGGTGCGCGACAGCATCGGCTGGCCGGCCTGGGCGTGGGCCAGGCTGCGCAGGGTGCTGGCGATGCCGTCCAGGGTCGGCAGCAGCACCTCGCGGCGCGCCTGTTCCAGCATCAGGCCGTAGCTGAGGTTGTTGATGTCTTCGCTGGTGCAGGCGAAATGCACGAATTCCAGCGCCGGGGCCAGCTCGGTGTCGTCCTTCAGCTGTTCCTTGATGAAGTACTCCACCGCCTTGACGTCATGGTTGGTGGTGCGCTCGATCTCCTTCACGCGCGCGGCCTGGGCCGGGCTGAAGCTGGTGGCCAGCGTGCGCAGGCGGGCGATGGCAGCGTCGGAGAACGGCGCCAGCTCGACGATGCCCGGCTCAGCGGCCAGGGCCAGCAGCCACTCCACTTCGACCGTGATGCGGGCCTTGATCAGGCCGTACTCGGAGAAGATCGGGCGCAGGGCGTCGACCTTGCCGGCATAGCGGCCATCGAGCGGGGACAGGGCGAGCAGGGCGGAATCGGACATGTCGGCAGGGCTGGGACGAGCGGCGGGGGCCATATTCTACGACGTGCCGGTGAGGTAGTGCCGGGCGCTGGCCGGCGACCACGCCCGGCCACGCCTCCATGGCGTGCCGGCCAGCGGCCGGCACTACTCCCTGCGCGCGCAGAACGGCCCTGCGGATGAAACGTTCTGGCCCGTCCTCGTCATCCCACGCTGCGGGCAAGGGAGTATCGTTGGCGCAGCCGCCAGCCCGGGAAGCGACATCCTGCCAGCCGCCGCTTCCCTTTCCCCAACTGAAGTAGTGCGGAGTAGATGCAATGAGCAAAGCTGCAAGCAAGGGTGCCACCCCGGGATTCCGGATCGAACATGACAGCATGGGCGAGCTGCAGGTGCCTGCCGACGCCCTGTGGGGCGCGCAGACCCAGCGTGCCGTGCAGAATTTCCCAGTGTCGGGCCAGCGCATGCCGCGCGGTTTCATCCGTGCCCTGGGCCTGGTCAAGGGCGCTGCCGCCGGCGTCAACGCCGAGCTGGGCCATCTGCCCAAGAACGTGGCCAAGGCCATCCAGACCGCTGCCGCCGAAGTGGCCGCCGGCACCTGGGACGCGCAGTTCCCGATCGACGTCTACCAGACCGGTTCTGGCACGTCCTCGAACATGAATGCCAACGAGGTCATCGCCACCCTGGCCAACCGTGCCGGCAAGGCGGGCAAGACCGCGGTGCACCCCAATGACCACGTCAACCAGGGGCAGAGCTCCAATGACGTGATCCCGACCGCGTTGCGCGTATCGGCGGTACTGGCGACACATGAGCAGCTGCTGCCGGCGCTGGTGCACCTGCGCAAGACCCTCGACAAGAAGGGCCGCAGCCTGCGCAAGGTGGTCAAGACCGGCCGCACGCACCTGATGGATGCGATGCCGCTGACCTTCGAGCAGGAATTCGGCGCATGGTCGGCACAGCTGGCCTCGGCACAGGAACGCATCGAAGACAGCCTCAAGCGTGTGCGCCGGCTGCCGCTGGGCGGCACCGCCATCGGTACCGGCATCAACGCCGACCCGCGCTTCGGCGCGCAGGTGGCCAAGGCGTTGAAGCAGCAGACCGGGTTCAAGTTCGACAGCGCCGAGAACAAGTTCGAGGGCCTGGCCGCGCAGGATGACGCCGTGGAACTGTCGGGCCAGCTCAATGCACTGGCGGTGGCGCTGATCAAGATCGCCAACGATCTTCGCTGGATGAACGCCGGTCCGCTGGCCGGGCTGGGCGAGATCGAACTGCCGGCGCTGCAGCCGGGCAGCTCGATCATGCCGGGCAAGGTCAACCCGGTGATTCCGGAAGCGACGGTGATGGCCTGCGCGCAGGTGATCGGCCACCACACCGCGATCACCGTGGCCGGGCAGACCGGCAACTTCCAGCTCAATGTCACCCTGCCGCTGATCGCGGTGAACCTGCTGGATGGCATTGGCCTGCTGGCCAATGTGTCGCGCCTGCTGGCCGACAGCGCGATTGCCGGGCTGAAGGTGCGTGAGGATCGCGTTGCCGAAGCATTGGCGCGCAACCCGATCCTGGTCACCGCGCTGAACCCGATCATCGGCTACGAGAAGGCGGCGGCGATTGCCAAGCGTGCCTACAAGGAGCAGCGTCCGGTGCTGGATGTCGCGCTGGAGGACAGCGGCCTGGATGAAGCCGAGCTGCGCCGCCTGCTGGACCCGGCCGCACTGACTGCCGGTGGCATCCACGCGGGGGGCGGTGGCGGCGGCGGTTGATCTGCCGGTCGTAGGGCCGAGCCCATGCTCGGTTGCTTCCTGGACCTGGGCCGAGCATGGGCTCGGTTCTACAAGAGGAAACGCCGCCCAGGGGGCGGCGTTTTTTCAGCGACGGTCGGCGACGATGTTGCCGAAGGTGTCGGTGTAGTCCTTGAACTCGGGGATGCGCTGGACCAGGTCGGCCGGGATCACTTCCATGCCTTCCGGCGGCTGGATCTTCACCGGCTGCATGTTGGGATCGGCCGGGGCGGCGACCAGGGTGTTCTGGCGCAGCACCTGCAGCTTGCCGAACATGGTCTGCAGCATCTGCTTCTGTGCCTCGTCCAGCGGAATCTGGATCTCGTCCACCTTCATCGAACCATCGCCGAGGATGATGATGTTCGGCGCCGGCGGGCGACGCACAGTGACCATGCCTTCGCTGACGGAGATCTTTGGCTTGCCGCGCTCGGCGCGGTGGTTGCGGTAATCCTTGTCACAGCCGACCAGGCCCAGGCAGAGCAGGGCGGCCAGCAGCAGGAACAACTTCTTCATGGCATTCGGTTCGGGGGCCTCCGGGGCCGCCATTGTAAGCCGGCCGGCGCACGACGGCCGGCAGCGGGACGCCGCTGCCGGCCGGGTGCGCTGATCTGTCACAGGCCTAGCGCTGGACCACGGTGTCCTTGCCGCAGTCGTCGACGTCACTCTGGTCCATCGTTGCGTAAGGCTTGAACGCCGGCAGCTCGCGCGCCAGTGCCTGCTGGCTGGCCAGCATCGCCGGCAAGCGGTTGCAGATGCGCTTGGCCTGCACCTCGATCTTCTCGGCCTCGGTGTTGATCCGCTTCTCGATGCCTTCGCTGTCGCCGCTGAAGATGCCCTTCAGTGCCTCTCCGGCAGCGCTGGCGCCGAGCTTGGCGCCGGCCAGGCCGACATCCATCCCGTCCATCGCAATGGCGACGACGTGGCTGCGGTACTCCAGCAACCGCTGGCGCTGGGCTTCGTTGGCAGGTACGTCCTTGCCGTCGATCAGCAGGTGGCCATCCGGCGTGATCTCCGCGCGCGGCTGCTTGTCGGCGGAGATGTTGATGTTGCCCTGGGTGATGTCCTTGCGGGCATCATTCATGGCCTCCTTGACGGTCTGGCCGACGCCGCTGGTGGCCTCGGCGACGCTCTTGCCGACGGTCTTGTCGGGCGCGGAAGAAGTGCCGCCGCAGGCGATCAGCGGCAGGCACAGCAGGGTGGCAGGCAGCACGCGCAGCAGGTTCATGGCAATTCCCTCGAATCGGTCGGGTGGCGGTTACTTGTTGCGGGGCAGGGTGACCGTGCCGCTGACGTTGCGGTGGCCGACATCGCCGCTGCCGCTGTGGTCGACGGTCAGGCTGCCGCGCACGCCATCGACCTGGATGTCGCCCGAGCCGTGGCTGCGCACGTGCACGTTGCCGCCGATCTCGGACAGATCAACATCGCCCGAGCCGATCACGCCGACCTCGATGTTGCCCTGCACGCGCTTGAATCCGATGTCGCCGGAACCGACCGTGTCCAGCCGCGCGTTGCCGCGGACATCGCTGATCTTCAGGTCACCGGAGCCGACGGTGCCGGTGACCGCATCGCCACCGATGTTGCGCGCCTTGACGTCGCCGGAACCCAGCGACAGCAGGTTCAGCGAACTGCCACCATCGATGTCCAGGTCGCCCGAACCCACCGCTGCGTGGATGCTGCCGCGGGTGCCGCGCACAATGGCATCGCCGGAGCCGACGTCCACGCTCAGCGATTGCGCATTGTCCACGCTGGCATCGCCGGAGCCGACCTTGAGCTGCAGGGGCAGGTTGTCGGGCACGCTGCCGCGGATGTCCAGCCAGGCATAGCTGTTGCCAAGGCTGATGCCGCTGTGGCGGCCGTCGCGGCGCAGGCTGACGACCAGCTTGTCGCCTTCCCTGCGCTGGTCCAGTACCAGCTGGTCCAGCCATTCCTGGCTGGAGGCGCAGGCGCGGCCATCGAGCTGGCCACCGCCCTTGCTGGCGACGACCTTCAGGTCATGCTGGTTCACCTCCAGCACCACCGCCTTGGCGCCGGACACATCCAGCTTCAGCGTGCGGGCGGCGGTGAACTTGCAGTTCGGAGCATCGGCGGCAAGCGCCGACAGCGGCAACAGCAACAACGCAGAACAGGCGAGCAGGGAACGCATGGGTGGTGCCTCCGGGTGGATGGGATCAGATCTCGCCGGCGCGCTTGCGCAGGCGGATGGCAAGGACGATGAACACGGCACCGACGATGGCACCGATCCACAGTTCCGGCATCGCCAGCGACTTCAGCTGCGAGGCCGGCGACATCAGGCTGACCACCGATTCGAGATCGCGGCGCGAGCCTTCGTCTGCGCTGAGGCGATATACCAGGTCCGTGCCCGGTACGCCGCCCAGCAGCAGTCGGCCAACGATGTTCTGCCAGAACCAGCCGGTGGTCAGGCCGATCAGCGGCATCACCTTGGTGGTGCTGACAATGACGCCGGCGAACAGCGGCAGCATCACTGCCCACAGGAACGGCTTGGTACGGGCCCAGGCCGAGCACAGCAGCAGCCAGCCGGCGGTGGGCAGGGCCCACAGGGCGTAGACCGGGATCCAGGCCAGGTGACCGGCAGCCAGGGTCAGTGGGCTGGCCGGGCCCCAGATCAGGGTCATCGGGCTGCCGCCATGCATCAGCGCGACGATGCTGATCACCAGCATGAAGCCGAACATGGTGATGATGCCGGCGATCACCGCGATCAGCGGGGCCACGATCAGCGCGCTGATCACCTTGGACAGCACGGTCTGGGTATCCGACAGCGGCAGTGACTTCCAGAACAGGATGCTGCGGTCGCGGCGGTCGTCGTACAGGGCGCCCAGGCAGTAGAAGAACACCACGAAGGCCAGGACCAGGAACGGCCAGGCCGAGCTGAGCACCAGGGTCAGATCGAGGCCGTTGCCGAGGTCGGCCAGGTCCTTGGTGCTGATGTCGCGGGTCAGCAGGGCCAGGTCCAGACCGTTGATGTTCACGTCTTCGCCATCGATGTGCAGGCCGCCATCACGCGCGGCCCGGTGCAGGGCGAACAGGCCGAAGGCGATGCCGACGGTGCTCATCACCAGCGAGATCAGGCCGGCGATCAGCGGCGCATACAGGAAACCGCCACGGTTCTCCCAGTACTCGCGCTTGAGCAGCCAGCGCAGGGTGCCCATCGGGCTGACGGGGTGGTTGACGGCAGTCATGCGTAGGTCCCCTTCATGATGGCGACGAACAGATCGGCCAGGCCCGGGCTGCGGGTCTCGCCAAGGGTGGAGAGCTGGGTGCGCGGCACACCGTCGAACAGCATTACGGTCTTGCCGAACGTCAGGCTGCGCTCGTCGATCGGCTTCAGCGCACGCGCGGTCTCCAGCTGGTCGGCGTTGACCAGAAGCTCGGTGTAGCGCTGGCCGACATCGTCCATTTCTGCATCGAGCACGATGCGACCATCACGGATGAACATGACGTCGCTGAGGATGTGCTCGATCTCCTCCACCTGGTGGGTGGTGACGATGATGGTCTTCTGTTCGTCGAAATAATCTTCCAGCAGGCGCTGGTAGAACTCCTTGCGGTACAGGATGTCCAGGCCCAGGGTGGGCTCGTCCAGCACCAGGATGCGCGCATCGATGGCCATCACCAGCGCCAGGTGCAGCTGCACGATCATGCCCTTGGACAGTTCGCGCACGCGCTGCTTCGGCTGCAGCTTGGTGTTGGCCAGGAAACGCTCGCAGCGGGCACGGTCGAAGCGCGGATGGACACCGGCGACGAAATCGATCGCTTCACGGACCTTCAGCCAGCGCGGCAGCACGGCGACGTCGGCAATGAAGCAGATGTCGTTCATCAGCGCGTCGCGGTGCTGCCGCGGGTCGCGGCCGAGCACGCTCAACTCACCTTCCACCGAGGTCAGGCCGAGGATGGCCTTCAGCGCGGTGGTCTTGCCGGCGCCGTTGGGCCCGATCAGGCCGACGATGCGCCCGCTCGGAATGCTGAAGCTGGCATTGTCGAGGGCCACGGTGGTCTTGTAGGCCTTGCGCAGGCCTCGGGCGGTGATGACCGGTTCACTTGCAGTGCTATTCATCAGACTTTCCCCTGGGGCAGCAATTCGTCGAGGCTCAGGCCCAGGCGCTGGATGCGCTCCAGCACCGCCGGCCATTCTTCATTGAGAAAGCGCTCGCGCTCGCTGCTGCGCAGCTGCGTGGCCGCCTGCTCGGTCATGAACATGCCCAGGCCGCGGCGCTTCTCGACCAGGCCTTCATCGGCCAGTTCCTGGTAAGCGCGCGAAACGGTGATGGGGTTGAGCTGGTAGTCGGCGGCCACCTGGCGCACCGAAGGCAGGGCATCGCCCGGCTTGAGGATTCCGTCGAGCATCATGGCGATCACGCGCTCCTTCAACTGACGGTAGATGGGAGCGCCGTCGCTCCACTGGATGTCGCTCATATTCAGCTCCGTGGGGTCAGCGGCTGTGCGAACGAGAAATACGGCATGGACAGGGAGCTGTGCAGCCGACGCGGGGGAGGGGGGGAGGAATCGGCGTTCCCGGCCGGCGAAACGGATGCATCCTGCGCACTGTCGGCGGAGGCGGGGGCGGTTGGCATGGCCAGCCAGGCCAGCACGATCAGGGTCGAAACGGCAGCGGCCGCGGGTGCGGTGAGGTTGCGACGGATCCGGGCGTTCATGGCTCCCCCTGTCTCAGGTGACTGGTGTTGTATGCAACTATAACACCGGCACGCCTACGTGCAACCCCTTGCCGTGCCCAACTGATGGCAGGGGTGGTCAAGCCGCTGAAATATCCCCTTATCCCCTTGATTGAAAAGGGAAATGGAATTGTCGCGCGGGGCGATCACGTCCTGCCTTCCATTCAGCGTTGTCCATGCTATGTCATCCCTGCGCCGTTGAGGGTGGGTCCTCCCGGGAAAGGCCACGCCACGCAAAGCCGCCGGCACCCGCCGCAACAAGGGGCAACGGAGCCCGGTGCTATAGTTCGGCCGATTCCCGGCCGCTATCGGCCGGCCCTGTGAATGGCTACCGCGGACTGCTCTCGATGCCCCTGCCGACCGTTGTCCCGCGCCGACTGCGCGGCCTGTCCCTGTTGACCCTGCTGGTGGCCGGCCTGGCCGGTTCCGCCCATGTGCTGGCGGCCGATCTGCTGGACCTGGACTATCGCCCGCTGGCCAGCAAGCAGCAGGTCAACCTGCAGCAGCGCTACCACGGGCAGGTGCTGCTGGTGGTCAATACCGCAAGCAAGTGCGGCTATACCCCCCAGTACGAAGGCCTGGAGGCGCTGCAGAAGCGTTATGCCGGCCGCGGCTTTGCCGTGCTGGGTTTCCCGTCCAACGATTTCAAGGGCCAGGAACCGGGTGACGAGAAGCAGATCCAGGATTTCTGCACGCTTACCTATGGCGTCAAGTTCCCGATGTTCGAGAAGGTGCACGTCGTCGGTGCGGAGGCCACGCCGCTGTATCAGCGGTTGACCGCAGCCACCGGCGTGGCGCCGGGCTGGAACTTCCACAAATATCTGGTCGGCCGCGATGGCAAGGTCATCGCCCAGTTCGCCAGCAAGGTGACGCCGGACGATCCACAGCTGACCGCCGCCATCGACAAGGCGCTGGCCGTCGCTCCTAAGCATTGATATCCGGCACGGATGCCTCGACATCGACGGCATGCGTGCGACAATGCTTCTTTTCGCGCCGACGTCGGCGCCCAGACACTTCCAGGAATGCAGCGAATGAAGATGGGAATGCGCGGCGCCGCGGCGTCGGTTCTGATTCTGGCGATGGGCACTTCGGGTGTCGCTCTGTCGCAACAACCGGCTGCCCCCGCAGCCGCCAAGGAGACCGCAACCTTGAATTCCCCCAAGCAGAAGCTGGGCTACGCCATCGGCCTGGACGTCGCCAAGTCGTTCACCCCGATCGCCGATGAGATCGATGTGGCCGCGCTGCGCACCGCCGTGGAACGTTCGTTCGAAGGCCTGCAGCCGCAGATTACCCAGGAACAGGCCAAGGCCACCGATGCCGCGCTGCGCCAGGTCGTGATGGCCCGCAGTGGGCAGCAGGTGCCGGGCATGGCGCCGGGTTCGCAGCCGCCGAAGGTCGACCGCGTCAAGGTGTCGCAGATGATCGGTTCCTACTCGGTCGGCCCGTCGCTGGCACAGCTGAAGGACGACATCGACGTCGCCTCGCTGTTTGACGCGATCAGCACCGGCCTGAGCAAGGGTCAGCCGAAGATGACGGAAGCTGACGCGACCGCCACCATCCAGGCGTTCATGGGCAGCAAGCAGGCCGAAATGCAGGCCAAGGCCGCCGCTGCCGCGCAGACCAACCGCGAGGAAGGCAATGCGTTCCTGGCCAAGAACAAGACCCAGCCGGGCGTGGTAACCACCCCGTCGGGCCTGCAGTACCAGGTCATCCGCCCGGGCAGCGGCGAGCGTCCGCTGCCGAGCAGCAAGGTGCGCGTGAACTACGAAGGCAAGCTGCTCAACGGCACCGTGTTCGACAGCTCCTATGGTCGTCAGCCGGCCGAGTTCGGCCTGGACCAGGTGATCAAGGGCTGGACCGAAGGCGTCGCGCTGATGCCGGTCGGTTCGAAGTACCGCTTCTGGATCCCGGGCGAGCTCGCCTACGGTGAGAACGGCACCCCGGGTGGCCCGATCGGCCCGAACGCGACTCTGACGTTCGACGTCGAGCTGCTGGGCGTCCTGCCGTAAGCGACCACGGAGCCAGCACGGACATGCGCGTTGCGATTTTCGGTACCGGTTACGTAGGGCTGGTGACCGGTACCTGCCTGGCCGATGTCGGCCACCAGGTGGTCTGCGTCGATATCGACCAGGCCAAGGTCGATGGCCTCAACCAGGGCATCATCCCGATCTATGAGCCGGGCCTGGAACCGATGGTGAAGGCCAATCACGCCGCGTCGCGGCTGACGTTCACCACCGATGCCGCAGCCGCGATCGGCCACGGCCAGGTCGTGTTCATCGCTGTCGGCACGCCGCCGGACGAGGATGGCAGCGCTGATCTGCAGTACGTGCTGGCCGTGGCCCGCACCATCGGCCAGCACATGAGCGTGCCGACCGTGGTGGTCAACAAGTCGACGGTGCCGGTGGGCACCGCCGACAAGGTCCGTGCCGCCATTGCCGCAGAGCTGGCGGCACGTGGCGCCGACATCGCCTTCGACGTGGTGTCCAACCCGGAATTCCTGAAGGAAGGCGACGCCGTTGCCGACTGCATGCGTCCGGATCGCATCATCATCGGTGCGACCAGCGCCGAGTCGGTGGCGGTGATGCGGCGCCTGTATGCACCGTTCAACCGCAACCACGACCGCGTGGTGGAAATGGACGTGCGCTCGGCCGAGCTGACCAAGTACGCCGCCAACGCGATGCTGGCGACCAAGATCTCGTTCATGAACGAAATCGCCAACATCGCCGAACGTGTCGGCGCCGATGTGGAGCAGGTCCGCCAGGGCATCGGCTCGGATCCGCGCATCGGCTGGCATTTCATCTACCCGGGCGCCGGCTATGGTGGCTCATGCTTCCCCAAGGATGTGCAGGCGCTGGCCCGCACCGCGCAGCAGGCCGGCCTGGAGCCTAAACTGCTGAACGCCGTGGAAGCGGTCAACGATGCGCAGAAGGGCCATCTGTTCGCCCTGGTCCAGCGCCATTACGACAAGGGCGAGGATGAAGGCGTGCGTGGCAAGACCTTTGCCGTGTGGGGCCTGGCATTCAAGCCAAACACCGACGACATGCGCGAAGCCTCCAGCCGACGCCTGCTGGCGCAACTGTGGGAAGGCGGTGCGACGGTGCGTGCCTACGATCCGGAAGCGATGCATGAGGCGCAGCGCATCTTCGGTGAACGCGATGACCTGGTGTTCTGCAGCAATGCCAACGAGGCGCTGCAGGGCGCCGATGCACTGGTCGTGGTGACCGAGTGGAAGCAGTTCCGCAGCCCCGATTTCCAGACGCTGCGCGAGCAGTTGAAGGACGCGGTGGTGTTCGACGGCCGCAACCTGTACGAGCCGGCGGACGTGGAAGCAGCGGGCCTGGCGTATTACGGCATTGGCCGGGGGCGCTCGCTGCATGTCTGATCTGCTGCCAACCGAACGCGAGCAGGCGCTGGAAGCGCGCCTGGTCGAACTGGAAATGCGCGTGTCCTTCCAGGAACAGGCGCTGGCCGAACTGAGCGATGCGCTGGCCGATGCCCGCATGCAGGGCATGCGCAACGCCGACGTGCTGCGTGTGCTGCTGGAAGATCTGGGCAAGGTCCGCAACGCGCTGAATTCTTCCGATCCGGCGAGCGAACCGCCGCCGCCGCACTACTGATCCGAATCCTATGAGCGATACCCTCCGCGACCAGCTGATGGGCCTGGGCTTCAAGCCTGCGCCCAAGCCAGAGCGCAAGAATGATGGCCCCCGCCGTGACGGCCGCCCGCAGGGCAAGGGTGGCAACGGCAATGGAAAGCCGCAGGGCGCTGGCAAGGGCGAGCACAAGCCCGGCCAGCGTCGTGGTCCTGGCCATGGCGGCCCGGGCAAGCCCGGCCAGTCGCGTGGCCCGGGCCAGCAGGGCCCGCGCAAGCCGCGCAGCGCAGAAGAGATGGACCTGGCCAAGGCCTACGCCATCCGCGCGCAGAAGGAAAAGGAAGAGCGCATCGAAACCGAGCGCCTGAAGCAGGAAGAGGCGCGTGTGCGCCGCGAGGCCAAGGCCAAGCTGGAAGAACTGCTGAAGGACAAGGGCCTGAATGCCGAAGCGGCGGACATTGCCCGCCACTTCCCCTACGGCGGCAAGATCAAGCGCATCTATGTAACCGCCGAACAGCTGACCGCGCTCAACGCCGGTGAGCTGGGTGTGGTCCAGCTCAATGGCCGCTACCTGCTGGTGACCGCCGAGGTGCTGGCGCAGTGCGAGGCGGTGTTCGCCGCATCGGTGGCGCTGAAGGTCGATCCGAATGCGCCGGCCGAGGAAGATCCGTACGCGGACCCGCAGTACCAGGTGCCGGACGACCTGGTCTGGTAAACGCGTGACCGCCGCGGGCGCGCTGCCGTCGCGGCCGTGGGGGAAGGGATGACCGCTGATCCAAGCCGTGGCTACGTGCCGCACATTGACGGCCTGCGCGCGATCGCCGTGCTGGCCGTCATCGTGTTCCACCTGGACCCGGCCTGGTTGCCAGGCGGGTTCACCGGCGTGGATGTGTTCTTCGTCATCTCCGGTTTCGTGGTCAGCGCGTCGGTACACCGGCTGCCGCCGCTGTCGCTGGGGCAGTCGATGCTGCGCTTCTATGCGCGCCGCATCCGTCGCATCGCGCCGGCGCTGTTGGCTTGCCTGTTGCTGACTGCCGTGGCAAGCGTGCTGTTCATTCCCGAGTCCTGGCTCAGCGAAGCCAGTGACAGGACCGGACTGATGGCGTTCTTCGGCTTCAGCAACTGGGTGCTGGCAGCGATCGGCAACGACTATTTCGCACCCAGGGCCGAATTCAATCCCTACACCCATACCTGGTCGCTGGGCGTGGAAGAGCAGTTCTACCTGCTGTTCCCGCTGCTGTTCCTGGCTTGGGCGCGCGGTGCACGCGGGCGCTGGATCAGCCTGGGCCTGTTCGCCCTGGTCAGCATGGCGTCGCTGCTGCATGCGGCGGTGCTGGGTCTGCGCGAGGCGCCGCCATCGTGGGCGTTCTATGCCACCAGCACCCGCCTCTGGCAACTGGGGGTGGGCGTGCTGCTGTTCCAGCTGCTGCATGTGCGCGAATCGCTGGACCCGGCAACCGGCCAGGCACCGAAGCGCGCCGCGCCGGTGTTCTCCCTGCTGGCCATGGTGGCGCTGGGCCTGTTGGGGTGGGCGTTGTGGTCCGCGCGTGCCGGGCGGTCGCCGTGGCCTGACGGCCTGCTGCCGGCCTTCGCCACCGCGGGCCTGCTGTGGGCGCTGCATCATCATCCGCAGGCATGGGTGGCGCGCCTGTTGGCCAGCGCCCCGATGCGCCGTATCGGCCTGCTGTCGTACTCGCTGTACCTGTGGCACTGGCCGGTGTTCGTGCTGATGCGCTGGACCGTGGGCTTGCAGACACCCTTGCAGATGACCGCCGCGATGGCGTTGGTGCTGCTGCTGTCATGGCTGTCGTGGCGCTGGGTGGAACAGCCGTTCCGCGGCACGTTGGCGCAGCGCCTGCGTCCCGGGCGTTGGGTGCTGGCCGGCGCGGTCGTATTGCTGTGCGCCGCCGGCATCCAGACAGTGCTCTACCTGCAGGCGCCGCGGCTGTCGTTGAGTACGGTCAGCCGGCATCCGACCGATTGGTACCCCAATGGCAAGAGCGTGGCCGGTGACTATCCCGAGTGCGCACTGGTGGTCGCCAAGCATCGTTTCGAAGGCGGTAGTGCGCGCACCTTTGCCCGTGGAGACTGCGACCGCCCGCTACCGGTTGGCGCGCCGAAGCGGGTGTTCGTTGCTGGTGATTCGCATGCGATGGCCTACATCGAGCTGCTGCAGCGACTGGCCCTGGAAACCGGCTCGGCGGTCTCCCTCTATGGCCGCGGCGGATGCCCGCAGGTGAGCCTGCAGAAGTGGCGCGGTGCCGGTGCCGGTTGCGCTGATTTCGACGCCGCGGTGTTCGCCGATATCGCGCGGCGCGCGCAGCCGGGGGATGCCGTGGTGCTGGTGTCGTTGCGCGTGCCACGCCTTTCCGATCAGTTCGTGCTGTTCGATGCGCAGGCGCAGCTGGCGGGCGAACTGACGGCAGAGGCCGCGGCAGGACGCGACGCCGAAGTGGCCGAGGCGGTCGCGCAGTGGAGACCCCTGGCCGAGCGTGGCGTGCGCATCGTGCTGGAGGCGCCCAAGCCAGTGCTGCCAGCGCCTCCTTATCGCTGCTCGGACCGCTTCAATGCCCGCAACGAGGTCTGCCGCAACGGCCTGGACAGCACGCGCGTCGCGATGGAAACGTTGCGGGCACCCATGCTGGGCAGCCTGCAGCAGGTGGTCGATGGACTGCCAGGTGGCGTGCTGTGGGACCCGATGCCGGTGCTGTGCGACGACGCGTTATGTCCAGCCCAGCGCGATGGGCGGCCGCTGTTCTTCGATGGCGATCATCTCAGTGCGCATGGCAACCGGGTGCTGCTGCCCTCGCTGCAACAGGTTCTGTTGCAGCGCTGAGCCGGGCAGGGGTCAGCGCGCGCGGCTGTTCCGTCGCGCACGTATGAGCGGCAGGCTCAGTGCGAAGAAACAGAGCAGGGCGCCAATCAGGGCGAAGCCGCTGCCGGCCAGGAACGCGGTGCGACCATCGTCGATCTTCCACAGTTGGCCGGCAATGAGTGCGCCGAGCACACCGCCGACACCGGACGAAAATCCGTACAGCAGCCCCTGGCCATGCCCATTGAGGCGACCGGGGAAGTAGGTCGCCAGCATCTGCATCGCTGCTGCGAAGAATGCCGCAAAGCCCAGCGCGTGCGCGCTCTGCGCCAGCAGCATCACCGGCAGGTTTTCCGGGAACAGTGCGGTCACGGCCCAGCGCAGGCAGGAACTGACCAGCGCGATCAACAGCATCCAGCTGGCGTCATAGCGGCGGAAGAAGCGGCCGATGGTGAAGAACACGCCCACTTCGAAGACCACACCGATGGTCCACAACAGGCCCAGGGTGGAGGTGCGGTAGCCGTGATGGTCCATGTAGACCGAAAAGAACGTGTAGTACGGGCCGAAAGACAGTTGCTCCATGAAGGCGGCCAGGAAGAACGCCAGCACCGGCGGTCGGCGCACGATCTGCCAGAAGCCGCTGGCGTCGCCGCCGGTCTTGCCGACGCCGCGCGCGTAGTGGTTGCTGAAGGCCGAGGCGACCAGCAGCGCGAACAGTGGCAGCATCATCCACGGCAGCAGCCCGGCGTGGCTGGCCGTACCGTCACCTTCGATCAGCCAGCCGAACAGGGTCACGACGGCGATGAAACCGAGCGAGCCCCAGACCCGGATCAACCCGTAGCGATGGCTGTCGTTACCCAGATGGGTGAGGGTGATCGACTCGAACTGCGGCATCACCGCGTTGTAGAAGAAGCAGAACACCACCATCGCGGGGTACATCCACGGCTGTGGCAGCGGCAGCAGGAATACCGCGAAGCTGAGCAGGGTCAGCACGCAGCCCGCGCGCAGCAGGCGGATCGGTCGTGGCGATGCGGCCGCCAGCGAGGTCCAGGTGCTGGGCGCGATCACGCGGGTGGCGTACCACAGGCCCATCATCACGCTGATGGCCGTCACGCTCATGCCGCGCGCGCTCAGGAACAGGCTCCAGTACGGCGTGAACGCGCCCAGCGCCGCGTAGTAGAACAGGTAGAAGCTGGAGAGGCGTGCAACGGGAACGGTCATCGCGGAATGATGAGGCAAAAAAGGGGACGGAGGGAATTAAGTCGTTTGTGCATAAGCGACTTAATCCCCTCCGTCCCCTTTTTGTGTCATTCGGGGTCGTAGTCGAGGTTGGAGGCCAGCCAGCGTTCGGCCTGGGCGCGGTCCACGCCCTTGCGGCGGGCGTAGTCGCTGACCTGTTCGCGGCTGAGCCGGCCGACCACGAAGTACTGGCTCTGCGGATGGCTGAAGTAGTAGCCCGAGACAGCGGCCGTGGGCAGCATCGCGAAGCTCTCGGTCAATTCCATGCCGGCGTTTGCTTCGGCCTGCAGCAGGTCGAACAGGCGCCGTTTCTCGCTGTGTTCCGGGCAGGCCGGATAGCCAGGCGCCGGCCGGATGCCGCGATACTGCTCGTCGATCAGGGCGTCGTTGTCCAGCGCCTCGGCGCGCTCATGGCCCCAGAATTCGGTACGCACGCGCTGGTGCAGGCGCTCGGCCAGCGCCTCGGCGAGGCGGTCGGCCAGTGCTTTCAGCAGGATCGCGTTGTAGTCGTCATGCTCGGCCTCGAAGCGCGCGACGTGCGCGTCGATGCCGATACCGGCAGTGACTGCGAACGCGCCGATCCAGTCCTGCTTGCCACTGTCGAGGGGCGCGATGAAATCGGCCAGGCAGAAGTCCGGGCGCTCGGCAGGCTTGTCTACCTGCTGGCGCAGGAAGTGCAGGGTGGTTTCGCCCTGCGGGTGCTGCACGCGGACGTCGTCGCCGATGCTGTTGGCCGGCCACAGGCCGAACACGGCCTTGGCCGTCAGCCACTTCTCGCCGACGATGCGCTCGAGCATCGCGCGCGCATCGCGGTACAGCTCGCTGGCCTGGGTGCCGACGATCTCGTCGGTGAGGATGGCCGGGAACTTGCCGGCCAGCTCCCAGGCCTGGAAGAACGGCGTCCAGTCGATGTAGTCGACCAGTTCGTCCAGCGGGTAGTCATCGAACACGTACAGGCCGGGTTGTTCCGGTGCCGGTGGCGTGTAGCTGTCCCAGCCGCCCTGGAATTTCTGCGCGCGCGCATGTTCCAGCGTCACCAGGCGCTTGGCGTCGCCACGGTTGCGGTGGCGGGCGCGGATCTCGGCATAGTCGGCCTCGTTGGCCGCAACGAAGGCTTCGCGCAGGTCGCGTGAGATCAGCGACTGGGCCACGCCCACCGCGCGCGAGGCGTCCTTCACCCACACCGTAGGCGCTTTGTAGTGCGGGTCGATCTTCAGCGCGGTGTGCGCGCGCGAGGTGGTGGCGCCGCCGATCAGCAGCGGCAGGTCGAAGCCCTGGCGCTCCATCTCGCGGGCGACGTGGCTCATCTCCTCCAGCGACGGGGTGATCAGTCCGGACAGGCCGACCAGGTCGGCGTTGTGCTCGCGGGCGGCATCGAGGATCTTCTGCGCCGGCACCATCACGCCCAGGTCGACCACCTCGAAGTTGTTGCAGGCCAGGACCACGCCGACGATGTTCTTGCCGATGTCATGCACATCGCCCTTCACCGTGGCCATGATGATCTTGCCATTGCTCTTGGCGGTATCACCGCTGCGTGCCTTCTCCGCCTCGATGTACGGCAGCAGGTAGGCCACCGCCTTCTTCATCACGCGTGCGGATTTCACCACCTGCGGCAGGAACATCTTGCCGGCACCGAACAGGTCGCCCACGATGTTCATGCCGTCCATCAGCGGGCCCTCGATCACGTCCAGCGGGCGGCTGGAGGCCTGCCGGGCCAGCTCGGTGTCTTCCTCGACAAAGGCATCCAGGCCGTGCACCAGCGCATGTGCCAGGCGCTGCGCCACCGGCTTCCCGCGCCAGGCCAGGTCCTCGGTCTTCGCCGCGCCCTTGCTGCCCTTGTAGCGCTCGGCGATCTCCAGCAGGCGCTCGGTGGCATCGCTGCGGCGGTTGAGGATCACGTCCTCGACGCGCTCGCGCAGCTCAGGCTCCAGCTCGTCGTAGATCGGCATGGCGCCGGCGTTGACGATGCCCATGTCCATGCCGGCGGCGATGGCGTGGTAGAGGAACACCGAGTGGATGGCCTGGCGCACCGTTTCGTTGCCGCGGAACGAGAACGAGACGTTGGAGACGCCGCCGGAGACGTGGCAGTACGGCAGGGTCTGCTTGATGATGCGGGTGGCTTCGATGAAGTCCACCGCATAGTTGTCGTGCTCTTCGATGCCGGTGGCGACAGCGAAGATGTTCGGGTCGAAGATGATGTCCTGCGGCGGGAAGCCGATCTCGTCGACCAGGATGCGGTAGGCGCGGGTGCAGATCTCGACCTTGCGCGCGCAGGTATCGGCCTGCCCGCTTTCATCGAAGGCCATGACCACCGCGGCGGCGCCATAGCGCAGGACCTTGCGCGCGTGTTCGCGGAACAGCGCCTCGCCTTCCTTCAGCGAGATCGAATTGACCACGCTCTTGCCCTGCAGGCACTTCAGCCCGGCCTCGATCACGCTCCACTTGGAGGAGTCGACCATGACCGGGATGCGGGCGATGTCCGGCTCGGACATGATCAGGTTAAGGTAACGGGTCATCGCCGCTTCCGAATCGATCAGGCCCTCGTCCATGTTGACGTCGAGGATCTGCGCGCCGCTGGCGACCTGCTGGCGGGCCACGTCCACCGCTTCTTCGTAGCGGCCTTCCTTGATGAGCTTGCGGAACTGCGCACTGCCGGTGACGTTGGTGCGTTCGCCGACGTTGATGAACAGCAGGTCCGGAGTGATGACCAGGGGTTCCAGGCCGGACAGGCGGGTAGGGCGGACAGGCGTCATGGCGGGCGTCGGCTCAACAGCAGGAGGGCGGGAAGTGTGGAACGGTGGCGGCGACATTCATGCGGCCTGCTCCTGGACACCGGGCAGGGCGCGCGGCGGCAGCCCGGCCACGGCGCGGGCGATCGCACGGATGTGGTCGGGGGTGGAGCCGCAGCAGCCGCCGACCAGGTTCAACAGGCCATCCTCGGCGAAGCCGCGCAGGGTGGTGGCCATCTCTTCAGGCGTTTCGTCGTACTCGCCGAAGGCGTTGGGCAGGCCCGCGTTGGGATGTGCGCTGACGTAACAGTCGGCGACCTGCGAGAGGGTTTCCACGTGCGGGCGCATCGCCTCGGCGCCCAACGCGCAGTTCAAGCCGATCGACAGCGGGCGCGCATGCGCCAGTGACGCATGGAAGGCCTCGGCGGTCTGCCCGGACAGGGTGCGCCCGGAGGCGTCGGTAATGGTGCCGGAGATCATCACCGGCAGGCGTGCACCACGCGCGTCGAAGGCCTCCTCCAGCGCATACAGCGCGGCCTTGGCATTGAGCGTGTCGAAGATGGTCTCGACCATGAGGGTGTCGGCGCCGCCATCGATCAGGCCCTCGATGGCTTCGCGATAGGTGTCGCGCAACTCGTCGAAGCTGGTGTTGCGGAAGCCCGGATCGTTGACGTCGGGACTGATCGAAGCGGTGCGGCTGGTGGGACCGATCACCCCGATCACGAAGCGCGGCTTGCCCGGCGTGGCCGCAGCCACCGCATCGCAGCAGGCGCGTGCAACGGCGGCGCCGGCCTTGTTCAGCTCGTACACCAGGTGTTCGAGGTGGTAGTCGGCCTGGCTGACCGAAGTGGCGTTGAAGGTGTTGGTCTCGACCAGATCCGCCCCGGCGTCCAGGTATGCGGTATGGATGTCGGCGATGACCTGCGGCCGGGTCAGCAGCAGCAGGTCGTTGTTGCCCTTCAGGTCATGGCCTTCAGGCGTGCCGTGGTCGCAGCCGGGACCGTGCGCATGGTCATAGCCACCGGCGAATCGCTCGCCGCGGTAGTCGTCTTCCTGCAGGCCATGGCGCTGGATCATCGTGCCCATCGCGCCGTCGATGATCAGGATCCGCTCGCGCAGGGCGTCGAGCAGGGCGTTTGCACGATCAGGATGCAACCAGGGCAGGGCAGGCATGGTGGTCTCGGGCTCAGGGCTTGTTGGCGATCAGCGAAATCACTTCGAAGTGCGGCGGACGCTTCTCGCGGGTGACCGTTTCCAGGCTGGACACCTGCAGGCCGGCCTTGTCGACGAACTTGCGCAGCTCCTTGTCGCTGAAGCCGAGGTTGACGTGGCCATAGGCCTCCACCGCTGCCTTGTGCTCGTGACGGGCCAGGCTGCACAACAGCAGGCGGCCGCCCGGGCGCAGCACGCGTGCGGCTTCGGTTACGGCCTGCGCCGGCTTGCTGGCATAGGTCAGCGCGTGCATCAGCACCACCAGGTCGAAGCTGCCGTCCTTGAACGGCAGGGCATGCATGTCACCCTCGCGGACTTCCACATTGGGCAGCCGGCGCAGGCGCTCGCTGGCAGCGGCGACCACGCGCGCGCTGGTATCGATGCAGATGTAGCGCTTGGCGTGGGGGGCGACCAGTTCGGCCAGCACGCCGTCACCGGAGGCGATGTCCAGCACGTCGCCGGTCTCCAGCAACGGCAAGGCGGTGCGCGCCAGCGCCTCCCAGGTACGGCCCGGAGAGTAGTGGCGCTCCATGTCGCCGGCCACGCTGTCGGCCCAGTTCTGGTCCGAGGCGCGGTGGGCCAGCACTGCAGCCACGCGCTCGGCATCCTGGCGCAGCAACGGGTCGTCGCTTCCGTTGCTCAAGGCATGCCACAATGCACGCTGCGCCGGGTCCAGCTGGGCTTCGTCGAAACGGTAGTAGGCCGACACGCCGGCACGGCGGTCGCGGACCAGGCCGGCTTCCTTCAGGCGCGCCAGGTGGGTGGACACGCGCGGCTGCGCCAGCCGGGTGATTGCCGACAGTTCGGCCACGGTCAGCTCCTCCTGCTCCAGCAGCGCCAGCAGGCGCACGCGGGTGGCATCGGCGAACACCTTCAGGCGGGTCGACCAGTCTTCCAGATCCATAAATATCTACCTATCGCGATATAGAGATATATTCGCCGAGAAGGCCTGCCGCGGTCAAGTCGCCAGCGTACGGAAACAGCCGGCCCCCGGTACAATCGGAGCACCTGGGCGCGCCGTATGCGGCCCATAACTTCATGTACCCGGGAGGGTGTTGTGGATTTCAGCTTTACCGAAGAGCAGTTGATGCTGCAGGACGTTGCGCGGCGCATCGCGCAGGAGAAGATCGCCCCGAGCGCGGAGCACCATGACCGTACCGGCGAGTTCCCGCTCGACAACATCCGCCTGCTGGGCGAGAACGGCCTGATGGGCATCGAAGTGCCGACCGAATACGGTGGCGCGGGCATGGACCCGGTTGCGTACGTGCTGGCGATGGTGGAGGTCGCCGCCGCCGACGCAGCCCATTCGACCATCATGTCGGTCAACAACTCGCTGTTCTGCAACGGCATCCTCACCCACGGTACCGAGCAGCAGAAGCAGACCTACGTGCGTGCCATCGCCGAGGGCGAGGCCATTGGCGCGTTCGCGCTGACCGAGCCGCAGTCCGGCTCCGATGCCACCGCCATGCGCTGCCGCGCGGTGAAGCAGGCCGACGGCACCTTCGTCATCAACGGCAAGAAGAGCTGGATCACCTCCGGCCCGGTGGCCAAGTACATCGTGCTGTTCGCGATGAGCGAGCCGGACAAGGGCGCGCGCGGCATCACCGCCTTCCTCATCGATACCGACAAGGCCGGTTTCGGTCGTGGCAAGACCGAGCCCAAGCTGGGCATCCGCGCCTCGGCCACCTGCGAGATCGAGTTCAATGATTACGTGGCGCAGGCCGAGGACGTTCTGGGCCAGGAAGGCGAGGGCTTCAAGATCGCCATGAGCGTGCTCGATGCCGGCCGCATCGGTATCGCCTCGCAGGCCATCGGCATCGCCCGTGCCGCCTATGAAGCGACCCTGGAGTACGTGAAGGAGCGCAAGGCCTTCGGTGCCGCCATCGGCACCTTCCAGATGACCCAGGCCAAGATTGCAGACATGAAGTGCAAGCTGGATGCAGCGCTGCTGCTGACGTTGCGCGCGGCTTGGGTGAAGGGCCAGGGCAAGCGCTTCAGCAACGAAGCCGCCATCGCCAAGCTCACCGCCTCGGAAGCGGCGATGTGGATCACCCACCAGGCGGTGCAGATCCACGGCGGCATGGGGTACTCGAAGGAGATGCCGCTGGAGCGTTACTTCCGTGATGCCAAGATCACCGAGATCTATGAAGGCACCTCGGAAATCCAGCGCCTGGTGATCGCCCGCAACGAAACCGGGCTGCGCTGAGACGCAACGGCCGCGCCGCTGCAAGGGCGGCGCGGCCGGTCGATCCGCGCCACGCGTGGATGCGCTGTGCTCTTGGCCGAACGATGCCGGATCTGTTCCAATGCAGGCCGTTTCCATACGGTCTGCACAGATGATCTATCGTGGTTGGGGAATCCTGACACTGATCACGCCGATCGCAGCGATCCTGCTGCTGGCGTATTTCTTCCCGCACGCAGGCCCCAAGGGCAACACCCCACTCTCGCAGGTGTTGCTGGGTGCCAGCATTGGCGCGGCGGTGAACGTGCTGCTGGGCCTGTGGCTCAACCGGGCACCCCGGCAGAAGGGCGAAGTGGCGCCCCATCATTTCTTTTTCGTGCCGATGCAGTGGGCTGCACTGGTAATCGTGGCAGTGTGCGTGGTGGTCGCGCTGTTGCGCTGAGACGTGACTCGAACGGAGCCCACCAAGGTTGGCGGCTACCGGGCATGCCGTTGCCCTGGTAGATGCCAACCTTGGTTGGCATGAATTCAAAGGCGGCAAGAAAAAGGCCCCGGATCGCTCCGGGGCCTTTTCGTTTCAGCGCACTGCCGGATCAACGATCCGGGCGGTGTGCAGCATCCGCGTCGCGCTGGCGTTCCATGAACTCTTTGGACGGTTCATCCAGCTTGTCGCCCAGCATGCGGCGCACGACCACGAAGAACACCGGGATCATCAGCAGGCCGAGCAGGGTGGCGAACAGCATGCCGCCGATCACGCCGGTACCGATGGCGTGGCGGGAGTTGGCGCCGGCGCCGGTGGAGATCGCCATCGGGATCACGCCCATGATGAACGCGAACGAGGTCATCAGGATCGGGCGGAAGCGCAGGCGGGCCGCTTCGATGGTGGCATCGCGCAGGTTCTTGCCGGCTGCGCGCTGCTCCACCGCGAACTCCACGATCAGGATCGCGTTCTTCGCGGCCAGGCCGATCACGGTGATCAGGCCGATCTTGAAGAACAGATCGTTGGGCAGGCCGCGCAGCATCGACAGGCCCAGTGCGCCCAGCACGCCCAGCGGCACCACCAGCAGCACTGCCACCGGGATCGACCAGCTTTCATACAGGGCGGCCAGGCACAGGAACACCACCACGATGGACAGCACCAGCAGCAGCGTGGCGGCATTGCCGGCCAGGATTTCCTGGTAGGACATGCCGGACCAGTCGTAGCCGAAGCCGGCCGGCAGGTCGTCGTTGACGATGCTCTCCATGGTCTGCATCGCTTCGCCCGAGCTGGTGCCCGGGGCCTGCGAGCCGACGATGTTGATCGCCGAGTAGCCGTTGTAGCGGCTCAGCGACGGCGGTGCCGACACCCATTCGGACTTGACCACCGTGTTGAGCGGGATCATCGCGTTGGTGCCATCGGCGTTCTGGGTCAGGGTGGAGGGGCTGTAGAAGCTCTTCAGCGACTCCTGGCCGGTGCGGTACGGGCCATCGGCCTGCATGGTCACGCGCTTGATGCGGCCTTCGTAGAAGAAGTCGTTGACATAGACCGGGGCCAGCATCAGCTGGATGGTGCTGTACACGTCCGACACCGACATGCCCATCGACTGCGCCTGCACGCGGTCCACGTGCAGCTGCAGCTGCGGGGCGTTCTCCAGCCCGTTCGGACGCACGCCGACCAGGGCTTCGGGCTTCTGCGCGGCCTTGCCCAGCAAGATGTTGCGCGCCTGGGTCAGCTGTTCGTAGCCGGCACCACTGCGGTCCTGCAGCCACATGTCGAAGCCGCCGAACTGGCCGAGGCCCTGCACGGTGGGCAGGTTGACCACGAAGATCTGCGCTTCCTTGATGCCGTAGAACGCGCCGTTCATGTTCTGGATGAACTCGGGCGCGGTGAACTTGCGTTCCTCCCACGGCTTCAGGCGGATGAAGCCCATGCCCACGTTCTCGCCGGAACCGACGAAGCTGAAGCCGGCCACCTGCAGCATGCCTTCATAGCCATCCTGCTTTTCCAGGATGCCACGCATCTGCGCGAACACTTCGTTGGTCTGGCCCTTGGTCGAGCCCGGCGGCAGCTGCACGATCGCCAGCGCATAGCCCTGGTCTTCTTCCGGCAGGAAGCTGCCCGGCATGCGGGTGAACAGGAAGCCGCACAGCGCGGTCAGCACCACGAACAGGATCATCCAGCGCGGCGCATGGCGCACCGCCGAGGTGATGTGGCCCACGTAGGTGTGGCTGATCTTGTCGTAGTACTTGTTGAAGGTGCGGTAGACGATGTTCGGGTTGTCGTTGTGCGTCGGCTTGAGGAAGGTCGCGCACAGCGCCGGGGTGAAGCCCAGTGCCAGGAACGCCGAGAACGCCATCGAGATGGCGATGGTCAGGGCGAACTGCTTGTAGATCTCACCGGCGGCGCCGCCCTGCAGGGCGGACGGGATGAACACCGCCGCCAGCACGACGGTGATCGCCACCACCGCGCCGGTGATCTGGGTCATCGCCTTCTGCGTGGCCGGCTTCGGCGCCAGGCCTTCCTCGCTCATGATGCGTTCGACGTTCTCGATCACCACGATCGCATCGTCGACCACGATGCCGATCGCCAGCACCATCGCGAACAGGGTCAGCTGGTTGATCGTGAAGCCGATCATCCACATGCCCAGGAAGGTACCGAGCAGGGCGACGGGGATGACCAGGGTCGGGATCAGTGTGGCGCGGAAGTTCTGCAGGAAGATCAGCATCACCAGGAACACCAGGAACACTGCTTCGAACAGGGTCTTGACCACTTCCTGGATCGAGATCTTGACGAAGGTGGTGCTGTCGTACGGCGAGAACCAGGTCACCCCGGACGGGAAACTGGGCTGCAGCTCGTCCATCTTGGCGCGCACCGCTTCGGCCACGTTCAGGGCGTTGGCGCCCGGCAGCAGCTGGATGGCGAAGGCGCCGGTCGGCTTGCCGTTGTACTGGGTGTCGAAGCCGTAGTTGTTGGCACCGAAGGCGACGCGGGCGATGTCCTTGAGCAGCACGCGCGAGCCATCGGCGTTGGCGCGCAGGATGATGTTCTCGAATTCCTGCGGCGAGCTGAAGCGGCCTTCGGCCGAGACCGTGGCGGTGAAGTGCTGGCCTTCCGGCGACGGGTCCGAACCCAGCGCACCGGCGGCGAACTGCACGTTCTGCGCACGTACCGCGGCCAGTACCTGGCTGGCCGACAGGCCATAGCCCTGCATCTTCTCCGGGTTCAGCCAGATGTTCATGGCGTACTCGGAACCGAACTGCTGGGTGCTGCCGACGCCGGGGATACGCGAGACCTGGTCGAGCACGCGCGAGCCGACGATGTCGTTCAGTGCGTCACGGTTGATGGTCGGGGTATCGGACTGCAGCGCCACCACCATCAGGAAGCCGGCATTGGCCTTGGCCACCACCACGCCCTGCTGGGTCACTTCCGAAGGCAGTCGTGGCGTGGCCAGCGACACCTTGTTCTGCACCTGCACCTGGGCGATGTCCGGATCGGTACCGGTCTCGAAGGTCAGGGTGATCTGCGCGCGGCCGTTGGAGGCCGACGAGGAGCTGAAGTACAGCAGGTGATCGATACCGGTCAGCTGCTGCTCGATCACCTGGGTGACCGATTTCTCGGTGGTGTCCGCGCTGGCGCCCGGGTAGGTCGCCGAGACGGTGACCTGCGGCGGGGCGATGTTGGGATAGGACTCCACGCCCAGGTTGAGGATCGCGATCACGCCGCTGAGCGAGATCAGGATCGCAACCACCCAGGCGAAGACTGGATGTTCGATGAAAAATTTAGGCATGACGGAAGGTTCCCGTTACTGCTTGTTCGAATCGGTGGCGGCCGGCTTGGCCGCATCGGCCTGTTCCGGCTTGGCCGCGTCGGCCGGTGCCTTGCCTGCCGCCGGTGCTGCGCCCGCCGGAGCGGCGCCGCCTGCGGCAGGCTTGCCGTTGGCGTCCTGCCCCGGGGTCCACGGCTTGGCCACCGCCGGTGCACCTTCCTTGACCTTCTGCACGCCGGCCACGATCACCTTGTCACCGGCGGCCAGACCGTCGCTGACCAGCCAGTTGCCGTTCTGCGCGCCATCGGTCTTCACGTTCTTGCGCACCACCTTGCCGTCGGCACCGACCACCATCACGTAGCCGCCGGTGGTGTCACGCAGCAGCGCCTGCTGCGGCACCAGGTAGGCATTGTTGCGCTCGCCCAGGTTGGCCTGGAAGCTGACGAAGGCGCCCGGCAGCAGGATCTGCTGGGGGTTCGGCAGCAGCGCACGCAGCGACACCGCACCGGTGGCCGGGTCGACCGTGGTCGAGGAGAAGTCCAGCGTGCCCGGCTCACCATAGGTGCTGCCGTCGGCCAGCTTGACGTTGACCGTGGCCTTGCCGTCGCCGGACAGCGCCAGCGAGCCCTTGGCCTGCTGCGCGCGCAGCTGGGTCAGCTCATCCACGCTCAGCGAGAAGTTCACATACAGCGGGTCGAGCTGGTCAACGGTGGTCAGCAGGGTCACATCGCCCTGGCCGACCAGCGCGCCCTCGGTGACCTGCTGCTTGTTGGCCACGCCACTGATCGGCGCGGTCACTTCGGCGTAGCCCAGGTTGATCCGCGAAGAGGTCACTGCCGCTTCGGCCTGCTTGACGGCGGCCAGGGCGGTGCGCTCGGCCGATTCGGCGTTGTCCAGGTCGGACTTGGAGACGAACTGCTGCGGCGCCAGCGAGCGCGCGCGATCGGCGGCGACCTTGGCATTGGCGTAGGTGGCGCGGGCCGAAGCGAGCTGGGCCTCGGAGGCGTTGAGCGAGGCACGCAACGGCGCCGGGTCGATCAGGAACAGGGTCTGGCCCTGCTTGACCTGCGAGCCTTCCTGGTAAACGCGCTTGAGCAGCACGCCGGGTACGCGTGCGCGGACGTCGGCGCTGCGGAACGGCGACAGGCGGCCGACCAGCTCGCGCTGCAGCGGCAGGGTCTGCGGCTTGGCGTCGATCACGCCCACCTCCGGCGGCGGGGGCGTCTGCTGTTCCGGCTTCTTGCAGGCAGCCAGCGCGACAGCAACGGCGCACGTCAAGGCAAGGGTGCGGAGTGGGGCGGTCATCAGGAGGAACTCCGGGGTTGGTTTGTAGACGGGGCCGGCGACGGCTGTGGCGCGAACGCGCGCAGGAAGCTGTCGACGGAGAACTCTGCCCAGCGCCGACGCAGGAGCGCGTCATCACGATGGGGGGTATGGAAGCGCTGTTTGTCGAAATCCTGACCGGCGATCATGCTCAGCAGCAGTTCGGCCATGAAGTGCGGGTCGTCATGCCGGAGCTGGCCTTGCATGCAAACGGTTTCAATCCATTCAGCAAGATGAAGCGTCAGCGCGCCGGCACCGTGCCGGTACAGCGTACGCGCCTCTTCGGGAAACTGGGCTGCCTCGGCTGCAATCAGCCGGCAGGCCTGTCCTACGTGCGGTTGGTTGAAATGCTCCAGGAAGTCGGTGGCGAACTGGAGAAGGCTGGCACGCAGGTCGTCACCGCGGAGTGCACGCAGCATGGCCCCGGTGGCGTGGCCGACGTGGCGCTGCATCACCCGGCGCAGCAGTTCCTGCTTGCTGCCGTAGCGCGAGTACAGGGTCTGCTTGGAGCAGCCGGCATGCTGGGCCACCGCGTCCATGCTCATCTGCATGCCCTGCTCGGCCAGCAGTCTGCGCACGGCATCGAACACGCGCTCATCGCGCGCGTCGAGGGCAACGGGGAGGTAGGCCGGGTTCACGCGGTGGACTATACCGTCCAGTTCAGGATTGTGGAATCGAATCGGCGTCGCCGCGTGTGTCTTCCGGTAACACGCTTTGCCGATCCTGTCGGCAGTGCTGAAGCAGGCGCCAGCTCCATACCAGAGCGAACTGAATAGGCGTCTAAACCGCAGCAAACCCGAATCTGCTTATTCCGTCCTGCAGCAAGGCCTTTTCGTGCGGTAGGGCTACAATTTCATTTTCCCAACTGAGCAAGCGCATCGCTCTGCCATGAAACCGCAAAAAACCGCAGCCAAGACCGTGAAAAACAAGACGAAACCAGCAGAGTCGGAGGTCGCAGTGACCGCTGGTTTCTCCCTGGAGCCGGTGTACACGGCCTTGCGCAAGCGCTACCCCGCGGCCGCACAGGCCGAAGCGGTGGCCTTCGCCACTGACTTCTACAAGCGCATGGAATCGGACGAGTTCCCGCACCACAGCGCTGAAGAGTGGGCCGCGCTCGCGGCTGAGACGCTGGAATTCGCCCGTGCCCGCAAGGCCGGCAAGGCCAACGTCCGCGTGTTCAATCCGACTGCGAAGGCCAACGGTTGGGAATCGCCGCACACCGTGCTGCAGATCGTCAACGACGACATGCCGTTCCTGGTCGATACCGTCACCATGTCGCTGGCCGAGCAGGGCGTGGGTGTCCACGTGCTGGGCCACCCGGTGCTGCGCTTCACCCGCGACAAGGCCGGCAAGCTGGTCAAGGTCGGCGAGGGCGATGCCGAGTCGGTGATGCTGCTGGAGATCGACCGCCAGCCGGCCGACGCCATGGCGGCCATCGAACAGGCCATCAACAAGGCGCTGGACGAAGTGCGTGCGATCGTGCGCGACTGGCAGCCGATGAAGGACAAGGCGCTGGCACTGGCCGACGACCTGGGCAGCCGCCAGCTGCCGGTCGACGCAGCCTCGCGCAAGGAAGCACAGGAGTTCCTGCGCTGGGCCGCCGACAACCACTTCACCTTCTTCGGCTACCGCGAATACCGCGTCGAGAAGCAGGGCAAGGAAGAGGTGCTGGCGCCGCTGAACGATACCGGCCTGGGCCTGATGCGCGGCAAGGACAAGTCCGCCGCCCGTCCGGTCAAGACCCTGGCCGCGCAGGGCCTGAACACCACGTCCGGTCTGAAGGATGCGCTGATCCTGACCAAGACCAATGCCCGTTCGCGCGTGCATCGCGCTGGCTACATGGATTACATCGGCGTGCTGGAATTCGACGCCAAGGGCAAGATCATCGGCGAGCAGCGCTTCCTCGGCCTGTTCACCTCCAGCGCCTACAACCGCCGCCCGTGGGAAATCCCGCTGGTGCGCCAGCGCCACGAGCACGTGATGAAGCAGTCGGGCCTGGCCCCGGCCAGCCACAGTGGCAAGGCCCTGCGCCACATCCTGGAAACCCTGCCGCGCGAAGAACTGTTCCAGTCCAGCGAGGACGAACTGTTCCGCACCGCGATGGGCGTGCTGGGCCTGCAGGAGCGCGTGCGCAGCCGCCTGTTCCTGCGCCGCGACAAATACAGCCGTTTCATCTCCGCGCTGGTCTACCTGCCGCGTGAGCGCTTCAACACGGACGTGCGCCTGCGCATCGAAGCGATGCTGAAGGACGCGCTGCACGGCGAGTACGTCGACAGCTCGGTGGTGCTGGGCGAATCGCCGCTGGCCCAGGTGCACCTGATCGTGCGCCCGAAGCCGGGTGAGATGCTCGACGTCGATACCGCCGAACTGGAGCAGAAGCTGGCCCAGGTGCTGCGCAACTGGCAGGACGACCTGCGCGAAGCGCTGGTGGCCCGCCACGGCGAGACCGAAGGCCTGCGCATCGCCGCCCGTATCGGCAAGGCGCTGCCGGCCGGCTACATCGAAGACAACAGCACCGCGGTTGCCGCCAACGATGTCAGCCAGCTCGACGCCCTGACCGGCCCGGACGACCTGCGCCTGAGCCTGCAGGCCGTGCCGCGCGAAAGCGGTGATGGCCTGCGCCTGAAGCTGTATCGCCAGCTGGACGACATTCCGCTGTCGGACGCGCTGCCGATGATGGAAAACATGGGCCTGCGCGTGATCGCCGAGCGTCCGTACCGCCTGTCGGTCGACAACGCCCCGGTGTACGTGCAGGACTTCGAGGTCGAGTCGACCGCCGGCGCGATCGATGCCGCCAGTGTCGATGAAGCCTTCGGCGAGACCTTCGCCCGCGTCTGGCACGGCGATGCCGAGAACGACGGCTTCAACCGCCTGGTGCTGGCTGCCGGCCTGCACTGGCGCCAGGTCGCCATGCTGCGCGGCTACTGCAAGTACCTGCTGCAGACCGGCGTGCCGTTCTCCCAGGCCTACGTGGAAGGCACCTTCGCGCGCTACCCGCTGCTGGCCCGCCTGCTGGTCGAGCTGTTCGAAGCCCGCTTCGATCCGGCCACCGGCCACGAAAGCAAGGACGACATCGCCGCCGGCCAGGCCCAGCTGAAGGCCCACTTCGACGTGCTGGCTGCCGGTGACGATGCCACCCTGAAGGTGCTCAAGACCGTGGTCGACGCCCGCAAGGGTGACCGCGACGCGCAGATGCAGGCCGCGCGCGATGCGCTGCTGAAGCTGATGGACCGCGTGTCCAGCCTGGACGAGGACCGCATCCTGCGCTCGTTCATGGGCGTGATCGACGCGACCCTGCGTACCAGCTACTACCAGACCGATGCCAACGGCCAGCACGGCCATGTCATCAGCTTCAAGTTCGATTCGGCGCTGGTGCCGGACCTGCCGAAGCCGCGCCCGTACCGCGAGATCTTCGTCTACGGCCCGCGCGTGGAAGGTACCCACCTGCGCTTCGGCGCGGTCGCCCGTGGGGGCCTGCGCTGGTCGGACCGTCGCGAAGACTTCCGTACCGAAGTGCTGGGCCTGGTCAAGGCACAGATGGTCAAGAACACCGTCATCGTGCCGGTCGGCGCGAAGGGCGGCTTCTTCGCCAAGACCCCGCCGGTGAACGGCGACCGTGATGCGATCTTCGCCAACGGCGTGGCCTGCTACAAGCTGTTCATCCAGGGCCTGCTGGACATCACCGACAACATCGTCAACAACAAGATCGTGCCGCCGGTGGATGTCGTGCGCCACGACATGGACGATCCGTACCTGGTGGTGGCCGCCGACAAGGGCACTGCGACCTTCTCCGACATCGCCAACGGCCTGGCCATCGCGCACGGCTTCTGGATGGGCGATGCGTTCGCCTCCGGTGGTTCGGTCGGTTACGACCACAAGGGCATGGGCATCACCGCACGCGGTGCGTGGGAGTCGGTCAAGCGCCACTTCCGTGCGCTGGGCCGTGACAGCCAGAGCCAGGACTTCACTGCGGTCGGCGTCGGCGACATGTCCGGCGACGTGTTCGGCAACGGCATGCTGCTGTCGCGCCACATCCGCCTGGTGGCTGCGTTCGATCACCGCCACATCTTCCTGGACCCGAACCCGGATGCGGCCACCACGTTCGTCGAACGTGAGCGCCTGTTCACGGTCCCGCGTTCGAGCTGGGCGGACTACGATGCCAAGCTGATCAGCAAGGGCGGCGGCGTGTACCCGCGCAGCCTGAAGTCGATCGAGATCACCCCGCAGGTGCGTGAAGCGCTGGGCCTGGACGAGAACGTCAAGGCGCTGTCGCCCAACGAACTGATGAGCGCGATCCTGAAGGCACCGGTCGACCTGCTGTGGAACGGCGGCATCGGTACCTACGTCAAGGCCGCCAGCGAGCAGCACAGCGATGTCGGCGACCGTGCCAACAACGCGCTGCGCGTGAATGGTGGCGAGCTGCGCTGCAAGGTCGTGGGCGAGGGCGGCAACCTGGGCATGACCCAGCTGGGCCGCATCGAAGCCGCGCAGGCCGGCGTGCTGCTCAACACCGACTTCATCGACAACTCGGCCGGTGTCGACACCTCCGACCATGAAGTCAACATCAAGATCCTGCTCAACGATGTGGTGCGGGCCAAGAAGCTGACCGTCGAGCAGCGCAACAAGCTGCTGGCCTCGATGACCGATGAAGTCGCCGAGCTGGTGCTCAACGACAACTACCGCCAGAACCAGGCGCTGAGCCTGATGGAGCGGATGGCGGTCAAGCGCCTGGGTTCCAAGCAGCACTTCATCCGTACCCTGGAACAGCAGGGCCTGCTTGATCGCCAGATCGAGTTCCTGCCGTCCGATGCCGAGCTCTCGCAGCGCAAGGCGCGCGGCCAGGGCCTGACCCGTCCGGAGCTGTCGGTGCTGCTGTCCTACTCCAAGCTGGTGGCGTTCGCCCAGCTGCTGGATTCGGACATCCCGGAAGATCCGTACCTGTCCAAGGAGCTGCAGCGCTACTTCCCGACCCCGCTGCAGAAGAAGTACGCCGACGCAATGGAGCGTCACCGCCTGAAGCGCGAAATCATCGCCACGGCCGTGACCAACCAGACCATCAACCGCATGGGCGCTACTTTCCTGATGCGCATGCAGGAAGACACCGGCCGTTCCATCGCCGAGGTCGCCAAGGCCTACACCATCAGCCGTGAAACGCTGGATGCACGCGCGCTGTGGGCGCAGATCGATGCCCTCGACGGCAAGGTGCCGGAGTCGGTGCAGATCGACGCCCTGGAAGTGATCTGGAAGCTGCAGCGCTCGTTCGTGCGCTGGCTGCTGTCGCGCCCCGGCGCGATGCCCGGCATCACCGAAGCGGTCAACCGCTACCAGGGCCCGTTCAACGACATCCGCGTTGCCTCGGGTGTGCTGCCGGATTCGCAGCGTCCGACCTACGAAGCCCTGGTGGCCGAGTGGAAGGAAAAGGGCCTGCCGTCCGCGCTGGCGCAGCAGCTGGCCGAACTGCACTTCCTGGAGCCGGCGTTCGACATCATCGAGCTGGCCCGTACCCGCAAGCTGAAGCCGGTGGACGTGTCCAAGGTCCACTTCCGCCTGGGCGATGCCCTGCAGCTGCCGTGGCTGTTCGAGCAGGTCGATGCGCTGGAGGTCAATGGCCGTTGGCACGCGGTGGCACGTGGCGTGCTGCGTGACGAGCTGGCCGCCAACCACCGCAACCTGGCGGGCCAGGTGCTGGGTACCAAGGGCAGCAGTGCTGAAGCAAAGGTGGCGGCCTGGATGGGTCGCGACGACAGCAGCCTGCGCTTCACCCTGGCGATGCTGGCCGAACTGGCCGAGCAGAAGACCCTGGACTACCCGACCGTTTCGGTCGCGGTGCAGCGCCTGGGTCAGCTCGCTGCGCATGGTGCGTAAGCGCATTCGCGCTGACGCCCCACGGTTTGCTCTGCAAACCGTGGGCCCCATGCCAACCATGCTCCCAGACCCCCGCGCCGTTGGCGCGCCCCCCTGACTCAGGGGGGGCTCCTGATCTGCAGCAGTTGGAGGAACGGCCCCGCGAAAGCGGGGCCGTTCTGCATTGCCGGGTAGTGCCGGCCGCTGGCCGGCAACCGCATGGACCGCAATCGGTGCAGCTGCCGGCCAGCGGCCGGCACCACCGGGTATGCTCTTGCTGGCATACCCACCCGGATCCACCGATGAGCGACACCCCCCGCATCGCTTTCCTGGCCAGCGCCACCGAACCTGCACAGATGGCCCGCGCCGCGATGGTCTCGCGTTATGGCGATCACGCGCCGGAGCAGGCCGACGTGCTGTGTCCGCTGGGGGGCGACGGCTTCATGCTGCAGACCCTGCACCGGCATGGGCACCTGGGCAAGCCGGTGTTCGGCATGAAGCTGGGCACCGTCGGCTTCCTGATGAACCAGTACCGTGGCGACGACGACGTGCAGGCCCGCATTGCGCGTGCCGAACCGGCCAACCTGCGCCCGCTGGAAATGGTGGCGCTGACCGAGTCGGGCACCAGTACCGGTTCGCTGGCCTACAACGATGTCTCGCTGCTGCGCCAGACCCGGCAGGCCGCGCATATCGGCATCGACCTCAACGGCCAGGAACGCGTGGCCGAGCTGATCGGTGACGGCGTGCTGGTGGCCACCCCGGCGGGCAGCACCGCCTACAACTATTCCGCGCATGGACCGGTGCTGCCGCTGGGCTCGCACACCATCGCGCTGACGCCGTTGGCCCCGTACCGGCCGCGTCGCTGGCGCGGGGCGATCCTCAAGGCCGATACCGAGGTGCGCTTCCGCGTGCTCGATCCGTACAAGCGCCCGGTCAGCGTCACGGCGGATTCGCACGAGACCCGCGACGTGGTCGAGGTGACCATCCGCGAGTCGAAGGACCGCCGCGTGACCCTGCTGTTCGACCCGGAGCACAACCTGGAAGACCGGATCCTGAGCGAACAGTTCGTTTTTTGAGGACAATGGGCGGCCGGCCCCGCCGACCGCTTGAAGGACCCCCACCGATGGGCGACAACTCCCCCCGTTTGCTGACCGTCGCGGTGACCTCGCGCGCGCTGTTCGACCTCGAGGAAAGCCATGCGCTGTTCGAAAGTGATGGCGTGGCGGCCTACGCCGAATTCCAGCGCCAGCACGAGGACGATATCCTCGGCCCCGGCGTGGCCTTCCCGGTGGTGCGCAAGCTGCTGGCGCTGAACCAGGGCGCCAGCCCGGAGAACCCGCGGGTCGAGGTGATCCTGCTGTCGCGCAACTCGGCCGATACCGGCCTGCGCATCTTCAATTCGATCCAGCACTATGGGCTGGGCATCATCCGCGCGACCTTCACCGCCGGCGAGCCGACCTGGCCGTACGTGAAGCCGTTCGGTACCGACCTGTTCCTGTCGGCCAACCCCGAATCGGTGCGCAGCGCGCTGCGTCATGGCATCGCGGCGGCAACCATCCTGCCCAAGCCGCCGGGCGAGACCGCTGCGGCAGCCGCCGACCAGATCGATACTGGTCGCCCGGCCGGCCAGCTGCGCATCGCCTTCGATGGTGACGCGGTGATCTTCGGTGACGAGAGCGAGCGCATCTCGCGCGAGCAGGGCGTGGAAGCGTTTGGCCGCCACGAGCGCGAGCGCGCCCGCGAGCCGCTCAGCGGCGGACCCTTCCGTGGCTTCCTGTCGGCCCTGCATACGCTGCAGGAAGTGTTCCCGGCCGGCGAGAGCGCGCCGATCCGTACCGCGCTCGTTACCGCGCGTTCGGCACCGGCGCATGAGCGGGTGATCCGCACCCTGCGCGAGTGGGGCGTGCGCCTGGACGAGGCACTGTTCCTGGGCGGCCGTCACAAGGGCCCGTTCCTGCAGGCCTTCGGTGCCGACATCTTCTTCGACGATTCGCAGCACAACATCGACAGCGCCCGCGAGCATGTGGCCGCCGGCCACGTGCCGCACGGCGTCGCCAACGAGGGGTAGGGCGGACTCGACCGGTAGGTGCCAACCGTTGGTTGGCACTGCCTAGGACCCATGCCCACCAAGGTGGGCATCTACCACAGCCACATGCCCACCAAGGTGGGCATCTACCAGAGCCACATGCCCACCAAGGTGGGCATCTACCACAGCGACATGCCCACCAAGGTGGGCATCTACCACAGCGACATGCCCACCAAGGTGGGCATCTACCACAGCGACATGCCCACCAAGGTGGGCATCTACCACAGCGACATGCCCACCAAGGTGGGCATCTACCACAGCCACATGCCCCGGTAGTTGCCAACCTTGGTTGGCGCTGCCGTCAGGCCACGGGTCCGATCAAGGGCTGCCCGACATTCCCAGCTGCAGGTCCACCACCTTCCAGCGCAGGCCCTGCGGCTCCAGCACCACCTTCAACGGTGGCTGGCCGGGGCCGCGATCGACGTCGATCACGAATCGGTCCAGTGCTTCGAAATGATGCTCGGCATGCTTCAGCGGCCGCGCCGGTTCGGTCGCACCGAAGGCATCGCCGCCCTGCAGTTCATTGCGGCCACGCTTCCACAGCACGTGGCCCTGCAGCATCGCGCCGATCCCGGTCGGGGTCACCATGGTCTCCACTGCGGCACCGCCAAGCTGGTCGCCCAGCCCATAGAGCAGGGCGCCGAACGGGCTGGATGCCACGTCGGGGCCGGCCTGGCGCACCAGGTAGTCGTTGAGCTGCGCACGCAGGCTGCTGCGCACGCGCGGGAAGTCGACGTAACGCTCCAGGCGGGCGGTGTCGCGCTGCTCGATGGCCTTGGACAGGCCATTGACGGTCATGTAGGGGCCGCCGAACCACCAGGCCGCGACGGCCAGGACCAGCAGCACAATGAGTGCGGTGAGTTTCTTCATGCCGACCAGACTGCCGCAATGGCGGCAGTGCCGGGTGAAGACTCAATGACTGGGCGAACCACGGCCGTCACCGAAGGCATCGACCAGCTGTTGCCGTTCGGCCGGGGTCAGCGCTTCCAGCCGCGTCGCCAGCACCTCGTCGAGGCTGCGGGTACGGGTGGTGCCAAGGATGCCGCTGGCCACGCCGGGATGGCCCAGCGCATAGGCGAAGGCGGTCTGGGCCGGGCGTTGGCTGCGGATCGCGGCCACTGCCCGGCGCATCTGGCGGGCACTGCGCATCAGCTGCCGGCTGCTGGGCTTCAGCCAGGCGCGCGCCAGGTACCAGCCATCGGCCAGCCGTGGCAGGCGCGGGCGCGCGGGCAGCAGGTGGCCCTGCGCCAGCACGGTCCCGGCCAGCACGCCGATGCCCACCGCCTGCAACTGGTCGATCAGCGGTTCGCGGTCCTGCTGCAGGGCGTTGTAGTCCAGCAGCACCACATCGAAGGCGTCGGGATGGGCGATCATCCAGCGCAGGGTCGAGGCCGAGTGGGTGTTGATGCCGGTGTGCCGGATCAACCCGCGTTCGCGCAGGCGCTGCAGCGCGGCCAGCAGGTCGTCGTTGATGTCGTGCTGGCTGGCGCCATGCAACTGGTAGATATCCAGGTGATCCAGGCCGAGATTGCGCAGCGAAGCCTCGCAGCTGGCGATGATGGCTGCCGGCGAGAAGTTGCGTTGCTCGGCGCCGCTGACGCCGGCCTGGCCGGTCAGCGTGCCGCCCTTGCTGGAAATCACCAGTGCGTCGCGCGGGTATTGTTTCAGCAACGGGCGCAGGATGCGGCCCAGCCGCGGCTCGGCGTGGAAACCGGAGTAGTTGTGACCGGTGTCCAACAGGTTCACGCCCTGTGCCAGTGCATGCTCGACCACGTTCGCGGCCGATTGTTCCGGGAATCGGCGATGCCCCCAGAAGCCGGAACAGCCCAGGCCCACCGGCGAAACCGCCAGGCCGGTGCGGCCCAGCGTTCGGCGTTGCTGTGCCAATGGCATCAGAATTCCAGGTCCAGCGCCGCGCACAGGTAGTCGACGAACGGGCCGAGCGCGGCCAGATCCTTGCCCAGCGTGGACAGCAGGCGCGGACCGGTCATGGTGGCGTCGTCCAGCGAGCGCCACATCACCCAGTTGCGGTGCTTGAGGTCGTCGATGAACTCGAAGTCGGCGGGGAAGCCACGCGGCGGACGCACCAGCTTTTCGCTCTCCTCGAAATCGAAGCGCTTGCGCAGGCCCGGTGCGTGCGCGGCGGCCTTCCAGCTGCCCGGGTTGTCGAGGATGAAGTGGCGCACGCGACGCTGGGTTTCCGGTTCCGGATGCCACAGGCCGGCACCGACGAAGCTCTCGCCCGGCTGCAGGTGCACGTAGAACGAAGGCGCGGCTACTTCACGGCGGCGCTCATGGAACAGGCGCGCGCCCTGCCAGGTCTTGTACGGTGACTTGTCGTTGGAGAAGCGCGCGTCGCGGTGGATGCGGAACAGCGAGCCGCCGACGCCGCGCGTATCGGCACGGAAGTGTTCGCTGACCTCGGCCAGGGCCGGTTGCAGGTCGCCCAGCAGGCGCAGGAACGGCTGCCGTACGTGGTCTTCATACTGCTGGCGGTGGTCGTTGAACCAGGCCTTGTCGTTGTGCCGCGCCAGGCTGCGCAGGAACCTGAAACTGGCGTCCGAGAAGTAGGTGCTCACAGCGTCTCCTGCAGGTGCTGGCCCCAGTCGCGCAGCGATTGCAGCAGGGCCTGGCGCCGCGCGTCGTCGGGCGCTTCGGCGGCCAGTGCATCGAGCTGCTGCTGGTACTGGGGCAGGTTGAGTTCGCCCAGCCCGCCGTCGCCGAGCAGGCGCTGGCGGCGGTAATCCTGCCAGCGCTGGCGTTCCGCCGGCGCGAGGCTGTCGGGGTGGTTGCGCGCGCGGTAGCGGAACAGCAGCTCCGGCAGGCGCGGGTCGCGGAAACGGCCTTCCAGCGCGGCCAGCTGCTCGGGCGCGGTGGTGCGTGCCAGCGCAAGCAGCGGTTTGTCGCCGTTGCCGAGGAAACCGTCGTACAGCGAGGCATCGACGTCGGCCACGGTGGCGACGCGGGGCTGGTTGTAGACCTGGCGCGCCTTCTCGGCCAGCTGCGGGGCGAACGCGCGCAGCCGTTCCACCTTGGCCTCGATCGCGGCCACGTCCAGGCCGAGGCGCGCGTGGTCATCGGCGCGCAGGTGGTTCCAGGCGATCAGCGCTGGCACCTTGTTCAGATGCACTTCCTTCAGCGGCACCCGCGCCACGCCTTCGGGCAGCTCGCTGGCGCGCAGGTAAAGGCGCTGTGCGATCACCTCGGCCGGCAGTTCCAGCAGGTCGTCGATCTCGCCTTCCAGGTCGAACACGATCACCCGGTTGTTGATGGTGGGGTGCACGGCCAGCGGCAGTACTGGCGCCGCGCACAGGCGACTGGCCGGGTAGCGCATGGAAATGTGCAGTACCGGCTTCATCGCGGCCACGTCCAGCAGGCCGCCGACGAAGCGCTTGTCACGCAGCTTCAGCGCGTACTCCCACAGGCGCGGCTGCGACTGCTTGAACAGGCGTGCCATGCCGATGGTGGCACGTACGTCGGACAGCGCTTCGTGCGCATCGCCCTCGCGCACGTTGTTGGCCTCGGCCAGGTGCTCGAGCTTGAACGAGGTGGCGCCGTCCTCGCGCAGCGGCCACTGGATGCCGTCCGGACGCATCGCGCGCATCAGGCGCAGCATGTCCAGCAGGTCCCAGCGCGAATTGCCGTTGCGCCACTCGCGCTCGTACGGGTCGTGGAAATTGCGGAACAGCCCGTAGCGGACGAATTCATCGTCGAAGCGCAGCGTGTTGTAGCCCAGCGCGCAGGTGCCGGGGCGCGACAGCTGTTCGTTGATGCGGTCGAAGGCCTCGGCCTCGCTGATGCCCTCGGCCAGGGCCTGCTGCGGGGTGATGCCGGTAACCAGGGTGGCCATCGGCGAGGGCAGCAGGTCATCGGCCGGGCGCACGAAGAAGCTGACCGGCGTATCGATCTCGTTGAGGTCGGCATCGGTACGGATCGCGGCGTACTGCGAGATGCGCGTGCGCCGCGGGTCCTGGCCGAAGGTTTCCAGGTCGTAGAACAGGAAGCTGTCGGCCATCAGTGCGCGCCCTCCAGGACCGGCAGCTGCGCGTGGATCTGCGCTTCCAGCGCGGCCCAGTCGATGTTGTCCAGTGAATCGTGACCGGTGGTGGCGGCCACCAGCATGTCGCGTTGCAGTTCGGTGCGGCGCAGCGCCTCGGCGTACGGTGTGTGCAGGAAGGTGACCATCGTGTAGTGCGGCACGAAGCGGGTCGGCCAGCGCCGCTGCAGTTCCTGCTCCAGTTCGCGCTGCAGCAGGAACGCAGGATCGGCGACACGGTCGCGCATCTCCAGGTAGTTCTCCAGCGCCATCTGCTGGATGGCACGTGCATTCGGCTTGCGCTCGGCTTCGAACGCGGCGAACGCGCCTTCCAGATCATCCGCTTCCATCAGGTGCCGGGCCAGCGCAACGCAGTCCTCGAACGCGCAGTTCATGCCCTGGCCGTGGAACGGCACCATCGCATGCGCGGCATCGCCGATCAGTACGGCGCGACCGTGCTGGTGCCAGCGCTCCAGGGTGAGCGTGCCGAGCAGCCCCGGCGGGTGCTGTTCCCAGTCCGCGCGCAGGTTCGGGATCAGCGGCAGGGTGTCGGCGAACTCCCGCGCGAACAGCGCCTCGGCCTGCGCGCCGGTGTTGACCGTGGCGAAGCTGGGATCGCCCTGGTTGGGCAGGAACAGGGTGACGGTGAAGGTGCCTTCGTGGTTGGGCAGGGCGATGCACATGTAATGGCCGCGTGGCCAGATGTGCAGCGCGTTGCGCTCGATTCGGAAGCTGCCGTCGGCGGCCGGAGGGATCTCCAGCTCCTTGTAGGAGTGGTCGAGGAAGGCGATGTCCTCGCCCAGCGGGGCACGGCGGTTCATCGCCGCGCGCAGGGCCGAACCGGCGCCGTCGGCACCGATCAGGGTGTCGAAGCGGATGTCGTGCGGGCTGTCGTCGCGGTCATCGATGAAACGCGCGTAACCGGCGTCGAAATCAACGGTGTGCAGGCGCCGATGGAAGTGCACGGTGGCGCCGGCCTGCTCGGCCAGTTCCAGCAACGTGGTGTTCAGATCGCTGCGGTGGATCGACCAGATCACTTCGCTGTCATCACGGCCATAGCGCTGCAGCTGCGGTTCGCCGTCGCGGGGGTGCACCATGCGGCCGCGCATCATCACCGCGCGTGCCATCACTTCGTGCTCCACACCCGCCTGGCGCAGCGCATTGCGCCCACGCTCGGCCAATGCCAGGTTGATCGAGCGGCCACTCTCGTAATCAGCCACGCGCGGATCACCGCGGCGTTCGTACAGGGTGATGCGCCAGCCTTGCCGCGACAGCAGGATGGCCAGCAGGGACCCGGCCAGGCCGGCACCGATAATGCTCAACGAGCGGGAAGCATGTGCGATCAACGAACTGTCCAGCAGCAGGGGAGGGACCGGCTCAAAGGCCGGCCCAGGCTTCCACTTCCTCGACGAAGTGGTGCACGTCCAGGTAGCGGTTGTAGAGCGGGGTGGGCGAGATGCGGATCACGTCGGGTTCGCGCCAGTCGCCGAGCACACCGATGCCACGCAGGTGCTCGAACAGTGCGCGGCCACGCTCGCGGCCACCGATCACGCGCAGCGACAACTGGCAGCCGCGGCGCTGCGGATCGGCCGGGGTGATGATGTCCAGCACCTGTGGCAGGCGCGCACGTACCAGTGCTTCGAGCATCCCGGTCAACGCCAGCGATTTGCTGCGCAGCGCCTCCATGCCGGCACGTTCGAACAGGTCCAGCGAGGCGCGCAGCGGTGCCAGGCCGAGGATCGGTGGATTGCTCAGCTGCCAACCCTCGGCGCCGATGGCCGGGGTGAACTGCGGCGCCATCTGGAAGCGGGTGGCTTCCTCATGGCCCCACCAGCCAGCAAAGCGCGGCAGGGTGGTATCGCGGTGGTGGCGCTCGTGCACGAAGGCGCCAGCCACTGCGCCCGGGCCGCTGTTGAGGTACTTGTAATGGCACCACACGGCGAAATCGGGGGCCACGTCATGCAGGCGCAGCGGCAGGTTGCCGACCGAGTGCGCCAGGTCGAAGCCGATGCGTGCGCCCTGCAGGCGGGCGGCGCGGGTGATCGCATCGAGGTCGAAGGCCTGGCCGGTGCGGTACTGCACGCCAGGCCACAGCACGAGCGCCAGGCGCGGGCCGTGTTCGGTCATGGCGCGCTCGATGGCGTTCAGTGAAATCGTGCCGTTGGCTTCGTCCGGCTGCACTTCCACCAGGCACTCGGCCGGGTCGAAGCCATGGAAGCGGATCTGGGCTTCCACTGCGTGGCGATCGGTCGGGAACGCGCCGGCTTCCATCAGGATCACCGGGCGCTGCGTGGTCGGCCGGTAGAAGCTGACCATCATCAGGTGCAGGTTTACGCTCAGCGTGTTCATCGCCACCACTTCGCTGGGCAGCGCGCCAACCACGCGGGCCAGCTGCGCGCTCACCAGGCGGTGGTAGGACAGCCACTGCGTCGGGCCGGTGAAGTGGCCTTCCACCGCCAGTTCGCCCCACTGCTTCATCACTTCCTGCACCGCTGCCTGCGCGCCGCGCGGCTGCAGGCCCAGCGAGTTGCCCACGAAGTAGGTCTGCTCGCCGCCCTCATGGCGCGGAATCAGGAATTCATTGCGCAGCGGGCGCAGCGGATCGGCGGCGTCCAGGGCGATGGCGTGGGTGCGGCTGAGCAGGTCGGACATGGTCGGGCAACAGGCTGCAACGGGACCGCCAGTGTAGCGCCTGGGGCATGGCCCGGTAGCAGCCGGCCCGGCACCAGCGCCGTGTGATCCGGTAGTCGCCAACCTTGGTTGGCGCACGTACAAGAAAGCGCCCACCAAGGTGGGCATCTACCAGGGCGGGAGCGAGCAAGCGCCCACCAAGGTGGGCGACTACCGTTCGAGGGGCTCAGCCCACCGCTGGCACCGGCAGCGGATCCACGTGCCCGCACTGGCTGCAGGTACGCAGCTCCAGGCTGGCGTGGTAGCGCGCAAACACCTTGGGCAGGTCGGTCTCGATGTTCTGCAGCGGGAAGAACTCTTCGTGCAGCTTGTGGTTGCAGCGCTCGCAGTGCCAGATCACGCCGTCCATCTCGTGCGGCAGGCGCTTGCGCTCGACCACCAGGCCGATGCCACCGGGCGGGCGCCGCGGCGAGTGCGGAACCTTTGCCGGCAGCAGGAAGATCTCGCCGGCGCGGATCGGGATGTCGCGCACCGCGCCGTCTTCCTGCACCTTCAGCACCATCTCGCCTTCGAGCTGGTAGAACCACTCGGGGCCTTCGTCGTAGTGATAGTCGGTGCGCGAATTCGGCCCGCCGACCACCATCACGATGAAATCGCCGTTGTCGATCATCTTGTTGCCCACCGGCGGCTTCAGCAGGTGGCGGTTCTCTTCGATCCAGGCGTGCAGGTTGATCGGCGAAGCGAGCATGATGGTCATCCGTAAGGGCTCAGTCGCGCTTGCCCTTGCGCGGGATGTAGGACAGGGCCTTTTCATATGCAGGCTGCAGCTCTTCCTGCGAACCGACGTCGATGCCCATCTCGCGCACGCGTCCGTCCTTCAGGCTGTAGACCCAGCCATGCACCATCAGCTTCTGGCCGCGGGCCCACGCATCCTGCACGATGGTCGAGCGGCACAGGTTGGCCACCTGCTCGATCACGTTCAGTTCGCACAGGCGCGCGTGCTTGAGCTCATCGGTCTCGATCGCATCGAGGATGCCAGTGTGCTTCTGCATCACGTCACCGACGTGGCGCAGCCAGTTGTCGGCCAGGCCGACGCGGGTGTTGTGCAGGCAGGCATGCACACCGCCGCAGCCGTAGTGGCCAACGATCAGGATGTGCTTCACCTTCAGCTGGTCCACCGCGTACTGCACCACGCTCAGGCAGTTCAGGTCGGTGTGCGCGACCACGTTGGCGACGTTGCGGTGCACGAACACTTCGCCCGGGGCCATGCCGATGATCTGGTTGGCCGGCACGCGCGAATCGGAGCAGCCGATCCACAGGTATTCCGGGTGCTGCTGCTTGGCCAGCTGGTGGAAGAACTCGGGGTCTTCCTTCTCGATCCGGTCGGCCCAGTCGCGGTTGTTCTGCAGCAGCTTGTGGATGTCTTTCATGTTCGGGTCCCTGGCGTCGGGTGGGGGCGCGCCGCAGCCGTCCGGCTGCGTCGTCGCGGGAATCTGCGGCGTTCAGTCGCTGCGGGCGGCCTGTTCGCGGTGCCAGCGCATCCACTGCGCCAACTCGGTGGAAGAGGGGGTGTCCAGCTGTTCCAGTGCCGCGATCACGGCGCGCTGGTTCGCGTCGGGATGGTTCTGGCTCAGCTTGAGCTTCATCTGCACATGTTCGACCTGGAAACGGAAGCCGACGATGGCGCGCAGCTCCGGGCCATGTTCGGCACGCGTGGCATCGAACTGCCAGGCCTTGCCGACGCTGGCTTCGAAGCGGTCGCTGATCGCGCCGACCAGCTCCGCCAGCGCACCGGCATCGTCGAAGGTCTGCAGCTGGCCACGCAGCTCGGCAGCAGCGTAGTTCCAGGTCGGTACCCGCGCGGCGGGCTCCTTGTCCGGATACCAGCTGGCGGAGACGTAACCGTGCGGTCCATCGACCAGCACCTTGGCCGCGCCGCTGTGGCGCGACTGCGGGTTGGCGCGGGCCCAGTGGCCGCGCAGTTCGATCTGGTCGCCGTCACGCCGGTACAGCACCGGCATCCGGGTCAGCTCCGGCAGGCCATCGCTGCCGGGGGTGAGCACGGTAACGAACGGGTCGCGCGCCAGCAGGCGGTCCAGCCAGAGCAGGTCGGTCTCGGCGAAGGCGCGCGGGGTGAACATGCAGGGGTCAGGCGCGCCCGCCGAGTGACTGGATCATGCGGCCACGCAGGCCCTCGTCGCTGTCGGCCTGCGGCGGCTGCACTTCGTGCAGGCTGAAGCCGCGCACCAGTGCGTCCTCCTCGTCCAGGCCGTCGTACTCGACGAACTCGGCGTCGAACAACTGCGAACGGGCGGTGTCTTCGCTGTCGTAGCTCAGCGTGTTGCCATCGCTGTCGAGCACTTCGGCAGTGCCGGCCGGGCGAACGCGCAGGCGCGCCCAGATGAGGGTGTTGCCGAGGCTGGCCAGCCACCAGCTGTCGCGCGAGGCGGTGATGTCATTCATGAGCGTATTACCAGAGCGAGGCCAGCCAGAGCAGGGCGGCCATGCCCAGTCCGGCCAGCAGGGTCAGCAGCGATACCCAGGCCGGTGTCGCCAGCCCGGACAGCGAGCGGTCCGGTTGCTGCCGATAGTCGCGTCGCAGCAGCCAGGCCAGGGCATCGGGCTTGAGGAAGGCGCCGCTGCCGAAGCGCGCGGCGAGCGCCGGATGGCGGTCGCGCACGTGCACCAGGGTCAGCGGCCAGAAGATCACGAAGGCACTGAACCCGGCCACTGCAACGCCGACGAAACAGAGGGCGAAGAACAGGGTCATGGGGGCGGTACCTCCGTGGTCGTGTGGGGCTTAGAAGTCCGCGCTGCCCGGCGCGCGCGGGTACGGGATCGCATCGCGGATGTTGGACAGCCCGCAGACGTACACCACCAGGCGTTCGAAGCCCAGGCCGAAGCCGGCGTGCGGCACCGAACCATAGCGGCGGAAATCGCGGTACCAGCTGTAGTGCTCGCGATCCAGGCCGAACTGGGCCATGCGCGCGTCCAGCACGTCCAGGCGCTCTTCGCGCTGGCTGCCGCCGATGATCTCGCCGATGCCCGGGGCCAGCACGTCCATCGCGGCAACGGTCCTGCCGTCGTCGTTCAGGCGCATGTAGAAGGCCTTGATGTGCTCCGGATAGTTGGTCACCACCACCGGGTGGCCGACGTGTTCCTCGGTCAGCCAGCGCTCGTGCTCGGTCTGCAGGTCCAGGCCCCATTCGACCGGGAAGTCGAACTTCCTGCCGGACTTCTGCAGCAGGCTGACCGCGTCGGTGTAGTCGATGCGCTCGAACGGTGCGTTGATGAAGTCTTCCAGCTTGGTGATCGCGTTCTTGTCCACGCGCTCGGCAATGAAGGCCAGGTCGTCGCTGCGTTCGTTCAGCACTGCGCGGAACAGGTACTTCAGGAACTCTTCGGCCAGGCGCGCGTCTTCGGCCAGGTCGGCGAAGGCGATTTCCGGCTCGATCATCCAGAACTCCGCCAGGTGGCGGGTGGTGTGGCTGTTCTCGGCGCGGAAGGTCGGGCCGAAGGTGTAGACCTTGCTCAGCGCCAGGCAGTAAGCCTCGACGTTCAGCTGGCCGGACACGGTCAGGAAGGTTTCCTTGCCGAAGAAGTCGCGGCTGAAATCGATCGCGCCCTTCTCGTCACGCGGCAGGTTCACCATGTCCAGGGTGGACACACGGAACATCTGCCCGGCGCCTTCGGCGTCGGAGGTGGTGATGATCGGGGTGCTGATCCAGTTGAAGCCGTTCTCGTGGAAGAAGCGGTGCACGGCCTGGGCCAGGCAGTTGCGGATGCGGGTGACCGCGCCGAACAGGTTGGTGCGCGGACGCAGGTGCGCCACTTCGCGCAGGAACTCCGGCGACATCGGCTTGGGCTGGATCGGGTAGGTGAGCGGGTCTTCGACCCAGCCGACCACGTCCAGCGTGCTGGCCTGGATCTCGAACGACTGGCCCTTGCCCTGCGACTTCACCAGCGTGCCGGTGGCGATGACCGAGCAGCCGCTGGTCAGGCGCTTGATCTCATCGAAGTTGGCCAGGCTGTCGCCGGCCACGACCTGGATCGGGGCGAAGCAGGAGCCGTCGCTCACATTCACGAAGGCCAGATTCGCTGAACCGCGCACCGTGCGCACCCATCCGCGTACCGTGACTTCGCCGCCTTCCGGGATCTTCCCGGCAAGCGCATGTTCAACGCTGACCACCGTCATGACTTGAATCCTCTGCTGATCGACTCGATCTGTGAACACGGGAGTTTACCGGTTGCAGCGTTCTGCTTGCGAGGCATTTTTCGTGGCAACGGCTCCTTATAATGTCCCCGTACCTCTGGAGTAGCCCCATGGCCGTCAGCCTGACCCCCATTGCCTTCGAGCGCGTGCAGCGCTTCGTCGCCCAGACCCCCGGCGCGCTGGGCCTGCGTTTCGGCGTGACCAAGACCGGCTGCTCCGGCTGGGGCCACGTGACCGACCTGGCCCGCGAAGAGCGCGAGGGCGACACGGTGTTCGAGCAGGAGGGCGTGAAGATCTACGTCGACGCCAAGAGCCTGGCGCTGGTGGACGGCACCGTGATCGACTTCGGCAAGCATGGCCTGAGCGAGACCTTCACGTTCAGCAACCCGAACGCCACCGCCGAGTGTGGCTGCGGCGAGAGCTTCACCACCGACGCCGACAAGGCCTGAGGGCCGGCCACCGGGCATGGCCCGGCGCTGACCAGGCGTGCTCTGGTGGGCGCCGACCTTGGTCGGCACGCTGGGCTCGGCAGGGACCCCACGGATGGAACGACCGCTTTTCACCTATCACCCCAACGCCTACGACCTCTCCTTCGAAGAGGTCGAGGGGATCTGCGACTGCTGCGGCCAGGCGCGCGCACTGCGCTATCGCGGACCGTTCTATACCCGCCTGCGCCCGGATTACCTGTGCCCCTGGTGTATCGCCAATGGCAGGGCTGCGGCCAGTTACGAGGGCGAGTTCACCGGCTGGAGCGATATCGAGGGGGTATCCCCGGATCCGGCTGATCCGCCGCCGACCATCGCCCGTGAGCTGCTGCTGGAGATCTGCGAGCGCACCCCGGGCTACTCCTCCTGGCAGCAATCGGTCTGGTTGAGCCATTGCGAACGGCCCTGCGCCTTCCTCGGCTACGCCGGCAGCGACGATCTGCTGCCGATCCTCGACCAGGTCCGGCCGGACGTGGCGGCGGTCAATCCGCGCGACGCCGACTGGGTGCTGGAGCATCTGAGCCGGGACGGGATGATGGTCGGCTGCCTGTTCCAATGCCTGGAATGCGGCCAGCATCGTCTTCACGTCGATCTGGAATGAGCACGTGCCGGACATGGGCCGGCGCTCCCGTTCAGGTTGCCCGGTTTGCGCCCGGTTGCCCGGTGGCGCCGCTTGCCGCATAATGCGCGGCTTCCTGCCTTCCCGGCGGGAATCCTTGCCCCACCGCGGTCTCAACGGCGGGGGGCTGTCCGGCCGCAAGGCCACATCCGAAAGGTAGAAAAAAACATGAGTCGTCATTACGAAATCGTGTTCATGGTCCACCCGGACCAGAGCGAGCAGGTCCCGGCCATGATCGAGCGCTACAAGTCGCTGGTCGAGAACGGCAACGGCACCATCCACCGTCTGGAAGACTGGGGCCGCCGCCAGCTGGCGTACCCGATCCAGAACCTGGTGAAGGCCCACTACGTGCTGATGAACATCGAAGCCGACCAGGCCGTTCTGAACGAACTGACCGAAAGCTTCCGCTTCAACGACGCCGTGCTGCGCAACCTGGTCATCAAGCGTGACGAGGCTGACACCGAGCAGTCGCTGATCATGAAGAGCAAGGACGAGAAGGGTGACAAGCCGGAGCGCGGTGAGCGCCGTCGTCGTGACGACGAAGAAGGCGAGTCCACCACCACCGCTGACAACGAAGCCGGCGACGACGCCGCTTCCGCCGCCTAAGGAGCCTTCCCATGTCCAAGTTCTTCCGTCGCCGCAAGTTCTGCAAGTTCACGGCTGAAGGTGTGAAGGAGATCGACTACAAGGATCTCAACACCCTGCGCCAGTACCTGACCGAGAACGGCAAGATCGTGCCGAGCCGCGTCACCGGTACCAAGTCGAAGTACCAGCGCCAGCTGGCGACCGCCGTCAAGCGCGCCCGCTTCCTGGCCCTGATCCCGTACACCGACAACCACGACGTCTGATGCCCGGCGGGGCGGCCTGGTGCCGCCCCCGCTGTGCCAGCTATTCGGACAGCCTTTGTTGCGGGGCATCGCCTCGCTAACGAATAACTCATCTGGAGCAATACCATGCAGCTGATCCTCCTGCAGAAAGTCACCAACCTCGGCAACCTGGGCGACCTGGTCGACGTGAAGCCGGGCTACGGCCGTAACTTCCTCGTGCCGCAGGGCAAGGCCGTGCCGGCCACCGAGAGCAACAAGGCCGAGTTCGAAGCCAAGCGCGCCGAATACGAAGCCAAGGCCCAGGCCATCCACGCCGACGCTGACGCCCGCAAGGCCAAGCTGGACGGCGCGAGCGTGACCATCCCGGCCAACGCTTCGACCGAAGGCAAGCTGTACGGCTCGGTCGGCGCCCGCGAAATCGCCGATGCCTTCACCGCTGCCGGCCTGCCGGTCAGCAAGAGCGAAGTCATCCTGGGCGAAGGCGCCTTCCGCAACATCGGCGAGTACGACGTGCTGATCCACCTGCACGCCGACGTCGAGACCACCGTCAAGGTCGTCGTCGTCGCCGAAGCCTGATCCCACGCCGCAAGGCCTGGCATCACCGCAGAACGGGCGCCCGCAAGGGTGCCCGTTTTGTTTTATGGCTCCGTTTCGTGGCGTGCGGCCACGTCCGGCCGACGGGGTGGGGCTGGACAATGTTCCACGCCCATTCGTAGAACACGGCCACATCGGTATACTCAGGGCGTCACACCCGTTCCACGGGCATCGATCCCAGCAGGATCAATGACTTGGAGGGTAAACGCAGGCCGCTTGCCGGCCCCAGTCCGGAACCCCTATGCGTCTTTCCACGATCAAGCTGTCCGGCTTCAAGTCGTTCGTCGATCCGACCACCCTGCACCTGCCGACCAACATGACCGGCGTGGTGGGCCCCAATGGCTGCGGCAAGTCGAACATCATCGATGCCGTGCGCTGGGTCATGGGCGAGAGTTCGGCCAGCCGCCTGCGTGGCGACTCGCTGACCGACGTGATCTTCTCCGGGTCCAATGCCCGCAAGCCGGTCTCGCAGGCTACCGTCGAGCTGATCTTCGACAACTCCGACCACACGATCTCCGGCGAATACGCCTCGTTCAACGAAATCTCGGTCAAGCGCACGGTCAGCCGCGACGGCACCAGCAACTATTACCTGAACGGCACCAAGTGCCGCCGTCGCGACATCACCGACCTGTTCCTCGGCACCGGCCTGGGCCCGCGCAGCTACTCGATCATCGAGCAGGGCATGATCAGCCAGATCATCGAGGCGCGCCCGGAAGACCTGCGCGTGTACCTGGAAGAGGCAGCCGGCATCTCCAAGTACAAGGAGCGCCGCAAGGAGACCGAGACCCGCATCCGCCACACCCGCGAGAACCTGGACCGGCTGGGCGACCTGCGCGACGAGATCAGCAAGCAGCTCGAACACCTCAAGCGCCAGGCCAGGCAGGCCGAGCAGTACCAGGCCCTGCAGGAAGAGCGCCGGGTCAAGGATGCCGAGTGGAAGGCGCTGGAATTCCGTGGTCTCGACGGTCGCCTGTCGAAGCTGCGCGAAGGCCTGTCGCAGGAAGAGACCAAGCTGCAGCAGCTGATCGCCGACCAGCGTGATGCCGAGGCCCGCATCGAGACCTCGCGCGCGCGGCGCGAAGAGGCCGCCGACGCGCTCAACACCGCGCAGGCCGCGGTCTACCAGGTCGGCAGCACGCTGGCGCGCCTGGAACAGCAGATCCAGCACCAGCGCGAGCTGTCGCAGCGCCTGCACAAGGCGCGCGATGAAACCCAGCAGGCCCTGGCCGAACTGGGCCAGCACATCAGCGGCGACGAGGCCAAACTGAGGGTGCTGCGCGAGGCAGTGGAGGCCGCCACCCCGCAGCTGGAGGCGCTGCAGGAAGAGAACGAGATCAAGCAGGAAAGCCTGCGCGAGGCCGAAGACCGGCTGGCCAGTTGGCAGCAGCGCTGGGAGCAGCACACCTCGCAGAGTTCGGAGGCGTCGCGCGCCGGTGATGTCGAGCGCACGCGTGTGGACTACCTGGACAAGCAGATCCTCGACGCCGACCGGCGTCGCGAGGCCCTGGCCGCCGAGCGCGCCGGGCTGGACGTGGACGCGCTGGAAGAAGCCTTCGAGCAGCTGCACCTGCAGCACGACACGCAGAAGGCCGCGCTGGATGAACTGAGCGAAGACGTCGAGCTGCGCAAGCAGGGCGTGGCGGCCGTGCAGGAACAGCAGCGCAATGGCCAGAACGAACTGGCCGAACTGCGCAAGCAGGCCAACGGCCTGCGCGGTCGCCTGGCCTCGCTGGAAACCCTGCAGCAGGCCGCGCTGGGCCAGGAGCAGGGCGCGGCCGTCGCGTGGCTGAAGGCGCGCGGGCTGGATTCGGCGGCACGTGTCGGCGAACGCCTGGACGTCGATGCCGGTTGGGAAAACGCGGTGGAAAGTGCGCTCGGCCAGCTGATCGAAGGCGTGCTGGTCGATGACCCGGGCAGCCTGGTCAACGCCCTCGGCGAACTCGGCGACGGCCACATTGCGCTGGTCGCCAGCGCGGATGCCGAGGTCAAGGCTGCACCGACGTCGCTGGCCGCACGCGTGCGTGGCCCGGCGGCGATCCGTCGCCTGCTGGCGCACCTGCATGGTGCCAAGGACCTGTCCGAGGCGAAGGCCCTGCAGGCCAGCCTTCCGGAAGGCGATTCGATCATCACCCAGAGCGGCGAGCGCCTGGGCCAGGGCTGGCTGCGCGTGTCGCGCTCCGGTGCAGCCCAGCAGGGCGCGCTGCTGCGCGAACGCGAGATCAACGAGCTGCGCGAGCAGATCGAGCAGCTGCAGGACCGCGAGGCCGAGCTGGAAGAACAGCTGGCCGGTTTCCGTGAGCAACTGCAGGCCGCCGAACAGCAGCGCGAGGACGCGCAGCGCGCGCTGTACCAGGCCCACCGCGCGGTGTCCGAGCTGGCCGGCCAGCTGCAGGGGCAGCAGGGCAAGGTAGAGGCTGCACGCACGCGCATCGACCGCATCGAAGGCGAGCTGAAGCAACTGCAGGAAACGATTGAAGCCAACAACGCGCAGGCGCGCGAAGCGCGCTCGCGGTTGGAGAACGCGGTCAGCAGCATGGGTGACCTGGAGTCGACCCGGCAGCGGCTGGAGGGCGAGCGCCGCCAGCTGACCGAGGCGCGCGACCTGGCCCGCGATGCTGCCCGTGCAGTGCGCGAGCGCTCGCATTCGCTGGCCCTGACCCTGGAATCGCAGCGTGCGCAGCTGGCCTCGTTGAGCCAGGCGCTTGAGCGCATGGGCACCCAGCGTGGGCAGTTGGATTCGCGACTGGGCGAGCTGCACTCGCAGCTGGACGAAGGTGATTCGCCGGTCGAAGCGCTGCAGGCCGAACACCAGAACGCGCTGGAAGAGCGCGTGCGCGCCGATCGCGTGCTGACCGAGGCGCGGACGCTGCTGGACGGCATCGACGCCGAGCTGCGCAATTACGAGCAGACCCGTCACCAGCGTGACGAACAGGCGCTGGCCCAGCGCGAGCGTATTTCGCAGCGCAAGCTGGACCAGCAGGCACTGGTGCTCAGCGCGGACACCCTGCAGGCGGCGGTGGAAAAGGCCGGCTTCGTGCTGCAGGACGTGCTCAACGCACTCCCCGAGGATGCGCGCCTGGGCGACTGGGAGCAGGCCGTGCATCAGATCGACGCACGCATGCGCCGGCTGGAGCCGGTCAACCTTGCGGCCATCCACGAGTACGGCGAGGCTTCGCAGCGCTCGGATTACCTGGATTCGCAGCACACCGACCTGACTACGGCGCTGGAAACCCTCGAGGATGCCATCCGCAAGATCGACCGCGAGACCCGCGGCCGTTTCAAGGACACCTTCGACCGCGTCAATGCTGGCGTGCAGGCGCTGTACCCGCGCCTGTTCGGTGGCGGCCACGCCTACCTGGAGCTGACCGGTGAAGACCTGCTCGACACCGGTGTGACCATCATGGCGCGCCCGCCGGGCAAGCGCGTGTCCAGCATCTCGCTGCTGTCCGGCGGCGAGAAGGCGATGACGGCAGTGGCGCTGGTGTTCGCCATCTTCCAGCTGAACCCCGCGCCATTCTGCCTGCTGGACGAGGTGGACGCGCCGCTGGACGAAGCCAACGTCGGCCGGCTGGCCAACATGGTCAAGGAAATGAGCGAGAAGGTGCAGTTCCTGTTCGTCAGCCACAACAAGGCGACGATGGAGGCCGCGCACCAGCTCTCGGGCGTGACCATGCGCGAACCGGGCGTCAGCCGCCTGGTCAGCGTGGACCTGGAAGAAGCCGCGCGATTGGCGGGCGCGGCCTGACGTGCCATCCTAGTTACCTGAATGAACTAGCCGGAGAACCTATCGAATGTCCGACACGGCACTGTTGCGCATCGGCATCCTGGCCGCCGGCCTGCTGTTGATCGCCGCGATCTTCCTGTTTGGCCGTCCGAAGAAGAAGCCCCAGGGACGCCGCGTGGAAAGCGCGGAACCGGCCAGCGGCGAGCGCCGCGAACCGGTATTGGGCGAGGACGGCGTTGTCGTGGCCGATGGCCGCGTCGAACCGGGCATGGGCACGGAAGGCGAACAGGCCGAACTCGGCCTGGGCGATACCGACCCGGGCGCCAGCGATCTCGGCAAGCGAGCCACCCAGGATTTCGACAAGATCGTTTCGCTGTTCGTGGCCGCCCGTGCCGGTGAGCAGCTGCGCGGCGAAGACATCGTGGTAGCCGCGGAGAAGACCGGCCTGGTGTTCGGCCACATGAACGTGTTCCACCGTCTGGTGGAAGGCCATCCCGAGCGCGGGCCGATCTTCTCGATGGCCAGCATCATGAAGCCAGGCAGCTTCGACATGGCCAACATCCGTGCCATGGAAACCCCGGCCATCGCCTTCTTCCTGACCCTGCCGGCGCCGCTGACCGCGCTGGATGCCTGGGAGAAGATGCTGCCGACGGTGCAGCGCATGGCCGAACTGCTGGATGGCGTGGTGCTGGATGACAGCCGCAACGCCCTGGGTCGCCAGCGCATCGCGCACATCCGTGACGAGCTGCGCGCCTACGACCGCCAGCACCAGGCGCCGCCGCTGACCAAGACCCCGCGCTGGTGAGCGCCATGGCGTGCCGACCAACGGTCGGCACCCACCCCGACCAACGGTCGGCACCCACCCCGACCAACAGTCGGCACCCACAACAGTAGATCCACGCCATGCGTGGATGGGGGCTACGCCGGTACGCCGGCCACCTTGGCAAACGCGCGGCGGAACGCGGCCATCTCGTCCTCGCTGCCGACGGTCACGCGCACGTGCTGCGGCCAGATAGGCCAGCTGCGCCCGATCACCACACCGTTGTCGGCCATCGCCTTGGCGAACGTGCTGCCGTCGCGTTGCACGTCGACCACGAAGCAGTTCGCTTCCGACGGCAGGCAGCTGAAACCACGCTTGCCCAGCCATGCGATGGTGGCCTGGCGCACCTTGGCGTTCTGCAGGCGACGCTGCGGAATCAGCTGCGGATCCTGCAGGCTGGCCAGCGCCGCCGCCAGCGCGGGCACCGGTAGCGGGTTGTCGCCGGGGCTGGCCAGCTCGCGCAGACGCTCGGGATGTGCGGCCACCAGGCCCAGGCGCAGGCCGGCCATGCCGTACAGCTTGGAGAAGGTACGCAGCACGATCAGATCGTCGCGCTGCGCCACCTGCGCGATCAGGCTGGGCTGCTCGCTGTATTGCAGGTAGGCCTCGTCGACCAGCACGCGGGTGGAGGCAGGCTTGTGGGCCAGCAGCCAGGCGAGCTCATCCGGTGGGCTGATCGAACCGGTCGGGTTGTTCGGATTGCACACGTACAGCAGCCCGGTCGGGCGCGCATGCGCGGCTGCGACCATCGCACGCAGGTCATGTGCGCCGTCATTGCGCAGCGGCACCTTCTGCACGTGTGCACCATGTGCGGCAGCGACCTCGCCCAGGGTCTCGAAGGTGGGGTCGGCCACCACCAGTCCCGCCTGCGGGCCGGTCCACAACGTGGCGGCGCGGTTCAACGGTTCGCTGGAGCCCGGATAGAGGCGCACATGGTCGGCCGGGATATGGGCCTGCTCGATGAAGGCATCGCGCACCTGTGCCGCCAGGGCGAAGCGGTAGCGGCCGCAGCTGGCGATGCTGTCGCGCGCCGCCTGCTGGGCAGCGGGGGAGGGGCCGTAGGGGCATTCGTTGAAGTTCAGTAGTACCGCGCCTTCGGCGGGGGCCGCACCGATGGCGGCCGCGGATTGGGCCTGGCCACGCAGGGGCAGGCCGCTGCCGGCGACGGCAAGGCTGGCACCGGCCAGCTGCAGGAAGCGTCTACGGGAGGCAGGCAGGGTCATGGGCAGGATTCCGATGGGGGCCGTCGCACGCTAGCGCCGGCGTGGGCGGGCGGCAAGCTGCTTTTTGTGGCGTCGAGCCATGCAGATGTGCCAACCAAGGTTGGCACCTACCGGAATGAGAGAGAAGGTTGGCACCGGAGCGGGGAGCGCCCGTCGAGCACGCTCGACGCTGCAAAGGAGGGGCGTTACAGGGCCTGACGGCCGGGCGCGGTAGAATCCCCGGCCATCCCAGAACCACCGGATCCCGATGAGCCCCAGCCCCGCCGAACGCGCCGAAGATCTCCGCCGGCAGATCGCCCAGGCCAACCGCGCCTACCACGAGCTGGACGCGCCGGAGATCCCCGACGTCGACTACGACCGGATGGTGCGCGAGCTGGAAGCGTTGGAGCGCGAGCACCCGGAACTGGCCCGTGCCGACAGCCCGACCCAACAGGTCGGTGCACGCCCGTCCGGCCGCTTCCCCGAAGTGCGCCATGCGGTGCCGATGCTGTCGCTGTCCAATGCCTTCAGCGATGAGGAAGTGGCCGACTTCGTGCGCCGCATCGATGAGCGCCTGGGCCGCCGCAGCCTGCAGTTCTCGGCCGAACCGAAGATGGATGGCCTGGCGATCAGCCTGCGCTACGAGGACGGTCATTTCGTACTCGGCGCAACCCGCGGTGATGGCAGTACCGGCGAGGACGTGACCGCCAACCTGCGTGAAATCGGCGATGTTCCCAAGCGCCTGCACGGCAAGGACTGGCCGGACGTGCTGGAGGTGCGTGGCGAGGTGTACATGGCCCGCGCCGACTTCGAGGCCTACAACGAACGTGCGCGCCAGCAGGGCGGCAAGGTGCTGGCCAACCCGCGCAACGCGGCAGCGGGTTCACTGCGCCAGCTCGATCCGAAGATCAGTGCGCAGCGCCGGCTGAGTTTCTTCGCCTACGGCACCGGTGAAGTGCAGGGCGGCGAGCTGCCGGACACCCATTCGGGCACGCTGGCCCAGCTCGGCGCCTGGGGCTTCCCGGTCAGCGGGTTGTGCAAGGTGGTGCAAGGCGCCGACGGCCTGCTCGGCTACTACCGTGACATCGGCGAGCGTCGCGATGGCCTGCCGTTCGACATCGATGGGGTGGTCTACAAGCTGGATGACCGCGCCGGCCAGCAGGCCATGGGTTTTGTCTCGCGTGCGCCGCGCTGGGCCATCGCGCACAAGTTCCCGGCACAGGAACAGAGCACCACGGTGGAGGCGATCGAGATCCAGATCGGCCGCACCGGTGCCGCCACGCCGGTCGCGCGGCTGGCACCGGTGGCTGTGGCCGGCGTGATCGTGTCCAATGCCACGTTGCACAATGCCGATCAGATCGCGCGTCTCGATGTGCGTGTCGGTGACAGCGTGATCGTGCGGCGTGCTGGCGACGTGATTCCGGAAGTGGTCAGCGTCATCCTCGACCGCCGTCCACAGGGCACCTCGCCCTGGCAGATGCCGACGCGCTGCCCGGTGTGCGGCTCGGAAATCGTGCGCGAGGAAGGTGCAGCTGCGTGGCGCTGTTCGGGCGAACTGTCCTGCCCTGCGCAGCGCAAGGAGGCCATTGCCCATTTCGCTTCGCGCCGTGCGATGGATATCGACGGCCTCGGCGACAAGTACATCGAAACCCTGGTCGACGCCGGCATCGTCAGGAGCGTGGCCGATCTGTACCGGCTCAACCGTGACCAGCTGTTGCACCTGAAGCTGGTGCTGGATGCCGAGGACCCTTCCGCACTGGCCGCCGCGCTGAAGCTGCACCTGCCGGCAGAAGGCAGCGGCGCGGTGCTCAATGCGGTGCTCAAGCTGGATGGCAACGATCCGGCGTGGCGCGCGCAGGCGCTGGCACAGCCGGCCAGCTTCGAATGGAACACGAAGAAGATCGCCACCAAATGGGCCGACAACCTGATCGCGGCAATCGACGCCAGTCGCGCAGCCACGCTGGAGCGCCTGCTGTTCGCGCTTGGCATCGAGCACGTCGGCGAGAGCACGGCCAAGGCGCTGGCGCAGTGGTTCGGTGACCTGGAACTGATCCGCCACCTGCCATGGCCGTTGTTCAAGCGCGTGCCGGACATCGGTGGCGAAGTGGCGCGTTCTCTCGGCCATTTCTTCGAGCAGCAGGGCAACCAGCAGGCCATCGACGACCTGCTGCAGGTCGGGCAGGTGCGCATCAGTGATGTGCACGCGCCCAGTGCCAAGCTGCGCGAAGGCCTGGATCTGGCGCAACTGCTGGTCGAATCGGAAATCCCCGGCATCACCCGCCTGCGTGCGGAGAAGCTGGTGGCTGCCTTGCCGGGTGCCCAGGCGGTGCTGGATGCCGAGCATGGCCAGTTCGTCAACGCCGGCCTGCCGGACGACACTGCGCGCGGTCTGGCCGACTGGCTCGATGCCGATGGCCATGGCGCGATGCTGCTGGCAGCCGAGAAGGCGATGCAGCAGATCCTGGCCAAGGCGCCGGCGCTGGCCGAGATCGTGGCCGGCCCGCTGGATGGGCAGACCGTGGTGCTGACCGGCACCCTGGCCCAGCTCACCCGCGATGCCGCCAAGGAACGCCTGGAAGCGCTGGGTGCCAAGGTCTCCGGCAGTGTGTCGAAGAAGACCAGCTTCGTGGTCGCCGGTACCGAGGCCGGCTCCAAGCTGGACAAGGCGCAATCGCTGGGCGTGCCGGTGTGGGACGAAGACCGCCTGCTGGCCTACCTCGCCGAACACGAATGATGACCCGCCGGGTGCCTGGCGCCCGGCATGAAAGACAAAGGAACACCGATGCAGACCGCCCCGCTGGATTTCCGCCTGGCCACCCGTGCCGACGAAGAACTGTTGATCGCGTTGATGCGCGAGTTCTACGCCGAAGACAGGATCGACTTCGATGACGCGCGCGTGCGTCGCGGCGTGGACGCGCTGCTGGCCGATCCGCGCAATGGCGAAGTGCTGCTGTGGCTGGACGAGGCGGGCGAGGTGGTCGGCTACGCGGTGATCGCGATGGGCTTCAGCCTGGAGCAGGGCGGCCACTTCATGCTGCTGGACGAGCTGTACCTGAGTCATCGCGGGCGCGGTCGTGGTCGCGGCAAGCAGGCGCTGGCCATCTGTGAACAGCGCGCTCGCGGGCGTGGTGTCAGCCGCCTGCGCCTGGAGGTGAACCACCACAACGAACTGGCCCGCCGCCTGTACCTGGCCAGCGGCTACATCGACGACACCCGCGATCTGCTGACCCTGCCGCTCGACCATCCGCGCCCGGAGGGCATCCTGTGAGCGAGGCCCTGCTGCGCGCGCTGCAGCAGCGCGCCACGCTCAATGCGCTGGTGCGCCGCTTCTTCGCCGAGCGCGATGTGCTGGAGGTGGAAACGCCGATCCTGTCGGTGGCAGGCAACACCGAGCCGAACATCGACAGCTTCCATACCGATTTCACCGGCCATGTCGATGCCGGTGGCCGTCGTCGCTGGCTGCGCACTTCGCCGGAATATCCGCTCAAGCGCCTGCTGGCGGCCGGTGTGGGCGACTGCTACGAACTGGGCCGGGTGTTTCGCAACGGCGAGGCCGGCGGCCGCCACAACCCGGAATTCACCATGCTGGAGTGGTATCGGGTCGGCTGGGACCACCACCGGTTGATGGAGGAAACCGCCGAGTTGGTCGGCCAGGCGCTGGCCCTGGTCGGACGCCGTGCAACGCTGCGTGTGTTGAGTTACCGCGAGCTGTTCCAGCAGCACGTGGGCCTGGATCCGTTCGAGGCCGATGAAGCCGCGCTGCGTGTTGCACTTGGCGACGTGCACATCGACCCGGTCGGGTTGACCCGTGATGACTGGCTGGACCTGTTGATGACCCACCACATCCAGCCGCAGTTCGATGACGCGGTGATGACCGTGGTGCATGACTGGCCGGCCAGCCAGGCCGCGCTGGCCCGCATCCGTCCGGGCACGCCGCCGCTGGCCGAGCGTTTCGAGCTGTACCTGGGTGCAGTGGAGCTGGCCAACGGCTATCACGAACTGAACGACGCCCACGAGCAGCGCGCTCGGTTCCAGCGGGACCAGCAGCGCCGCCACGAACGTGGACAGGTGCAGCCGGCCGTGGACGAGGCACTGTTGTCGGCGTTGCCGTCGATGCCTGCCTGTGCCGGCGTGGCGGTGGGTGTCGATCGCCTGTTGATGGCGATGAACCGCACGCCACGCATCGCCGATGTGCTGGCCTACGACTTCGCCCACGCGTGATCCCCGCGTGTTGCTGAACATCGCAGGCTGAACGAAACGCGGGTTCGGTGCGCTTGCGTCGGTAAGCACGATGATGCTCTTATCACGGCCAATGCCGGACACTGGCATCCAGTTCATCCATTCCTGCTGGGGAAGGCTTTGGTCAAGTGGTTCGCGGTTGTCGCTGCACCGGTGTACTCCATTGCGCTCTGGGGTGCCTGGCTGCCGTCGCCGGCGTCGGCCCAGCAGGTGGGCTACGACGATGAAGTGGTGACCTGCGAATCACGCGACATGGGTTGGGTGCACTGCGATATCGAGGTTGCCAACGGCGTCGACCTGGTGCGCCAGCTGTCCAGCAACAGCTGCATCCGCGGCAGCGAGTGGGGCACTGACCGCAGTGGTGTGTGGGTCACCCTGGGCTGCCGTGCCGAGTTCCGCGCCCGGCGCGCAGCGGGCGCGGCGCCGCCGGCTGACAGCTCGGGCAAGCGCCTGGTGCGCCGTGTGGTGCGCTGCGAGTCCAATGGCCGTCCGCAGAGTTGCCCGGTACGACTCGATGGCGCGCCGGTGCGCCTGCTGCGCCAGTTGTCGGTGTTGCCGTGCCGCGAAGGGCAGGGCTGGGGCTACAAGCGCAATGAAGTCTGGACCAGCCGTGGCTGCCAGGGTGACTTCGAAGTGGCCGATGACGATGGCCGCTTCGTCGACATGCCGCGCCGCCTGACCTGCGAATCGAAGTCGAAGAAGCGGCGTTTCTGCGGTGCCAGCATCTCGGTTGGCGCCGTGGTCTCCGAGCAGCTGTCCAGCACGCCCTGCGAGGAAGGCAGCACCTGGGGCTGGAGCCGCAACGGGATCTGGGTGGACGGCGGCTGCCGCGCCGAATTCTCGGTGAATTGAGCCCGGGCAGGCTCCAACCCTGCGGGGCGTGGCCCTACAATGGGCCCATGAACACTGCCTCTGACATCGACTACGCCCGTTACGACCACATCCGCCCGATCCTGTGGACCGGCGATGCCCTGCAACTGCTGGACCAGCGCAAGCTGCCGTTCGTGGTCGAGCACGTGGTCTGCCATGACAGCGACGAGGTTGCCAGCGCGATCCACGCATTGACCGTGCGTGGCGCGCCGGCGATCGGCATTGCCGCTGCCTGGGGTGTCGTGCTGGCTGCACGCGAGGTGCAGGCCGCCGATGGTGCGCACGCCCTGCAGCAGCTGGAACCGGCCCTGCAGCGCCTCAATGCATCGCGCCCGACTGCGGTCAACCTGGCCTGGGCGCTGGCGCGCATGCGCCGTTGCCTGAACGCCGCCGGCGCCGACTGGAAGGCGTTGCTGGAATCGGAAGCGCAGGCCATCGCCGAGGAAGACCTGGCCGCCAACCGCCACATGGGTGCACTGGGCGCGGGCCTGATCGAGGCTGGCAGCGGCGTGCTGACCCACTGCAATACCGGCTCGCTGGCCACTGCGGGGTTCGGTACCGCGCTGGGCGTGATCCGCGCCGGCATGGCCCAGCACCGCATCGCCCGCGTGTTCGCCGGCGAAACCCGGCCGTGGCTGCAGGGGGCACGCCTGACCGTGTGGGAACTGCAGCAGGACGGCATCGATGCCACCCTGATCGCCGATTCGGCTGCCTCGCACCTGATGAAGACCGGCGCCGTGCAATGGGTGATCGTGGGCGCGGACCGCATCTGCGCCAATGGCGATACCGCCAACAAGATCGGCACCTACCAGCTGGCCATCGCCGCCCGCCACCACGGCGTCAAGTTCATGGTGGTCGCACCGTCCTCGACCGTGGACATGGAGACCGTGGACGGCAGCCAGATCGAGATCGAGCAGCGCGACCCGGGTGAGCTGTACGGCGTGGGGGGTACCCGTACCGTCGCCGAGGGCATTGCTGCCTGGAACCCGGTGTTCGACGTCACCCCGGGCGAGCTGATCGACGCCATCGTGACCGAGCGCGGGGTCATCCTGAACCCGACCGCCGGGAACATGCGCACCGCCTTCGGCGGCTGAGGCGGGCAGGAAGGTCCCGGGGTCGGATCCCTTTTCGCAGGAAAGGGCTCTGACCCCAGGCAGGCCTCATCCACGCACGGCGTGGATCTACTGATTTCGCGCAGCCGAGCATGGGCTCGGCTCTACAGGGGCGGTATGGGGCCCTAAGTTCCTGATTTGTGCCGGTAAAATCCCCGTAAAGGGAGGCGGAAAACGGCCTGTTGTGGTAGTATCCACAGGTTGAATCGAGGTTCCGGCGCGACCCCCTCCCGCAGAGGGCTGCGCCGGACTGGACCGCTACCAGACAACGGAACCCGAATGGCAGAAACCGCCAAGGAAATCATCCAGGTCAACCTGGAAGACGAGATGCGCAAGAGCTACCTCGATTACGCCATGAGCGTGATCGTGGGCCGCGCGCTGCCGGATGCGCGCGACGGCCTCAAGCCGGTGCATCGCCGCGTGCTGTACGCGATGAACGAACTCAACGCGCACAGCAACAAGCCCTACTTCAAGTCGGCGCGTATCGTCGGTGACGTCATCGGTAAGTACCACCCGCATGGCGATCAGTCGGTGTACGACACGCTGGTGCGCTTGGCACAGCCGTTCTCGCTGCGCTACATGCTGGTCGACGGCCAGGGTAACTTCGGTTCGATCGACGGCGACTCCGCTGCAGCAATGCGATACACCGAGGCGCGCATGTCGCGCCTGGCGCATGAGCTGATGGCGGACATCGACAAGGAAACCGTCGATTTCCAGCCCAACTACGATGAGAAGGAACTGGAGCCGACGGTCATGCCGACCCGGTTCCCGAACCTGCTGGTCAATGGTTCGGCTGGCATCGCGGTGGGCATGGCGACCAACATTCCGCCGCACAACCTGAGCGAATCGATCAACGCCTGCATCGCGCTGATCGACAACCCGGACATCGATGTCGACGGCCTGATGGAATACATCCCGGGCCCGGATTTCCCGACTGCCGGCATCATCAACGGCACTGCCGGCATCGTCGCCGGCTACCGCACCGGCCGTGGCCGCGTGCGCATCCGTGCCAAGGCCGATATCGAAGTGGCCGACAACGGCCGCGAATCGATCATCGTCACTGAAATTCCTTACCAGGTGAACAAGGCGCGTCTGATCGAGAAGATCGCCGAGCTGGTCAAGGAAAAGAAGATCGAAGGCATCAGCGAGCTGCGCGATGAGTCCGACAAGGACGGCATGCGCATCTACATCGAGATCAAGCGCGGTGAATCTGCCGAGGTTGTGCTGAACAACCTGTACCAGCAGACGCAGATGGAATCGGTGTTCGGCATCAACATGGTGGCGCTGGTCGATGGCCGCCCGCAGTTGATGAACCTCAAGCAGATGCTGGAGGCGTTCGTCCGCCACCGTCGCGAAGTGGTCACCCGCCGCACCGTGTTCGAGCTGCGCAAGGCGCGCGCCCGTGCCCACGTGCTGGAAGGCCTGACCGTTGCGTTGGCCAACATCGACGAGATGATCGAACTGATCAAGACCTCGCCGAACCCGAACGAAGCCCGCGAGCGCATGCTGGCCCGCGTGTGGGAGCCGGGCCTGGTCGGTGCGATGCTGGGTGCGGCCGGTGCCGAGGCCTCCCGTCCGGAAGACCTGCCCAAGGGCGTGGGCCTGATCGAGGGCGGCTACCAGCTGACCGAGATCCAGGCCACGCAGATCCTGGAGATGCGGCTGCACCGCCTGACCGGGCTGGAGCAGGACCGCCTGACCGACGAGTACAAGCAGCTGCTGGAAGTGATCGCCGGGCTGATCCACATCCTGGAAGATCCCGACCGCCTGCTGCAGGTGATCCGCGAGGAGCTGGTCAACGTCAAGGCCGAATTCGGCGACGAACGTCGTACCGAAATCCGCCACAGCGAAGAGGACCTGGACATCCTCGACCTGATCGCGCCGGAAGACGTGGTGGTTACCGTGTCGCATGCCGGTTACGTGAAGCGGCAGCCGGTGAGCGTGTACCGCGCACAGCGCCGTGGTGGCCGTGGCCGCAGCGCGGCGGCGACCAAGGAAGAGGATTTCATCGAACAGCTGTGGCTGGTCAACACGCACGACACGCTGCTGACCTTCACCAGCTCGGGCAAGGTGTTCTGGCTGCCGGTCTACCAGCTGCCCGAAGCCGGTTCCAACGCCCGCGGCCGTCCGATCATCAACTGGATCCCGCTGGAGCCGGGCGAACGCGTGCAGGCCGTGCTGCCGGTGCGCGAGTACGCCGATGGCCAGTTCGTGTTCTTCGCCACCAAGAACGGTACGGTCAAGAAGACCCCGCTGAGCGAGTTCGCCTTCCGCCTCGCCCGCGGCAAGATCGCGATCAACCTGGACGAGGGCGATGCGCTGGTCGGTGTCGGCCTGACCGATGGCGAGCGTGACATCCTGCTGTTCGCCTCCAACGGCAAGACCGTGCGCTTCGGTGAGGACAAGGTCCGCTCGATGGGCCGTACTGCCACCGGCGTGCGCGGCATCAAGATGCCGGCCGGCGAGGAAGTGGTCAGCCTGATCGTGGCCGAAAGTGCCGGTGGCAGCGAGGACGAGAACGAGGACGACAGCGGTGTCGAGGAAGCCGCTGCCAATGGCGACGCGGTGATCGACGGCGCCGACGACGCCAGCGTTCAGTACATCCTTACCGCCACCGAGAACGGCTACGGCAAGCGCACCCCGCTGCCGGACTACCCGCGCAAGGGCCGTGGTACGCAGGGCGTGATCGGCATCCAGACCACCGAGCGCAACGGCAAGCTGGTCGCCGCAGTGCTGATGGGCTCCAGCGACGAAGTCCTGCTGATCTCCGATGGTGGCACCCTGGTGCGTACGCGTGGCTCGGAAATCAGCCGCGTCGGCCGCAACACCCAGGGCGTGACCCTGATCCGCCTGTCCAAGGACGAGAAGCTGCAGGCGGTGGAGCGCATGGATGCCTCGATCGACGAGGACGAGGATGAGGTGGCAGTGCCTGCCTCTGCCCCGGCGGCTTCCAGCAGCGAGGACGCCGCACAGGAGTGATCCTGCCGCAAGGTTGAGCTACGCGACGACGCCGGCCCTGTGCCGGCGTCGTCGTATCCGGATGCCGCACATACGCGCGCGCTTCACGTCGGCGGTGGGATAACGGCGCATGCTGCCCCCGGAGATCGACGATGTCCGCCACGCCGCCGTCCGCTCCTGCTCCCGTCCGCGCCTCCCGGCATCCTCTCGTTACCGTGCTGTCGCTGCTGCTGGTCCTGCTCGGCCTGGTCATCGGCGGGCTCGGCGCATGGCTGCTCAGCCTGGGCGGCTCGGCGTACTACGCCATCGCCGGGGCCGGCCTGCTGGCCAGTGGCCTCCTGTTGTTCGGCAATCGCCGCAGCGGCGCGCTGCTGTATGCGCTGGTGTTCGCCGGTACGCTGTTGTGGACCTGGTGGGAGTCGGGCAGCGACTACTGGCGCTGGGTACCGCGGCTCGGCCTGGTGACCGCGCTTGGCATCGTGCTGGCGCTGCTGGCGCCCACCCTCCACCAACCGGTTTCCAGGCGCCTGTCGCGCAGCGTGGCCGGCGTGCTGATGCTGGTGTTCGTCGCTGCCTTCGGATTGGCGTTCGCGCCGCACGGCGAAGTGGACGGGCACCAGCCGTTCCCGGAAGGCGCGGCCAGCGTCGGGCTGGAACCGACCCGCGACACCACCGGTCTGCAGCCGGCCGACCAGCCTGCCGAAGGGGACTGGCCGGCGTGGGGGCGCAGCAATGCCGCCACCCGCTATTCGCCGCTGCAGCAGATCACCCCGGCCAACGTGGCCACGCTGCAGCTGGCCTGGCAGTTCCGCACCGGCGATATGCCGAAGAAGCGCTGGGGTGCGGAAACCACGCCACTGAAGATCGGCGACCGTCTGTACCTGTGCACCGCCCGCAACCGCCTGATCGCACTGGATGCGGCCAGCGGCAAGGAAGTGTGGCGGTTCGATCCGAAGGTAAAGGACGCTTCGATTCCATACACCGCCGCCTGCCGTGGCGTGAGTTATTACGAGCAACCGGCCACGCCGATCCTCGCCGATGCCGCATTGGCCGATGCCGCTGCTGATCTGGCGTTGCCGGAACCGCCGCCCAGTGCCACCCGCAGCGCTGCACCGGGCAGTCGTCCGGCATGCTGGGCGCGCATCATCGAGGGCACGCTGGACGGGCGCATCATCGCGGTGGATGCCGACAGTGGCCGCCCCTGTGCGAATTTCGGCAACAACGGCCAGGTCGACATCACTCTGGGCATGGGCGAGGTGCCACCGGGCTATGTGTCGATCACCTCGCCACCGGCCATCGTGCGCGGGGTGATCGTCACCGGCCACCAGGTGCTGGATGGTCAGCGCCGCGACGCGCCATCGGGGGTGATCCAGGCCTACGATGCGATCACCGGCAAGCTGCGCTGGGCGTGGGACATGGACCAGCCCGAACGCAGCGGCCTGCCGCCGCATGAGCAGACCTACACGCGCGGCACGCCGAACATGTGGACCACCGCGACCGGTGATGAGGCGCTGGGGCTGGTCTATCTGCCGCTGGGCAATTCCGCTGGCGATTACTGGAGTGGCTCACGCACGGAAAACCAGAACCGCTATGCGACGTCGCTGGTGGCGATCGATGTGGCCACCGGCAAGCCGGCCTGGCATTTCCAGGCGGTGCGCAAGGATGTGTGGGACTACGACCTGGGTTCGCAGGCCAGCCTGATCGATTACCCGACGGCGGCTGGCAAGGTGCCGGCGCTCCTGCTGCCGACCAAGCAGGGTGATCTCTACATCCTTGACCGCCGCAACGGCCAGCTGCTGACCGCCGCCGAAGAGCGCAGGGTGCCGGTCGGCGGTGTCGAACCGGAACAACGCTCACCCACGCAGCTGTTCTCGCTGTATCACACGCTGCGCCGGCAGCATGACCTGACCGAGCGCGACATGTGGGGCATCACCCCGGTCGACCAGCTGATCTGCCGCATCCAGTTCCGCAAGGCGTACTACGAAGGCTTCTACACCCCGCCGAGCAGTGATCGCCATTCCATCGAATATCCCGGCTACAACGGCGGTTCGGATTGGGGAAGTGTGTCCATCGATACACGCCGCGGCGTGATCGTGGCCAACTACAACGACATGCCCAACTACAACCGGCTGGTGCCACGCGCCGAGGCCGACAGGCTGGGCTGGCTGCCACGCGAGAAGGTCCGGTTCGACAAGGGCGGCGCCGAAGGCGCGGGCGACCCACAGGTGGGCACGCCCTACGCCATCCAGGTAAACGCCGGTTGGCGCCTGCCGTTCACTGGTCTGCTGTGCAAGCAGCCACCCTATGGCGGCATCCGGGCCATCGACCTGCGCACCGGCAAGCTGCTGTGGGACCGTCCGTTCGGCAGTGCGCGCGGCAACGGACCATTCGGCATCCGTTCCGGCCTGCCCATCGAGATCGGCACGCCGAACAATGGCGGTTCGGTAGTCACCGCCAGCGGCCTGATCTTCATCGCCGCCGCCACCGACGACCTGCTGCGCGCCATCGACCTGAAGACCGGCAAGGAGCTGTGGCATGCCAAGCTGCCCGCGGGTGGCCAGGCCAATCCGATGGTGTACGCGCAGGGCGGGCGCCAGTACGTGGTGATCATGGCTGGCGGCCACCATTTCATGGAAACCCCGAACGGCGATTACGTGATGGCCTACGCGCTGCCGAAATAGCGCTGCCGGCCTGAATGCGACCTGCGGGCTGTGACCGCTGTCGCTGAAGTTGCGCTGGCGACCGGGCAGCATCCATCATCGGAACAGGACGGGGCCGGCCAACGCCCCCAGGGAAGGAAACGCATGCTGAACTCCGAACGCCTGCCGGGGCGTGCCACCCGGCTGCTGGCAGGACTGCTTCTGCTTGGCCCTTGCCTGTGGGCAAGCGCGCAGGCGTCGCCCCAGCCCGCCGCACGCAAGGTGCCCAGCGGTGCCGAACTGATCGCAGGCGATGCGCGCTCTCTGAGCCCCGCTCATGCGCCTTGCATGGCGGCCGCAGGCACCGCGCTGGACGCCCGTCGCCGTTGTGCCGACGCTGAACTCAAGGTGCACGACGATGCACTCAATGCCGCCTACAGCGCGGCGCGCTCCACACTGACCGCCAGTGATCAGCAGGTGCTGCGCGATCTGCAGCGGCAATGGCTGCGCCAGCGCGACAACCGGTGCCCGGAAGGCAGCACGGCCGTTGCCCAGCTGGATTCACAGCAGTGCCGCACGCACATGACCCTGCTGCGTGCCCGCCAGTTGCAGGGCGGCGGTGCGGCGGCGCTGGTGGCGGAAGCCAAGGCGGCCCCGGCGCCGGCGCAGGCCGCTGTGCATGCCGCCGATGCCGCGCCCGACAAGCAGGGCAGGATCGTCCTGCGGCCCGGCGAGGGCAGGCTCACACCGGCACTGCAGGTGGTCTTCCAGGTGACCGATTGCAGCGGCACCGACAACGTGACGACCTGCCAGGTGCGGAGCATGGGCGTGACCCGTGGTGGGCGCAACGTCGTGGTCACGGACGTGCAGCCGCGCCTGACCCGCGCCGGCACCGGTGCCCAGGGTGCGACCGCCGTGCTGCTGACCGTTTCGGATTTCAATGGTGATGGCGTGCCGGACCTGCAGGTGTGGCAGGACAACAGCGGTGTCTACAACGTTCCGGTGCATGCGTTCTACCTGTTCGATGCCAAGCGCAACCGCTATGTGCGTGCCAAGGCGTTGGAAGCGGCCATCGGTGGGCGCGACATCGACCATATCGACAATGGGCGGTTCGTGCTGCGCGCGAAGGTCAGCCCGTGCGAGCGCGAGGACAAGGTCATCCAGCTGCGCGGAACCGACACGCGCACGCTGCTGCAGCGCCGCTATGACACCTGCAGGGGCGAGGCCCCGACTGAACCGGACCTGCTGAAGTAGGTCTTCCCCCGACGAATGGATGCGTTCCGGAACTGGAGAGCTGAAGGATGAGCGAAGGCTATGGAAAAGGTGGGTCGGGCTTCGGCCTGACCCGGGACCAGTCGGTCGAGATGATCGTGCGTACCTGCATCGACAACGGCATTACCGACCATCGGCAGATTGCCTATGTGCTGGCCACGGCGCAGCACGAATCGCGTGATTTCGCCGCGCCGGAGGAAGACTGGGGCAGGAAGCAGGCGGTGGACCTGCGCTACTTCGGCGGCGAGGAGTATTTCGGCCGGGGCTTTGCCCACCTCACCCACGTCAACAACTACGAGCGGCTGGGCGAGGCGCTGGGGATGGGCCGCGAGCTGGTCGAGCATCCGGAACGGGCTGCCCGGGCAGACATCGCCACCAAGGTGCTGGTGGTGGGGATGCGCGACGGCCTGTTCGGTGCGCGGCTGTCCGACAACGTCAACGCCAACCATGCCGACTACCGGCAGGCGCGGGCCTCGGTCAATGGCGGTGAGCTGAACAACGGCAGTCCCTATCCAGACGCCATCGCCGCACGGGCCACTGAATGGGAATCCCAGGTTGCCGGCGTGGTCCAGCGTGTGCAGCAACCAGGCTTCCAGATGCCGGTGCCGACCCCCCAGGCGCCCGGCGGGGCGATGGACCTGCACCGGGGTGACGCCAACCAGCACGTGCTGGAAGCGCAGCAGTACCTGCAGCGCTTGGACGTCCGCAACAACGCCAATGCCGCGATCAAGCCCGACGGTGATTTCGGCGCCTCCACCGAGCAGGCCGTGCGCCGCTTCCAGACCGAGCGGGGTATCAGCCCGGCCAATGGCCGCATCGACGCTGCGCTGCTGGAACGCATGCGCAGCGACACGCTGGCGGTCGATCCGGACTTCAGGCGCCGGACGGTGACCGACCTGACCGGCCCGCTGGCCGACGGCAACCTGGGCCCCGGTGAGAAGGGCGAGCCGGTGTTCGAAATGCGCCGGCAGCTGGAGGCGTTGGGGTACCTGACCGAACCGAACCCACGTGCCGAGCGCGATGCGCGCACGTTTGATGCCGGCATGCAGGCGGCCATGCGCAACTTCCAGCAGGACTATGGCCTGCCGCTGCGCCCCGGCGGCGTCATCGACACGGATGCGCGCCGGCAGTTGAACGATGCCGCCGTCGCTCGCGAGCATGCGCCGACCACCGAGTTCGACCGCGCGGAGAACTGGCCGCCGCAGCGTCCGCCCTATACGCGGGCGGAGTTCCAGCCGGAGCAGGTGCAGGCGCGGCAGTAGGCAGCGGCGAATGCACCGGTCGCTGGTCCGGCCGCGCCGGAGCCCGCACCGCAGCCCAATGGCATGGAATCGCTGTCGCCCAGGGACGCCGCGCTGTTCGAGCGCATCCGCCAGGGGGTACCTGGCACCATCGGCGACGAGCACGTCATGCAGGCAGTGCTGGAGTCCAAGCGCAACGGCATCGATGATGCCGCGCGCGTCGACCGGGTGATGATGGCCGGAGATCGCCTGTGGGTTGCCGGGTTGATTCCCGGTGAGCGCGCCAGTGTGGATACGGCACAACCCGCGCGCTCGATGGAGGAAACGGTGAATGATCTGGCCGGTGACAACCGGCAGCGCGAGCACCAGCTCACCCTCGAAAGCCGCCAGCATGAGAACCGCGGGCCTTCAATGGCCTGAGCCTGCGGCAGCGACGTGCCCGCAGTGGGTCCGTCGCTGCCGGCAGGGTGTTTACAGCGTCACCACCACTTTGCCGATCTGTTCGTTCGATTCCAGGTAGCGGTGGGCGTCCTGGATCTGTGCGAAGGGGAACACCTTCGCGATCTTCGGCGCCAGCGTGCCCTTGTCCAGGCCATCGACGATGAACGCCTTGGCACGTGCCAGCGCGGCATCGTCGGAGACGATTTCCGAGTACAGGTAGCCCTTCAGCGTCAGCGACTTGCCCAGCACGTTGAACAACGGGAACGGGGTGGGTTCGCTGCTCAGCGCGCCGTATTCCAGCAGGATGCCGCCACGGGCCATTGCCTCGGTCAGCGGCACGAACTGCGGGCCACCGATCGGGTCGAACACCACGCGGGCGCCGGCACCGCCGGTGATGCGCGCCACTTCGGCTGCCAGGTCCTGTTCCTGGGTGGCGATGACATGGGCGGCACCGGCATCGAGCAAGGCCTGGCGCTTGCCCGGGCCACGGGTCACCGCAATCGGCGTGGCACCCACTGCATTGGCGATCTGGATCGCGGCCAGGCCGACGCTGCTGCTGGCAGCGGTGATGATGACGGAATCCCCGGCGGCCAGCTGCGCCTGCTCCAACAGTGCGCCCCAGGCGGTGACGTACTGCATCCACACCGCAGCCGCCGTTTCGAAGCCCAGCGCCTGCGGGTGCTTGACCACCAGTCGCGCCGGCACGTTGGCCAGCTCGCCGTAGGTGCCCCAGCGGGCGATGTCCAGCGGCGGCACCACGCTCACCGCATCGCCAGCAGCGAATCCGCTCACCGCACTGCCGACCGCCTCGACCATGCCGGCCGCTTCATAGCCCAGCCGGCTGGGGAACTGCGCCTCCTGCAGATAGGCGCCGTTGCGGAACATCACCTCGGCACGGTTCAGGCCGATGGCCTTGACCCGGATCTGGACCTCGTCGGCGGCGGGGGCGGGAACATCAATGTCGTCGATGCGCAGCACATCGGCGCTGCCATATTCGTGGATGCGGACAACCTGGCTCATGGGGGACTCCTGGGCAAGGCCGGCGCAGGGCCGGCGGAAAGGTGGAGGCTACTGTGCGCGTGGCCTGCCTCCAGAATAAGGGGTAATCTGGCGTTTCATTGAAAACCAATTGTTTGCAATGGACCTGATCGCTCCCCTGCGGACCTTCGTCAAAGTGGCCGAGGTTGGCTCCTTCGCCGCTGCCGCCGACGCGCTGGACCTGTCGCCGCAGCTGGTCGGCAAACACGTGCAGTCGCTGGAACAACACCTGGGCGTGCGCCTGCTCAACCGCACCACGCGCAAGCAGAGCCTGACCGACTTCGGCCAGGCCTATCTGGCCCGTGCGCGGGTGATCCTGGAGGAGGTGGAAGGCGCCGAGCAGCTGGCCGAAGTGGCGCGCGGGCGGCCGATGGGGCGCCTGCGCGTCAGCGCACCGGTCACCTTCGGCGTGCATGCACTGGGGCCGGCGGTGGTGGCCTACCTGCAGCAGTACGCGGACGTGCAGGTTGATCTGAACCTGTCCAACAGCCTGGTGGACATCGTCGAGGACGGCTTTGATCTGGTGTTCCGCACCGGTGATCTGGCCGACAGTGGGCTGGTGGCGCGACGGCTGGGGCCGTATCCGCTGGTGCTGTGTGCATCGCCGGCGTACCTCGCATCGCGCCCGGCCATTGTCCATCCGGCCGATCTGAGTCGGCACGAGTGCCTGGGCTTCGCCCATTCGATCATCCGCACGCGCTGGAGCTTCCACGATGCTGACGGCAGCGTGCTGACCGTGCCGGTGTCCAGCCGCTTCATGGTCAACCAGGCCGAGCCGCTGCTGACCGCGGCAGTCGGAGGGCTGGGGTTGATCCTGCAGCCCTATGAAATGCTTGCTGCCGCGCTGGCGCGTGGTGAACTGGTGGAAGTGCTGCCGGACTACGTGCCGGTGTCGACGTGGATCAACCTGGTGTACCCGCGCGACCGCCAGCTGACGCCCAAGCTGCGCAGTTTCCTGGACTTCTGCGTGGCACGCTTCAGCGAGCAGACGATGGCACGGCGATAGCACGGCATCGGTTGGCATTCCTGTGACTGCCTGCGAAGGATCGCCCTGAGACGATTGGCCGGTTGCCGCTGCGTAGCGCGCGCTTGCTGCTGGGGCTGGCGGCATTGCTGTTCGCCGCCAACGTGCTTGCGCAACAGACGCCTGCGCTGGCGTTGGTCGAGTGGGAGGTGCAGGGACGCGCGGATGGCCTGGCGCGACCGGATATCGAATGCCAGGATTTCCTGCAGGCGATGGGCCGGAAGCCCGCGGGACTTGAATATGGCGGCTGCAGCCAGGACGACGCGTCCTGCATCAAACCCATGCAGGCCCACTACCGCGTTCCAGGTGCCCAGGCAGTGAAGGTGGAAGCCTATCTGCGCGAGACCTTTGGCATGCCTGCATTGCGCTACGCCTGTTGCGGCTGGAGCAATGGCGCGCCGTACTACTGGCGCGACGTCCCGGATGCGGTGAGGTACCAGATCGGCATGGGCGTGGAATCGCTGCCGCATGAGCGGGGCGATTGGCATCGCATCGAGGCGTTCATCGTCACGGTTGAGGTGCTGCGGCAGGGTCCCTGGCATGGATGCAGCGGGCGGTTCCATGATCTAGGATGCGCCCAGGGATACCCGCAAAGGAACTGCCATGAAGGCTGTTGGATGCCTGCTGCTCTGCAAAGTACTGGCCTGTTCGGTGCTGATGACGCTTTGGGCTGTTCCGGCAGTGGGCGCCCCCTCCAGCGTGCGTGCACATCCGCGTGCGCAGGACGCCATCGGAGACTGGCTTGCGGCCTTCAATGCGGGCAGCCTCGAGGGGTTGCAGGCATTCGCCGATAGATACGCGAAGAAGCAAGGCAGTGGTCCCAAGGACTATCTCGAATTCCGCGAAAGCACAGGCCCCTTGCGCGTACTCGAATCAACCGAGAGTGCGCCCGGCCAAGCGAAGCTGCTGGTGATGGGCCAGATGAACGAACGCGCGATGTGGGTGACCGCCGTCATGGACCCGGCCAATCCGTCGCACCTGATGCAGTTCCAGATCGAGGGCACTGAAACGCCGGACAAGCACAAGCCGGCACGGGTTGCATTGCCGGCCCTGATGGCCGACGTCACAGCAAGGCTGGAGGCGCTGCGGGCACAGGACGCGCTGTCGGGCGCGTTGCAGGTGGCACAGAATGGGAAGGTGCTGCTGGACTGGCGCGGTGGTGATGCCGATCGCAGCACTGGAATTGCAGTGGGCGTGGAGACGCAGTTCCGCCTTGCGTCCTCCAACAAGATGTTCACCGCCGTGGCCATCCTGCAGCTGGTGCAGGATGGCAGGCTCAGTCTCGATGACACGATCGGCAAGCACTTGTCGGACTATCCGAACAAGGCTGTCGCCAGCAGCGTGACCGTGCGCGAGTTGCTGTCACACACCAGTGGCCTGGGGGACTTCTTTGGCGATGGTTTCGAACAGTATTCCGCGTCCCTGAAGACGCTGGATGACTACGTGCAGCGGTTCGCCAGGGATGCGCCGCGTTTCACGCCCGGCAGCCAGGACAGCTACTCCAACTATGGCTTCATCGTATTGGGACGCATCATCGAGGCGGTATCGGGGCAGTCGTACTACGCATATGTGGAGGAGCACATCCTGCACCCGGTGGGCATGACCGGCACCGGCTTCGAGCCGGAAACAGCGAGCGTTCCAAAGCGTGCCGTCGCTTACACGAAGCACGATGGGCAATGGGTCCGTGAAACGAAGTCGCTGCCCTGGCGCGGCATGTCGGCCGGTGGTGGCTACAGCACAGTGGCCGATATGGTGAAATTCGCCGAGGCACTGCAAGGCGGGAAGCTGGTTTCACCTGCATTGCTGCAGCAGGCCACTACGGCGCAGAACCACAAGGGCTGGTATGGCTTTGGTTTCGTGGTGCAGGGCGAGGGCAGGGAGCATCAGTACGGCCACGAAGGCGGTGCGCCCGGATCGAACAGTGCCATCGTGGTGCTGCCGGCGCAGGGCTATGTGATCGTTGGCCTGGCCAATGTCGATCCGGATGCGATCGGTAATGTGGTCAACTACATCGCGCGAAGGTTGCCACTGTGAACGCGGCAGGTGCCGTTCATTCCGGTACCCGCACCATCTTCGTCATCAAGTGTTCCACCACACCCGCCGGGTCCGCAGTGCGGCCGACATGCGTGCTCGACATCTGTACAACCGAGCTGCGCTTGGCGGTGAGGAAATGAAAGCGGGCGCGCGCGGGCAGCTTTGCGATGGGTCCGGCGCTGGCGTCGCCACGGCAGATGGCCACGATTGCATCCAGCCATGGCTGCAGCGCGTCCTGGTCCAGCGCCGGTGCGAAGGCACGCAGGCGCTCAGGATCGATTTCGATGGCCGCCTCCAGATGGCGCGCGCCCGGGCAGGAGACGATCACCCCGACGTTGATGAATTCCTCGCGTTCCACCCGCGGCACGACGCGGATGACCGCATAGTCATACGTGTGCAGCGTGGGCACGGATGGCCTCCTGCACGAACACTGCACGCACTTTCAGGCGGTGCTTGAGATAGTCGATATAGCCCTGGCGATAGGCCTGTGGGCTGTCGAACGCCGGTTCGTCCACCAGCCAGCTGTCCGGCACCAAGCCAACGATGCGCTCGATTTCGGCATCGGTCAGGCACGCAGCCAGTTCTGCGTCCACCTCGGCAATGCGGCTGGCGAACGACAGCAGCACGTGGTCGCGGATCAGCACGAACGGCTTCTCGCAGGCATCGCCGGCGCTGGCCCAGTCGTGGTGGAAGTACATGGCCGCACCGTGGTCGATCAGGTACAGCTTGCGATGCCATACCATCAGGTTGGGGTTGCGGGTGGTGCGATCGACGTTGCTGGTGAATGCATCGAACCAGACGATGCGCGAGGCCAGCTCGGCATCCACCGGCATCGCGGCCGGGTCGTAATTGATCGCACCGGGCAGATAGTCCAGGCCCAGGTTCAGGCCCTCGCTGGCGCGGATCAGCTCCTGGATCTCCGGGTCGGGCTCGGTGCGGGCGAACTCGCGGTCCAGCTCGACGAACAGGATTTCCGGAATCGGCAGGCCCAGCGTGCGTGCCATCTCGCCGGCGATCAGCTCGGCGATCAACGCCTTCGGGCCTTGGCCGGCTCCACGGAATTTCAGCACGGCCATGCCGTCGTCGTCGGTCTCGACCACGGCGGGCAGGGAGCCGCCTTCCCGTAACGGGGTGATGTAGCGGAGGGCATGTACGGTGCGCATGGAGGCATTCTAGCGTCCTGCCAGGGCAGGCGTGCCGCAGCAGAGCGGGGCGCCAGCTTAATGAACGGGTACCGCGCGAACCGCTTGTCGCAGGTCGCCTGCAATCTTCACTTGTTCCTTCCGCGTGGAGTGGCAGCATTCGTTCCAACGGAGCAACGCACCCGCGTGTGACCTTCAACAGGAGGCGCTCATGCCGCTACAGTGCAGCTGTCACGCTTCACCGTGTATGCAACGCAACGCGTGGTGTTGATCTTGACCTGACACGGTCACGCCATCGGCGCAGATGGCCATCCGCCGCAGTTCCAGCCAAGTTCCAGACACCTTTCACCCATCGCACCCCCGCGTTGCCCGGTCGGGCCTGCGATCCAGCTACTTGCGCCCCGAGAGAGATTCCTGCGTTGCCGTCGACGCTGGCAGCGTGGGACCGCCGAACCCACGCTATCCCCACAGGCTTTGGAGGTGCACCGATGAACGACGAATTCAATGCCATGCTGCCCCCACTGGATGATGCCAAGGCCGAGGAAATGATCGGCAAGGTCGTGCTGGTGGGTGTCACCCGCTATGGTGGCGACGGCCAAGTGCAGGGTCTGGAGCAGTACGCGGGCACCGTGCTGCGCATCAGCGCCGACGAAGGCGTGGTGCTGGCCGACGAAGACGATGGCCATGAGCGCTACCTGCCGCCCATGCTCGACCAGTACCAGCGGGCCGAGCCAGGCGAATACCGCATGCGGAACAGTGGCATGATCGTGGTCGACCCCGATTACCTGACCGCCTGGGACCTGCACGCCCAGCAGTGACGACAGACCACGCCTGGCAGATGCCGGTCCATCGCCAGCCTCTCCGGGCGTGTCCCACTTTGCCCCATCCGGCCTCTAGCCCTTCCGGCCCATTCACCCCATCCCCTGCGGTGCTAGATTCGGGTCCATGCCCGATTCCGGGTACCCATTCACACCCAGGGGATAAGGATGCTGATCCGTCGAACCTCTCTGGCGGCGGCTGTTGCCGTTGCCACCGTCGGCCTGTTGGCCGCTGGCCCGGCCTTGGCCGACTACGCCAAGCCGCCGGAACACCTGCTCAAGGTGCTGAAGGCACCGCCACCGCCGGCGCCGAACGTGGCCCCGGGCGGCCAGCGCCTGCTGCTGACCACCGCGCAGACCTACCCCTCGATCAGCCGCGTGGCCCAGCCCTACCTGAAGCTGGCCGGCGTGCGGCTGGAGCCGAAGAACCGCAGCCGCCATGACACGCCGGGTGGCTACGGCATTCCGGCCTGCGTGGCCGACTTCACCCTGGTCGACATCGGCAGTGGCAAGGAGACCAAGGTCAACCTGCCGCAGGGCTGCGCCACCGGCGCGCTGTGGTCGGCCGATGGCAGCCACTTCGCCTTCCAGAATGCGGTCGATACCAGCGTGCAGCTGTGGGTGGGCGATGCGTCCACCGGCCAGGTGAAGCAGGTGCCGAACGTGCAGTTGAACCCCATCTTCGGCAACACCGTGCAGTGGCTGGGCGGCAGCCAGAACCTGCTGGTGAAGCTGGTCCCGGCCAACCAGGGCCCGGCGCCGTCCAACGGTGGCGTGCCGACCGGCCCGGATGCGCAGGAGTCGCTGGGCAGCAGTGGCGAGAGCAGCACCTATGAGGCCCGCGACACGCTGACCAGCGTGCACGACGAAAAGCTGTTCGCTTACTACGGTGCCTCGCAGTTGGCCGTGGTAGATACCGCCGCAGGCAGCGTGCGCCCGGTCGGGCAGCCGGCACTGTTCAACGAAGTCAGCGCCGCGCCCGATGGCGTGCACGTGCTGACTGAATCGATCAAGGCACCGTATTCGCACGCGGTGACCTACCAGCGTTTCGCCAACGACGTGGCCGTGCTGGATATCAGCAGTGGCCGCAGCACGCCGATCGCCAGCCTGCCGCTGGCCGACCGCGTGCCGGTGCACGGCGTGCCGGAAGGCCCGCGCGGTTTCGACTGGCGCGCCACCGATCCGGCTACCCTGGTCTACGCCGAAGCGCTGGACAAGGGCGACTGGAAGGTCAACGTGCCGCATCGCGATCGCGTGCTGATGCTGAAGGCGCCGTTCAACGGCAAGCCGACCGAAATCACCCGCACCGCGCAGCGCTTCGAAGGCTTCGCGTGGACCACCGATCCGGCCGTGGCCTTCCAGTACGAGAACGACGAGAATCGTCACTGGATGCAGACCCGCATCGTGGATGTGGACCAGCCGAAGAAGGAAGGCCGCCTGCTGTGGGACATGTCCAGCGATGAGCTGTACGGCAACCCTGGCAATCTGGTCTTCACCCGCCTGCCGAATGGCGCGCAGGTGGTGCGCCGTGAGGGCAACCATGTGTTCCTCAGCGGCCGCGGTGCCTCGCCGCAGGGCGACCGTCCGTTCCTCGACCGCCTCGACCTGGCCACGTTGAAGAGCGAGCGCCTGTTCCGCAGCAGTGCAGACGCCTACGAACAGTTCCTCGGTTTCAGCAACACGCCGGGCCGCTACCTGACATGGCATCAGTCGGTGATCGATCCGCCGAATGCCTTCGTCCGCCAGCAGGGTGAGGCGGTGGCTGATGCGAAGGCCGGCGAGGCGCAGTTCGCGTCCACCGCGACCGCACTGACCAAGCTGGTCGACCCGACACCGGAAGTGCGCCAGATCAAGAAGCAGCTGGTGACCTACAAGCGCGCCGACGGCGTGGACCTGTCGTTCACCCTGTACACGCCGCCGGGCTACAAGGAAGGCCAGCGCGTGCCGGCGATCCTGTACGCCTATCCGGCCGACTTCGCCAACGCCGCGCAGGCGGGGCAGGTGTCCGGTTCGCAGCAGACCTTCACCCGCCTGCAGCCGTACCGCCTGATGCTGCTGGCCGGCTACGCGATCATCGACAACGCCTCGTTCCCGATCGTGGGCGATCCGAAGAACGCCTACGACACCTACCTGGAGCAGCTGGAAGCCGACGCCAAGGCGGCGGTGGACAAGGCCGTGGACATGGGCGTGGTTGACCGCAACCGCATCGGCGTGACCGGCCACAGCCACGGCGGCCTGATGACCGCCAACCTGATCGCGCACACCAAGCTGTTCAAGGCCGGTGTGGCGACCAGCGGTTCGTACAACAAGACCTTTACCCCGTTCGGCTTCCAGAACGAGCGTCGCTCGGTGTGGCAGGCGCAGGACGTGTACCTGAAGGCCTCGCCGTTCTTCTATGCCGACAAGATCAAGCTGCCGCTGCTGCTGGTCCACGGCGAGGACGACGCCAACCCGGGCACCGAGCCGTTCCAGTCGCGCAAGCTGTACCAGGCGATCCGCGGTAACGGCGGCACCACCCGGCTGGTGATGCTGCCGAACGAGCCGCACTGGTACACCGCGCTGGAATCGAACGAACAGTTGGTGGCGGAAATGCTGAACTGGTTCGATACCTACGTGAAGAACGCCAAGTGAAGGAACAGGAAGGCCGCCTCAGAGCGGCCTTCCTGCATCCTGTAGAGCCGAGCCCATGCTCGGCTGCCGCTGGCCTGTAAACAGATTGAGGTGCTCTGCAATCAACTGTGGAGACACGGTAACGGCGTGTTACCGGCACATTCGCACGCCACGCAAATGATCTAGGCTGAACCTGATAGCTTGTTTCAGGTCACTGCGATGAAAGCCATTCTCCTTGCTGCAACGTTGTCGTTGGCCCTGGTTTCAACGGCCCATGCCCAGTCGTTTCCTGCTGAGCTGACGCAATTGGGCATCGTCGCCGGCATGCCCTATGCCAAGGCCAAGCGCCTGCTGGATGCGGCAGGCTGGCAGGCGAGTCCGGCACAGGGCGCCCCCGAGTCACTTGAGGGCTTTCCTGAAGTCGGGTGCCAGAAGGGCGGAAAGCAGTGCGCGACAACCTTCGAGAAGGGCGGGCAGCAGATCGCGGTGCAGTTGGGCACTACCTTGGCAGGGCAGCCGTTCGTGCAGGGCGCTGATTGAGCGTCTGCCACTCTCACGCCAGCGGTAGGCGATCCTGCGCGCGTGACAGCCGGTCATGCAGGTCACGCACATGCTCGGCCTTGGCATGCACCCGGGTGGTATCACCGAAGCTGCGCAGGTAGGCGCAGGCGGCGAAGCCGGCACTCTTCTTTTCGTAATCGGCAATCCAGGCCAACCGGTCCGGGTTGTTGGCCTGTTCGGCTGACCACGCAGCCACCGGTGGCCTGATGCGATAACGCAGACCGACGCGCCACGGCTTCGGTGTCAGTCGCGCACGGAAGCAATGCTGCAGCCGGCACATGCGCGCGTACAGGGTGTCGGTGCCCAGTGCCTTGAAGAATGCCTGGAGCTGCTCGTCCTCGGGTGAGAACGTGGCATGCATCGCCAGCACGCGCAGCCCCGCCGGGGTGCGGTAGACGCGCAGATGCCAATCGGGATGCTGCTCGCTGAAGGCGTCCACGCGCTTCAGCGCAAGCCCTTCAGCACCGCCGGCAGCGGCCAGGCGCTGCTTCCGCCGCATCAGCAGTGCCGCGTTGACCAGCAGCACTGCCGCCACGCCCAGTACCAGGCCCACCAGCCAATGCCAGAGCAGGGTGCCGATGACGGCGCCGGCAAGCAGCACGACCGCCGCGACGATGGCCGGTATCACACATCCAGCCGGTGGCTGCGCATGGTCGATGTCGGCGAACAGCACGTCGGGGCTGTTGAGGCACAGCGCGCCATAGCTGTTGCGGGTGATGATGACATCGCCATCGCGCTGTACGATCTGCTCGCGGATCGGCACGCCCTCCACACCGTAGTTGCTGCGCACTTCGCGACGCGGCAGCACCTGCCCGGCGATGATGGCGTTGAGGGCTTCATGGGCACGTGCGTCGGCGTGGGCCTGGGCTTGGGCAGGCCCCTCGTCGGACCAGCCGAAGCGGCGCACGACCATCGGCCGGCCACGGAAACGGGCCTGCAGGCGGGCTTCGGCCCAGTACGCGGGAACGATCATCATCGTGCGGTGCTCCATCATCCATGGCAGGTGCCTGAGTGAGTCTGGCACAGCCCCGAAGGGCCTGCATGTGCCCGCTGCGGTGGCCGGGGCGGAGTGGTAGATTGCGCGCTTCGCATGCACTCCACCAAGGACGGAGCGATGTCCAGTTTCCTGCGTTGCCTGCTTGCCCTGGCCTGTGCCGGGGCGGTCGGCGTGGCGTCGGCGGGAACCCCGCCGGGGTCGCAGATCCTCACCACCGATGCCAGCCGCTTCTACGCGCTCTACGACAGCACCGGCGGCAAGCCCAGCATCGCCCAGCTGGCCGGTTACCTGGCCGAAGGCAGTCCGGGCCTGGGTGAACTGGCGAAGGCGCGCCGGGTCACGCCCGAGCGTATGGCCGAGGCCATTGCCAGCCAGCCCGGGGTGTATGCGCAGGGACGCGGTTGCCTTGCAGAGCTGCCGGCGGTGAAGCAGCGCCTGGTGCAGGTGTTCGGCAACCTGCAGGCGATCTATCCGCAGGCCGCGTTTCCGCCGGTGACCATCGCGGTCGGCCGCGGCCGACCGGTCGGGTTGACCTCCAAGAGCGGGGTGATCATCGGCCTGGAAGCGCTGTGCGCAGCCGATTTCATGAATCCCAATGTGCAGGACCGCTTCGTGCACGTGATCGCGCACGAGTACGTGCACATCCAGCAGACCGGCCTGACCGACGTCGAGCCGGGCGACCCGCATGCGACGGTGCTGCGTGTTTCACTGGGCGAAGGCATCGCCGAGTTCATCGGCGAGCTGATTTCCGGCAATGTCGGCAACGGTCGCCACGCGGCCTGGACCCGTGGCCGGGAAGTGCATATCGAAAGCGCCTTCGCACTGGATGTGGACAGCACCGATCTGTCGCCGTGGCTGTACAACTACAAGCCCGGTTCGCAGGAACCCTATGATCTGGGCTACTGGGTGGGCTATCGCATCGGCAAGGCCTATTACCTGCAGGCCAAGGACAAGCGTGACGCGGTGCGTGCGCTGATCCAGCAGGACAACCCGAAGGCGATCCTGGCCGCCAGTGGCTGGACGCCAGGCATGTGGATGCCGGCCAAGGTGACCGGCGTGGCGGCGCGGTCGGCGGCACGCTGAGCGCGGGGCCGCGCGCTAGACTGGCGCAGACATTCAACGGAGAGACCCCATGCGTTCCTTGTCCGCTGGCCTGGCCGCGGTTGCCCTCGGTAGCGCGATGAGCGCCCATGGGATGGCGGCCGACGTGCCCGCCATCAACCCGTTGTTGGTGGAACCTGTCGAGCGACTGCGCCCGGACGAGGTGCGCTTCATGCAGCAGCGCCTGGCCGATTGGCCGGAACTGCAGCGTTACCGCGATGCCAACGCGCGACTGCCTGCCGCCGTACCGGGGCAACCACGCGTGGTGCTCTTCGGTGACTCGATCACCGAAGGCTGGGGCGGGGAGGGCAGCGCGACGTTCTTTCCCGGCAAGGGTTGGCTCAATCGCGGGATCAGCGGCCAGACCACGGCGCAGATGCTGGTGCGTTTCCCGCAGGACGTGCTGGCACTCAAGCCGCAGGTGGTGGTGATCCTGGCTGGCACCAACGACATCGCCGGCAACACCGGCCCGTCCACGCAGGCGATGATCGAAGACAACCTGCACGCGATGGTGGACCTGGCTCGTGCACATGGCATTGCCGTGGTGCTGGCATCGGTGCTGCCGGTCAGCGATTACCCGTGGTTGCCGGGCACGGCACCTGCGCCCAAGGTGCGCGCATTGAACGCGGCATTGAAGCGCTATGCCGATGCGAAGCAGCTGGTCTATCTGGACTACTACACGCCGATGGCCAATGCCGCCGGAGGGCTGGATCCGCAGCTGGCCGACGACGGCGTGCATCCCACCGCGAAGGGCTATGCGGTGATGGCGCCGTTGGCCGAGGCGGCGGTCAAGCGCGCAATGGCGCTGGAGTAGGCACAGTACCCGCACTGCACAGGATCCAGCCCGCCAAGGTACAGTGGCGCCGAAGCTGGCCACGCCGCGTGGCCGCCAGGGACGATGGGGTGGGAGATGCGGAAGGGAATCCAGGGATGGCTTTGCCGCAGTGGCGCAACGATGGCCTTGCTGCTGGCCGCCGTGCCGGCGTTCAGTGCAGACACGGCGGTGCCTTCGCCGCTGACGCGTGAACCGGTGGGCGGCGTTTCATTGGCCGAATGGACCGCCCGCTGGTGGCGCTGGGCCGACGGCCAGGGCGGCGCGCCCTATCTCGACCCGGATGGCCGTGTGTGTGATCTGGGCCAGGAAGGTCCGGTCTGGAACCTGGCCGGCACCAATGGCCGTTTCCGGCCACATCGCGAATGCGTGGTGCCGGCTGGCAAGTACCTGTTGCTGCCGATCATCAACATGGCGCACTACCAGGTGGATGAGGCTGTGTCCTGCAAGGAGCTGCAGGCGGGGGCGGCGGTCAACAACGATTACCTGATCAGCGCGGTGGTGCTGCTGGACGGCCAGCCACTGGGCGACATGCGCAGGCATCGGGTCCGCAGCGAAGGCTGCTTCCGCATGGATGCCGACGACGAACACTCTCGGCTGGCCGCCGCCGACGGCTACTGGGTAATGCTCAAGCCGTTGCCGCCGGGCCGGCATACCCTCAGCGTGGGTGCCAACTACGGCGTGCCGGATGGCGGCGCATACAGCCGCATGCGGCAGTCCTTCGAGTACGTGCTGCACGTGGGAGGGCGCACCCAGGTCGTGTCGCGCGAACCGCACGCGGTGCCGGTGGCGGCCCCCTGAAGCTCAGGCGTCGTCCTGCTTCAACGCCGCATCGGCGGCCAGCAACGCTTCGGCGGCCGCACTGAGCGGCGGCGACGGCGGGGCGACCACGCCGATCGCTTCCATCATCTTCGGCATGCCCAGGAACTGCCGCGCACGCCGGTCGTAGATGCCGGTGACCAGCAGCGCGCGCGTGGCGATCTTCTGCTCGGGCCCGATCAGCACGCGTTGCTCCATGATGCCGCGCGAGCCGACCCAGCCCACCAGGCGCGTTTCCAAGGTGAAGCGCTGGAACGGCTTCAGCTCGCGACGGAACTGGATGGTGCCGGCGCCGACGATCGGTGCCCACTTCTCGCGCAGCGCCACCCGGCCCAGGCCCATGCGCAGGATCAGGTCCAGCCGGCCCAGGTCGAAGATGTTCCAGTAGCGACCGTTGGTCATGTGCAGGTTGCTGTCCAGATCGTTGGGCAGTACCCGGAACTGCAGCCGCGAGACCCCGAACGGCGCCTCCAGCTTTGGCCGGAACAGGCTGCACAGCAGCAGGTGGAGCAGGCGGAACCAGAGATTCATGGCTATGACGACTGTTATAGAATCGCCGGTACGCTAATCTATCACGACTGTCTTAGCAAGGAGCTCACCGTGAGCCCGCGTCCCTCTGATGCGCCACAACGCGTGATTGATGCTGCGGCACAGATGCTGGCGCGCGTGGGTCTCAATGCCACCAGCATCCGTGAGGTGACCAAGCTGGCCGAGGCACCGCTGGGCTCCACCTATCACCACTTTCCCGGCGGCAAGCAGGAGTTGCTGGCGCGCGCCACCCACATGGCTGGCGACAAGGTAGAAACGCTGCTGGTGGAGCTGCTGAAGGGGGGGGCGGTGCAGGGCCTGCAGCAGTTCCTGGCGATGTGGCGTGAGCGCTTGCTGCGTTCCGGGTTCCGCGCGGGCTGTCCGGTGCTGGCCGCGGCAGTGGAAGAGCCGGTGGAGGCCGTGCCCAGCCAGGCACGCGTTGCCGCTGCCGAAGTGTTCGCGCGCTGGCAGGGGCATCTCGCCGCAGCCTTCATTGCCGACGGCCACGAACAGTCGGCTGCGAACGAGCTGGCCAGCCTGGTGATCGCGAGTGTGGAGGGTGCGGTTGCGATGTGCCGCGCACTGCAGGACATCGCCCCGTTCGACCAGGTGGCAGCGCAGTTGCTGAAGGCGGCCGCGCGTCCTTGATCCGGCTATCCGCGTGCGTGAGACGCGCAGCAGGTCATCGGAAGATCATCAGATAGCCCCAGCCGAGCCCGATGGGCAGGAAGGCAGCGATGGCCGACGCGCCCAACCAACGCAGGTAGCTGCGGGAGGCGGGGGATCCCTGCCGCTTGAGGGCCCAGGCATGCGTCGGGAGCACCAGCAACGCCTGCACCGCAAAGGTGGCCACGGCGGCAAGCCATGCCACCAGGACGCCGAGGCAGCCATCGCTGATGCAGCGGCTACCAAACCACGAACCCCAACCGGCGAGGCCAATCATTGGAACGAACATCACGAGGGCGGTGGAGCGGGTGAGCTGGGAGACGTGCATGCCGTAGAGCATACTTTTTCGTAGCGGAAAGTCATGATCCAGCCGCCGGCGCGCGGGTACAAGGCCGGCGCCAGTGCGGCCTGTGGGTGATGGACCCACGGCCCATCGCGCTGGAATCCGTCCACCACCGCCTACGCGTGCCCGGCAAGGATGTCCGCATGCAGTATCAGGTTCCCGAGGTCCCTTGCCGCGCTGCCTCCCGCCCCCTCGCGGCGGCATGAAGCGCTCGCGCCATTTTTCACGCAGTCCACTGAAATTGCCCGTAAACCACGGCAGCGAAGTCGTGCGTGCGCGCCGGTACCTGCAGCAGCGGGGTTGGCCACGCCTGCAGATGGCGCTGATCGTCGTCCTGACCGGTGCGGCCGGTTTCCTTGCCTCGAACCTGTTGCGCCTGGCCGGCATCGACGCGATGCTGCTTCGCTGCCCGATGGCTGTAGTGCTGGCCTATGGCGTGTTCCTGCTGCTGGTGTGGATCTGGATCCGCTGGCGCTGGGCAACGTACTGGAGGGACTGTCGCCGGATGTGGGCAGTGGCAGCCCATCGCCTCGTATGCAGGGCATGCAGGAACAGGGATGGTGGCGGGTATGCGTGTCGCATACGATTGGCCGCTGCTCGGCCTGCTGCTGTTTTTCGCCGTACTGGGCTGGCTCGCGCAGGAACGCGTGCCGGGTGCGAGCCATCTGCTGCAGGTCATCCAGGGGGGAGTGCGGTTGGCTCCTTCATATCGCCTGGACCCCCCCCGTTTTCAGCTGCACTGAACAGTGGGCTATGATCGCGGTCGGCCGGGATTCGTGTCCCGGCGGTGTCACCTATCGGGAGCTTGTCGTACTGCATCTGAAACAGGGGCGCTGGATGGTCGGACGCCCACTGGGACACACAACCACTGACGAGGAAGAGCGCATGGATGTCGCTGCACGCAGGAACAGGACGTTGTTTCGTTGGATCATGGTGACGCTGCTGGCGGTGTTGTTGCCGTTTGCAGCACTGGCGCTGCCCGCAGCCGGGCAGGCCGATGGCGCCGAAGCCGCCACCGCCGCGGAAGAGGCGCAGTGCCGCGCCTGTACCTATGAGCGCATTGGAACCAAGGTCGATATCGGCCTGGTGGCACTGGTGTCGCTGCTGGTGGTGGGCCTGCTGACCGCGGCGTCACGGGAATGGGGCACTACCTCGCAGCGCTGGACCTGCCGCACGCTGGCCCTGCTGCTGGTGGGTGTCGGTCTGGCGTTGCTGTGGTGGGCTGGCAGCGTCGTCTACCTGGGCTACAACCCGTGGCAGGAAATGGCCGCCCCCGCCGATGGCTCGCTCACCTCGACACTGCTCAGTACCTCGCCGAAGTGGTTGGCGGCACTGGTGCTGATCGGCTTGGCGCCTTCCATCTGGAAGCGCAGCGAGCGCCTGCCGGCCTGGCGTATCGGCTGACACTGGAACGGCGGCGCTGGATCACACCCGGCGCCGCCTGCGGCAATCAGTCAAAGCGCCAGCGCATGCCCGCATAGACGCCACGACCTTCGCCCGGGGTCGAGCGCGCGACATCCTTGCCGGCGTCGTCGTAACCCGGCGTGACCGTAGCGGCGTAGTGGCGGTTGCCGATGTTGCGCATCTCCACCCAGGCCTGCCAGCGGCCACCGGGTGCGTCGTAGCCGATGCGGCTGCCGAAGATCACATGGCTGTCGGCCCAGTAGCTGTTGGCGTAGTCGACGGCGATGCGCGAGGCGTATTCGGTATTGAGCGCGGCGTACAGGCCGGATGCATGATCGAAGCGCAGCTCGGCCTGGTAGGCGTGGCGCGGTAGGCCGGGCAGGCGGTTGCTGCCGAAACGCGCGTCGTGGCGGTAGCGGAAATCGCTGAAGGTATAGGCCTGGCGAAGCGACAGCCGGCCCGGTGCAGCCTGCCACAGCGTGCTGTCCAATCCGGCCTCGATGCCGCGGTGAACGGTGGGGCTGGCGTTGTTCTCGGCGATGAACAGGTTCGGCACCGGTTGCAGTTCAACGCTCAGCAGTTCGTGGTTCACGTGCGCGTAGTAGCCGGTCAGTTCCCAGCGGCCCAGCGCCGCGTCACCGCGCGCGCCCAGTTCCAGCGTGGTGGCGGTCTGGTTCTGCATCGGCACCGGCGCGCGCTGGCGGCCGGTAGACGGGCCATTGCCTGGCCCGAAGTACTGGTTCGAGCCCCAGATCATCGACCACGGGTGCGGCGCCTCCACCGAGCGGCTGAGGTTGCCGAACCACTGGGTCTGGGCGCTGTGCTGCCAGGTGAAGCCCAGTCGCGGCGCATAGTCCCAGTCGTGGTCGCGCAGGCGGCCACCGCTGCTCGGCCAGGTCACCTGCACATCGCGACGGGTGTTGATCAGCGCCAGCCCGGCCTGCATGCGCAGGCGGTCATTGAAGGCGAGGGTATTGCTGACGTGCAGCGTGCTGTCGGTGCCGTGGTGGCGGAAGTCACGCGTGCGCGTGCCGGCAGCGAAGCCGTTGCTGGCAAAGCGCAGCGACTCGCGCACATCGGCGTCCAGATCGTGGGTGGCGCGCAGGCCGACCGTGGTTTCGCTGTCCAGGCCGAACAGCCGGTGGCGGCGGCGGTAGTCCAGCGTGGCGTTGAGGTTGGCGTAGTCCAGCTGCTGCCGGTACAGGCTCTCGTTCAAGTCCATCGGGTACGTGTGATAGACCAGCCCGGCCTGCAACGAGGAGTCCTCATCGATCTGCAGCGTGGTGACGTTGCCCACCCAGGTGCTGCCCGGCTGCGGGCGACGCGCATCGATGGCCAGGTTGGCCGCATTCGCGGCACGCGGATAGTTACGGATCTGATCGCGGGTCAGGCGACCGGGCGTTTCATGATTGGTTTCGCGGTAGCGCACGAAGAAACGCGTCTGCAGGTCGGGCGTGATCTGCCAGCCGATGTTGGCCATCGCGCCCTTGCCGTCGCCGCGCGCATGACGCTGGTAACCGTCGAATTCGGTGTCGGTGTAGGCCAGGAAGTAGTCGACATCACCACTGACGCCGCCCCAGCTGATGCCGCGCTTCTGGTAGCCACGGCTGCCGGCTTCGTAGTGCAGCTGCACGCCCGCCGAATCGCGACCGCTGCGGCTGACGTAGTCGATGGCACCGCCCAGCGCCAGCGCGCCGCGCTCGAGACCGTTGGCGCCACGCAGGACTTCCACGCGCGACAGCCACAGTGGTTCCAGCAGTTCGTAGGGCGTGCCACCCGGGCCGGTCAGTGGCAGGCCGTCGATCGACACGGCGATGCCCGAGGCGTGCGCGCCCGGGCCACGATTGATGCCCGAGCCACGGATCGAGATCCTGGTGCCCTCATTACCCGGCGACTGCGCGCTGATACCCGGCTGATAGGCCAGCACATCCGCACTGGTGGATAGGCGGCTGTCGGCCTTGGCCACGTCGATGACGCTACTGGCGCCCGGCACGCGCTTCAGCGCTTCGCGCGCCTGCGCGTTGGCACCGGCGGCGGTGACCTGTACGGCGTCCAGCGTGGTGGCCTGTGGGGCGGCGGCGGCGGTGGAAGCCAGGGCGAGGGAAACAGCCAGGAACAGCAGCGACGGGTGAGGGCGGTACGACGGAAGCGACATGCGGGAATGCTGTAAACCACGAAAGTGGCGCGCAAGTTAACAGGTCGGCAGCGCCGCGTCACCCGCCGGCGGCGTATGGCCGCCCGCCGTGTTCCTGTAGAGCCGAGCCCACGCTCGGCTAATCGCGCGCAGCGCGGGTTGTCTGCCATCGCGGCGAAGATCAGCCGAGCACGGGCTCGGCTCTACAGCAGGGTTTATGGCGAGGGCTTCGCCAGCTTCTTGGCCTTCGCGTACAGCCGATCAGCCGCTTCCCTCTCCCCCAATGCAGCGTGGCACTCGGCCAGGCTGTCCCACGTGTTGGCGGACTGCGGATACAGCTCGGTGTTCAGCGCGAACACCTTCAGCGCCTTGCGTGCACCGAGGCTTTCGCGGATGGCATAGCCATCACTGTTGATCGCACGTTCCAGTTCGCCGTTGGGAACGCCATTGCTGTCGCGCAGCCAGCTACGCATCTGCGGTCTCGCATCGGTGCTGTCATCCAGCGCATAGCCGATCAGCCGCTCGGACAACACCGCATGCGGAAACTCCCCGGGCGCAACCACCGCCATCGTGCTCTCCACCAGCGTGCTGGACCAGACATTGCGGGCGCTGCCATTGGTCAGGTACACGAACACCCAGTAGCCGCTGGCCAGCGTGCCCTTGTAGGCCAACCGCGCACGAACGCGGGTGCCGCCATCATGACCGACCTGGGTGTAGCCATCGCTGCGGGTGGTATCCCAACCGGTGGAGAAGAAATTGCTGCCGCCACCGCTCAGCTTCTGCGGCTGCCAGAGTTTTTCCAGGGTCGCCGTGCGCACCAGCTTGCCGGTCGCCAGCGCCTGCAGGAAACGGTTCATGTCGCCCACGGTGGTCTGCAGGTCGGCATGCCCCCAGCCGTAGTTGGGCCAGGGATCTTCATTGGCCGGTTGCAACGCGCCATCCTTGCCGATGTACGGCACCGCCGCGCGCTCGACCGGCACGTTGGCGATGCCCCATGACGTGCTGGTCATCTTCAATGGCTGCAGGATGCGTTCGCGCGCGATGGCCGGGTAGGGCGTGCGGTAGTGTGCTTCCAGCAGCGCTGTCAGCACCAGGTAGTTGGCCTGGGTGTACTGCACGCGGCTGCCGGTGGCGAACTGCATCGGTGCCGCGCCGGCGACTTTCAGCGCAGCGGCAAGGTCAGGCGCTACACCGGGGTAGCCCTTGCTCACCCAGCGGTTATCCACCCGGTCGTAGTACTCGCCGATGCCGGAGCTGTGGTTGAGGAAATCACGCACGTGGATCGCCTGCCATGCAATCGGCAGGCCCGGCACGTAGCGGCTGGCCGGCGCATCCAGATCCACCTTGCCCTGATCGACCAGTTGCATCACCAGCGTGCTGGTCAGCAGCTTGGCCATCGACTGCGCGGCGAAGATGGTCTCGACGGTGGCAGGGGCATGGGCAGCGGGATCACGTTCACCGCTGGCGCCCTGGTAGAGCACCTGGCCGTTGTGTGTGACCAGTACCGCCTGGCCGGCAATGCCGTAGCGCTCGCGGTTGCTCTGCAGTTGGGCGTCGAGCTGAGTGGAGAGAGTGGTGGGGACGTCACGCGCCGAAGCGGGCGGGATCGCAAACAGCGTGCAGAGCAGTGCGGCAGCGAGCGTGCGGTACATCGCGGTGATCCATCAGCGGTGATGGCGCATGTTGGTCACGACCGACGAGCGGGTCAAGGCCGCCGATTCCCGCATCGGGGAGAGCCGGCCAGCGGCCGGCACTACCACACGTTTCGGTAGTGCCGGCCGCTGGCCGGCACCTCCGTGATCAGCCGAGGATTCCCGGCAGATCCAGTCCCTTTTCCTTCGCGCAGTCGATCGCGATTTCATACCCCGCATCGGCATGGCGCATCACGCCAGTGGCCGGGTCGTTCCACAGCACGCGACCGATGCGCTTGGCGGCCGCCTCGGTGCCGTCGCAGACGATCACCATACCGGCGTGCTGCGAGAAGCCCATGCCGACGCCACCACCGTGATGCAGCGACACCCAGGTCGCGCCGCTGGCGGTGTTGAGCAGGGCGTTCAGCAGCGGCCAGTCGGACACCGCATCGGAGCCGTCGGCCATCGCTTCGGTTTCGCGGTTCGGCGAGGCGACGCTGCCGCTGTCCAGATGGTCACGACCGATCACCACCGGTGCCTTCAGTTCGCCGTTGGCCACCATTTCATTGAAGGCCAGGCCGAGGCGATCACGATCACCCAGGCCGACCCAGCAGATGCGTGCCGGCAGGCCCTGGAACTTGATCTTCTCGGCGGCCATGTCCAGCCAGCGGTGCAGGTGCGGGTTGTCCGGAATCAGTTCCTTCACCTTTGCATCGGTCTTGGCGATGTCTTCCGGATCACCGCTCAGTGCGGCCCAGCGGAACGGGCCGATGCCGCGGCAGAACAGTGGACGGATATAGGCCGGCACGAACCCCGGGAAATCGAAGGCATTGGCCACGCCTTCTTCCAGTGCCATCTGCCGCAGGTTGTTGCCGTAGTCCACGGTCGGCACGCCCAGCGCGTGGAAGCCGAGCATGGCGCGGATGTGGTTGGCCATCGATGCACGCGCGGCCTTCTCCACTTCCTTGGGGGCGGAAGCGCGCTTCTCATCCCACTGTTCGACCGTCCAGCCCTGCGGCAGGTAGCCGTTCACCGGGTCGTGCGCGGAGGTCTGGTCGGTCAGCAGGTCCGGCTTCACGCCACGCTTGAGCAGTTCGGCCAGCACGTCAGCCACATTGCCGAGCAGGCCCACCGACTTCGGCGTGCCGGCCTTGCACGACTCGTCGATCAGGCGCAGCGCTTCGTCCAGATTATCGGTCCAGGTGTCGAGGTAGCCGGTGCGCAGGCGCATGTCGATGCTGCTCTTGCGGCACTCGACGGCCAGGCAGGAGGCGCCGGCCATCACCGCGGCCAGCGGCTGTGCGCCACCCATGCCGCCGAGGCCGCCGGTGAACAGCCACTTGCCGCTCAGGTTGCCACCGAAATGCTGGCGCCCCATCTCCACGAAGGTCTCGTAGGTGCCCTGCACGATGCCCTGCGCGCCGATGTAGATCCAGCTGCCGGCGGTCATCTGGCCGTACATGGCCAGGCCCTTCTTATCCAGCTCGTTGAAGTGGTCCCAGTTGGCCCAGCGCGGCACCAGGTTGGAATTGGCGATCAGCACGCGCGGTGCATCGGCGTGGGTGCGGAACACGCCCACCGGCTTGCCCGATTGCACCAGCAGGGTCTGGTCATCGTCCAGGCGCTTGAGCGTTTCGACGATGGCATCGAAGCTTTCCCAGTCGCGCGCGGCGCGGCCGATGCCGCCGTACACCACCAGTTCCTGCGGGCGCTCGGCCACGTCCGGGTGCAGGTTGTTCATCAGCATGCGCAGCGGTGCTTCGGTCAGCCAGCTCTTGGCATTGAGCGTGGTGCCGGTCGGCGCGGCGACGGTGCGGGACGGGTCGTTGCGGGTCATGCGGCGCTCCGGTTCGTAGCGAATTCAAGGCAGGCGTTGAGCACCTGCGCCAGGGTGTGGCGCAGTGGTGCGGCGAGGTCGGGGTCGAGCGGGGTGGGCCAGCTGTGTTCGTCCACCTGGTCCGGCAGGGGCTCGTGCATGTAGCCGCGGCAGGCAAGTTCCATCTGCAGGCTATGCACGCCGCCCGGGATGTTGCTGTAGTGGCGGGTGATCCAGCCGCCCTTGAAGCGGCCGTTGCGCACCTGGCTCATGCCACTGAGCGCCAGCAGGTTCTCCACCACATCGCTCAAGGCGTTGTCGCAGGAGGTGTCCGGTGCACCGGAGGGGCCGGCGGTACCCAGGTTGAACTGCGGCAGCTCGCCTTCGAACAGGTGCGGGATGTGTGAGCGGATCGAGTGCGCGTCGTACACCACCACGGTAGCGTGGCGTGCGCGCAGGCGCGTGATCTGCGCCGCCAGCGCATCGTGGTAAGGCAGGAAATACGTGTCGCGGCGACGGGCGATTTCCGCTTCGTCCGGTTCGCGCCCGGCATGGTACAGCGGCTGGTTGTCGAAGGTGGTCAGCGGGCACAGGCCGGTGGTGTTCTGGCCTGGGTACAGCGAGACGCCGCTGGGATCGCGGTTGAGGTCGATTACCGAACGCGAAATCGCCGAGCGCACCGTGGTCGCGCCCATGCCACGCACGAAGTCGTACAGTTCGTGTACCCACCAGTCTGCGTCGCGGCGGGCCAGCCACGGTGAGTGGTAGTCGCCGAACAGGTCGTGCGGCAGCTCGCTGCCGGTATGCGGAAAGCTGACGATGAGGGGGGCGTCGCCTTCGTGCACCGTCAGCCATTCGGGTTGGGTATTCATGCCTGCGGTTCCACGGTTGGCAGCAGGTCGGTCAGGCCCTGCGCCAGCGCGCCACTGCGCACCAGATTCGTGGCGGTCACCATGTCCGGATGGAAGTAGCGGTCTTCTTCCAGCGTCGGCACCTGCGCACGCAGGGTGGCGCGCACGGCTTCCAGCGCGGCGCTGGAGCGCAGCGGGGCGTGGAAGTCGCAGCCCTGCGCAGCGGCCAGCAGCTCGATGCCGATCACGTTGGCCGCGTTCTCGGCCATCTGCATCAGCCGGCGCGCGCCGTGCGCGGCCATCGACACATGGTCTTCCTGATTGGCCGAGGTCGGGATCGAGTCAACGCTGGCGGGGTAGGCGCGCTGCTTGTTTTCCGAGACCAGCGCCGCGGCAGTCACCTGCGGAATCATGAAACCGGAATTCAAACCGGGGCGCGGGGTCAGGAAGGCGGGCAGGCCGGACAGCGCCGGGTCCACCAGCATCGCCAGGCGGCGCTCGCTGATCGAACCGATCTCGCACACCGCCATCGCCAGCATGTCGGCCGCGAAGGCCACCGGCTCTGCGTGGAAGTTGCCACCGGACAACGCTTCGCCGGTATCGGTGAACACCAGCGGATTGTCAGAGACGCCGTTGGCTTCGATTTCCAGCGTGGTAGCGGCCTGGCGCAGGATGTCCAGCGCCGCGCCCATCACCTGCGGCTGGCAGCGCAGGCAGTAGGGATCCTGCACGCGCACGTCGTTGTCACGGTGCGATTCACGGATGTCCGAGCCCTGCATCAGCGTGCGCAGGGTGGCGGCGGTGGCGATCTGCCCGCGCTGGCCGCGGATGGCGTGGATGCGGGGGTCGAAGGGCGTGTCGGAACCCTTGGCCGCTTCCACCGACAGCGCGCCGGTGACCAGCGCGGCCTGGAACACGGTCTCGATCTCGAACAGGCCCGCCAGCGCATAGGCGGTGGAGAACTGCGTGCCGTTGAGCAGCGCCAGGCCTTCCTTCGCGCCCAGTTCGATCGGCTGCAGGCCGGCACGTGCCAGTGCGTCGGCTGCCGGTAGGCGCTCGTCACCGATGAAGGCTTCGCCTACGCCCAGCATCACGCTGGCCAGGTGCGAGAGCGGCGCCAGGTCACCCGAGGCACCCACCGAGCCCTGTGCGGGCACCACCGGCAGCACGCCCTTGACCAGCATCGCTTCCAGCAGCAGCAGGGTCTTCTCGCGAATGCCTGACGCACCCTGCGCCAGGCTGACCAGCTTCAGCGCCATCATCAGGCGCACCACGCTGGCCGGCATCGGCTCGCCCACGCCGGCGGCATGCGAGAGCACGATGTTCCGCTGCAGGGTGGCCAGGTCTTCGCGCTCGATGCGCACGCTGGCCAGCTTGCCGAAGCCGGTATTGATGCCATACACCGGCGCGCCCTTGGCGACGATGGCGGCCACCGCCGCCGCACTGGCGCGCACCACCGGCAGCGCGGCCGGGTCCAGTGCGAGCGGCGCACCGCGATAGACCTGCCGCCACTGGGCGAGAGTGACATGGCCGGGGCGAAGAACCAGGGTGTTGCTCATGTGTTGCTCCAGGAGGCAGGCAGGTCGGGCTGTCCGCGCACCACGCGCGCGTGCAGCGGGTTGAATCCAATGCGATAGACCAGGTCGGCGGGGGCATCGATGTCCCAGATCGCCAGGTCGCAGTCCATGCCCACCGCCAGGCGGCCGATGCGCTCGCCATGGCCCAGTGCGCGCGCCGCTTCACGGGTGAAGCCGGCGATGCACTCGTCCACGGTCAGGCGGAACAGGGTGGCGCCCATGTTCATCGCCAGCAGTGGGCTGGTCAGCGGCGAAGTGCCCGGGTTGCTGTCGGTGGCCAGCGCCAGCGGTACGCCGGCCGCACGCAGCGCGGCGATCGGCGGCAGGGTGGTATCGCGGGTGAAATAGAAGGCACCGGGCAGCAGCACGGCGACGGTACCGGCAGCGGCCATCGCGGCGATGCCGGCATCGTCCAGATGTTCGATATGGTCGGCCGACAGTGCCCCGAAGCGGGCCGCCAGTTCGGCGCCATGCTGGTTGCTCAGCTGCTCGGCGTGGATCTTCACCGACAGCCCGTTGGCGCGCGCCGCTTCAAAGACCTGGCGCGCCTGCGCCGGCGAGAAGGCGATGTTCTCGCAGAACACATCCACCGCTTCGGCCAGGCCTTCGGCGGCGATGGCCGGAATCATCACGTTGCACACCTCGTCGGTGTATTCCTGTGCTTCGCGGCCTGGCGGAACCGCGTGTGCGCCGAGGAAGGTGGTCACCACGTTGACCCGGCATTCCTCGCCCAGCGCGCGTGCGACCTGCAGCTGCTTGCGTTCGTCGGGCAGGGTCAGGCCGTAGCCGGACTTGATCTCGATCGTGGTCACGCCTTCGGCACGCATCGCCAGCAGGCGCGGCCGGCTTTCGCTGGCCAGCTGTTCCGGGGTGGCAGCACGGGTGGCGCGCACGGTGGAGACGATGCCGCCGCCGGCACGGGCGATCTCGGCATAACTGACGCCCTGCAGGCGCTGCTCGAATTCATTGGCGCGGTTGCCGGCGTAGACCAGGTGGGTGTGGCAGTCGATCAGGCCGGGCGAGATCCAGCGGCCTTCGCCGTCGATGCGGGTGGTCGGCTGCAGGTGGGCATCGCTGCCGGCCGCGCCGACGTGGACGATGCGGCCGTCGGCGCAGGCCAGGACGCCATCGCGGATGACACCCAGCCCTTCGCCATCAAGGGTGATCAGGTGGACGTTGGACCAGAGGGTATCGACGTGCATGGCATCCACAACGCGGCTGTGCTTATATGTCTATACAATATAGGCGTCCATTTCGGGTTGTCCAGCCATGTCCGATTCGCGTTCCCCGCACAGTTTCCATGCCGCCCACGCCCTGCTGGCCGAGGGTTGGGTCCGCGATGTCCGCCTGCAGGTGCAGAACGGTCGCATCGCGGCCATCAGCACGGGGCAGGGCGCGCAGGCGGGCGACACCCGGGTCGGCATCCTGGTGCCGGGCCTGCCCAACCTGCACAGCCATGCCTTCCAGCGCGGCATGGCCGGGCTGACCGAGATCGGCGGCGTCGACGGTGACAGCTTCTGGAGCTGGCGCGAGCTGATGTACCGTTTCCTGGCCCACCTGCGCCCAGACGCGGTGCAGGCCATTGCCGCCCAGGCCTACATGGAAATGCTGGAAAGCGGCTTCACCCGCGTCGGCGAATTCCATTACCTGCACCACGATGCCGACGGCCGGCCGTATACCAACCGCGCCGAGATGAGTGCGGGGATCGCCGCCGCCGCCGACCAGACCGGCATTGGCTTGACCCTGCTGCCGGTGTTCTATGCACATGCCGATTTCGGCGGGGCGGCGCCGAATCCAGCGCAGCGGCGCCTGATCCACGACGTGGACGGCTTCGCGCAGCTGCTGGAGGCCGCCAAGCCGGCCTTGGCCGCGCTGCCCGACGCGGTGCTCGGCATCGCACCGCACAGCCTGCGTGCGGTCACCGGCGAGGAACTGAGTGCGTTGCTGCCGCTGACCGACGGCCCGGTGCACATCCATATCGCCGAGCAGGTGCGCGAAGTGGAGGCCTGCCTGGCCTGGAGCGGCCAGCGCCCGGTGCAGTGGCTGTACAACCATGCGCCGGTGGATGCGCGCTGGTGCCTGGTGCATGCCACCCATATCACTGATGACGAGCGCGCGGCCATCGTCGCCAGCCAGGCCGTGGCCGGCCTGTGCCCGATCACCGAGGCCAACCTGGGCGACGGCCTGTTCCCGATGCAGGCGTTCGCGCGCGAAGGCGGGCGCTTCGGCGTCGGCTCCGATTCCAATGTGCTGATCGACGCGGCCGAAGAACTGCGCCTGCTCGAGTACGGCCAGCGGCTTACCCTGCGCGGGCGCAACGTGCTGGCGCCGGATGCCACCCGCAGCAGCGGTCGTTTCCTGTTTGAAGGTGCACTGCACGGTGGCGCACAGGCGCTGGGCGTGGCCGCCGGCCTGCAGGTCGGCGCCAGTGCCGACCTGGTTGAACTGGACGCCGCACACCCGGCGCTGCAGGCGCGACAGGATGACGCATGGCTTGACAGCTGGGTGTTCGCCGCACGTAATGGCGCGCTGCGATCGGTCTGGCGCCATGGCCGCCAATGCGTGGCCGAGGGCCGCCACCTGCAGCGCGAGGCGATCACCACCGCCTTTACCGCCGCCCTGCGTGGCGTGCTGGGCTGATCGCCTCCCGCCACCGAGACCCCATTACGTGAAGGCCAGCAAGTCCGCCACGCTCAACCAGCGTATCCGCAGCGATCTGGAAAGCCGCATCCTCAGCGGAGAATGGGCGCCGGGCTTTCGTATTCCGTACGAACACGAGCTGATGGAGCAGTACGGCTGCTCGCGGATGACGGTGAACAAGGTGCTGACCGCGCTGGCCGAGAGCGGCATGATCGAGCGTCGCCGCCGTGCCGGTTCGTTCGTCGCGCGGCAGCCCCCGCACCTGGAGCAGGTGGCGCTGGAGATTCCCGATATCGCGATGGAGGTTGGCTCGCGCGGCCACCAGTACGCCTATCGCCTGCTGCAGCGCGACCTGCGCCTTGCCGATGCCGGCAATGCCGGTGAAGTCGAGCTGGCCGGACAGGAAAACCTGCTGGCGATGCGCTGCCTGCACCTGGCCGATGGTCGACCGCTGGCACTGGAGCATCGCCTGATCAGCCCGGTGGGCGTACCCGAGGTACTGGAGGTCGACTTCAGCACCACCGCCCCGGGCAGCTGGCTGCTGCAGAACGTGTCGTGGACCCGTGCCCAGCATCGCATCAGTGCCTGGGGGGCAGATACCGCCACCGCCAGGCTGCTGGATGTGAAGCCCGGTACCGCCTGCCTGGTGATCGAACGCCTGACCTGGCGTGGCGAACAGCCGATCACCCGCGTTCGCCAGGTGTTCCTGGGGGATGCCTGGGACCTGGTGGCGCGCTTCGCGCCGGGCGCGCGATAGGGATTCCATCCACGCATGGCGTGGATCTACTCTGCCGAAACGACTGTCGCCTTGAACTCTGTCGGGGCGTGTGTACGATGTGTATCGTCCCTGCATGAAGAGCAGGGACCTCATCCGGGAACTGGAAGCGGCAGGTTGGATCTGTCGTCGGATCCGCGGATCCCATCATGTATTCGTGCACTCGCAGCACCCTCACATCATCACCGTTCCTCACCCAAGGAAGGATCTGGGGAAAGGGCTGGTGCAGGCGTTGCGGAAGCTCGCAGGACTGACGTAGGAGGGCCCATGCGATATCCAGTCTTGATCGAGGCAGGCGATGAGCGCACCGCGTGGGGTGTGGTCGTTCCAGATCTGCCGGGGTGCTTCTCAGCGGCCGACACGCTTGATGATGCGCTCACTGCGGCGGAAGAGGCGGCGCTCGCCTGGATTGATGTGGCCCTGGATGAGGGGCGCTCGATTCCGACACCTTCCGCGCCGCAGAAGATCGCCGCCGAGGCATCCAAGGACATCTGTTGGATTCTTGCGTACATCTGCATTGATCCGGCTCTGCTGGACGACACCATCGAGCGGGTCAATATCAGCCTGCCACGCCGGATCCTGGCGAGGCTGGATGCGCAGGCCAGAGCGGCGGGTGAATCGCGCTCCAGTTACATCGCCCATCTCGCGGCATTGGGCTGAGCAGGCGCCATGTGGAGCCGAGCCCATGCTCGGCTGCTGTTCGCGCGTGGCTCAACTCTGCAAAGGCATCCACGCGTGGCGTGGATCTTATCTCTTGCCGATCTGGCACCTTGGGGGCCGAGAGCCCGGCGTGGGCGACCGTGTGGATCCAGGTCTTGCGACCGAGAAGTAGCTTGGGTCCCCACGCCGGATTCTCCCTGAACCGCCCGAACAGTTG